>JAHBYA010000016.1 GCA_019636195.1 Planctomycetota bacterium | reverse complement strand
TCGCAAGGCATGATCGCACAGTGAAGCACAGAAAGGCCCGGCACTTGCCGGGCCTTTTCATTATCCGTGGCCGGACTGGGAAGGCTCGGGTATCCAGCCGCCGAAGCCGCCGGCGGAGTTCTTCTTCAGGCCCATCGCCACAAGAAGGCGGTACCAGCCGGACTTGAAGCGGCTGGGCTTGTTGACGGTCAGTTCATGGGGCGGCTGGCCGTCGCCGGGAAACTCGCGCAGCAACTGGATACCGGCCTCCTGCCAGCGGCGCAGGACGTGTATGAGGTCGTCCCGGACAGCCACCTCGCGGGTCATGATCAGCACACGGCGGATGCCATGGCCCAGCATGTTGTTGCCGGAAGGAAAGTCCTGCGGGAACACCATCCAGCGGTTGTCGTAGGTGCGCGGCATCTGTGAGTAACCGGGCGCGCCGCGGCCGCTGTCGAGTATGAACACGGGCGGCGCGCTTTCAGGTATCTGGGCCGCCTGCACGATTGGCGCGCCGCTGCGCAGTTCGCCCAGAATCGCCTCCATGCTGATGGCGGGCATGTTGCCCGCGGTGGTGTTGATCATCGGCACGGGGCGCCAGCCGTGCTGCGCCATGCCGACGGCAAGCGCAACGCCTTCCGCACCGGGCAACTCAAGGATAACGGCGAGGTCTTCCGAGGGCTTGATTGCCGATGGGTCGATCGCCGGGCCGCTGTAGCGTTGGGTTGCTGTGGCGATTTCCCGGCCGATGAACGGCGCAGGCTTGGCCCATTGCGACCAGTCGCTTTGGGGCGGTGCCCAGGCTGTGAACAGTTCTTTGCTCACTCAATCCTCCAGCAGCAGCGCAACGTCCATCGCGGCGCCGTCAATCAGCGCTCGCCGCGACACGCGGCAGTATGCGCCTGCGGCTTTGCCGTCCACGACAAAGACGCCGATGCACGGGTACACGACCGATCCGGGCGCGTCCAGCGCCACCGCGTCAAAGCGACGCTGGGCAATCCAGCGCTTTGGGCGTCGCCGCGCCCAGCGTGAAATCTGGCGCAGCTCCTTTTCTCCCGTCACGCCCGCGATGCCGACTTCATCGCCCACGCGCCCCAGCGCAGCCTTGAGCACCCACTGCGCGTCCGCGCTTGTGCCGCGTGCCTCGCGGGTTTCAGGCAACAGTCGCTTCCATGTCGGCATGGCTATGCCAAGGTCGTCCCAGACCAGCGGCAGGCGCTTGCTTTGCGGCGCCAGCGCCGTGGCCGGGTTGCACTGCGGCGTGTTGCTGCCCGCAAAATAGTGACGCCAGCCCGATTTGCGGTCGAGATTCGGCAGCCATTCGGCTGGGAAGAAACGAAAGAGCGCCGCCAGCGGCGCGCGCCCGGCCCACGCGGTGCCGTCTTTCCATGTAATGTGGTCCGGCGCCAGCAGCGGCGCTTCAAAGCCGCGGGCTTCCATCTCGCGGGCCAGAAAGTGCATGACCTGCCGGTCGTCCAGATAGCCTGTGGCGTGAACAAAACCCACCGGCCCGCCGGGCGCCGCCAGCGCGTCGCACAGGGCCGCCGTCGGGTCGCCTGCCATGCGCAGGTCCGGGTAGTGCGCCGCCATTTGGCGCGTGAAGCCCGTGGCTTCAATAAACCCGCCGGGCACGTCGCAATTGACTTCGCTAAGCGCCCAGCCATGTGCCGCCGGGTGAAAGTCAAAGCGCATGACGCGCGCGATGCCGGGCGCCGGGCCGAATGTTGACGCGTCAAGAATAGCGGCGCGGGCCTGGCGCGGCAGGGCAAGGCGCCGCAGCAGGTCAGGGCGGTGGGCCAGCGCGTGCTCGGCGGCCAGGGTTTCTGCCGCGAGGGCCTCGCTCCAGGCCGCGAGCTTGCGCCACTCGTCGGCGCGCATCACCAGCGGCCACGGCGCCAGCGTGCAGGTGTCGCCGAACTGCGGGTCAAGCTTGAAGCTGTCAAACACGGTATCAAGCCACACCTGCCGGAACTCATCCGGCGGCATGGCCTCGCCAACGCGCAGCGTGGCGTGCTGATTCACCAGGGTTTCAACAGCCATACGTAAAAGAACCCGCCCAAGGTAAACGCCAGCCCGGGCAACGCGCCGAACAGCGCCGGTTGGCGCACTTCCGCGCCGGCCTTGGGCCGCAGCAGCAGTTCAACGATCGCGGCGCACACCACCAGCGGCAATGCCGGTACGACCACTGAAAGAAAGTCGGCAATCGCGTTATCCGGGCCCTGCCAGTTGCCCGCGGCGCCGCGGCCCGCGACAATGCCAAGGCCCAGCATCAGGCCGCCAAAGCGCATGCCCGCGGCCACGTCGCGCTCAACGGTGACCAGCTCCGCGATGTGAAACGCCAGCTCAAAGGCAAACCACACCGCGAGCAGAAAGCCGTACGCCACGAAGGTGCAGAACACAACCACCCACCAGCCCGGGCCGTCGCCGATGTTGCTGCCCGCGTACGCGATGGTGAAGCCCGCGACAACGCCCAGCCACGCAAAGGCCGCCGCGGGGTTTGAGCGTTCACACACGTCATCGCGGTGCGAAATGCCCATCAGCGGCGAGATGATGATGCCCGCAACGGCGGCAAACGCCGCGCCCATGAACCAGTACTGGGCAAGGTACGGCGCCGAGTCGCGCACATCAAAGGACGACCACAGCTTTAGAATCATGAACAGCAGGCCGGCGTTGACGATGCCGCCGATCAGCGTGAGCTGTTTGATGCTTGCGTTGGGGTAGAAGTCGCTGCGCATGCCCCTGCGGTTCGCGCCCCACAGGCCCCACATGACCAGCGCCGCGATCGCGCTGGCGATCGTAACCATGATTTCGTCTTCACCCATGCCGGCATGATAGCCCGCGCGAAGGCCCCTTTCACCTGCTGCGGGCAACAATAGACTGGTTGCCCCCGCGTACGCCCGGAAAGCCCATGACAGTCGGCCTGTTCACACCTGACGGCAAGTGCAACCCGGCGTACCTCAAGCTGGACCTTTACTGCAAAGGCTTGAAGATCGACGCCAGTTGCGACCTTGACGAAGACGCCCGCCAGATCATCCGCAACCGCGCGGGCCTGGGCAGCGGCCTTGAGGTTGTGATCGGCGCCGACATGTACACGAATGTGCCCGTCGTCGAGTGGTGGGTGGGCAACTCGCCGTACTGGCTGGTGAAAGCAGCGCCAGAAGAGGGACAGTCACCTGCGGGGACAGTCCCCTATCAAATCTGGCGCGAGCGCGAGCCCTTCGACTACAGCGCCTACGACAGCATGGAGACAGCCAAACGCGGGCCGTGGGTCGGCACGCTGGACCGCGCCAACGCCGAGCTTGTGGACACCGTGACGATTCCGGAAGAACCCAAGTGGTACAAGCAGCGCACGTCGTCGGGCAAGCTGATGCAGCGCATCGGTTGCCTGCAGGGCACATACCTGGGCGTGTACTGGGGCCCGCGCTGCCAGAACTGGGGGCCCAACGGCGAAAACGAGTACTGCAAGTTCTGTACAGAGGGCCAGAATTTGGGCAGCCAGGAAGAGGCCGAAAAGAGCATTCAAGATGTGCTTGAAACCGCCATCGCCGCACGCAAGGAAAGCAAGATTACCTTCGTGCACGTGAACACCGGCTTCCTTGACAGCAACGACTATCTGGGCCTGTTTGAGCCGCTGTTTGAAAAGCTGAAGTCGCAAACGAACCTGCTGCTGGGCTTGCAGGCGCCGCCGGACGCGAACTTTGAGAACTACCGTCGCTTCAAGCAGCTTGGCGTGAACAATGTAAGCCTGTGCTTTGAAGTGATTGACGCCGACCTGTTTGTCGAAATCGGCCCCGGCAAGGCCCGCCGCGCGGGTTTACAGCGCTACCTTGATGCCATCGACTTCTGCGCCAATGAAGTCGGCTTTGACACTGTCAACGGCGAGATCATCGCCGGGCTGGAGCCGCTGGAAAGCAGCATGCGCGCGATTGACTGGATTGTCGATCACGGCGCAATACCGACGGTGTGCGTGTTCCGGCCTGTAGTGGGTGCCGCCTACGGCAAGCGCAAGCCGCCGCGCGTCGAGGACATGCTGCCGGTGTTTCAGCACTTTTACCGTCGCTGCATGGAAAAGGGCCTGCCCATCGGCATCGCACCGAACGTGAAAGTAAGCCTGATCATGCTGCCCGAAGAGTGCCGCGGCTTGATGCCCAACCCCAACGCCTGGCCGATCAAACGCGCGGCCCTGTGGTTTGCAGCCAAAGCCTTCAAGGCGGTTTTCAACACGCGGGTCAGGGTCTAGCAAGTCGGGTTTTGTTTGCCGTACTTCGGTTGGCGGGGTAAGGTTATCGCGGGTGAGACGGGCGACACCCTGTTTGACCCCCTTTCCCGCGGACGGGAAATCGGTAGAGGAGAACGGGC
Source organism: Planctomycetota bacterium (assembly GCA_019636195.1). GTDB lineage: Bacteria > Planctomycetota > UBA8742 > UBA2392 > UBA2392 > JADJRK01. Next base: position 100,074 of record JAHBYA010000016.1, on the reverse strand, counting down.
CTTTCCGGCCCGTTCTTTTTTGCATGCATCGCGGCAACGGCGGCAAGGCCGCAGTACTTGTGTGCGACTTCTACCACCTTGAATCTTTCGCGGTCTGCACACTTTTGATGTGACAGCGCGGAAGTATCATCGGCCTGTTGTCGCTCCGGGATCGCCGATGGCCACCACCAAGATTGAAGTCCTGTTCGGCAAGATTGCCGTCTCGTGCGGCTTTATCACCGAGGAGCAGCTTGCCAAGGCCGTCGAGTCGCAGGAAAAGGCGCCCGACGGCACCCACCTTGGCAAGATCATGGTGGATGAAGGCTTTCTGTCCGACGAAGAGTTGATGACCGTGCTGGCCATCCAGCGCGAGAACCGCTCACGCCTTGAGATGTCGCCCGCCGTGCGCAAGATGGGCATGACGCTGGGGCGCCTGGCCATTGAAAAAAACTATTGCACCGAGTTGCAGGTGCACGAGTGCATCCGCGAGCAAGCCAAGCTTGAGCGCTTCAACCTGTTCTTCCGCCTTGGTGAGGTCATGGTCAGCAAGCAGGTGCTGTCTTCTGACCAGGTGCACGAGTTGCTGCAGACCCAGAACATCACGATCTTGGGCTGTCCGGCATGCTTCAGCAAGTTCAACGTCCTGAACTACAAAGACGGCATGGCCATCGCCTGCCCCAAGTGCGGCCACCCCGAGCTCGAACGCCCGGTCACAATGCCGGCGCTGAAGGTCGATGGCAGCATCGACGATGGCGACCGCAAGCAGGCCATGAAAGAGCAGGCCGACAGCGCCCTGCCCGAGTCGCTGCGCAACCTTGAGCAGGACTTCAAACCGCCAAGCCGCGGCTGAGGCTGGCGAGCCCGGACGCTTGCAACGTGAAGCATCGAATTCGCGCTAATGTCAGTGCGGTCACACCGGCGTGTAAGATGCTGTAACATGGAATCTTACGGCGTCGGACCTGTATTTGCTGACACTCCGAGCTTCGACCCATCCTTGACGCGGCTTGCCGCCACCCTGATACTGTGGGGCGTCGGATACCCTGTAATGTAGGGCAGGTACTTTCGTTAACCCATACAAGGGGAAAAGAATTGAAACGGAACATACAACGCGGGTTTACGCTCGTTGAGCTGATGGTCGTGATCGGCATTCTGGGCTTGCTGGTGGGTATCCTGGCTGTGGCCGTGATTCCCAAGCTGACCCAGGCCAAGAACAAGCTTGAGGTGAAGCAGCTTGGCGACATCAAGACCGCGCTCGACAACATCTCGATCGACAAGGCCAAAGCGGGCCAGCTTCAGAAGGCACCGCTGAAGGACGCGCGAGGCCGCAAGTTCTATGAACAGGCGTTCAAGCGCAAGCTGTTCAATGACGACTTGGTGGGCAAGATTGTCAGCCTGAACAGCGGTGACACCTCGGCGGACAAGGCGTTCATCACCGACGAAAACATGGAACTGCCTGAATTGAGCTGCAGCTACACTGCGCCGATCGGCGGCGAGTTGCTGGTACTCATGAAGAAGACCGGCAAGCAGCGCGTAGTGCTGATTACCTTCAACTCACGCAACTGGAACAACTACGCCGACGAAGGCACGATTGTCCAGTTCAGTGACGGCGAAGTCGCCGAGTATATGAAGAAGGATGACGCGCGCGAAACCTGGCAGATTGATACCGACACGTGGGACAGCAACCCCGGCGACATCATCGGCCAGAAGAAGCCCTTCGACAAGACATACGAGTAACGGCAGACAAGCCAACAGGCGCCCCCGCGGGGGCGCCTGTTTCATTTTGCCGCGCTACTTGCTCTTGTCTTCTTCAATGTCTTCGCCCAGTTCGCGGGCGATGTCGCGGTCAAGCTCTTCGCGGGACTTCTGCTTACGCTCGGTCGGGGACACGCCGATCATCTGGTCGATCTCGTCGTCCGTCACCAGCGTTTCGCCGGTCATGCTGTCCTGTTCAAACAGGCTGTCCTTGGTCATGTCCAAAAACAGGTCCATGCGCTGGCCCATCGTTTCGGCCTGCATCATGGCGTGTTCAAAGTTGCGCTGCGTGGCCTCAAGGTCGGTGTTTTTATAGACCTCGTTGATGCTCTTGCTGACCGCGCCCATGCTTTCTGCAAAGACGGCAAAGCTTTCGGCCTGGTTTTTCATCTGGTAGGCGGCCTCGATCGTCAGCATCTGGCGCTCCAGCATGCGGCGCTGGGCCGTGGTGGCCTTGAGCGACTTGCGAATGAACGCCAACTGGTCGTTGGCGCCCATGCGCGCGGCGCGGCGGGCCTTTTCAAGCCACTCTTCTTCTGACTTGTTCAGCTCGCGCACCTGGCGCTTCATGCGCTGGATGCCCTTCTTGATTTCCATGTCGCGGGCGATGCGACGTTCTTCTTTGGATTTGAAGATTCCCATGGGCGTCAATGATCAATGATCAACCGTCAATGTTCAATGGCCTGCGCTGCGATGATTGGGGATTTCGCGTTGCGGCTTTCAATGCGTGGGTAACCACGGAGCCACAGAGGACAACTGGAACTGCCATACGCGACGACGCAACGACGCAGCGCACTGCAAGCAGGTCTGTTGGTTATTGCTCACCGCGCCAATCCAGTTACCGATTCCGGTTGGCTCGTTGAGTCGTTGCGCACTTGGCCTTCGGCGGCAGGCCCGCTAGTCCACGACGTGATAGTTGGGCTGTTGCCGCGCGACCTGCTTGCGGGTGTGGGCGGTCATGCGCGCGGCCTTGCGAATGACGGCGTTGATGAAATCCCGCGCCCCGCGCAGGCCCTTGCGGCCAAGGTAAGCGCGCAAAAAGCGCGCCTTGTCGGCGGCGGTCACGCCGGCCGGCGCAGAATGCAGCAGCGCCGCGACATCTTTGACGCGCCAGCGATGCGTTACGCGCTTGCGGATGTCTGCCCGGTTCAGGTCAGTCACATACAAGCGGTCGCCATCGCCAACGAGTATATGCACCAGATAGAAGTCGCGGTGGTTCACGCCACCATCGTGCATGGTGCGCAAAATGCGCCCGAGCTGACGCGCCAGCCGCTGCCGGCGTGCGGGCGCAAGCGGCGACCGGGCCAGCGCTTCAAGGTTGGTGTGCACCGGCAGGCCCAGCGTAATCAGCGCCGCGCGGACGATGCGGCCTGCGTTGCGCTCCTCAAAGCAGGCGGCGGGAACCGGCGCATCCACGCCCAGCTTGTACAGCCGCCGCAGCACAGCGAACTCGCGCTGCACCGGCGAGTCAAACGGCTGTGCAAACAGCCCGCCCCAGAAAGGCTCCGGGGCCGGATCGACGTAGCGTTTGATGTACAGCGTTGTTCCTACTGGCGAGACGGTGCGATAGGTCTGGCGTTCCGTGAGCGCGGCCTTGACGACTTGCAGGTCGCGCCGCGTGAAGATTGCGTCCAGCGAAAGCAGCCCCGCCGCTTCAAGCTCGGGGCGGAGTTGTTCGTTGATGATCTGCATCGGCTAGTCCGGCTCCGGGCTCCAGTCGCGGTAGCGCTGGTCCTCTGCGGGGCTGGTGACAGGGCGGATCATCGCCGCCGCCTGCATAAAGTCTTCCCCGGACAACGGGCGCACTTTGACTTTGTACGCCTGCGTGGCCTTCAGGCCGCTGTCCAGCACGTCGGGCAGGTCGGCGTTCAGCTCGCCGATCATCTGGCTTGTGGCCTGCTTGCACAGCCGCTCAATTTCGCGGCCGCTGTAGCCTTTTGTTATCTCTATCAGTTGGTCGAACACCTCGGGCTCAACGTGATAGCCCTTGCGCAGCAACTGGATTTTCAAGATTGCGCGGCGGGCGTCGTCGTCGGGCAGCGGGATCAAAATCTGCTTTTCAAAGCGCGACATCACGGCGGCGTCAATGTCCCACGGCCGGTTGGTCGCGGCGATGGTCAGCACAAAAATGTCGCTGCGGCCCTTTTCGGACAAGCCGTCCATCTCGGCCAGAATGGTGGACAGGATTCTGCGCTCGGCGCCGGATTGCTCGCCGCTGTCGCGGCTGGTGGTAAGGCTTTCAAACTCGTCCAGAAACACCACGCTGGGGCTGTTGTCGCGGGCGGCCCCGTAGATTTCGCTGATGATCTTGCTGCTTTCGCCGAAGTATTTGCTGAGCACGCTGCTGACCTTGACGTTGAAAAACAGCGCTTGCCCCTCGGTGGTGACTTTCAGGCTGTTGCTGGTGGCCGCCGCCAGCAGCGTTTTGCCGGTGCCGGGCGGTCCGTAGAAAAGGATGTTGCGGAAGGTCGCGATTTTCACTTCGTCGGGCGGCTTGGCGAGGTTGAGGCCCAGCGTGTATTTGATGTCGCGCTTGGTCTGCTCAAGCCCGCCGATGTCGTCCCACGTGATGGTGCTGGTGTGGATGAGCTGGCTGACGGTTTCGCTGATGCTGCGCTCAGTCTCGCCGCTGCCGGATTCAGGGGTGCGGTCTTCGTCGATGCTGCTGCTGGGCGGTGGCGGCAGCTTGCCGCCCCTGGCTTGCTCGGCGGCGGTTTCACGCAGGCGCTTGGCGAAGTCGCGGTACTCAATGGCTTTGCGCTTGCGGGCGTACTCCATGCTGCGGGAAGTCGCGTACTCGGCGTACTTGAACATGGCCTTGCTGGCGGCCTCAAAGTGGCCGGCCGCGCCGTCGCTGTCGCCCGCCTTCCAAGCCATCTTGGCCTTGTGCAGCGAGTCTTCACAGGAGCGTTTGAGTTTTCCGGAAAGGTCCATATGAACCACAGGTTCCAGGTTTCAGGTTTCAGCAGTGACGGCAGCAGTTTCTGGAACCTGAAACCTGCCACCTGACCCCTGCCCTACACCGCCCCTTCTTCGGATTCGAGCTTGTGCTTCAGTTCGGCTTCGGTTTTCAGGGCTTCATCGAAATTGCCTGCTTCTTCGGCTTCGTTGATCGTGTCGATCTCGGACAGGAAGCGCTCCTTCTCGGGGTCCTGGTCCTCGAACTCGCCATCCATTTCAAGGCCGATGTCTTCCAGCGTGGCGTTGAGCTCATCCATGTACGCCTGCTCGTCGATCTGTTGCAGCGCCAGCTTGGCGTCAAGGCCGCTGGTGCGGATGCGTTGCAGCAGCTTGTTCACGCCGTCTTTGTCCTTGCGCTTTTCCAGCCGCTCAAGGCCGCGGATGTATTTTTTCAGGGCAATGCCCTCAAGGTTGCTGATCTTGGCGGCGCGGCGCGAAAACGAAAAGTCGTGCTTGATCGCCTTGAGTTCTTCCCACAAGTAATCGACTTCAATCTGGTTGCCTTCGCGGCGGGCGGCCTTGATCTGCTCGATCAGCGTGCCCTGCTTGGCGCTAGACTTGCGCAGTTCCATGAAGTACTTGCGGCGCTCGCGCTCAACTTCACGCAGCTTGACCTTGAGTTTGCGAAGATCGACACGCCCGCCAAACAGAAGGTGAAAGAAGTTCGTTGCCATCGGCTCCCCGTTACTCCAGTTCCTGCTCCATGTCCTTGGCGGCTTCCTTGCGTTCGCGCTCGGCCTGCATCAGCTCGGCTTCGATGTCTGCGAGTTCCTGGTCCATGTCCACTTTGCGGGTGGCCGGCTTTTCGCCCAGGATTTCCTTTTCCAGCTTGCGCAGGTCTTCCTTGTCCCTGGCCGACAGCACGTCTTCTTTCTTGGTGGTGACGCCTTCGCCGGCGTGCACGGCCTCGCGGTACTTTTCCATTCCTTCTTCGAAATCGAGCATCACGCGTTCCACGACATTCTGCTCGATCCCGCGCAGGTCCATCGCCTCCATGGCCTGGATCTTGCCGACGAGGTTAAGGTGCAACTCGATGTTCTTGTTCAGGATGTCGGCCTTGAGCTTCAGGCTTTCCATCTGGCCGCGCGTGCGCTTGATCTGCAGCAGCACGAACTCCTTTTCGCGTTCGCCGACACGCCCGGACTTGATGTTTTCGATGCTGGCGCGCTCGGACAACTCCAGGCGCGCGAGCTCCTGCCGCGTCTTGCGCAGCTCGACCTCGTTCTGGGTGATCAGTTCGTCAAGGTGCTCGAGCATTTCGCGCGTGCTGGACGCGTCGCGGATCACCTGCTCAGCTTCGCCGGCTTGTCCCTTGATCATGTTTTTGATGCGGTCAAGCAGGCTCATGACGCCCTCATGCTTTCAAAACGGTTGCGCTGGATAATCAGGTCGCCGCTGACTTCCTTAACATCCAATCCCGGCGTGCGTTCGGCAAACAGGATCGCGCGATCCGTGACCAGATCTTTGCCGACCGCTACGCGCTGCGCAAGGTCGTCAATCAGCATGAAGCCGCCCGGCTCTTTCAACTCAAGGGCGGCCGCCAGCGCTGAGTCAATGCGCGCGATTTTCTGGTCAACCGGCTCCGGGTCAAACAGGTTCTCGAACAGCGCGGGCAGGATCGCGCCGTCTTTGGGCGCCGTCACCGCCCAACCCGGGTCGCAGTACTCAATGATGCCGGCGCGCCAGTTCGTGCCCCCGGACAGCGACCGCACAACTTCATCGCTGTGGCCTGCAAGGTGCGAGTCGCGGGCGCCCGCAAACCCGATGATGAAAAAAATGTCCGGCCTCAGGGGCGCCAGCGCCCAGCGAGCAGTTTCCTGGATGGCATCAGCGTTGAAGCGGCGTTCTGCATTGCCGAAGTCCAGCACGACACAGACTTTCACCGTGGAAAGCCCGAGCATGGGTTTGTGCAGCAGCCCGATGGATTCACGGCGCACGAAAGCGCCTTTGCCGCCGGGCGACAGGTCGCCCTGGCGGAAGCTGCGTCGGGATACGCGGTTAGGGTCAAAGTCGTACAGGCTTCCCTCGCCGGGGTGGGGTAGCATGCGCTGACGGACAATGCGGCTTTCGAGGCCCGAAAACAGGCTTTGCATTGCGGCTATGGCTGTGGCGCGGTCAATCATGCCGGCCTGAGTATAGCTAATTTCGCAAGGCGTGAAGGGGCGGCGGGTTGCGGCATGGCCTGCGCCGCCTAGGCTGGCGACAGAAGGAACGCGGTTTTGGCTGAGGCTTATCACGACGACGACGAGTTTCTTGGCAAGGCCTACGACGCCCGGCTGATCAAGCGCCTGGTGCCGTATGCCCGGCCTTACGTTGGCCTGGTGGTCTGGGGCACGCTGTTCATGCTGCTCGCGGCGCTGTTCGAGCTGCTGCTGCCCATGATTGTTCGTGAAACGGTCAACGGGCCTTTCATGGTCATGGGCGATTCCGCCGCCACCGAGGCCGAAAAGTCTGAGGCCTGGGCCACGCTGGGGTTGTTCTCGTTCGGCTTTATGGGGCTGGTTGTGCTGCAGGTGCTGGCCCGGTATTTCAACTCGTACCTGTTTGCCAAACTGGGCCAGTGCGCCGTGCTGGACATCCGGCAGCAATGCTACTCGCACATCCAGCGCCTGCCGCTGCGCTTCTTTGATCGCAACCCGGTGGGGCGGCTGGTCACGCGCGTGACCAGCGACGTGGAGGCGATCGGCGAAGTCTTTGCCAGCGGGCTGGTGCAGCTTGCGGGCGACGCGCTGATTGTGATTGGCGCGCTGGCGCTGATGATGTGGCTTGACTGGCGCATGGGGCTGATCGTGGTGGCCAGCATCCCCGTGATGGCGGTGATCACCTGGGTGTTCCGGGGCCGGGCGCGCAGCGCGTTTCGCGACATGCGCGTGAAGCTGGCCGTCGTGAACAGCTTTCTCAACGAGACAATCCAGGGCTGGCGCGTGACCCGCATTTTCGGCACCGAGCGCGCCATGGCCGCCAAGTTCGACGAAAAGTCGGGCGACTACCGCGAGGCCAGCTACCGCACCGTCTTCAACTTCAGCCTGTTCTTCCCGATCGTTGAGCTGGCGGGCACAGCCACAGTCATGCTCGTCGTCTGGTTCGGAACGACGGCGATTTTCGGCGGCACCCTGGACTACGGGACGTTCTTTGCGTTCTTTCTGTACACGCCCATGCTGTTCCGGCCGATCCGGGAAATGAGCGAAAAGTACAACGTGCTGCAAAGCGCCATGGCCAGCGCCGAGCGGCTGTTTCGCGTGATTGACACGACCAACGATGTGCAGGATCCGGACGCGCCGCAGACGCTGGAAATCAAGGGCGAGATCGAGTTCAGGGATGTCTGGTTCGCGTACGGCAACAGAGATGACGGAACGCCCGATTGGGTGCTGCGCGGCGTAAGCTTCAAGGTGCCAGCCGGCAGCAGCCTGGCTTTAGTGGGGGCGACCGGAAGCGGCAAGACCACGATCATCAGCCTGCTGATGCGCTTTTATGACGTGCAGCAGGGGGCGATCCTGATTGACGGCGTGGATATCCGCAAGATGACCAAGGCGCACCTGCGCAGGGCCTTCAGCCTTGTGCTGCAGGACGTGTTTCTGTTTGCGGGGACGGTGCTTGAAAACATCCGGCTTGGCGACCAGTCAATCAGCCGCGAGAGTGTCGAGCACGCAGCGCGCACCGTGCACGCCGACGGCTTTATCTGCGGCCTGAAAGATGGTTTTGACGCCATGGTGGCCGAGCGCGGCGCGACGTTCAGTGCGGGCCAGCGGCAACTGATCGCGTTTGCGCGGGCCCTGGCGTTCGACCCGAAGATTCTGGTGCTGGATGAAGCCACCAGCAACATCGACAGCGAAACCGAGGCGCTTATCCAGGACGCGCTGAAGCACCTTATGCACGGCCGCACAGCAGTCGTGGTCGCGCACAGGCTCAGCACCATCACCGACAGCGACAACATACTGGTGATGCACAAAGGCGAAGTGGCAGAGCAAGGCAGCCACCAGCAGTTGCTGAAGCTGCAAGGTCGCTATCACAAGCTGTACCAGTTGCAGTTCGCCAACGGGAGCGCAAGCCCCGAAGCGCCGGTTACCACAAGCGACGTGCAAGCCGCGACAAGTTGACAAGATCGGGCAGGGTCTTCTTGCAGCCCGGCACGTCAGTGCCGGGAGCGCATAGGCTTGTCACGCTCGACTCGGCTCAGGCGTGCCGGGCGGAATGATCGTTGCCTCTGTTAGCCCACCAGTCTCGCGTAAAGTGATCGCGCGGCCGCCGGCTGGTCGGTGCCGTGGACAATGGCGCGGCCGTCGCGGTACAGCGTGATCGTAAGGTCGCCGCTTTCAGCGCGCAGCAGGTACTCATTTTCAGTTGTCATGCGCGCGGCAGTGCGAATGGCATTGCGCGCGGCCTGCCAGTCAAAGCGCTCGGGCGCGGCCAGTTGCACGCTGTCGCGGCCGCACAGGGTTGCCGCGCTGCTGGCGCGCCTGCCCGCAAGCCAGTCCAACTCGCGCCTGCTGCAGCAGGGGCAGTCGGCCCGTGGGGTTGACGCGTCAAGTATCTGGCGCTCGCCGGTCCACAGGTCGCTGGTGTAGAGTTTCTTGAACAGTGCAGCCTCATTGCCCGTCATGATCTTGAGCGCAACCACGCTTGCCCATGCCACGGCTTGCAGCACCGCCGGCATGATGATGCCCGCGGTGTCGCATGTATCGCCGCCCGCCGCCGGTTGATCGTCCAGCATGCAGCGCAGGCACGCCGAGCGGCCGGGGACCACCGGCATGCACGTCGCGCGCGCGCCCACGCACGCGGCGTACACCCACGGCGTGCCCGTTTGCACAGCCAGATCGTTGATCAGGAAGCGCGTTTCAAAGTTGTCGGTTGCGTCCAGGATGAGCGTTGCGCCGTTCGCCAGCCTTGCCGCGTTGCGCCAGGTGAAGTCGGCCACATGGGCCGTGATCGTCACGTCGCTGTTGACGCCGGCCAGGGCCTTGCGCGCGGCTTCGGCCTTGGGCGTGGCGTTTGCGGCGTCGCTTTCTGTGAACAGGCATTGGCGTTGCAGGTTGCTTGGCTCAACGAAATCGCGGTCAACGATGATCAACTGACCCACGCCCGCGCGCACGCAGAACTCGGCTAGGTGCGTGCCCAGTGCGCCGCAGCCGACCAGCAGCACTCGCTGCTGCCGCAAGCGCGCCTGCCCCTGCAGGCCGATGGGTGCAAACAACTCCTGTCGCGAATAGCGCGTCATGGCGCCAGTGTCACGCCCGTTGCGCGCGGCGCAAGGCCCCGAAGTACGGCGCGATGCTGGCCACGCTGACCAGCGCCGTCAGGCTGATCAAGCCAAGATTGGCGTAGCGTCCAAGTCGCGTGTACTCAGGGTAGTAGTCAATCCCGAACTCGATCCAGCAAATCGCAATCAGCACCAGCGTCTGCACCACGGTCTTGATCTTGCCCCACACGTTGGCGCCCAGAACCACGCCGCGCGCCATTGCGCTTGGGCGCAGATACACATGCTGCACCAGTTCGCGGGCGATGAACGGAAGCGCGAACCACACCGGGTACGCCCCCGCAATGCCAAGCGCCGTCCACACCATGATGAAAAACACCGCGTCCGCCAGCGGGTCGAAGATTTTGCCAAGATCGCTTACTTGCTGCTGGCGCCGCGCGAAGTAGCCGTCGCAGAAATCCGTAAACATTGCCAGCCCGCCAAGCCAGCCGGCCACCCACACGCCCCACCAGGTCTGCTGTAAGAACAGCACCGCGCACACCGGCGCAAACGCAAACCGCGCAAACGTGAACACGTTGGCCAGCGTCCAGAAGCGAAAGGTAGTCGGCCTTACCGTGGCGGTCATGCGCCCACAGCTTGCGCCTGCGCGACCCTGGCATCAAGCACCCAGATTTTGCCGTCGCCCTGGCGGCCGGTGCGGCACGCGCCAAGCACAGCCTCAATGGCGCGCTTCACTTGTTCGGGCGCCACGGAAAACTCGACGCGCACTTTGGGCAGAAACGCCACGGCAAAGCGGTCGTCGTGGTAATCCTGAAGGTGCGTCTTCTGGCGGCCGTAGCCGCGCGCCTCACTGTGAATCACGTCGGTGACGCCTGCGTCTGCCAGCGCGCGCAGGCACGCGTCCAGCTTGAAGGGCTTGATCACAGCGACAACCAGCTTCATGCGATCACGATAGCAGGTGTCTGCCTTAATGGCACTTGGGCAATCGGCTGCTGTTTTGGCTGTCAATGCGACAGCGATTTGACACAAAGCAAGTTATGTAACTATCCAACAGAACAAGACTTAGATGCTATGGCCAGCTAGGCGCTTCACTGGCATTGCCTTTGCACTAGGGCGATGCCATGGCACTGCAACGCAATGTTTTGCTTGTGGACGACAACATTCCGTTCCGCAGCACGCTTGCAACCGTGCTTGAGGATGAAGGCGTTGACACACAACAGGCGGGCCGCGGCGATGAGGCGATCCGTTTGATCAGGCAGGTCAGGTTCGACCTGCTGGTGCTGGACCTGAATCTGCCGGACATGACCGGCGTGACGGTGTACAGCACAGCCAGTGAGGAAGTGAAGAAAGTCGGCTGTATTTTCATGACAGCCGAAGCAAGTGAAGAGTTGATTGAGATGGCGCTGCGGCTGAACCCGCTGCGTCTGCTGCGAAAGCCGTTTGAAGTAGCGATGTTCCGGGATCTGGTAAGGCGCGCAATCGCAAACTGATGAACCGCATGACGCACAAACCTGAATTGCGCTACGTCGTCATCCAGACGCCGATGGGCATCTTCAAGTTCGCCGTGCCGGTGGTTGAAGGCCCGGACCCGGTGAAGATCGCGATGGAGATGTTCCAGGCCAACGTCGATGGCGGCCAGGGCGATCCACTGCTGGCAACGCTGACGCAGCTCAAGTCTTTGGCGCTGGAGGGCAGCCACCAGCCGCTGATCACGGGGCTGATGTTGTTGAAGCAGATGGCTGAGAAGGGCCTTGTGCCGCCGCTGCCTGAGCTGATTGTCGGCACCGGCATCACCCAGAACGATCTTGACCAGGCGGGCGCGTACAACCCCGGCCTGTTTGAACGAATGGATCAACAGTTCCTGAACTGACGCGGAGAGAAAGACATGGCAACGAAGGTACGTCCACTGAACGACAAGGTGCTGATCGAGCGCGCCAAGGCTGAAGACAAGACCAAGGGCGGCATCATTCTGCCCGACAGCAGCAAGGAAAAGCCCAAAGAGGGCAAGGTTGTGGCAGTCGGCGACGGCCGCTTTGCCGAAAACGGCGAGCGCATCCCGTTCCAGGTCAAGGCCGGCAACCGCGTGCTGTTCAAGAGCTACGCGGGCACGGACGTCAAGATCGACGGCAAGGACTACATCCTGATGAGCGAGGAAGAAATCCTCGCGGTAATCGAGTAAGCACGTCTCGGGTCGCAAGTCCCGTGTCCCGCGTCAACGGACACGGCACGCGGGACGCGGGACCCGGCACAAACAACCCACGAGGATCGAGACATGGCAGCCAAACAGATCGTATTCGAACAGGACGCGCGCGAGCGCATTCGTGACGGCGTGCGCAACCTGGCCCGCGCGGTCAAGGCCACGCTTGGGCCCCGCGGCCGCAACGTCGTGATTGAGAAATCCTACGGCGCACCCACCGTCACCAAAGACGGCGTGACGGTCGCCAAGGAAATCGAGTTCAAGGATCCCTGGGAAAACATGGGGGCGCAAATCGTCAAGCAGGTGGCGTCCCAGACCAGCGACAAGGCCGGCGACGGCACCACCACGGCGACAGTGCTGGCCGAAGCGATCGTTGACGAAGGCCTGAAAAACGTGGCCGCCGGCGCCAACCCCATCGGCGTGCGCGACGGCATCAACAAGGCAATCCACTGGCTGAGCGAGCAGCTTAACAAGAAAAGCAAGGCCATCAGCACCAGCGCTGAAGTCGCCCAGGTCGGCACCATTGCCGCCAACGGCGACAAGGAAATCGGCAAGATGCTCGCCGAAGCCATGGACAAGGTCGGCAAAGACGGCGTCATCACAGTCGAAGAAGGCAAAGGCCTTGAGACCGAAGTTGAATGGGTCGAGGGCATGCAGTTCGACAAGGGCTACGTCAGCCCGCACTTCGTGACTGACCGCGCCAACATGCGCGCCGAGTACGACGACGCCTACATCTTTCTGTACGACAAGAAGCTCACCAGCATCAAGGACCTGATGCAGTTGCTTGAGCAGCTTGCCCGCGCGCAAAAGCCCGTGGTCTTCATTGCCGAAGACTTTGAGGGCGAGGCGCTGGCGACGCTGGTCGTCAACCGCCTGCACGGCGTGCTGAAGTGCGTGGCCGTCAAGGCGCCGGGCTTTGGCGACCGCCGCAAAGCCATGCTGGAAGACATTGCCGTGTTGACCGGAGGCAAGCTGATCAGCGAAGACACGGGCATGAGCCTTGAGACCGTGGGCGTTGACATGCTCGGGCGCGCCAAGCGCATCGTGATTGAAAAGGAAACGACCACCATCATTGAAGGCGCGGGCAAAGCCGCCGACATCAAGGCGCGCATTGACCAGCTCAACCGCGAGATTGAGCGCACCACCAGCGACTACGACCGCGAAAAACTGCAAGAACGCGTGGCCAAGCTGGCCGGCGGCGTCGCCAAGCTCAAGGTCGGCGCGGCCACCGAAGTCGAAATGAAGGAGAAGAAGGCCCGCGTTGAAGACGCCCTGCACGCCACCCGCGCAGCCGTCGAAAGCGGCATTCTGCCCGGCGGCGGCGTGGCCCTGCTGCGCCTGGCCGATGGGCTGGACAAGCTGGACGGCACCAGCGACGAAAAGATCGGCATCAGCATCGTGCGCCGTGCGCTGAGTGCCCCGGTGCGGCAGATCGCGGCTAACGCCGGCCTGGACGGCAGCGTGGTGGCGATGAAGATTCTGGAGAGCAAGGACTTCAACCACGGCTACAACGCGCAGACCGAGGTGTACGAAGACATGATCAAGGCCGGCGTGGTTGACCCCGCCAAGGTCACGATCACGGCGCTTCAAAACGCGGGCAGCGTGGCGACATTGTTGCTGACCACCAACGTCGCGATCAGCGAAATCCCCGAGAAGAAGGAAAAGGCGCCTGCCATGCCGGGCGGCGGCATGGGTGGAATGGGCGGCATGGGTGGAATGGGCGGCATGGGTATGATGTAAGGCCCGGCAACTCACTGGAGTTGGAAGATGGGATCCGAATGGATCCCATCTTTCATTTCGACCCCTTTGCGTGTAACTGGCGCTGCTGAAGTCCCACCCATACTTGATGGCGATTGCCAGCATGCCCTGGTACGACCTGCCCGAGATCCGGCGTTTTACGGACAGTTTTTGGCGTGCGATCTCTGACCAGCTTCGGGCTGACGGCGTCAACTATGTGCCCGACAGCCTTGAGCGCGACCTGCACCACGAAGATCAGTGGATTCATCCCTCGCTGATGTTTACGCAGGCCTGCGGCTATGACATCGCGCTGGATGCAGGCCGCTTTCTCAAGGCGATTGCCGCGCCCTGCTTCCTGTTTGCCGGCTGCAGCGCGCACTACTACTCCAGCTATGTGGTCGTGCGCTACGACAGCCCCGCCCGCGAGTTGCCTGACCTGCGCGGCACGCGTGCGGTAATCAACAACGTCTCGTCGCACAGCGGCACCAACGCGCTGCGCGCAATGATCGCGCCGTTGTGCCGCGACGGCCGCTTCTTCGGCGAGGTCACTGAAAGCGGCGCCCACGTCAGCAGCATTGAACGGCTCCAGCGCGGCGAAAGCGACGTGGCCTGCATCGACTGCGTGACCTGGGGCCTGCTGAATCTGCACCGGCCCGGTTTCACCGATGGCCTGCGGATCATCGCGAACACGCCGGCTGCACCCGCGCCGCCGTACGTCACCAGCAATCGCTACGGCAGGGTGTTTTCGCGCAAACTGCAGAACGCGCTGGTGCGCGTGATGAACAATCCCGACACCGCAGAAACCCGCAAGGCGCTGGGGCTTGGCAGTGTCGCGCTGCTCAACAACAGCGTCTATCAGCGCATCCTTGACTTCGAGAATGTGGCCGCAGAACACCAGTACTTTGAACTGCCGGCGCCGGAAAGCAGTGTGCTGAACCGACTGCGCATGCGCGCCTCGCATTGAACGCGCCGGCTACTCCCCGCCGGGATCGTTGCTGTCGGTCTGGACTTTGTGGTGCTTGTCGGTCTTGGCTACGACGACATAGATTGCAGCGGCAATCAGGATCAGCATGATCCCGCCGACGATTTCAATGGCATGGCCCGTGATCCAGTCCCAGACTTCAATCATGTCCAAAGCATGGGGCAAACGCGCGGGCTGCGCAAGCACAAAGCGCGCGTCCAGCCCAGCCCTCAGCCCAGGATCGACTGCCACGCCTTGAGTGCGCGGGCGACGTCTTCGTCATCCACGTCGTTGTGGGTCACCAGCCGCCAGCGGCTGCCGAGGTACATCGCCAGCACCTTCTGATCTTCCAGACGTTTGAGCCACCCGTCGAACTCGCTCTCGCGGCCTGGAACGGCGAAGTACAGGATGTTGGTCTGCACTGTTGACAGGTCAAGTTGGACGCCGGGAAGTTTGGCAAGGCCTTCCGCCAGTGCGCGCGCGCGCATGTGATCCTGCGCAAGCCGGTCAATCATGCGCGTGATGCTGACAATCCCGCAGGCCGCCAACAGGCCGCTCTGGCGCATGCCGCCGCCGAGCTGCTTGCGCATGTAGCGGCCGCGCTCAATCAGCTCGCGCGAACCGACCAGCACGCTGCCCACCGGCGAGCACAACCCTTTGCTAAGGCACACGCTGACCGTGTCAAAGGGCGTGCACCAGTCCTTCAACGGCACGCCGGTCGCCACGTGCGCATTCCACAGCCGCGCGCCGTCAAGGTGATAGGCCGTGCGATGCCGCCGCGCAACCTCATGCAACGTGCGGATGTTCGCCAGCGGCACAATCGTGCCGCCGGCGGCGTTGTGCGTGTTTTCGACAGAGATCACGGCTGTGCGCGGGTTATGGATGTTCTTGGGCCGGATCAGCTTTTCAACTTCGGCGGGGTCCATGACTCCGCCTTTGCCTTGCACGGGGCGCACTTGCGCGCGGGCGATCAGCGCCAGCGCGCCGCTTTCGTTGTTGTAGGTGTGGGCGCCGTATTCGCAGATCACTTCTTCGCCGTTGGCGGCGTGCAGGGCAATCGCGATCTGGTTGCTCATGGTGCCGCTGGGCACGAACAGCGCGGCCGGCTTGCCCAGCAGGTCGGCGGTCATGGCTTCAAGCCGGTTGACCGTGGGCTCAGTGCCCAGCACATCGTCGCCGAGCTCGGCGCGGGCCATGGCTTCGCGCATTTCGGGCGTGGGCAGGGTAACGGTGTCGCTGCGAAAGTCGGAAATGGCGTGCATGGGCAACCTCTGGCGGTACACGCTATTTCCAGCCGCCATGAAGGCAAATCACGAATCTGCGCTGAAAGGGCGAACGGAAGGGGAAAGATTCGTGCAGATTCGCGGCCTGTGCGCAGTTGCCGCCGTCGCGGGCCGACATAGATTGCGCACCATGACCCGGCTGCAGCTCATTTTTACCGGCGGCACCATCAGCATGCGCGACACGCCGCAGGGCGCTGTGCCTGTGCTTTCCGGTGACGAACTGTTGCGCGACGTGCCGGGCCTTGAGCGCTTCTGCCAGGTGGACGTGCACGACTTTGGCCAGCTTCCCGGCCCGCACATGACGCCCGCCCGCATGTGGGAACTCAGCAAGCAGGTGCAAGCCGCACTGGCAACGCACGATGGCGTTGTCATCACGCACGGCACCGACACGCTGGAAGAGACCGCCGGCCTGCTTGACCTGCGCCACACCGGCGACAAGCCGGTCGTGCTGGTCGGGGCCATGCGCACGAGCAGCCAGCTTTCGTGGGACGGCCCGATCAACCTGTACCAGGGCTGCCGGGTTGCTGCCGACCCGCGCGCGATAGGCCGCGGCGTCATCGTCGTCATGAACAGCACGGTCTTTGCCGCCAGCGAGGTCACGAAGACCTACACCGATGCGCTGGACACATTTCAATCGCCCGACGTCGGCCCGTTGGGCATGTTCGATGGTGATGACTTGCGCCTTCACCGCATGCCGGCTGCGCGCAAGTCACTGGTCGGCGAGCGGCTGGAAACCCGTGTGGGGTTGGTGGTCGCCAGCGCCGGCGACGACGGCGGCCTGATCGACCATTGTGTGGCACGCGGCGACAAGGGCCTGGTGATTGAGGCGATGGGCCGCGGCAATCTGCCGCCGCCGATGGCGAGCGCCGCTGAGCGCGCCCTCAACGACGGTGTGCTGGTTGTGCTGACCTCACGCTGCTGGGGCGGGCGCGTCAGCGCGACTTACGGCTACGAGGGCGGCGGCGCGCGCCTGCGCGACATGGGGCTGGTCTTTGCGCCCGGCGTGCCCGGTCACAAGGCGCGAATCATTGCGATGGCTGCGCTGGGTGCGGGAATGGGCGTTCCGGAGCTGCGCGCATGGCTGAGTTAGCGGCAAAGGTGTTGATCACAGCCGGGCCGACGCACGAGTACCTTGACGACGTGCGCTTTCTCGGCAATCCCAGCACCGGGCTGATGGGGATTGAACTGGCCAAGGCCGCGCGGGCGGCGGGCGCCGAGGTCACGGTGGTGTGCGGGCCGACGCACTTGCAGCCGCCGCCGGGTGTGCGCTGGGTGCCCGTGGTGAGCGCGCGCGACATGCTGGGCGCGGTGAATGAGCGTTTTGCGGCGTGCGATGTGTTCATCGCGGCGGCGGCGGTGGGCGACTACCGGCCCGCAGAGCGCGCAAAGGGCAAGTTCAAGAAGGGCGCGAAGGAGTTCCAGCTGAAGCTGGTCCAGAACCCGGACATCCTGAAGACGATGGGCCGCAAGCGCCGCGACGGGCAAATCCTGGTAGGGTACAGCCTGGAAGTGAAAGATCCGCTCAAGTACGGGCTGAAAAAGCTCAAGGCCAAGCGCTGCGACCTGATGGTCGTCAACACGCCCGGACACTTCGGCGAAAGCAAGGAACACGTCTGGATCATCGACGACCGCGGCATCGTCGATGAGCTGCCGCCGCGCGGCAAAGTCAAGGTGGCCGCACGGGTGATTGAGCTTGTGGCCATGCTGCACGCGGGCTCAGATGTGCCGCACTTGCGGGGGTTTGAAGCATGATGCGGTTTTTTGCATGGGACCGTGACGGCGAACTCGGGCTTGGGCTTGAGCGCGCCGGCGTGCTGCACGACATTACGCGCGGCGCGGTGCGCGACTTCGGCCAGGCCGACCTGCTGGGCTTTCTGCGCGATGACGAGCTGGACGCCTTGATCGCGGCAATCGACGAGCAGTCGCTGCTGCTTGAGGAAATGCCGGGCAGCTTCGCGTGGCTGCCGCCGATCCCGCGCCCGGGCAAAGTACTGGCGATGGTCCAGAATTACCGCAAGCACGCAGCCGAGTTCGGCAACACCGCGCCGCCGGCGCCTGTCTGGTTCAGCAAGCTCAACACCAGCCTGCAGGGCCACCAGGGAGACATTGTTGTGCCCGACTGGGTCGATGGCCGCGTTGACCACGAGGTTGAGCTAGGCGCGGTGATCGGCCTGCGGGTCAAAGAGCTTGCGGGCGGCGGCGTGGACGCCGTGGCCGGCTACACGATCCTCAACGACGTCAGCGCCCGGCGCGTGCAGAAGGACGACCGCGAGAACAAGCACCCGTGGCTGCGCAGCAAGAACATGGACACCTTTACGCCGATGGGCCCGTACTTTGTTCCCGCGCGCTATGTGCCGGACCCGCAGAACTTGCACATCGCGTGCCGTGTGAACGGAGAGTCGCGCCAAGGTGCAAACACTGCCGAGATGATTCACAGCGTTGACAAAATCGTGATTGAGATGTCGCGCTGGATGACGCTGGAGCCCGGGGACGTTATCGCTACAGGCACGCCGGAAGGCGTGAACAACCTCGCGGGCGGCGATGTCTGCGAATGCGAGATTGAGGGCCTGGGCGTGCTGAGAAATCAAGTGCGCCGCGCAGCACGGGATTAGCATGGACCAGCCGATGGCAGACTTCAGCCCAGCCGCCGCGCTTCTGCAACAGGCGCGGCGCGTTGTCATTGGCGGCCACCCCCAGATGGACGGTGACGCGCTGGGCAGCTTGCTGGCGCTGCGCTCGGCGCTGATGGCTGCCGGTCGGCAGTGCGTTGCCGTCACGCAGGACCACAACGCCGGCAAGTACGGTTTTCTGGCGGGCGCGCACGACATCAAGCCGCTTGACCAGGCGGGTGATCTTTCGGGGTACGACACCTGCATCATGGTCGATTGCGGCGCCGAAAGCCGCGCGCGCGCAGTGTTGCAGCGGCTGGCGCCGGGAACTCGCGTGCTGAATGTTGATCACCACATCGACAATCCCGGTTTCGGCGACGTGGCGCTGGTGTTTCCGCACGCCAGCAGCACCGGCGAGGTTGTGTTCCATGTGCTTGAGGCGGCCGGCATCGCCCTGAACAAAGCCGCCGCCGAGGCACTGTTTGTCGCGATCGTGACTGACACCGGGCGCTTCATGTTCAGCAACAGCACGCCCGAAAGCTACCGCATCGTGGCGCAACTGGTTGAGGACTTCAGTCTTGACGTGGCGGACCTGACCGGGCGCATCTACCGCAGCAAGACAATGCAGCGCATGCGCCTGGAGGGCATGGTGACGCAGACGCTTCAAACCCGGCTTGACGGCAGGATCGCGATTGCCACGGTCACGCGCGAAATGCTGCGCGATACCGGATGCAGCGAAGCCGATGCCGCCGAGATGGTGACGATCCCGAAGTCGCTGGCGGGCAGCATGGTGTGCATTTTGCTGCGCGAAGTGGGGGACAGCGAATTGAAAGTCAGCTGGCGCAGCGAGGGCCAGATCGCGGTCAACGAGATCGCAGCGCAGTTCAACGGCGGCGGGCATTTGCGTGCATCAGGCGCAAACCCGCGCGGCAAACCGATTGCACAACTCAAAGACGAGGTCGTTGAGGCAACGGTAAGAGCGCTGGAGGAAACGCTGCGCCGGACAGGCGGCGCGATCATCGTGTAGGCCCACTTGTCCACACAGATTGCGTTGTCGGCTGGGGCGCTAGACTGCGGCCATGGCGTTGACGAAGACCCAGCTTGCGCGGCAGATTCGCGGCAACCTTGAGTTGCTCGCCACCGGCGGTGTGAACGAGCTGCCCGTGAAACTCCCGCCGCCGCCACCCGCCCCCAGCCGCGGCAAGCCCGCCCGCGCCCAAGCCCCTACGGCGCGCCCTGCCGTCACGACCCAGCCGGCTGCACAGGTCGGGCGCAAGCCGGTGATTGTCGCGTCTGCGGCGCTGGACGAGCTGAAACAATTTGAAGGCCCGCAGGCCCGCGAGCTTGAGCCAGTGGCTGAGCAGGTGCGCGTGTGCGGGAATTGCACGCTGTGTGAGACTCGAACCCAAACCGTGTTCGGCACCGGCGACCCGCGCAGCCCGTTGATGATCGTCGGCGAAGCGCCCGGCGGCGACGAAGACGCCAGGGGTATTCCGTTTGTGGGCCGCGCGGGCAAGCTGCTGACCGACATCATCGAAAAGGGCATGAAGTACAAGCGCGAGCACGTTTACATCTGCAACGTACTGAAGTGCCGGCCGCCCAACAACCGCAACCCCGAGCCCGCCGAGATTGAAGCCTGCCGCGGCTACCTGCAACGCCAGATTGAAATCATCAACCCGAAAGTGATTCTCGCCGTCGGCCTTTTCCCGGCGCAATGGCTGACCGGCCGCAAGCTGGCTATCGGCAAGCTGCGCGGCCAGGTCTATGACGCGGAAGGCCGCAAAGTCATCGCGACCTACCACCCCGCGTATGTGCTGCGCAACTACACTGTGGACGTGCGCAAAAAAGTCCACGAGGACGTCTTGCTGGCTGTCGAAATCCTCGGCCCCGGGCCATTAATCAAGTAGGGGCGCGGCATGCCGCGCCCCTGCCTGAGGTGTCCGTACTCACTTTGATGACGTGAAGTTCTTGATCCAGTGCGAGTCGGGCGGCGTCTGGCCGCTTTCCAGCATCTTCTGCCACTTTTCGTCCGTAAGCCGGTCGCTCATCGGGTGCCGGAACTCGTGGTAGGTCAGCACCGGGCCAAAGCCGACAAGCAGGTCGCCGTCCGGGTTCAGGTAGGCAATTGCGCACATGCGCAGCTTGCCCGTGCCAACCTCAAGCACCTGCTTGCTGTTGCCGTCGGTGTGCACGTCGGCGACGATGTCGGTGCGCAAGGCGCGCGGGTCAAGCTCGCCGTAGGGCGGCTGCAACGTCCACGCCACACTGTCCGCAAAATTCCTGATCCAGTCATAGTCTGCCTGCGGCAGCTCTTTGTTCTGGAGCTCGTCATTGCTGATGCGGTGCAGCCGCTTGACCATGTCGGTCAGACGTTCCAGCCGCCGCTCAGCGGCGGGCGACAGGATGTTCAACGCCGCCAGGCCGCGCATCATCATTGCGCACAGGCTTTCCATGCGGCCATAGAATTCGGGAAGCGGTTCGACATAGCCCAGCACGCGCGGCGGCCTGCGGGGGCCGGGGCTGCCGCCGGCGTCGCTGGTGTAGCTCTGCTTGGCGTAGAGGATGGTGTCATGGCGCAGTTGCGCCCAGCTTGCCAGCGCGGCTGTGATCGCACGGTCTTCATAGGCCTGGGTCTGCATGTAGGTGGGGTACCCCTTGCGTGTATCGCGGCTTTGAAGCAGGGGCTTGAGTGTGTACAGCCACCCGTAGTACAGGTTCTGGTTCCAGTCCCTGGGTTCCAGTTTGTCCCACTGCCGGCGAATCTCCTCGGCGATCGGGAAGTAGTTGGTCCAGGCGGCGTCGCCTCCTTGCTCAAGCAGCGTCATCGCGCGATCGCTGCCCAGTACGTACATCACGTCCAAACCGCGCGGCATTCCGCGGATCGGCCCGAGGTTTGAGTCCGAGTACGTGAAGCGCTGCTCGACCGGCACGGAGTGCTCAAGCGAATCCGTAACGCTCGGATACACCAGCCGCCCCAACGCCTCGCTGTCGGGGATGTAGCGCTGGCCCATCATTCGCATGCCCTGCACAGCCTTCAGCGCCTTGTTGAACATCTCACTGCCCCAGCCCCAAGTGGAAACGCCGGCAGTCCCGCCATAGATGCGCGCCAGCGGCAGCGCCTCTAAACCCTGCATGAACTGGCGCAGGACCTTGGTGTCAGCCAGCGAGTCAGGCTTGGCGCCGCCCAGCGTGGCGTGATACTCGGCGGGCGTCAGGTCATCGGCGGCGCCAACGAAGAACGCGGTGGATGAGTAAACTCGAACCCACAGGTCTTTGACCGTGACGTCGCCCTTGACCGCCATGGCCCATTTCGGGCGCTGGGTCAACCCGGAAACGCTGCCGCCCTCAATGTCGTGCGCAAGCAGCGCAGCCTGCAGGGTCAGGCGATCTGCCAGTTCACGGGTCACCGGCGGATCGGTGCGGATGTCGCCGCGGTCGCGCGGGATCTCGTTGAAAAGGAACGTCATGCGCCCATACCACATCATGGCCTTGAAGTACTTCTTGAGCAGTTCGCTGCGTGTGTAGTGGCCGCGGGGCACGTATTGGCTGTAGTCCTCTTTGTAGCCGAACACCGGACCGGCATCCGGGCCCTTGTGAGCTTCCATGAGCTTCAGCTCGGCGTTGACCATCTCGAATACGTAGTCAGGCACGCTGATGGTCGGCGTATTGCTTTCAATGACTTTGCCGGTGGCGCTGCCGTAGCGGTCTTTCTCGGGTTGTCGATCGCGGGGGATTTCGCCCAGCAGCTTGTGCGCGACCGACAGGTACGCGACATTGTGTTTGTGGGCATCAGCCAGCCGGTGCTGCTGCGCCAGCATCTCGGGCGTCAGGTTGCCGTTCGCAATTGCGACCATTGCCTGCTCGTAGCCCTTCTTCTGGCCTTCCAGCAACTGCACGGTCAGGTCCAGCATGTCCCAGGCCAGGACCTGCTCTTCAAGATCTTTCAGAGTTTCATCAAAGCAGATGTGAAACAGGTGCAGCACCACATCCGGCGTAACGACCACCGGCACCTGCTCGTTGCGCAGCATTGAATAGATCGTGCCGATGTCCTGGCCGGATGCCGTCGGCAACACGACAAATCCGTTCTGGCGAAGCATGGCCGCGGCCGCCTCGTTCTTCAGCAGGTTCTTGATGCGTTGCGGGTCGCCATTGGCCACAAGCTCAAGGTCAAGCGGCAATGTGTACTGCTTTGCGTCCGGCGCAGCGCCGCTTTCCGCGGACTTGTAGTAGTCAAAGAAGTCAAAGGCCGGGCCCGTCTGGCGCGAAAGATCGACTACGCCCTTGGCGGGATCGCGCTTTTCCTCGGCGTTCTCGGCGTCGTCGGCTGGCTTCTTGTCCGGTGTTTCGTCGCCGGCGAGCGCAGGGCCGGCGCCGGGCGGTGTCACGACCGACATCAGTAACAGCGCAATCGCGAACATTGCGACCGCCGCGGCGTACATCAGCCACGACGCCGGGATGCGCACCTGAGGCAAACGATAGATGGGGGCTGCAACCTGCATGGGACTCTCCTTTTGAATGGCGTTTTGAAGGCGCACCAGCTCAGACTCAGACAGGCCACTGCCCTCGCGCGCAGTTCGCACGACGTTGGCGGCAGCCTGGTGAAGGTTCGGGTCGGTCATAGCAGCTCCTCAGGCCGGGCGATCATGCGCTTGAGCACGCTGTGCAACGCCATGCGTGATCGCGCCAGCAGCGACTCGACGGCCTTGCCGCTCAGCGCCATGCGGGCGCCGATGTCGCCGTGGCTCATCCCGTCGCGATAGAACATCTGCAGCGCGTTGCGCTGGCGCGGCGTAAGTTCAGAAAGGGCAGCCTGGCACACGTTCCGTACCTCGTTGCGCAGCACCCCGGCGTCCGGCATTTCTTCGCCGGCGACAAACGCGCCGCCCAGTTCAGCGGGGTCCACACCCAGCGCGGTCAGTGTGGCCGCTTGCCTGCCGCGCCTGCGCGCAGCGTCAGCGAGCTTGTTGCGCGTAACGGCGACCAGCCATGCCCACTGCGCTTCATCGTCCGGCCAACTGCGCTCTTCGCGCACGGCGGCGGCCAGGGTCTCCTGTACCGCATCCAGCGCCGTGTCGCGGTCAGGACTCCGGGCCAGCGCGAAGGCAAACAGCGGCTCAGCCAGCGCAAGCAGTTGCTGGTGGCACGATGCCGCTGGCCTGGGCGAAGTCATGACCGGCATTGTCGCCCCGAATTCGTTCTGCACCAGTGACTCGTGCAGGCGGGCGCGACCCCCCGCGAAAAATCAGAAATTCCGGCTGTGAGTTGCTACAAGGTTCGCATGCCGTGGTACATGATCCTGTTTCTGGTGCTGTCGTTCGTGCTCGGGCTCGGGATCCTGGCCTTCATCTACTTTGGATTGATCAAGCCCGGCGAGAAGGATCCTCACTCACCACCTGGGCCGTGAAGGCCAGTACCTCGGTGCCCGGCTCACGCCAGGCGCCGGGAGGCAAGCCCGCCTTGCGGCAGGTCTGATCCAGAAAGGTCTCGCGATCCCAGCCCCACTCGGTGGCCACCTGCGGCAACAGCACGCCGCCGTGGCGGCCGCGCCGGATGTACAGGCCGTGCACGCCCGGCGTCACATCGGCGGGGTCGATCGGCTGCATAGGTGTCAGCACGCTGATCTCGTACACCAGGTCCGGCAGTTCGCTTTCGGTCACCGGCTCAAATCGCGAGTCGCGCGTGCCGGCCGCCACCGCCAGCTCAAGGATCAGCTCGCCCAGTGGGCCTTCACCTTCCATGTGGCCGATGCAACCCCGCAACTCGCCACCCTGAGTGTGCAGGCTGACAAACGCGCCACAGGGCAGGGCAAGCCCGCCGGTGAATGGCTGGCGCGGCTTCAACAGCATGCCCGTGCGCACATAGTGATCGAGGCTGGCGCGCGCCAGTTCAAGGGCGCGGCTGCATTCTTCGGGCGTAAGCGGGGCGGCGCCTTGCGTCATGGAATAGCTCCTTGCGGTCGGTGACGGCGCGAATATGCTCCGGGCCGCACTATAGTCCCGCGGCTTGGAAAAGCCCACGGATCAACCCCAGCAGCGAGTCGAGCATGGAAATCCTGGTCTGCATCCGGCGCGCCCCAACCACAGACGCGCGCATCAAACCCGCCGCTGACGGCAAGAACTATGACGCCGCCGGCATCAACTACGACATCAGCGAGTACGACAAGTTCGCGCTGGAAGCGGGCATCCTGCTGAAAGAGCAGCACGGCGGCAAAGTCACCGTGCTGTGCATGGGTCCCTCCGCCGCCACCAAGGAAGTCCGCACCGCCATCGCCATGGGCTGCGACGAGGCACACCTGCTGGTGGATGACCAGTTTCATGACGCCTGGGCCACAGCCAGCGCCCTGGCCGCCAAGATCAGGACGCTCCCCCACGACATTGTGCTGTTCGGCTGGAGCAGCGTGGACAACCAGAGCGCCGGCACGGGCCAGATGGTTGCTGAGCTGCTGGGTCTGCCCAGTGTAAGCGTGGCAGTAAGCATGGAAGTCGCCGATGGCGCCGCGAAGATTGAACGGCTGGCCGCGGGCGGCAAGCGCGAAAAGTACCAGGTCAGGCTGCCCGCGGTCGTTACCTGCCAGAAGGGCCTTAACAAGTACCGCAGCGCCAACATGAAGGGCATCATGGCCGCCAAGAAGACCAACGTGCCCGAAACGCCGGCCAACGCGCCTGCCGATGGTGTGGCTGTGCTGCGCATGATGCCGCCGCCGCCGCGCAAGGAAGGCAAGATCGTCGGCAAAGGCCCCGAAGCCGTCAACGATCTGGTGCGCCTGCTGCGCGATGAAGCCAAGGTGATCTGAAAAGGAAGCAACGATGTCCGACGTTCTTGTGTTTGTCGAATACGCTGAAGGCAAGCCTGCCAAGGCAGGTTTGCAGGCTCTGGGCGCGGGCAGCCGGCTCGCCGCGGAGCTGGGCGGAAAGGCGGTCGCGCTGGTGATCAACGGCGACGGCGCGGGCCTGGGCCCCAAGGGTGCTTCCCGTGTGCTTGCGGTCAACGGCGACGCTGTCAAGGCGTACAGCCCCGATGGATACGCCCGCATTGCGGTTGACCAGGCCAAGGCGATCAACGCCGGCGCGGTGCTTGCCAGCGCTACGCCGATGGGCAAGGACTTCATGGCGCGCGCGGCGGCCAAGGCCGGTTGCGGCCTCGCGGCTGACTGCACCGAGCTGAAGCTGGAAGGCGGCAAGCCCGTGGCCATCCGGCCCGTGTACGCGGGCAAGGCGCTGATCGCGGTGCAGGCGGCCGGGACGCTGTGGGCCACGCTGCGCCAGAACGCATTCGCGGAAGCCACAGCAGGCGCGGATGTAGCGCCCGAGGCGGTGAAGGCGCCATTCGCTGCCGGCGACCTGCTGGCGGTAGTGCGCGAGATCGTTGAGGGTGTGCGAGGCAGACTCGATGTCGCGGAAGCCGAAGTAGTTGTCAGCGGCGGTCGTGGACTGAAAGACCCAGCCGGCGAAGGCAAGCAGAACTGGCAGAACCTTGAAAAACTGGCAGAGACAATCGGCGCTGCGGTGGGTGCATCGCGCGCGGTGGTTGACGCGGGGTGGCGCCCGCACGGCGACCAGGTGGGCCAGACCGGAAAGACGGTAAGCCCGAAGTTGTACATCGCGTGCGGAATCAGCGGCGCGATTCAACACCTCGCGGGGATGAGCGGCAGCAAGGTGATAGTCGCGATCAACAAGGATGAAAACGCGCCGATCTTTAAGGTTGCGGACTACGGGATCGTCGGGACAGTCGAAGAAGTTGTGCCCGCACTAACTGAGGCGTTCCACAGGGCGCTGCACGGATAGACAACTCAGGAAAGGCTTGGCGGCGCGGGTCGCGGTGGCGCAGCCATTCAGAACTGAACTGTTTATCCACAAAGCTTGCAGGTTTTGGCACCCAAGATTTTGATGAAATTGAGGTTAAGTGCGAGCGTGTTTTACATATCGTAAATTATAAAGTGTATCCAAACTGACAGACCCTAAGGCTTAGTCTCAACTATACTTAGAGTGCATGTTGACATTCGTTACTGCATTTGCTTGTCGAGCAGTTCCGGCCCGCGAGTTTGTCCAG
This sequence comes from Planctomycetota bacterium, assembly GCA_019636195.1. Classification (GTDB taxonomy): domain Bacteria; phylum Planctomycetota; class UBA8742; order UBA2392; family UBA2392; genus JADJRK01. The sequence goes on along the minus strand of JAHBYA010000016.1, from coordinate 73,352 downwards.
CCTTTACATCAAGCCTGCCCAGCGGACTAACTGACATTTTTTCCACAAACCGTGTGGGGAACTGTAGGGCTGATACTGACATACCCCTCACGCCTTGAGGATAGCCTTTCCGCCGCTAACCTGACCCCCGCGCGGGGGGATCCATGGCAGCCAGGGGCAAACCGAATGTGCGCGTGAGGAAAGGCGCGCCGAAAAAGTCGACGCAGTCACGCGCGGCCAAACCCCGCAAGAAGGCAGGTGCCAAGCCCGCAAGAAAGTCTGCCGCGGCGACTGCGCCACTGGCCAAGCCGCCGACTCGTCGCACCAGCACAAGCATTGTCAATGTTCGGCCCAGATTTACGGAGCCGTTGCGGCGCTTCAGCGAGTACGAGAATGTTCGTTCACTGATTGAAGGCCAGGCTCAGAAGTTTGGCGACCGCGCGTTCCTGATTCACGAAGACGACGGCCGCGAGTACAGCTTTGCACGCCTAGACGAGCGCACCACGCGCGTTGCCAACATGCTGCGCGAAGCCGGCGCGCTGCCAGGCGCCCGGGTGGCTGTGCTGGCGCCCAACTCGCCGGACTTTGTGTTTGCATTCCTTGGCATCATGAAGGGCGGCTATATCGCGGTGCCCTTGAACCGGGCGCTGTCGATCGACACCGTGCGCTTTGCCCTTGAAGACTGCGGCGCGAACTTCCTGGTCACGGACGCGGCAACCCTTGGCGCGCTGGGCGACCTGCAATCCATGCCGGGGCTGGACGCGGTGTTCGTGACTGATCACCTGGACCCCGCGCTAGAAATGACACACAAGGCCGACAGCGGCCTGCGCGTGCTCGACTTTCATGCCAGCGTTGAGGCCGCATCCGCCGCCCCGATACCCCTTGAACACCCGCGCTGGTGGGCCGAAGCCGAGATCGTTTACACCGGCCACGAACTTGATCAGCCGCGCGGCGCGATTTTGCAGCACCGGCAGTTCTTGACGTCAGCACGCTGGCTTTCGGTCTGGCTGGGACTGGGCGAGCAGCAGCGCTACATGAGTGTGCTGCCGCTGTTCCATGCCAACGCCCAGATCGTGACGTTGTTTCTGCCGCTGCTGACCGGCGGCAGCGTGGTGCTGTCGCGCGAGTTCAGTGTAAGCCGCGTCTGGAAGGCGGTTGAACGCTACCGCGTGACGACGCTCTCGGCTGTGCCCAGCATGCTGGGCATTCTCGCGGACCGTGAGATCGGACAGGCCAGCCGGGTGCGCGCCAAAGCCACAGCGGCATGGCCGGCGGCGCATGAAAGCCCGGGCGCTCTGGCGCAGCGCGACGACAAAGAGGCGCGCCAAGAGGGCCTGGCGCGGGGTCATGACATCGCGAGCCTTGAGCGCGTGATCTGCGGCGCCGCCCCGCTGCCGACGGCTGTGCAGAAAGCCTTCGAGAAGTGTTTCCTGGTTCCGGTGATTGAAGGCTTCAGCATGGCGGAGACCACGGGCTTCGCGACGCTGAACCCCGGCAACGGCACGCGGCGCATCGGCAGTGTGGGGATTCCGGTCGGCAACAAGGTGGCGATTCTTGACGAGTCAAGGCAGCCGCAGCCGCTGACCGATTGGCAACCGACCGGCCTGTTGCGCATGAGTCCGGCAGTGTTCCCGACCGCGGAGATCGGCGAGCCGGGTGAAATCTGCATCTGGGGCGAGAACGTGCTGAAGGAGTACCTGCACCGCCCGAAGCTGAACCCGCAGGCATTTGCGGGCGGGTGGTTCCATACCGGCGACGTCGGCCGATTGGACCGCGATGGTTTTGTCGGCGTGCTGGGCAAGAAGGGCGAAGCGATCGACCTGGGCAGCGAGCGCATGATGCCGCGCGAAATCGACGAACTGCTGTTCGCGCACGGCAAGGTTGAGAACGTGGCAACGCTGGGCATTGACCACGCGCGCAAGGGCCCGCAGGTCACGACCTGGGTTGTGATGAAACGCGGCACCTTTCCCGGCGGCCCCGAAAACGGCCGCCTGCCGGCCAACGACGCACAGGCCGAGACGGTGCAGATGGAGATTCGCGGGTATCTCGCGGCCAAGCTGCCGGAGAAGAAGCGGCCCACCAGCATCATCTTCGCGCGCAAGCTGCCGCAGGACGTGGCGGGCAAGACGCGGGTGATTGAACTGCGCAAGCTGGTACAGGGCACAACGCGAAAGATGCAATCGGAAGAAGAGTAACGGGGTCGCTGTCGGCGCAGGTCAGTTGCCAAGCCAGCGAAGGTCCATTTCTTCGTAGCCCTGCCACTCTCCGTTGAACAATTTCCATTCATCGCCGACCTTGACCAGCACCTTGCGCAGCCGCACCTTCACAACTTTGCGCGTTGCAAGGTCAACGATCAGGGCAATGATCCATGCGATCAGGATCAGCATGAACCAAAGTTGCGTGTTCATGGTCAGAGTCAGGTCGTATTCGACGATCGCAACGTCCGGCCCGTGTTCTGTTACGCTAACGTTGCTCAATCGCGCAAAGCAGTAGGGCAGGGGGTGAGTACGCAACAACTCGTTCCAGAAACCGGCAAACTGCTCCTTGTTCGCGAACTGGAACGGGTAGCCGGACGGCTGGCCAAGGTTTCCGATTTGCGGCTGTCGGCGCTGGAAGCCGTCCTTGTCCGCGTTGGTTACCAGCTTCAACGCGCGTTCATGTTTGCCGCGGCCCACGTCGCGATAGAACTGCTTGAGGGCTCTTTTCGGCGAGTCCGGTTTTGAAGTCAGCAACCCCAGCACCGGCATGGCCAGGAAGAAGATCGCCACGATCCCGAAGAATGCGGCCCCGCCGGGCGACGGCTGCTTGTCGGTCAGCATCGCCACCGCGCCGACGAGAAACAGCAGTCCCGGTATGGCGCTCAAAATCGCCAGCGGAATCACCGCCGCATAATTGTACCCCACCGGTGCGTCACCGGATGTGTTGCCGCGCACAGCCGCAAGCTTGGCGTGGGCGCGTTGCAGAGTGGCTTCTTCAAAGCTGCTTGCCGGGCCGGATGGCCCGGCGTGCATGTTGCCGTAGGGTCGCTAGTTGATCGGTTGCTTCGGGTGACTTTCCATGGTCGCCTCCGGGGCAAGGTGCGCCAGCATACGACCGGGCAAGGTCGAGATCAAAGCAACGGGCTGAGCAGTTGTGCAGTCTGTTGTGCAAATCTGAGCAGGGCCGGCCGGGCCATCCAGCGTTCAAGGTCAAGCTGCTGGCTGCTTTTCAGGTATTGCTGTTGCAGGTCGCGCAACTTGCACGCAAAGTCCTTGTCATACACGACCAGCGATATCTCGTAGTTCAGGTAAAAGCTGCGCATGTCGAGGTTGACCGAGCCGAACATCGCAATCTGCCGGTCAATCACAATCGCCTTGGTGTGCAGCATCCCGCCTTCGTAGCGGTGCACCTTCACTCCGCCTTCCATCAACTCTTCGAAGTAGCTTTCGCCGGCCCACTTCACGATGCGGCTGTCGGGGTAGCGAGGCACCATCAATGTCACGTCCACCCCGCGGGCTGCCGCCGACAGCAGCGCCTTGATCAGCGCTTCGTCCGGTATGAAGTACGGGCTGGTCAGCACGAGCTCTGACTCGGCGGCGTACATGGCAGCAAGAATGATTTCCTGAATCGCCAGCAGGCTCAGCCCCGGGCCGGACGGAATGACCTGCACCAGTGCGTCGCCGGTAGGGGACAGGCGTTTGACGTCGTATTGCTCGGGTTTCCTTTCGACGCCTTCGTGGGTCTCAAACTCCCAGTCGGCCAGCAGCGTCACTTGCAGCGCTTCAACGGCTGGGCCGGTTACGCGCACCATGGCATCGATCCATTCGCCGACGCCCTCGCTTTGCTTGAACAATTGCGGGTCGGCCATGTTCTGGCTGCCGGTGTAGCCGATCGCGCCGTCAATTACCGCGATCTTGCGGTGGTTGCGCAGGTCAAGCCGCGCGAACATTGTGCGCACCACGCCGACTTCAAGCATGGGCACAACGTGTACGCCGGCGTCGGTCAGTCGCTGGTGCTGCTCAGAACCCAGCAGCGGCGAGCCGCCAACGTCGTCAACCAGTATGCGGCACTTGACGCCGCGCTTCTGCGCGCTGACCAATGCGTCGCAGACGTCGTCCACGCGCCCGCCGGGCTGCCAGATGTAGAACTCAAGGTGCACACTGCTGGCGGCGCCCTGAATGTCGGCAAGCAGACGATCCAGAAACCGGTTGGCGTCTGCAATCAATTCCAGGGTATTGCCGGGCAACACCGGCATGCCCACCGCGCCGCGGGCCTGGCGGCGAATCAAACCGGCTGGACCGCCCGGGGTATGGTTGACGGGAAAGTCGGCGGCGAGTTGTTCAAGCCAGCGGCCGTAGGGCGCGCGCAGCTCGGCGATGCGGCGGGCACGGCGCGTGCCAAGGCGGCGTTCGCCCAGCAGCAGGTAAATGACCGCGCCCAGCACGGGCAGCAGCAGCACGACCGCCAGCCACGCCAGCGTAAAGCCTACGCTGCTGCGGCGCAGGATGATGCGCGCGCCCAGCAGCAGCCGGATCGTCCAGTCAACGGCGATCAGCGTCCAGGTAAGGGTGGCGTTGTCCGAAAACAGCTCGCGCAGCATGGTGCGAGTATAGGTCGATTCCGGCCAATTGCGGCACGCGTGTTCGCATGCACGTTGGTGCGGAGGAGGAAGTCCGTGCCGCTGGCAGGGGCGGAGGGATTCGAACCCCCACTTCCCGGGTAACAACCGGGCGTGCTACCAATTGACACCACACCCCTATGGCCGGCGCAAAAACACAAGCGCCCTGCGTTGTCGCAGGGCGCTGAAGGTCTTTTCACAACAATCGACCTATGCCGCTCCGCGACAAGCCAAGGCACGATTATTGTTATTGCGCTGCATCTGAATCCTCTCGCGGCAAAGTAGCACACCGCATTGACCTGTCAACACCTGAAACGATTGAAAGATTCCGGTCAGCCGACAAAGGCGGCCTCGGTGTTCGCGAACAAGCGGCTATCGACGTTCGCGCTTGCGGCGGAACAGCAGCAACAGGCCCAGCGCCAACGGGCTTGCCGCAACGCCGGTTGCACAGCCGCCGCCCGGGCCGCCGCCACCGCTGGCGCCACCGCCGCCTGAAACAACGATCGGCTGGCTTTCCCCGCTACGCAGGCCCGAGCCGCTGAACTCCAGCACATAGGTCCCGGCTTTGGTGCAAGACAGACCGAACGTCAGTATGCCCACCACCGGCGTCAGCGTTGTCTGGCCAGCCAGCGTGCCGCCCGCCGGGCCGGACTTGATGCTTACGCTGATCGGCTGGTTGTAAGTGTCGATCAGGTGGTCGCTTTCGCTCCATGCCCGCACCTCAATCGGGCCAAGCGGCTGGTTGGTGTTTCCGTCCTGCGGTTGTCCCACTACCACCAGGCGCGGCGCAGGTCCGCCCGCAACCCAGCGCTGCACAGTCACGGTCCTGACCCAGTTTGGTGCCACGGGGTCGCTGACCGCAATCCGAAATCTGAAAGTCACCGATCCGGTGCTGATCGGCGTGACCATGAACGAGAACGTGGTGCTGCCGCCCGGCGCCACCTGGGCGGCGGGCTGCAGCACGACGCTGAAACTGCCGATTGACTGGCCGGCGGCCAGCAGCGTCGGGCCGAAGTGAACGTCCAGCGTCTGCCCGCCGGTGTTGTGCAGCGTGTAGGTCAGCAATTCGCCGGCTGGGTCAATGTCGCCGACGTAGTCGCCGCTGCCGCCGGTCGGTTGGGGGTGCACCAGCACCGAGGCCGGCCCGTTGGAACCGATCGTCAACAGGCCGCCGTCCACATCGGCGCCGACAATTGTGTGGCCATTGGTGACGATGCCGACAGCCTGGACAGAGATGCGCAGCGTGCGCCCGGCAACCGCTGCCGGGCTGAAGTCCACGATCACGTCAATGGTGTTCAGGAGCGAAGTGCCAAGCAAGGTGGTCAAACCTGTCAGGGAAGGGTTTGCAAGCGTGCAGGTGCCGACGAACTGGGTCGTGGTTGCACCGCCGCTCCAGGTTCGCGTGTGATAGACATGCAGGGCGGTCACGTCTGTGCCCTGTGCCGTGCCGGTGACGGACAGGTGCAGCTCATTCAGATAGGCAACCTGGGACACACCCGAGTTGTTCATTAGTTCGCAGGACAACGCAATTGCGTTGCTTGTGCCCGCTGCAACTTCACATGACGGAACTGGTACGGACCCCGGCGAGAGGTCATAGGTGATCTGCGCCCAGGCGCAGGCAGGCAACAGGAAAATCAGGGCGATTCGGTACAACATGGTCGTGGCCTCCTCCAAGGTTCACGACCGGCCCCCAAAGGCGTCCTCAAGCATCGCGGTCTCAATTGTATTCCGCGTCGGCTGGTAGGGCCAACTGCGCCGCGAAGCGGCATAACGGAATCGAAACGAGACTCGGTCGCGTTGCTTAATCGATCGGCACAGGGATCAGAAACCGCTGATCGCCAGCACCAGCCCCTTGTCGCTGTCGATCTGCTCGCCGAGGCAGGTGACCCACAGGCGGCCGTCAGGGCCGAAGTCGCAGTTGACCGGCCCGGGCACTTTATCGGCGATGATTTCGATGCTTGCGGTTTCGCCCAGCTTCACACGCGCAAGTTTGCCGGGGTTGACCTTGCCCAGCTCCCAGTTGTTCGCAGTGACAACAAACTCGTCTTTGCCGGGGATCTGTGCGAAGCCCATCGGGTCAGTCAGGCCCGGCAGTGCCCACTGGCGCAGCGGTTTGCGGGCTTTCAGGTCCCAGTGCACCAGTATGCCGTCATCCTTGCCGCCGGCGCCACTATAGAGCACGAGCAGGTTGCCCTTGTACATGCGCGCCTGCATCGGTGAGTTGACGGCAATGCCATGGTCGTCAGCGGACAGGAAGCGCTCAAGCTTGCCACTGGCCAGATCCATCCGTGCGACCCAGGTGCGGTTGTCATTGCCATGGCAGCACACGTACAGCGTCTTGCGGTCGTCGCTGAAGCACAGGCCGGTCAGGTTGCCTTCGCCGAAGTCGCCCGGCTCGTCGGCCAAGGCTTCCAGTTTGTTGCTCTGCTTGTCCATCCACCCCCAGATGCCGCCGCGGTTGACGCGCTGGTGCGGGACATGAATCCAGCGAATCGTCTCATGGCCGTCGGCTTGCCCGGCATCGGTTACCAGCAGCGTCGTGTCGTCCAGCCAAGCCGTGGCCAGCGGGCCCACCTGGTACAACTTGCGCCCGTCTTCCAGCTTCTTCCAGTACTCCGTCTTGAAGTCATCTATCGCTTCCCAGCCGCCGGCACGCAGAAGCAGCACGCGGCCATTGCCGGTGTCGCAAACAGTGGGACGGCCGGTGCCCGGCTGAAACGAGATGTGGCTGGGGTTCATGAGCCCCTGGGACATGATCTCGGCTTTGTAGCCCTGCTTCAGGCCGATGTGGGCTTTACCGAGCGACGGGATCTCAACCCGCTGGTGGGTGGCGCAGGCAGTAAGCAGAAGGGCCAACAGTGGCAGATAGCGCATGACGTTCCTTGTGCGGGCTGGTTTGAACAGACTGAGTATGGCGTTCCTACCCGTGAAACAAGGTGCAGTCGGCTGTGAACTTTCCGCCACAAAACCGGGCGAATTTCTGAACCTGTCCGTGACGCGCGCGTTAACGCTCGTTACGGGTAACAATTGGGCTGGGATTCTGGTCCGCTTTCCGGGGAGGCGCAATGTTCCGGATTGTGTGTTGCCCGTTTGTCGTTGTTTGTCTGCTGGCAATTGCCATTACCCCCGGATGTGGCGGAGGCGCCGACGGCGGCGGTGGGGGAGGCGGCGGCGAGTCGTCCGGCCCGCATACTGACCTCACGCCCGTCACCAGCGTCAGCGAAGCCGATATCATTCACTTCCTGAACCGCACGCACTTCGGCTTCAACCCCGCCGACCTGGCCACCGTGCAGGCGCAGGGCTACACGGCCTACGTGGACTGGATGCTGTCGATGCCGGCGCAAACGTCGGTGATCAACGCCGCCACGTCGGCGGAAATCAGCGACATGAGCTACCCCGGCTTGACCGAGCTGCTGCGCTGGTGGGTGTACATCATGAATCGCACAGCCAACCCGTTTCAGGAAGTGCTGGCGATGTTCTGGCATGACCACTTTGCAACATCGGTGGATGCGATCGACCTGACGGCCACGCACTGGGTGTGGGACCACATTGACCTGTGGCGCAGCCACACCACCGGCAACCTCGGTGACCTGCTGCACCGCATGGCGACCGACCAGCTCATGCTTGTCTGGCTGAACGGCGTGGACAGCACCGTGACCGCGCCCAACGAGAACTTCGCCCGCGAATTCTGGGAGCTGTTCAGTCTGGGGGCCGACAACGGCTATACCCAGCAGGACATTGAGCAGGCTGCACGCAGCTTCACGGGCTATCGCAACGTTTTCTGGAACGATGCGTTCGGGTCGGGCTTTCACTCGCGGCGCGTGGTCTGGGAAAACAACCGCCACGACAACGGCACCAAGACCATCTTCGGGCGCACGGTCACCGGCAACGGCCAGCAGGAGTACCGCGACATCGTGGACCTTACACTGGACGCGCGCGGTATGCACGTTGCGCGCTTCATCTGCCGCAAACTGTGGGAGTACTTTGCCTATCGCAACCCCGGCAGCATCGTGATCAACGATCTCGCGCAGGGGTTTGTCGCCAGCGGGTTCGACTTGAAGGCGCTGTACCGCCGCATCTTTCTAAGCAAGGCGTTCTTCAGTGCTAAGGCTCGCGAGCCGCTGATCAAGAATGTACTGGAGCATCACGTTGGCTACATGCGCGCCACCGGCCTGTTCATCAACAGCCAGCGCATTGACTTCAGCCTGCGCCGTTGCGGCCAGGAACCGACGCGGCCACCCACCGTGAACGGATGGCCCAAGCACACCGGCTGGCTAAGCAGCCAGCAGATGCTTGAGCGCGCCAACTTCCTGCGCGACTGCAACGTCTATTACACAGACCCGCCCCAGTCAGGCTGGAGTGCGGGCGCCTTGCTGCCCCCGGGCGTGACCACAGATCAGCAGGTGGTGGACTACCTGGCGCGATTGATGCAGGTGCAGCTCACGCCGGACCAACGCGCGGATGCAATCACGTACATCAATTCAGATCGCAACAGCGGCGGAGTGATCAGCCAGCCCTGGGACATCAACAACGCGACGCAGCGCGACAAGAAGATTCGCGGGCTGCTGTACATTTACGGGCTGCATGCGACCTATCAACTGAAGTAGGAGACCGCCATGAAACTCAACCATTCACGTCGCGGATTTCTTCAGGTGTGTGCAGCGGGCGCGGGCGTGATCGCCACCGGCGCGCTGGCAGGCCCGCGCGGCACGTCCGTGAAGGCCGCACCGCTTTCGGGCTACAAGCGACTGGTGATCATCAACCTTGTCGGCGGCAACGACGGGCTGAACACCGTGTTCCCGGTCACCGGCGCAGCGGCGACCAACTACCTGTCGCGCCGCCCGGGGCTTGCCATGACCTCCGGCCAGGGGCTGTCGCTGGCCGGCGGGCCGGGCGTGTCGGACTTTCGCCTGCACCCGGCGCTGGACACACTTCAGGGTATCTGGAACGCCGGTGAACTGGCGATTATCCAGAAGGTTGGATATCCCAACGCCAACCTGAGCCACTTCGTCAGCGAAGACGTCTGGAGCACCGGCGTGCGCAGCATCGACCTGCCATCGGGCACGGCGCGCGGCTGGGTCGCACGCTACGCCAACCAGTATGCGCCCACGCCGACGGGCGTGATCTCGATCGGCATGGGCCGCAGGCTCGACTTTGACGGCGCGACCGGCCACCCGCTGCTGATCAAGAGCGTCGGAGCCTTCAAGTACGAGGCCGACTGGGTGTACGGCAACAACCACATTCTGCGGCTGGACACCTATGCCGCCATGCTGGCCAAGCAGCCGTCCACGGGACTGGCGGGGCAGGTTGCCGGCGCCAAGCTGGCGGCGCACAACGCGGTGACACAGATGGCGACCGCGCTGTCGGACTACAACGCCGCGGGCCCGTGGGCGAGCTACCCGACCACGATCAACGGCTTCACCGGCTATCTTGGCGGCAACCTGCGCGACATTGCAGCACTGATGTATGGCGGCATGGACACGCGTGTCTTCTATACCGGCATCTGGGGCGGATTCGACACCCACAGCGCGCAGGAGCCGATGCACACCAACCTGCTGAATGACCTCGACAACGCGGTAGCGGCCTTCCGTGCGGACCTGCAGGCGATGAACGTCTGGAATGATACCGTCGTGCTCGTGATCAGCGAGTTCGGGCGCCGCAACTATGAAAACGGCAGCGACGGCACCGACCACGGCCACGGCAGCGTGGTGTTTGCGCTGGGCGGCGCGGTCAATGGCGGAATGTACGGTGACCCGCCCACGGCAAGCGACATCAACGCCGAGCAACTGGGCTACACCACCGATTTCCGCGATGTGTATCGCCACGTGCTGCAAGATCATCTTGGGCACAGCGCTGCCGGCGTGTTTCCGGAGTCGCAGCCTGTGAGCAAGACAATGAACTTCCTGTAGCCCCCCGCTTCAAAGCAAAGCCCCGGCGCAGTGGCCGGGGCTTTGTCTGCTTGTGCGGCTATCCTTCCTTGACGGCTTTGGCGATTTCCTCGAGCGTCTTGCGGGCGTCGCCGTAAATCATGAAGTTGTTGGGGCACTCGAACAGTGTGTTCTTGACCTGTGCGAAACCGCCGCCGAGGCTGCGTTTCATCGTGAACACCGTCTTGGCTTCCTCGACATTCATGACCGGCATGCCGTAGAGCGGGCTGGTCTTGTCGGTCTTGGCAGCCGGGTTGACAGTGTCGTTCGCGCCGATCACCAGCACGACATCGGTGGACTTGAACTCTTCGTTAATCTGGTCCATCTCAAACAATTGCTCGTAGGGCACGTTGGCCTCGGCCAGCAGCACGTTCATGTGGCCGGGCATGCGGCCCGCGACCGGGTGAATCGCATAACGGATGCTGGCGCCCTTGGCCTCAAGCAGCTTGGCAAGCTCGCGCACGGCGTGCTGCGCCTGGCTGACCGCCATGCCGTAGCCGGGCACAATGATGATGCTTTGGGCGTCGGCCATCACCATGGCCGCCGTCTCGGCGTCGGCGGACTTGACGTTTTTGTATTCGCCGCCGCCGCCGGTGGCCGCCTCGGCGCCGAAGCCGCCGAACACGACGTTGGCAAGGCTGCGGTTCATGGCTTTGCACATGATTTGGGTCAAGATCAAGCCTGCCGCGCCAACCAGGCTGCCGGACACAATCAGCACGTGGCTGCCCAGTGCAAACCCGGCCATGGCTGCAGCCACGCCGCTGTAGCTGTTCAGCAGCGAAATCACGACCGGCATGTCGCCGCCGCCGATCGGGATCACCAGCGTAATGCCCATGATGAACGAAAGCAGGATCACCAGCACCAGCAGCGCAAGGCCCACGCCGCCGCCCAGCACCCACACGCCTAGCGCAATGAACACAGCCACCAGCACAGCCAGCAGTATGTTCACGGCGTGGCGGCCCGGCAGCAGGATCGGCTTGCCGGACATCTTTTCTGCCAGCTTGAGAAACGCGATGATGCTGCCCGTGAACGTCACGCCGCCGATGAGGATCGAAAGCATTACCGCAAGTCCGTTCACGTCGCCGCGCGAGCCCGCAATCGTGGCGCCGGCAAGGGGCTGGCTGGGAATGCCGCCGTAAGCATAGGCGGCCACAGCCACCAACAGTGACGCAAGGCCGCCGCTGCCGTTGAACAGGGCAACCATTTCGGGCATCTGGGTCATCTGCACGCGGATGCTGGCGACCGCACCGATCAGCGCGCCGACTACAAGGCCGACCACGATCCAGACCGGGTCGATGGTCTTCATCTGCACCAGCTGCGCGATCACAGCCAGCAACATGGCGCCCGCAGCCAGGCGGTTGCCGTTCTTGGCGGTCTTGACGCGGCCCATCAGCATGATGCCCACCATGAACATCAGGATGGACACGATGTAGCCGAAGTGGGCCAGCAGCTCATTCAGCGGTAGATTTGCGGCGCCTAGCACAGTGTCTCTCCCCGGCTACTTCCTGGACCCGAACATCTTGAGCATGCGCTCAGTGACCATGAACCCGCCAACCACGTTGACGGTGGCAAACAGCACGGCCAGCATGCCGATGATGTGCGCGGCAAAGCCGCCCGTGCCGCCGGCCATGGCGATCGCGCCAAGGATTGTGATGCCCGAGATGGCGTTGGCACCGGACATCAGCGGCGTGTGCAGCGTAGGCGGCACCTTTGAGATCAGCTGAAACCCCGCAACGCACGCCAGCACGAACGTGTAAAAGGCAATGATCACTTCGCCGGTCATGGCTATTCCTTCTTCTCGTAGCCGTCGGGCTTCTTGTCGTACCCGCTGTCGCCTTCCGCGGGCTTTTGTTCAGCCGGGGCTGCTGCCGGGCTTGCGGCCGCAGGCTCCGGTTTCTTCTCTTCTGCGGGCGCGGGCTCAGGCTTCTTGAGCGGTGGCAGGCCCATCAGCTCGCGGACCTTGGGGTGGTGAACTTCGCCCTCGTGGCAGATCATGGCGCCGTCCACGATGTCGTCGTCGTACGTCCACTTGAACTCGCCCTGCTTGCTCAGGCCGTCCAGCAGGATGTTCAGCACGTTGCGCGCAAACATGTCGCTGGCATTCACGCTGACCGTGCTGGGCCAGTTCAAATCGCCGATGATCGTCACGCCTTCCCTGACGACGGTCTTGCCGGGCTCAGTCAGTTCGCAGTTGCCGCCGCGCTCGGCGGCCAGGTCCACGATCACGCTGCCGGGCTTCATCGACTTCACGTGATCCGCCGTGATCGTCTTGGGCGCCGGGCGGTAGGGGATCAGCGCGGTCGTGATGATCGCGTCGGCGTTCTTGAACGCCTTGGCCAGCATCTCGGCCTGCGCCTTCTTGTATTCTTCGGTCTGTTCAGCCGCGTAGCCGCCGGTGCCCTGCTTGACCTCGACGCCTTCGACCTGCAGGAACTTGGCGCCCAGTGACTCGGCCTGCTCTTTGGTTTCGAGGCGCGGGTCGGTGGCTTCAACAATCGCGCCAAGGCGCTTGGCCGTGGCGATGGCCTGCAAGCCGGCAACGCCCACTCCGATAATCACGAAGCGGCTCGGCTTGATCGTGCCGGAGGGCGTCATCATCATCGGCAGAATCTTGTGCAGCGCGTTGGCGGCCACGATCACGGCTTTGTAGCCCGCCAGGTTGGCCTGGCTGGACAGGGCGTCGTCCTTCTGGGCGCGGGTGGTGCGCGGAATCGCGTCCATGGCGAACATACTGATTTTGCGCTCGTTCAGGGCCTTGACGAGATCAAGGTGTTCAAACGACCACAAAAAGCTGATCAGGCTTGCGCCTTCGCGCATGGCCTGGATCAGTTCCGGCTCGGGCACGTTGATGTGGAAGACGATGTCTGCGTTGGCGAGGCCCTTGTCGCGCTCGGGTTCAATCTCAGCGCCCTGGGCCTTGTAGTCGTCGTCGGAGTAGTGGCTGCCCTTGCCCGCGCCGGCTTCGATGGCGACCTTGACGCCGCGCTTGACCATGGCCTTGACGGTGTCTGGCGTAGCGGCGACGCGGTTTTCGCCCTGCGCGGTCTCTCTCGGAATGAAAACCGAAACCATGTCTGCCTCTGTGCGAAACGACACAAGTGCCTGACTGTGCGGAAATTGCGCAGGGGTTGTAGCAAGCAAGTTGTGCGTTGTCCAAGGGCAATGGGCAGATCACTCGTCGCCGTATACGCGCGACTGCCAGGCCTTGCGGCGGGCCTTCTTGTCGGCCTTGGCCGACAGCTGGCTTTCGTGCTCCTGCATCGCCATGCGCACCTGTGGCTCTATCTCACGATGATCGGCCAACCTTTGGAGCACCGCCGGGTCCAGCTGCTCGGCGCGGTGGCTGGGATCGCCCCCGCAGGCCGTGATCCACACGGCGGCCTGGCTGTTGGGCACGCCCAATGCCTTGGCCAGCGAGTTGGCCGCGGACTTGCGACGATGCTGAAACAGCACATGGGCCAGCCGCCGCAGGCGGTGGTAGGCAGCCATGTCAGGGCGCGCGGTCGGTCGAAGCTCAACCAACGCCGAGTCAACCTTCGGCCGCGGCCAGAACACAGCCGCGGGCACTTTGCGCTTCATGCGCGCGTCCGCGAACTGGCTGCGCAACAACGCCGGCATGCCCCACTCACGGTCGCCGGGGCGGGCGGCGATTTTTTCGCCGACCTCGTGCTGCACCATGACCAGCATGCGATCAAAGGGCAGGCCGGACTCTAAAGCGGCAATGATCAGCGAAGTCGCCACCGAGTAGGGCAGGTTCGCAACCAGTTTCAACGCCGGGGACAGTCCCCGAAGGGGACTGTCCCCATTTGGGTCAAGCTTGCTCGTATGGCGATGATCAACAACTTCAAAGTCGTCCGCGACGGTGGCACCGGCAATCCTGCCGGCGACAAGATCAACCAGCGCCGGGTTCAAGCCGCGGCCATCTGAGTTCAGGGCGTCGCAGCGCACCTGGATCAGGTTGTCGGTGCCGCTGAGTATGTCGCGCGAAAGCTCAAACATCCCGCGGTCAACTTCAACGCTGATGACAAGACCGGCGGCATCGCACAGCAAACCGGTCAATGAGCCCGCGCCGGTGCCGATTTCAAGCACACAGTCGCCGGGCCCGACTTCGGCGTCGGCGACAATGGCGCGCAGAAGGTTGAAGTCGGCCAGAAAGTTCTGCCCAAGACGCTTGGAAGGCTTCACGCCATAGGCCTGCATGCGCAGCTTGATGTCGGCAAGTTTCAGTGGCTCAGGCATGGGGGCCTTATAGCGCGACAATCAGGCGTGGAAACCGGGGGCAGACGGGCCAATGCGACCGGTGTACAAGGCACCCATGTACCGCGCATTCACTTTGACCTGGCTTTCTGCGCTTGTGGTTGCTTGCGGTGGCAATGCCCCGGCCAACACATTGCCCGGACGCCCGTGTCAACTCAGCCAAGTCGAATGAGCCTGCGCTTGATGCACTGCCGGCCGGAACCCGGCGGCTGCTGCCGGAACACATGGAGTTTCTGCGCGGCAGCGACGAAGTGCGGCTGTACTCGGTTTCGCCCAAGGGCGTGCCCAAAAGCGGCCGCACAAGCCTGCGTGAACTTGACAGCGGCCTGATTGACGGTCAGCGCGCGGTGTACGGGTAGGTAACATTAGAATCCGCGCGACGCGGGCGTCACCTTGGCCCACGACGTGAAGGACGCGCTGCCGAACTGATCACTTGCCGCCACCGCGCAGTTCAGTCAACAGGCGGCGCGTTAGCACTCCGCACATCTTTTTGCGGTAGTCGGGGGCCATGGGCACGTTCAGCTTCGGCTGGGCCTGGGTCTGCACGTGTTTGGCGATGGTTTCAATCAATGCGTCGTCGAGCTTCTTGCCGACTGCTTCGGGCATGTTCTTGTAGGCATCGACAAACAGGTAGTGCCCCGGTTCGCGGCGCTTTTCCTGCTGCGAAAAATCAAACAGCACCGGCGTAGTGTCCACGGCACCCAAGGCCACGCGCAGCGTCTTTACCTTGTCGCCGTCAAGTTCAAGCACCGCCGCCACGCCGACGACACTGAAGTCAATGCTCTGGCGCGGGGCCAGCTTTTTCCAGCCACTGCGGACATTGAACGCCCACGGCGGCAGTGTGACGTGCGACAGAATCTCGCCGGGCTTGCGGTCAAAGCGCGCAATGCCGTCGCCCCAGTAGAAGTCATTGAGCTTGATCGTGCGCTTGCCGTCAGGGCCGACGAACGTTGCTTCAGCGCCAAGGGCGATCAGCATGGGCGCAAGGTCGCTGCTGTGGGTGGCAACGCATACCTTGTTGTTGAGCACGCTTTTGCCGCCCTCGTTGATCTGGGGCACCACGTGGCAGCGGTCTCCGTCGGCTTTGAGGCAGTAACCCAGCGAGCGACGCCAGAAGTAACTCTGGTTGAAGAAGTGGCAGCGGTTGTCGAGCATCAGGTTGCCGCCAAGGGTGCCCGAAGCGCGCAGCAGCGGCGAAGCAACGTGCGCGGCGCAGTCAGCCAATCCGCGCGGGACTTCGGTGTTGCGTTCAATTTCGGCCAGTGTCACGCCAGCGCCGATAGTGAAGGCGCCTTTGCTGTCGCGGCCGATCTGCTTCAGCTCAGCGATATGCTGCAAGCTGATGACGTGGCCGTGTGCGTTCAAGCCGCACTTGTAATTGGGCAGCAAGTCCGTGCCGCCGGACAGAAAATCGCAATCCCCGGCATGTATCTTGGCCAATGCCGCAGCCTCAGCCAAAGTAGCCGGCTGGTGAAGTTCAAACCTCGGAAGCAACATCGTCATGATTCAGTCCTTGAACTTCGCAGTCACTCGCCCTTTGCTTCGGCGCGTTTTTTGGCTTCGATGGCCTTCAGTACACGGTCGGGGGTCATGGGTACTTCGAACATTCGCACGCCTACCGCGTCGTAGATGGCGTTGCCCACAGCCGGGATAATCGGCGCCAGTGCGCCTTCGCCGCACTCCTTTGCGCCGAAGGGACCTTCGGGGTCCGCTGACTCGACGATGATCACCTCAATCTCCGGCGTGTCGAAGGGCGTGGGAATCTTGTAGTCCAGGAAGTTCCCATTAAGCAGTTGCCCGCCGCGATAACGCAATTGCTCGGTCAATGCCTGGCCAAGCCCCATGTGCACGCTGCCTTCAATCTGGCCCTCAACCGACAGCGGGTTCAATGCGCGCCCGCAATCGTGCGCGGCCCAGATTTTGATCGGCTGGACAAAGCCGGTTTCCGGGTCAACCTTCAACTCGCAGATGAACGCGCTGAAGCTGTAGCTGGGGCTCAAGCCCGCGTTGCTGCCCTTGAACTGTGTACCCAGCGGCGGGCTTTGATAGCTGCCGCTGGCGACCAGCGCGCCCACGTCGGCCTGGGCTTCGTGCAGCGCTTCCATAAAGGTGACGCGCACGTCGGGCTTGGTCCGGCAGATCACTTCTTCATTTACAAGGTCGAAATATTGCGCCGGCTGGCCCGTGAGCTTGCTGGCCGCGGACGCAAGCTTCGCGCGGATTTCTTCGGCGGCTTTGCGGGCGGCGTTGCCGGCCATGAACGTCACGCGCGAGCTGTAACTGCCAAGGTCAATCGGCGCGGTGTCGGTCGTGGCGCTCTTTACATGTACGCGCTCAAGGCTGCACCCGATGACTTCCGCGACGCACTGCGCCAGCATGGTGTCGCTGCCCTGGCCGATGTCGGCGGCAAGGCTGTGCACAGTCACGCCGCCGTCCATGTCGATCTTCAGGTGCACGGTGCTTTGGGGCAGCTTGTTCCAGTGAATCGGCAACGCGCTGCCGCTGATGTACCACGCGCAGCCTACGCCGATGCCGTGGCCGTAGGGCAGCTTGCCCCACTTGCTTTTCCAGTCGCTGCGCCGCATGGCTTCAGCCAAACCTTCGCGGATGCCGTTGCTGGTGATGCGGAACTTGTGATACGGCGTGAGCGTGTTGCTGGGCATGAAGTTGCGCAGGCGAATGTCGCACGGGTCCAGCCCCAGCTTCACAGCCGCCATGTCGATCAACGTTTCCGTGCAGTAGCGCGGGTTTACGCTGCCGTGGCCGCGCATGGCGCCGCTGGGTATGCGGTTGCTGTACACGCGCTTGCCGTGATAACGGAAAGCCGGTATCGCGTAGGGCCCGTTGCTCAGCACGCCGTTGTAGTAGGCGCTGACCACGCCAAAGCTGCCGTAAGCGCCGCCGTCGATAATGATGTCGCTGTCGAGCGCCAGCAGCTTACCCTGCGCGTCGAAAGCCATGGCCAGCTTGCCCTCGGTGGGGTGGCGGCCGCGGCCCGTAAGGAATGTCTCCTCGCGGTCCATGGTCAACTTGACCGGGCGGCGCGTGCGCATGCTCAGCAGGCTGGCGATCATCTCGTGCTGAAAGGGGTCGCTCTTGCCGCCAAAGCCGCCGCCGACCATGGTGCGGATGACCTGAATGCGGTGCATCGGGAGCTCAAGCACTTTGGCCAGCGCCCGGTGCGTGTAGTGGGGGACCTGCTGCGGCGTGTAAAGCTGCAACCGGTCGTCGGCGTCCCAGTGGGCGACAATGGCGTGCGGCTCGGTAAAGCCGTGACTGATGCCGTCAAACTTGAATTCGGCGTTCACGATGCATTCAGCGCCCTTGAAGCTGCCCTCAACATCGCCGAATTCCTGGTCCACGGCCTTGTGGATGTTGGTATTGGGGTGCTTCTTTTCGACCTTGTCGTGCAGTTGCAGCTCGGGCGCGACGTCTTTCAGCGAGTCGCGCGGCTTCAAAAAGGCTTCCAGCGGCTCGTACTCGACCTCGATCAGCCAGATTGCCTGCTCGGCGATTTCTTCGGTGTCGGCTGCGACGGCGGCCACGGGCTCGCCGTTGTAAATCACCTTCTCGCGGGCCATGGACAACTCGTCCTGGCTGACAGGCAGCACGCCAAAGCGGTTGGCGGCGTCGGCGCCGGTGACAACGGCGCGCACGCCGGGCAGGGCCTCGGCTTTGCTGGTGTCGATGCGCAGGATTCTGGCGTGGGGCTGGGTGGCGCGCAAAATGCGGCTGTGCAACATGCCGGGGAACTTCATGTCGTCGGCATAGACGCCTTCGCCGGTGACCTTGCGGTAGGCGTCTTTCAGAGGCACGCGCTTGCCGATTACGTTGAACGGCGCTTGCGCGGGCGGGCCGTTGTCGGTCCAGACGCCCTTGTTGAGCTGGTGCTCGTTTTTCGTCTCACCTGAGCCGGATATCGTCGGCATGTGATCCCTTCTTGATTCTCTCGTGGAGGCACAGAGGCGCAGAGTGCAGTTCTTAGCGGCTCTGCGCCTCTGCGAGAGACCGCACTTTCAGAAACTAGACTTTAGCCGGGGCCGGCTGTTGCGTGTTTTTCTTGCGCAGCTCGCCGGCGGCTTGCTCAACGGCGTCGTAGATTTTCATGAAGCCCGTGCAGCGGCACAGGTTGCCGGCCAGCGCCTCTTTGATCTCTTGCCGTGACGGGTCGGGGTTCTGCTCAAGCAGCTCGCAGCTTTTCATGATGAAGCCGGGCGTGCAGTAGCCACACTGGCTGCCGCCGCACTCGGCGAAGGCCCTTTGCAGCGGGTGCATTTCGTACTCGTTCAGGCCTTCAATTGTGCGCACCTGCGCGCCCTGGCATTCAAGGGCCAGTGTCAGGCAACTGAGTTTGGCTTTGCCGTCAATGTGCACGGTGCAGCAGCCGCAGGTACCCATGTCGCAGCCGACCTTTGTGCCCGTCAGGTTCAGTTCGTTGCGCAACACACTGGCCAGCGTGTGGTGTGGTTCAACGGCAACTTCGGCCTGGCGGCCATTGACTACGAATTTCAGCAGGCGCTTGGACACGAAAAGCCTCACAAATGGGTGACAGGCCGGAGTTTAGCGCAATGGGCCAGTGCTGCAAGCACGAGCCTCAGGGCCGAAAAAAGCAGTGTAAACCTATTGGCCCAAGGGCCACTCATGACTAGACTTGCATGATCGACCCGAGGATCAACCATGAAAACATTGCTGCTGACCACGCTGACTGCCCTTCTGCTTTGTATGGGCGGCAACCTGATGGCTTGCCCCGCCTGCGAAGCCGCCGCCAAGGAAGCGGCTGTGAAGAAGGAAGCTGAGAAGAAGGAAGCCGAAAAGAAGGCTGAAACTGCGAAGGCTGAAAAGGCCACGGCCAACGTGAAGACCGACAAAGCCGCCGACAGCTCCTGCTGCCCGGGCGGCGTGTGCCCGCCGGGTTGCTGTGAAGGCAAGGGCTGCTGCAAGAAGGGCTCGGCTGCGCAGACCACGGCGGCTGATACCAACGGCAAAAGTAAGGGAACTATGAAGCGCGCCAGCGCGGCACAGGTCGTGACCGCGGACACCGCAGGATGCGGCTGTGGCGGATGCGGAAGCGGCTGCGACGGTTGCGGCAGCGGCTGTGGGAGCGGTTGCGGTACAGCCAAGGCTGACAAGTCCGGCAAGGATTGCGGCGGCTGCGGCAGCGCCAAGAAGGACGACAAGGCCGTCAAGAACTAGTCTTTGCGACCTGCAGAAGGCGCCCGGCATCTGCCGGGCGCTTTACATTAACCGGGTGCGATCGGGGCAATAAAATCTGCTGAAATCTGTACTGCTGGCCGCTTTCCAGCCGATCGGGGTGATAGCGTTTGAGTATGACGCTCATCCTGAACCCACCACAACGTTCGCCCCGTCGGACTGCGGTTGACCCGCACCGCGACGCCAAAGCTCGGCTGCAGGCCGCCCTGGCGCCTGACCTGACGCTCAAACGCACAGGCCGCGACCATCGCATTCTGTTGGGCCTGGCGCCCATTTCGTTGTTGCCATTCGCCGGTGCGGCTGTCTTGGCCATGCTGCCCCCTGCATGGCCAGCCGACACCGGCGACTGGCGGCAGTGGATCGACCCGGCGGGCGCAACCGTGTTTGCGCTGGTTGTAGCGGCTGTTTTTGCGCGGGGTTTGTGGCGTGTGATGAACCAGTGGGACAACAGCGCGCCCGACACACCGGAGGCCGCCATGCGCGAGTTTTACCGCGCGGCCATGCAGCGCCGGCCGCGGGCGCGGCGGCTGGCAGGCCTGCTGCGCGGTTTTGATACGCCGGGCCCGCCGCCCAAGCCGGTGCTGAACTGGATGACCGCGGCTGCAATCCCCAAGTTGGACTCAGCTAAGGCCGTCGCGCGCTACTGGCGGGCGTTGCTGCGCGGCAACGGCGCGGTGGTGCATCGCGCCCGGATCATTGAGCTTGTCGCCGAAAGCCCGATGCCCGACGTGGGTTTGGGCCGCGTGCGCTTTGAAACCAGCGTGGTGCGACGGGTGCCGGCGTTTGTTGCCGTCCTTGCCGGCACAATGGTAGCGGCGGCGCCATTCATTGCCGGGCCGCAGCGACTGGCGGCGCTCGGCGTGCCGTTCTGGGGCGCCGTGGCATCAGCAGTAGCCTTGGGTGCGGGACTTGCGTGGCTGTTGCGCAAGCTCAACCGGACGGTTCTCGATCGCCGCGAAATCGAGGTTCACAAGCTGTTGGTGCGCGCCGGCCACAACTGGCGCGTGATCAGCGGCGAGTGGGAAACCAGCGACGAGGCCGACCTTGAGTGGCTGCTGCACGTCAAGCGGGCCTGAACAGTCATAGTCCAGTCACGGTCCAATAACAAGATAACAAAGTCTGATTATCTATTGTCTGTACCCAAGGGCCGGCAGGTAAACTCGCGTTGTTGCCGGTGCGGCAATCAATGCGAGGAGACCTGCCATGAAAGCCATGATTCTGTTGGTGCTGTTTGCGTTCCTGGTTGGCGGCATGGGGCTGGGCGCGCCGTCGGCGATCACGGCCCAGGAAAAGGCCCCCGACAAAGTCGAGAAGTGCGAGGACTGCAAGGGCTGCGACAAGTGCGAGCGATGTATCGACTGCAAGGGCTGCGACAAGTGTGCCAAGTGCGTCGGCTGCAAGGGCTGCGACAAGTGCAAGAAGTGTGTCGGCTGTAAGGGCTCTAAGCGCTGCAAGAACTGCGTGGGATGCAAGGGCTGCGAGCGCGTCGAAGAAGAAAAGCTTGCCGACGGCACCGTGGTCAAGATCTGCATCGGCTGCAAGGGTTGCGACTACTGCGAAGAGTGCGAGGGCTGCGCCGGCTGCGACTACTGCGAAGACTGCGAAGGCTGCAAGGGCGCAAAGTACTGCGAAGGCTGCGAAGGCTGTAAAGGCGCCGGCACCTGCTGGGGCTGCCAGGGCTGCAAGTAGTACCCGGGTCACAGGCCGGCTGGGTCAAACGCCCAGCCGGCTTGTTATGATCGCGCCATGTCGCTACCGAAAAGCATAGGCGCGCTGAAGGCTTCAGGCTGGAAGTCGCGCGGCGTCAAAGACGAACTGCGTGAAAACCTGCTGGCCGCGATGGCGCGGCGCGAGAAGTTGTTTCCCGGCATTGTCGGCTACGATCAGACCGTGATCCCGCAGGTCGTGAACGCGATCCTGGCCCGGCACAACCTGATTTTGCTGGGACTGCGCGGGCAAGCCAAGACGCGTATTTTGCGTGCACTGGTCAACCTGCTTGACGAGCACATGCCCGTCATCAAGGGCAGCGAAATCAACGACGACCCGTACAAGCCGCTTAGTAAGCGCGCGCGCATGCTGGTCGCGCAGCACGGCGACGACGTCGAGATAGAATGGCTGCACCGTGAGCAGCGCTACGCCGAAAAGCTGGCCACGCCCGACGTGAGCATCGCGGACTTGATCGGCGACGTGGACCCCATCAAGGCGGCAACGCAAAGGCTGACGTTCGCCGACGAAGAGGTCATCCACTTCGGAATCATCCCGCGCACCAACCGCGGCATTTTCGCGATCAACGAGCTGCCGGACCTGCAACCGCGCATCCAGGTGGGCCTGCTGAACATCCTGGAGGAAGCCGACATCCAGATTCGCGGCTTTCCTGTGCGTATACCGCTTGACCTGATGCTGTGCTTTTCCGCCAACCCCGAAGACTACACCAACCGCGGCAGCATTATCACTCCGCTGAAAGACCGCATCGAGTCACAGGTCATCACGCACTACCCCAACAGCATTGACGACAGCCGCGCGATCACAGACCAGGAGGCCTGGACCGACCGGCCCAAGTCACCCAAGATTCATGTGCCACCCTTTCTGCGCGAAGCCATTGAGCAGATCGGGTTTGCCGCCCGCAAATCCGAGTTTGTCGATCAAGCCAGCGGCGTAAGCGCGCGCATGACCATCGCAGCCCTTGAAAGTGTGCTCAGCAACGCCGAGCGCCGTTGCCTGTTGACAGGTCAAGACAGCACCTGGCTGCGCACGGTTGACCTTGCGGCGGCAATCCCCGCCATGTCGGGCAAGCTTGAGCTGGTCTATGAAGGCGAGCAGGAGGGCGCGCACAAGGTTGCCACCGGCATCATCGGCGGCGCGGTGCGCGAAGTGTTTGAGAGGCTGTTTCCCGGCGTGTACGCCGTGCGCCAGCGCCCCGGCCGCAAGCAGGGCCGCGAAAGCGTGCCCCAGCGCGAGGAAGGCCCGTACAAGCCTGTGATCGACTGGTTTGCCAAGGGCAGGCGCCTTGAGCTGACGGACGAAATGACCGACAAGGACTACGGGAAGGCGCTGGACTCCGTGCCGGGTCTCGAGGACTTGACCCGTCAATACATGGAGAACGTCAAAGGCCCCGAGCTGCACGCGGCCATGGAGTTTGTGCTTGAAGGCCTGCACCAGAGCAGCCTGCTGGCCAAGGAAGACATCGACCGCGGCATACTGTATTGCGACATGCTGGGCGCGATGTACGAGAACATGGAATAGCTGTGCGCTTACAGCCCGGCACACCAGTGCCGGGCCCGCAGACTGCCTCAGGTGCAAGAAAGCCCCGGACTTGCGTCCGGGGCTTTATGCTGCCTCAAGCCGGTATTGCGCTACTTGCGTTCGATCTTGGCCTTGCCTTCGGTGCCCTTTTCAAGGCTGTCGCCGGCCAGCCAGGCCTTGGCGCCTTCGTCGGCCTTGAGCGTTGCATTCAGGAACTGCAGTGTGACCGCGTGGGTCCAGTGCGCCGCGGTCTCGTTGCGCTGCGGTGTTTCGCTGCCCTGGCCGCCGCGGCCGCCCATGGCGCGCATCTGCGCCGCGCCCGGCAGGTCGAAGTCACTTGCGCCCTCAATGTTTACGAAGTACTTGCCGCCTTCGGGTGCGTTCTTGAAGCTGGCCTTTCGCAGTTCCGGGTCCGGGGCTTGGCCGCCGCGGCCGCCCATCGCCATCTGCGTCGCGCCGCTGACTGCCAGCATCGGCGTAGCGATCTTCTTGAACGACTCATCGGTGAAGCCAAAGCGGCTGCTCTGGGCGGGGCCGTACTGCACGACGGCCTTGATGCGCTTGTCAGCCGCCGACTTGCCCTTTTCTTCGCCCTGGTCGTAGGTCGCACCTGCCAGCAGCAGCGCTGTGGCGGCGCCCGCGCCGTGGCCGACTACCGCGATATTCTCGAGGTCAACCTTGTCCTTCAGCTCGGCGACCTTGCTGATCTGGTCAATCACCAGCAGCAGGTCCTTGGTGCGATCAACAATGGCGCCCGGGTCGTTGCCGAATCCGCCGCGACCTTGCTGCCGACCCTGACGGCCCTGCCCGCGACCCTGGCCGCCGCGCGGTTGTTCCGGTTGCGGCTGGGCCGGGTCTTCCAGCAGGATGACGCCGCCGTTGTGGCCGGTGCTGAATTCATCTTCGCCTTCGGGCGGGCGGCGCTCTTCGCGCCGCGGGGGCTGCTGGCCGCCGCGACCGCCGCCGCCGGGCATGCTGCCCATGGCGGCGCGCAACTCGTCCTTGCTGACAAAGCCGTCGCTGTCCGTATCGACGGTGTCAAAGAATTCGCGCATCTGTTCCGGCAGTTCTTCCTTGCTGAGCTTGCCGTCCTTGTTCGCGTCCCATTGGTCAAACAGGCTGTCCACGTCAAATCCGCGGCCCTGTTGCGGAGCAACATGCACAGCCGAGATCACAACGTAGCCGTGGCTTGCCAGAAACTCCGGCGTGGCCAGCGTGGTCTTGGCGTCGGCGCCCTGGCCGATGCTGTACAGGATGACAGGGTACTTGCCCTCTTCTTTCGGGAAGACGGCAACGTACTCGACGTCTTTCTTGCGCGCTTCGTCGGTGAGCTTGAGGTCAGTCTTCTTGACCACCGTTAGCTTGCCGGGCGCGGGCTTGTTCACGTCAAAGGCAGGAGCGCTTTCGCCGGCCTCGGTCTTCTTTTCATCAGTCTTGCCGTCTGTTTTTCCTTCGGCAGTCTTGCCCTCGGCCCGTGTGCCGGGCTTTTCCTGGGCCAGTGAAAGTGTGCCGATCGCCATGGCCGCGGCGCCCGCGACCAGCCAACGTGTCCAGAACATTCGCTTCTCCTGAATGAGTAGAAAACCGCCTTCGCGGTCCCTTTTAGTGGCAGCATTGCCAATACAGTTACAGAGACCCCGCAGGCGGGCAGTTGGTTCCCTTCGCGATCGTGTCGCATCCTCTTTGCGCAGAGGCCTTTACAGCCTAGTCCTTGGGCTTGGTTTCCTCGGGTTCGGGCAGGCCGAGCAGGCCCCGGAACGCCTTGGCAAGGTCGCCGGCCTGGTCGGCGGCGGCAGTGCCCTTGTTTTTGGCGGCAAAGTCAACGTAGGCAGCCAGGCACTTCTCACGGAAAGTCTTCACTGCGGCCGGTTCGCTGTCATCGATGGCCTGGAACTCAACGTCCAGCGCCAACATCAGCGAAGTTAGCGCGCGGCGCGCGGCAAGCCCTTTCTTGACCTCGGCGCTGTCGGTCAGTTTCTTCAGTCGCTGCGGCGCCTCAGCGGCTGTGTCGAGGCCCTTGAAGCGGGCAAGCTCGGTCCAGCAGCGGATTGCCAGCTCATAGTTGCGGCTGGCCTCGGCGGTTTCTGCGCGGACGGACAGGGTGTTCATAATGCCGTCAATGCGCTTCATGATGTGGTCGGCGTCGTTTTCTTCGGTTTCGTCGTCGGTGTCGTCGAAGACATTCTCGGCGGCGGCGTAGGCTTCTTTGTACTTGCCCTCAACGAACAGCTTGGCGGCGGGGTGCAGGTTTTTGGCAATGTCGTTCTTGCCCAGGCCCGGATACTTGACCTTTGCCAGCTCGGTTTTCAGCACGTCCGCGTAGCCTTCGCTGCCCGCGAACTTGATCTTGCCGTCTGTGCCGATGATCCAGACGCGCGGCAGTTCAGGCGACTCATAGCCCGCGACCCATGCCCTTTCGTCCAGCGAAATCGGGTACCGGATGTTGTTGGCCCTTACCACTTCTTCGATCTGCTCAAGTTTGTGGGCTTGCGCATAGAACGTGACGACGTGCAAGCCCGGGGTTTCCGCGAGTTTATTGACGTCGGCCAGTTCTTTCATGCTTGTCGTGCAGTTGATGCCCCAGGCTTTCAGGAAAACCACGTCGCCTTCCAGTTCGTCGAAGGACTGGAAGACCGGCGTGTTGATCCAGTTAAGCGGCGCGATGTCGGGGGCTTTGTCGCCCACTTTCACTTGTGCGCACAACGGCGCGCACAGCAGCGCGATCAGCAGCAGTCGAGTCATGGTTTGCTCCGTATAGCCCGGGCCCACGGTAGTTTCATACGGCTTTAAATGAAACAACCCGGCGGGAATCGCCGGGTTGTCGGGATTGCGGGTGCCTACTCTTTGATGCCGAGCAGCTCTTTGAAAATCGTGATCAGCTCGTTGGCGCGGTCGGCGGCGGCTGTGCCCTTGTTGGCATCGGCGAACTTCTTGTACGCGGCCAGGCACGTCTCACGGAACTTCTTGAGTTGTGCCTCGTCGCCGGCGTCGATCTTGGCGAATTCAAGGTCAAGCAACAGCATCTCCGCCAGCAGGGCGCGGCGTGCCGCGATCTCTTTGGCGACGTCTTTGCTGTCCTTGAGCTTCTTCAGGCGCTCGGGTGCTTCCTCGGCGTCGTCGAGGCCCTTGAACGGCAGCAAGGCCTCCCAGCACTTGATGGCGCGGTCGTACCTGCGCTCAGCCTCAAAGGTTTCCGCGTGCATCTTGAGATTGCGCAGTTTCTCCTCGATGCGCTTCATGATGTAGTCGGCGTCGTCTTCGGCGGCGCTGTCGTCAGTGTCGTCGAACACCTTTTCGGCAGCGTCGTGGGCCTGCTTGTACTTGCCTTCACTGAACAGCTTGGCGGCGGGCTCAAGGGTCGAATGCACCTTGTCCTTGCCCAAGCCGGGGTACTTGACCTTGGCCAGCTCTTCTTCAAGCACTTTGGAGTAGCCCGCCATGCCGGCGAATTTGACTTTGCCGTCGGCGCCGATGATCCACATTTTGGGCAAGCCGGGCGCCTCGTAGCCGGCCTCCCAGAAGCTGTCCAGGGCGATGGGGTACTTGATTTCGTGCTTCGTTACCAGCTCTTCGATTTCTTCCAGCTTGTGGACTTGCGCGTACAGCGTGACGATGTGAAGGCCCGGTTTCTCGTGGTACTCGTTCATCGCCGGCAACTGCCGGATGCACGGGCCTCAGTTCTTGCCCCAGGCCTTGATCATGATGACGTCGCCACGCAGCTCTTCAAACGAGTTGAAGGCGGGTGGGTTAATCCAGTTGCGCGGCGAAAACTCGGCAACGTCGTCGCCAACGTTGACCTCGGCGGCAAGGGGCAAACAAGCCAGCATCAAAGCCGGCAATAGCAAGGCACGCATATTCATCTCCGTTAGCAATCGACCCAGCCCTGATACGGTAGGAAGCCATGGCAGGGAAGGCAATTGTGGCGTGACTTCGCGGGATGGCTGTGCATGGCTCACACTGTTATGCTGTTTGTGATGGCTTCACGAAATGACAGCGCCGCACGCAAGATCGCTGACGCCGGGCTTCGGCCAACGGCGGCGCGGGTTGCCATTCTGGAATCGCTTGAGGCTACACGCGACCATCCCACCGCCGATGAGCTTGCGGCGCGGCTTGGCACGCGGGGCCGGCGCATCGGCCGCGCCACGGTTTACCAGAACCTGGACAAGCTTGCCGCCGCCGGCGTGATCACTTCGCTTACCAGCAGCGACGGCTTGCGCCGCTTTGACGCGACCCTTGAGCCGCACCAGCACTTTGTTTGCACTGAAAGCGGCCGCATTTACGACGTGCATGTTGACCCTGCGCTGCTGAAGCTGCTCAAGCCGATCGATCCCGCCACCGGCAAGCCCATGAAGGGCGCGAAGGTGGGGGAAGTGCGCATCCAGTTTGTCGGCGCGAAACTGTAAGGCCTTCCGCCGCAAAGCAAGAACCCCGTGCGTCAGCACGGGGCCCTGTTGCCCAGAGTCCTCTTCCGTTCAGTCCAGGCGATAGACGCGGCCGTTGGTGCTGCTGCCGACATACACCTTGCCGTTGTAGCTGGCGATGCTGGGGCGCCCGTCGGCGTTGCTGCCCGGCTGGCCGAAGACGCTGCCCGGCGCGCTGTAAAGCTGGGTAAACGCGATGCCGTCGGTGCTGCCGTAAATCTTGTCGTTGGTGCCGTCCCAGCTGACCATGTAGTAGTTGCCGTCGGTGTGCTTGATGATGTCCCACATGATGCCGGTGACGCCCGTGATCGCGGTGGTGGTCAAGCCGGGATTTACGATGATGTTGGTGAGGCCGCTGCTGCCCCACACCACCATGTAGAGGCGGTTGTCGATCTGCTCAAGGCACGGGATCAAGTTGCCGCCGCCGCTGCCGAAGACAAAGCCCTGCTGGGTCATGTTGCTGCCTACCCACACGCCATCAACGCCGCTCTGCACCTGCTTGCTGGACCAGATCTGGTTGTCGAAGGTCGCCAGGTACTTCAGGCGGCCGTAGGCGCCGGTGCTGACCTGGTCCCAAACGCTGGTACTGGAGTTGAAGCGATGCAGCGTGCTTTGGCCGCTGTTGTTGCTGCCGCTGACGTACAACTGTCCGCCGAACTCGGTCACGTCGAAGTTGTGGACCGCACCGGTGACGCTGGTCTGCTGCGGCGTGGTGCTGCCCGGGCTGAAGACATAGACGTAGCCGGGCGTCAGGCCGTTGGGGTCGCCATCGGGCACATACAGTTTGTTGTTGTAAACCTTGGTGCGCAGGTAGCCCTGGCTGCCGCTGTCGTAGTGCGCGGTCTGAACTGTGCTGCCGTTGTAGTAGTAAATCCCGGCGCCGAAGGGGCTGCCCAGCGGCACCTGCGCGGCGGCAATGTAGAGCTTGCCATCGAACTCCTGCATGTCGCTCAACACCAGCATGCCATTAGGAACCTGCCCGACCTGTGTCAGCGTCACGCTGGCCGGCAAGCCGCCGCCGCCGGAGGCGCTGGCCACGACGATTGTCCAGTTCTGCTGCGCGTTGGCCTGGCCGTCGCTTGCGCGCAGGGTTACGTTGAAGCTGCCCGCCGTGCTCGGCGTCCAGTTCACGAGGCCCGTGGCGCTGACCGTCATGCCCGCAGGCGCGGTCGGCAGCGTCCACGCAATGGGGTCGCCTTGCGCGTCTGTGGCGGTGGCTTGATAAGCGTAGGCCGTGCCCACCGTGCCGCTGGTCGGTGCCGTAGAAGTGATGGTCGGCGGAGTGTTGCCGCCCGGCGGCGGAGTCGTGCCGCCGGCGCCGCCTGTGCCAGCCAGCGAGTTGCCGCTGCTGCCGCTGTTGCCGCAACCGGAAAGGATCAATCCAAGCAGACACGACAGTGTCAGAACTTGTGCGAAGGTCTTCATGGTTCACTCCGGGGTTCTGGGTGAACCGACATGTGCCGAATGCGTGCCAGACTGGGGTCTGCGGCAAGCACGTCGGCGTAACTATTTATTGATATTGCAGTTGTGGATTCATCCCGGCAACGAAGTTGCCGGGCCAACACGGGTACAAGCGTACGGAAAATGAACGATTGAGTGGACGCTGTTTACGGCGCCAGCACGAACTTGTTGCTCGCTTCCACGTACACGGTCAAGCCGGCGTGGGCCGCAAAGCGGTGCACGGCGTAGTCAGCGCTCACGTCCACCAGTTTCAGGTGGATCTTCGGTACGGCGGAAGCCTTGAAGCCTGACTCGTCGGCGCTGGCGTCAAGGCGGACGCCGGCAATGTCGTTCAGGTCGGACAGCCCGCGCTCGAATGTGGCGCCCTTCCAGATCACGTCAAAATGGCCGTTGCGCAGGCCCGCCCCGATGTGGTCGTTGTGCACCTTGGCGTTGGGCTGCGCGACGTGCACGCCGTCGTTGTCGATCTTTGCGCTCAGGCCGGCGTCGATCACGGCGCCGGAAAAGTCTTCACGCCTGGTCCCGCTTTTCAGCTTCACGCCGCCACTGCTGCTTTCGACGAAGAACGGCCCCAGCGTGTTCTGCACCCACACGTCGTCGCACTTGGGGTCGATGGTCACCTTGGTGTTGCCGATGTCGCTGCGAATCACCGGCGGCTTGTACACAGGATAGTTCGGCTTGCGCACCGAGGGCTTGCTCGCGGAAGGTTTGTTGGCAGACGCAGACGCGCCGCTGGTACCGGCCGAAGCCCCTGCGCTGGGACCGCGAACAGATGGCTTGCTTGCGCTGGGCTTGCTGCTGCTGCTTCCTGAAGACGTGGCTGTACAGCCGGCAAGAAACAGCAGGCCAAGGATTGCGTACTTCATGCTGTCTCCTAGACGGTGGCGGGCACTTCGCCAAACTGCGGATCGACAAACACGGGCACGCCGGCGCGCACGCTGCGCTCAATCATGCCGCGCAGCGCCATCACGCCCCACTTGGCCCAGAAGCGGCGGCCGACGCCTTCGGCCTTTTCAAACTTCTCCATGTCGCCGCGCTTGAGGTCAACGAACGCGTCGAACTGGCGGATGCCCATGGTGTGCTCAACGGCGACGTATTCGTCCAGGCCGTCGAGTTCTTTTTTCATGCGCTGGCTTGAGCATATGACGTACGGGTGAGTGCGGCCCTCGACGCGCGCCTCAAGGGGCACGGCGAAGTCAAAGGGTACGACCAGGCAGTCGTTCTGGCCCATCAGCACAATGTGCAGCGCGCCGGTCCACGCGTTTTCCTGGATGACTTCTTCGGGGGTAGTGCCGTCAATAAAGGTGGCAAACTGCTGCAACGGCTCAAGAAAGTTGAAGCGCTCGCAACGGAAGTGCGTGATGCAGTCAAGCTTGCGCTTGAACATGTCACCGATCTGCCGCTTCTGGTCAGGCAGCTTTTCCAGCAGGCGCGCCTCAGCTGCCTTGAGCTTGGCCTGCTCAAGGGCAAAGTCGGCCTTGGAGAGATACTTCTTGGCGTTCGCGAGGTGGTTCGGAACGCCCAGGACTCGTGCATCAAACTTCATGTGCGACCTTGGCAATGCCAAGAGGGTTCTTACAGCTAATCAACGAAACTGGACGGCTACAATACCTCCCACCTTATTGACAGGGTACCCCTTGCTGCTATCTTCCTCGCCCCTCCGCCGGGCGCGGGGGCATTGTGTTTAGGGCATTCCAGCAAGGCAGGCAGCAATGGTTGCAATCTCACAGAAGACATGGGTCGCCAAGACCGGCGAAGTCAAGCCCGAGTGGCACCACATCGACGCCAGTGGCCAGATCCTCGGCCGTATGGCCAACAAGATCGCGATGATGCTGATGGGCAAGCACAAGCCCGGCTATACCGCGCACGTGGACACAGGCGACTTCGTCGTTGTGACCAACGTCGGCCAGCTTGTTGTGACCGGCAAGAAGAACAAACAGAAGACCTACCAGGACTTCTCGGGCTATCCCAGCGGCCGCAAACTTCGCACTTTCGACGAGGTCATTGAACACAACCCCGCGAAGGTGCTGCGCCTTGCCGTCCGTCGCATGCTGCCCAAGAACAAGCTGGGTCGCAAAATGCTGGGCAAGCTCAAGATCTACGAAGGCGCCGAGCACCCGCACACAGCCCAGAAGCCCCAGCCCTACAAAGTAACCTACGGCCGCAAGGCGGCGCAGGAGTAAACAATGGCTGAACAGCACACATGGGGCCTTGGCCGCCGCAAGACCGCCGTCGCGCGCGTGCGCATCCGGCAGGGCAGCGGCAAGATCCTGATCAACAAGCGCAACGCCGACGAGTTTTTTGTCAGTGCGCAGCAGCGCAACAACGTTCGCAAGCCGTTCAAGGTCACGGACCTGAACGACAAGTTTGACGTGTTCGCCAACGTGCACGGCGGCGGCGTCGGCGCACAAGCTGAGGCTGTGCGCCTCGGCATCAGCCGCGCGCTGATCAAGGTGAACAAGGAGCTTGAGCCCAAGCTCAAAGAGCACGACCTGCTGACCCGCGACAGCCGCATGAAAGAGCGCAAGAAGTACGGCCTGCGCGGCGCACGGCGCGGCACCCAGTTCAGCAAGCGCTAACGCCAGTCAACCCAGAAGCCCCGGCTCCGCGCCGGGGCTTTTGCTTTGGTGCATAATCCGGCAACATCACGTGTATGGCTACCGCCACAGAGCCTGAGCCGAAACTGCGCGGCGACTCGGCCGTTGACCCGCGCGACCAGTCGCGCGGCCCGGCTGTGCGGGCGATGTTCGCGGGCATTGCCGGGCGCTACGACCTTCTCAACCGCATCATTTCCGGCGGCCGCGACCAGGCGTGGCGGCGGCGCGCCGTGAAAACGGCCGGCCTTCGCGGCGGCGAAAGCGTGCTCGATATCTGCTGCGGCACGGGCGACCTCGCGCTGATGTTCGCGTTCGCCAAGCCGTCACCGGCGGCCGTAATCGCCAGCGACTTCACGCCGCAAATGGTTCGGCTGGCCGCAGACAAGGCCGGACGGGCTGGTATTGCCATGCCGCTGTGCGTGGCCGATGCCCTGAAACTGCCCTTTGCCGACGGCAGCTTTGACGTGGTCAGCGTCGGCTTTGGCGTGCGCAACTTTCAGCAGCTTGATGCCGGCCTGCGCGAAATGGCCCGCGTGCTCAAGCCCGGCGGCCGGGCGGTGATACTTGAGTGTACACCCGCGCGGGGCGTGATCGGGCGGCTGGCGGGCTGGTACATCAATCGAGTAGTCCCGTGGGTCGGCAACCGGCTGACCCGCAGCAAGGATCGCGCGTACAGCTATCTGGCCGACAGCATCGCCCTGTTTCCGGATGCGGATGCACTGAAGGCCCGCCTGGAAGGCGCGGGGTTCAGCAACGTGCACTACCGCAAACTGAACCTCGGCACCATGGCGATTCATGTGGGCCACAAACCGGAGCCCATCGCGTAGGCGATGGGGCGATTGCAGAGCAACGCTCGCAAGTTAGTCTCAAGGCGACAGGAGGCTGCGTATGTCCGGTGTTGACCGCCTGAATGTACCCGAGTTTGAGCGCCCTATCGTTGAGCTTGAAATGAAGATCGAGGGCCTGCGCATGGACCTCGCCAACGCCGACGGCGAGCGCAAGGCCAGCCTTGAAGCCGACATCGGCGACCTTGAAAAAGATCTCAAGAAGCTGATGACCAGCGTCTTCAACGACCTCGACCCGTGGGATCGCGTGCAGCTTTCGCGCCACCCCAACCGGCCCCTGGTCACCGACTACATCCAGACCCTGTTTGACGACTTTCAGGAACTCAAGGGCGACCGCGCGTACAAGGACGACCCGGCCATCGTTTGCGGCTTCGGCACCTTTGAGGGCACCAAGGTCATGGTCATGGGCCATCGCAAGGGCCGCACGCTCAAAGAGCGCCTTGAGTGCAACTTCGGGTGCGCGCACCCGGAAGGCTATCGCAAAGCCCTGCGCAAGATGAAGCTGGCCGAGAAGCTGAACCTGCCGATCATCAGCTTCATCAATACGCCCGGCGCGTACCCCGGCATCGAAGCCGAAGAGCGCGGGCAATCACAAGCCATCGCCGAAAACATCCGCGAAATGAGCGGCCTGCGCGTGCCGGTGATAACGCTGACCATCGGCGAAGGCGGCAGCGGCGGCGCGCTGGGCATTGGCGTGGGCGACCGCTACCTGATCATGGAAAACGCGTACTACTCCGTCATCAGCCCCGAAGGCTGCGCGGCGATCTTGTGGCATGATGCAAAAAAGGCCAGCGACGCCGCGCGCGTGCTGCGGCTGACGCCCAACGACCTGATTGAACTGGGCATCATGGACGAGATCGTGCCTGAGCCCTTCGGCGGCGCGCACCGCGACCCGCGCAAAGCCTATGACTTCGTGCGGCAGTACCTGCTGAAGCATCTTAACGACCTGAAGGCGCTGAGCATCGAAGACCTGCTGGAGCAGCGCTACCAGAAGCTGCGCGGCATGGGCAAGTACATGGAAGTCGCCGCGTAGCAAACCTGAACAGGCGAGGCGGCATCTTGCACAGTCAAGCCGTTTACATGTTCGCCCATGCAGTCGCACGTGACGCCGCCTACCAGCTTCAGTTGCCCGGCACGCGTGCCCGATTGCACGGAGAGGTTCTGAACATCCTCGAGAGCGAGGGAGTGTGGGATGGCGCGGTTGCCATTGACTTGGCACGGCATGCACGGGCAGCCCAGCACGACACAGACCCTGTGCGCCTCACTGAACTTGTCGGCAAGGAGTTGCGCTATGCCTTGGCGGCAGCAGAGCACGGCATTTCCGAGTACGACCTGCAGGGGGCAGTTTCACATTGCCGACGCGTGGCTGAGCATCCCGGCGCAGACGCGGCGCTTGCCGGTCGCGCCTACGCCCGTTGTGCTGCGGCGCTGTTGAGTCTGGGCCGCCCGGCCGATGCACTGGCATGGATTGAACGTCACGAACACGAGTTCCCGGCTGCATCGGGCGCAGATGTCCTTGAGTCCAAAGCATCTTCGCTGTTGCAACTTGGACGCGTTCGGGATGCCGCGGTTGTCTGCGAGCGCGCACTGGAGGCTTTGCGTGATCGCAACGGCTCACGAGAGAGCCAGTTGCTGTCCTTGCTGTGTTCGATCCATAGCGACCTGGGGAATGAGCCGGCTGCCGTTGCAGCCGGTGATCGCGCGATTGAACTGGCGCGGGCTGCGGGCGAACCTGGGACCGAAGCGCAAGCGTTCAACAACCGTGCACGCGTGCTGGTGGCGCGTGGAAAATGGGCAGAGGCTCTGCCTCTATTCGAGAGAGCAGTAAGGCTCGCAGTGGTGGCCGGAAACCTGCGCACTGAGTGCTACGCCCGCGGAGGACTGGGGGCGTGCCAGGTGAACACAGGGCGACTCGACCAGGCCGAGGGCGAGCTGGAAACAAGTGCGCAAGTCGCGCGCAGAATCGGAAACCACCGGGAAGAAGGTGTTGCCCTGACGAACCTCGCCACAATCTGGGAGTGGCGGCGCAATCTGGATCGAGCCGCTGATTACTATGCGCGATCCCTGGCGGTCCACCGCGAGTCGGGCAACCAGCGCGCGGAAGCCATCACGCTGCGAAACCTGGCAAACAACTGCACGGCGCGAGGTTTGCATGACGACGCCTTGGGGTACATCTGCAAGGCGTTCAAGGCGTCTCGTGCCTGCGGTGACGTAGCGGCGGAAGCCGCCCTGTACAGCGTGCTCGCGTACGTGCTTTTTTCCCTGGGCCGCACGGAGGGCTGCATTGCCGCCGGTGAGCGTGCCGAACAGATGGTTGCCGGAACGGGCGATGAACTTATGCGTTGCGCGTCTCGAACATATCGTGCGCTGGCACTCTCCGTAACGCTGCGCATGGCGGAAGCCTTGCCGCTGCTTGATGCCAACGTGTGCGAACTTCAGCCCCCGCGGCACCCCCGGCTGCTCGTTGAGCTCGGGCTGATTCCTCGCGCAGCCGCGCTGTCCGGGCTGGCCATGCACGAGCGACTTCACGCGGGAAGCGTTGCACCGGAGTTGCTGGCACAGGCCGCCAGCGCGCTGGACGCATTGTCGGAATTGTGCGCCCATGCCGAGCATCCGCAACGCTGCGCAAGCTATGTGGCTGACGCTCGCAATTGGCTGGAGCAGATGCGCGCCGGCGGCGTGCCGACGTGCTGGTTCGGACAGGGTCCGGGCGGAATCACACCCCTGCTCCGTCTTGCAGTGCTGGACCAACTGTCGCCGGAGTTGCGGTCCCGGTTGCAGAGCAGCGTACCGGAAGTCCTCAATGAGATGGCCAAGGGCACCGAAGGCGCCAGCCTGCCTGACTGGCGCAACGCGGCTTTGCCCGTTGACTGAGCAAGCTACCCGTTTGCCCACTTTGCGGCGTCCGCGCGCGCCAATGCGGCGCGGCTTTGGAGAAACATTGCCGTGTAGCCCAGCAACGGCAACACGACTATCGCGCCCAGTACAGCCAGTGTAGCGTTTTCCAGGTTTGTATCCGGCCGGTTGACCAGTGCGTACATGCCGGTCGCGCCCACAGTGGTCACCGCTGCCGCGAGCCCCGCGGTTACGCGAAACAACGTGGTCCAGCGGATCAATCGGCGCGTGGCGGTCTGCAACATCAGGCTGCGCCGATCAGCGACTAGCGCCGATGTATCCACAGGCTCACGGGAAATGCGCGCGCGCTGTTGCGGCGTTGAGTAGGGCACGTCGCCGACAGCCGGCAGCAACGCCAAGCCGCGCACGCCGCCACCCTGCACGCTGGCAAGTTCGGCGTCGCACTGGTTGCAACGCATAAGCTGCAAGCCCGCGGGAGGGCGCAAGTGGCTGGCGCAGCAGGGGCACAGCAGGATGTCGGCGCGCATGGGGCCTCCGGCTGGATTATACCGCATGGCGCGACAACGGTCAGGGAATATGCGGGGTCACATCAATGCTGCCATCGGCGCCAAGCACAAACGTAACGGCCCCGTTTTGCCAGGTCTTCCATACTTTCGCGCCTGACGCGTCGTAAGCCTGCTTTGCGCTTTCAGCCGGGAACGTCTCGCGGGCGCTGATTACGACGTGCCTGGGCCCCAGCCTTGTCAGTATCTCGGGCAGGTGTTCCACGGCGCTGCCCTGGTGCGGTGCAAACAGCACGTCCGCGCGCCGCGCATGCGGCAGCACGCCCGCTAAACCGCGTGTTTCAACGTCGCTGGGCAGCAGCACCTTCGTCGGCCCGGCTTGCAACTCAAGGACCAGCGCGCCCTCATTGCGATGGTCGCGTTCGCCAAGCAGTCCGCGGACAAACTCTGCGTCAGGCCACAGACAGCGCAGTGTCAGCCTGGGCGCAAGCTGCAACTCCTGGCCGCGTTTGAGCACGCGTACTTCGGCGCGCGGCTTCAGCCATTCAAGCAGCGCCTTGCCGGTTTCGTCATCGGCAAAGATCTCGCTTACGTAGATCACCCCGACCGGGAAGCGCTCAAGCAGTTGCGGCAGGCCGTTCACGTGGTCGGCGTCGGCGTGGCTGATTACCAGCGCGTCAATGCGCGTGCGACGCCGCGACCACAGGTAGGGCGCCAGCACGCGCTCGCCGCATGCGCCAAGGCTGGTGCTGCCGCAATCCAGCACCACACACGGCCCGTCGGGCACTTCGATCACCACGCACTGGCCCTGGCCCACATCCAGCGCCGTCATGCGCGCCGGGCCCGGGCCCTCGCCGCCCGCCAGCGCCGTGCCCGGCAGCACGGACAGCCACACCAGCCAGCAGATGATGCCGCTTAGGCGGGGCAAGCCGACACGCGGCAGCAGCAGCACGCCCGCCAGAAAAACGTAATAGCCGACCAGCCACCACACCGGCGGCGCCGGAAGAAACAGGTGACCGTAGGGGATGGCCGCAAACAGCCCCGCCATGCCATCCAGAAGCGCGGCGCACATTGACAGCAGCCACGCAAGCACACCGCCCGCGCCGGGGATCACAGCCAGCGGTGTCAACAGTCCCAGGACCAGCATCACCGCCAGCAACGGTGCGGCAAGCAGGTTTGAAAGCAGCATGATCGGGCTGAAGACGTGTACGGTAAACACCAGCAGCGGCCACGTGCAAAGGCCCACGCCCAGCGACGCGCGCAAAGACCCGCCGGCCCAGCCCAGTGCCCGGCCGCGCAATCCCTGTGTCGCGCGCTGCGACGGCGTCAGTGGCTTGAACAGTCGAAACACCGGCGCAAGGCAGAAGATGCCGAGAACGCTGAGATAACTTAGCTGAAAGCCAAGTTCGGCCACGTCGGCAGGGTTGATCGCCAGCGACACCAGCGCGCTGCCGCCCAGCACATTCAGCGCGTCAGGCCGGCGCGCCAGCACATGCCCCAGCGCGTACACGACCAGCATGATCGTCGCGCGCAACACACTGGGCTGCATGCCGGTCACCATAAGGTACAGCACAGCCGCAACGGCCGCGCACGCCCACGCCTTTCGCGGGTCAAGGCCCAGCACGCGCAGCATCAGCACAATCGCGCCCGCCAGCAGGCCCACGTGCAGGCCGCTGACGACCAGCAGGTGCACCGTGCCGCTGCGCACGAACTTCGCGCGCTGCTGCGGTGTCAGGTTGCCGCGCTCGCCCAGCAGCGTCGCGCCCAGCACGGCCGCACGGTCGCGGGCCATGCGCGCACCCACAAGCTCGTGAAACTGCTCGTGCACGCCGTAGGCCAGCGCAGACGGCGACCATGCGGCAGCCGGTTCAACGATGACCGCGTTGGCGGGGTGATTCAGTGTCATGGTGTGGCTGATCCCGCGGCGCTGGTAGATCGCATGGCTGTCCACTTCGCCGGGGTTGCCCTGACGCCGCGGCGTTCGCAGGCGGCCCAGCACGCGCACCCGGCTGCCCGGCACAAGGCGTGTGCCCGGCGGCGCGTAGATTTTCACGTGGCCGCTGACGGGCTCGTCTAGGTCCGGCAGGCCTTCCGCGCGCAGCAGGTAGCTGACGTTGCGGCGGGGATCGGCCTTGACCGGAAAGTCGCCCTGCGTCTCCGGGGCGTCGGGGTACTCGAATGCCGCCGGGTCGCGCCGCACGTAATCACCGCCTTCGACAATTACGCCTTCCAGGCGCACCAGATCGGCACCTGCTGGAAAGCGTACCTGAAGCGAATCCGCCCGCGGCTCGGCGCGCCACCATCCCCAGGCGGCAAATGCACTGAGAAGCGCCGTCGCAAGCAGTGCCGGCGCTGCGATGGGTCTTCGGCGCAAGGCCATCGCGAGAAGTGCCAGCACAGGCGTAATGCATGCCGACGCGACAGCAAACCACAGCGGCAGGGGCAGCAGCGCCGTCGTACAGCCAGACACGGCAGCGACGCCGGCCAGCAGCGCCGGTCGGCGGGGGCGTGCGAAAGCAGCTTCAGGAATCTCTGAACCCATGGGCGCCTTGCCCGGACTTTAGCGGCGGGCACTCAAACACAGGAGAGCGAAGTGAAGAACGCATTATGCGCATGCCTGTTCGCGTTGGCGCTGGCCGGCTGCCAGGCTGCCCGTCCCGCCAAGCCGGGTGACGATTCTGCAAGCCGGCTCGTTGATCGCACCGACGCTGTGCCGGTGGTTGAGGCGCGGCCCGACCCGGCCGAGTATCGCATCCAGCGACAGGGCGTGGTTGTCGTGCGCGCGAAAGACGAGCAGGAGGCTGCCACCACCCTGCGCCGCAGGGCCGCCGAGTTTGATGCGATCGTGATGTCGATGTCCACAACCAGCGTCACGTTCAAGATGCCCGCCACCAAGATTGAACCTCTGTTGCAGCACCTTGAGAACACGCCCAAGTGGGACATCAAACGGCTGGACTTCAGCGCGCTCGATCGCACGGGCGAGTACTGGTCGCTGGAGGCGCGCATCGAAAGCACACGCGCAGTGCGCGGGCGCATCATGGACATGATTGAGCGCGCGGGCGACATCAACACCCTGTTCTCGCTTGAGGCAAAGCTTGAGCCCGTGCAGCAGCGCCTTGACCAGATTGAGGGCACGAAGCGCGATGTTGCGCTCAAGGCCGGGCGCGTCGATGTGCGCATTGACTTTGAGTAGCTTTGGCCTTGCGCGCCTGCACGGGCAACAGGACACTGGAACCGCAACGGAGTCTCCGGCGTTTCAATACTGATGGCTGAGCAAGGGCAACCGATTCTGCAGGCGCTAAACCGCACGCGGCGGCGCTGGCTGCTGTCGGCGATGATCAACGCGGGCGGACGCTGGGCCGTGCTGCCTGCCACACTGATTGCTTGCGCAGGCATGGCGCTGGTACTGGCTGGACCGCCTGCATGGTATTGGCTGGCGCTGCTGGCGGTTGGGGCCTTGGCCGCGGTGGCTGGGACCTTGGCCCTCACGTTGCGTGCATATGCGCGACCGGGGGCGGCCGGGGCGCCCGACTATGCACTGTTGCTGGACCGTGCGCTCGGCCTTGGTGACGCGCTGCCGGCGTACCTCGAGAGCACGGGCCCGTTCAAGATTGCCCTTGAGCGCAAGATCACGGGTGGACTTGATGGCAGGCGTGAAAAGGCCGCCGCCCCGGTGCGGCACTTCGGTCCGCTGCTTGTGGCGTTGATCCTGGCGCTCATGCCGCTGGCGCTTTCACAGCTTGATCGCGAGGCCCCGCCCCCCGACACAATTGCCGACGCTGCGTCGCAGCCTGAACAGTCGCCGCAGCCGGCCAGCGGCAGCAGCGGCCAGGGCTCCGGCGAGTCCGGCAGCAGTGAAGCGGAAGCAGAAGACGCCACGCCTGGGGAAGGCAGCGGCGGCGGCGGCGATGAAGGCAGGGTGCCCGGTGCGCCCGACGGCGGCAAGGCTGAAGGTGGTACGGGCGAAGCCCCGCCCGAAAGCAAGCCGCAACCGAAGCCCGACGGACAGACGCCGGACAGCGGCGGCACCGGCGACCAGCAGGGTAAGCCGGAAGTGCCCGAGCCCCCGCAGGACCCGGACATCAAGAACGACTTTGACAAAATCCGGCCTGAAGCCACGGACGGCGACACCGCCAAAACCGATCGTTCACGCTGGATCTACAACCCTGACGCCAGGCCGCTTGAGGGCGCAACGCCCAACGCCCCGGACATGAAGGGCGGCGGCGAGCGGCCCATCGACCGCACCAAGGTCACCGCCCGCGAGCGCAAGTTGATCGACGACCTGTACCGCAAACTGTTTGAGTAGCGGCAGGAACACAGCCTGACGAATCCGGCCCGGCTTGCTAAACCCCATGCGTGCAACAGCGCGACTTCATTGAATTGATCTCGGGCCGTCGGCGCGGCGTACTCGCTGCCGTGATGCGGCTGTGGCTGCGCTTTGCGTCCTGGTGGTTTGCCTGCGGCGCGGGGCTTCGGCTGGCGCTGTACTCGTGGGGTGTGTTCAAGCGCCATGACGCGGGCGTGCCCGTGATCTGCGTCGGCAACCTGACCACCGGCGGCACCGGAAAAACCCCCGCGGTCGCATGGGTCGTGAACGCGCTGCTGTTGCTGGGGCGCAAGCCCTGCATCGTTTCACGGGGCTACAAGGGCGGCGACGACGGCAACGACGAACTGCGCGTGCTGGCGGAGTTGTGCCCGGGCGTGCCGCACATCCAGAACCCGGACCGCGTGGCCGCCGCCCGCAAAGCCAAGGCCGACGGCGCCGACGTGGTTGTGCTCGATGACGGCTTCAGCCATGTGCGGTTGCGGCGCCGGCTGGACGTGCTGATGTTTGACTCGCTTAACCCGTTCGGTTTCGGGCGCATGCTGCCGCGCGGCCTGCTGCGCGAGCCGATCCGCAGTGTGCGGCGCGCACGCTTTGCCGTGTTTTCGCGCGCCGATGTGGCAACGCCTGAGCGCCTGCGCGACCTTGAAGACACCATCCGTTGCAAGGGTTTCGTCGGCGACGTGGCCCATGCCGCGCACACGCCCCTGCGGCTGGTGCGGCTTGGTGGCGACGAAGAGTTGTCGCCCCAGGCCCTGAAAGGACTGACCGTCGCGCCCTTTTGCGGCATCGGCAACCCGCTGGGATTCCAGCGCACGCTTGAGGCCGCGGGCGCCGTGATCAGCGGTGTGGGCGTGCTGCAGCTTGACGATCACCAGCACATGGACGCCCGCCTGGCCAAGCGCCAGATTGAACCATTCCTTCGCGCCAGCAAAGAGGCTGGGGCGGTGATGGCGCTGTGCACACAGAAAGATGCGGTCAAACTTCGTGCGCTGGCGCCGGACATGACCGCCGAATTGCCGATCTATGAACTGCGCGTGGAGTTCCGGATTCTCAAGGGCGAAGAGGATCTGCGTCGTGCGCTGGCAAATGCGCTGGGCTAACGGTGGACGAACAGAACCAAAAAGGAGTGCACTTTCTGGATCGCGCGGTCGTGCGCGTGCCGATTGAGCTTGCGATGCGCTGGTGCGCACTCTGGTGGACAATCTTCGGCTGGCGCTGGGCCTATTTCTGGGCGCGCTGGGCGGCGCGCATCGGGTGGTTGCTGATGCCCAAAGTGCGTGGATACTCGCTGCGCAACGTCGATCTGTGTTTGCACGACCTGTCCCGGGCTGAACGAACCCGCATTGCAAAGCTGGGGCTGCGCCACAGCGTGTACCAGTTCGTGGACTACCTGCTGATCCCTCGCTACTTCAAGCCCGGCAGCGAAAGCCCGTACTTTCACACCGACGTTGACGCGCGCGAGTTTCTGGACTGGTACAACCAGCCGCGCGCGGTGTTCAACCTGACAGCACACATCGGCAACTTCGAAATCGTCACGTTCAACATCGGCCGCACCGAGAGCCACGCACCGCTGACCCTGATCGCCAAGCCGGTGCGCCCGCCGCTGCTTGACAGGTGGCTGGTCAGGGCGCGCGCCGCGCTGGGCAACGAGTGTGTCAAGGCCGACGAAGGCGGGCGCGCGTACATGCGCGCGATCAAAGACAAGCGGCAGGTCGGCACACTGGTTGACCAGAACGGCGGCGACTTTGCGCCTGTGGAAACATTCTTCGGCGTGCCGTGCACATGGCAGGCGGACTTTACACGGCTTGTGCTGCGCGCGGGCGGCGACGTGTGCTTTCACTTCTGCGTGCGCGACGGCGACCGATTTGCATTCCGGTATCTGCCGCCGGAGATGCATACCTACGCTCCGGGCACCGATCCCATGCAGATCGTGCGCGACTACCGTGATGCCCTTGAGCGCGTGGTGCGGCAGTACCCTGAGCAGTACTTCTGGGTGCATCGACGCTTTAAAGGCCGCAAAAAGAAGTGGCCCGATCGATACGCCAATCTGGGCAAGCGCCTGACGCCGGAGCAGCGGCAGGAACTGGTCAGTGTGCCGGTGCGCGAAAAAGACCGCGCCTTGTAGTAAGCTGGCGCCATGTTGGCTGAGTTCGACCTGTTCGAGTTCCTGGGCAACATTGCATGGATCCGTGTGATCATCACGATCATGGCGACCGCGGTGGGCGTCGTCGCCGGGATCTGGGTGCCCGCCCGCCTGCTTGAAGTGCACACCAACCAGCCGGCTGCGCGCTATGTGTGGTACGTGATCGGTACGATCACACTGGTGATGGTCTATATCTGCATGTACGGCTACGGCCTGTTCTGGGAACTGTATGCAACCAGCGAGGCAGCGGCTTGAGCGCCCGTTGCGCATGGATCCATGGACGAGCCCGCGAGACTACTTGACTACGTTTTCAGGCACGCTGTGCTGCGCGACGCAGCCTATGACCTGCAACTGCCCGTAGACAGGGCGCGGCTTCATGGGTTGGCGCTGAAACTGATCGAGCAGCTTCACCCCGACCCGCTGCGGGACCGGCTTGCAGCCGAGTTGGCAGAGCACGCGCAACGCTCAGGTGACCCGGCGCTAAGGGAATCGCTGCTGGCCTACACCTGGCGGGCCGCCCGTTTCGCAAGTGCAAAGCATGACCCGTCTGCGCTGCGCTGGTTTGACCAGGCCGCGAGTCTTGAAACCGACTCGGCACGGCAGGCGCAGGCCCTGCAACTCGCGGCGGACGTCATGTTGACCACCGGCAGCGCCCGGCAGGCCGGGCAGCGGCTGGCGCGGGCATTTGAGCTTGCGGTGGCTTCGGGCGACGTGAAGCTTCAGGCGTCCGTGGTCCACAAGCAGGCTGTGGCAAAGTTCGTCCTTGGCGAACTTGCAGATGCAGAGTCGTTGCTGAACCAGGCCCTCGCGTTGGCGCGTATGTCGGGCGAGTCTGATGTCGAGGCGATGTCGGTTACCAACATGGCAGGACTGCAACGCATTCGGGGCCGGCGCGAGGCCGCATTTGAGCTGCAGAAGCAGGCCCTTGAAATGTATCGCCAGGCCGGCAATCGGCGCGGCGAGTCTGTCGCGTTGGGCAACATTTGCGTGTACCTGTCCGACTTCGGGCGGGCGCAAGAAGCGCTGGACTGCGCCGAAACGGCAATCCAAGTCGCGCTTGAAACGGACAATAGGCGCACAGCCGGCATTGTTCGTGGAAATGTAGGCATGATCCTGACCGGGTTGGGCCGGCTGGCGGAAGCTGAAGAAAGCTATGCGAAAGCGCTTGAGTTGCACCAGGCCGTGTGCAATCGGTCTTATGAGGGATACGACCGTTGCCGGTACGCGCTGGTGCTCTTGCGCCGGGGCGACAGGCAGTCGGCTCGTGAGCAATGGCGCCGGGGGCACGAAATGACGCTGGCGTACGGCGACGCCAGCGATAGGGAAGCTGAGTTGACGGCCATGCGCGAGACGTGCGCGCAGGCAAGCGTAGCCTTCTTCGTCGAGCCAGCAAGCACGGACTGAAGCCGGATCGGCGCGTGCACAAGCGGTGTTCTTCGGGGGCGCATCGGCACGACCGGCACGCCGCCCTTCGCGCACGCGGTATGGTC
Organism: Planctomycetota bacterium; assembly: GCA_019636195.1. Taxonomy (GTDB): domain Bacteria; phylum Planctomycetota; class UBA8742; order UBA2392; family UBA2392; genus JADJRK01. The sequence continues at coordinate 29,495 of JAHBYA010000016.1, read as the reverse complement.
GTTTTAGGTGTGCGGAAGTCACTTCCGCGCCAGCGGTTAGCGCGGCCCCATCCCTTTTTGTTGTGCGGTTGACCCCTGCTACCCCCCCTGCTATGTTCCCGGCCCCTAGCCGGGAAAGGGGCTTGGCTTTGGCTCCGAACGGCGAAATGAAGCGGCCCGAGGCACCTGAGCCCGAGCAGTATCGGCGCCTTGAGCAGGAAGCGGAGAAGCTCCGGCAATCGGCGGTATCGGGACAGTCCGACGCCAGCCGAAGGCGCAGCAGGCAGCAGGCGGGCATGCACGCCTATGTGCGCTACACCGGCATCGGCATGCAGTTTCTGCTGCTGATGCTTCTGCCGATGGGCGCGGGGTACTGGGCAGACACGGCGTTGGACACCACGCCTTGGCTGATGGTGGCCGGGGCGGTGCTCGGGGCAATCGCGGCAATGACCTGGCTGGTGCGTACTGTGACGCGCATGGAGTCAGGACAGGGCAAGCGCGGCAAGTCAGGTTTGCAGGACTCGCAGGAACAGAAATGAGCTGGCAACCCTACGCAATGGCTGCATTCGCGCTGCTGGTGACGGGCGCGGTGGTGCTGTTGCTGGCGGTGGCCGAGTTTGACCGCGGCATGGTGTACGGTGCCGGCATCGGTTTTGGTGTCGCGCTTCTGCTGATGCTTTTCAATGAGTTCACAACGCGGGCGGCCTTTCGTGACCCGCGCAAGGCGGCTGCGCTGGGCCATGTGCTGGGCGGTTTTCTGCTGCGCATGGTGGCGCTGGCGGTCGGCTTTTTCGTGCTGGCATTCACGGGTGCAGGCAGCCCGGTGATGTTTGCGCTGGCGTTTTTTGCCGGTGTGCTGCTTTCGCTTGGTTTGCAGGTTTATCGGTACGGGCGCGCGCCGCGACGCGAAGTGGCGGCGGCCTAGGTCAGGAGAGACACAGTGTTTCTTGGTGCAGGCGCAGACGGCTTCAACCCGGTGGAACACCTTTACGACCGCTACACGGTCTGGGTGACCTACTGGGGCGCACACGGCGAGTCCTTCATAAAGGGCTGGAACGGCACAATGCCCGAGTTCATGCATATCACGCAGCACGTGATCATGATGTGGATTGCGGGCGCGATCATGCTGGCCGGCTTCAGCTATGCGACATTTGCGCGCAACACGCGCGTGCCCAAGGGCCTGCGCAACTTCCTTGAACCGATTGTGCTGTTCATCCGCGACCAGGTGGTGCGCCCCAGCATCAAGAACCCGCACGGCCACCACGACCACGGTCATGATCACGGCGATCACGGCCACGCCGACCACAAGCACGACGAGCTGCCCGAGCACTGGCTGGCGGACAAGTTTGTGCCGTTTTTTGTATGCCTGTTCTGCTTCATCGCACTGCTGAACCTGATGGGCCTGATCCCCGGCAGCACCACGCCCACCAGCGCGATTTTTGTGACGATCTCGCTGGCATTGATGACGCTGACTGTTTACGGCGTGGGCGCGTTCGTCATGAGCATTCGCCAGGAAGGCGGCGTTGGCGCGGGCATCTTCGGGTTCTTCAAGAACCTGGTGCCCTACAAGTTTTCATGGAAGCCGATGGACCTGATGGTCTGGCTGCTGCTGTTCGGCATTGAGTTTGCCGGCTTCATCTTTATCAAGCCGTTTGCGCTGGCTGTGCGACTGTTCGCGAACATGACGGCGGGGCACTGCTCGCTGCTTTCATTCCTGTTCATCAACCTGCTGATCCCTAATGACGCGGAAACCTGGCGCATCGCGACCGGCATACCCACGGTGTTCATGGGTGTTGCCCTGTATGCGCTGGAGATCTTCGTGGGCATTCTGCAGGCGTACATTTTCACTTACCTCTCGGCGATTTTCCTTGGTTTGTACCTGGTACCGGAACATTGATCCGCGTGCGCGCGGGTCGTTACCCGCGCGGGGCGCCGGCCGGGAAGGCGCCTACTGCGGAGGACAGGGAAACCGACAACGAGCACAGGAGCAGAACATGGACTTTGGTGGATTTGGTTGGGCCTTCGGCGCAGCCGGCATCGGCGCCGGTCTGGCCGCGATTGGCGCGGGCATCGGCATCGGCCGTTTGGCTGGACAGGCGATGGAGGGCATTGCCCGCCAGCCGGACAGCACAGGCGACATCCGCGGTTTGACGATTGTGACGGCGGCGTTTGTGGAAGGTGCGGCGCTGTTCGCGATCGTGGTTTGCCTGTTGGCGATGATTTTCGCGGGCGGCAAAATTCCGGCCGCGGATCAGTTCGTCGAGATTCTGAAGGGCGTCAAGAGCTAGTCATGCACGTCGAGGGGGCGGCTCTGCCGCCCCTTCGGCAATGACCTGAAGGAACACACATGCGACTTCGCGATCTGATGGTGCTTGCGCTGTGCTGCGCGGCGCCGCTGGCAGCCGCCGGCGGTGAGCCTTCGCAGCATGAGGTGCTGCACTTTTCGGCCAACCTGATGTTCTGGGAGTACGTCACGTTCGGCATCATCTTCCTGGTGCTGGGTGTGAAAGTCATCCCGATCATGCTCACTCAACTTGGCGCGCGGCAGGAGCGCATCAAGGACGCGCTGGACAAAGCCGACCAGGTGCGCGCCGAGGCAGAAGTGCTGCTCAAGAAGCACGAAGAAATGATGCGCAACGCCCACGCCGACGCAAAGAAGATCACCGACGAAGCGACGGTGGCGGCGCGCGAGGCGGCGGCGAAGATCACGGCCGATGCAGAGGCTGCGGCCCGCGAGACCCGCGACCGCGCCCAGCGCGAGCTTGACCAGATGCGCCGCAAAGCCGAGGCCGAGCTGCGCGAATCAGCCATTGAACTGGCGTTGCTGGCGGGTGGCCGTGTGCTGGAAAAGTCCCTGACCGGCGAAGACCACCGGCGTTTGGCCCGGGAAGCGATTGAAGCGTCAACACTGATGAAGAACTGAACCGCTGGTTTCAGGTTAAGGGTAGAGATTTCAGGGAACCGCCCTGACGCAGCCCCGAAACCTGAAGCCTGGAACCTGGAACCTGGCAAGTGGCGACAAACAAATCCGATCCGGTAGCACGTGTGTACGCGACGGCGCTGTACGAGACCGCGCGCGAGAAGGGTATTGTCGGCGAGGTCCAGAAGGGCCTTGAACTGCTGATGGCGGCATGGAACGACAAGACCTTCCGTGACTTCTTCACCAGCCCGCGTGTGCCGCGCCCCGCCAAAATGAAGGGCATGGAGGCCGCGTTGCTGGGCAAGGTGGCGCCGGAAGTTCTGAACTTCGTGAAGGTGCTGATCAGCAAGGGACGCGAGCCGCAGTTCGACAACATTTGCGCCGCATTCAACATCTATCGCGACCAAGCCGAAAACCGCGTGCACGCGTGGGTTGAAAGCGGCACCGAGTTCGAGGCTGCTGAGGTCGAAACCCTCAAGGCCACGCTGTCGGCTGTGTCCGGCGGGCGCGAAGTGGTGATGCACTACCAGCACAAACCCGAGTTGATCGGCGGCGCAAAGGTGCGCCTGGGCGACCGCTCGATTGACAATACGTTGCGCACGAAGCTTACGCACCTTGCGCAGTCGTTGGCATAGGAGGCGACATGAGATACGCACTGCTTGCGATGTTGCTGCTCGGCCTGGCCGGCTGCGGCGGCGGTGCGGTGGCTCCGCCGCCCCAGGCCAACGGCACCAAAAGCAACCCGACAGGAGGCCCAGGCGTGGTTGAGCAGCCGGGCCAGAGCTTTGCCAACGAGTTCAAGGCCGAGTACAGCAAGGCCAAGTCCGCCTTCTCGCAGTTCAAGAAGGACCAGTTGCCCGACAGCTACGCTCGCACGGGGGCGCACATATACAAGGCGTTGACGTACAAGATCAAGCACAGCCGCAACAAGCACGACACCAACAAGCTGCCGAACGTGACGGACCTGAACGTGATGTTCAAAGACTGGAAGTCGGAATACGGCAGGTTGAGCACGGAAGGCAAGAAGAAGTTTGAAGATAACGCCGAGTACCAGGCGGCATTCAAGGAATACCAGGCACTAGGCGCGGAATAACCCGCACAACAGAGGTAGCTGAACATGGAATTGCGCTCAGACGAAATCACATCAGTCATCCGCAAGCAGATCGAGTCCTTCGGCGAAGAAATCGGCATGGAGGAAGTCGGCACCGTGCTGGAAGTCGGCGACGGCATCTGCCGCGTTTACGGCCTTGAGAACGTACAGGCCAACGAAATGGTGCAGTTTGAAAACGGCGCCTTCGGCCTGGCCTTCAACCTTGAAGAAGACTCGGTCGGCATCGTGATCATGGGCGACTTCCTGACCATCCGCGAGGGCCAACAGGTCAAGCGCACCGGCCGCATTCTGAGCGTGCCCTGCGGCCAAGGCTTCCTGGGCCGCGTGGTCAACCCGCTGGGCCAGCCCATTGACGGCAAGGGTCCGATTGAGGCCGCCGCCAGCCGGCTGATCGAGTTCAAGGCGCCCGGCATTGAAGCGCGCCAGCCCGTCAAGCAGCCGCTGCAGACCGGCATCAAGGCCATCGACGCGATGATCCCTGTCGGCCGCGGCCAGCGTGAGCTGGTGATCGGCGACCGCGAGGTGGGCAAGACCGCTGTCACCATCGACACGATCATCAACCAGAGGGGCAAGGGCGTGGTCTGCGTCTATGTCGCTATCGGCCAGAAGGCCAGCACCGTGCGCCAGGTGGTGGCAACGCTCGAGAAGTACAACGCGATGGACTATACCATCGTGGTCAGCGCCAACGCGCAGGACCCCGCGCCGCTGCAGTACCTCGCGCCGTACGCGGGCGCCGCGTTTGCTGAGTACTTCATGTACGCCACCGACAAACCGCAGAAGATCCGTGACACGCTGTGCATCTATGACGACCTTTCCAAGCAGGCCGTCGCGTACCGCCAGATGTCGCTGCTGCTGCGCCGTCCGCCCGGCCGTGAAGCTTTCCCCGGCGACATCTTCTATTGTCACAGCCGCCTGCTGGAACGCAGCGCCAAGTTGAAGGAAGAGTACATCGTTGTGCGCAAGGACGCGCCCTGGGACGCCACCAGCGGCGTGGACGGCAAACGCTACGGCAACCGTACACCCGAAGAATGGGAAGAAGCGGAGCACGCCCTCAAGGCCGCCGGCGACGGCCACGAGCTGCGCATGCACCCGCAGACCGGCGGCAGCATGACCGCGCTGCCGGTGATCGAGACGCAGGCCGGCGACGTGTCGGCGTACATCCCGACCAACGTGATCAGCATTACCGACGGCCAGATTTACCTGACGCCCGAGCTGTTCTACGCGAACACCCGCCCAGCCATCGACGTCGGCATTTCCGTGTCGCGCGTAGGCGGCAACGCGCAGATCAAGGCCATGAAGAAGGTCGCCGGCCGCCTGCGCCTTGACCTTGCCCAGTTCCGCGAACTGGAAGCGTTTGCCCAGTTTGGCAGCGACCTGGACAAGTCCACCCAGGCCCAGCTCGCCCGCGGTCAGCGGCTGGTCGAAGTGCTGAAGCAGGGGCTGTACGAGCCGCTGCCGGTCGAGAACCAGGTGGCAATCATCTGGGCCGCGACCAACGGCATGCTGGACGAGGTGCCGATTGACGAGGTCAAGAAGTTCGAGGCCAGCTACCTCGAGTACCTGACCACGAACAAGGCCGCCCAGATGACCGCGATCCGCGAGAAGAAGGACCTGACCGACGAGATCGTTGCCACGCTGAAGGAAGCGGCCAAGGTCGTGAATGACCAGCTAAAGCAGGCCAAACAACAGCCGGTAGGCGCGAACGCGTAAGGTGAATCTACCCAAGTCGTATCAAGGCCCCGGGCGCTGGCCCGGGGCTTTGCAATCGGCAAGCATGGTTGGGCAATAAAGGCGGTTTGTCCTTGCCGACACACCCCCAACGTGTAGCATGCAGCCCGTGCTGGGAAGAGCGCATATCCTCAAGGCGGCCACGCCGCTGATGCCGGGCTTCACCTGAGCCCATGGCCTGTTGCCCGTGGGCAGCGGCTTTTCCTGACTGCGATAACCTCGCTGCCGGTCGGTAGCGCCTGAGCGTGCCCTGCGGGCCCCCGGCGCTGATTTTCAAACCCGGCTTTTCTGTTCAAACCAAGATTTGACCGGCGGTCGGTGCACCGCCATTTACGAAACGGAGAGCAAGATGAAGCGTTTTCTATTTCTGGCGCTCGCGATGGCGGGCATTTTCAGCATGGCCGCCTGCGGCGGTGGCAACGACGCCAACAAGGCCGGCAGCGGGGGCGGCAAGAAGATTGACAAGCTGATTATCACCGCCATCCCCGACGACAACGCCGACAAACTGAAGGAACACTTCGGCAACGTCGCCAAGTACCTTGAAGGCAAGATCGGCATTCCAGTTGAGTACATGCACGTCGAAAACTATGCGGCGTCCGTCACCGCGCTTGCCAACGGCCAGGCGCACATGTCCTGGATGGGCGGAGTGACCACGGTCCAGTCAGACATGCAGACCAAGGGCAACGCCGTGGTTGTGGCCTGCCGCGACATCGACAAGAAGTTCGTCACGTACTTCATCGCCAATAAGGACAGCGGAGTCGGTGAAGTGAAAGACCTGAAAGAGCTTTCGGAAAAGGCCGGCGGCAAGTCCTTCACGTTCGGCAGCAAGGGCAGCACCAGCGGCCACCTGATGCCCCGGCACTTTTTCACCACCCAGGCCGGCAAGAAGCCCGAAGATGCCTTCAACAACGTGGGCTACAGCGGCAGCCACGACAAGACGCTGGCGCAAGTCGCCGACGGCAGCTTTGCTGTGGGCGCGTTGAACTACGCCAGCTACGACAAGGCCAGTGCAGACCTCAAGGCCAAGGCGCCGATCATCTACAAGACACCGGCCTACGTCGATTACTCGTTTGTGGCCCACAAGGACCTGGGTGACGAGATGATCGGCAAGATTCGCAAGGCACTGCTGGATCTCGACCCGAACAGTGAAGAGGGCAAGAAGATCCTCGGCTACTTCAAAGCCGGCAGCTTCGTGCAGGCCGACATGAAAGAGTGGGACGGTATCCGCGCAGTCATGGAGTCCGGCGTAGATATCGGCAGCTGATGCAGTATTGCGTTTCGGGGGGCGGCACGGGCGGGCCGCCCCCTGTTACCGCGGAGCAGGCAATGGAAACTGCAGCAGCGATCGACCAAGCCGCCGCAAAGCACGACGACAGCGGGCCGAATGTTTTCGAGCTGGCGAACGCCGGCATGAGTTTCGGGCGGGTCGAGGCTTTGCACGACCTTTCCTTCCAGATTCGTGAAGGCGAGCGGGTCGCGGTGATCGGGCCTTCCGGCGCGGGCAAGACCACGTTGTTCCGCCTGCTGGCCGCCGTGATCAAGCCGACCAGCGGACGCGTGCGGGCGTTGGGGCACGACACTGCCACGTTGCGCGGCGCGGCGCTGCGGCGCGTCCGGCGCGAGATCGGCATCCTGTACCAGAACGACAACCTGATCCCGCACTTGCGGGTCGTGCACAACGTACTGATGGGAAGGCTCGGACGCTGGCTGCTGCCGCGAGCGCTGTTGAGCCTGTTCTGGCCGCAAGAGTTGAAGGATGCACGCTCGGCGCTGGCTGAAGTTGAACTCGCGGAGAAGCTGTGGTCGATGCCGGGAGAGTTGTCGGGGGGCCAACAGCAGCGAGTGGCCATCGCCCGGCTGATGGTCCAGAAACCGCAGGTCATGCTGGCCGACGAGCCCGTCAGCCAGCTGGACATTCGTCTGGGGCGCGAGATCATCGAACTGTTGTCAGGTATCGCGCGTCGCATGGGCACGACGCTGCTGGTCAATCTGCACACTCTTGAGTTGCTGCACGGCCACTTTTCACGGGTGATCGCGATCCGCGATGGCCGGCTGTTCTGGCAGGGTCCGCCGGGCGGCATCACACGCGAACTGCTGCGTGACCTGTACGGCGCGGAGTACCGTGCCATGCACCTCGATGAAGTCGCTTTAGACACCGATGGCAAGTGAACCCGTCATCCGCGACCGGTATGCGACGAAGCGCCCGTGGCGGCACTTCGCCGCGCTGGTTGCGATTGCGGTGCTGGTGCTGGGCGCGTTCTGGGCTGCCGAGTGGGACTTCTCCGCGTTGACGGACTCCGCCAAGCGGGAGCGTGCCATCGAGCGTGCATGGTCGCTGGTCGTTTCGTTTTCAGATCCCGAGCTTTCGTCCGAGTGGCTTGAGACCTGCTGGCACCTGACGCTTGAGACGCTGGCAGCAGCATGCATGGCCACCTTCATTGCGGTGATCCTGGCCTATGTGCTGGCGATGGGTGCAAGCCGCGCGGTGTGTGTGGGAGAGGCCGGCGGGAGAAATCTGCTGTCGCGGCTTTTGCGCCTGCCGCTGCACGGATTGTGCGCCGCATGCCGCCTGGTGCTTGACGTGCTGCGCGCCGTTCCTGACTTTGCCTGGGCGGTCATTCTGGTTGCCGCGCTGGGCCTTGGCCCGGTCACCGGCGCGGTCGCGTTGTCGCTGAACATCACCGGCATCCTGGGCAAGGTGTACAGCGAACTGTGGGACAGTGTAGAGCCGCGGCAGTACGAGCAGGTGCGGGCGCTGGGCGCGGGGCGCCTTAACACGTTCCTTTACGGCATTCGGCCGCTAGCTTCGCGCAGTGTGCAGTCGTTCACGCTGATGCGCGCCGAGTGCGCGATCCGCAACGCCGCCGTAATCGGCGCGGTGGGCGGCGGCGGCTTGGGCGCCGAAATCATGTACCAGATCGGGATGGGCGGCTGGGGCAAGGTGACGACGCTGATCATCTTCACGCTTGCGTTGACGCTGACAGCCGATTTGTCGAGCAACTTCATACGCCGGCAACTGCGCACCGACCCGAACCACCCGCGCGCTGTCAGGGCGCGCAGCACAGGCTCTGAACTCGCGCGCGGCTACATCGGTGTAGGTTTTGCGTTGATGGTCGTTGTCTGGTCTGTGTGGTACATGGGTTACGGCAACAGCTCGGGCCCGGACGGGCAGACGCGCAACTATCTTGAGCCGTTGGCCAAGCTTGCGTCAGGTGAGAACCTCAAGAAGCTCGCGTTTTTTGAAGACCTGCTGTCGCCGGACTTTGACGGCGCCGCGATCGGCATGGGGGATGCCGCCGAAGTGCAGAAGGTTCGCGATGCCGGAAAGGACGTGCGACTCTTCGAGCAGTACGGGCCGCTGGACTTCTGGAGACCAGCCGCCTGGGAAGCCTGGGAGCTTGAGCTGCGCAAGTGGTTTGTGTGGCGCGTGGTTAAGTCGTCCTCGGTCCCGTTGGCGATGGCGATTGTGGGCACGCTGCTTGGAGTGCTGGGCGCAATGGCGCTGACGTACCCGCACTCGATGGCGTTCATGCTGGAGAGTTCACAGTTCACGGGCGAGGCGCCTCACCCGATTGCCCGCGTTGTTCGCTTGTTGCAGATGGTTGTTGCGCGCGGGCTCGGCCTCGTGGCTCGCGGCGTACCGGAGGTGATGTGGGCGTTCCTGTTTATCGCGTTCTTTGGCCCCGGCTTGCTGGCCGGCACCGTTGCCATCGCGTTGCACAGCATGGGCGTGCTCGTGCGCGTCTTCAGCGAGACCGTCGATAACATCCCGTACCGGCGCTTTGAACAGTCGTTCCTGGGTTCGCGCATGACCTGCTTTGCCTACACAGCCGGGCCGATGTCGTGGCGCGACTGGATGACCTACAGTTTCTTCCAGTTCGAAAGCAACGTGCGCACAGGCGTGGTGCTGGGCATTGTCGGCGTGGGCGGCCTGGGCTTCTTCTTCACTTTCAACTTTGAGTGGTTCCGGTTTGAAAAGGCGAGCACCCACCTGCTGATGATCATACTGTTGACGGTGGTCATTGACCGCATCTCGCGTCTGCTGAAGCTTTCGCGCGTTTCACGGTAATGCGTGTGCGCCCTGTGAGCGGCAGGGAGCGATTGGTATAAAGTAAGCACGGGAGCAGAAAGGCGCCTGGTGGGCCTCTCGGTCTTCAAAACCGTAGTGACGCGCAAGTGTCAGGTGGGTTCGATTCCCATGTGCTCCCGCCAAACTCCATAGTCGAAAGTCGCCGGTCATTGAACGGGACGCTCCGCTTACGCCCGCAGTCGCCCGCCTTCAGGCGGGCTTTGTGCGGGCTGCTTCGCTTTCGCGCCAGTCCGCCGGACTGTCGCGAGGTGGGTTCTATTCCCATGTGCTCCCGCCAGCCAATCCAGGCATGAACGCGCTTACAGCCCGGCACGCAAGTGCCGGGCCCGCGACTCATAGGCCCCGCGTGCAATCGTGCCCGGGACTGGCTGGACGTGCGCTACACCTTGCGCAGGCGCCACAACTGGCGCAGGAACGCTATGCCGTACCGCAACACGCGGTTCTTGCTTTTGCCCTTGCCGCGCGGGTGATAGTGAATGCCGACCTCTTTCACCCGCGCACCCTGTCTTTTGCCCCACGCCAGCAGCGCCGGCTGTACTTCAAAGAAGCGTGCCGTGATGCTGGCGTCGGCAAACATCGCCCGCCGATACAGCCGGAACCCGCTGCTTACGTCGCGCGCGGGCAGGCGCGCCATCGCGGCAAACATGCCCGCCAGCGTGCGTGACAGGAATCTGCGAAACGTGCTGCCGTCGCTTCCGCCGCCCGGCGCAAAGCGCGAGCCAACGACCATGTCGGTCCCCTCGCGCGCATCCCACAACTTTCGGGCGTCGTGCGCCGTGTGGCTGCCGTCGGCATCCAGCACCAGCACCCATTCGGTGCCGGCTTCGCGCAGGCCTTGCAGCAGGCTGTCCGCGTAGCCGTTAGCGTTTACGACAACCGTTGCCCCCTCGGCGGCGGCTTGCGCGCGCGTGTCATCTTTGCTGTCGCCGTCGATCACCAGAAACGCGGCATCCGGCAGCGCCTCGCGCAACTGGCGAATCAGCGGGCCGATGTTGCCGGCCTCATTGATCGTGGGCAAAACGACAGTCAGGTCCGGCACGGCTACGCCTGCTTGGCGGCTGCAATGGCATTGACCAGTTCAGCATCCTGGCCGGGCAGCAGTGTGCGGGGGTCAAAAACCAGGGCGTCATTTTCAATGCGACAGAACACGCTGGGCGTGCCCATGCGCAGGCGCTTGGCGGCGGCATCCGGCGATCCGCCGAGCTTGTCAATCACCAGCACAGTCGTCGGCAGTTCTTCGCCGGGGGTGCTGCCCCCGCCGATCTGGCTGGTGCTGTTCGCGAGCGTCGCCGTGATTCCGCGCTTGGCTAGCCGGCCTGCAATGCTGCGCGCGAGCTTGGCCACCTGCTCGGCGGGGCGTGCAATGGCCGCAAGCGTCGGCACGCTGCGGGTGACGGTTGACGCGTCAAGGTAAAGCTTCAGGGTATGTTCCAGCAGGCTGAGCGTAAACTTGTCGCAGCGCATCATGCGAAACAGGGCGTTCTTCTTGATGCGCTGCACCAGGCCCGTGCGGCCCACGATGATGCCCGCCTGCGGGCCCCCAAGCAGCTTGTCGCCGGAAAAGCAGACCAGGTCCGCGCCGGTCGCCACCAGGTCGGGCACGCTGGGTTCGCGGGTGATGCCGTAGGGTTTCAGGTCAACCAGGCTGCCGGCGCCAAGGTCATACACCACGGGGATGTTGCGGCGGCGGCCGATTTCGACCAGTTCTTCCAGTGAAGGCTCTTCGGTAAACCCGACAATTGCGTAGTTGCTGGTATGCACCTTCAGCAGCATGGCCGTGTGCTCGGTGATGGCGTCTTCAAAGTCGCGGGCCTTAGTCTTGTTGGTGCACCCGACTTCAACCAGCTTGCAGCCGGCTTTGCGCATCACGTCCGGCATGCGGTAGCTGCCGCCGATTTCGACCATGTGGGCGCGGCTGCACACGACCTCGGCGCCGTCGGCCAGCGAGTTCAAGATGATCATGGTGGCCGCGGCGTTGTTGTTGACGACGGTGGCGGCTTCGGCGCCGGTGACGCGTTCAATCAGTGCGTTGACCAGCTTGTCGCGGTCGCTGCGTTTTCCGCTGCCGCGGTCCAGCTCAAGGCACGAGTAGCCGGCGGCTTCACGCGCGGCGGCCTCGACGGCGCTGGGCGGCAGGGGCGCGCGCCCGAGGCTGGTGTGCAGGATGACGCCGGTAGCGTTGATAACGCGGCACTGGATGGGCCCCAGCATGCGTTCAAGGCGGCGCTGAACGCGGACAGCCAGAGCATCCGGCGCAAGCTCGGAAAGAAAGACGTGGTTGCCGTCGCGGATTTCGCGCCGCAATGCGTCTAAGGCAAGGCGGGTTTCTTCCGTGACCAGGTCGCGTCCGCTGGAAGCGATCAGGGCGGCGAATGGTGCGGCGCCAAGCAGTGCATCCAGCTTGGGCAGGTCGCGCGGGGTGGCAATGTTGGTTGCGGTCTTGGACACGCGCACAGCATAGCAGCCGCGGGCAGGGCAACCAACTGACATGGCCTTGTTGAATTGTTCACGCGGGGCTGACTTTGCAGGAGTACGATGCTGCCATGAGCCAAGCGGTACTGGTGCACGCCCCTAAACAAGCGGGCATTCGGCGCTTTTTGCGCAACTGCGTGGCCGGCAGCGTTGCATCGCTGTGCTACTTTGCGATCTACCTTCCAATGCGCCATTGGCTCGGCGCTTCGCAGACCACCGCCGACAACATCGGACTGCTTGCAGGGGCCGTCGTCCAGTTTGCCGGGTGTCGCTACTTCGTGTTTCGCGCGCGGGCAGGCAGCCTGGGGCGGCAAGCCGCCGGGTTCACGCTGGCAGAAGTAATGACGCTGCTGCTGAACATGCTGGTGCTGTGGCTGTTGCGCCTGCTGCTGCCGCCTGCCGTGGGACAGCACGACGCGCTGGCGCTGGCCAGCACTTTCGTGGTGTTTGTGGTGTTCAGCTATCCGGTGTGGCACCTGGTGTTCAGGGTGCGGCCTAGCCGCCCTGCTGTTTGAGGGCAGCCTCAATCGCGTCCTGCAATTCCGTGCCCTTGAAGTCGGCCAGCAACTGCTTCAATGCCGCTGCGTCGCGGTCGCCAACCGCCCGCCTGAGCTCTTGGCGGCCTTCCTCCAGCAGGCTGTGATACCCGGCCGCGAGCTGGTCGCACTCAGCCAGGCCCCAAGCATCTTCCTTGAAGGCCCGCAGCAGGGCCACCACGCGGTCACGGCGCGACTCGGATTCATGGAACTTCGCAAGGTGCTTCGCCAGTCTGGCCTGCTGCCTGCCGAGCTGCTGGGGCAGCTTGTCCAGCATTTGCGCAATCGTGCGCGCGGCGATCGGGGTGCCGGTTACCCGAAAGTGCTCATTGCCGTGGCAGTCGCACACCAGCGCAACGTCGCGGGGCCCGCTCACGCGGTACGACGCCGCGGGGTTGGCGGACATCACTTTGCAGCCCGGCACAATCGACGCGGCTTGTTCAGCCTCATTGCGCTGCAACCGGATGAACAGGGCCCTTGTGGTGCTGAGCTGCCGCAGCTCGTCGCTGGCGAGGTCGCTGTCCGCGTCGGCTGGAAAACACAACACCAGCGGCAGGCCCGTCTCGCGCGCAATTGCCATGGTCAGCGCCGAAGCTTCCACCCAATGGGGCGCAGCCTGGACAGCCGGCTGTGCGACACGCGCCTTGCGCGGCGCGGGCGGCACAGGAAAAGGCATGTCCTGCGCCATCAGGGCGCCGGCAAGGACTGTAAGCAGAAGTGCGACTCGCATGTTCATAGGTAGAGTTGCCGGGCCACAGATTACGCCGGAAACGCAAGCGGGGCGCGGTTTCCCGCGCCCCGTTGAGTCAGTGCGTGATACGCCTAGCTGTTCTTGATGGCTTCGTTGATTTCTTTCTCAACGTCGGTCTTGCGCAGGTCCTTGAGCATGCTCTTGAGACCTTCCACGTCCTTCTTGTCAGCCAGTTCCTTCACCTGGGCGCGAGCTTCATCCATGATGGTGTGGTAAAGGCGAATCGTCTCTTCCTGCGCCGCAAGGCCAACCAGGCCGGTCTTGAAGTTCTTCGTGATCTCCGACAGCGCCAACTTGCGGTCGCCACTTTCGTGCGCGGCCTTGGCTTTGTCGTAGGTCTTTTGCAGCTTGGTGTTGTCCTTCTCGGTCTTGTCCTTGACCTTGTCCACCATCGCCTGCAATGACTTGTGGTTCGGGGCGCTGGTCATGCGATTGTGCTCGTTGCCCCAACTGTCGGTGACAAGGATGGTGCTCTGCCCAACCCGGACCCCATAGTCGCGCGCCGGATTGTCACTCAGAAGCTTGCTCGCGGGCACAGCCGAATCGACTGCCCACGGCGACTTTTCGCGATCCGCAGTGTAGGGCATCTTGATGAACAGTGCCGATGCCTTGCTGATCTCGGCGATTTCCTTGCCCGAGAACGCGGCGTCCGAATCATCTTCAGCAGGGAACCAGACAACCAGCGGCCGACCCTCACGGCCGGCACTCTCCAGCGCCTCAACGGACGGGCGCTGCCAGGATGGAATGTCTTCAGGGTTTACTGTGGGGCCGCCACTGCGACGAATGGTTCCGCCCCCTGTTGTTGGCCGATCGACCCGACCGACCGTTTTGCCGCCACCTCAGCCGCCGCCTGTCTTGCTGGATGAGGCGCCTGTGCCGGGGCCGCTTGATCCGCCGCCGCTCACCGTAGGTCCGGAGGCACCGCCTCCGCCGCTCGGGCATCAGCCCGCAGAAAGTGGCTGCGCGAACAATCCCATCAGGGAGAAAGCCCCGATGGCCGCGAGAGCCAGTGTGCTGTAACGCTTCATTTCCGTTCCTCCAGGTTCCCAGCCAGAATTCCCGAAGCACCGCTTACCCAATGAGTGTACTTCCACTGCTTGTGGTTACAGGTTTAGGAACGAATCCGACCACTCAGTGTTCAGTCAATCCATGCTTTTTGAGCGAGTGATCCCGGTCGAAGCCAGTTTGCGTAAATCATGCCTACAATGATGGTTATGCAAGCAAATGAAAAGTGGCGCGGTTTCCCGCGCCACTTTGTCCTGAATCCATCTGGTCTAGCCTTCTTTGATGGCTTCGTTGATTTCCTTCTCAACGTCCGTCTTGCGCATTTCCTTGGCAAGGTTCTTGAGGCCTTCAACGTCCTTCTTCTCGGCCAGTTCCTTCACCTGCACACGCACTTCGTCCATGATCGTGTGGTACAGGCGAATCGTCTCTTCTTGGGCCGACAGGCCAACCAAGCCAGTCTTGAAGTTACTGGTGATTGCCGACAGGGCACCCTTACGGTCGCCCTTTTCGTGGGCAGCCTTTGCCTTGTCGTAGTTCTTCTGCAGCTTGGTGTTGTCCTTCTCGGTCTTGTCCTTGACCTTCTCCACCATCGACTGCAACGACTTGTGGTTCGGGGCTGTGGTCATGCGGTTGTGCTCGTTGCCCCAGCTGTCCGTAACCAGAATCGTGCTCTGGCCGACCTTGATGCCGTACTCGCGAGCGGGGTTGTCGCTCAGGAGCTTGCTGGTCGGCACCGCGCTTTCCGTTGCCCAAGGCGACTTTTCACGGTCGGCTGTGTATGGAACCTTCAGGAACAGCGCCGACGTCTTGCTGAGATCAGCGATTTCCTTGCCGGAGAACGAAGCATCGGCCTCGTTTTCCGCCGGGAACCAGATCACCAGTGGGCGACCCTCGCGGGCTGCGCTTTCCAGCGCTTCCGTTGATGGACGCTGCCAGCTTGGAAGTTCTTCCGGCTTCACCGTGGGGCCAGCCGGGCGAACTGTGCCACCGCCGCCGCCACCCGGTCGGTCAACACGACCAACCGACTTGCCGCCGCCGGCAACAGCGCCACCGCCGCCACCAGATGCCGAACCACCGCTTGAGGAGGCACCGCCCCCTCCACCACCACCTCATCACTGCGAAGCAAGCGGCTGCGCAAATATGCCGGCAAGCGCGAACGCGCCGACAGCCGCAGCCAGCAGAATACGGGAACGATTCATCGAATCTCCTCCGGTTTCGGGAATCCCAGCACCACAGTGTTAGTGGCAAATGATAGCAGAGAGTTACAGTGCAAACGAAACAATTGGCGAATCGTTCTGCATCAAACCGTCTATGACAATACCATGACAAAGGGCCGGGTTTCCCCGGCCCTTTTCCCAAGATAGCCCGCCCGGCTACCCGAGGTTCTTCACGGCTTCGTTGATTTCCTTCTCAACATCCGTCTTGCGCATGTCCTTCTGCAGGGTCTTGAGGCCCGCAGTGTCCTTGCTTTCCACCAGCTTGGCCATCTCGGCGCGGACTTCGTCCATGATGGCGCGGTACAGGCGGATGGTCTCTTCCTGGGCCGGCACGCCGACAATGCCACCCTTGAAGTTGCTCATGATCTGCTTGAGCGCTTCCTTGCGGTTGGCCTTTTCGTGGGCGTCCTTGGCCTTGGCCAGGGTCTTTTCAAGCTTGTCGTTGATGTCCTTGACCTTGTCAGCAACCTTTTCAACGTGCTTCTGCAGCTCGTTGGCCTTGACGCTGGTCGTCAGGCGGTTGTGTTCGTTGCCGTGCCAGTCAAGCACCAACACGGTGGCCTTGCCGACCGGCACGTTGAAATCGCGGGCCGGGTTGTCACTGAGCAGCTTGCTGGTCGGCACTGCCGACTCTTCAGCCCACGGTGACTTTTCACGGTCAGCCGTGTAAGGCATGCGCACGAACAGGGCCGAGGTCTTGCTCAGTTCAGCCAGTTCTTTGCCGGCAAACGCGCCATCGTTGTCGTTTTCGTCGGGGAACAGGACAACGATCGGGCGCTTTTCGCGGGCAGCGCTTTCAAGGGCTTCGGTTGAAGCCTTGTTCCATGCCGGCAGTTCTTCCGGCGAAACTGCGGGTCCTGCGGCACGACGCTGGCCCGAGCCGTTGGAGGTGGCGCCATTGGGACGATCCACCTTGCTCACGGACTTGCCGCCGCCGCCGCAACCGCCGGTTGGGCAACTGCCGCCGCCGCCGCTACCGGCGCCGGATGACGAACCTCCGCCGCAACCGCACCCGCTGCACTGGGCAGCAATCGGCCCCGCGGCTGCGCCCAGAATGGCGACAACAGCCCAGAGCCACAATGAAGCAAACTTTCTCATGTCCTCTCCTTCGCTTGGATACAAACCGCACCAGGTTTGAATCACTTCGGTCAAAGTGCGACACCGCACCCGTAAGGAGGGGCGATACCGTATTTCCCGCGAAGAGGAGATTGATGTGCTGGGTCAAACCCTCAGGGAAGCGGCACCGCCACTCCTTGCGAGGGCGGCTCAGCGGAAATGGTCTTGCGCTGACAGGGCCATGTTCAACCTGAGTTAGGGACTGCAAGAGTAAGTGGCATGGCTTTGCGCTGCTTTACAGGGAATCTGGAGGCAGGGGCAAAAGAGTCCGGGACGACCCTGAGGTCGTCCCGGCGATTTTTCTGACCCAGCACAGGCGCGGGTTCTATCCCTTGCGGCCCTGGGTGTTGGGGTTCTTGAGTGCTTCGTTGGCTTCCTTTTCAAGGTCAGTGCCCTTGTAGTCTTTGGCAATGCCCTTGAGGCCTTCCGTGTCACCCTTCTCGTGCATTTCCTTGATGCGTTCACGGCCGGCATCCATGATCTCACGATACAGCTTCACCGATGCTTCCTGTGAGGGCAGGCCGTAGTAGCCGGTCTTGAAATTGCTGAGCAGCGACTTGACCGCGCCCTTGTCGTCCTTCTTTTCAATCTGCTGCTGAGCCTTCTCCAGTGTCTTGGCCAGCTTCTTGTCAGCCTTGTCGGCTTCGTCCTTGACCTTGCCGATCAAAGCCTTCAGCGCGTCGGCCTTGACCTTGGCGCCGGGCGCGAAGTACTTGTTGCCGAACCAGTCGCACACCAGCAGATCGGCCTTACCAACGGCGATGCCGTACTCAAGCGATGGGTTGGGCGAGAGCAGCTTGTTGGTCGGGATGACCGAGTTTTCCGACCAAGGCGACTTCTCGCGGTCGGCGGTGTATGGGACCTTGATGAACAGGGCGTCTTCTTTGCTCAGCTGCGCCCAGTCGTCGCCGTAAATGTCAAAGTCGCTGTCCTTCTCAGCCGGGAAGTACAGGACAATCGGGCGTTGTTCCCGAGCGGCCGACTCAAGCGACGCCGCATCAGGCTTGTTCCAGCTCGGAACCTTGGCGGGGTCAGCGGTTGGAGCTCCACGAGCTCCGGCGTTCGCGGGACGGTCCACACGACCGGCGCGAGCGCCACCGCTTCATCACTGTGATGCAAGCGGCTGTGCGATCACCCCGGCCAACGAGCCGATGGCTACGCTCAGAACCGCCAAACGCAGAAACTTGTTCATGTTGGCTGCTCCATTTCCCAGTTATGCACCAATTGCACCCGTCTAAGGAGTTTACTACGTAATTAGGTGACCGGAAAGGCGAACTCCTTACATATGAACTTTCTTTTTCTGAAATCGATAACCGTTGATTTCTAAAGGCTATCCTTTATAAACAACGCCCCTGCCTAAAGACCCTATTCTGGAGACTCCATGCCCTTTGAACAGCCGCCACTGCCGTACGCCAAGGACGCGCTTGCCCCGCACCTTTCCGCCGAGCACTTCGACTACCACTACGGCAAGCACCACAATGCCTATCTCGACAAGCTGAACGAGCTTACCGCCGGCAAGCCTGAGGCGAACAAGTCACTCGAAGACCTGATCAAGACCACCGAAGGCGGGTTGTTCAACCAGGCCGCGCAGGTCTGGAACCACACCTTCTACTGGAACTGCATGAAGCCGAACGGCGGCGGGGCGCCCACGGGCAAAATCGCCGATGCCATCAAGCGCGACTTCGGCAGCTACGACGACTTCAAGAAAAAGTTTGTTGAAGCGGGCATGACCCAGTTCGGCAGCGGCTGGGCGTGGCTTGTCAGCAAGGGCGGCAAGCTTGAAATCGCCAAGACCGGCAATGCCGACTGCCCCATCAAGCACGGCGCCAAGCCGATCATCACCTGCGACGTGTGGGAGCACGCCTATTACATTGATTACCGCAACGCGCGCGCCAAGTTTCTGGAAGTCTTTCTCGACAAGCTGGTCAACTGGGACTTCGCCAACAAGAACCTCGGCTAAGGGGCTTTATAAGCCGAACAGAAGAGTGGCACGCGCTTCCAGCGCATGAGTCCCGACGGCCTCCGGCCGTCGCCGCGGGCCGGAGGCCCGCAAAACTCATTCGCGGGACGCGAGTGCCACTAGCCCCGATGGGCTGGCGGGCCGCGCTGCCTATTGCATTGGTGAAGGCAGCACGCGGTCGATGCCGGGCACGGACGCCAGCGATGTGTCCCAGGGCAGCCATTCAGGTGCAGCCAGCTCGGCGACGTGGGCCGCAAGCTCAGGGTTTTCGTTGTGCAGCGCGGCATAGGCTGCCGGGTTGCGCACAGCCATGCAGTCAAGGATGCCGCGCAATTGTGTACGGCGCAGGGCGGGCACGGGCAGGCCCATCAGCAGCGGGTACGGCGGCGCACCCTTCAGGATATTGAGCGTGATGTCCGCGAACTCAAGCGCGGCAATCACCATATGGTGTGTGGGCGGCTTGTCGCGGTACTCCGCGTGCATGGCCTGAACGGCCAGATGCAGCGCTGCCAGGCCGTCTTGGTCGGGGGACCGCGTGCCGCATGGGCCGACCGCTGTTGCCGCCATGGCAGCGACAAGCACGGCATGAGCACCCGGGACACGCAAGTGGCGCATGTTGTCACTGAGCGCAGCGATATAGTCGCGGGCGCTGTTTGCAGCGCCCGCAAAATCGCCCATCAGCAATCTGCTTCGACATGTTGCGCCGCGCGCGAACAATTTCAGTGGTTTCACTGACGGTGCGGCGTCGTCAATGGCCTGTGCGGCGTCGCTGCACCGCTGTGCTGCGACCGGCAGACCTGTCTCGTTCAAGAACTCGGTCATGCGAAACAGGCCTTCGGCAACCAGCCGCGTAAACCCCAGCATCCGGGCCGAAGCGATTGCATCAACCATCAGCGCCATTCGCTCGGGCGGCGAGAAAACATCTGATGCAAGTGAAAGCATGAGTTGTGCCGACGCGATGCCGCCTGGCCTGTCCAGCTTTCGCGCGCAGTGCAGCGCGTCCACAAGGTAGCGCACGGCCTGGCGCTGCTGATTTCGGGCCATGCACAGCGCGCCAAGGCGGTGACAGACGGCCTCGCGATGTTCAACATTGTCGCCCTCAAGCGCCAGTTCAAGGCCGGCGCGGTAGTCGCGCTCTGCCTGCGGCAAATCATTGAGGAAGTACATGTTCAGGTTCGCGGCATTGGATGTAACTGAGGCCTGCAACGAGCGCTCGCCGACCTCGCGGCACAGCAGAAGCGCGTTGCGGTAATACCCCATGGCTTCACTCGCGCGGCCGCCCTCGGCGCAGATGATGCCGATGTTGTTGAGCACTGACGCCTGCTCAAGTTTGTTGCCGCCGGCTTGCGCCATGGTCAGGGCCTCGTGCGCGATTTCAAGAGCTTGTTGGGTGCGGCCTTGCCTGTGCAGTTTGCGCGCCTTTTCCGTGATCAGATGCGGCAGCACTTCGGTAAGGTCGTGTTGCTGCGCGATGGCCAGGGCTTGTGCCGAAAGTTCATCGCTAAGGGGCTCGCGGGTCGTGCGCTGGTAGGCAATCAGCGCCTCGACGTGCAGCATCGGATCGTGACTGGCGGCGTCGGCCGGCAGCTGTGCCGGGTCAAAGTCAATCTCGCCAAGCCGGCCCGCCGCGGCCAGGATTGTGACAAGCAACGTGCGTGCCCGTATGCCGGTGCGGTCGCCGCCGGACATTGCCGCCCGTGCGCGTGCCTCGGCGGCGGGCAACTCCATTTGCGAGTACCTGCGCTTTGCCGCTTCAAGCAGCAACTCGTTGCGCGTGTCGGCCGGGCATGAGGGGTGCGCGATTGCGCGATCAAGGGCAGGCAGCAATTCGGCAATGCGGTAGTTGCGGCGCAACCACTGCACGGCGCGTTGCAACCACATGAACTCGGCGGCTTGCAGGTCAGGTGTTGCTGCGTCGCTTGCGGCCATTGCGTCGCGGGCGTGGTCGGCGACATCCAGGCTGTGCGCATCCAGCGTGTCAGGGTCCAGCAGCAGCGGCAGAATCTCGACGGCCAGGCGATGCAGCACCGCGCGCTCAGCGGGCGGCTGCAACGAGTAAGCCGCGTCACGCAGCAGCGCGTGGCGAAAGAGGTATGCCTGCTCTGCATTAACAACTTCAGCCATATGCAGGTCGAGATTCAGTTGCCGCGCACATCATTCGAACGGCACAATGCCAGCCGCAAGACATGCCCGGCGCATTTCATCGCGGACTGTACTAAAGTCCGGCGGTTCTCCATGGAGCTTGATTCTGGCGCCTGCATCTGCCCACTGTTGCCTGGCAATGTCAATGCGGCGTGCGCGAATGCTGTGCACGGCGGCGCTGCACTCGACGTACAGACCGGAAAGGACCCCACCTTGGCGGATGCAAAGTTCCAGTGCTTTCGGGAACAGCTCATCGGCCGCTGCAATCTCGCCGGTGGCGCTATATAACTCGGCCCGGTTACTGAGTGAGAGCGCATAAGCGCGCTGATTGCCGGTTTCGGACGATACTTCGATGGATTGCTTCAGATACTGTTCTGCCTCTGCAAACTCGCTGCGGCGAAGGTGCCAGGTGGCCAATGAGTTTGAAACCTCGGCGACAAATGTAAGGTTGCTGACTTCAAGATGGATCGCGAGCGCCTGCCGCAAAAGCTCGCCGGCATGTTCGTTGTTTCCGTAGCGCGCTTCATCGACACCAAGGTTGCCCAGTGCAATACCCTCAAAGCGGCGGTTGCCGGTTTCGCGGTGTATGGCAAGCGCTTCCAGCGTCATGCGGAGCGAGCCCTCGCGGTCGCCGAGTGCGTGCAGCAGCCGTGCCAGGTTACCCAGCGTGTTGCCCTCGACCCGTCGATTGCCCAGCCGCCTGTGCAGAGCCAGCGCCGTGTGATACTCGTGCTCGGCCTCGACATGTCGTTCAAGCTGGTGCAGCGCAATTGCCCGATTGCTGTGCACGATTGCGGCACTGCGCTCGGCCCCGGCTGATCGCAAGTGCTCCAGCGCACTTGAGTACGACTCAATGGCAAGTTCGGGCTCTGATGAATATAGGTGAAAATTGCCTCGCATCTGAAGTGCGTCGCCCAGCGCCGCTGCATTCTCAGTTGCCTGCGCGCACTCGATCAGCGCGGCGGTTGCCGTTCGCGCCTCGCTCACCAGACCAGCATCCAGCGCGCATACGGCAGCATTACGCAACGACTGCAAACGCTCGGGCGGATCAACCAGTGCGGCGTGCTCGCGCCAGAACAACAGCGCATCACGCAAACGGTAACTGCGCTCAGACTGCAATGCGGCCCGACGGACATAGGTGCGCATGGCAAGCGCAAGGCGGGGCGATGGCCTGTGTTTGTTTGCAATCCTGGCATGCAGCACCAGCTCAGTTGCCCACTGGTCGGCGGCGTGCCAGATGCCCTTGTCAGGTTTCTCGGGCGGCGTACCCCCGAACTGCGCTTCCAGTACTTCAAGGACAAGTTCATGCAGTGCTGCGCGCGTTGCAGGCAACTGCAGTTCATATGCAGCATCACGCAGCAGCGCGTGGCGAAAGAGGTATGCCTGCTCGGCGTTCACGCCGCGATGTTTGCCATGCGCTAGCCAAAATAGAAGCGGATACCGACCTGGAACCCAAAGTAGTTGATCGTGATCGTCGGCAGGTCAAAGCGCGTGTTGCCCACAAAGGCCTGGCCGTCAATGAACAACGCGCCGTACTCAAGTCCCGCGAAAAACTTCGCGCGGCGGCCGCCCACTTCAATGCCGCTGGCAAGGCTGAAGCCGAATCCGCTTACGGTGCTTACACCGGCGTCAATGAACTCGCGAAACATGTCGGCAAAGATTCTTGCAATGGTCAACTCGCCAAAGCCGAAGCGGCCCATCACTTCGCCGTATATGCCGAAAGTGTCGCTGAAATCGAGGTGCCCGCGAAAACCCAGCCCGACAATTCCGCCGCTGAACAGCAGACCGACCGTGCCCTCAATGCGCGTTACTACAGACACCCAGGGCAGGATGGGTATGCCCACGTCAACGGCCTGGCTGGCCGCCAGCACGACCGGGAAAAGGCCCGAATAGCTTGAGACTTCAATGCCGCGCCAGGGCCAGCGGTTGTCAAAGTCTTCGCCGCCCGTGCGGTCGGTGCGCGGGGTGTCTTGAAACAGGCTTGAGGCCTGCCGCCCGGGTTTGGGCATCGCGAAATCGTCGGTATGGGTTGTCGCAGCCAGCGGCGCAGCCAGGCAAAGCATCAGCATCACCCATCGCAAGTGCATGGAGTATCTCCGGTAGCGGCCCACTGTCGCATGTCCCCCAAGCGTACACCGCGGTAACTGCCAACGCAGTGCAAAAGAACTGGCACAGGCGGGCGCAATCGCATAAGTTTCGCGCGGAGGCAGTGATGCACTATCTGCTGATGTATGAGCTGGCGCCGGACTACCTTGCGCGCCGCCCGGAGTTTCGCTCCGCGCACCTTGCACTTGCGCGCGCCGCCCACGCCCGCGGCGAGCTGGTTCTTGGCGGCGCGCTGGATGAACCCGTGGACACAGCGGTGTTGTTCTTCAAGGGCGATACGCCCAAGGCCGCGCAGGATTTCGCCAACGCCGACCCGTACGTGAAAAACGGCCTGATCAAGTCCTGGCGCGTGCGCCCCTGGAACACAGTGGTAGGCGACAACCCCGCCATCAAGTTGTAGCGAATGGCGCCGCAAGGCTGCCCGGCTCCATGCCCTTGGCGCGCATGAAACGCGCAAGCTCGCTGTAGAGTTCAGCAGACTGCGCTTGCAAACCAGCTTTCTCAAGCGAACCGACGCTTGCTTTCCAGGCATCGCTCGCGGCGGCGTAGTCACCATCCGCAACCAGCACAATCGACAACTTGCCATGCCAGATGCCCAGCAGCCTCAGGTCATTGGTCCGGCGGGCTGAAGCAATCGCGGTGTTCAGGCCTTGGCGGGCCGCGGTGTAGTTGCCGCGGCGGTACTCGGTGTCGCCCAGATTGCCTGTCCACAGGGCGGCACGTTCACTGTCGCCGGTCGATGCGGCGATGTCGCGTGCTTCTGCAAACGCGGCTGCCGCAGCGTCGAGTTCGTTGCGGTTGTTGTGCACCGTTCCCAGGTTGCCAAGCCACAAACCAATATAGGGTCTGGCCCCGGCGTTGCGGGCCCATTGGACTGCCTCAAGGTAGCAGGCTTGTGCCAGGTCGAGGCGGTTCTCATTGGCATGGGCCACACCCATGTTGCCAACGGCAATCGATGCGCCAATCTGGTCGCCGGCGGCGGTCAGCAACTGCAGTGCTTGCTTGAATGTTGCGCGTGCCTGATCGTGTTGGCCTGCGTATGTGAGGCTGGCGCCCAGGTCCAGCAGCCAGGTCCCTTCGTTTACGTGGTCGTTCATGTCGCGTGAGATCTCAATTGCTCGTTGCAAGTGAACGCTGCCGACTTCGCGCCTGCCGCTGCGGTTCATGATCCTTGCCAGCATGCCGTGCCAGGCGCCTTCGCGTCGCGCGTCACCGGCTTGGCGGGCCAGTTCGAGTGCCCGGTGCAGGACATCTTCAGCCTCGGTTCCGCGTCCTGTGGCTTGCAGGTGAATGCCCAGTTGGCCCAGGGCAACGCTCTGCTGGACCGGACCACAACGGGCCTGCGTAAACTCGCAGGCAGCCCTGAGGTCGGTATCGGCGCTTGATGACTGGCCCTGTGTGGAAAACGCCGCGCCCCGGGAGTTCAGGCACCAGGCGATACCATCTGTGTCGTCGTGCCCGCGGGCGACGTCCAGCCCGCGCGTGGCGTGTCCAATCGCCAGGTCAAAGCGACCAACAAAGCGCGCAGCCATGCTTGCGCGCCACAATGCCGCGGCGCGCACGCGAGGCGGGGCACTGTCGTCATCATACACCGCCTCATACTGCGGAAGGCTGGCAGTGTGGTTGAATTGGGTATGTGAAGCCCGGGCCGCGCGCCATGAACACAGCCATGCAATACCTGTAAGACTGCGATCGTCAGCAAGACGCGCGTGCTGGGCCAGCTCAGGCGCAACAATGTCGGAGCCATCGGGCCGGAAGTCGGCATATGGCTCATGCTCGGGCGATGGCGGCCGGCCAAACAATGACAGGAGTATGTGTGCCGCCAGGGCGTGCAGGCGGGCGCGTTCAGATTGCAGCTGCAACTCGTATGCCCCGGCCCGCAGCAACGCATGCCGGAACAGGTATGCGGCTTCCGCAAACATGGTTTGAGTGTATGCCCCACAACGCCCTTGCGCCACGTTGGCTGCCTGCGAAACTGCGCGAGTGAATGAGCCCGGCCCCAAACCTGATGCAAACCCCGAGTGGGGCAAAGCCACCCATGACCCCGACGAGCGCCTGTTTCTGGAGGGACCGCGCTCGCGCATGGCCGAGACAGGGCGTGCGCTGCGCGTTTTCTTTGAGCTGATCAAAGGATTTCGCGCGCTGCACTTTGTTGGCCCGTGCGTGACCGTGTTCGGGAGCGCGCGATTCAAGGAAGACCACCGCTACTATGAAATGGCGCGCGATGTCGGGCGCGAACTGGGCCGCGCCGGGTTTACGGTAATGACCGGCGGCGGCCCCGGCGTTATGGAGGCCGCCAACCGCGGCGCCCGCGACGTGGGCGCGCCAAGCATCGGCTGCAACATCAAGCTGCCGCATGAGCAGAAGCCGAACCCGTACTTGGACAAGTTTGTCGAGTTCCGGTACTTCTTTGTGCGCAAGATGATGCTGGTGAAATACAGCTACGCGTTTATCGCAGCACCCGGCGGCTTTGGCACGATGGACGAGATTTTCGAGTGCGCGACACTGATCCAGACGGGCAAGATCGCCGACTTTCCGCTGGTGCTGCTGGGCCGCGACTACTGGGCGCCGATGCTGCAGTTCTTGCGCGAAACGATGGTGGCCCAGGGCACAATCGCGCCCGAAGACGTGGACCGCCTGCATTTAACGGACTCGCCGCAAGAAGCCGCACAACACGTGCGCGACGTGGCCCTGAAACAGTTCGGCCTGAGGACCAGGCGCCCCACAAGAAAGATGAAAACCAAACGCGAACGTAATGGGACTGGTTAGGGCCGGCACACAACTGGGACAATTGCGTTCACTTGTTCTCGATCTCTTGTGCGGCGGAACGTCCGGACAGATTGTACAGCTTGACGATTTCTTCATTTACAAGGAATGCAGCGCCATTGCCTTCGTGCTTTACAATCAAGTGATCGCGGCGTTCCGTGAAGTGATCGAGCGTGCTCTTAATCGCGTCGCTGTCGTTCGTGCTCCTCCAACGCAACACGGTGAGCACCTTCAACGAGTCGAGCTGAATGGCGCACACGTTCGATACCAACTCGCGCAGCATTCGCTTTGTATAGTCATTTTCTGCAGCACGCGCGGCAGCAACGAAGTCTTTGCGCGACCAAGTCATGGCATCGGAGGGCAATGAATCAAGGGCCGTCAACAACATCTTCACAGCTTCTGCTTCCGCATCGTATGCAGTGCTCACGGCTTGAAGCCAGTCCTCGACCTTCTTGGCACCGTACTTTTTCAGCAACTCGTCGCAACTTTCGGCAGCGGTCCTGGGCGCTTTCCTGGCCGCGTGAATGTACCCCCTGCATTCGGAAACGACCAACATCTTTGGATTGATCGAAACCAGAGTTGGAATGGACTGCGCGACAGCATCAATGCCGCTGCCTTTGAACCACTTCCAGCTAACAACCGCGTTGGTCAGATAGGTGACAGCGGAATCGTACATGCGGATGGACAGCAGGGTCGAGCGCAAACGCACCTTGGCAATCCACGCCAACACCTCGGCAACAAACTTGACGCTTTCGGCGCTGCTGCCGACTGCGTGCAGCGCCCCCGCCCGCGCCACTGCCAGAATCGCAACAGAAACGAGCGCCGGCGTTTCGCCTATGTCCTGCCAGATGACCTCCTCGGGCGACGTGAACTCGCCAAGCGCCTCCTGAACCTCAGCGGTCGCCGTTAGGATCTCGCTCTTGCGCTCGTCCGAGGCCTTGCCGAAATCGCCCTGCAATTCCTGCGCGGTAAGCTCAAGTGAGCTCAACAGCATGCGGGCCTTCTCGCAGACCACAAACGTTCTGCGTGAACTGGGTGACGGTTCCGGCCCGAGCAGCGCCTCCAGCGCATTGAGGTGATCCGACAGCAGGCCCTGCGTTTCCTTTTCAATCAGCTTGGCCAGATCCTCGATGGTCGAGTCCGCTTGCAGGCTGGATATGATTCGCCTGAGCCGGGCATCTTCGACATCCTTTGCGCTGAGTCCGCGGAGTCGTTTCAATTCGGAATCAAGATGGACGCGAAGCTCGCCATCGTCGAATTTCTTGCCTAAAGTTGCATTTGAGGGCTCAGCCTTGCACGACACCGACAGCAGCAGAAGCGCCAACGCTAACTTGCAGATGCAGTGCCATCCCATGCGCCACCTGTGGATTGCAGTTACTGACTTTGCGCCCACTCAAGCCACCCTTCACAGACCTTGATCGGGTCGGTGGACAATGCGCCTTTCGTGGCGATGCAGGCCGCGTGCGCCAGTTTGTAATCGGGATCGTTCTTTAGATCAGCGAAAGCCTGGGCTGCAGCCTGTGCGGGGGGCAAGCTGGCGTAACCTGACTTGAGCGCTTGTCCAACCAGCATCATTCCCGCGAGCAGGCATGCAGGCTTTGAATCGGGATCATAGCCCGTCTTGTCTTTGATCTTCTCTTTGGCTTTGTCCGTCAGGACACCCTTGAGAGTCCCCTTCGCAAAACCGTCAACGTCATCCTCATCGAGGCTCTTTAAACCCCGCTTGAAGTGCTCAAGAACTTCCGCTCCCCACTTTTGCCACTCGGTTTTGTCGGTAGCTTTTTCCTCGCCAGCAGGATCGTTCTGCTTGCCCTGCGGCGTCCTAGCGAGCTTGTCTTCAGCTTCAGTCTTCTTTTTCCTAGCCCAAACTACCAGTACGCCCCAAGCCGCGTAACAGTCGGTCACGCATTGGTAATGACCGGCAGTGCCGTGCTTGTGCTTGGCATCGCAACTTGCCTTGCACTCAGTGTATCGTTTGAAATAGTATTCCAGCGCATCGTCCCACTCCTTGATCTTTCTCTTGAGTCGCTGCCCTATTGTCTCTTCGGCAAGAAGATCGAGACCGTCGCCGTTTCGATCTTGACTTTCCGGCCAATAGCTTGCGTGCACGAGTCCAAACTCATGCAGCGAGACCCCGCCAAGGTTGTCCGGTCTAACGTGTCCCAAGAGGAAGTTTTGGGTTCCCGCGCTTGAATCCAAATAGCTCTTCCAACCCTGCGTTGCAGTAAATTCGGATCGAGGCAGGTCTCGGCGCACGGGCTCATTGACAAGCAACTCGATGCCCGCCACTTTCCCAGTTGCCACCCCAGTCATGCCAGTGGCTGAGGCCGCGCTTGGCGCGAACAGTGCAAGCCAATCGGCATAGTCCCGTTGTGCTTTTGAGTTTTCATCTGCCGTTGAAATCTCTGGCGGCATTTCGATGAAATCGGAGCGCATGGTGTGGCCGCCGAATGTTGCCATAGCGGCCGGCTGGTCGGCGCAGGATGGGCAATCGCTGTTCATGTCTTCGGGCATGGAATTGCTCGCTCGTTCGGACAAAGCTCCGCTATGCGGGCGTAATCGTGGGGCAAGGGCCGGCGATGCTGAAATTCTGCAGCAGACTGATCGCCGCCGGGCTTCCCACGGCCGTTCCGACCGGCCAGCCCAAAAACACGTCGTCGGCTGCGATGGGGTCGCCGATGCCCGCCTCGATGTTGTAGGCCGCGGGCACCACGCGCTTCACGAACATTGAGTGCAGCAGCTCCTGCGGCACGATACCCGTGACCCCCCGTGTCGGGCCGCTGCTGCCATCGTCGCCCAGCACCATGAAGTAGATCCGCTGCGCGCCCGCCGCCGGGTTGGTCTTGCCCTCCATGCGGTCGTTCACAAGCCAGGGGGTTCCGTTGAAGGCAGTGACTTTTACGGGCGTCATCCGCCTTCGTACAGGATCGTACCACATGAAATCGACCTTCGGCGGCTCAAAACCCGACATCCGGCACAGCAGCTCGTATGTCGCAAGCGCGGGCGTGGCGGACATGATCATCGTTGGCCTGCCGTCGTTGGCGTCAACGCGGTGCCACGCATCGCCCAGACAGTGAAAGTTCAGCGCGCCGCCTGCCAGATTGACGATCCGGTCCGGTTCAATGTAGTTGCGCAGGGCCAGCGGGTTGGCCGGCGAGGGCGCGGCGTCAAGGCGCTCGGAAAACCCGTACAAAAGTTGCCGGATCATCAACGGGTATTCGGCTGCCTCGGGCGTGATCGGCGTTCGAAAGGTGTCCTGATTGGCGTGGCAGACCCTTACCCGAGTGTTCAGGTATGTCATGCCGAACGTGGCTTGGCTGAATACCGACGATCGGTCAGGCACGGCGTCGCATGGCGGAACCTGGCCGGAGGCAACCAGTTGCGGCACCTGCGCGTAGAGTAACTCGCGGCCTGCTACGCCTTGAAACGACCACAGCATCAGGTGCTGGATTCTGGTCGGTGCCCGCTCAACGGCGTAGCGCGCGACGGGAATGGAGTTCAGGAACTGTGTGTTCTGGGCCGGCATGGGCTCTCCTCGCGGAAAGCAACCCTACCCGACGAACATCATAGTTCGCCCCCCCCCCCCCCCCCCCCCC
>JAHBYA010000015.1 GCA_019636195.1 Planctomycetota bacterium | reverse complement strand
CCGACAAAGATCACAAAAACAGGGCGGAGAAGAGGTAAAGGTTGAACGGATGCTGCCGCTCTATGAGGCCAAAATGATCCACCACTTCGACACTCGTTGGGCGACCTACGCGCCGGACGGCGTGACGCGCTATGTAACGCCTGAAGAAAAGCGAGCGGGATTCAGCCCCCTGCCGCGCTATTGGGTTCACGAACGCGAAGTCGAAACTGTGCTCGACGGTAAGTGGAACAATCCTTGGATGTTCGGCTGGCGCGACATCACCAACAACACAAACGAGCGAACACTGATTGCCACGAAACTGCCACGGGTGGCTGTTGGGAACAACTTGCCTTTGGCGTTTGCCAGCGTGACGAACGATGAGCTATCGGGACTTCAGGCCGTGCTTTCCAGCTACGCGCTCGACTTTGTGACCCGCCAGAAAACGGGAGGTACGCACCTCAACTTCTTTTCGATGCAACAACTACCAGCGCCTACGCCTGGTCAACTTGGCAGCCATCTGGCTTGGATAGCCTCTCGCGTTGACCGCCTCAACAGTCAGCGCCTCGACGACAAGACCAGTGAGGCGCTACGTGCTGAACTCGACGCACTTATGTTCCATGTATACGGGGTCTCTCGTGACGATGCCGGATACATCCTCGACTCCTTCCCTATCGTGAAACGCAAGGATGAAGCCCAGTTCGGTGAGTACCGGACCAAGCGCCTCATCCTCGAAAAGTACGACGGACTTCAGGGGGCGGCGTCATGACGAAAACGTCTCGGGCAAAGAATGAGCGAATGCTGCCGCTCTACGAAGCGAAGATGTTCCACCAATTCGATCATCGTTGGGCGACGTACTTCCCGGAAAGCGGCTTCCGCGAGGTCACGCTGACAGAAAAGCAGGACCCCGGCTTTGCGGTTCTCCCGCGCTACTGGGTACGCGAGGATGTCGTTCGGGATGCGCTGCCCGATGGTCTCGTGTCCATGATGGGTTTTCGCGACATCACCAACGGAACCAACGAGCGAACGGTAATCGCCGCAAAGATTCCTCCGGTTGCAGTAGGGCACACGGCACCGTTGATCGTCAGCAAGCGTCCAGCGCAGGGGACCGCCTGCCTTCTGGCGATGCTTGATTCTTTTGCGCTGGACTATGTTGCGCGTCAAAAAGTCGGCGGCACCCACCTGACATACAACTACCTGCAACAGTTTCCGGTGCTGCATCCATCGGTGTTTGACGATAAGTGCGCGTGGCAAGAGGAAGTCACTGTTGGCCGGTGGGTGCTTGAGCGCGTCAGTGAACTGCTGTGCACCACAGAGGATATGGTCGCCTACCAAAGCGAACTTGGCTTCGACGGGCGACCCTTCCACTGGAAACCCGAGCGGCGTGCGTTGCTGCGAGCCGAACTTGACGCGGCGTTCTTCCATCTCTACGGCCTCGACCGCACAGAGACGGATTACATCATGGAGACTTTCCCCATCGTCAAGCGGCACGACGAGGCCGCGCACGGCGAGTACCGGACCAAGCGGCTAATCCTTGAGGTGTACGATGCCCTCGCCGAATCGACACGCACCGGAAATGCCTACCACACCCCGCTTGACCCTCCACCCGGTTCCAAGACTTGAAGTAGGGTGCGCGACCGCACCCCTCCACAAGGGGCGGAGGAACACATGGAGAAGAGCCTAACGAAGATCGCCAGCCTGAAAGCCTGCGGCGCATTCGCAGACTTCAAGTGGGATGAGGCGCTCAGCGCCGGCGTTTCCCTCAAGCCACGCAACGTCATCTTCGGTTGGAACGGCAGCGGCAAGACGACTCTCTCCAAAGTCTTCCGCGCCGTCGAAAACTGGCAGTCGGACAAGGCCGATCCAAACTCACTTCCGGGTGGTTGGGAAGTACGCCTTCAGGTGCAGGGAGAAACTGCCTTCGCACTGAAGCAGGACAAGATTGCCAAACTACCGCCCGTGTACGTCTTCAACCGCGACTTCGTTCAGCAATCCGTTGTTGGAATTCAAGGTCCGCTGTCGCCGGTTATCACGCTCGGCAAGGACAGCGCCGACGACGCGGCCAAGCTCAAGAAACTTCTGGAAGAACGGGCAGTTGTTGAACGCGACCAGACGGCGGCGATTCAAAAGCAGGCCGCCGCAGCGAAAGACTGGGATAGCAAGTGCTCCGCAGGCGCAAAGAAGATCAAGGATGACTTGGGCGGACGTAACGTACCTGCGTTCCGCAACTTTGAAGCGCCCGCTTTCAAGAAGCGGTTCGAAGCATTCGCAAACGATCCTAGTAAGTTCGCGGCGGCTCGACTGATTGACGATGAGCTGAACACACAGCTCAATACGGTTTCGGCGGAGGCGAAGGAGGCTATCGCGGGCCTTGAAGTTGGCCCGGACGACCTTGCGGCGACTCTACGCACCGCTGCCGAAGTTTGTGGCCGTTCTATAGTGGTGGCTGCCATTCAGTCGCTTGAGAACACGCCAGATGTTGAAGCATGGTTGCGCACCGGCCTGGCCTTGCACGAGAAACACGAGGCCACGCATTGCCTGTACTGCGGACAAGATCTTCCCGAGGGCAAGACGCTACAGTTGAAGGCGCATTTTGATGCGGCCTACGACCAGTTGCTGGCGGACATTGAAGCCTCCTCGAAGCAGCTTGCGGAGGCCAAGAAGGCTCTGGAAGCACTCAGCAAAGCCATAGCGGTGCCCGACGCCATCTTGAAGCACCTGCGCGGCGAATACACCAAGGCCCGCACGTCCCTCATCGAGCAGATCACCACGCGCACTACGGTTATCGACGCCGCCATTCAGTACCTCCAGACAAGGCAATCGAAGCCGCTGAAAGAGTTCACTGTCACCGTGCACAGCGTGCCCCCGCTGGATGGTGGCTCTGTAAACAAGCTCATTGACCAACACAACGAGGGGGTTGCCGATCAAACGAAACTGGTCAAGGGAGCCTCCGACAAGGTCGCCGATCACGTGCTGAGCGAGTACGAGAGCGCATGGACTGCGCACGACGCTGCGGTGAAAGCCAACGAGGCGCAGATAGACAAGTTGGCCAATCGGGCAGACGGGTTGGACGAACAGATCGCCGAGCTTCGCAAGGTGGTCGAGGGACACGCCTCAACAGCAAGCGCGTTGAACCGGGATCTGAAGGACTATCTTGGCCACGATGACCTTTCGCTGCTCGCGGTGGAGAATGGATACAAGCTCCAGCGCCGTGGTGCCGACACCAATGTGGACTCGCTGAGCGAGGGCGAAAAGACCGCACTGGCCGTGCTCTACTTCCTGCGCTGCCTCGACGACAAGAAAGTGGACCGGACCAAGTCGCTGATCGTGATCGACGACCCGGTTTCAAGCCTGGACTCGAATGCCCTGTACGCCGCGATCACCTTCGTGTGCAACAGGCTGGACGACGCCGGGCAGGTCATTCTCCTGACCCACAGCTTCACTGCCTTCCGCGAATGGAAGAAGTGGGCAGGCAAGGCGAAAGGCGGATCCGAGCACTTCCAGTGCAAGGCCATCGCGAACGGTGGCGAACGGCACTGCACAATCGGCAAGCTCGACGAGCTACTTCAGAATTACGAAACCGAGTACCACTACTTGTTCAGTTACGTTGCGCGTGTCGCAGACGGGAAGGCCACAGCAAGCGAACTACTTCCGTTGCCCAACATTGCCCGGCGTGTTTTGGAAGCATTCTTGGCCTTCAAACGACCCAGACCGGCGATTGCGATAAAGGGTGGCAATGGTCGGCGCAGCCAAGACCTCGACCTGGACGAACACAAGGGCAAGCTCAAAGGGTGCACTGACGAGCAGCTTGGCAGGCTCGACCGGTTCGTAAACTCGTTCTCGCATAACGACCGAGTACACGTACCCGGCTCGGACCTGACGCCGTTGGCAGAAGCCAAGCGTCACGCGCAGGACCTGCTAGACTTCATGGCCGCACTCGACACCGATCACGTAGCGGAGATGAAGAAGCTCGACGCGCCACCGCAGGCCGCTGCCTCTCCCGCAGCGAGTGCAAGTACCTGACTACTCGTCCGACAGCGCACTCGCCACGGCCCCAACT
The DNA here is from genome assembly GCA_019636195.1 of Planctomycetota bacterium. Taxonomy (GTDB): domain Bacteria; phylum Planctomycetota; class UBA8742; order UBA2392; family UBA2392; genus JADJRK01. Next base: position 100,606 of record JAHBYA010000015.1, on the reverse strand, counting down.
GCCGCAAAGGCAAGGGCAAAGATGCCAACGACCTTGATGGCCTTTCCCAACGGATGATCGTTGAAGAAGTGCTCGATAGGCCGCCCCAGATCGGGATTGTCCTCGTCCACGTGGTCGATAACCCAAAGGCCGTTGGCGTAGACCTTCATGTGCGCGGAGTTCCGAGCCACGGCCTCGCGGTACTGCTCCACCACGCCGTCATAAGGCTGCCGCCATTGCGCCTTGCGGAACAGCCGGTCGCCGAGCCATATCTCGTCCGGAAAGTCGGGCAGCGTCCAGGTCCCGCGCATGGGTTCCGACATGTTCGTTTCACCAAGGCTCACAGGGTTCTCCAAAGAAGGTCCTCGCGGGCAGTATACCGCATTGCGCGACATCTCGACACAATTGTTGGATAGGGCCGACCCTGAAACGCGGCAACTCAGGGTGCGAGGGGCGTGTGCAACTTCCGCAGGAACACAAGCAAGTCGTAAAGGATCTGGAGCACTTCGGGCTGCAACCCGCTCGACAGCAACGCACCATTGGGTGTGGACTGGAACCCCGCGAGCATCTGCCGCAGAGGCGTCTCCGCTACAAAGAACGCGCGAACAAAGCGCCCGTGGTCTATGTCGGTGGCGTCGATCAACACGTCGATCTGTACGCCCTTTGAAGTCGAAGCGGTTGCACGCCACATGAACCTTGGCAGGTCAAGCAGCCGCAGCGCACGCTGCTGGTCGGCGGTCAGGTGCGGCGCGGCCGAAAGACTGTTCTTGAACTCGTTGATGCTTGTAAGCCTGACATCCCACACCGGCTGTTCCTGATCGAGCTTGAGCGGGTTGCCCTGAATGCCCCGGAAGGACGACAGGCCCTTGTCGAGCCCTGTGATGAGCTTGAGTACATTGCTGAAGGGAATGCGAATCTTGTTGTAAAGCGGTATCAGCAAAGAAAACGGCACGGCCTTCACACCGGGCATTCTGGGCAGTCCCCACGAGGTCGTCAGATGGAATGGTACCGCGCCATCTACAAGCACCATTCTGGCAAAAGGACCTACCTGATCGTCGTGCACGTACAGCTTGTCGATGCGGTCAGAAAGGAGGCGTGTCTCGTGCCCGGTTGCTCCTGCTCCGGATGGCAAGCTAAAGCCTGTAATCGTACAGGCGTGATTCCCGATGTGCTTGCCAGTTGGATCGAACAACGCGGTGATTAGGATGACCGGGATCTTGAGCGATGAATATGCGTACACGCTCGACCGCAGAACGCGAGGCGTCAGCACGAAGTCAGGTGGTTGATCCCCCTGTACATACAGCGGCTCAAGTCCAACTCGCCGAATGGCGAATGCCATTTGCTCGACCTGGAGGCCGTCTGTGTGTGGAAACACTCGCGATCGAACTGGCGAATGCTCGGCAGCCTGCCGAGTAATCTCTACTGGGGACGGCAGGCTGTGCTGAAACAGCACCGAAGTTGCGTGAAGCGCGGACCACAGTGCGCTGGTGGCGCAGGCGGACACGACTTGATCCTGTTCTTGGAACGCCAGTGACTTGACGGATAGCTTGATCCCAAAGAGCGTGGCCTCGCACGTGCGCACATTCATGTACTGACGACGACCGCCGTCATCCGTGTAGGTCTTGAGGCATGTGCGGCCTACAAAGGCGTGTGGAAGCGGCTTGGTAACGATGAACCCCAGATAGCCATCTTGAAGCTGTTTGACCGCCATCTTGGTCTCGTCCCCGCCAAGCAAGGATCGAAAGTCTTCCTCGGAAAACGAGATGTTGAAGAAATGCAGTCTGGCGCACTTGCGCTCGTAGTCCTCGAAGCACCGGACGTAGTACGCGGCAAAGTCCTCAAGATAGTCGTGGTCCACATACTCCCACTCGACCACGATCGTCTTGGCGTCCACGCCGGGATCTTGAAAGTAACCCTCGAAGAAGACTCGATGGGTCTTCTCCGAGACAGCCTCGACGGTGGTCCCAGCGACGTGCGCGAAGAACGTCTTTAGGTGGTCAATTGAATACGGCAGAACCGTAAGCGACGAGCCGCTTTTCACTGGTTGCTCCGCTCAGACGGTGATCTTGCGGCGAAGCACCTCAGTATCGACCCTCAGGCAGCGATCAAGCTCTTCATCAAAGCTCTTGTTGGCATCGATGATTTTTACTGCAAGCTCCTTCGCCTGCGGCGACGCTTGCAGCGCGAGAAGCTCTTTGAGAAGCTCCTCACGTGGCTTGTTGGCTTCGTTGGCCATCGGATCACCCGGTCGCAAGAGGTTGAGATGCCGGGGGTTATGTAACTTCCGCCCGAAAAAGGATATACCCCCTAACTTGGGGATCGTCAAGTGTCAAGGTGTTGGGGAGTGTCAGAAACTTTTTTCTGTCAACACCCAACTTCCTTCAACCCCACCAGCAACCGCCTTCGAGCAATGCCGGGTCGGGGACTATACTCCCGCCATCAGAACGAAAAAGGGTTCCATGCGCATCCCGTTCGTCATCGACAATCGAGCAGGCAACACGATGGCGGCGGTGCTGACCGGGATCCTTGGCCAGCACACCGGCAAGGCTGTGGACGTAGCAACTGCCTACTTCAACGTGCAGGGGTTCAACCTGCTTCGCGAGGGCCTGGAGCGCACCGGAGCGTTCCGCCTGCTCATCGGTGCAGAGCCAGCTATCGGCAGAGACGTGGGGCTCCAACAGCTTTCTGACCACATCGCCCGCACGATGACGGGCGATCTAAACCTCGACGCCTACGACGAAGTTACGCTTCGTGCGGTCGAGGCTCTGGCGGCGTTTCTCAAACGGCCCGACGTGCAAGTGCGCAGCTACAGCAAGGGTTTCTTGCACGCAAAGACATGGATCTTCCACGAGGACAAACCTGACGCCGACGGCAACGTGGGCCGAATGTTCCCGCTGTACGCGATTGTCGGTTCGAGCAACTTCACTCGCCCCGGCCTCACGACGAACAAGGAACTGAACCTCAGCCACAAGGTGCGCTTCCAGAAGGACGACTCCGACGCTGTGATGTCCGGGGCGCTACGCCGAGAGGGTATTCCTGATGTGACGCTCAGTGACCTGCCCAAACTGGGCGCAGTCGGCCAGCAGGCGATTGTTGAGCTAGACGAGTGGTTTGAGCGCCACTGGGCCGAAAGCGCGGACTTCAAGACGGCGCTGATAGACCTGCTGAACGCAAGCAAGTTCGGCACATACGAGTACACGCCCTATCAGATCTACCTGAAGGCCCTCTTCGAGTATTTCAAGGACGACTTGGAGGACACGCCAACGACAGGAACCACGACCGCCGTGGACCTGAGCGAGTTCCAAGCGGATGCGGTGAAGAAAGCTCGGCGCATCTTGACCATGTACGACGGTGTGATCGTGGCGGACAGCGTCGGGTTGGGCAAAACGTGGATCGGCAAACGCCTGCTGGAGGACTTCGCCTACCACCGCCGCATGAAGGCGCTGGTTGTCTGTCCCGCAAACTTACGGCCAATGTGGACGGCGGAACTGCGCGAGGCATCTATTCCCGCCACAATCCTTTCGCAGGAAGAGCTTGGCCGCCTGGATCCCGATGACCCGGACGACCAATTCGACATCGGCCCCTATGAAGACGTAGACGTGGTACTCATCGACGAGAGTCACAACTTCAGGAGTCGCGGGGCGAATCGATACGCCAACCTGACTCGGATTTTGGACGCACGAGACAGGCGCGGCAAGTCAGGAGAGCGCAAGAAGCTCATCCTGTTGACCGCCACACCAATCAACAACGACTTGTTCGACCTCTACAACCAGATGGTGCTTTTCACTGGCAACGACCGTGGCTATTTCGCCGGTGCTGGCATCGGCGACCTGTACAAGTATTTCCTGCGAGCCCGCAAGGAACTCAGCGACAGCAGACCCGGCGAGGCGCTCTACAACTTGCTCGAAGAGGTGGTGATTCGCCGGACGCGCTCGTTCGTCCGCAAGGCTTATCCGAACGCCACGATCCGTGGTCAGCCGATCAAATGGCCGGAGCGGAAGCTCAAGACAATTCGCTACAACTTGGAAAAGACATACGCGGGAATTTATGAGAAGATCGTGGAGGGCGTCGGCAACCTCACCTTGCCCCAGTACCAACCAGACCACTTCCTGAAGAAGCCACCGGAGACAGAAAAGGACGCTTTGGAAGTTGGCCGACAAGAGGGCCTCGTGGGCATTTTCAAGAGCCGCTACCTCAAGCGATTCGAGAGCAGCGTCGAGGCGTTTCGCATCAGCGTGCGGCGGGCGCTCGACTTTGTGGCGACCTACGAAGACGTTCTCAAGAAGGACGGGAAGCTGCTGAACGCGGACACCTTCCATGAAGCCGTGCGCCTGCTGGAAGAGGACGATCAGGAGCTTCCGGAGAGCAAGTACGCGAGCTTCAAGGATTCGGAAGAGATCGGTACGCTATTGAAGAGTGCCGAACCGCTGGACGAGGCCAAATACGACAAAGACAAGATCCTCAAGGCGTTGCAGTCGGACTACAACATCCTGTCGGGCATCTGGACTCGCATCGAACACATCACGCCGCAGAAGGACGTGAAGTTGCAGGAGCTAAAACGGCTGTTGTCATCTAAGGAGTTTGCAGAGCGGAAGCTGATCGTGTTCAGCTATTACCGTGACACCGCTCGATACGTTTTTGATGAACTGACCAAGGACCACCAAGAAGGTTGGTACGCCAAGGCAGGCTCGCCACGCATCGAGCGCATGGACTCAGGCGATGATTTGGGCACCAGAAGCCGCAAGGTCGCAAGGTTCGCTCCCGACTCAAGCGGCAAGCGCGGAGAGGTGAACCCAAGTGATGAAATCCAGATCATGGTCTCGACGGACGTGTTGAGCGAGGGACACAACCTTCAGGACTGTGGACTGCTGCTCAACTACGACCTTCACTGGAACCCTGTCCGGATGATCCAACGCGCAGGCCGCATCGACCGCATTGGCAGCAAGCACCATGAGTTGACAGTCGCCAACATGTTTCCGGATGAGGGCCTGGAGAAGCTGCTCAAGTTGATGGAAAGCCTAACCAACCGAATTGAAGGCATCGACAAGGCAGGTTTCCACGACGCCAGCATTCTCGGCGAGGTTCCGCATCCGACCGTGTTCAATACGCTGCGCCGCATCCGGGATGCAGACGGCAGTATCATCGAGGAGGAGGAAGAGGCCTCGGATCTCGCGAGCAACGAAGCTCTAGTTGCTCAACTCAAGGAGTTTCTGGCCACACACACTCGTTCACAACTGGAGAGCCTCCCGGATGGCATCCACAGCAAACTTGATCGAGCAAAGCAGAAGGGCGTATTTTTCTACTTCACCGAGGGTGACGGTAACGCGAAGCGACACTTCTGGCGTTACTACGACGCGAAATCAGACCGCGTCATCGATAACCGCTACGCAATCGCTCAGCTAATCGCCTGCAAAGAGGAAACGTCTCGTTCCGGTAAGGACACGGACCTCCAGCCGCGCATCTTCGAGATTCAACAGCGCGTGCTTGACGACATCCGGCGGTCGCAAATTGCAGAGCAGGCGGTGCAGGCAGCGCCCAGGCCCCTAGATCAATCCGGTATCCAGAACCGCCTCCGCACTTTGTTGCGTGATCTAGCCTCGTCTCCCACCGTGAGCCGAGCAGTGGTGAAGGGACTGCTGGAAAGAGCCGGGTTGCCCCTGAGCGAAATCCGACTGAAGCAGATCAAGAAGGCCATTGAGGCGTTCGGTTCAACCAAGGATTCGAAGGGCTTGATTGCGACGCTGGACGGCGTCTTGCCAGCATCAATTCCCTCGGCACCCACAATGGCACACGCCACGTCTGGACCTTCCGGTGCCGCCGACAGTCTCCGGCTGATGTGCTTTGAATTCATCGTTGGCTGAACCATGTCTGGGATTGCTTCCAACAGCGTGTTGTGCGCAAGCGAAGCGCCGCGCACTCGAAGGCGCGTAAGCGCCTCGACCGGCTTACTAGGGTATTCTAAGGGCTTCTTTTGAACGTGAACATATTCGCGGAGTCCATGAATACGTTCACCAAGTTGGGTGAACAGGTAAGCCTTTGAATGTGAACCAGTTCACTCTGGCTTTTCCGGTTCCTCGTTGCCCCCAAGAGCGCATTTGCGCTTCAGTAACGGGTGAAAGAGGAACATGTACATCTTTCTGTTCGTATACCATTTCCTACGGATCTCGCGGGCGATGCTGAGTGCCTTTTTCCATTGGATCTCCTCGATCAAACGGGCCGTCTTCAACCGCTTGATTGCGTGACCGACAACGCTGCGCCCCAGCCCAAGCTTGGTGGCGAGGTACTCCTGACTTGCGTAGCAAACATCGGGAGGGCTCAGTGCCACTCGGGCCATAAGCGAATACACAAGTTTGGCGGTTGAGTCCAAACCCTTCATCTGGAGCAGGCCATCCGGAACACTCAACGCATCCTGTAAGCTGTGAGCAACGAGCCCTCCGGTAGGCCCTCTCTCAAAACCGTAGTGGCTGGCTATCTCCTGTTGGGGCCTACTAAGAAACTCCTTTGCCAGCAGCATCGCGGGATCGAATTCCACGTCGGCGTCCCCACTCCTGTCGCCTTGCTCGTGCCCAGGACCTGGCAGAGGCGGTACGGGGCCTATTCGCGGAACTCCAGCACTTGCGGGCGTAGGCGGAGGGGGAGGACAATTGCAGGGTGGCAACGGAGGCTCGCTGCGGCCCGGAGAGCCAGTGGCGTCGCGCATCTTGGCCATCATCTGTGGCCATGGTAGTGGCGGATCAAGCGGATACGAGACCACCGGCTCGTCCTCGTAACTGTACGTTCCATCCCGACTCACGTTGAATCCCTTCCCGTGCGCTACGTGCCGTGCGCTTCGAGCAGTCGAAGCCACTTTTCGAATGACTCGCGACGGATCAGTATCTTGCCACCCCGTCCGCGCCCCGGTCGAAGTGCGGGAAGGTCGCCGCACGCAATCGCCCGACGAACTGTATCCTCAGAAATGTCGGCGAGCCGGGCCGCAGTAGGAATCGAGTAGGCGAGGAGTTGCTGCGCTTCTGTCTGAGGTTTGAGTTCCACGACTTTGCTCCTGTCAGCGAACAAGAAACTAGCTTTCATTCGCTTTCGAGCGTGGAAAAGAATCTTGGCAACTTTCAAGTACGTTCCAGCAAATTCGTGCACATTTCTGCTTCGGCTGGAGGCCGCTTGGTTTGGATCTGAGTTCGAGCGACTACGCACCTTTTCTTCGCAGTCGTATCAGCCGCCCCTCACCGCTTGACTGAGCTTTCACCCAGCCCTCAATGACCTTGCGAATACCGAGCAGGTCCTCAATGGTCAGGGCCTGAACTTGCTCTGGGAGAAGGATCCGGTTCGCGGCGTAGTGCTTGCGCAGCACTGCGTAGTCATGGCCGAGTTCTGCGGCGACAATGTACAGGTTCGTCCCTAGACCCGAGTTGGCAAGATGCGTCGCGAGTGTTGAGCGGCAGTCTTTGGGCCTGAAACGCACGCCGCTCCGGTCGCGTACCTTCTTGAGGGCGCTCTTCAGACTTCGCCCACTTGTCTCGTGGGTCTCATCGTTGTCGTCGAGCATACCGTCAGCATCGCCGGCAGGGTCTTCGCCACCGCAGTAATCGCGCCTGTCCGCAATGGCCAGCGCCTTCGCTCCACCAAAAACGAAGGGCTCGGCATCCGCATCGCGCTCGGCTGCGACACACCCCAGTATCTCCCTGAGAGCGGGCCTTGTTCCAAAGGGGACGACACGATGTTGCCTTGTTTTCGTGCTCCAAATCAGCAGCCGTTGTCCGGCGAAGTCCACGCTGGATTCCGCCGCACCCGGTGTGCTTGGGAACCAACGGAGCCTTTCCAGTTCCCCACGCCGCGCTCCCGTGAGCATCAGCGTTGCAATGAATGGGAATACTCTTGCGTCGGGCCTAGCTTGGTCATCACATTCAACTGCCGCTTCGAGAATCTTGACCATTTCGAGCGGCGTGTAGGAGAACGGCTCCAACTTTTCCGAGGCTCCGGGGTCCAGCGCGAAGTTGATGCGTTCTCCATCGAGCTTGATGCAGGCCAATGCCTTTCTTCCGTAGTTGAAGATGGCCTTGACGTGCCGGATGACGGACATGACTGACGCAGCGGCGAGGCGACCTCCGGTGTGCCGGTTCTTGTGCCTGCGCAGATGGACCGTGAAGCCCTGCAAGTCGAGAGGCGTCAGCTTGAAGGGGTGAGACGGCAGGCCGGGCCATGTTTCGAGGAATTTCCAGCTTTGCGCATAGTCCTTCAGCGTCTTTCTTGAGCGTCCCTTCCCCTTGAGATGCTCAATGTGTTTGGCTTTCAGTATCTCCCATGTAGTCGAGCGGTCTGTGGGAGCCTTGCCGTCCTCCAGGCGCTTGCGCTCGGCTGCGATCTCCTTCGACTTGGCAACTGCGGCGGCCTTAGCCCGCTCCCTCGATCCCACAGGCAGCCCCGATGAATCCCTCACCGTCTCCTTGCATCGGCGATTCGTTCCGGGGTCGGTCCAGCGCAGTGATACCGAGACCGATCCATCTGAACGCTTCTCGGTTGAGATCGTGACGCCGGGATGCTCCGAGCGGGATCTGCGGTTGTAACCACGCCGAGATCGACTATTCTTTGAGTCAATGCGAGACCTTGCTTCTGCCATGACAGAAGTCTCCGAGAGAGGGACAAGGTTGGGGACAAGGTTCGGCGAAAGTCAGCCGAACCGGACAAATTCTAGCGGAAGCAGAGTAGGCGTAGAAAGCCTATTCCAATAGGGTTTGCGGACGATAGCGTAGGATTGCGTAACCGGCGTGAGTCAACTACGGATCAGAAGGTTGAAGGTTCGACTCCTTCCGGGTGTACCAGAACTTCATGCGGCCGTGCGAAGGCCTTCTTCGTGCGGCCGCCTTCATTGCCATCGAGGTGGCCAACCTGTTCCATCGCCCGTGTGCACGTGGCAATTGGGCCGGTTCCGGCGCGGCCCTGATTGGCTTGTATGCATGACCACCGGCGCAAGCCTGCGCGAAGACGCGGTTGGTCGCGAACCGCCCGGCGCGTGATGAATCGCGGAAACTGGTGGCCGTGACGCCGCATGGTACAAAAGCGGCATGGATGACTTTCTTGTCGCAGCAGCTCACTTGCGCCGCGCCGGGTTCGGCGGGGAGGCGCCGCGGCTGGCGCTGATCCTGGGTTCGGGCTTCGGCGGTCTTGAGCATGAGATCGATTCGCCCGTTCAATGCAGCTACAGCGATTTGCCGGGGTTTCCGGTCCCGGCTGGAACTTCGGGGCATGTCTGCCGCGTTTCGCAGGGTGTGCTGTGGGGTACCCGTGCGCTGGTGTTTCGCGGCCGCTATCACGCGTATGAGGGCCATGCCCCACGAGAGCTTGCCGCGTGCGTGTGGGTGGCACACGCCCTTGGCGCGCGCACGCTGTTGGTCACGAACGCGGCGGGCGGGATTCGCGGCGACCTTGCGCCGGGCAGCATGATGGCAATTCGAGACCACATCAACCTGACCGGCACCAACCCGCTGGTGGGGCCGACCCGGCTGCGCGGCGCGGCGGCGTTTCCGCCGATGGGCGCCGCGTACGACCCCGGCCTGCTGGCAGCACTGTTGAAAGCCGGTGAGCAGGCAGGGGAGCCTATGGCTTCCGGCGTGTACGCGGCCGTCCTGGGCCCTAGCTTTGAAACGCCGGCCGAAGTCGAGATGCTTCGGCGGCTTGGCGCCGACGCCGTCGGCATGAGCACCGTGCCCGAAGTGATTGCCGCCAACGCACTGGGTATGCGCGTCTGCGGCCTGAGCCTGATTACCAATCGCGCGGGAGGCGCGCACGACAGCCACGAGCGCGTGCTACAATCGGGCGCTGACAACGCGTTGCGGCTGGCCGCTGTGCTGCGTCATCTCGTGGCCGGCCTGGCGTGACTCAGGCGCCGAGTTTGCGGCTGGTCATCCAGTCATGGATCGTCTCCATGGCTTTGACGACCTGCCCGGCTTCACGGTCGTTGGCGTGCTCAAGCGCCAGGGCAACGCGAGTGGGCCCGATGGGATCAACGCTTTCCAGCACTTTCTGGGCCTTGCGTGTGAGCTTGAGTTCGCGTTTGCGCTTGTCGGCGGCATTGACTTCGCGGGTGATGAAGCCGTTGGCCTCAAGGCGGTTCAGCATCTGGGTGATCGCCGGCTGTGCCTTGCCCAGCAGTTCGGTGAGGCTGGTCGTGGTAATGTCGCTGCTGCGTTCAATGGCGCGCAGAAGGGCATACTGTTTTGCGGTAAGGCCGTGGTCGGCTTCAAGTTCACGAGACCAGGCTTCGTGGGCGTGTTCGTTGGCCCAGTACAGGCGCAGGAACTCGCGCACGTAAACAAGAGCGGTTTTAACGTCCATGGCGCAAAGCATAACGGCAACGCGCGGGCCTGCGCTACAAATATAACGGGATTATCAAAAGTGGACACGGGCAGTCCACGTTGACCCAATTCGTACAGGATTGGCGCTACGGCGCCAAGCCGTCAGCAGTCAGCCGATACAGCTTGCCGGAGATTGCGTAGGGACGGGTCTGGGCGTCGATCTTTACCTGGGACGCAATGTTGGCGACCAGCGTCGGGTCGTCCGCTGACAGGATGATCAGGAAGTCGCGGTTCGGCAGGCCGACCAGCAACTCCGGGCCCAGCACAGCCGACAACTTTTCATAGAACGTCGGCAGGCAGACACGCGCGGCGTCGTGACCGTCGTTGGTGGCGATGATTACGGCGCAAGGCTTGCCTTCTGCGTTGGCCAGCGCCTGCATCTCAACCTCGGCACTGAGGGCCAGCAGGTTCTCACGCGCATAGAAAAAGACGTCGTCTTCGCTTACGCCCTCCCAGCCGGCGACGTCTTCCTGGCTGAGAAAGCGCAGCGTGCGCCCGGTATCGACGGCGGCGAACAGCTCCAGCTCGCCGGCCAGAAGGTCGCGGCGCAGGATGCTGACGTTGGTTTCGCGTGCAAAGCCTGCCGCGCGCACAACCGGGTAAATCAGCCCGCGGATTTCCTCGAAGGGGCCCAGGCCTTCTTTCTGCTCACCCCACAGGTGTTCGAGCCAGTCAACGAGCAGCTTGCGGGCATCAATGTTGTCGTCAACGTCATAGTTGTTGAGGTACGACATGTACGCGTTATCCAGCCGCAGCGCTGAGCCCGGCCCGGTCACCAGCTCAAGCGGCTTGCTGATTTCAGGTTTGCTCACCTTCATCAGCTCGGCGTACACCTCGGCCCCGAGCTGGGTGTAATCTTCGGGCGGCACGGGCAGCCGGCTGGGAATGGTGATGCCGGCGACCAGCGCATCAACCAGGCTGGAGTCGCCGTCGGGTTCGCCGTTGAAGCTGACGACAATGCCCACCGGGCCGCGCTGCATGGTCCACCAGCGCCAGAACTCGGGGGCGTTGCGTAAGGTGCCCTCATAGTCACCGTAGCGGATGCGAATGCCCTCTCGTGTTTCGCTGCGTACGTTCTGCATGCCCTCGCGCGACGGCAGCGCGTCGAAAATCTCGACGTCGGGCGCGTCAAGCCGGTGGCGCAGGGCGCTGACCGTTACACGGCCATCCACATCAGGGTGGCGAAACACCAGGGACTTGGCGCTGGGGTCGCGTTCAAAACCATCCGGCAGGTTGATTCGGAAAAGGCGTGACGGGTCGGTGTAGGTCTGGGACATCTAGGCTTTCTAGTTGCTGTGGGCAGCCAGCATGGCGCGTACCATGTCGGCGCGGGCGGTGTCGCGCTCGGTCGGGTTCATGGGCCTGCCCTGCCGCTCCTGCAGGTGGCTGGGCTGGCCGAGGATGAACATTTCATTAACCGTGCGCATGGGCACGTCGGATACAAGCCCCATGTCGATGCCAAGCCGCAGCATCGAAAGGTGGCTCATCATTTCCTGCACGTTGAGCCGACGGGCGTTGCGCAGCACGGCAAGGCTGCGCAGCACGCGGTCTTCAAGGAAGCTGCGGTCTTCGGCATACAGCTGGCCGCGCATCTGGCGCTCGGTTTCAAGGATGCGCGGGATAATGGCCTTCACACTCTCGAGGATCTGCACTTCGCTTCGCCCGAGGGTGGCCTGGTTGCTGACCTGGTACATGTCGCCGAATGCGCGGGTGCCTTCGCCGTACAGCCCGCGCACCGCGTGGTTCATGTGTTTGGCGGCTTTGAACACCTTGTCGATGTGTTCTTTCATGGTCAGCGCCGGCAGGTGCAGCATGACGCTGATGCGCATGCCGGTGCCGACGTTGGTGGGGCAGGCGGTGAGGTAGCCGTAGCGATCACTGACGGCGAACGGCAGCACCTTTTCCAGGGCGCGATCTACCTTGCACAGCGCCTGGTAGGCCCGGTCGGCGTCAAAGCCGCTCTTGATCCATTGAAGGCGCAGGTGGTCTTCTTCGTTGATCATGATGCTGAGCATTTCGCCGCGCCCGTAGGCGACGCCGCGCGGGCCGTCGCCGCCCGCGAGTTCGCGGCTGATCAGGTGGCGCTCCACCAGCACGTCACGCTTGACTTCGGCCAGCTTGTCAAGCTCAAGGGTCACGATGCTGCGTTGCAGGTGAACCTTGTGCAGCGCCTCTTCACACAGCGCCAGCACGTCGGCGCGCTGCTGCGGCGTCGCTTTCAGCGTGAACGGAAAGCCCCGCACGTTGCGCGCAAAGCGTACGCGCGTGCTGACCACGATGTCGCTGTCTGGGCCCTTGCCCTTCAGCCACTCGCCCAGCACATGCGGGAAACCGTCGAACCCGGCTTCGCTCATGCCGTCTCCTGCGACTTTTCCGGCGCCTTTTCCAGGCCGTTAATCTCGTCGCGCAGGCGCGCGGCAAGCTCGTAATTCTCTTCCGCAACGGCGGCGTCCAGCCGGGCCTTCAGTTCCGCGGCGCGGCGCCGGCGCGTGACAAGCTCGGGCTCGCCGGCGGATTGGGGCAACCGGCCCTGGTGGCGGGGAGGACGTGCCTCGTGAATGCGCTCGAACAACGGGTCAAGGTGCTCGGCAAACACTTCATAGTCGCGCGCACACCCGAAACGCCCGCGGGCCTTGAACTCGGACAGAGTCATGCCGCACTCGGGACACGCGGGCACACTTTCAACGCCCAGCGGCGCGAGTGCGCCCGGCTGGTCAGGCAGCGCCAGTGACTTCTCGCCGCCGAGCAGCGACTGCACTTCGCGGATGATGTCGGCGGTAGGCATGAGCGGGCGCGCCATGTCAAACATGTAGCGCTTGATCAGCGTGAAGCAGTCCGGGCATACATTGAACGGCTCGGCGCATTCGTTGCGCTCAACATCGCAGATGCGCACCTGCGCGGGCTTTCGGTTGCAGCACTGGCAATCCATGGGCGCATTGTAGCAACGAACGGCGGGGCTTCAGTAATCCGCCTTGCCCTACAGCTTCAGTTTCTCGATTCGCGAAGCCGCCTCTTTGACTTCATCCAAGGGCGGCACAAACGCAAATCGCACATGGCCCGCGCCGGGGTTCTCGCCGTCCACGGCGTCGCTCAGCCACTCGCCGGGTGTGGTCACCACGTGGCACTTGTCGATCAAGAGCTTCGCGAACGCTTCGCCGGTCATGCCGTCCGGGGCCTTCTGCCACAGGTACAGCCCTGCGGGGTTCTTGCAGTTTTTCAGGCCGGCTTTGCGCAATGCCGTGCAGATCAGATTGCGCTTGCGCTTGACGGTGCGGCGCAGCTTCTCGACGTGCTTTTCGTCGCTGAGGGCCGCAATCGCCGCATCCTGCACAAAGTTGGGCGTGCCGCTGTCGATGTTGGTTTTGACCTTCTTGAACACGTCAATGATGCGCTTGTCGCCCGCTGCCCAACCCACGCGCCAGCCGGTCATGATGCTGCGCTTGGAAAGGCTGTGAAACTGCACAATGCCGTCGAAGTTGTTGCTCTTGCCAAGTTCCAGCGCGCTGTGGGGCGCGTCTTTAAAATACAGCTCGCTGTAGGCTTCGTCGCTGGCAAGGATGATGCCGTGCTTCTGGCAGAAGTCGTAGGCGGCTTTCAGGAAGTCCAGCTCTGCGACATAGCCAAGCGGGCTGCTGGGCGTGGTCACCCACATGATGCGGGTGTTGCTTGCGACCTCGGCGGGGATCTTCTTGAAGTCGTACTTGCACTTGTTCTTGTGCGTGACAGCCACGAAGTGCGCCTTGCCTTCAGCGAACAGTGTGCCGCGCTTGTAGGGCGGATAGCCGGGGCTGGGGCAGATCACGTAGTCGCCGGGGTTCACAAACCCTTCGGCAAAATTGAAGATGCCTTCCTTGCTGCCGATGGTGCTTGTGATCTGCGTTTTGGGGTCCAGCGAAACGTCAAAGCGCCGCTTCAGCCAGGCCGCCACGGCCTCGCGAAACGGCTGAGAGCCGACGTAGCTGGGGTAGCCATCGGCGGCATGGACATCGACGGCTTTCTTGCAGGCCTTGCGAATCAGCGGCGGCGTGGGGTCCTGGTAGTCGCCGACGCCAAAGTCGATGGGCGTAATACCCTTGGCCTTGAGCTCGGCAACTTTTTCGTCAACAGCGGCAAACGCGTAAGCGCCGATCGACGCGACGCGAGCAGAGACTTTGATTTCCATGGACAGGCTCACTTTCCGGGAATGCGTTTTATGCACGGAGGCACAGAGTCACAGAGAAGAGCAGTTGTAGTTCTCCGTGACTCTGTGCCTCCGTGGTGAAACAGATCAGGCGATGCACATTGCGCAATAGAGCTGCGGGTTGGTGGTGGCTTTCTTTTCATCGACGCGGCTTACGGGTGTGGTGTGGGGCGCGGCTTTCACGAGGTCCGGGTTTTCTTTGCACTCCTGGGCGATCTTCTTCATTACCTCCACGAAGTAGTCGAGCGTTTCTTTGCTTTCGGTCTCGGTGGGCTCAACCATCATCGCGCCGTGCCCCCCCGTTACCGCGGGCAAGGGGAAGTAAATCGTCATCGGGTGAATGCCGTAGTCGATCATGCGCTTGGCGATGTCCAGCGCTGACGGGCCGCCGTCCTTGTGCTGGAAGGCGTCCGTGAACACCACTTCGTGGGCGCAGGCCTTGTCGTTCTGGATGTGGTACACGCCGCGCAGTTTCGCGCGCAGATAGTTTGCATTCAGTGTCGCGTTCTCGCCGTTGCGGCGCACGCCCTCACGCCCCAACTGGCTCATGTAGATGTACGCCATCACCAGCGCGCCATAGTTACCGAAAAAGCTGCGCACTTTGCCGATGGTCCGCTTGGGATTGGGGTTGGCCAGCGTGTAGCCCTTTTCCGTCTTCATGGGCCGCGGGTAGGGCAGATACGGCTCAAGATGCTTGGCCACGGCAATCGGGCCGGCGCCCGGGCCGCCGCTGCCGTGCGGCACTGAGTACGTCTTGTGCAGGTTGAAGTGCATGACATCCACGCCTAGGTCGCCGGGCCGCACCACACCCTGAATTGCGTTCATGTTCGCGCCGTCCATGTACAACTGCGCGCCTGCGTCGTGCAGGATCTTTGCGATTTCGACCATGCGCGGCTCGATGATGCCCAGCGTGCTTGGGTTCGTGATCATCATTGCCGCTGTGTCCGGCCTGACCAGCGACTTCAGCAGGTCAAGGTCCACGCTGCCGTCGGCCTTGCCCTTCAGCGTGACGGTCTCAAAGCCCGCCAGTGCCGCCGTTGCCGGGTTGGTGCCGTGGGCGTTGTCAGGGATGATTACTTTGCGGCGCGTCTTGCCCTCGCCCTTTTCTTCAAAGTACGCCTTGATCACCATCAGGCCGGTCATTTCGCCCTGCGCGCCGGCGGCCGGCTGCAGCGTGACCGCGGGCAAGCCGCTGACTTCACTGAGCCAGCTTTCAAGCGTGCACATGAGTTCAATGTGGCCTTGCAGGTCGGCTTCGGGCAGGTGCGGGTGAGCCTTGGTGAAGCCGGGCAGGCTCAGCAGCGTCACGTTGATCTTGGGGTTGTACTTCATGGTGCACGAGCCCAGCGGGTAGAAGTTGCGATCCACGCTGAAGTTCATTTGCGCAAGGTTCTTGAAGTGCCGCACAAGGTCAAGCTCGCCGACTTCGGGCAGCACAGCCGGCTTGGCGCGCAGCTTGGCGCCCTTGAGGGCAGACTTCACGTCAACCTTGGGCACGTCAAGGGCGGGCAGGCGCAAGCAGCGGCGGCCCGGCTTGGAGACTTCAAACAGCAGCTTTTCAGCGGGGTTGGCAAGAGTGGTCGTCATGGCTGACTCGCTTGTTCTGGTTCATCACAATGGCACAGAGAACTGCCTTCGGACTTCTCCGTGCCGCTGTGACCCTGTGGTTCACAGCGGCACGCACGGGCGGCTACACCGCGACCGGCTTGCCCTTCATGGCTTCGGTCAGGGCTTCGACATAGCGGTCAATCTCCTGCTTTGTCGTGACCTCGGTGATGGCCACCAGGTATTGGCCCCTGCGGCCCTTGCCGTACTTGTCGATGGGTAGGCCGCCGACGACCTTTTTCTTGAGCAGCTTCTTTTCCAGGCCAGGCGTGGCCTGGATCACGAACTCGTTGAATACGGGCGCGCCCGGGTACACAAGGCTTACGCCGGGCACCGCGCTCAGGGCCTTCATGGCGTACTGGGTTTTGGCGACGGTGTGCTCAGCCAGCTCTACAAAGCCTTCTTTGCCCCATGCCGACAGGTGAATCAGGGCGCGCAGCGCGCACAGGCTTTGGTTCGTGCAGATGTTGCTGGTGGCCTTTTCGCGCCGGATGTGCTGCTCGCGCGTGGCCAGCGCCAGGCTGAATGCGCGCTTGCCGTCTTTGTCCGTGGTCTCGCTGACTATGCGGCCGGGCATCTTGCGCAGCCAATCTTTCTTGGCTGAAAAGAAGCCGAACGCCGGCCCGCCCAAAAACTGGTGGTTGCCCAGCGATTGCCCCTCGCCAATGCAGATGTCCACGCCCGCTTCGGCGGGGCTTTGCAGCAACGCCAGCGAAAGCGCTTCGCCGACAGCCTGAATCACGATCAGTTCCGGCTCTTTGGCGGCGGCCACCACGGCTTCTACATCTTCGATTACGCCCAAGTAGTTGGGCGACTGCACTGCAACGGCAAAGGCCTTGCGGTTCAGGGCCTTGGCCAGCGCCTGTTTGTCGATGCGGCCGTCGGCGCCGTTGGGCACCCGCACGACCTTGATGCCCGCGACATCGGCGTAGGTCTGCACGACTTGCGCGTACTCAGGGTTGATCGCGCCCGCCAGCACAAAGGCGTTGCGCTTTTCCTTGCGAAAGCGGTCTTCCGCCAGGTGCTTGCCCATCATCATGGCTTCGGCAAGGGCAGATGCCCCGTCGTACATGCTGGCGTTGCTGACCTCGAGGCCGGTCAGGGCGCAGATTGCGCTTTGAAACTCGTAGATGAACGTCAGCGTGCCCTGACTGCACTCGGGCTGATACGGCGTGTACGCCGTGATAAAGCTGCCGTCGAACAGCGCAATGTGGTCAACCACGGTGCTGACAAAGTGGTTGTAGATACCGCCGCCGCGAAAGTAGGCGTAGTCGCCGGCGTTTTTTGTGCGGCTGAGCAGGTCCTGAATGTGCCGCGTTACCTCAAGCTCGCCCTTGCCGGGCGGCAGCTTCAGCTTGCCCTTGTCATCCATGCGGATGCGCAGATTGGCGGGCACGTCGGCAAACAGGTCTTCGATGCTGCGGACGCCGATGGCTTTGAGCATTTCAGCGCGGTCGGCATCGGTGTTTTGAATGAATGGCATGATCTTGCCTCGAGGGAAACGGCTAAGTGAAACCACAGAGACACAGAGTCACTGAGAACACCAGAACCAGGGGCTTTCACTGTGGCCCAGTGCCCCTTTGGTGCATGCTTCAATGGCTTTCTTCGGCCAGTTGCTTTTCGTAGTCGGCCTTGGACTTGGCCTTGTCAAGCTCTTTGGCGTCGTCGGGCTTGACCTTGATCAACCAGCCCGCGCCGAAGGCGTCCTTCTTGAGGGCCGCAAAGTCGTCGCCATCGACGCCGTCGTTGACGGCGACAATCTTGCCGCTGACAGGGCTGATCAGGTCGCTGACGGCCTTGACGCTCTCGATTTCGCCGAAGGCTTCGCCGCGGGTGACCTTGTCGCCCTTTTCGGGCAGGTCAACGAACGTGAGGTCATTGAGTTGTTCAACGGCAAAGTCCGTGATGCCGATCGTCACGGTGCCGTCCTTTTCAAGCCGGCCCCACTCGTGCGATTCGAGGTAGCGGCAGTTGTCAGGTCGAGCCATATCTGTTTCCTGTTTTTTGTGGTTCACCACAGAGGCACGGAGTCACGAAGAACTGCTGTCGGGTCTCTATGTGTCTCCGTGGTCAATGGTTTACTTGCCCGGTCGCTTGTAGAACGGCAGCGGCACGACCAGCGCCGTCTGTCGCATTTCTTCGGGCTTGAGCGCGCGCGTGCCCTTGCCCGGAAACTCAATCTGGAAGCTCATGCCGACTTCCGCCATGTTCGCCGGCACAAACGCAGTGGCGATGATCTCGTCAAGCCACGGGCTTTTCGTGCCGCTGGCAATGGTGCCGACCTTCTTGCCGTCGCGGAATACATCCTGCCCCTGCCGCGGGATGCGCTTGCCCGCGATGTTCAGGCCCACGAGCTTCTGGGCCAGGCCCTTCTTCTTCATCTCAACTGTGGCTTCCTTGCCGATGAAGTCTTCTTTCTCCAGCTTCACGGCCCAGTCCAGCCCGGCTTCCAGCGGGTTGATGTTTTCTTCCAGTTCGTGGCCGTACAGCGGCATGCCTGCTTCCAGGCGCAGCGTGTCGCGGGCGCCAAGCCCGGCTGGGCCGGCGCCGAGCCCTTCACCGACATTCAACAGTTCGCGCCAGAAGTGGGCGGCCTTGGCGGTGGGCATGATCAGTTCAAAACCGTCTTCGCCGGTGTAGCCGGTGCGTGAAACCAGCACTTCGGGCTCGCCGAACACGGTGCCGCGCGTGAAGCGGTAGTACTTCAGGGCCTTGTGGTCAACGTCGCTGACCTTGGCCAGCAGGTTGGCGCTTTCAGGCCCCTGCAACGCGATCATGGCAAAGTCGGCGCTCATGTCGGTCACGTCAACGACGTAGCCCTTGCGCTGCTTCTGCACCCAGTCCCAGATTTTGGGGCGGTTTCCGGCATTGACGACCAGCAGCGTGCCTTCGTCGCCCGCGCCATAGACCAGGACGTCGTCCAGCGCGCCGCCCTGCCCGTTGAGCATCAGCGAGTAACGGATCTGGCCGGGCTTCATGGATGCGCGGTCGTTTGTGATCAGCTTGTCGATGAACTTGATGTGGTCGCGGCCCGAAAACCAGTACCGGCCCATGTGTGATACGTCAAACAGCCCGACTTTGGTGCGCACGCGCCGGTGCTCTTCCATGATGTTGGTGTAGGTCACCGGCATGTACCAGCCGGCGAAATCGACCATGCGCGCGCCAAGCCGCTCATGTTCAGCACGAAGCGGGGTTTCCTGCACGGGGCACCTCCAGACGGGGCAGGCGGTTTTGCCTAAACAACCGCTTGTCGTCAATGCGGGCGCTCAAGTGTCCGGGGCAATTTCAGCCCGCTGAAATACCCTGGTGACCGCCTCTACCTGTTCCGGCGTCTGGCCGGCATCGAGCAGGCAGATGGCGTTGCGAACCTGTTCAAGGCTGCCCAGCAGGTACAACATGTCGCCCGGCTGGAAGGGCATGCCGGGCGCGGGGTTGTCCATCACTTGAGTACCGCGGCTGGCGGCAATCACGGTCACGCCGGTCAGCCGACGCAGGTTCAGGTCGCGCAGCGACTTGCCCGCGGAGTGGCTTGCGGGCTCAATGGCAAAGGTCTCGATCTTCAGGTCTTTGAGGGCATCCATGGCCGCCAGCGTTGCGCGGGGCACGGTATGGTCGCGGGCTGAGGCCTGTGTGCGCTCGCGTACAAGGGCGACTTCGCGGTCGATCAGGTTGCGGGGCACGCCCATCAAGCGCAGCAAGCGGGCCAGCGCCTCGACGGCGACCTCAAGTTCTGAAATCACGACATCGGTGGCGCCGCGACGCACCAGTTCATCGCGCTCGGACAGAAAGCGCGCCCGTACAATCACCGGCACGTTGGGCGCCACGCGACGCATGGTTGCCAGTGTCAACTCCAGCGCTGACGGGTCATTGATCGACAGCACAAACGCGCGCGCCTGTGCAATACCGACCGAAGACAGCGCTTCTTCGCTGGTGACATCGGCATAGTACGCCGACTCGCCGTCCCGCCGGGCGTTGCGCACCGTTTCGGCGTTCATTTCAAGTACCACATACGGAATGCCCACGGCCTTCAGCGCTGCGGCCATAGAACGTCCAGCCACGCCGTAGCCGGCGATTACCACGTGGTCCTTGAGTTGCGGCTGGTCGTCAGACCTGCCTTCTTCCTTGACGCCGAACAGCTTTTCCAGCGGCCGGAACAGCCGTTCGCCGGCTCGCATGTGCGGGCTCAGGCGCATCAGCATCGGGTTTACGAACATCGTCAGCACTGCGGCCGCGAACACAATTCGCGCCTCGACCGACTGCACGTCAATCAAACCGTTGGCGGCGCCGCCGGCCATGACCACAAAGCCGAACTCGCCGAACTGGGCAAGCCCCAACCCCGCAATCAATGCCGCCCGCGCCGGGAAACGCATGAACGACGCGGCAAGGCTGGCCAGCAGCCACTTGCCGAGCAGAATGGCGACAAACACCAGCGCCACCACAAGCGGGTAGTCAAGGATTACGCGAGCATCAAACAGCATGCCGAGCGTGATGAAGAAGATGCTGGTGAACAGGTCCCGCAGCGGAATCATGTCGCCCATCGCGCGCGTCGCAAAGTCGGACTCTGCCAGAACGATGCCCGCCACAAACGCGCCAAGCGCCATAGACAGGCCGGCTGTCTGCGTAGCCAGCGCCATGCCGATGCACAGTGCGATCAAGGCCACCAGGAAAACTTCGCGCGCGCGTGTGCTGTCGGCCCGCAGCAGCACCCGCGGCAGCACCCGCTTGGCCAGCACGTACAGCACCAGCACTGCCACGAGCGCCAGCCCCAGCGACTTGGCTGTGCCCAGCAGCAGCTCGCCGGTGCTTCCCTGCCCGGCGAGCACGGGCAACGTAAGCAGCATCGGGATCACGCACAGGTCCTGCATGATCGAGGTGCCGACAATGAACCTCCCGTGCGGCGCCTCGACCTCGCCCTTTTCCTGCAGGCTGCGCAATACGATCGGCGTGCTGGTGTGTGCCACCGCAAACCCGATCACTACGCAGGCGGCAAAGGGCAAGCCGATGGCGTAACAGATGCCTCCGGTTGCTGCGGCGGTAAGCCCCACCTGCAGCATGCCGCCGCCAAGCAGGCGAAAACCCACACGCCGGAAACTGGACAGCGGGTACTGCAACCCGATCGTGAACATCAGCAGCACCACGCCGATCTGCCCCAGCGTGTTCAGCAGGGCTTCGTCGGTGGCAAGCTTCAGCCCGTATGGGCCGGCGACAGCGCCTGCCAGCAGCAGGCCGGTGATTGCGGGCAGCTTCAGGCGTGTCATGGCCATCATGGCCACCACGCCGGCGAACAGAACAACGCCGACATCCAGCAGAAAGGCGTACTCGCCAAGGTTCAGGGCGCAAAGCATGGCAATGCTATAGCACGCGACACAACCTAACCCAACAGCAGCATGCCCGCGTTGAAGTAGATAGCCAGCGTCGCGAGGTCTGTCATGGCCAGTGTGATCGGCCCGGCCGCAACCCGCGGATCGAGCTTAAGCGCGTGCAGCACCGTCGGCACGCCCAGGCCCAAAAGCGCAGCGCATACGATAGAGACGGCAATGCTTGCACCGATGGCCAACGGCGCCAGCGTGAAACCCTGCCACACGCCGGCAATCAAGCCCACGGTGGCGCCGCAGACGAGCCCGAGCAGCAGCGCGGTCGCAAGTTCGCGCCCGCCACGGGATGCAAACCAGCGCAGGGTCGGCTTATCGGTACGCAGAAGCTGCACAGCCAGAGTCATGGACTGCGCTGCCACGGATTCGCCCAGGCCCAGCACCAGCGTCAGGAAGAACGCCAGCACGATGCTTTTTTCCAGCGTCGCGCCATACACGCCCGCCAGCAGTGCGCACACAGTGCCGCCGCAGATGGTCGCGATCAGCCACGGAAAGCGCAGCCGGAATGCCCGCACCGGCGACGCATCCTTGGCTTGTCCAACGCGCAAACCGATGGCTTCGAATACGGTGTCGAAGTTGCGGCGCTCAGCGACATCCAGCACTTCATCGGTGAAAGCGTTGACGTCGATTACCCCAACCACGTGCTTGTCCTTGTCCACGATGGGCAGGGCAAGAAAGCGGTGCAGGACAAAGAACTCGCTGGCTTCGCTCATGGCCATGTGCTGGGGCAGCGACAGCACACGCTTGACCATGTGGTCTTTCAACTGGGCATCAAGGGGGGCCACCAGCAGCGCACGCGTGGGCAGCACGCCCACCAGCTTGCCACTGTCGTCAGTCACATAGAAGTAAAGGATCGGCCCCGGCACCTGCTGCTGCCGGATTTCGCGCAGGGCGTACTCAAACGTCCAGTCCTGGCGAAGGACCAGAAAGTTGCGGCTGGCGTGATCAAGTACGGTGCCGTCTTTCATCGGCGCGGAATTGTAATTGCGAACTCTGCCGTTGCATGCGGATTGTCAGGGACCAGCGGGCTTTTTGCCGCTTTCGTACCGGTACACCCGGCGCTTGAGCCAGTATAGGCCCATCAGGTCCACCAGCCCGCGTGCCCCGCGCTTGAGGTTGCCGTACTTGCTTACGCCCGCGGTGCGGGGCCGGTGGTTGGTCGGTACCTGGGCGACCTTCATGCCCATGAACACGAAGATTGCGGGCATCAAACGGTGCAAGCCGTTGAACTGCGGCAACATCAGTGCCGCCTCGCGCGGAAATGCCCGCAGGCTGCAACCGATATCCTTGATTCCGTCCCGGACCACCAGATTCCGCACAAGCCACGCCACCCGGCTGCCCAGCCTTCGCCACAGACTGTCATTGCGCCGCGATCGTATGCCTTGGGCAGCGTCGTGGCTTTTCAGGGCCTCCAGCAGCGCCGGGATTGCCGCGGGGTCGTTCTGGCCGTCGCCGTCGAGGGTCACGATGATGTCGCCCTTGGCCGCGTGCAGGCCGGTAATGGTGGCTGCGCTCTGGCCGCGGTTGCGCTCGTGCCTCAGTACGCGCACCCAACCCAGCGCTTCGCAGCGCGCGGCGGTGCCGTCAATGCTGCCGTCGTCCACGAAGATCAGTTCAAAGTCCTGCCCAGCCAGCGCTGCGCGCACTTCCTCGGCCAGCGGGCCGACGTTGTCGGCTTCATTGAAAACAGGAATGACCACGGATACGGCCGGCACCTAGCGCGTCTCCGGGGTAGCGACGACGACAGCGTCCGGCTGTACAAGCTGCGGCGTATCTTCGGGCTCTGCGGCAGCCGGCGCCGTTCGGCGGTAAATGAGCATCAGGTTGCGCACAATCGGCAACGGGCTGATGGCGTAGGCCAGCACGAAGATCACGTCGGGCTTGTAAGCGGCGTATGCCGTCAGCAGCAGTGCGCCGCCAAGGCTCATCCACCAGAACACCGGGGGCAGGGTGCTGCGGCCGGTGCGCTCCGCGATGATCCATTGCACTGGAAAGCGCAGCGTCCACAGCGCGGTGCCGGTCAGGCCTATGATCAGCCACCACGGGCTGGCGTCGATGCGGATGATGTCTTTCTGCTCCGCAGTCATGTATGCGACCGCAAATCCGCTGAGCAGCAGGACTGTGCCCAGCGGAACCATTATGGCGGCGGCACGCAGGGCCGCGCCGGGCTTGCGATGCAGCATCAGGTTGCGGATGTACAGGAACAGGTTCAGGGTAGGCCCGATCAGGAAAATCGGGTCACCGGTGTGCCAGGCGTATGCCAGCAGCAGCACGGTTCCGGCGATCGACAGCCACCAGAAACTGGCGGGCGCAACGCTCTTGCCGGCGCGTTCGCTGGCCCACCACTGCGTGAACATGCGCAGCATGAACAGCGCCTGCCCTGCAAGCCCGATGGCCCAGAACACGCTGTTGGTGTAGTCCGGCGGTGATGTGACGCTGGCCAGCAAACCTAACTCCTTTGCTGCACAATGCTAACGATTGGCGTAACGGCAAGCCAATGTCAGGCGTATTCTACTTGTTCCCGGGTACCCGCTCAGCCCGGCAACAGGGGCTGCCACGACGGCTATGCCTTAATACAATCTGCTTTTCATCACAGCAGTACGGGGCAAAACGGAGATCCCATGGTTCGCCTATTCGCGTTTGGGTTGTGTGCAGTGTTTGCCGTCCTGGCGTCGCATCAACCTGCGCACGTCAGTGCACAGGAATCGGCGACCATGGCCGAAAAACTTTCGCCGGGAATGGTGCGCCGCAGCGTTGAAACCGCAAGTTTCAAGGTCGTCATCAGGTACTACCCGGGCGAAGACTGGTCAACTGAGGCCGTCAGCGGGTTCACACAGTCCCGCACCACCGAAGAGTGGGTCACAGCCATGGATGGCAGCAACGTCACCGAGTTGCTGCGCAGCTACGGGCACATCGCCCGCAAAGACCTGAGTGTTTACGACGTGGGCAAAGGGCCCGAAGAACATTGGCTTGACGGCACTGACTGGAAGTCAACCCAGTCGTTCCTGCTTGGTCGGGCCGGCGACGGCAGTCGCAGCATCAAGCTCAAGCCCAGCGCGGTCATAGACGAAGCTACCCGGAAACTGGTGTGCGCCGAGCGGCAGCCCGTGCTCGCGAGCGGCGGTGCCGTGAAGGTGGGGGACACATTCAAGTTGACATTGGACCAGTTGGGCCTGCCCGTCGGCTTTACACCGGCGGACAAACTGAAGTCGCATGACTTGAAGGCCACAGTTACCGAGATCACGACCGCCCGCGACGCCGGCACATCCGTCAAGCTGAAGCTGGCCTTTGAATACGCATTCTACACCGAGCAGATAAACGAGTTCGATGACGCCGCCAGCTCGCGCTATGACACCACTGTCAAGCTGGCCGGCACCGGCGAATTCAACGTGACGCAGGGCCGCATGGTGAAGGCGGAATGGAGCGGCAGCGCCAAGGCCAAGGGAAAGCTGGGCGGCGCGCCCTTTGAAGGCAGCGCGACCCTGAGCGAGAAGTTCGAGTTTGCATACGGCACGGTGATTGACAGCAGGCCCGACAACGGCGACCACGGCCCCACGGAAGGCAAGGCGGGCACCGTCCAGAGTGAAAAGTTCCGGCCCCTTGCCGAGCACGAGATTGTGATCGGTCGTAACAACGGCAAGGTTACCCGCATCCAGGCCTTTGACACAAAGACGCGCAAGATTGTCAAAACCCTGTGCGTGCTGCCGACGGATGCCAGTCTCTTCCAGCTTTCCGTTTCACCGGACCGCAAGCGGGTCGCGTTCTCCAGCAACCTGAACAGCGGCATCAGCATTTTCGACCGCGACGTGTTCGTCCTTGAACTCGAAGAAGGCGTGGTCAACCAGGTCAGCCCGCGCTGGGCCGATAACAAGGGGCTGGCCCAGGCGCTCAAGACCGAAGAGACCTGCACTGTCACCGGGCGCATTGTATGGCACGACGATGAGTTCAATCGCGACCGCCACGACGCCTACACCGGCTGGGTGAAAATCGACCACACCGTGTGCGGCGCCGCCGTGAAGTCAGACGGCACGTTCACGCTGACCGGTGTGCCCGTGGGCCTTTCCCTGTACATGGACATCAACGGGCGTATTCCAGCGTACAGCAACGGCAAGTGGCGCGGCGCGACGCTGCTGGCGCAGCATGCCGGGGCAAGCCATGTGTTCATGCCGACCAATGGGGGCACCTACGACGTAGGCACCATCCGCATTCATGGCAACAAGACCACGCAGTCAATCGGCCGCCCCACCTGGCGCGGCAAGGAGCTGTGGGTGGTCTATGACGGCTGGAACAGCGCCCACGCCGTCGGCTACCCTGAGCGCACGTTCAAGGACGTGCAGTTCGGCAAGCAGCTTGACCCGTTGTGCGGCGGCTTTGCGATCAGCCCGGACGGCAAGCAGTTTGCGATTACCCACGGCAGCGGCAGCGGCGTGGTCGGCCTGTACGACGCCGAAGGCCAGTGGGTCAAAGGCATCGAAAGCCAGGGCTACGCCGCGGCCTACAACAGCGAAGGCGCCTGGACGGGCGACAGCAAGGCGTTCTGCTACACGTGCAGCACGGAAGCCTCGCTGGGCGAGTCGCTGTACGGCGCGCCGGGTATCGGCATCTCATTCGTCAGCGGCGGGACCAGCGGTCGGCGCTGGCAGCAGTTGACGGGCCAGAACTGCGTGAGCATGGCGCTGGACCAGCAAGCCAACGTGGGCTACCTCGTGATTCATCGCCCCGACGGAAACCTTGTGTACGGCGAAATCTGGGCATGGGACAGCCGGACCGACGCCATGGAACGCATCACCACCATGGGTGACGTCATCTGTGTCGGCGGCTACGGCCGCTGATCGGGCTGCCGCAAGGGCGCGTCCTGCCGCGAATATTGACGCGTCAATAGCTTACCCGGGGCGGGCCAGCCAAGCCTTTTTCCGGGCGTTTCAGGTTGTCGCCCACCGGCACTTGTGCTACAATCAGCCCGCATCAACGTGGGTGCGCTATGCACCCGATGCGTTCGGCTGGCGTGCCCTTTTAGCGGCACCCGCCCAGTGTAGTAGCATGACCTGGCCGGCCCGAGGAAGCCCCTCGTGTGCGTGTTTGTCGCCGGTCGCAACTGAAAGGAGCAAGCATGATCCACGAGCGCAAGTTCCAGGTGTACACGGCCCAGACCATGGACCGGATCACGCAGATATCCGTACTGGATGAAGACCAGCGCCTTTCGATGCGCGCCGTTGCACAAGTGCTGCCGTTTCGGATCAACAACTACGTCGTCGAAGAGCTGATTGACTGGGACAACATCCCCGACGACCCGATGTTTCAACTGACATTTCCCCAGCCGGGAATGCTGAACCCCGATGACCTGGCCACGCTGCGCGGCATGCTGCGCAGCAACGCGCCAGGCACGGCGCTGAACGCCGAAGTTCGGCGCATCCAGTACGGGCTGAACCCGCACCCAGCCGGCCAGAAAAGCCTGAACGTGCCCCATGAAGACGGCCACGCTGTGCCGGGCATGCAGCACAAGTACCGCGAGACGGTGCTGTTTTTCCCCATGGCGGGCCAGACCTGCCACGCTTACTGCACCTACTGCTTCCGCTGGCCGCAGTTTGTCGGCCTTGACGACATGAAGTTCGCCAGCAAGGAAGTTGCCCCGCTCGTGCAGTACCTGAAAAGGCACAAAGAAGTCACCAGTGTGCTGTTCACCGGCGGCGACCCCATGATCATGCGCACCGAGCTGCTGCGCCAGTACATCGAGCCGCTGCTTACGCCGGAGCTTGAACACATCGCCAGCATCCGCATCGGTACAAAGGCGCCCGCGTACTGGCCCTACCGCTTCACGCACGGCCAGGACGCCGACGACCTGATGCGCCTGTTGACCGACATTCGCGATGCCGGCCGCGACTGCGCCATCATGGCCCATTACAGCGTACGCAAAGAACTGGAAACCGACGTTGCAAGGCTGGCCGTGCGACGCCTGCGCGACGCGGGCGCCACCGTGCGCTGCCAGGCGCCGCTGATTCGCCATGTCAACGACAACGCCGACAACTGGGCGCAGATGTGGCGCACCCAGATCAGGCTTGGCGCCGTGCCCTACTACATGTTTGTCGAGCGCGACACCGGCGCCCGCGGCTACTTTGAAGTACCGCTGTGGCAGGCCTACGAGATTTTCACCGAAGCATACCGGCAGGTGACCGGCCTTGCCCGCACGGTGCGCGGCCCAAGCATGAGCTGCACGCCCGGCAAGGTGCTGATTGACGGCATTGCCGAGGTTTACGGCGAAAAGGTGTTTGTCCTGAAGTTCATACAGGGCCGCGACCCGGCATGGACCAACCGCGTGTTTTTCGCGAAGTTCGACCGCCACGCGACCTGGATGGACCAGTTGCAGCCGGCATTCGGCGAGCACGAGTTCTTTTTCGCCGAGGACTTGCGCCGCATGCGCGAAACCGGCGAAGCGCGCGTGTGGCTGCCCACCGAAGTTGAAGCACTCGAGGAAACCTGGCGCATGGAGATCGAAGAGCCTGAGCGCGGCATGGGCAGCAACGCCGAAACCGGCGAACACGAGAGTCCGGATCAAGCCTGAAGCCGCGGACACTAAACCATGCAAGGTTCCCGCACCGGCAGACCGTCACGGTGCGCGCAGCGCACGAACCGAAGGATCGCAGTCGGTTCGTGTCTGCCGGGCTTTTCTGCGCTTATGCACCCTTTACCGCGGCGACGAAGTCTTCGAGGTCTTTGAACTCGCGGTACACGCTGGCAAAGCGCACGTAGGCCACCTTGTCCAGCTTCTTCAGGCCTTCCATCACCAGCTCGCCGATGATCCGCGTCGGCACCTCACGATCGAACTTGCGCGTGATCTCGTTGTCAATCTCAGCCACCAGGTCGTCTATCTGCGCGCCGCTGACCGGGCGCTTTTCGCAGGCACGCTGGATGCCGTGGCGGATCTTTTCGCGGTCAAAGGGCGCGCGGCTGCCGTCCTTCTTCACGACACGCAGCGGCGTTTCCTCAATCCGCTCGTAGGTCGTAAAGCGCTTGCCGCAAGCAATGCACTCACGGCGCCGGCGCACCACACCGCCATCGCTGCTGCTGCGTGAATCGACGACCTTGTCGTTATCGACACTGCAAAACGGACAGCGCATAAACTCAATCCCTAGTGCGTCAGCAGCACTATACGCTGAACATGTCACAATTCCATGAAATTGTCGGCCCATCACCACCATACAGTGCGCTGTTGGTATCCCGAGGGAAGCGATACCCCATTTGGTTGGGCCCCCGTTCGTTGCCGGGCTCGAGCTGGCCTGCATGCTGTTCCCTAACCCGACACGCAACTGGTTGCCGCGCCCGTTTTTGCGTTAGGTTGCGACGCTGCCAGCCACTAACCCGTGAAGCTGGGCAGCTTTCGGAGAGGTTCAATGCACTACGCATTCCGCGTCAGCGTTCCGGCTTTCGTTTTTCTGCTTGTCGCCATGCTGGCCGTTGCCGAAGCCCAGCCCAGGCCGCCCATCCCCCGCCCCGGACGCAACCCCGGCATGCCCGGCGGCAGTGAGGGCGACTACTACAACCTCGGGCCCATCGGCGGCAAAGCCACCATCGAGCGCAGCCCAGCCGGCTTGAACGTCCAAAGCGTTATGTCGGGTTCGCCAGCCGAGAAAGCGGGTTTGCAGGTGGGCGACATCATCACCGGCGCGCCCAAAGCATTCGGCGCTGACCCGTACCATGAGCTTGGCAGCGCAATCGAAGCCGCGGAAGCCGCCAGGAAAGCCAAAGATGCCGTGGTCAAGCTCACGGTCCAGCGTGGCGGCCGCAGCATCACCGTGGACGTTGAAGTGCCCTGCTACGGCGCCGACGCCGCCAAGTTTCCCGGCGGCAAGATGCGCGACACCATTGTGGACAGCGCGCTTGAGTTTCTGGCCAAGGAACAACGCGGCGACGGCGGCTGGGACTGCCACCTGTCCGGTGAAAACGGCCGCGTGGTAATGACCAGCCTGTGCGGGATGGCCTTTCTGGCCGCGGGCCACGACGCAGCCAAGAGCAAGTACAAAACCAACGTCAGCAAGGCCGCGGGCTTCGTCGCCGCGAACATCGGCAAGGAAAGTGAACTGGGCCGCATGGCCGGCGGCGGCGCGAACTGGAACCAGACCAACTGGGGCTTAGGCTACGGCGGGATCTTTCTGGCCGAAGTGCAAGCCGCATCGCCCCAGAAGGGGCTTGATGACAAACTCAAGTGGGTAGCCGAGACGATTCTCAAGAACATGGAAGACAGCGGCGGCTTTGCCCATGGCCCCGGCGGCCCCAACGCCCTGAACTACCTTGAGCTTGAGATCGTGAGCAACTATTGCGTCGCCGCGCTGGGCGGCGCCATGGCCAACGGTGTCAACGTCGATAAGGCCAGGATCGAAAAGATGCTCAGCTACATCCAGGCCTGCGGCGGCGGCAAAGGCGGCGTCGGCTACAGCACGCGGCCGGGCCAGGTCGGCTGGGGCGATTGCGGCCGCACCGGCGGCGCGATCATGGCGTTCGGCGCCGTGGGCCGCGACGACCACCCGTACTACAAAAGCATGGTCGGCTTCATGCGCGGCAGCCTGCGCGAGATCATTGACGGCCACGTAAGCCCCACAATGCACCACCTGTCAGCGGCCTGCGCCTGCTGGCGCGAAGGCAAGAAAGCATGGGAAGAGTATTGGGCCGCCCAAAGGCAGGAGTGCACCATGCTGCGCTGCCCCGACGGCAGCTTTACAGGGCGGCCAACGAAAGAAAGCGCCCAGATGGGCCGCAACAACGACCTGGACATGGGCGCGGTCTGGAATACCGCGCACTGGACGATCATCCTGTGTTTAGAGAAAGACAACCTGCCCGTGTACTTCGGCAAGAAGGGCAAAGCCAAACCCGACCCCAAAGCCAAAGAAGAAAAGCCCAAAGACCCAACCACCGGCGAAAAGAAAGAAGCCAAGCCGCCGGACAAAAAGAAACCCGACATCGACGAAGCCATGGAGTAGGGCACTCCAAGGTACCATCCAGCCCGGCACGCAAGTGCCGGGCTTTGCGCTGATTAACAGCATTTGCGCGCTGGCAATCACGTCCCGCGAACAGGTCCCGATGGCCCCCGGCCATTGGAGCGAAAAGCGTGCTGGTGACGGAAAATTGGCATGGTGCGCCTGTTGGCCCGTCTCGTAAGATCATCCGGGGCAGGAAAACCCGGTCCACTGGGGTCAGATTCCAACGGAGATCCAAGATGCGCACTACTGTCGCGCTTATAGCGCTTGTGCTGATTGCGCTGGTTGCGGCCAGCGGATGCCGGACAAAGACGGTTTACATTGAGTCCGACCGGCGCTCGGATCCCCAGCCTCAGCCCCAACCGCAGCCGCAGCCCCAGCCGCAACCTGAACCCGACTACATCGAGATTGAAATTACCCACTTTCACGAGCCCTTGGCACCCTATGGCACTTGGGTTCACATAGAGGGCTACGGCCAGTGCTGGTACCCGCACAACGTGTCCGATGACTGGCGCCCGTACAGCCACGGCTATTGGGTGTGGCTGAACGACTACGGCTGGTACTGGGTTTCGGATTACGAGTGGGGCTGGGCCTGCGAACACTACGGTCGCTGGATGTACCACAAGAATCGCTGGCACTGGGTGCCGGGCTATGAGTGGAGCGGCGGCTGGGTGGTATGGCGTGAAGGCGGCGGCTACGTGGGTTGGGCGGCGTTGCCGCCGACGATCGGCTGGTCCACGAGTGCGGGCATTCGCACCGTGGGCGTGCGCTGGGAGGTTGAGATTCACGAGTACTGCTGGGTGTTTGTTGAGCACCGGCACTTCATGTCGAAGAGCCTGCATGTGGTCATCATCAACCGGCGCCAGACCGTTGTCATCCTGCGCCAGTGCAGCGTGCGGGGCAGCCTGACGGTGAACAAAGGGCGGCCCTGGAACGGCGCAATCGGGTATGACGATGCTGAAAGGTACACAGGCAAGAAGCCTCCGCGGCGCCAGATTCAGGATGAGCGAGACCACAAGGTTCCGGGACACAAGCGCGACGACGGCGAAAAGGTCCACGTGTACCGCCCCAAGGTAAAGAAGGCGGACGCCCCGGATCGAGAGAAAGAAGAGCGCGAGAAGAAGGAAAGGGAAGAACGGGAGAAGAAAGAGAAGGAAGCTCGCGAGAAGAAGGAAACGGAAGACAAGGAAAAGGCCGACCGCGAGAAGCGCGAGAAGGAAGCTCGCGAGAAGAAGGAGAAGGAAGAGCGGGAGAAGAAGGAGAAGGAAGCTCGCGAAAAGAAGGAAAAGGAAGAGAAGGAGAAGCTGGAGAAGGAAGCCCGCGAGAAGAAAGAGAAGGAGGAGCGGGAGAAGAAGGAAAAGGAAGAGCGCGAGAAGAAGGAGAAGGAAGCTCGCGAAAAGAAGGAAAAGGAAGAGAAGGAGAAGCTGGAGAAGGAAGCCCGCGAGAAGAAAGAGAAGGAGGAGCGGGAGAAAAAGGAAAAGGAAGAGCGCGAGAAGAAAGAGAAGGAAGCCCGCGACCTGAAGGAGAAGGAGGAGCGGGAGAAGAAGGAAAAGGAAGATCGCGAGAAGAAGGAGAAGGAGGAGCGGGAGAAGAAGGAAAAGGAAGAGCGCGAGAAGAAGGAGAAGGAAGCCCGCGACCTGAAGGAGAAGGAGGAGCGGGAGAAGAAGGAAAAGGAAGATCGCGAGAAGAAAGAGAAGGAGGAGCGGGAGAAGAAGGAAAAGGAAGAGCGCGAGAAGAAAGAAAAGGAAGAGCGGGAGAAGAAAGAGAAGGAAGCCCGCGACCTGAAGGAGAAGGAAGATCGCGAGAAGAAAGAAAAGGAAGAGCGGGAGAAGAAAGAGAAGGAAGAGCGCGAGAAGAAGGAGAAGGAAGAGCGCGAGAAGAAGGAAAAGGAAGAGCGCGAGAAGAAAGAAAAGGAAGAGCGGGAGAAGAAAGAGAAGGAAGATCGCGAGAAGAAAGAGAAGGAAGAGAAAGACAAGAAGGGCAAGGGCAAGTAGCCCTGCTACCTGTGACACAAGCCAATGGCGGCGGCCCCCAGGGCCGCCGTCTGGCGTTCCACAATGGCGCTATCTTTGGAATCCCATCGCGGGCTTGGGCTTGGTAGTATTCTCGCGGGCCGGGAAGGCGGCCGGGACGTCTTGACCACAGGAGCGGGCATGAGCATTTTTCTTGAGATCATCGAGTACCAGGAAACACGCAACGACGAGATCAGCCACCGTATCCCTGAGCGCGGCAGCGCCGAGTTCAAGCTCGGCGGCCAATGCATCGTGCGCGAAAACCAGGTCGCCGTCTTCTGCTGCGGTGGCAAAGCCGCCGACATCTTTCCGCCGGGCCGCCACACCATCACCACCCTCAACATCCCGGTCATCACCAAGCTGCTTTCGCTGCCCTGGGGCTTCAAGTCGCCCATCCGCACCGAAGTCTATTTCGTCAACACCAAGATCTTCACCGACCTCAAGTGGGGCACCAAAGAGCCCATCACCTTGCGCGACACCGACTTCGGCCTGGTACGAGTGCGCGGCTTCGGGCGCTTCGCGATCCGCGTGACTGAGCCGCTGGTGTTCATCAACAACCTTGTCGGACAGGACGACAGCTTCAGAACCGACGAAATTGAAGACTATCTGCGCGACCTGATTGTCAGCCACGTCAACGACTGGCTGGGCACCAACATGAAGTCGATTCTCGACCTGCCCGGCCAGTACAAAGTGTTTGCCGAGGCCATGAAGCCGCACTTGAACGCAAGCATGGCCAAGTACGGACTTGAGTTGACCGAGTTCTTTATCAACAACTTCAACCTGCCTGAGGAAGTGCAGAAGGCGGTGGACAAGCGCGCCAGCATGGGCGCCATCGGCGACGTGAACAAGTATGCCGCGTTCCAGATGGCCGACGCCATGCGCGATATGGCCAAGAACCCCGGCACCGGCAACAGCGCGGGCATGATGATGGGCATGATGATGCCCGGCATGATGATGAACCAGTTGAACCAGCAACAGGCGGCCGTGCTGCAGCAGCAGGGCAAGAAGCCCGAGCAGTACGCAAGCTGCCCCAAGTGCCAGGGCATGAACGAAAAGGGCGCGCGCTTCTGCAGCCACTGCGGTGAAGCCATGGTCGTCGAAAAGCGCTGCCCAAGCTGCGGCGCGGCTGTGCATGCCGAGGCCAAGTTCTGCAATGAGTGCGGCTTCAAGATGGGCACGAAACCCAAATGCCCCGAGTGCCAGCACGAAAACCTGCCCGACGCCAAGTTCTGCGTAAACTGCGGCGGAAAAATGGCTGCAAAGTCGTAGCAAAGTAGCGCAGGCGCCCCGCCTGCACCTGGCGCGGGCGCCTCGCCCGCGTCAGGTTTGCTGTGCCGCCACGAATGTCGTGTGGTACATTATCTGCATGTTCGCCCCGATTGACGACCACACCCTTGCCCATGGCGTCCAGACGCCAGCGGCGTATTCGTTGCTGCTGGTTGCTGTATTGACCTTCGGCGCGGCGTGGGGTGTACAGTTGGCGCTGGCCACCAGCGCGATACCGGGCATCGAAACCCAGCCGCTGGCCTACTGGTTTGTTTACTCGTTGCTAGCCATGGCGGGCGCCATTGGCTTGTGGGTGGTGTACCGCGCCTTGCGTCAGCGTTTGGCGCTGATGCTTTCGCGGCGCAACAGCAAAGCCCGCCTGTCAGCCAGCGAAGCGGCAGAACAATACCTGCTGCGCCGCGAGATTCGCGAGCGCAGCCGCCCGCTGAACGGCGTCGGCGGCCCTTGCCCGCGCTGGGTTGACTACCTTCAGCGGGCCTATGCGACTTCGCGCTGAGGCACCCGTTGCTCGCAAATCCTGCTTTGCAGGCTAACCTGCCCCCATGCGGCATGTGCGCATACTGATGGGCGTCTTCATCCTGCTGCTGATGGCCGGCGGAGTGGCTGCCGGCGTCTGGGCGCTGTACGAGCAGGGCGGCGGTGGCCTGCCCATCGAGATCAGCTTTGCGGATGCGCAGGGCCTTTCCGCCCGTGATCAAGTTGTCTATGGCGACCGCCTTGTCGGCCGCATAGACCGCGTGGACAAGGACGCCGATGGCGTTGTGGTGCGCGCCGTCGTCGCCGCCGAACACGCCGATCTTGTGCGCGAAGGTTGCCGCTTCTGGATAGAGTCGCGGCTGGGCAGCGCGATCCTGCACTTTGACCGCAGCACAGGCGCGGTCGCCCAACCCGGGAGGCGCTTCAAGGGCCTCAGCGCGCGCCCCGACCCCGATCCTGACCTGATGCCCGCACCATTGCCCAAGCCGCTGAAGGTGCGGCCGGTGTGGCTGTGTGAAGTGCGGGCAACGCTGACCACACGCGTCGGCGCCGAAGAAACCATGGACCGCACGCGCAAGGGGGCAGGCGCCGTTGTGCACGCCAACGCGCAGGGCGACCTGCTGGTGTTGTGCGCGGCGTGGCTGATTGAGCCCGCAGGGCCGGTGATCGCGCAGAGTGTGCGCGTGGAGCTGATCGGCGAAGGCACACGCGTCGCCGACGTGATCGAGTTGCGGGGCGAGCACGCGGTGCTGCTGATCCAGGCCACGGCCTATCGCGAGAAAGCAGCAACCCTGTGGCCGCACGAGTTGCCCGAACGTCAGGTGGTCGTGCTGGCGGACTTTGACGGCGTCAGCTACCCAGCCGAGTACCGGCAGGGCGGGCTGGAGTTCAAGGGCGTGCTGGATCAAGGTAACGTCGCGCTGGTGGACGGCATCAATCTGGCCGGGTTTGCGCTGCCAAGCGTCGGCAAACGCAGCGGCGCGCGCTGGATCGGCCTGCACGGGGCGGGCACGACCATCGACAACGCGCTGGCAAAGTTGAAGTAGCGAATGAACCGGGTGATCCACGGCGACAACCTAGAGGTGCTGCGCAGGCTGCCGGACGGCTTCGCGCGGCTGATCTATATCGACCCGCCCTTCAACACCGGCCGCGAACAAAAGCGACGCGTGCTCAAGACCGTGCGCGACCAGGGCGGCGACCGCACCGGGTTCAAGGGCGAACGCTACGCCACTGTCGAGCTGGCCCAGCGCGCCTACGACGACGCCTTTGAAGACTATCAGTCGTTTCTGCGCCCGCGGCTTGAGCAGGCCCACCGCGTGCTGGCCGCCGACGGCAGCCTGTACTTTCACATCGACTATCGGGAAGCCCACTACTGCAAGGTGTTCCTGCTGGACGCGATTTTCGGTCGTGACAGCTTTGTCAACGAAATCGTGTGGGCCTACGACTACGGCGGCAGGCCGAAATCGCGCTGGCCCGCCAAGCACGACACGATTTTTCTGTACGCCAGGGATCCGGGCAACTACGTCTTCAACACGGCGGAAGTCGAGCGCGAGCCCTACATGGCGCCCGGACTTGTCGGCCCCGAGAAAGCCGCGCGCGGCAAACTGCCGACCGACGTGTGGTGGCACACGATCGTCCCGACCACCAGCCGCGAGAAAACCGGCTATCCCACGCAGAAGCCGCTGGGCATCCTCAAGCGCATGATCGCGGCCAGCAGCCAACCCGGCGACATGGTGCTGGACTTCTTCGCCGGCAGCGGCACGACCGGGGCGGCGTGCCTTAAGCTTGGTCGCAGGTTCACGCTGGTTGACAACAACCCGCAAGCCATTGAAGTCATGCGCGCGCGGTTGGCCGAGAATGCGCGGTTTGAGCGCTAATCAACCCACTGGGGCGTTTCGCCTTCTTTGGGCGGCTTGGTGGGCGTGGAATAGACTTCAATCGTGTGGCCCATCGGGTCGGATATGGTCCAGCCCCAGTACGTGCCCTGGCGCCATGTGGGATTTTCGGTCTGGGCGCGCGCGTTGCCCTGCTTCAGGCGCTTGACGGCTTCAATAAACTGCTTCCAGGGATAGTGCAGGCTGAAGCTGATCAGCGGAACAGACGCAACTTTGGCTTCGCCGGGTTGCCATGCCCAGCGTTCTTCCACTGGCAGCGGATGGTCCCAGCGAAAGAACATGATCTCGAAGCCTTCTGACTTGTAGGTCACCCAAGCCCAGTTCTCGGTGTCAAGAAAAGCGCCCTCGGCCATGGCCAGCAGCTCGGTGTAAAAGCGGCGCATTGCGTTCACGTCGTTACAGAAAGCGTACAGGAAACGCACATTGAACTCCGGCGCGGGTTCAGCCGGCTTGTTCATCGCCATTGTCTTCTTCTTGGCCATGGGCTCTCCCGTCGCGGTTGGTTCGTTGACCGGCGATCATAGGCCTGAATGGCCCCGGGCTCTAGGTTGCCTCAAGAATTTGCTCCCCGCCTGCCGAAACGGTGAATGGCCCGTGCCTGCGGGCCTGCTGTTATCGAAAGGAAGTCCTGTGGCCGGCAAGACGCTCAGCACCCGCGACACCCTGTCAATGGAAAGCGTCCGCAAGTTCCTGAACAAGGACCTGGTGCAGGAGTGCGCCGCGCTTTCTCTGCTGCTGGTTGTGGCCTTCATGATCCTCAGCATCGTCAGCTATGACCCTGCCGACATTGCGGGCGCCGTATGGCCCGTTAACGCCGAGCCGCACAACCTGGGCGGCCGCATCGGCGCCGTGGCGGTGCACTATGCGTACACGTTTCTGGGTGTCGGGACCTACCTGCTTGTCGCCGTGCTTGGCGTGTACGCCACGCTGATCTTCTTCCGGCGCAAGGCCGCCGACTGGCCGGTGCGGTTGATCGGCACAGTCATGCTGGTTGCCACGTTCAGCGCGATGTTCGGCGACAGCTACGCCGACAGCGGCATCATGCCGTCGCGCGGCGGCGTGATCGGCACCACCGTGTTCGGGCTGCTGGCGGCCAACTTCGGGCTGACCGGCACGTACCTGGTGCTGGCGTTTACCCTGCTGCTGAGCTTTCTGCTGGCCACGGATATCCTGTTCTACCCGATCATCCGCGACCTGCTGCACCCGCTGGGCAAGGATGACGAAGCCATCTCCGGCCCGCTTACGCCGCCGGAGATTCCAGACCCGATCCTGCCCCATGAGCCTGAAACCAAAGAGGGCGGCAACTGGCTCACGCGCATGCTCAAGCGCAGCAAGCCTGAAGTGGCGGACGGCGACGAAGACGAAGAAGATGAGACGGACGAAGAATCCGAAATCGTCTTTGAGCCCGACCTTGCACTCATTCCCGCCGAACCTGAACCCGTACCGGCGCCTGAGCCGCAACAGGTGGGCGCGCGGCGCCCAGCCATTGAGAAGGCCGCACCCGAGCCCGTTGAGACGCTCGACTGGGAGGCTGCGCTGGCAAGCTACCGCCTGCCGGAAGTGGCGATGCTCAACGCCGGCAAGAAGCGCGACAACAGCCGCGCCAAGGCCGAGATGACCCGCTGCGCCGAGATCATCCGCGCCACGTTTGCGCACTTCCGCATGGATGTGCGGGTAGTGGACAGCATTCCCGGCCCGACTGTGACCACCTACGAAATGGAAATCCCGCCGGACGTGATGCTGAGCAAGGTCGAGCGCGTGAAGGACAACCTGGCGCTGAACCTGCGCGTGCACGGCGTGCGATTCGTGACGCAGGCCGGCAAAAGCACAGTCGGCATTGAAGTTCCCAACCACACCCGCGAGATGGTGAGCTTCCGCGAAATCCTTGAAACCAGCGAGTTCGAGGCCGCCAGCAAGAAGATGGACCTGCCCATGGCATTCGGCAAGGACGCGCTGGGCACGCCCGTGATCCGCGACCTCGCCGCCATGCCGCACCTGCTGGTGGGCGGCGCCACCGGCCAGGGCAAAAGCGTGTTTGAAAACGTCCTGCTGGCCAGCCTGCTGATGTCGCGCAGCCCGCGCGACCTGCGCATGGTGATGGTCGATCCCAAGCAGGTTGAGTTCGCGCCTTATCGCGACATCCCGCACCTGCTGGCGCCGGTGATTGACGACTCGCGCCGCGCCGTCAGCGTGTTCGAGTGGCTGGCCGAGGAAATGGAGCGCCGCTACACGCTGTTCAAGCACACCGGCGTGCGCAAGATGGCCGAATACAACGAACTCAGCAACCGCGAGCGGCGCAAGCGCCTTGAAGACGCGGGCGCCGACCCCGAGAGCGAAGCGCACCTGCCCAGCATTGTCGCCATTGTGGACGAACTGGCTGACCTGATTTTGGTAGCAAGCGACACCAAGATTGACGAGTTGATCGCGCGCATCGCCGCCAAGGCGCGCGCCGCAGGCATTCACCTGATCCTCGTCACACAGTCGCCCCGCGCCGATGTGCTGAACGGCTTGATCAAGTCCAACATCCCGGCGCGTGTCAGCCTGCGCGTGAACACCGGCAGCGAGTCACGCATCGTGCTGGACCAGACGGGCGCCGAAGACCTGATGGGCAAGGGCGACCTGCTGATGGTTATGCCCGGCGACCCCCGTGCCATCCGGGTTCAAAGCGCCTTCATCGCCGACGATGAAATGAACCGCATGCTGGATTCATTGCGCACGCAGCTGAAGCCCAACTACGTCATTGATCCCAGCCGGTTCAGCGGCGGCGGCGCCGAAGCCACGGGCGGTGGGGGAGGCGTCGGCGAGCTGGACCCTGACTTTGTCGTTGCAGTTGACCAGATCATGGCGGCTGGGCGCGGCAGCGCCAGCTTCCTGCGCACAGCGATGGGCCTGGGCCATACGCGCGCCACGCGCATCATCATCCAGATGGAACGCGCGGGCATACTGGGCCCGGCGCGCGGCAGCAAAGAGCGCGAGATACTGATCACCTTCGAGGAGTGGGAAGCGCGCAAGGCCTCCGGCAACCCGGCCGGCAGCGACCCCTACGACAGCATGGTAGCGGCCTGATGGCTGAAGTACGCGGACAAGGGCGGGGAAAGAGATGATGCTGAACAGGCGAAAGCTCAATGGCGCGGCGAGGTTTGCGCCCCCGGCAGCGCTGGGGGCCGTGTGCGCTCTGCTTCTGTTTGACCTGCTTGCCTTTTGGGCCCTTCAGCGGCGCCCGCTGGCCAGCGTGGACGGCATGGAGACAGCCATCTGGGCCGTCCTGTGGGGCACGGCGGTCACGGCGGGCCTGCGCTGGCTGGTAATGCGCGAGTCAAGGCTGCGCAAGCAGGTGGCGGCATCGCTGCTGGTGATGATTGCCTTTTCGGCGCTGCACCCCTGGCACAACGGCTACGCCGTGCCGGCGGAGATGGCGGTGCGCGCAGACGGGCAACGCAGCGTGCCCGCCGACGCGGTGGTCGTGTTCGAACACGGGCCCCTGAGCGCGGCGTCAGAGAGTCGCTGGTAGGGGTTTCAAAATGAAGCCGAACACGCCCGGCCCTGCGGGGCCGGGTTACTTGTTGGCGACTTTCGCGGGCTTGTCCGGCGCCTGCACGACGGGGCGTTCGTTCTCGTGCTGCAGGCCGCGCACGCTTTCTTCAGCGGCGTTGTAAAAGCCCTGCGGGAAGATGCCCAGGAACAGCGTGCCGAGCACAGTCAGGCTCAGCGCGAACTTCAGGCCCCAGTCTTCCTTACCTGCAACCGGCCGGTCGTCCGGCTCGCGGAAGTAGGTGTAGGCGACCACGCGCAGGTAGTAGTACGCGCCCATGATGCTGGTGCAGATGCCGATGATCGCCAGCGTCGTGTAGCGCCCGCCTGCGGCAATGGTCTGTGTAAAGATGAAATACTTGCCCATAAAGCCCGCCGTCAGCGGGATGCCAGCCAGCGAGAACATGAAGATCGCCATGCCGATGCCCACGGACGGCTTCTTCCAGGCCAGGCCGCGCAGGTCGTCGATACTTTCGACATCGCGGCCGCCGGTGCTGGCGTACACCAGCATCGCGAACGCCCCGCTGGTCATCAGCGTGTAGGCCAGCAGGTAGTACAGCACGCCCGCGTAAACCTCGGGGTTGCCGCCCGCTGCCGCAAGGCCCATCAGCAGGTAGCCGCTGTGGGCGATGCTGCTGTAGGCCAGCATGCGCTTGACGTTGCGCTGGCTGATCGCGAACCAGTTGCCCAGGATCATGCTCAGCGCAGAAAGCAGCCACAGCGCGTAGCCAGCGAAACCCAGGTCGCCGAAAAAGCCTTCGGCGGCGGCTGAGGCCGGGAAGGTGACGACCGCAAGGCGAATCAGCGCGCCGAAGGCCGCTGCCTTGACCGCGACAGCCATGAAGCCGGTGACCGTGGTCGGCGCGCCTTCGTAGGCGTCGGGCACCCAGCTGTGGAAGGGCACCGCGCCGACCTTGAAGGCAAAGGCAATCAGGATCGCGCCCATGCCGAACGTTGCCATTACGTTGCTGCCGTCACGGGCGTTGAAAATCGCCAGCAACTTTTCGCCGATCGGCTTGAGCTGCAGCTCGCCGGTCACGCCGTACAGGCACGCCATGCCCAGAATCATGATGCCGGTGGCGAACGCGCCCATCACAAAGTACTTCATCGCGGCCTCGGCGCTGCGGCCGCTGCGGCCGTGCAGGCCGGTCAGCACATACACGCTGAAGCTCAGCAACTCGATCGACAG
The DNA here is from genome assembly GCA_019636195.1 of Planctomycetota bacterium. Classification (GTDB taxonomy): domain Bacteria; phylum Planctomycetota; class UBA8742; order UBA2392; family UBA2392; genus JADJRK01. Next base: position 59,761 of record JAHBYA010000015.1, on the reverse strand, counting down.
AAAGACCATGATCAGGTCGTTGCTCGCGGTCAAAAGCACCATGCCGGACGCAGCCAGCAGCAACGTGATCAGGAAGTCCGCCAGGTTGACGCCGATGCGCTTGACGTAGCTGAGGCTCGCGAACATGGAAATCGCGGTGCCGATCAGGATTGCGATCATCAAAAACGCGCTGAACTGATCGACCAGCATCGCCCCGCGCATGATCAGTTGCGGCGGCGCGTCCCAGTACGGGTTGAGCGAAACGAAAGACAGCAGCACGCCGCCCAGCGCCGTAAAGAAGTTAAACATGCGCACGCGGTCAGGGTCGTCGCTGAACAGGTCAATCAGCAGCACAATGCCGGCTGCAACCAGCAGCCAGACCACGGGCAGAAAGATGTCGAATTCGCCGAACAATCAGGGCCCCTATGGGGCGCGAATCATGCCTTGGAAGGGGTATGTGCGCAACCGTGTTTGGAATGCGCAAGTTCGACTTGCGGGACGTCACAATCCCGGACGGCAACTGGGCTTGCGCATCAAGTCTTGATCACCCGCCAGAAGGGGCGTTTACCACGATCTGGCGCTTTTCGCTGAACTGGCCGAACCACTCGCGGCCGTCCTGCACCATGCGCCATTGCATCGGGTAGGTGCCCGCATTGGCTGGGGCTTTGACCGTAAACGTGAATTTGTAGGTATCGCCGGGCCGCACCTCGATGCCCTGTTCGATGTTTACGCGCGTCAGGCCCCAGGTGTTGTTGTCGCGGGGGCCTTCGCTGCCCAGGCGCCACGGGCGGTTGCCGGCGCTGGTCCAGGTTGTGCTGCCTTTGTTGCGCACCAGCACTTCCACGGTGTAGTCCTGCCCCGCTTCCATGCTGCTGGGAACGCTGAAGCTCAGCACTTGCGCGTAGTTGCCCTCAATGTCGTCGCGCACCGGCACGCTCAACACGACGTTGGTCGTGCCCTGCGGCACTTCATTGCCCTGCGTGTTGAAGCTCTGGTGGCTGGCGGTCTTGGGCACGTAGAAGTAGTAGCTGCCCTGCGGGACCTTGAACGCGAATGTCCCTTCTCCGCCCACCTGCAACTGGAAGAAGTTGCCTTCGCGGCCTTCGCCGCTGCCCTGCGCCATGTGCGCGCGCACAATGCTGCCGCCGAGCGGCTGGCTGGTCTCCGAGTCAAGCACTACGCCGGTCAGGTCGAACGCGGCTTCAAGCTCAATTGTGAACTCGCGCTCCGGCACGTCCTTCATGTTGTTGAAGTTGACAAACGCGACTTCGTTGCCCCAGTAGGCCACAATCTGGTAGTTCCGGACCCAGTGGAAGTTGATGTACTTTTCGCCCTTCGCGTCCGTCGTGCCGATGTCGAAGTGCCGCTTGAAGTCGTCCGGGTTGTCGCCCTCTGCGTCGTTTCGGTAGATGTGCACGTGCGCACCCGGCTGTGGCGTGCCGTTGTTGGTAACGATGATGCGGATCTCGTTGGCGCTGACCAGCGTGATTTCAAGGTGCGGCGGGTCTTCGCTGGTGATCTTGACCACCCGCACTTCCTGGTAGTAGCTGGTCTTGAACGCGGTGACTGTGTACTCCTCGGCTTTCAGCCCGCCGAATTCGAAGTAACCGTAAATGTCGGTGGTTGCCGTCATGTTCCACGGGTTGTTCTTGTCGCGGCTCAGCCCGACGCTTTCGATGCCGTTGCCCTGGCTGTCCTTGACCGTGCCCTTGATCATGAACGCGCGTTCAAGCACCAGTTCAATGCTGCCGCCGTCCTTTACGCCGGCCAGTGCAGCAGTGGTCAACTTGGCCTCAAAGAAGCGCGGGTGGACAAACGTGGCCTCATAGCTGACGCCGTTTACCAGGCTCAGCGGCATCGTGGTTTTGCCGTTGGGCAGGTCCAGCGCGAGAATCTGGATCTTGGGCGCCTCAACGCCTTCCGGCGGCTGCCCGAACACCGGCTTGATCGTCACCTGCACCCCGGTCACGGGCGTGTTCGGCTGGGTGGTGATGTTGACAGTAATCTTGCGGTCAATGCTGGCTTCAAAGGGCTTGACTTCAAAGTCCACGACGACGCTGTCCGCCAGCTTCAGGTCAATCTCGCGTTCTTTGGGCAGGTAGTAGTAGCTCTTGCCGTCCACGGTGAACACCGGCAACTGGCGCAGCATTTCGTCGGCGATGGGGTACTGGTTGATGATCTTGATCTTGTGCTTGCCGTCGGCGATGCCGCCCAGCGCAAAGTTGCCGTCGGCGTCAGTGGCGCCCGCCGACTTGCCGTCCAGCGCGATGGTGACGCCCGCGATGCCCGCACCCGCGACATGCACGCGGCCGGTGACCCCCGCGCCCGTGATCAGCACCAGCTTGACCGGGCCGACGTGTGTGCGCGGCGCGACGTTGATGCCGGTGGTGGCGCTGTACAGCTCGCCCAGGTGCGCTGAAATCTGGACACTGCCGGCGGCAAATCCGCCAAAGTTGAACTCACCCTTGGCGTTGGTGACGGCGGCGTCGTAGGGGTAGCGGTTGGGGCCTTCAATGTAAGTGCAGCGCACGCTGGCGCCGCCCACGATCTCGCCGCGGTCATTCACCACCACGCCGCTGAGGGTGCCCTCAGGCTCAAGGGTGATCTGCACGTTGTGGTCGTTGGCCAGCACCTTTTCGTTGGCGGGCGCGAAGCCCTTGGCGGTCACGCGCAAGTTCACGTCGTTGCGGAAAATCTTGTCCGCCACCATGTCCAGCGAGAACCTGCCCTGCGCGTCTGTGGTCACGCGCAGGCCGTCATCCCTGGCCAGCACCTCGGCGCCCGCGACCGGCGCGTTGCCGCTGTCCACGACCACGCCGCTGATGCCTTTGGCCGCCTCAAGCAGGATGCTGACTTCGCGCTTGTCTTCACGGAAATTGAACACGCGGCTGCGGTACTTGGCGTAGCCGGACATCTGCACCTCAAACACGTACAAGTACGTGTCCGCAAGCTTGATCGCAAACTCGCCCAGGCCGTCAGCGCTGACTGCAAAGCGGTTCAACGGCGCCGCCGACTCGCCCTGCCCGCTGGTTTGCAGGATCTCAACCTTGGCGTAGCTGACAATGCCGCCGCGCTTTTCACGCACCTTGCCCGTCACGCGCACAGCCGGCAGCAGCTTGAACGTCGCTTCCGCGCCCTTTTTCACGTCGGGGATCTTCAGCGGCTCAAACAGGTCGGCGTAGCCGATGGCGGTGACCAGCACACTGGTAGGGTCGTCGCCTTCCTGGCGCTTTGCCAGCTCAAGCAGCTCTTTCTCGCTCCAGGCCGCGACGCCGTGGCGGTTAGTGCGCTTGACCATGGCGTCCAGCTTGTCGCTGAGCTTTACGTCGCCGGCGTCGGTATCGAGCCGCGTGCCGCGAATCGGGAAGTAAACCGTGGTGCCGGGCAGCGGGCGGTCGTCTTCTTTGTTGACGACGCGCACGATCAGGTAGCCGGGGACGACTTCGTTGACTTCGTCGGGGTTGATGGTCCGGGGTACATCCAGCTGGGTATCGTCGCCGGGCTTGCCGCCGTCGTTGGCGCCTTCGGGCTTCTTGCCCGCGCGGGTGGGATCGTCTTCTGCGCGGCTGTCCTTGCTGCCGCGCCGTGATACGCCGTAGCCGCCTTGCGCTGCATCATCTTCCGCTGCTGCGGCGTCCTGCGTGGCGGGATCAAAGGCTCCGGCTTTGCGGCCCTTGGCTTTGCCGGCGCCGATGTCGTCCTGCATGACGAAGTACCCGCCGACCATGGCGAGCAGGACGATGGCACCGAGAATGGTTACCAGCGCGCCCGAACGTCCCTTCATGCCCCGACCCCCGAAGGAAATGCAATCCCAGTGTCACTAATATACGGCCAACGGGCGTGTGTGGCTGCAACTTTTCCGGGAACGCTCGGCCCTTGCGCGGACAGGGCGCGTGCTTATCATTCGCGCCCCTTGCGGCGGCGGGTATCCCTGCATGTGGCACGGGCCCGTTGCGACGGCAAGCGAAAGAAAGGCAGCCATGAAAGAAGGCATCCATCCCAAGCATCACCACACCAAGGTGACGTGCACCTGCGGCAACACGTTTGCTGTGATTTCGCGCTTTGAAAAACTGACGATCGACATCTGCAGCGCGTGCCACCCGTTCTACACCGGCACGCAGAAGTTCATTGACAGCGCCGGCCGCGTCGATGCCTTCACCAAGCGCTTTGCATGGGACCAGAGCCAGGCCGCCGAGCAGGCCAAGAAAAAGGTCAAGGCCCCGACCCGCAAACTCAGCAAGGACCTCAAGACCGAGCTGGAAAAGAAGAAGGTCTTCGGCAAAAAGAAGATCATTCCCACGCCTGGCGAAAAAGAAGAGTAGCTGGCTCATCCGCGATGGGACGGACAGGACGCAAGTCCTGCCCGTCCCATCCGTCCTTTACAGCCGTTTGCTAGACTGCTGCCATGCTTGACGTGCTGAAATCCCGCGCCGACCGCTACGACGAACTCGGCAAACTGATCGAAGACCCGGCTGTGTACGGGAACAACAAGCTGTTTGCCGAGTACCAGCGCGAACGCGGCAGCCTGCGCGAGCAGGCCGAGTCCTACCGCGAGCTGGTTGCATTGCAGCAGCAGATCAACGGCAGCGAGGAGATCATCAAAGACCCGGCCGCTGACAGCGAAATGAAAGAGCTGGCTGAGGCCGAGCTGTCCGAGCTGCGCGAGCGCTATGACAGGCTTTACGCGCAGGCGCAGGACATGATCCTGCTGGACGACGAAGACGACAGCCGCGACGTGATACTTGAAATCCGCGGCGCGGAAGGCGGCGACGAGGCCAGCCTGTTCGCGCGCGAACTAATTGAAAATTACGCGCGCTGGTGCGCCCACCGCGGCTTCAAGATCGAGGTGCTCGACGAAGTGGAAAGTGAAGTCGGCGGCCTGAAAAGCGGCACCTATCGCATCAAGGGCGAGTCGGTGTGGAAGGCCTTCAAGTACGAAGGCGGCGGCCATCGCGTGCAGCGCGTGCCGGTCACGGAAACACAGGGGCGCATCCACACCAGCCTTGCGACGGTGGCTGTGCTGCCGGAAATGGAAGACGTGAAGATCGAGATCAAGGAAAGCGACCTTGATGTGACGGCAGCCCGCAGTGGCGGCCCCGGCGGCCAGAACGTGAACAAGACCAGCTCACGCTGCCAGATGCGCCACCTGCCCACGGGCATCATGGTCGATTGCCAGGCCACGCCCAGCTTTCACAAAAACCGGGACGAAGCGCTGCGCATCCTGAAAAACAAGCTGTACCAGTTGGAGAAAGAAAAGCGCGACCGCGAACTGGCCGCGAAACGGGGTGTACAAGTAGGCAGCGGCGGGCGCGGCGACAAGATTCGCACGTACAACTTTCCGCAGGACCGCTGCACCGACCACCGCAGCAAGGAAAGCTTCCCGTTGCAGAAGGTCTTTGCCGGCGACCTTGACCCCGTAATCGAGTCCTGCCGTAAATGGGAAAAGGAAGAAAAGCTCAAGGCCCTGTCGGCGCAGACCGCGTGATTTTCCTTCAATTTCTGCCCTGTTTTGCTTCTGCCCGAATTCGTAAACTCGTGCCCTTACCTTAGGGAAGGGGGCACACATGGCAGGTTATCCTCCGCAGCAGGGCGGACAGTACGGCGGCCAACCGCAGGGCCAGTACGGGCAGCAGGGCGGCTACCAGCAGCAGCCTTATGGGCAGCCCGGCTATCCGCAGCAGGGCTACGGCGCCCCGCCTCAGCAGCAGGGAACACCCGGCTTGGCAATCGCGGGCTTCATCCTTGCGCTCATTCCGTGCACCTGGTGGCTTGGCCTGATCTTCAGCGCCATCGGCCTGGCACAGGCGAACAAGCGCGGTGCCGGCAAAGGACTGGCGATCGCAGGCCTCGTGATCGGGATACTGTGGGGCGTGCTGGTCATCATCAACATCGCCACGGGCGGGCTCGACCGGATGTAGGTCGGTGAATCAAGTGAATCAAACGGGGCCGCGGATTCGCGGCCCCGGTGTTCACTCGCGGTTGCGGTTTTCCAGCTTGTCCAGCGGGTTTTCGGCTTTGCGCAGATTTTCGCGCAGCTCTTCAAGCTCTTTTTCGACGGCAAGCGCCTTGAGCCTGGCGCTTTCACGTATTGCCGGGTCGTTGCGGCGCATAGCAGCTTGTGTTGGATACTCATGGTCTCACCCGCGACGTGAACACCTGCGGCCTTGCTGTTTGCAAGCCCGCGGCCAGTAAACTTGACACGTCAATATCACAGAGTGCACATGCGATATTGCTTGCGCGCGCGTTGCGGCTTTGGCTACCTTGGGGTGTTGGTCATGAACAAGGAGAGCAGCCATGGTACGCATACTGCCTGTTTTCTTGTTTCTTGTCGCCTCGCCCCTTGCCGCCATTGAGCAGTTGCCTGACGACTGGCGCCCCGCCGACAGCCTGCGCCCGGTCGCCCTGTTCGATCGCGGCGGCCTCTGGCATCAACAGCCCGTGTACGGCCAGTTGATCGACGACACCGGCCCGCGCAGCACCGACCAGCTGATCGGGTTTGGCGCGGCACTGATGCTTGACACCAACGCGCTGGGGCTGGGCGTGAACGGCTTTTTTGACTTCTACTTCACCCCGTGGATCTCGGCTTCGGCGCACACCGGCATCGCGTTCGGTGTGCTGGGCCGCCGCCACGTCGATGGTGGCACCGGGCTGGGCTACCACCTGGCGCTGGGCGCCAAGTTCACGTTCGACCTGCCGGATTGGGACTGGGCGCGCTGGGTGCGGCCGTGGGTGGCGTTTTACCCGGTCGGCTTCCGGTACTTTTCAGCCACCGAAAGCGTGGACGCTGACAACGACCGCATCACCTACAACGACATCTACTTTCACATGCAGGGCGGCGGCGGGGTCGATTTTTACCTGACCAGCATGATCGGTCTGGGCGCCGGTGTGCTCTTCTATGGCGACTTCGGGGGCTCAAGGCGGCGCATCGGCGACCATCGGATCACCACGCGCGGCTTGTGGGGCCTGTACTTCGAGTACGCACGGCTGACCGTGCGGTTCTAGCAAGCGGCGACTGACTTTCCGCAATCACCAAACAGCGGGCGCAGACCGTTTCGCGCCCGTTGTGCTTTTCTAAACTCCCCAGCCGGAGAGCATGGTGAACCTGCTGAACAAGCTGCTCGGAAAGAAGGACCCGCCGCCGGCCAAGGCCGCGGCTGTGCCCGTGCCCGTGCCTGCTCCGGCGGCGCCGGTTGACCCTGAGGCCGCTGCGCTCCAGAACGGGGATACACCGGGCAATGGCAGCGAGTTGCCCGGCAATGCCACCGCACTGGGAAAGAAGGGGCTGCTCAAGCGCTTTGAAAGCAACATCCGGCGCAAGGTGGACAGCTACGTTGACAACAAGGCCGACGAGCTGCTTGACGACGCCACACGCCGCGCCGAAGAATTCCGGCAGGAAACACTCGATGCCGTGCGCGACCAGGCCATGGAACTGCTGGACGTAACCGAAAAGCGCATTGACGAAAAGATGGTCGAGATCGAGCAGATGCTCGAGAAGCGGCTGGAAGCTGAGCTCAAGATGCGCCTGCGCGCCATGTTCTGGACGCTGGCGTTCGTGCTGATCATGGCGCTGGTGAGTTTAGGCTACGTCTGGTTCAAGCAGCAGAGCGGCCTGCAAAACGCCAACTCGCCCGCCGCCGAAACCGCCAAATAGAAGACAGGCGGCTGGGGGGAAACTGCCGCCTGTCTCTGCGCGCGCCGTGGTCGGGGGGACAGTTACGGCGCGCAAACCCTTCGTCTTCATGAACGTCGCGCAAGCGACGCGTATTCCGGTGGGCGGGGGGGCTTGCCCACAGGCTACGCCGCTTCGCGCGGGATTTTCATGAGTTGCTTCGGGTCCGCCCAGAAGCTCATGACCAGGCCGTCGTGCTCGACGATCTGGACATACACGCAATCCGGGCCAAGTTCAGGGCAGTGGTCCAGCACCACGCAGGTCAAGCCGGAGTTCAGGTCCAGCACGCGGTCGCCCAGGTGTACGCGCTTTTCATTCGCGTCCACGACACCGCTTGCCAGCATGGTTCGTGTGAGTACTTGTGTCATGGCAAACTGTCTCCTTGGCGCGATGCGCGCCCTTGCCGGCCTGTCGGCCGTTCTTGCTCTCCTAGGGGTTTGCGGCTGGCCCAATTCGGCCGCCCGCCCTATGACTGTCTGGCTGTTAAACGTCCCAGCCGCCTCAGAGTTTCGACAAAAATCGTTGTGTCTTCATCAACCTTTCGTGTGGCCACAAACAATTCGTTACCGGTTTTGATTCCCGTATCCGTTGCCTGTCATTGTCAATTAACGGCTTGCGGTTTCTGCGGGTCTGCTACACTTCGCCGCTCAAATTGTACCCGCAGGCATTACCCCGCATGAAAACCAGCCGTTACCGCGAGTTCCTTTCGGTCGTGCCCAGCCCCGGTGTACGCCTGTGCGCCCTGTTCAGTGACCGCTTCAAGACTGCGCGCGCGCGCGTGTACTTTCTTGAGCCGATCGTACAGGGCATCGCGACACAAAACGCGTTGCTGGCCCGCGTGCTGCGCAGCGGCAGCGAGCGCTACCCCACGCGGCGCGAACTGGCCCGCGCCGGGGAAGAGCTGTACGGCGCCTCGCTAAGCGTCGGCGTGACGCGCTTTGGCGACGTGCAGGCGCTGGTGGGAACAATCGAGTTCCCCTCTGACCGCTTCCTGCCCAAAGGTTCCAAAGAGCTTGAGGGCGCCCTTGGCCTGCTGGCCGAAGTGCTGACCCGTCCCGCCACCGAACAAAGCGTTTTGCGTGCCGACTTCATTGAGCAGGAGAAGTTCCAGCATGAGCAGGAGTTGCGCGCAATCGCCGACGACAAACCGGCGTGGGCCGCATTGCTGGCTGCACAAAGGACTTACGCGGGCACGCCCGGCGCAATCTCTGAACAGGGCCGCATTGAAGACCTGCCGGCCATCGACGCGCCGATGTTGACCGAGCGCCACAGGTTGCTGCTTGGTAACGCGGGCGTGATGGCCTTCGTTACCGGCCCGGTCAAAGAAGAACGCGGGCTGGCTGTGCTGGCCCGGGCGCTGGATCTGCCGCGCGGCAAGCGGGTGGTTGCGCCCGAGCACCGGCCGTTGCCGCACCGCAAGACCGTCTCGCGCGATCGGGTCAAGGCCCAGACCGAGCAGACCCACCTGCACTTCGCGTGGACCGGCGCCGGGGCCTACGGCGACAAGTCCTTCGCCGCATGCCTGTATGCCGACGCGATTTTCGGCGGCCTGTCCACCAGCCGCCTGTTCAAGGTCGTGCGCGAGACGCACGGGCTGGCGTACGCCGTTCACAGCGGCTTGCAGCGCGTGCGCGGCGTGATGCAGGCGCGCGCGGCGGTGGATCCGGGCAAGGCTGAGCAGGCCGTGAAGCTGATTCGCAGCGAGTTTTCACGATTGGTGAAGGGCGGCTTCAATGACGACGAATTTGCGGCGGCGCGCGAAAGCCTGATTGAGTCGCGCAAGTCGGCGCTGGACAGCATGACCGCCCGCAGCAGTGACCTCGTGCTGCAAAGCCTGCTCGGGTTCCGGCAGAAACCCGAGGCACAGATCAAGGAAATCGCCGCCGTGAAACCCGCGCAGGTACGCGCCGCGCTCAAGCGCCTGCGGCCGCACAGTGAGTTCCGGTTGGGTTAGCGCTTGCGGCGGCTGGCCTCGTGGCGTACCTGCTTCAGGCGCGTGACGGCGTCGTCGGACGGGGCTTCGTCTTCGTCGTCAGGGCTGACGAAGCTTGCCGCCCATTCGCTGGCGTAGCGGGCAAGAATGCTTGCCAGTTCATCAGCCGGCGGAATCCGAAACACCGCGGTGCTGACCGGGTCGTTGGGGTCCTGATCAAGGCCCTCGGGCATCAGGTACCAGTCTTTTCCCAGTTGCATCAGCTGCGGATGCGCCGGCATGCCGTGCTTTTTGACCAGTTCAAGGTAGATGTTCACGGCTTCCGACATGATTGTGCATGGTAGGCGACTGATGCGTTTCGTCCAGCGCCTACCCGAACCTGCGCCGGGCCTCGCGTTCAAACACGGTCGCGGTCGGGTCGTCAAAGTTGCAGAAGCGGACGTCCGTGAGGCTGCGCCTGGGCGTGTCGTCAAGCCACTGCTCGGTCACGTCAAAGAACACTCTTGCGCACAGCTCTTTGGGAAAGCCGTAAATGCCGCTGCTGATGGCTGGAAACGCGATGCTTGCCAGCTTGTGCTGTTCAGCCAGCGCCAATGCCGCGCGTATGGCCGACGCCAGCATGGCTTCTTCGTCGCCGGTGCCCCATATCGGGCCCACGGCATGAATCACGTGCATTGCAGCCAACCTGCCCGCGCCGGTGATTGCGGCGCCGCCGGTCGGCACTTCGCCGTGGGCGGCGACCCAGGCGTCGCTCTGCTGCTGGATTTCGGGGCCGCCGGCCCCTGCAATCGCCCCGGCCACGCCGCCGCCGTGGGCAAGGCGCGTGTTGGCGGCGTTGACAATGGCATCGCATTGCTCGGCTGTGATGTCGCCCTGCACCACCGCCAGTGAGCAGCCCTTGATTTTCTGTTGCCAGCGAAGCGTAGCCATGAGTGCTTTCGATGCGCGCGTTGCAACTTATAACCTACAGCGGACAGAGTTCAGGGGTCAGGAAGGCGCGCCGGGGTTTCTTGCCGGCGCCTGCCTGCCCCATGAATGCCGACAACCGTGGAGACCGACGATGAACTACGCGACTGTGCCCGACATCAAGACCGCGCTGCCCGGCCCCAAGGCCGCGGCTGCGATTGCCGCCGACAAGGATTTCATCTCGTCCAGCTACACCCGCGGCTACCCGTTTGTCATGGCGCGCGGCACGGGCGTAGTCGCCGAGGACATCGACGGGAACGTGTTTCTGGACATGACGGCCGGCATCGCCGTCAACGCCACGGGCCACAGCCACCCGCGCATCGTGCAGGCAATCAGCGAGGCCGCGTCGCGGTTCACGCACATGTCGGGCACGGACTTCTACTATCCGGTGCAGGCACAGCTTGCGCGCATGATCAGCGAACGCACCAGGGGCGGGCCGCACCGCGTGTTCTTCTGTAACAGCGGCGCGGAGGCCAACGAGGGCGCGATGAAGCTTGCGCGCTGGTACACCAAGCGGCCATACCTGATCAGCTTTCGCGGGGCGTTTCACGGGCGCACCTACGGCGCAATGAGCCTGGGCTGCAGCAAGGCGATCCATCGCAACCATTACGCGCCGCTGGTGCCCAGCGTGATCCACGCCAACTACCCGTACTCGTACCGCGCGGCGCCGCACCTGGACACACCTGAGAAGGTGGCACAGGACGCGCTTGATTACTTCGACAACGTGATCTTCAAGCGCGAAGTGCAGGCCGAAGAAGTGGCGGCAATCTTTGTTGAGCCTGTCCAGGGCGAAGGCGGCTACGTCGTGCCGCCGGCAAACTTTCTGCCGGGCTTGCGCGCGCTGTGCGACAAGCACGGCATTCTGCTGGTGCTGGACGAGGTGCAAAGCGGCATGGGCCGCACCGGCAAGTTCTGGGCGCATGAGCACTTCGGGATTGAGGCCGACATCATCACCAGCGCCAAGGGCATCGCGTCGGGTCTGCCGCTGGGCGCCGTGATCGCCAAAAAAGACATCATGACCTGGCCGCCCGGCAGCCACGCCAGCACCTTCGGCGGCAACCCCATCGCCTGCGCAGCCGCCGTCGAGACGATCAAGCTTCTGGATGAAGGATTGACCGCCAACGCGGCCGGCGTGGGCGAGTACATGAAAATGCGGCTGGACGAGTGGGCCAAGGGCAGCCCGGTTGCAGGCGAGGTGCGCGGCATGGGCCTGATGCTGGGCGTGGAGATTGTAAAGAGCAAGCAGGGCAAAGAGCGCGACGCCGAGTTGCGCAACACGATCGAGCTGACGGCATTTGCACGCGGGCTGCTGATCCTGGGTTGCGGCGAAAACAACATCCGGTTCTGCCCCAGCCTTGTGCTCAGCAAAGAAGAGGCCGACAAGGCCGTCAGCCTGTTTGCGGCAGCCGTTGAAGACGCCCGCAAGCAGCTCGGCCGGGGCTGAAGAGAAACCAGCATGGGGGACATGCAGGTCATCGAGAACATCCGGCGTGTCGTTACCTGCGGCGCGGGCGGGCCGCTGCTTGGCCCCGCCATGCGCGAGCTTGGCGTGCTGGCGGATGACCCGTGCGTTGCCGTGCGCGGCGGGCGCGTGGCCTACGCCGGTCCGCGGGCGGGACTGCCGGCCGAGTTTGCCGGGGCTGACCGTGTTGATGCCGGGGGCCGCGTGCTGACAACCGGCCTGATCGACTGCCACACGCACCCGGCTTTCGTGAAGGCCCGGGCCGAAGAGTTCGAGATGCGCATAGCCGGCGCCAGCTATGAGCAAATCGCTGCACGCGGCGGCGGAATCCTGACCAGCATGACGGCCGTGCGGCAAGCCGACGACGCAACCTTGCTTGCGCAGACCGTCCGCAACCTGCGCCGATTGCGCAATCACGGGGTGGTCGTCGCCGAGGGCAAATCAGGCTACGGCTTGAACACGAAGGATGAACGGCGCCAGCTTGCGGCCATTCGTGACGCCGGCGAGCTCGCCGACATGCACACCGTGCGCACCTGCCTTGCCGCGCACAGCCTGCCCGCCGAGTACCGCGGCGGCGACGAAAAACGCGCGGAGTACCTGCGGCTGGTGATGGAGCAGATCCTGCCCGCTGCCGCCCGTGACGGACTGGCCCAGCGCGCGGACGTTTTCTGTGAAAGGGGCGTGTTCACGCCCGCTGAAACTCGTGCCGTGGCGCAGGCCGCGAGCCGGCTGGGCCTGCACGTCACGATCCACGCCGAGCAATTGCACCTGACCGGCGGGGCGACGATCGCGGCAAGTGTCGGCGCCCACAGCGCCGACCACCTTGAGTACCTTGACGACGCCGGCGCCAAGGCCATGCGCGACGCCGGCACAGCCGCCGTGCTGCTGCCCGGCAGCACCTACGCGCTGAAAATGGACAAGTGGGCCGACGGCCGCAAGCTGATTGATATGGGCCTGTGCGTGGCGCTGGCGACGGATTTCAACCCGGGAAGCTCGCCGGTCTGCAACCCGGCATTCGTAATGAACCTTGCGGTGATGCACTGCGGCTTGTCGCCCGCGGAAGCGCTGGCCGGTTTTACGGCCAACGCCGCCCACGCCCTGCGCCTGCCGCCCGGTGAATACGGCGTGGTCGCGCCCGGCGCGCGCGCGGCATTTGGGCTTTGGGATGTCGATGACGAGCGCGAAATCGCGTACTATGCCGGAAGCAACCTGTGCGAGGTGATGACGTGCGATGGTTGGCGGTCCTAGCACTCCTGGCATGTCTTCCTGTCCTCGCCGCCCAGGACAATGCGGATGAGTCTGCGCATATCGAGGCGCTGATCAGCAACCTTGCCAGCGAAGACTGGCCCACCCGTGAGCGCGCCACGCGCGAACTGGCAGGATTGGGCGAGAAGGCCCGCAAGCCGCTGCGCAAGGCGCTGATCCACGACGACGCCGAAGTCCGCGTGCGCGCCAGCGGCGCGCTGATCCGCATCGGCGAAGAATTTGCCTACGCCGTTGAGTGCGCGACGGGTGACAACGCGCATCTCAATGAGCACGGCCGCGCGGCCCTGATGAACCTGTTCCGGATTGATAATGCGGCGGTGCTGCGCGAAATGACGCAACAGGAAATGCAGGTGCGTCGCTTCGGGTTCGTGCCCAGCCTGGCCATCATGAAAGCGCCTCAACTGGCGATGGCGCAGCTTACGGCGGCCAGCGGCCGGGCCGTGGTTGTGTCACGCGAGGCGCTGGAACAGTACAGCCAGGTGCTGCTCAAGCCGCAACTGAACATCCAGGTGTCGGGCGACCCCCGCCAGATGGTGTACGTGCGCGACGCCTTGAACCGTGCGTTTCAACAGGCCTTGGGCAACCCGCCGCCTGAACGCGCGCTCGTTGCTCGCCCGATGCGGCTGGGCCAGGCCATGTTTTTCTATGTCACATTGTCCTCGGGGGGCGGCGATGGCGCGCGCTGCGGGCGCGAACTGATTGACCACCTGCTTGCCGACGATGAGCGGCGTGTGGTAGCAGCGTTGCTGCTGGCCGAAGGCGCAGCCGGCGATACCGAGGCAGCGGAGCGCATCCGGCGCGAATACCACGCAAACCCGGGCATTGAGCTGCTGCAGTGGCTGGCACTGGCCCTGGGCGCCGACGATCGCACGCGGTCGCTGGCTTCTGCCGCGGATGTGGCACCCGCGATGCGCCTGCTGGCATCAGGCAACTGGATTGCGCTGGACATGTCCGCGCGCTTCATTGAGTGCCTGGCACCAGCCCGCAAGGGCGAGCTGCTTTCCCCGGTCATCGAGAGCAGCACCGACGCCATCCAGCTTTCATGCGCGCTGTGGATAGCGAAAGACTGCCCGTTGTCGGAGCCGGCCCGCGCCCGCGTCGTGCGCCTGCTGGCAAGCCGCCAGGACTCCCTGGCCGCGGGCGCTGCGCGGTGGCTGACCGGGGCCGGAGAACTGTCCGACGCCGAGCTGGCGGCGGTCTGGAAAGGCGCCGAGACGATGCTGACCGGCAGCGAGTTCTTCCGCGCGACCCTTGAAATGGTGTCCCGGCCGGAAGTTGCCCGGCGCCTTGAGGGCCCGGCGCGCACGGCGCTTGCCAGCACACGCGCGGCGCAACAGGCGCTCGCGGCCGAGGTGCTGAAAGGGGTGGCGACGCCCGCTGACATGCAGACGGCCATCGAGAAGCTCAGCGGCGCCACCAATGACCCGTTGCTGGCCCGCCAGTTGATCAGCCTGCTGCGGGGCGCGGACGCGCTGACTGACGCCGCGCGCGCCAGGCTGCTGGCCGCGCTGACCGACGCCAACCCGGTTACGCGGGCCGTGTTCACACGCGCCCTGCGGGCGCTGGACGGCAAGCTGCGGCGCGCCATCAGCGACGAGGCAATGAAGGCACTGCTTGAACTGGCGGGAAAGCCCAAGGACGGCGATGACCCCTGGAGGGACGCGCCGGTGTATGTGGTGGCTGCGCGCATCACGATGCTCGGCATCCAGATTGCGCTGGGCGACGCGAGCGCCCTTGAGGCAATCAGCGCATACGCCGAAGGCGCCAATCCCGAACACGCCAAGGCCGCGGGCGCCGCCCTCGTGGATGCGCTTGCCGGCGAGGTGCTGTTTCAAACCCTGGACGACTGGAAGACTCGGGCGGGCCTGGTGCACGGGCAGGTGGCGGCGCTGGAAGGCTACCTTGAACTGTGCCGCCGCGCCGTTGAAACCGGCGACCGCGCCACCTTCCGGCGCGCGTTTGCCGCGGCCTCAACCATCAACGTGCCCAACGCGTGGCAGGTGCGCAACGAGCTTTCACGCCTGCAGGTTGAGCTTGCCGGGGCTGACAAGCCGGCGGGCAGCCAGCGCCTGCCGCAGGCCTTGAACCTCACCCAGCGCGACTCCGACGTGAAGTAGCCTCAACACCGACTTGCGGGCAGAGCTTGCGCAGGAAACACTCTCCGCAGCGAGGGCTTTTGGCTGTGCACACCGTGCGCCCGAACGTCAGCAGGTTGTGGTGCAGACTGTACGCGCGGCCGAGCGGCAACATCGGCTTGAGCAGCGTGAAGGTCTTGTCGCGATTGTCGCCGGTGCTGACGATGCCCAGCCGGTTCAGTATGCGGTGCACGTGGGTATCCACCGGGCACAGGTCCGCGCCCGTGGCTTCAATCAGGGTCACGCTGATCGTCTTGACGCCGATGCCCTTGAGCTGCGATAGCGCCTGGATTGACGCGTCAAGACCTAGCTGTTCGATGGCCGCGTCCAGCGAGTACTTGCCCGTCACGTCCTTGACCCAGTGCAGCAGCGCCAGAATTGCGCCCGACTTGCTGTCGGGCAGGCCGGCTGCGCGGATGTACTCGGCCAGCTCTTTCTGAGACAGGTTTGCGACCGCAACCCAGTCCGGCGGCTCAACGGCGTCGGCGGCGTTGGAAAGGCGCAGCGCCACTTTGTCGATTTGTCCGTCGGCGTCGCGTGGTAGTTTGCGCGCGTCTTTGCCGGTGGCGCGTTTGGCGGGCAGCTTGGCTGCCAGGTTCTGGTAACCGCGCAGGGCGTTGGGGTCGGTTGTGTTCTGGGACAGGATGGTCAGGACCATGACTTCCAGGGCATCTTTGCGGCCGTCCCACACCGGCACACCCAGGTTCGCTTCCAGCAGGTCAAGCACACGCAGCAGCCGTTTGCGCGGGTCCTTGACGGCCCGCACAGCCGCCTCGCGGTGGGGGACACCGGTACGTGAAAGCTTGGTCAACCGCGCAGGCATGCCGCGAAGCTAGGAACAAGTGCCCGCCGCGCAAGTCAGTCCAGCCACTCAAACGCCGTGACGGTCCACTGGCCTTGCGCGAACTCAAGGGCAAGGCGCATGTCGCGCCACTCCTGCCCCTCATTCATTTCGGCCTCGACGGTGGCGTTCAAGCCGGTGGTTTCGGCGTTCACGATGCGAAAGTCAGAGGCAAACCCGGCATCGCCAAGCTGGCTTTGCAGCCAGGCGCGGGCGGTATTTTCGGGTGTGCGCAGCCGGGCCTGCTCGTCAAGCGGGGTCAGCAGCGCGTTCAGCAGGGCGTAGCGTAGCGTTCCCATGGCGTCCTCCAGCCATGGTTCGCAAAACCGTATTGGGGATTTCAGGCGTAATAGTCCTGCAGGGCCTGCACGGTTTCTTCCTGCCCCTTGAGCGATTGCAGCGCCTTCACGGCGGCTTCGGCGGCGCTGATTGTGGTCAGCGTGGGTATGCCCTTCATGATCGTGCGCTTGCGCATCTGCGCCTCGTCGGTGTGGGGATCTTTGCCGCTGGGGGTGTTGATCAGCAGCACCACTTCGCCGTTGATCACCATGTCCAGCACGTTGGGCCGGCCATCCTGGATCTTCTTCACCACCTGCACGGGCACGCCCGCGGCTTCAATGACTTTGGCTGTGCCGCCCGTGGCCACCAGCTCGAACCCCAGGTCATGCAGCTTGTGGGCAATCGGCGGGATCAGCGGCTTGTCGGACTTTTTTACCGAGATGAAGACCTTGCCGTTGCGCGGCAAGGCCTGTGACGCGCCGGCCTGTGCCTTGGCCATGGCGCGGCCGAAGGTGCGGTCGATGCCCATGACTTCGCCGGTGCTGCGCATTTCCGGGCCAAGCAGCACGTCGGCGCCGGGGAACTTGTTGAACGGAAACACCGGCTTCTTGATGCTGAAGTGCCGGGGAATGATCTCCTCGGTGTAGCCCAGCTCTTTCAGCTTGCGGCCGCACATGATCTGCGTGGCGAATTTCGCAATCGGCTTGCCGATGGCCTTGGCCACAAAGGGCACGGTGCGGCTGGCGCGCGGGTTGACTTCAATGATCCAGACTTCGTCATCCTTGATCGCGTACTGCACGTTCATCAGGCCCTTGACCTGCAGGGCCTTGGCCAGCTTGCGCGTGGTGTCGCGCAGGTCGCGCAGCACGCTTTCGCTGAGGGTCTTGGTCGGGATGCTGCACATGCTGTCGCCGCTGTGCACGCCGGCGTATTCAATGTGTTCCATGATGCCGGCGATGACCACGCTTTCGCCGTCGCTCAGGCAGTCAACGTCAACTTCGATGGCGCTGTCCAGAAACTGGTCAATCAGAATCGGCTTGCCCTCGGCGGCTTCCACGGCGAGCCCGACAAAATGGCGCAACTCGGCTTCGTCGTAACAGACCTCCATGGCGCGGCCGCCCAGCACAAAGCTGGGCCGCACCAGCACCGGAAAGCCGATGTCGCGGGCGTGGGTCACGGCGCTGTCGATGCCGGTGGCAATGGCACCCTTGGGCTGGCGCAAACCAAGCTGCTTGACCAGGGCGTGAAACTTTTCGCGGTCGCTGGCGGCGTCGATGCTGTCAACGCTGGTGCCGATGATGTTGACGCCGGCGTCGTGCAGGCGGCGCGCAAGGTTGATCGGCGTCTGGCCCCCGAACTGCACGATGACGCCCTTGGGCTTCATGGCGTCGTGGATGTTCATTACGTCTTCGAAAGTCAGCGGCTCAAAAAACAGGTCGTCGCTGATGTCAAAGTCGGTGCTCACGGTCTCAGGGTTGCTGTTGACCATGATCGACTCGATGCCCATTTCGCGCAAAGCCATGCTGGCGTGCACGCAGCAGTAATCGAACTCGATGCCCTGGCCAATGCGGTTGGGGCCGCCGCCGATGACCATGACCTTGTCGCGCGTGCTTGGCGCGAGCTCGGTCTCGGACTCGTAGGTCGAGTAGTAGTACGGCGTGCGGGCCTCAAACTCGGCGGCGCAGGTATCCACCAGTTTATAGACCGGCAGCACGCCCAGCTTTTTGCGGTGCTCGCGGACCTTGACTTCGGTGGTGCTGAACATGACGGCAAGTTGCGCGTCGGAAAAGCCCATCTGCTTGGCTTCGCGCATCAACTCGGCGTTGATGCCGTCCAGCGTGCGCACGGCGCGCAGTTCGCGCTCGAACTCAAGAATCTGGGAAAAGTTGTCAATGAACCACGGGTCAATGCCGCTGAACTGGCTGATCTCGATGGGCGTCATGCCGTTGCGCAGCGCCTTGCGAATCATGAAAATCCGCTCGACGCCGGGCGTGATCAGGCCCTTCTTGAGTTCCTGCCTTGAAATCTTGCGCGTGTCGCGTGATTCCTTCAGGTCCGCGCCAAAGCCCGCGCGCCCGGTTTCAAGGCTGCGCATGGCCTTCTGGATCGCTTCTTTGAACGTGCGGCCGATGCTCATGGCTTCGCCCACGCTTTTCATTTGCGTTGTGAGCACGGGGTTGGCGCCGGGGAATTTTTCAAACGCCCAGCGCGGCGTCTTGACCACCACGTAGTCGATGCTGGGTTCAAAGCTGGCGGGCGTGGCCTTGGTGATGTCGTTCTGCAACTCGTCCAGCGTGTAGCCGACCGCAAGCTTGGCCGCAAACTTGGCAATCGGAAAGCCCGTGGCCTTGCTGGCCAGCGCGCTGCTGCGGCTTACGCGCGGGTTCATCTCGATGACAATTCTGCGCCCGGTGCGCGGGTCCACGGCAAACTGCACGTTGCTGCCGCCGGTTTCAACGCCGATCTCGCGCATGATCGCCTTGGCGTCGTCGCGCATCAGCTGGTACTCCTTGTCGGTCAGCGTCAGCGCGGGCGCGACCGTGATGCTGTCGCCGGTGTGCACACCCATGGGGTCAAGGTTTTCGATGCTGCAGATGACGACAAAGTTGTCTTTCTTGTCGCGCATCACCTCAAGTTCAAACTCTTTCCAGCCGGCGAGATACTCTTCAATCAGCACTTCGCTGGTGGGCGACAGGGCAAGGCCCTTGCGGCAAATCTCCTCGAATTCTTCTTTGTTGAAAGCGATGCCGCCGCCGGTGCCGCCCATCGTGAAGCCCGGGCGGATCACAGCGGGCAGGCCCACCTTGTCCAGCGCGGTAACGCACTCGGCCCACGTGTGCGCGACGGCCGAAAGGGGCACGCCCACGCCGATCTTGATCATGGCTTCTTTGAACGCTGCGCGGTCTTCAGCTTTGTGAATGGCATCGGCCTTGGCGCCGATCATCTCGATGCCCAGCCGCTGCAGGATGTCGGTCTTGCTGAGCGCCATGGCTGTGTTCAGCGCGGTCTGGCCGCCCAGCGTGGGCAACAGGGCGTCAGGACGTTCTTTCTCAAGGATCTTCGCGCAGATTTCCGGGGTAACGGGCTCAATGTATGTGCGGTCGGCCATTTCGGGGTCGGTCATGATCGTGGCGGGATTGCTGTTGACCAGCACCACCGAATAGCCTTCTTCGCGCAGGGCTTTGCAGGCCTGCGTGCCGGAGTAGTCGAACTCACAGGCTTGGCCGATGATGATGGGGCCGCTGCCGATGATCATGATCTTGCGGATGTCGGTGCGCTTGGGCATTGCTCTCCAGACTCTAGACGTGGTACGGGGCCTGCGGCGGACGAAATGGCTTGTCTGCCTCTGACTCGATAATCACTGTCGCAGTCGCGTACTGCCGTGTGTGGCTGATGCTGAGCCATAAAAAAGACGGCCCGAAGCCGTCCAGTACCTTCTTTGCTTCGCCGGATACGTGTAGTGCCGGCTTGCCTTCGTCATTGTTCAGCACGCCGATTTCGCCAAAGCCCACGCCTTTAGCCCAGCCGGTGCCGATGGCCTTCATGAACGCTTCTTTGGCGGCAAAGCGGCCGGCGTAGTGCAGGGCCGGGTTGGCTTTGTTGCGGCAGTAGTCGATTTCGGCGGGGGTGAAAACGCGGGCCTTGAAGTCGTCGCCCTTGTCGCGCAGCAGCCTTTCGATGCGGGCGACTTCGACAATGTCCGTGCCAATGCCAAGGATAGCCATTGGGGGCGCAACAATAGCGGCACCGGACGCGATTGCAACGAGTGGATAACCAGGCGGCACCGCTACTTTTCAAAGCAGCCGCGGTCGTAGCCTGCGCCCTGGGGGCGGGATGCGCCGTCGTAGGTGCCCGTTACGCCCAGCGTACCCACGCCATCGTCGCGGCCGGGGCTGCCGGTTTGAAGCGAGTAGTCGTCGGCGCCGGTGTTCGTGAACTGGGGCAGGCCCGTGTCGTTGTTGACGCCCTGGCCGCTGAAGGTCTGCCAGTTGGCCAGCGTGCTGTACGAGGTGCTGGTCGCTTCGTCGCTGGCGTATGCCCAGCCGCTGGGCTTGTAGGTCACGTTGTAGCCCTCGGTCAGGCCGCTCATGCTGTTGGTGGTGACTTCAAAGATGCCGCGAGCGCCGGCGTAAAAGACGTTATTGCGAATGTCGTTGCCGGTGCTGCCGTTGCGCATGACGACGCAGTGGCGGGTGACGCCGGCCGCAAAGATCACGGTGTTGTGATAAATGCGGTTGTTCATGCTGCCGTAGCTTGAGCTGAAGCCGTCGTCCCACAGCACAATGCCGCTTTGGTTGTATTGCGTGATCAGGAGATTGTTCCTCACGTCGCAGTTGCGGATGCTGGCAAAGTTCAGGCTCGCGCCGCCGCCCGCTACGGGCGGGCTGGCGCCGGGTACAGCCGCGCTGCCACCGCCGTTATCGACGCACCAGTTGCGTTCAATGATGCATTGCTCGCTGATGCCGTCGCCCCTTGTGCCGAACGAGGCGTTTTGCTGCGCGGGATCGGCGTTGATCTGGATGCCGCCAGCTGCGTTGTTGTGGCAATAGTTGCCGCGGATGATGGCGCGGTCGCCGCTGTTGCTAAAGTAAATGCCGTGTTCGCGCTGGCTGCCGTAGCACTCGTTGCCCTCAAGCACCAGGTCGTCGCTGAAGTCGGTAAACAGGCCCCAGGTGCCGCCGTTGGCGAACACGCAGCCCTGTACACTGACATGAAAACTTTCCGTTACGCGGCAACCGGCGCGGAATGAGTTGGCTGTGCGCAATCCGTGAATGGTCACATGATGGCAATTGTAAATCTTGATTGCGTCGCGGTTGTCAGGGCTGGTGCTGCTGCTGGTGCCGCTGTTGATCAGGGCCGCGTTGCCGGCTGCGCGAATGATGATGGGGTTGCCCGAAGTCGCGGTCTTGTTCTGGATGGTAAAGCGCGCGTAGTTGCCGTCGGCGACTTCAATGACGTTGCCCGGCTGGGCCTGCGTGGCCGCGTGCTGCAACGTAAGCCACGCCGTTGCCGGTGACGTACCGTTGTTGCTGTCGCTGCCGGTGGTGCTTACGTAGTGGGTTGCCGTGCCGCCGGGTACAGCCGGTACAAATGGCGCCTTGCCGCCGCCGGCGCTTGCGGTGGTCACCGCAAAGGCCGCGCTTACGGCATCGCTCAGGCCCGTTGCCGTGAACGTCAGCGTGTAGCCGGCGCCGACTAGGTCAATCGATAAACTCGTAAATGTCACAACGCCGTTGACGGCTGTGACGGTGGCGGTGCCGGACAGCAGCGCGCCGCCCGTGCCCGTGCCGGTTGTGATGGCGGCGGTTACCTGCGTGGTGTTGTCGGTGTTCACGCGCAAGCCCGCGGCATCGCGGATTTCAACGCGCGGCTGTGTGGCGAAGATGTTGCCCGCGGTAGCACCCGCGGGTTGCGTAAGCATGGCCAATGCTGTCGCGGGGCCGGGCGGGTTGCCGCTGCCGCCGCCGTTTCCGCCGCCCTTTGAACCGCCGCCGCCCGCACAAGCCGCAAACACAAACGCCAGCAACGCCAAAAGCATCCAACGCATGACAGGCTCCGAAGGGTGTCATGCGTTAATGCGCGGCGAGATCGAAAGGGGTCAGGAAACAGTCGCGCTACAGCACGCGGGCGCTGGCGTAGCCTACGACCTGGTTGAAGTCGCCGCTTGTTTCGCCGCTGGTGGTGTGCTCCAGAATCTCCACGCGTGTTGCGCCCAGCGCCTTGCACGTCTCCAGCATCAGCGCCGTCGCGCCCACGCCGCACATCGTGATGTCAAACTGCTCGCACACTTCCAGCATGCCCGCGCTGTCAAAGGCCGCCAGCTTGTCCAGCGCAAGCTGGTCCAGCCTCATCGTCGTGTTGTGGTCGGCGTAGTGGTTCATGTCGCTGCTGGCGATCACCAGCACGTCCTGCGGCTGGGCCAGAATCGCCTGCGCCACCGCCTTGCCGACGCGCGCCGCGAACTCGGGCTCAATCGTCATCGCGCTGATCACGGCCACCTGCACGTCCGGCCGCAGCACTTGCAGAAAGGGCAGCACAACCTCGGCTGCGTGTTCACCAAAGTGGGGCAGGTTGCTGGGCGTGATGCCCTCGACGTTGGCCAGCGCCGTGCTCAGGCCTTCATGCACGGGGATGCTGCCCAGCGGCGTCTCCCACTCACGAAAAGCAGCCAGGCTCAGTGCGCCGCCGCCAAGCTGGTGCTTGGTGTGAAGTACCAGACACACCGGCGGAATCTCGACGCTGGCCAGCGCGCGCCCGCACACCGCGCCGCTGTACATGTAGCCGGCGTGAGGCACCATCACGCCGTAAGCCTTGGCGCGCGGGGCAGCCGGCGCAGCCATGTAGCCCTCAATTTCCGCGCGCAGGCGCCTAGGCACCGCGGTGTAGAAGCGGCCGGCGACTGCCGGATGTCGAATTGTCTCAGGCATGAAACCTGCCCCTAGATGTCGATGTCGTCCGGCGACTCCTCAGGCACGGCTTCCACAATCACATAGGTGCCAGCCAGCATGTCGCCGAGGCGCTGCTGTTTGCCGGAAATCATCATCAGCACCATCGGGATCAATAGTATCAGGAAGTGCATCAGCTCGGGCACCTTTACCAGGTTGCGCACGATGATCTGCCAGTTGGACGGCGCCTCGCCTTTGCGGTCAACCACGCGCAGCCGCAGCAGCGCCTTACCCAGCGTCTTGCCCCACATCACCTCGCAGAACGCGCTGTAGATCACCAGCAGCAGCAGCGTCACCACGGTGGCCTTGAGCGTCACCAGCAGCGAGCCATCCAGCCCCGAAAGCGTGCCGAATGCAAAGAAGCCGTACGCCTGCTCAAACGTGTAGTCGTACACGTCTTTCAGCAGGATCACGGCTGGGCTGGTTACGGCAAGGTCAATCAGCAATGCAAGCGCACGCGCGATGCTGCTGGCGTAGGGCAGCTTCAGTTCCGGCTTCTTGATGGTTGTGGTGTCGCTTTCAAGTTTCTTTTCCAGCATGGCTGCCAGTGTGCTGTCGCTGGGGCGTTCACGGTTCAGCAGCATCCAGACGCCCTGCGACGCCATAAGCAGGAACAGCACCACCAGCACCACCAAGGAAACAATGTAGCCGGTAACGCCCTGCGGGCGGTTGATCGGCACCAGCTCAGGCTCTTGCCACTCGATCGACTTGGCGGTGGGCGTGCCGTGGGCCAGCTTGACTTCGCGGCCGTCATTGAACACGCACAGCACGCCGTCGCCGTTGCGGGCCAGCGTGACGAAGTTGCTCAGCTCCATGCCGGTGGGCGCTTTCTCGCGCGGCGGCAGCTTGCCGTCGATCCATTCCTTGCCTTTGGTGTCGTACAGCATCAGTGACCAGCTGCGCTCATCCTTTCTGATGTACGCCAGCGCCGGCAGGTCGCCGTGCGGCCCCTTCAGCACAGCGAGGCTTGAGCCGCGCACGTTGGCCGTGGCCTTGGCGCGCTCAAGCACCTCCACGCGCGTGCGGCGCAACTTGGGCGCGGCATCAGCGGGCACCGGTGCTTCGGACGGCTGTTCAACGACTTCTTCAATGCCGGGCTTGAAGGCCACCAGCGTCAGCTCGTTGCTGCGCGAATCACGCACGGACAGCCAGATGCGGTCAGCCACGGCGGTGCCGCCCAGCACCGCGCCGCTGCCCGCGACTTTGTGCAGCGAATGGGGCGGAATCTCGGGCGAGTCCAGCGGGCGCACATACACTTCCGGGCCGCGCGTCCAGATCAGCCAGTTGTGTGCCGCGCAATGCAGCACCAGCGTGCTGGCCTCGGGGTCGTCGATGCCGAGATTTACAATGCTGTCGCGCGCGAAGTCGTCGGCGGACAGGTCAAAGGTCAAAAAGCGCTCGCCGGTGGCCACGCCGACGCGATTGCCCGGCAGCAGCACGGCGCTTGAAACCATGCCGTCAAGGCGCGCACCGGACGTGACCGAGTCGCCGTCGTGGCGCAGCAGCGCGAACGCGCCCTGGGTGCGCGTCGGCGACGACATGTCGATGTGCTGGTCAAGCAGCCACAGCGTGTCGCCCGCGGGCAGCGCATACACCACGCGCGAAGTGGGCGCGAGTGTTTGCAGGTGATTGAAACCGAACATCAGGATCACCACGGCGACCGCGGTAATCGCGAACGAAATGCGCACGATGCGCTGGCGCTTGCGCTGCCGCAGCACGCGCGCACGAAGTTCGTCGGGGATGTTGCCCTTGCCGGCCATGCAGACCTGTTGCGTGTAAATGGAACAGTCCCCGCTTGCTCAGACGGGGACTGTGCCAATGGCGGAGAGGGAGGGATTCGAACCCTCGGTCCCTGTTAGAGGACTCTCCCTTAGCAAGGGAGTGCGATAGGCCACTCTGCCACCTCTCCGCAAGCCGCGCGTCAAAGTAACGGGCGGCGGGTGCATGTCAACGGGACGTCACTCAATACCCAGGTGCGGCAGCATGCGACCCAGCACCACCAGTGCCCCGTTTCCCGCAATGTGCAGCAGGATCGGCGCCAACAATGTGCGCCGGTACTCATAGGCGATCGCAAACACCAGCCCGCCGAAAAACTGATTGATCGGTATTGTGTTGCTGTGCGCCAGCGCAAAGAAAATCGCCGACAGCAGGATCGCGGGTATCCGCCCCTGCTCAGAACGCAAGCCTGCATACAAAACGCCGCGGAACCAAAGTTCCTCGAAGATCGGGTAAAACAGCACGACGCCCAGGATGTGCCAGACAGTCACTTCGCCGTACGCCGACTGGTACAGAAAGTCGCGAAAGACCGCCGCCGGCGCCTCGTTAAACAGCTCGAAGTACAGGCGCACCGCCCCGCCCGCCAGCAGATAGAACGCGCCCATCGCCACGCACGCGATCAATCCAAACGCAATGTCGCCCGGCACCTGGCGCAGCGATATGCCCAGCGCCCACAACGGTTTGCGCTTTGAAAGCGTCCAGGCAATCAGCGCGAACGACCACAACAACATGATGCCCGCGTGCAAGCTGAAGGAGGGCCAGCCCATTGGAATAGAAAGGTGGCCTTGCTCAGTGGCGTAATGAGCTAGCCACTGCACGCCGATCATGGACGCAAGCCATAAGACCGCGCCCGGTAAACGGAAAGGAAGAGCGGGTACAAAAGTCACCCAGCTTGCCGGGGATGGCAAAACCGAAGAAGAAGATTGATTTTGTAAGCTGTTTTCGGACAAGAAGTTATCTCGAATCTCGCACGGATCTTTCGCGACTGTGTGCTTGCATTAGGACGTTCATCATATACACTAAGTCTCGTTCAGCCTATGGCTTAGGATAAATTGCCGGCGCGTTGCCGTCACTTTCTGGTGAGTTGAATATGACAAGCCGTCGAACCATCACAAAGAAAGAACTGGTTCTGCGCATCGCCGAAAAGACGCACCAGAAGCAGACCATCACGCGCGACATTATCCAGATGTTCATCGACGACGTCATCACTGAACTTGCACGCGGTAACCGCCTTGAGCTACGAGACTTCGGAGTTTTCGAAGTCAAGGTTCGCAAGGCCCGCAAGGCGCGCAATCCAAAAACCGGCGCCGAGGTTCGCGTGCCCGAAAAGCGCGTGGTCACCATCAAGCCCGGCAAGAAAATGAAAGAAGAGATCAACCGCTACGCCGAGGCAGAACTCGCGGCTGAACTGGCTGCCAGCGCAGCAGCCGTTGCCGGCGCGGTAGCACCGGCGCCCATACCCGTCGATGACGACGACGACAGCGACGGCTGAAGCCATGCCCCACACCGACGAAGACTTCATGCGCCAGGCGTTGGCCCTGGCAAGGCAAGCGTATGACCGGGGCGAAGTGCCCGTGGGCGCGGTCGTGGTGCGCGAGGGCGCCGTGATCGGCCGCGGCTACAACCTGCGCGAAGTAAACCAGGACCCGCTGGCGCACGCCGAGATCGTGGCGATTGCGGAGGCCGCCAAGGCCAAGGGTCGTTGGCGGCTGGACGACTGCGAACTTTACGTGACGCTTGAACCGTGCCCTATGTGCGCGGGTGCGATCGTGAACGCGCGGATCCGGCGCGTGGTGTTTGGCGCAAGTGACCCCAAGGCCGGGGCTTGTGGGACATTGTTCAATGTGGTACAGGATGCGCGCCTGAATCACCGGGCCGTTTTGACGGCGGGTGTTCTGGCACAGGAATGTGGTGAAGTATTGAAAAGCTTCTTTCGCGATGCGCGCAACGGTGTGCTGCCGCGCGAAGGCAGGAGAAACAGCGATGAAACCGGCACGCATCAAGAACCGTAACTGGGCAAAGGGCGTCAAGAAGACCAACCGCTGGCGCAAAGGCGGCAAGCCGTCGCGCGCGGGCAACCCCCGCTAGTTTGACTCAACTTCAGTGCGAGGCCGTTGCCACACATTCCACGGAGGGGTGGCAGAGTGGTTGATCGCGTCGGTTTCGAAAACCGAAATGGCCGAAAGGTCATCGGGGGTTCGAATCCCCCCCCCTCCGCCACAACATTCAGCCCGGCACGCGAGTGCCGGGTTTGTCGTTAGTGCGGCTCAGTCCGTGTTCACTTTGTAGAAAGTCAGGCACACGCCGGTCGGGTCAATCACACCGAACTCGCGCGTGCCCCAGGGCTTGTTCTGCAGGTGGCCGTTGGGGTGAATCACGTCGTGCTGCTTGTACTCGGCGTACAACTGGTCAACGTCATCGACGACAAAGCGGCACATGGTCTGTTCGCCGATGGTGCGGGCAATGCCGCCGGTGACGCCGGCAAAGTGAACTTCGACCTCGTCGCGCCGCATGCCGACGTAGCTGGCGGGCGTGGCATCGCGAAACGCTTCCGTGAACCCGAGCTTGTCGCGGTAAAACGCCGCTGTCGCTTCCACGTCATCGGCGGGCAGCACTGGAATGCCCTTCTCAAGGTTCGCAGCCATGAGTCTCTCCGGCGCGCGAATGTGCCATCCGGCATCGCGCGGCGCAAACAGAAACGCGGCTACAACTTCTTGCTCAAAAATCTGCGCGGCAGGTCCTCATAGCCGCTTGTCTCGTACAGCCGCACAGCGGCTGTGTTGTCGCCGCGCACCGCGAGGTGCAATGCAGCGGCGCCCTGCGCGCGCGCGAAGTCTTCAAGCAGTGCCAACGCGCGGCGGCCCATGCCGTTGCCGCGCAACGCGGGTTCAATCCACAGCTCGGTCAAAAAGGCGTCACGGCCGCCGTACTCAAGGTCAAAGTTCCAGGTGACCACGCCGTAGCCGATCACGCCGGGTTTTTCAAACACCAGCGCGGCGCCGAGTTCAGGGTTGCGGATCAGCGTTTCCAGCGGCGGCTGGAACGCACCGGTGCTGAATGCAATGCCTTCGCCGGCATTGAAGGCCGCCATCATCGGCAACAGCGCCGGTACATCGTGCAACACTGCGGGCCTGTACAAGAGTTGGTTCATGGTCTTGACCTGTCAATGGTCCGTGCCTGCCGCAACCTGCGCGGGCGGTGCCGGGGCCGTTACCGGCGCGCCAGCCGCGATCAACGTTTCCGTGTTTCCACCGTCGCGGCGCTTGAGCATGCGCTCAGCGATCGTGACGCTGGTCGGCAGCAGCACCGCAAACGCCACCGAAATCCATCCCAGCGTGGGTATGCCGTTCAGGCTCTTGTCCGCGTTTTCAGTCAGGATGCGCGACGACATGATGGCCGCGCCCGCCAGTGCGAAGTGCTGCACAGCACTTTGCAGCGACATGAAACTTGCTCGCTCGTGCGCCCGCGGGATTTTTGTGTCAAGCGCGCGCGCCGGCACACCGCGCATGCTCATGCTGCCCATGTAGGCCATGAACAGCAGCACAACCGGCAACACCGGGTTGTAGTCAATGAACCAGAACCAGATCACCGCGATCACCAGCACGGCGCCGATCCAGCTTACGACACCCGAGCCAAGCCGGTCGGTCAGCCGCCCGACAAACTGCATCACCAGCAAGCTCAGCAAGCCGCCGAACAGGTACAGCGGGCCCAGCACGCTGGGTTTGCCGCCGATCGGCGCCAGCAGCTCGCGCAGCCACTGCTCGCCGTCGTAGCCCAGGTTGAAAACCAGATACGTCGGGATGTGCGGGATGATCGTGAACGCGCTGAACATCATGGCCGTGATCGACAGGTACGAAAGCAGCGGCAGCGGCTCGCGCAACAGGCGCAGCATCGCAAGCCCCGGCGGCTTCACGCCCGAAAGCAGGTGCAGCCGCAACGAAGGCAACAGGAAGATCCCGGCGAAAGTCACGCCCGCGCCCAGCGCCGCGACGGCAAAGAACGGCGCGCGCCAACTGCCCAGGTTCGCGATCTCCAGTGCCAGCGGCACGCCCGCGATGCTGGCCACCGAAAACGCGGTCATCACCGCCGCCATGGCACGGCCGCGCCGCTTGGCCGGCACCACGTCTGTGACCACTGCCAGCGAAAGCGCCATCGCCGGGCCGCCGAACAACCCCGCCAGCACGCGTGCCCCCAGCAGCGAGTACAGGTCCCACGCCAGCCCGCACAACGCGGTGGCAATCACCAGCCCAGCCATCGAGACAGCCAGCGCCCTGCGCCGGTCAAAGCGGTCCAGAAAGAAACTGCCGGCAATACCGGAAACCGCGGCGGCAAGGGTGTATGCGCCCGCCACGTCGCCCATGCGGTTGCTGGGGATGCCCAGGGCCTGGCTGAAGTCCGGCCCCAGCGGCATGACGATCATGAAGTCGAGGATGTTAATGAAGTGCATCGCCGCGATCAGCAGGACCACGGCGCGCTCATTCACCTTCGGATGTGACGAAGCCCCCATTCAATCACTCAGGCGCCCGGCGGGCGCCTGTCCCTGTTGCTTCAATCCTAACGCATTCGAGGTGCACGCGCATTTCCCCATTTTTTCTGCGCAGTTGCGCTCAGGGTGCAGCAGTATTAAACCGGCGCCGGCTTGGCCTGAGTAACTGTCGATGAACACCGCAACTGCCTCTGCTGATATCGGCGGACACAAAGATGACTTTCTTGCAACCACGCGCTCTGACCCGTGGTGGAAGGGCTGGGCCGCCACCGCCATCGGCCTGACGGTGTTCTTCGGCTACCTGACCGTGCGCGTGTTCCAGGGCTACTACATGTGGGCTGACCCGTACCTCAGCCCGCTGGTTGCACCGCCGCTGTTCACCACGCTGGACAGCGTCAACTATCCCAACGCCGCGCCCCTGAAGCACGCCTGGCTGGGCACATTTCCCGCGTGGTGGCCGCGCTTTGTGCCGCAGTCGCCGGGCTTCATGTTTCCGGTGCTGGCAATCATGTTCCGCATGACCTGCTACTACTATCGCAAGGCCTACTATCGCGCGTTTTTCGCGACACCGCCGGGCTGTGCCGTGCGCGGCGCGCCCCTGAAGTACCGGGGCGAAACTGCGCTGCTGCTGGTCCAGAACCTGCACCGCTACGCGCTGTACGGCGCGCTGTTCCTGCTTGTGTTCCTGTGGTACGACGTCGGCCTGGCCTTCTTCAAGAATGGCCGCTTCGGCATTGGCGTGGGCACGCTGGTCATGCTGATCAACGTGGTGCTGATCAGCGGCTACACGTTCGGCTGCCACTCGTGGCGTCACCTGATCGGCGGCCGCAAAGACTGTTTCTCGTGCGACAGCGGCAGCAAGACGGCCCACAAGGTCTGGAAGAAGTCCACATGGCTGAACCAGCGCCACATGTTGTTCGCGTGGTTGAGCCTGGTGTGGGTGGCGTTTACGGACTTCTACATCATGCTGTGCAGCAAGGGTGTGATTAAGGACTTGAATACCTGGTAGCGTGCGGCGTTCGAGGTTCGAAGTTCGGCGTTACCAGCCGGGCTGCAACTCCGAACCCCGAACTCCGAACCTCGAACTGACCCATGGCCGACCTGAACGAAATCCAGACCCTTGAGCACGACGTGCTTGTCATCGGCGCGGGCGGCGCCGGTCTGCGCGCAGCCATTGAGTGCGCGGCCCGCGGCGTCAACACCGGGCTTGTCTGCAAATCCCTGCTGGGCAAGGCGCACACCGTTATGGCCGAAGGCGGCATGGCGGCTGCCATGGGCAACGTGGACGCGCGCGACAACTGGAAAGTGCACTTCCGCGACACCATGCGTGGCGGCAAGTTTCTGAACAACTGGCGCATGGCCGAGCTGCACGCCAAAGAAGCACCTGATCGGGTGCGTGAGCTTGAAGAATGGGGCGCGGTGTTTGACCGCACCAGGCAGGGCTTGATCAGCCAGCGCAACTTCGGCGGCCACCGCTATCCGCGGCTGGCGCACGTCGGCGACCGCACGGGCCTTGAGCTGATTCGCACGTTGCAGGACCACGGCGTGCACCAGGGCATTCACGTGCACATGGAGTGCACGGTGCTGGACCTGCTGAAAGACGGCGACCGCGTGTGCGGCGCGCTGGCCTACTGGCGCGACACCGGGCGCTTCGTGATTTTCAAGGCAAAGGCCGTCGTGCTTGCCACCGGCGGCGCGGGCAAGGCCTGGCGCATTACCAGCAACAGCTGGGAGTACAGCGGCGACGGCCTGGCCATGGCGTATCTGGCCGGCGCCGAGCTGATGGACCTTGAGTTTACGCAGTTTCACCCGACCGGCATGGTCTGGCCGCCCAGCGTGCGCGGGACACTGGTAACGGAAGGCGTGCGCGGCGACGGCGGCATTCTCAAAAACAAAGAAGGCAAGCGCTTCATGTTCGGGTACATCCCGGCCAAGTTCGCCGCCGAAACCGCAGACACGGAAGACGAAGCCAACCGCTGGCTCAAGGGCGACAAGTCCGCGCGCCGGCCGCCTGAGCTGCTGACGCGCGACGAAGTCGCCCGCGCCATCAACGCCGAAGTCAAGGCCGGCCGCGGCAGCGAGCACGGCGGCGTTTACCTTGATATCGCAAGTCGCCTGCCCGCCGAGCAGATCAAGCGCCGCCTGCCCGGCATGTACCACCAGTTCAAAGAGCTGGCCGAAGTCGATATCACCAAAGACCCCATGGAAGTGGGCCCGACGCTGCACTACTTCATGGGCGGCATTCGTGTGGACGCCGAAAGCCAGATGACCACCGTGCCCGGCCTGTTTGCCGCGGGTGAATGCGCAGCCGGCCTGCACGGGGCGAACCGGCTGGGCGGCAATTCGCTGAGCGACCTGATTGTGTTCGGCAAGCGCGCGGGCGCCGGCGCCTGTGACTTTGCCGCAAGCGCGCAAGCGCCCGTGATCGACAAGGACCAGGTTGAAGCAAGCATGCGCCGCGCGACGGACATACTGAACCGCGAGTCAGGCTCTAACCCGTTTGTCGTGCAGGACAAGCTGCAGGACATGATGTCGCACAACGTTGGCATCATCCGCACCAAATCCGAGCTGGAAACCGCCGTCGAAAAACTGAAAGAGCTCAGCGCCGAGGCCGCCACCGCCAAGGCCCATGCCACAAGCCAGTACAACGCCGGCTGGCACACGGCGCTGGATTTGCGCAACCTGCTGCTGTGCAGCGAGGCCGTGACCAAGGCGGCGCTGACCCGCGAAGAAAGCCGCGGCGCGCACACCCGCGAAGACTTTCCCGGCGAGCGCGAAGAGTGGGTCAAGTACAACGTGATCATCAAGCGCGGCAATGACGGCGACATGGTTGTCGAAAAGCGGCAGCGCCCAGCCGGCCCGCAACCGCTGGTCGAAATTGCCAACAGCAAGATCGAAGACCTTGAAGCAGGCAAAGTAGGCGCGGACTATCAGTAGCAGAAACAGGAGCCCGGAGCGCAAGCGACGGGTACACAGGCATGGCCCAACGAACCTTCAAAATCTGGCGCGGCAACAAGGACGGCGGCGAGTTTAAAGACTACTCCGTCGAGGTCGGCCCCGGCATGGTTGTGCTGGATGCCGTGCACCGCGTACAAGCCGAGCACGCCGGCGACCTCGCCTGCCGCTGGAACTGCAAGGCCGGCAAGTGCGGCAGTTGCAGCATGGAAATCAACGGCAAGCCGCGCCTGAGCTGCATGACGCGCCTGAACAGCCTGCCCGAAGGCACGGTCACGGTCCAGCCGCTAAAGACTTTCCCCGTGATCAAAGACCTTGTCACCGACGTGAAGTGGAACTACGAGCAAAACAAGCGCATCGCGCCATTGAAGCCCAAGCCCCGCGACGCCGACGGCCACCACCGCATGATGCAGGAAGACGTCGATCGCGTGCAGGAATTCCGCAAGTGCATCGAGTGCTTTCTGTGCCAGGACGTGTGCCACGTGCTGCGCGACCACCACAAGCACGACCAGTTTGTCGGGCCGCGCTTCATGATTCGGCTGGCGCAGCTTGAGATGCACCCGCTGGACACAGCTGACCGCATCCCTGCGATTCGCAAAGAGTACGGCAGCGGCTGGTGCAACATCACGCGTTGCTGCACCGAGGTATGCCCCGAGCATATCGGCATCACCGACAACGGCATCATCCCGCTGAAAGAGCGCGTGGTCGACCGCTACTTCGACCCCATAGCCTGGCTGCTGAACAAAATCCGCGGCAAGAAATAGAATTGGCCGCCCGGTAGCAACTTGCGCCGACGTCGCGTCGGCGCAAGTTCATGTTACACGGCTGTTACCACCCTTGGCGGGTTTTCCGGAACTATCCTTGTAGCGTTGCGTCCTACTTGGGCGTACCGATGGGTGTGCCGATTGCGTTTGGATCCTCTTTGGGCGGGGGACTTATGGCTGGGCCGAGACTTTCGCTTTTCAATGTTGTGCAGGGCTTGATCACCGTTGTCGCTGTCCTGTTCGGGGTTTACGGCTTCATGCAGGCCAACCCCGGCCAGCCGCCGGCCAACTACATAGTCAATGATCCCGCGGACATCGCCGCCAAGCCTGATCCGAAACCCAACCCGCCCGGGCGCCAACCTGCCAATACGCCGCCAACCTACACCCCGCCACCCAAGGCCATTGGCCCCGTCGCCAAGGTGCCCAGCAACCCCGACGACAGGGGCCACGGCATTATCCACGGCACGGTCGTGTTCGATAACGGCAAGGGCGTGCCGGGCGCGCGCGTGACCGCCATCAGCACCAGCGTGCCGGTCAACCCGCCCGACTGGAACTACGGCGACCTACCCGCCACCCACGCCGCCTACGACGAGTACTTTCGCGGCGTGCAGCGCAACACCCGCGAGATTGAAACCGACAGCCACGGCCGCTTTCGCTTCGGCGACCTGGATGCCGCCCACAGCTATCGCATCACCGTCGGCAACGATGACCTGGGCTCACAGCAGCAGACCGCCAAGGCCGGGGCCACACTCAAGTTCACGTTTGAAGTGCCCGTGATTGTCACCGGCACAGTCAGCAGCGATGGCGGCGTCCCCGCCGAGTACACGGTGATTGTGTCGGTGGACCACGGCGGCTACTGGGGCGCGATTCACCAGCAGCGCTTCCGCAACAAGGACGGCAGCTATCGCATCCGCGCCCGCGCCGGCAAGGTGCGTCTGGCCGCCCGCGCCCACGGCTGGCTTACCGCCGAGCCCCTTGAAGTCACGCTTGATGCCGGCGGCGCCGAGCACAACCTGAAACTCTCGCGTGCCGCCACCCTGTACGGCACCGTCACCGACACCAGCGGCGCGCCGCTGGCCAACGCGACGATCATGATCGGCAACGGCGAGGCCGAGATTTACGACGGCTGGGGCGCGATGCCTGAAGATTCAAGGTCAAGCGTGATGTCGTTGAAGTCGCTGGAAACGGGCGAGTCTTACAGCCGGCGCATGTCCAGCGAAGAGGCCTACGGCCAGTACGCCACGACCGACGCGGAAGGCAACTATCGCGTCGAGAACCTGAGGCCGGGCAAGACCTCGGTCAACGTGTACTTCGCGGGCCAGAACGTGGCGCGTGAAGTAACGCTGGCCGGCGGCGACAACCGTGAAGACTTCAGCATTGATGCCGGCTGCCGCGCGCACGTCAGTGCCCGCGACACACAGCGCAACGTCCTGATGATTGCCAGCGCGTGGTTCACGGCCGAAAACGGCAACTGGGCCAACGCGCAGCTCGTCGGCAAAGCCGACGGCGTGCTTGAGTACGCCGGGCTGCCTGAGGGCGCCTGGATCTGCCACGTCATGGTCAGCGGGTTTGCACCGGCTTCACAGAAAGTGCAGATCGGGCGCGGAAGCAACCCGGTCAGTTTTGTGCTGGAAACGCCGGCGCGCCTGTCCGGCAAGCTGAGCGTTACCGGCAAGCTGCCCCAGAACACCTACATCGCCTTGCGGCCCGTGGTGGTGGAGAAAGACAAGGAAAAGGAAGTAGAAGGTCGGCGCCGCATCGACAACGGCAACAACTCCATGCTGTACGCCCGCCCCGACGGCAACGGCAACTACCGCTTTGAGGCCGCAAACCCAGGCCAATACACCCTCACGCTTGAAGTCAACCAGAACGACGTGCTGTACAAGACCGACCTGTGGCTGGCCGCGGGCGACAACACCCACGACATTTCGCCCACCGGGACGAACAGCCTGACCGTGACCGTGCGGCTGGACATGGAAGGCGTGAACCGGTCGCAGTTGTACGTAATGCTCAGCGGCAAGCAGGGCGGCTTTTCACGCTATGAACTGCTGGGCGACCGCGAACAGATTGAGTTCACGTTTCTGCCTGAGGGCGAGTACTACGTCAGTTGCTACGTTGACGGCGCCAGCCAGCAGTACGTTGAAGTCACCGTTCGGCCCGGCAGCAACACAGCCTCGCTGTCGATCGGCAAGTCCAATTGTGTGCGGCTGACTTCGGTGGGGCAGGCCAGCAACGCGGCAGACGCCGGTTTGAAGGTGGGGGACCTGGTGGTTGAGTACAACGGCGCCGCGATCAACGGCTACAACGAGTTTGTGGAGGCGATCAAGGGCACCACGCCGGACCAGACGGTCACGATCATCGTGATTCGTGACGGCGCGACCATGAGCTTTGCGGTCAAGGGGGGCAAGCTGGGTATCAGCGGGCAGGACTACCGGCGATAAAAGGCACGATGGCTACAAACGGCTCGGCGCATTGTACGCGCCGGGCTTTGCTTTCTGCTTCATACTCTGCGCATTCCTGTACGGTCCCAAGGAGATGAGAATGCACTACGCAATGACTGCAATGCTGGCCCTGATTCTGGCGGGCGGGCTGATGGCCCAGCAGGCCAAACCCGAAAAGCCCGCAAAGAAGGAAGCCGCCAAGGAGGAAGGCAAGAAGGATGAAAAGGCCAAAAAGCCGACCGACGCTGAGGTAAAGAAGAAACTGGCAGAGAAGGTGAGCGTGGAGTTTGAGGAAATGACCGTGTCGGACATCCTCAAGGCCTGCGCCGAGGCCTGGAAGCTTGAGTTTACGCTGCCTGAGAAGATCGAGGGCGACACCGAGATCAGCCTGAGCTTGAAAGACACGAAGGCATCGGATGTGCTCAAGATCATATGCATGGAGGCCGATCTGAAGTGGGAAGTAAAGGGCGGCAAAGTGGTTTTCAAGGCGGCTGAATAGCCCCGCCATGACAGGGGGATGGCATACGCCATCCCCTTTTCGCGCTTGACGTTACTGTCGCTGTCGCTACCCTTTCTTTACCCCCCGTTTTGTGGACCCCTGGTTCCCCTGGTGCATCGTTACGCCGCCCTTCGGCGTGCGTTGCCAAGGTGAGGACTACGTTACATGAGAGCCACAGTGACCGACCTGCGCTTTGTGCCGGTGCTGCTGCTTGTTGCCCTTCTGGGCACGGCTTGCAGCGTGATGCCCTTCCAGGGCAACGCAAGAAGCTCGAACAGCTTCGTCTCCGAGGACAGCGGCGCCAAGCCCGCCGGCCCGGTTGCGTCTGACAATGACCCGTATCCCGCAAGCGGTGAAGGCGCGCCCGGCAACATGCGCGACAACCCCGGCGGTGAACGCTCAGGCAGTGCCGGGATCGCCGGCGCCGAGCGCAAAACCGAAGAGGCCGCCAAGGGCCAGGGCGTCGGCAAGGACGACAAGGACGGCCGCCAGGCGTTCGATAACGATCGCCGCCGCGACGTTGAGTTCCGGTGGCTGCGCGAGCGCGCGCTGGTCGCCAAGCAGGCCGGTGACCTGGAAGGCGCCGAGGACTACCTGCTGCGCGCGCTGGACCTCAAGCCTGAGGGCAACACCGGCGACGTGAAGGCGCTGCTTGACGAAGTGCGCAGCCTGCTCAGCAAGGGCGAAGACATTGTACCGCGCAGCAGCAAGCTGCCCGCCGCCGCCCAGCAGGAGTACGAAATTGAAGCCGACCGCACCTACCGCGAAGCCAAGGCCTACGAGGCCGCGGGCAAGTGGGGCGAGGCGATTGATTCATGGGAGCGCCTGCTGCGCATCATCAAGTTCGCGCCCTACGGGGCCGAGCTGTCGCGCAACTACCAGGCGCTGGCTGAGTCGGGCCTCCAGAACGCCCGCACCGAGATCGCGCGCCAGCGCAAGGTGCTGGAAGAAGAGGCGCTGAAGCGCGAACTGCGCATGAACGACCTGCGCAAGCAGGCCGAAGAAGAACGCCGCAAGGAAGAGATTGTCGAGCTGTGGCGCCAGGCCGTGTACAACGTTGAGCTGCGGCGCTTCAAGACCGCGGGTGAAATCGTTGACCGCATCCTGTACCTTGACCCGCAGTTCCGCAAAGCCGAAGAGCTCAAGCGCGAAATCGAAGATCGCAAGCTGATCGCGATGAACCGCGAGACCTTTGAGGCCCGCATCGCCAGCTACCAGAACACGCTGCGCGTGCTGCGCGAAGCGATTGTGCCGGAAGTTGAGACCCTGAAGTACCCGACCGGCCTGCTGGCCGAGCGCATCAAGTCGCGCCGCGCCCGCGCCGCCGACGCCATCCAGACCGACCCCGAAATCCAGCGCATCCAGAACATCCTCAGCACCAAGATCATCCCGCTGAACCCGGATGCCACGCCGCTGACGGAAGTGATTTCCGACATCCGCCGCCGCGCCAACGTCAACATCCAGCTTTCCAAGGAAGTGGCGGCCAACAGCGGCAGTGAAGAAGTAAGCATCAGCCTGGAAGACATTCCCGTGGGCTCGGCGCTGGGTATCATCCTGAACGACCTGGGCCTGACCACGCAGTTCCGTTACGGCATCCTGTTCGTGGTTGAGCAGGGCGCTGAAGCTGACGCCAGCAGCGTCGTGACCCGCGTACACGACGTGCGCGACCTTACCTTCAACATTCAGGAGTTCGCGGGCCCGCGCCTGCGCCTGCTGCCCGCCGACGACTCGGGCGGCGGCCCCGTGATCGTGTACCCGGACGAGTCGGAACGCACGCTGGACATCGACCGAATCGAAGAGCTCATCACCGAGTCGGTCGCGCCCGACACCTGGTCTGAGCCCAACGCCCTTAAATTCTTTGGCGGCCAGCTTGTAGCCACGCACACGCCGCAAGTGCAGGCCGAGCTGCGCGACTTCCTTGACGAGCTGCGCAAGATTGCCGGCCTCATGGTCAACGTGGAAGTGCGCTTCATCAGTGTGGAAGACGACTTCCTGCAGGACTTCGGCATTGACTTCCGCGGCCTTGGCGGCCCGGCCAACGTGCCCAACCAGGCCAACATCCTGCTTGAAGACATCACCACCGGCGCGGAAGACTTCGCCGGCGGCCAGTTCGATAACGGCTCCGGCGGTATCGCCCCGACCAATCCGTCGGGCGGTATCTTCTTCAACAACCAGGACCCGAACAACCCGCCCGTCAACTTCAACCAGGACATCCGCGGCCGCTTTGAGCACATCTATGACAACGCGCTCGGCAACATCCTGACCAACAACGGCGGCTTTGCCATGCAGTTCGCGTACTTCGTTGACCTGACGCAGATCAACGCCGTCATACACGCCGTCCAGAAGCGCAAGAAGGCACGCGTGCTCACCGCGCCGCGCCTGACCGCCTTCAACACCCAGCGCGCCAACATCACTGTCGTCAACCAGGTGCCCTACATCCGCGACTTTGAACTCAATGCGGCCACCAGCGCCGCCATCGCCAACCCCGTGGTCGATACCATCCTGGACGGCATGGTCCTGGACGTGAAGCCCACCATCAGCAACGACCGCCGCTTCGTCACCATCGAAGTACAGCCGACGGTCGCCGAGCTGCTGCTGCCGATCCCGACCTTCACCACGACGCTGGGCCCGACCAGCACCGTCACCCTGCAGCTGCCTGAAATCCGCTTGCAGACCGTGCAGACCACGGTGCGCGTGCCGGACGGCGGCGCGGTCGTCATCGCCGGCCTCAAGACCGTGCGCGACAAGTGGGTCGAAAGCGGCGTGCCGATCCTGTCGGACATCC
This sequence comes from Planctomycetota bacterium, assembly GCA_019636195.1. Classification (GTDB taxonomy): domain Bacteria; phylum Planctomycetota; class UBA8742; order UBA2392; family UBA2392; genus JADJRK01. Next base: position 21,079 of record JAHBYA010000015.1, on the reverse strand, counting down.
CGCTGCTGGGCGTGCTGTTCAAGCGCCAGGGCCGCAGCAAAGAGCAGTTCAACCTCGTCATCGTCGTTCACGCCCGCGTGATCGACCTCAACGATGAAGAACTGCGCAAGCCCGGTTGGAGTTAATCGGCAAGTTGTCAAAAAGCCCGGCACCACGTGCCGGGCTTTTTCGTTGGCTGCGGCGTACACTTGCGCCATGTCGATTCACCATAGCGGCCTTGCATTCGCGGTCACGCCCGAGCGTGTGATCCGGACCCACGCCAACACGGTGCTGCTGGTCGGCGACGTCGCGTACAAGCTGAAGAAGCCGGTCAAGTACCCGTTTCTGGACTACTCGACACTGGCGTTGCGCCGCCGCTTTGTGCAGGCCGAGTACGACCTGAACCACCGCTTTTCGCCCGACATCTACCTTGGCGTGTGCGAAGTTCTTGAACGCGACGGCAGCCTTGTCTTCGGGCCGCTGCTCAAGACGCTGCCGGAAAGCACGCCGGCCGACTACGCCGTCGTCATGCGGCGCATCCCTGACGACGCATGGCTGCCGCGCCACATTCAGCGCGGCCTCAGCGACGACGACCTTGCAGCGCTGATGCAGCTGCTGACCGCCACATGGGCCGCCCACCCCGCCGACGAAGCGACCCGCGCAGCCGGCATGCCCGAAAACCTGCGCCACAACACAGTCGCCAACATTGCCGAGTGCGAGCGATTTGTGCCGCACTGCCTTTCGCGCGAGCGCTGGCACAGGCTGGATGCGCTGTTGCGGGGCTGGTTTGAAGCGCATGCAGACGTTTTCGAGGCTCGCGTCGCCCAGGACCGCATCCGCGACGGCCACGGCGACCTCAAGCCCGGCAACATAGCCTTCATCGACGGCAAGCCGGTCGTGACCGACTGCATCGAGTTCAACCCGCAGTTTCGACGGCTGGACACGCTGGCCGAGGCGGCGTTTCTCGCCACGGGGCTGGAGCAACTGGGGCACTTGAGTGATGCGGCAAGGGTGTTCGCGGCCTACCGCAAGGCCGCGCGCGACGAGTACCCGGAGGCGCTGCGCCGCTACTACCAGGCGCACCTGGCATGTGTGATCGGCAAGGTGACCGCGCTGCAGCTCGACGACCCCGAGATCGGCGAGCAGCAGCGCCAAGCCGCGGTCGCCGCGGCGCGGCAGGCGTTTGCGCTGGCGGACTTTCATGCCCGCGAGCCGCACGTCGTGGTGGTAGCGGGCATCATGGGCTGCGGCAAGAGCACGGTGGCGGCCGCGATCGGCGCGCACTTCGGGTGGCCGGTCGTGAACAGCGACGTGGTGCGCAAGAGGCTGATGGGCGTCGCGCCCGAGCAGCGTCTGCCCGCTCAAGCCTACACCGACGACGTCAGCGCCCGCGTGTACGGGCAATTGTACGCCGCGGCACGCGAGGCCGGCGCGGGGGTGGTGCTGGACGGGCAGTTCCCCGCGCGGTCGTTCCGGGCAGCCGTGGTGCAGGCCGCGCGGCAGGCCGGCGGCAGAGTCACGTTTGTGCTGTGCGACGCGCCGGATGACGTGGTGCGGATGCGCATGCGCAAACGTGTCCTTGACCCGTCAAGGGTAAGCGACGCGACCGAGGAGCTGCTGGCAGAGGCGCGCAAGCGTTTCGAGCCGGTCGGCGACGAGGAAGGCATGACCGTGCTGCGCTTTGACACCACGCGACCGACGGGCGAAGTGCTGCCGCTGCTGCATCAGGCGCTGATGCCGGACTACAGGCTTTCGACGGGGTAGATGTCGTCGAAGTCTTCAATGCGGTCGTGGTCGGTCTTGTGCAGCAGGCCGGCGTTGATCAGGTTGTACACGACCTCGCCCCAGTCGCGCGAGCGGCGGATGCCCCAGTGCGCCCACACGTCGCGGGCCAGCGCCCCGAACTGCTGCTGCGCAAGCTGGCGCAACCCAAGCGCGATTTCGCGGCCGCTCATGTGCCGGCGCGTGGCGTCGGTCAGTTTCAGGTATTCGCGGGTTGTGTACTCAAGGCCTTCGGCCAGCAGCCACTCGTAGGCGCCAAACAGGTAGCGCGGGTCGCGACGGCAGCAACCCAGGATCACGCCCACCACGTCCACGGCGGCGACCGCGTCTTGAAGCAGCTCTTCGCGCTGGGCTTGCTCTTCCATCATTCAGCCTCTATCCGGGCAAACAACGGCTCCGGCTGGTTGGCCTGCTGCCCTGCCTTGACCCGGCCCCACTTCAGAGCCTGCGGCAGCGACGTTGACGTGTCAATGCCCAACTGCGCCGCGATCCGCCCTGAGGCATCCGGCAGAAAGGCCTTTACCCCATACGCCAAAGCGTGCCCGACTTCAAGCAAAGTATGCAGTGATGCGTCAAGGTCCTGCCCGCGCGCGGGGTCTTTGGCCAGCTTGAATGGCGCCGTCTCGTTCACGAACTGGTTGGCTTCACGCACCAGGTCAAACACCGCCTCCAGCGCGCCGTCCAGGTCAAAGCCTGCCACGCGCTGGATCAGCGTGTCACACAGGCCGTTCACCCGCGCGATCAGGCTTTGGCGCAGGCCTTCAAACCGGGTGTCGGCAAACGCCGTCTCGGGCGGCGCCACGCCGCCCTTGTACTTGTGCAGCATGTTCAGGCTGCGATTCATCAGGTTGCCAAGCCCGTTGGCAAGGTCGGCGTTGTAGCGCGTGACAAACGCGGCCTGCCGCCAGTCGCTGTCGCCGCGCTGGGGGCCTTCGCGCAGCACGTGGTAGCGCAGCGCATCGCGGCTGTACTTGCCCGCGATATCGCCGGGGCGGATCACGTTGCCCAGCGTCTTGGACATCTTGTCGCCCTCGACGGTCCACCAGCCGTGGGCAAACACCTGTTTGGGCGGGGCAATGCCCGCGCCGATCAGCTCGCTCCACCAGATTACGCTGTGGTGCCAAAGGATGTCTTTGCCCACAAGGTGCACACTTTCAGGCCACCAGTACTCGAAAGGCTTCACGCCCTTGGGCGTGTGGTGCGCCCCGCGCGAGCGGCCATCAAAGGCGTCTGTGGGCAACGTGTTCGCGTCAGGCCAGCCCAGCGCGCTGATGTAGTTGACCAGCGCGTCGGTCCAGACCCAGATCACGTGCTGCTTTTCCCACGGCAGCGGCACGCCCCAGTCAAACTGCACGCGGGTGACGCTGGTGTCGTTCAGGCCTTCGCGCAGCTTGCCCAGGATTTCGTTGCGGCGCGGCTCGGGCACGATGCAGTCAGGATGGGCTTCAATGCGCTGTTTCAGGGTGTCGGTGAATTCACTCAGCTTCAGAAAGTAGTTTTCTTCTTCAATCACCTGCGGCGTGGTCTTGTGGATCGGGCACTTGCCCTCAAGCAGGTCTTTGTCGGTGTAGTTGGTTTCGCACTCAACGCAGTACAGCGCCTTGTAGGCCGACTTGTACAGCTTGTCGTTGTCGCGCAGGCGCTCAAAAACCTTTTGCACAGCCGCTTCGTGAAACGGGTCGGTCGTGCGGATGAAGATGTCAAACTGCACGTCCAGCGATTCCCACAGTTCAAAGAACTTGCTCACGATGCGGTCGGCAAAGCCGCGCGGCGTGGTGCCCGCGGCTGTGGCGGCCTTGTGAATTTTCTGGCCGTGCTCGTCGCTGCCGGTCAGGAAAAGCACCGGCCGCCCGCACGCGCGCCAGAAGCGCGCAATGGTGTCGGCGTACAGCGTGGTCGTCGCGTGGCCGATGTGAAGCTCGTCGTTCACATAGTACAGCGGCGTCGTGATGTAGATCGGTTTGCTCAGGTCCGCCATGCAGCACCTTATTGACCCAATCCCCGTCCGTTTCAAGGGAGTAAACGCGTATCGGGTTCAAGGCTGCGGTGCCTTCAAACGGAGGAACGGAGAAACAGAGAACCGCACCGAAGCGTTTCCAAGCACCGCAGCCCTGGCGCTGCTCAACAAGGATCGGCCTGACCACCCAATGCGATGCGGACAAGCAGAAGCCGTTTGATGAATCAGGCCGCCCCGGCCCAAAGGGTCGCCTCTTGCAGCCCAGGCCGAAGGCCTGGGATTCGCATGCGCAAGAATGCCCCGGCCTGAAAGGCCGGTTCAACGGGGCCGGGTGAACGGCCCTTTCAGGGCCGACGTGAAGCTTGCGGCCGTGAACCCAAGGCTTCGCCTTGGGCTGACAGAGCCGGCCCTTCAGGCCGGAAACAGCGCCCCATCGGATGTTCTAAGCACTTGGTCGTATCGCGTTGCCTGACCACCACGCTCTCGCACTGAGCGGCCTGTGAAGGAACCTGTGCAAAGACAATAGTGCCCAAGGCAAACGAGCAGGTGATTTGCCGACACTGAGGGACTCTGTTGCTCCGTGTTCAACACCACCGACACCAGCGCGCTACTGGTCTTCGGCGGGCGGCTCGGGCTTTACCTGCTCGGGGGCGGGCTCGCTGTCGGGCTCGGTGGACTTGGGCTCAACGCGCGTGCCGGTGTCGCGGGCGGGCTGCATGCGTGTGCTGCGGGCGGCCCGGGCGGCGTCGCGGGCGGCGCGCTCAGCCAGTATCTTGGCGCGCCTTTCCTTGCGATAGCGGCGGATGTCCTTGTCAGTCCAGCCGGGTTCGAACTGGATTTCGCCAATCAGCCGCTGCTCGCGGGTGCCGTCGCCGAAGTCGATGGTCACCTTCTGGCCAAGGATATCGACGTTGCAGGCGTGGCACTCTTTGCCGTCGCAGGTGACGGGTTGGCCTTCCTGCGGCACGTTCTTGCGCAACTCGTTGTACAGGTCGTCTTCGTACTTCAGGCAGCACTTAAGCCGGCCGCACTGGCCGCTGATCTTGCCGGGGTCGAGGCTGATGCGCTGTGTCTTGGCCATCTTCATGCTGACGGGCACGAAGTCGATGATGTAGCTGATGCAGCACAGCTCCTGCCCGCACACGCCCACGTCGCCGGTCAGGCGCGCGGCGTCGCGGGCGCCGACCTGCCGCAGCTCAATGCGGGCGTTCAGGGCCTCGTTGTACTCGCGCACGAACTCGCGAAAGTCCACGCGGTCTTCGCTGGAAAAGTACACCACCACCTTGTCCGCGCTCAGCAGCTTTTCGGCGTTTTCGAAGCGCATCGGCAGCTTGTGCTTGGCCGCAAGCTCTTTGAACGCGCGGCGAAACGGCCTCACGTCCAGTGCCTTCTGCTCGCGAAACAGGTTGCTGTCATCCAGCGTCGGCTTGCGCAGCACTTCGCCGCCCACCTGGTCGCGCGGGCCCAACTTGGGCTCGCCGGGCGCGGTTTTGACCTGGCCCATCTCAACGCCGCGGCGGGTCTTGAGCACCACCACGTCATTGGGCCGCAGCGTCAAATCACGCGGCACCCGGAAGTACTCCAGGGTGCGCAGACTTGAATAGCGGGCCAGTACAAGCATTCGTCGAGTCAGGTCTCAGGTATCGGGCGGCAAAGGTCCAATCCCTTTCAGACGTTATGGAAACCCCGCCCGGCGGCAAGCACCCGGGCGCAGGTTGTTTTCAGGCCGGCCCCCGTGACTGACTTCGCGCCCAAGGCTATACTTCCGGCCATGGCTGAGCAGATCACAGACGCCGCCGCTGGCACCATGCAGAAGTGCCCGGCGTGCGGCACCGAAAACCCCGAGCAAGCCCGCTTTTGCATCAATTGCGGCGCAGCGCTGAAGGAATCACGCCCCGACAGCCAGGCCGCGCCCGACGAAATCGGGCGCATTATCCCCGGCGAAGAACTGGTGTTTGAAGTTGAAGCCGTCAGCTACGACCCCGGAGTCGTTGTGGCTGACCGCTACACCGTTGAGCGCGAGCTGGGCCGCGGCGGCATGGGCACCGTGCTGTTGTGCCGCGACAAATACCAGGAAAACGAGTTTTGCTGCCTGAAGGTCATCAACCCGCAACTGATCGACAACGAAGACCTTGTCGAGCGCTTCAAAAGCGAAGGCCGCATCGCGCGCAAAATCCGCCACGCGGCGATCATTGCCACCCACGACATCTTCGAGTGGAAGGGCCGCTGGCACATCAGCATGGAGTTCTTTCCCGGCATCGTGCTGCGGAAAGTGATCAATGAAGCCGACTCAAGCGGCCAGGCTGTGCCGCTGAACGATGCCGTTGCGATCCTTGAAAAACTGCTTGAGGGCCTGACTGCCGCGCACGAGGTTACGGTGCACCGCGACCTCAAGCCCGAAAACATCATGATTCGCGGCAAGCCCGGCACGCCGGAGTTCCAGCTCAAGATCCTCGACTTCGGCATTGCCAAAAACTTTGAAGTCAGCAACGCCACCATGGCCGAGGTCGCCATGGGCACCACCGGCTACATGGCGCCTGAGCAAGCCCGCGACGCCGCCAACGTGGACGCCCGCGCCGACCTGTACGCCTGCACCGTGATGTTCTACGAGTTGCTGACCGGCCTGCTGCCCGTCGGCAACTATGAGCCGGTATCGGCCCTGCGGCCTGACCTGCCGGGCTGGGTGGACGTGTTCGTTGACAAGGGACTGAAAAGCCGCCCCGACGCGCGCTACGCCACCGCCGTCGAGATGCGCAAGATCGCCCTTACCGGCGGCGGCACCACCGACCAGCCGCCCAGCCACACTACCAAGATTCACACCAGCCCGCTGGTGGACCATGAGCGCGACAAGGACCCGATCAAGGCCGGGCGCTGGCTGCGCATCAAGCTGATGGATTCAAGGCAGGGGCTGGTGCACGCGGTGGCGTACAGCCCGGACGGCGCGGTGTTCGCGACCGCGGGCGAAGACGGAACGGTCAAGGTGTGGGACAGCAAGCGCCTGAAAATGCTGGCGGAACTGAAGGGCCACACGGCGTGGGTGAAGTCGCTGCACTTTGCGCCCAACGGCAAGGTGCTGGCCAGCGGCAGCGGCGACAACAGCGTGCGCATCTGGGACACGCGCACCTGGCGCGAGGCGGCGGTGATCACGGGCCACGAGACGCCGGTGATTGCCGTGCGTTTTTCGCCGGACGGCAACTTTTTGGCCAGCAGCGGCGCCGACCAGACCGCCGTGCTGTGGGACACCACAAACTTTGAACCGGTCAGCGAGGTGCACGGCGGCGGCATCGCGGCGCTGAGCTTCAGCCCGGACGGCCTGCTGCTGGCGAGCGGGACTTTGAACCAGAGCGTGGTGGTCTGGGACATGATGACCGGCGAAATGCTGGTTGAACTCAAGGGCCACCGCGGCACGATCACCAGCCTTAGTTTCGCGCCGGACGGGCGCTTCCTGCTGACCGGCAGCGACGACAGCACGATCCGGGTGTACGAGATTCCCGGCTTTGAGCGCACACTGAAAATCCGCGACCACAGCAGCCTGGTCTGGAGCATCGCCTTTTCGCCGGATTCACGCGTGATGGCCAGCGCCGGCGAAGACCGCATTGTCGTGCTGCGCGACGTGAGCGACTGGCACGAAATCGCCACCTTTGCCGACCACCCCAAGGGCGTCAGCGGCGTGGCCTTCGGCCCTGACACCCGCAACATGGTGACCTGCGGGCGCGAAGGCGGCATCGCGGTGTACTCCTTGCAGGTGTAGTCCCGGGTTTCAGGTTCCCGTTGACACAGCGCGACAGGCCGGACACAAGCCCGAACCCCGAACGTTAAGTGATCCATGACCGCCTGGAAAAACGCACAACAGCAGCTCTTCAACGTGGCCGACCAGCTTGGACTGTCGGGCAGCATGAAGGCCTTCCTGGCCGAGCCTGAGGCCGTGCATGTCTTTACTGTGCCGCTTTCCATGGATGACGGCAGCACGCAGGTGCTGACCGGTATCCGCGCGCAGCACAGCTTTGCGCGCGGGCCGGCCAAGGGCGGCATCCGCTTTCACCCCGGTGTCACCATCGACGAAGTGAAGGCGCTGTCGATGTGGATGACCTGGAAGTGCGCGGTCGTCAACATCCCGTACGGCGGCGCCAAAGGCGGCTTGATCATCGACTACAAGGCGCTTTCGCCCCACGAAAAAGAGCGCGCCACGCGCGCATACGCCCGCCGCCTGCTGCCATACATCGGGCCCGACTTCGACATTCCGGCCCCCGACGTCAACACCGGCGGCCGCGAAATGGCCTGGATCTGCGACGAGTACAGCCACTACGTCGGCCACCCCGAGCCCGCGGTGATCACCGGCAAGCCCGTCGAATTCGGCGGCAGCGTCGGGCGCATCGATGCCACGGGCCGCGGCGTGGCGTTGACGGTGCAGCGGTACTATGAGATCCGCAACGAGCCCCTTGAGCGCAAGCGGGTCGTGATCCAGGGTTTCGGCAATGTGGGCCAGTGGGCGGCGCGCGTGCTTTCCAAGATGGGCGCGATCATCATCGCGATCAGCGACAGCAAGGGCGGCGTGCACGCCGAAGAGGGCCTGAACGTAGAAGCCGCCATTGAACACAAAGAGCAAACCGGCCGGGTAAGCGGCTTTGCGGGCAGCGAGATCAGCAACGAAGAACTGCTTGAGCTTGAGTGCGATATTCTTGCGCCCTGCGCGCTGGATGGCGCAATCCACGGCAAGAACGCCAGGAAGGTCAAGGCAAGCGTCATCGCCGAGGGCGCCAACGGGCCCACCACAACCGAGGCCGACGAAATCCTGCAAAGCCGCAAAGTCACGGTGCTGCCCGACGTGCTGGCCAACGCCGGCGGGGTAACCGTCAGCTACTTTGAATGGGTGCAGAACCGGCAGCGGCTTGCGTGGTCGGTGCATGACGTGCACCAGAAGCTGCGCGACGTCATGCGCGCCTCAACCGACGACGTGTGCCGCGTCGCCGACGACAAGGGCGTCAACTGGCGCATCGCCGCGTATCTGCTGGCGGTTGAGCGGGTTGCGGCGGCTGTGCGCATGACGCGCAGCGACATTTGACGCGAAACCCGGTGTCGCGACTTCCCGCCCGCGCCGCAGGCGCTAACATCTGCGCTGGCTCCGGTTTACGCCTGTTACAAAGGCTTGATGGGATTGGAGTCGGCGGGGCACTGTCTGTGTGTTACTTTTCCGGCGTCCCCAGACGGGACAGAAGGGAAGCAGAACCATGGAGACCGTACTCTACGTCCTTGCAGGTGTGTCCACAGCCTTCTTTGTGCTGCGCTTGATCCTGCTGTTTGTCGGCATTGACGGCGGTGAAGGTGCTGCCGATGCGCCCGGCCTTGCCGGAGACCTGAACGACGCCGGCGCGGCTGCCGACTTCAAGATTTTCACAATGATGACCGCGATTGTCACCTTGATGATCGGTTCATGGTCGTCGCTGCTGATGCTGGGCCTGGAGTTTTCACCCTGGATGGCGCTGGGCGGCGGGTATGTCGCGGGCTTCATTGCAGCCGTCGGCGTAGGCTACGCCATCTTCTCGCTGAAGAAGCTTGAGGGCGACGGCACCATCCGCGACTTCAAGGCCGAAGGACTCAAGGGCACCGTGTACATGAAAATCCCGGAGGCCGGCAAAGGCAAAGGGCAGGTGCAGGTCAGCGTGGAAGGGCGCCTGCGCACATTCGATGCCGTAAGTGACGGACCGGAGATTGAAAGCTTCAAGCCGATTGTGGTGATGCAGCGAATGGACGAGCACACGCTGCGCGTGTGTCCGACTGAGTAAGCACAGTACGGCAAAGGGTAACGCGGTCGCGGAAAAGGCGTGAACGCCGCCGCGACCCACGGTAGAACTCACAGGCTGACAGACAAAGGAGCGGGCTATGTTTCTAGGTATGGAACCGGGCACCATCGCGCTGATTCTTGCATTTCTGTTCTTCGCGCTGTTGATCCTGCCGATCATTCTCGTCGTGAAGTACTACCGGCGCTGCCCCAGTAACAAGGTGCTGGTGGTCTTCGGTAAAGGCGTCGGCGGCGGCGCTGCCAAGACCATCCACGGCGGTGCGGCACTGGTGTGGCCCCTGATCCAGGACTACGCCTACCTTTCGCTGGAACCCATCACCGTCGAAATCGACCTGCGCGGCGCGCTGTCACTCAAGAACATCCGCGTCAACGTGCCCAGCAGCTTCACCGTCGGTATCGGCACCAGCCCCGACCTGATGCAGAACGCAGCCGAGCGTCTGCTCGGCCTTGATGACCGGCAGGTGCACAGCCAGGCCGCCGACATCATCATCGGCCAGTTGCGCCTTGTGATCGCGACCATGGCAATCGAGCAGATCAACCAGGACCGCGAAACGTTCCTGAAGCAGATCAACGACAACGTCGCCTCCGAGCTCAACAAGATCGGCCTGGAAGTGATCAACGTGAACATCCGCGACATTACGGATGAAAGCGGCTACATCGAAGCCATCGGCAAGCGCGCCGCCAGTGAAGCCGTGAACCAGGCGCGCGTTGAAGTGGCTGAGCAGGAAAAGATGGGCGCCACCGGCGAAGCGGTCCAGAACCGTGAGCGCGTGATCAAGGTGTCCGACGAACAGGCCAAGGCCACCGAAGGTAAGAAGAAGGCTGAACGCGACCAGCGTATCGCGGTGGCGCGCCTTGAAGCGGAAGGCCGCGCAGCAGAAGCCGCGGCACAAAGGCAGCAGGAAGTTGCGGTCGCCCGCGAAGCGGCGCAAACCGAGACCGGCCGCAAAGAAGCCGACATGCAGCGCCGCGTGCAGGTGGCTGACTACGAGTTCAAGGCCGTTGACGGCGAAAACACCGCCAAGGCCCAGATCGCCGAACGAAACGCCACACTGGCGGAAGCACAGGCCGAAGCCACCCGCCGCGGCGAAGTCGCACGCGCCGAGGCCCAGCGTGCGGTGTTCGAGAAAGAACGACAGCTTGAAACCGCGCGCCTGGAAAAAGAAGTCATCGTCCAGGAAGAGATCGACAAGAAGCGCGTTGAAATCGAGGCCGAAGCCGTTGCTGAGCGCACCCGCCGCGAAGCCAAGGGTGAAGCCGACGCCATCCTGATGAAGTACGAAGCCGAGGCCGAAGGTATCCGCAAGGTGCTGGAAGCCAAGGCCGACGGTTACAACAAGCTGGTGGCCGCCTGCGCCGAACGCCCGGACATCGCGCCCACACTGCTGCTGATTGAAAAGATGCCCGAGCTCGTCGCCGAGCAGGTCAAGGCTGTCCAGAACCTCAAGATCGACAAGGTCACGGTGTGGGACAGCGGCGCCGGCAGCAACGGCAACGGCAAGAACGGCACCGCCGGCTTTCTGTCCAGCCTGATCGGGGCCCTGCCGCCGATCCACGAGCTCGCGCAGCAGGCGGGCGTGGAGCTGCCGGGCTACCTTGGCCGGATGCACAAGTCCGAGGCCGAGGGCCTCGACGCCAAGGCCAAGACCAAGGCCTGAGCCAGCACAAGGAGCACCAAAAGAAACCCCCGGCCATCGCCGGGGGTTTTGTTTGTCAGTTCTGGCCGCGGGAGCGGCGCTTGGGCGCCTGGCCGGGCGGACCCTTGGGGCGCTTCTGCGGGGGCGCAGTGCCCTTGCGCAGCACCGGCGGGCCCTTGGGCGGCGGCGTAATCGGCTGTGCCGCCGGTTGCCGGTTGCTGGGCGCTGAGCGCGTGGGGGGCAACTTGCTGCTGCTGCCGGGCTTGGCTGGAATCAGCCGGCTGCTTGAGCCCGGCTTGTTCACGCCGGGCCGCGCGGGCGGCGGCGGCGTGATCATCTGGCCGCGCGGCTTGACCGCGGGCAGCAGGTTGCTGGCGTCTGAGCGCGGCCTTGGCGTGTTCATGGCGGCGCGCGGGCGCATGGCGGTCAGTTTTCCGCTGCTGGGCTTGCCGGGGTGGCCGGTGGATTTGCCGGGCAGCTTGCGTTGCGTGGGCCCGCGCGTCTTGTCTGACAGTTCCGCTTCAAGTTCGCGGGCCTGCTCAATCAGCTCGTCGGTGCTGACGTCGCTGGATGCCATCAGGTCTGCCGACGTTTCGGCCAGTACGCGGGTAGCTTCATCGATCTCGCCCGCTTCCATCAGCGCGCGGGCCAGCGCGAGTTCGGCGGGCAGCAGCGGTGCAAGCCCGTGGTGGCGCGTCTGGGCGGTTGCTTCGCGCAGGGCGCTGATCGCCTGCTGCAACGCGCCCTCGCGGCCCTGTTCGCGCCACATGCGCAGCCACAACTCCCCGATGTTGCGCAACTGGCTGTTGGCAATGCGCACATCACCCAGCTCGGAGAAGATGCGATAGCTGCGCTGAAACGCCTGCATCGCGCCATCGAGGTCGCTTGACTGGGCGTGGATCGCGGCCAGGTTAGCCTCGGCCAATGCTTCGCCGCTGACCGAGCGGATCTCGTGGGCAAGGTTCTTGGCGCGCAGCGCGACTTCCTTGGCTTCGCGCAGCCGGCCGCTTTCAAAGTAAATGCGCGTCAATGTGTGGGTGTGCGCGACTTCGGCGTGCGGGCGCCCGATTTCGCGGCACAGGCGCAGGCAGCGCATCAGGCAGGCTTCCGCCTGCTGGCGTTGGCCCTTCTGGTGCATCGCCATGCCCAGCGCGCCAAGGCAGTTTGCCTCGACGCTGCGCTCATTTTCAGCCTGTGCAAGGCGCACAGCCTCGCGCAGCACGTCCATGGCCTGGTCCAGCTCGCCCTTGATCAGGTGCAGGCGGCCAAGGTTGTTCAGGGTCACGGTCTCAAGACTGGTGTCGCCGTAGTCGCGCGCCGCCTTCAGCGCCAGCTGGTAGCACTGCCGGCCCTCATCCGACCGCCCGATGTGCGTGTACAGCGTGCCCAGCCGCTCAATCGCCGCCGCCTTGCGCAGCGGGCCCATGCCCGGCAGGTCCACCGCGCGTTTCAGCAGCGCAATCGACTCGTCGTTGCGGCCCAGCGTGTACAGCGCCACAGCGCGTGTCATCAGCTGGCTGTACAACGCGATGCCGTCGGCGCGCAGCGGCGCCAGCGATTCTTCAACCTCGGCGGGGGCGTCGTACACCTTGACTGCGGCTTCGGTCAGCACCAGCCAGGTCCACTCCTCGCTGCCGGGCTTGGCGGCTGCCTTGCGGGTCTTGATCATGCGCTCAACGCGTTCAGGCTCGCCGCTGCGGTGCAGGCGTTGGGCAATAATGATGGCAGCCCACGCGCCGCGCTCCGGGTCGCGGTCGTTTTCAGCGATTTCGAGCAGCGCGTCCATTTCGGCTTTGCAGCGGCGCCCGGCCAGCGGGGTGGCGCCTTCCATGTCAAGCCGCCACCATTTGCGGGCATACGCGAGCAGCGCGCGGTTGGCGGCGCTGCGGGCGGCGTACTCCATGCCGTCGGCCTGCAGCTTTTTCAGGGCAAACATGCGCACCGACTCGTACAGGTGAAAGCGCTTTTCGCCCTTGATCTCGGGCAGATCCTCAGAGTGCATGAGGTTGTGCTGCATCAGCGTGCGCAGGGTGTCGGCGGCCGGCGTATCGGACTTTTTCAGCGCGCCCTCGGCGACTTCAAGCTGGAAACCGTTGGCGAACACCGAAAGCCACAGCAGGGCTTCGCGCTCGGCTGGGTTCAGCAGTTCCAGGCTCCATTCCAGGGCACCCTCGAGTGTTTTGTCGCCGCTGCCCTTAAGCAGTTCAAAGCGCGAGTCAAGCCGCTGCAGGATCTGCTTGGGCGACAGCACGCCCACGCGCGCCGCCGCCAGTTCAATCGCCATCGGGATGCCGTCGAGGTGACGGCAGATGCGCGAGATGTCGCCCGCGTTTTCTTCAGTCAGTGTGAACGTGGGGTCGCTTTCCTTGGCGCGCTTGACAAACAGCATCACCGACGGCGCCTCGGCTACCGCGGCCATCAGGCTGACGTGCTTGCCGCCCGTGTGGCGGCGGGGCAGACCCAGCGGGCGCAGGTTGTGCACCACTTCGCCGGGTGCGGACAGCGCGACGCGGCTGGCGCACAGGACCTTGAGGTCAGGGACACGGGCCCGCCATTCGCGGATGCACTCGGCCACCGCCTGCCGGGCGCCTTCGCAGTTGTCCAGCACCAGCAGGATCGCGCCTGCTGTTGAGGTGCGGCTTTGCAGCGCGTTGCCGATGCGCATCGCAAGGTTGGCGCTGTCGTCGCTCAGCTTCAGGCGCTGGCCGACGGCGCGGCAGACCTCGGCGCTTTCCTTGGCGCTGACCAGGTCAATGTAGAACACGCCGCCGGGAAAGATGCCCGCACGCTGCTGGGCCGCGGCCACGGCCACGCGCGTCTTGCCCGCGCCGGCGGCGCCGGTCACGGTGATCACGCTGGAATCACGCGATGCCAGCAGCGCCCCGATGTCCGCCAGGTCGCGCGCGCGCCCGATCAGCTCGGTGCTGAATTCGGGCATGCCCTCGGACCCGCTGCCCGCCGTGGTGAGCGGCGTCGGATCGCGCGGCTTTTCAATGATGCGCAGGGCCAGCATGGTTTCGTCGTCGCTGACCGTCGCGCCCGAGCGGAAAGCATCCACGTCGGCCTGGATCGCCTTGAGCACCGCGGCGGCGCCCCCGTCGTGCGGCTTGCGCAGGCTGTCCAGCAGCCGGTCGTCGCCGAACATGGAGTCATGGTTGTCAAAAGCCTCGGTGACGCCGTCGGTGTAAAGCAGCAGCAGGTCGCCCGGCAGCAGTTGCAGGCTGATTTCCTTGATGTGTTTGCCCAGCTGCGACGAAGGCATCACGCCCAGCACCGGCGCGTTGTTTTCGACCCATGCGCTCTTGATCTTGCCGCCGCGCAGCAGGTACGGCGGGTTGTGCCCGCAACTCACGAACGTCAGCACCTGCGTGCGGATGTCCAAAACACCGTAGATCGCGGACAGGAACATCCCGCGCGGGATGTCGCTGCGCAGGCTGTCGTTTACCGCAAGCATGGCGCTGCGCGGGCTGGTGTCGCGCCCGTAAATCTGCAGCGCCTTCTTGGCCGCCGCCATCAGCAGCGCCGCCGCGGTGCCGTGGCCGGACACGTCGGCAATGACAATGCCCAGGCGCCAGGCATCGATGTGGATGAAGTCGTAAAAGTCGCCGCCCAGCAGGTCGCAGGCGCGGTAGCAGCACGCCAGATCAATGCCCGAGACGCTGGGCGCGTCGGGAAGCATCATCATCTGCACGCTTTGCGCGCGCTTAAGCTCGGCGCCAGCCTCGTTCATCGCCCTACAGGATAGATTGTTTTTCGCGGGGGTCGCGATGCTGCGTCAATGAACCGCCGTTGGCAAGCCGGAATCACCGAATCGGGCGGCGTTTGGGCGCGACCCCGCGGGGCCTCGGCGTACCCGCGGGAAGCTGCTTGCTCCCGCCGGGAAGCTGCTTGCGGCGCCTGCGCTTGGGCGATGGCGCCTTGGGCGGTTTGGGGGCCGTGTCCGCCAGCAGCTTTTCAAGGTCGGCTGTTGCCTTGACGCTCAGGTCGTCAAGGCGCTTGCGGGAATCCAGCAGCGCCCGGTCTGCCAGGGCGCGGGCCTCGGCGGTCTTGCCACTGGCGTGCAGCAGCCGCGCCAGTTCAGCCTCACAATCGACCATTGGCTCAAAGCCCTGCTCGCGCCTGCCGCGGCAGGCCTTTTGCAGGTATTCAATGGCCTGCAGCATGTCCCGGCGCTGGTGGTGGGCGTCCCAGCGCTTCATGTACACCGCGCCGATGTTTGACAGCGCCGACAGCGCGCTGCGGGCGTCGCCGATCTCGACCAGCAGCTTGTATGAGTTTTCCAGTGACTCCAGTCCGCCCTGCTCTTGGCCCAGCACGATCTTCAGCGCGGCGACGTTGCTTTCCGCCACCGCTTCGCTTTGCTTGGCGCCGATCTCGCGCGACAGCGCCCGCGACGCCAGGCTGGCATCCAGCGCTTCCTTGTGCCGGCCCTGCTCGTGGTAGATGCGCGCCAGCGTGTTCAGGTGCGCGGCCTCGGTGAATGGTTTGCCGACCTCGCGCGACAGGCGCAGCCCGCGCAGCATGGCGGCTTCGGCCTCCTGTTTGCGGCCAGTCAGGTGCAACGCCAGCGCCAGCGCGCCCAGGTTGCCGGCTTCCATGGCGCGGTCGCCCTCCGCCTGCGACAGGCGCAGCGCCTCCTGCAGGTAAACTTCAGCTTCGGATGGCTTGCCGCGCCGCAACAACAGCCAGCCCAGGTTGTGCATCGTCCGGGAGAGCACCAGCGTGTCGCCCTGCTCGCGGGCGATGCGCAGCGCGGTCTCGTAGGCCTGCCGCGCGTCGTCGTGGTTGCCGACCGCGCCCTCATAGACGCCAATGCGGTCGGTGATAATCGCGCGCTTGATGGGCTCAAGGCCGGGGATGGCTGCGGCTTTGCGGGCAAGTTCCAGTGCGCCCTTCTGGTCGCCCTGGCGGTGCAGCGCGTAGCTGCGCACCAGCAGGGCGTTGAAGTTCATCAGCGGGTCGCCGTCGAAGTTCTCGAGCAAATCCAGCACGTTGCCCGGCGCTTCAATCACGCGCAGCTGGCCGTCGGTAATCTGGATCCACTTCCATTCATCGCTTCCGGGGTACAGGCCGTCCATGCCGCCGCGCAGCACGGTCATCGCGCGGTCCTGCTGGCCGCGGGCGCTCAGCAACGGGGCGGCCACGATGCTGGCCCAGGCGCGCGTTTCGGGCACGCGGGTCGTTTCAATCAGCTCCAGCAGCGGCTCAAGCTCAAGCCGCACGCGCCGGCGCGCCTCAGGCGAGCCCTTGTGCTGGTCAATCCACCACCAGTGCATCACATAGCCAAGCAGCGCGTTTTCAAAGGCCGCCTGCGCCTGCGACTCAAGGCCCGCAGCCTTGATCGCGTCCAGCGCGAACAGCCGCACCGACTCGTACAACTGAAAGCGTCGCTCGCCGCCCAGGTCGGGCAGCACGTCGTAGTACAGCAGGTTGTGGCGCATCAGCGCGGCAACCAGCCCCTCGGGCGATTCACCCTTCACCAGCGCCAGCGCGCGCGTCGCCACGTCAAGCTGAAAGCCAGTAGGAAAACGCGACAGCAGCAGCAGCGCCTGCCGCTCGGCGGGTGACAGCAGCTCAAAGCTCCAGGCCAGCGCGCCCTGCAGGCTGCCCTTGCCGCCGCCTTCCTCGGCCAGCAGTTCAAAGCGCTTGTCCAGCCGGTCCAGTATCTGCCGCGGTGAAAGCACCGCCACCCGCGCCGCCGCAAGCTCAATCGCCTGCGGCAGGCCATCGAGGCGGCGGCAGATGCGCGAGACTTCGGCCACGTTTTCGTCGGTCAGCTTGAAGGCCGGGTCGGCTTTGCGCGCCTTGGACATGAACAGCGCCACCGCCGGCGAAGCCTGAAGCACGGCTTCCGCCCGCAGCTTCTCGTCGCTGCGCGGCGTGGACAGGGGCTTCAGCGCCAGCGTCTGCTCACCGGCGACGCCCAGCGGCACGCGGCTTGTGGCCAGCACCTGCAAATCGGCGTTGCGCTGCTTCCATTGCGTGATGCACACTCCGGCGGCTTCGCTGCAACGCTCGCAGTTGTCCAGCAGCAGCAGGGTGCGCCCGGCGGGCGACTTCAGCGCCGCGGCAATGCGCAGGCCAAGCTGGGCGTCGTCTTCGGCAAGGCCCAGCACGCCGGCAACCAGCCGGCAGACATCGGCGATGCGGGTGGCGGCCTTCAGGTCCACGAAGTAGATGCCGCCGGGAAAATTGCCGCGGGCGGCCTCGGCGGCGGCCAGCGCCACGCGCGACTTGCCGGCGCCGACCGGCCCGGTCACAGTCATCGGGCGCGATTGCGGGTCGCGCAGCAGGTCGGCAATGCCCGCGACCTCGGCGTCGCGGCCCACCAGCTCGCCGGTGACGCGCGGCAGTTCGCCGCTGCTGCTGGTCAGGCCCTTGACCAGCGGGGCGGGC
This sequence comes from Planctomycetota bacterium, assembly GCA_019636195.1. Classification (GTDB taxonomy): domain Bacteria; phylum Planctomycetota; class UBA8742; order UBA2392; family UBA2392; genus JADJRK01. Next base: position 3,528 of record JAHBYA010000015.1, on the reverse strand, counting down.
TCGGCGGGCGGGGTCAGCGCCCGCACCACCAGCAGCGTCTCGTCATCGTCCTGCTTTGCGTTGCCCCGGAAGGCTTCGACGTCGGCGCGCAACTCGGACAACAGCGCGCCGGCGCTTTCGGCGCGGCTTGTGCGCAGGCGCTCAAGCAGCCGCTCAACGCCGTACATTTCTTCGCCGACGCGGGCCTCGGTCAAGCCGTCGGTGTAGAACAGCAGCGTGTCGCCGGGCGCAAGCTGTACGAACTCTTCTTTCATGTGTTCGCGAAGCTGCTCACTGGCCATGAAGCCCAGCGGCGGCGCGTTGCCCTGCGGCCAGCTTTCGCGCAGTTTGTCGCCCCGACGCAGCAGCGGCGGGTTGTGCCCCGCGCTGGCAAAGCAGAAGCGATGGTTGCGGATGTCGATTACCCCGTACAGCGCGGTCAGGAACATGCCGCGCGGCAAATCAGCCCGGATACTGTCATTGACCTCCAGCAGCGTCTGGCGCGGCGACAGGCTGCCCTTGCCGCAGATCTGCATCACCTTCTTGGTCGCCGCCATCAGCAGCGCCGCAGCTGTGCCGTGGCCCGATACGTCCGCCACGACCACGCCAAGCCGCCAGCGGTCGATCAGGATGAAGTCGTAAAAGTCGCCGCCAATGTGGTCGCAGGCGCTGTAGCCGCAGGCAATGTCCAGCCCCTCAATGCTCGGGGTCTCCGGCAACATGGAAAGCTGGACCTTGCGGGCCCTTTCAAGCTCTGAATCGCGACGCGGCTCAGCCATAAACGGACGATTCAAGCGGGCAATCGGTGCGTTGTCACGGGGTTGTTTACGGTAAAGTGCCGTTCAGGGCGTGCAGGTCGCGCAGGGTCTTGGGGTCGCACTCGATTGTAATCACGTCGCCCTGTTCAATCACCACGTCCGTCGGCGGGTGAAACACCGTGCCGCCGCCGCGCCGGTACGATACCACCACCAGCTGGTAGCTGCGCACCAGGTCGCCGACCGTCTTGCCGCACAGTTCCGTTGAGGGCTTGGCGCTCAGCCGCGCCACAACCAGCAGCCGGTCGTCCACATAAAAGGCGTTGATGATGCTGGGGTCGGCGCTGGCTGTCGCGAACACCGGCGCCGACAGCATGGCTGTGCTGAAGGCGAGGTGAATGTCCAGCGACTCGCCGACCTTCTCGGCCAGTTCCTGGTCATACATGCGCAGCACGACGCGCAGGTTGGGGCAGGCCTTGCGGGCGTCGATTGCAAGCTCAAGGTTGCCAAGGTCGTCGTTGGTGCAGCAGATGATGCTTTTGGCTTCGTGCACGTTCACGTCGTTCAGGATGCCCTCTTCGCGGTGGGTGCCCACGCGCACCGGCACGCCGTGGTTGCGGGCATACGCGAAGTTGGGGCAATTCGGGTCTTTCTCGATCACGACCACCTGCTGCTTGAGCTCAAGCAGCTGCTGCAGCACCCTAAAGCCGACCTTGCCCAGCCCGAACAGGATGACGTGGTTCTTGAACGTTGTGCTCATGGCGCGCACCCATTGGGGGGACATTTCATCCTTGCGTAACGCGTAGTACGAGAACCGCACCAGACCGTCCAGCACCACGATCAGGCCAAGCAGCGGCAGCACATAGTACAGAACCTCAAGCAGCCAGTGGTCAGGCCAGTCCAATGTCGGCTCGCCGGTAAGCAGCGCAAACGTAACCCACAGCGAATGTGAAAACGACAGCGGCCGGTCGTAAAGCGCCCAGAAGGCCACGCCGCCCAGCAGCACCACCAGCATCGCAAACCCGAACAATGGCAGGAATTGCTGCGTCGGCTTGCGCAGGTAGATCAGCCAGGCAATCAGTCGTCGGCGTCGTGCGCGCATGTACCTCTCATAGCATGGCCCGCAGGGTATGTTGAAGCTCGTCGTTGAGGCCCAGCGCGGGATAATCCGCGTGAAACACCAGCACGCCGCGCACATGCACCAGCGCGTTGATCGCCGCCGCCATGCCGGGCGTCGGCATGGCGTCTTCAATGTCATGGATTGAGAGTCGCCGGCGCTCACGCAGCAGCAGCAGCAGCACCCGGGCCATCGTCTCGGTGTCGGCCCGTTTGGCCGTCAGCGGCGCTTTGGCGTTGCGCAACGCCTTGTGCAGCAGCCACGCCGGAAACGTGCAGTAATCAACCAGCGGGCGCCAGCTGCGCGCGACCACTTCACTGCCGGGCAGGAACTCCGGCGGCTCATACACCTCAGCGGCGAGCGTTACAGTGCCGCTATTGAGCGTGAAGCTGCGGCTGCCCGGCCGCCCCCCAAAGATGTACGCCGGGTACATCAGGAACAGGACGAGCAGCGCCAGCGCCGAGAGTGTCAACTCGGTCTCAAACCAATGCGGCACCAAGTGCAGCGCCAGAAACAGAACACTGACAAACACCACAAAGTTGGCGATCAGTCCAAACAGTACCAGCACCAGCGCCGTCACGACCCCGTGGCGCGCGTGGTCGCGCATCTGCTCGTCAAGCCAGCCCCGGGTGCGCTCCATGGCGCTGAGTGTGATGCGCAACTCGGGCTCGTTTGCGTTCATGGCTGGATTGTCCGCGACGGCCACAATAGCCGCACCTACAATTCCGCGGAAGTTTTGGATTCAGCGCCATGAGCTTTGAGCTGCCACAAGACCTGAAGGCCCGGCTGTGCGGACTGGCCAGCATTGGCGTGATCACGGGCGCCGGCATTTCAGCCGAAAGCGGCATACCCACCTATCGCGGCAAGGGCGGCATTTACGACGACCCCGAGCAGGGAGACCGCACGATTGAGGCGCTTTCGGCGCCCACGCTGCGCATGGACCCCGACCGCGCGTGGCAGGCCATTGCCAAAATTGCCGGCGCCGCACACGGCGCCAAACCCAACGCAGCCCACTACGCGCTGGTTGAGATCGAGCGCAAGGCCAGCCGCTTTTTCCTGCTAACCCAGAACGTTGACGGCTTTCATGCGCAGGCCGGCAGCCGCAACCTGATCGACATCCATGGGGACACGTTCAAGTTGCTGTGCATGCAATGCGGCTGGCGCGGCGAGCTTGGGCGCGTGGCGGGGCACGAGCCCTGCATTCAGACGATCGTCGCCACGGGCAAGGCGCCGCTGTGCAGGTGCGGCGGGACGATCCGGCCGGACGTGGTGTTCTTCGGCGAGATGCTGCCGATGGCCAAGGTCCTGCGCCTGCACGCGGAATTCTACGACAACCCGCCTGAGGCGGTGATCAGCGTCGGCACCAGCAGCATGTTCCCGTACATCGTTGAGCCGGTGCTGCTCGCGGCACAGCGCGGCAAGCTGACCATCGAGATCAACCCCGAAGAGACCGAGATCAGTGCGCATGTGGACTTTCACCTGAAGGCCAAGGCAGGCGAGGCCCTGACAGCCATCGCCCACGCCCTGTAGTCCCCGCGCCCTTCGCGGCTGACGGCAGTTTACTGCATGCCTCTCGCAGAGACACGGAGACGCAGAGAACAGCGTTGTTGGCTGTATCTATGTTCATCTGTGTGAATCTGCGGACTGCTTTTGCAGTTCTCCGTGGCTCTGTGGTTC
>JAHBYA010000014.1 GCA_019636195.1 Planctomycetota bacterium | reverse complement strand
CCAGGCAATCAAAAGGGACAGGCACCAAAGGTGCCTGTCCCTAACCTGTCCCTCTTGAGTGTGCTTGTACCTGGATCCTGTTGCACACGTGTGCTACTTGACCCGTACTGCGCGAACCTCAAGGTACTCGGACGGGATGACCAGTCCGCCATCCTTCGAGAGATTGTGCTGCTGCACCAGCGTCAGCAGGTCGGCTTCAAGGGCCGGGCGGGTCTCCGGCGCCAGTGCCTCAAAGGCGCGCAGCACCGGGCCGTACCAGGTGCGGAACATGTCCACAAAGTGCTGCGCCGAGCGATACCGGAACACAAAGTGCCGCACGGAAGTGTGCAGTTCGGTCGCGTCCCCGAACAGCTCGCGCAGCCCTTCTTCGGTGCCCCAGCGCAACGGCGACTGCGCGCCCGCCGGCGGCGGAACGTGGCGGGTGACCACCTTGAACAACTGGCCGATGAACCCGCCGGGCGTCCAGTTCGCCATGCCGATGGCGCCGCCGGGGCGGCACACGCGCACCATCTCGTCGGCTGCGCGGCGGTGGTCCGCGGCGAACATGACGCCGAAGGACGACAGCACATAGTCGAACTCGGCGTCATCAAAGGGCAGGCTCTCGGCGGCGGCTTCAACAAAGCGGACATCGTGGCCTTCCGCGCGGGCGCGCGCCTCACCACCGGCCAGAAGCGCCGGCACATAATCGGTGGAAACCACTTCAGCAAAGCGGCGCGCGGCGGCCAGCGTGGCGTTGCCGTTGCCGGCGGCGACGTCCAGCACGCGGCTTCCGGCACGCAGGTTGAGCGACTCGCACAGCTGCTCGCCCACCATCTGCAGGGTCACGCCGATGCGGGCGTAGTCGCCGGCGGCCCAGGTGGATTTCTGGCGGGCGCGCAGCGCTTCAAACTCAGGTCTTGCGGCAATCGTCGATGCGTTGGACATTGTCAGTACTCCGTGTCATTGGGCCGATCCGATGCGCCCGCCACGATGGCGGGGGTGCATATCGCTTCGTTGTCTTTGGTATCCGATAAGGGACAGGCCGTGAATGACCGCAAGTCCGAACCGCTTGCCCAATCGTCCGCGCCGGCCATCGACGTGCTGTCCGACGTGCTGCGCGCCGTGCGCCTGAGCGGCGCCGTGTTTTTTGACGTGCAGGCCTCGTGCCCGTGGGTGGCGGAATCGCCCGACTCCGCGACGGTCGCGCCCGGCCTGATGCCCGGCGCGGGCCACGTCATCCCGTTTCACGTGCTGACGCGCGGGCAGTGCCACGCCGGGCTGCTCGACGGCGATGCCGTGCTGCTTGAAGCCGGCGACGTAGTGGTCTTTCCGCACGGCGACGCGCACGTGCTGGCCAGCGCGCCCGGCATGCGCGCGCCCGTGGACACAGAGTCGTACCGCCGCGCGGGCTACACGCGGCTGCCCGTGAAGCTCAGTCCCGGCGGCGGCGGCGAGCCCCTGGCGCATCTGATTTGCGGCTTTCTTGGTTGCGACGCGCGCCCCTTCAACCCGCTGCTTGAGGCGCTGCCGCCGATGCTGGTCGTGCGCGCGCAGGCGCCGGGCAGCCGCTGGCTGGAAACGTTTGTCGAAGTCGCGCTGGCAGAGTCGCGCGCTGCCAGCCCCGGCGGCGAGACGGTACTGGCGCGCCTGAGCGAGCTGCTGTTCATTGAGGTGGTGCGCCGCCATGTGCAAAGCCTTCCGCCCGGCGGCAGCGGGTGGCTGGCGGCGCAGCAAGACCCGGCCATCAGCCGCGCGCTGGGCCTGCTGCACGCCGAGCCCGCGGCGCCGTGGACGCTGGAGGCACTGGCGCAGCGCTGCGGCCTCTCGCGCAGCGTGCTGGCGGAGCGCTTCACGCAGGTGGTCGGCCAGCCGCCGATGCAGTACCTCACACGCTGGCGCATGCAGCTTGCTGCCGGGATGCTTGCGGCGGGCGGACACAAGATCGCGGCGGTGGCGCGGCAGGTCGGCTATGACTCGGAGGCTGCCTTCAGCCGCGCCTTCAAGAAGCATGTGGGCAAGTCGCCCTCACAATGGCGCGGTTGACTTAAAACCAGATGGCCCGCGACTTGCGTCGCGGCCTTGCCTAATTCAAACGGCCCGCGACTTGCGTCGCGGCCTTGCCCAATTCACACGGCCCGCGACTTGCGTCGCGGCCTTGCCCAATTCACACGGCCCGCGACTTGCGTCGCGGCCTTGCCCAATTCACACGGCCCGCGACTTGCGTCGCGGGCCGATAAGCTGGGCGGATAGACGGGACTTGAACCCGCGACCCCCAGATCCACAATCTGGTGCTCTAACCACCTGAGCTACTATCCGCATGGCGCGCGTAAAGTAACGCGCGGCGGCTTCACGTCAACGGGCGGGCGCGTTCCGCAGCAGCTCGTGCCATGCCTGCCCCACCGCCGCCGGCGCGAACCTGGCCTTTGCCAGCTGGTACCCGAGCAGGCCTGACGATCCCGGGCTTTGCAGCGCCGCCTGTATCGCCCGCGCGTAATCCCCTGCATCGTGCTCGGCGCCCAGCAGCGCGCCCTCAGCCTCAAGCTCCGGCACGATCAACCCGCGCCGGCCTGCAACCACTGTGCGCGCGGCGGCCAGCGCCTCGGCGATCACCATGCCGAAGTTCTCGGCGACCGCACACGGCGCAACCACCACGCCTGCCGCGCGCAGCAACTGCTGCGCGTCGGCGTACGGCAGCGGGCCCAGAAACCCAAGCCTGTCGTCCAGCGGCTGGGCGGCTTCGCGCACCCGCCTGTGGTAGCGGGCGTTCTCGACCGGGCCGGCGTGCACAGCCCTGAAGGCATCGCCGCGCTGCGCCAGCAGGTTCAGGGCGTTCACCCACTCAAGCGTGCCCTTGCGCGCGTCAACGCGGCCAAGGCACACAATCGGCCCGCCCGGCGACGCCGGCGGCGGATTGTCGGGCACAGACACAGCCAGCGGAATCACGGCGGCGGCGCGGCTGTGCGCCACGCTGCGCTGCTGCTCGCCGGCGCAGGTGTAAACGACGGTGGCGCGGGCCAGTACGTCAGGCAGGCGCAGGGTCAGGCGCAGCGCCTTGCGCCACGCGCGGTGCCGCACCGCGTCGCGGTCCAGCATGCCGTGGGCCATGATCACCAGCGGGTTCGGCGCCTGCGCCGCGTACAGCAACGGGTCGCGCCAGATGGAGTGGCCGACAATCGCCGCGTAGTCGGCAGAGTGCTGCCGCAGCCAGTGCTTCATGGCGTTGCTGGCGCCGGTAGGCCGGAAGTTGCACTTGAACAAGTGCGTCTCAAACTCGTCAAAGCCGGGGTCAGGTGGCGCGTCTTCGTGCAGCGCGGCGATGGCGGGCGTGATGCCGGCTGTGCGCTGCGCAAGGCACAGGTTCAGCAGTGCGGATTGCAGGCCGCCCTGCGCGGCGCTGAGGCCGGGGATCACGTGCAAGACCTTCACGCCCGCGCCAGCTCCTGCTCGTCAAGCCGCGCAAGGCCCATGATCAGGCCGGCGCTGCTCCAGAACATCAGTACCATCGTGCCGTTTTCCATGACCGGGTAGGCCTTGAACAGGAACCAGCCCATCTGCGCGCCCAGGTAAACCCACAACGCGTAACGCAGCGGCCCGAACGGCCCGGCGCGGTTGCGCCACGCCACGGCAAACAGGCCAAGCATCAGCCAGACCAGCAGCCCCGCGCCAAGCCAGTAGCCGACTGGCCCGAAGCTGTAGCGCACCAGCAGGTTGCCCCACTCGGCGTGTTCAAAGCCCATGGCGTCGCGGCCCAGCAGCGTCATTACCTGGCCGCTTTTGCCCGCGCTGCCGGTGCCATTGCCCAACGCCGGTACACGCACGCTGCCGGCCCCGCCGATGGATTGCTCCATCCGGGTGCCGATGATGTCCACCTCTAGGCTGGTCCAGAATGCTTCTGCCCGCGTCTCTTTCATGGCGCCGACCAGGATGCCGCCGATGATCAAGCCGATCACGCCGCCGATGATCAGCCCCGGCCTGCGCCGCGGCCCCTGCGCGCCGGCCTGCCGCGGATACGCGATCAGCGGCAGCATGCACAGCACCGCCAGCGCGGCAAACAGCAGGCCCGTGCGCACGCCTGAAAGGTGCGCGCCCATCACGGTGCAATAGCCCGCGACCCACAGCATGATCTTCTGCCCGCGCGGGCGGTGCATGCGCAGCAGGCCGGCGACAAGGCAGAGCTGATAGACGCACGCCAGCGCGTACAGCGTGGGCGAGGCAAACAGCGACTCGTTGTAGCGCACATAGTCGCCGCTCTCGAGGCCGCGGAATTTGGCAAACGCGCTGTTGGCCAGAAACGGCGGCAGGCTGTCGTAGTAAAGGTTCTGGATCAGCGCGACCGCAAACAGCGGGATCGCAAAGTACGCAATCCAGCGCATCACGCGCTCGGCCTGTGCGCTTTCACGAAACGTGTTGGCCAGCAGGCCCAGCAGCGGCACGCTCAGCAGCCATGTGCGCATGCCCGAGATGCCCACAAGCCAGTGCGGCAGCCGCGGGTTGAAGGCCTCAAGCACCACAAACAGCGCCCACAACCCGATCGGTGTCCACACGCCCAGACGCTCGGCGCTGGTCATGGCCCGCACGCCCATACGCGCAGCCGGCTTGGCCAGCCACGAAAGGTAGCAGACGGCCAGCAGCAGGTCCTTGCCCAGCGAGACCGCGTACGGCGTGCCGGGCAGCCCTTTGCGCAACGAGTCTTCGGCCAGCACGATGATCACCAGCAGGCCAAGGCCGGCGCGCCAGTCCTGCAACGCCGTGAACATTGCAGCCAGCAGAAAGCCGACCGCGCCGAACTGGGCAGCGCCGATCAGGTGGTCGCCGACCACGCCGGTCGCGCCCACCGCCGCGCCGAACGCGGTGGAAGCGAGGCAAAGCAGCAACCCCTTGCGAAACGCTCCGGGCTGGATGGGCTGCCGACTTGGCAGGATGTATGCTTGAGTCATGGCCTGAGAATGTCGATAATCGTTAAGGGTAGCGAAGTTTGCCCGGATCGCCACTTTCAGCCGAAACGTGATACTCTGGACAGCGCGTGAATCAGGACCTTCGAGCATCCATTGAGCAGGCCCGTCGTTTGTCCGCCCGGGGCGACTTCGCCAGCGCGCGCCGCGAGCTTGAGTCCGCCACGCCCGGCGCCGACCCCGAATTCCGCGAACCCCTGCACCGCCAGGCCATGACCCTTGAGGTGCTTGAGAGCATCGACCTCGTGCGCCGCCTGCTGCGTGAAGGCGACACCCAGGGCGCGTCGCGGGCCAGCACCACAATCCTGAATGCCCTGAACAGCGACGATTACGCCCGGCTGGGCGTGGCGGGCGCTGCGCTTTCGCTGCTGGGCCGCGCCGGCGAGCTTGCGCGCCGCGTTGAAGGCGGCGACCGCACTGCCGGCACCCGTGAAGAAGTCGGCGCGTTTGTGCAGCACCTGTCGCGCGAACTGACGGCCCTTGAACGCGAGACCGTGCACCGCTCACTTGAGGCAGTGCTTGACCCTGCGGGCGTGCGCACCAGCTCAACGTTGGGCGACTTGCTGAACCGCAAACCGTGGCGCTCAGGGCTGTCGCGTCCCGTTGAGGCCGTACCCGAGCACAGCCAGAGCGGCGCGCATGTACCCGTGATGCAGGGCCCCGAGTCGCCGGTGATCGGGCGCATCCTGATTGAGCAGGAACAGCGCGAGCGCGTGGCCGCCGCGCCGCAAGCCGCCACGCAGAGCCGCGGCTTTGACCCCTTTGAAACCCTGACCCGCAGCGCGCTTGAGTACTGGCATGTGGTGCTGGCGATGTCGCTGCTGTTTGCGGCCATCGGCTATTTCGCCATGGTCAGCGCGCCCGACCGCTACAGCTCAACGGCGCTGCTGCAAAAGACGCCGCAGAGCAACCTGCGCGCACCCATCACCAACCGGCCCCAGAACTATGTGCCGGCGTTGCCGCCCAAGACCATCCTGCAGTTCGTGCGCATGCCGACGTTTCATGAGCGTGTGGCCGAGCGGCTGTCCAACACCGGCTGGGCGCCCGGCGAATCGCCGGCGGCCAATGAGCTGAAAAAGTACTCGCTGTCGCCGGGTGCGATCGCGGCGGCGTTGGCCGTCAGCGTCGAGGACACAGGCGCCAGCACGTTTCTGGTCAACATTGTGGCCACACATGACAACCCCGACACCGCGCAGGCCATCGCGGGCGCGGCCGCCGAAGAGTTCAGGATCGTGCACTACGAGTACATCACGCGCGAAGCGGCAGCCAACCTGACCGACTATGAGGCGCGCCAGGTCGTGATCACCCAGCGGATTGAGGGCCTGCGCCAGAAGCGGCTGGACGAGTTCAAGACTGCCGACGTGCTGGGCCTGGGGTCATCGCTTGAGCAGCGCATCCAGAGCCTGCTGAGCCAGATCAACGGCAGCCGCGCCGACCTTGAGTCCGCACGCATTGAGCTGAAGGCGGCCCGGCAGGAGCTTGATTCACAGATCACGATCGCCGAGCGCATCCCTGAGTTCGTGCAGCCTGAGTCCGACGCCCGCATCAGTGAGCGCATGCGCAACTTGAACGAGCTTGAGCGCGAACTGCGCGAGCTGAACCGCAAGGCCCAGACCTACGGCCCTGAGCACCCGTCCCGCAAGCGCATCACCCAGCTTGAAGAAGACATTGAGCTGCTCCGCGCCGAGATCAAGGCGCTGGAAGACGAGGCCCGCCAGCCGGACCAGAAGCTGCCGTTGAACCCGCACCGCGCCACCGCCGAGGACCGCGTCAGCAAGGCGCGCTTTCGCGTAACCTTGAATGAGGACCGCGTGGCCACGCTGGACAAGCGCCTGCCGACGCTGGAAGCCGAGCTTGCAGGCCTGCGCCAGAGCTTTCTCCAGAGTGAAAGCCTGCGGCGCGAGGAAACCGACCTCGTGGCCCAGAAGTCGCGCAACGACGTGGTGATTGAAGAGATCAACGCCGTGCGCAGTTCGGCGGGCCGCGAGCTTTCGCTGGTGTCGCCCGCGACTAAGGCGGGCAAGGTGCCCAAGGATACGCTGGTGGGCATCGCGGTGGGCATCATTCTGGGGCTGGTCGTGGGCATAGGCGTTGCAGTGGCGCTGATGCGTCGCCGCCAGACACGGAGGGCGGTGGCATGAAACGACTGACGCTGATGCTGTTCGCGCTGTGCTGGATTGCCGGGTGTGCCTCGGTCAAGGACCCGATTGACGTCACGACGCTGGAAGAGTTGCCGCCCAACCCCTACATCTATCGCATCACGCCAGGCGATGTCGTGCGCGTCGAGATTGCCGAAGACGACGGCTACGACTTTCGAAGCACCGTGTTGCCCGACGGCAGCGCCACATTCCGCTGGGCCGGCCACCTCGACGTGATGGGCCTGACGCTGGTTGAGTGTAAAGACCTGCTGCGCGACAAGCTGCAACCTTGGTACACGAACCCTACCATGACGCTGTACCTTGAGCGCGTGAACGGGCCCGACCCGATTGTTTGGCTCGGCAACTTCGGCGGCGGCGGCACCGGCGCGCTGGGCCAGCAGAAGAGCAACGGCGGCGTTATCGCCTATCGCAAGGGCATAGGCGTCATGGAAGCGCTGGCGCTGGCCGGCGGCCCCGGCGAACCCGACTACAACCTGGTGCCGTACCTGTACGTCATCCGCAACATCAAGACGATCAAGGACCGCAAGGTCTATCGCATTGACCTGGCCGAGGCCGTCACCGGCAACTCGCCCGACCTGCCGTTGCACCCCGGCGACGTAATGTTCCTTGACCAGAGCTGGCTGCAGGACCTTGAGCGCGCGCTGGGCATCACGTTCCGGATTGTCGGCGCGGGCATGCAGGGCCTGGGCAACGCGCTGGTGATTGACGCGGTGGCCGACGGCGCCTTCACAAAATGAGAACGCTGGTCACTGGCGGCGCGGGCTTCATCGGCAGCCACCTGTGTGACGCGCTGGCAGCAGCCGGCGACTATGTCGTCTGCCTTGACAACCTTTCCACGGGCCGCCGCGATAACGTGGAACACCTTGAAGGCAACCCGCACTTCGAGTTTGTTCTGCACGACCTGGTGGAGCCCTATTTCACTGACGCTGACCGCGTGTTTCACCTTGCCTGCCCCGCAAGCCCGGTGGCGTATCGCGCCAACCCCGTGCGCACCGTCAAGACCAACGTGCTGGGCACCATGCACATGCTGGGGCTGGCGCGTCGCTGCGGTGCGCGCATCCTGCTGGCCGGCACCAGCGAGGTGTACGGCGACCCCACGGTTCACCCGCAGCCGGAAAGCTACCTCGGCAACGTAAACCAGCTTGGGCCGCGCGCCTGCTACGACGAAGGCAAGCGCATCGCGGAAACGCTGATGATCGAGTACCACCGGCAGCACGGCGTGGACATCCGGCTGGCGCGGATCTTCAACACTTACGGCCCGCGCATGCAGGCCGACGACGGGCGCGTGGTCAGCAACTTCATCCTGCGCGCGCTGCGCAACAAGCCCGCCGAGCTGTACGGCGGCGGCACGCAAAGCCGCAGCTTCTGCTACATCGACGACATGGTGAACGGGCTGATCAAGTTGATGCAGTACGAGGGCGCCAGGCGACATGAGCCCTTCAATCTGGGCAACCCGCACGAAGTCACGGTGCTTGAACTGGCTCGAACGATCAACCGGCTGGCCGGCGCAGGCGCTGAGCCGGTTTCCGGGCCCGCGCAGCAGGACGACCCGACGCGCCGCTGCCCCGACATCACGCGCGCCCGCACCGAACTGGGGTTTGAACCCGCCACCAGCCTGGAGCAGGGTCTGACCAGGACTATCGAGTGGTTCAAATAAACAGGGACAGGCACGCTTGCGTGCCTGTCCCTGTTTATTTGTGGCCACACAATTACGAAGTTTGTAGCCTGCCTGCGCATGCTGATGCTGTGCCTGTCCCTGTTTTCCTATGCCGCGGGTTGCGCGACAGATCTTTGATGGCGGTTGTTACCACGTGATCAACCGTGGCAACAACCGCGCAACCGTCTTCCATGACGATGGCGACTATTTTGCGTTCGTGCGCTCGATCCACCACGCTTGCGCACACGTCCCAATGAGGTTGCTCGGCTTCTGCATCATGCCGAACCACTATCATCTGGTTCTTTGGCCCAAAGCTGCCAACGAACTCAGTGAATGGATGCGCTGGCTGCAGACCGCCCATGCACGCCGCTACCACAAACTGCGTGGCAGCAGCGGACACCTTTGGCAGGGCCGCTACAAGTCATTTCCTGTCCAGCAGGATGGCGCGCTCAACACGGTCCTGAAGTACGTCGAGAACAACCCCGTTCGGGCAGGCATGGTCGAGAGGGCCGAGTCGTGGCCGTGGTCGAGCGCAGGATTCTGGCTCAAGGCTGGCGCTGACCGCAAGCTGATGCGCGCCTTCCGGGAGGAGGGTGAGCCCACCCCCACCAGCCCGCCAGCCTGGCTCAACGAGGGCCCGGTGCCGCGGCCTTCGCCGTGGCTGCGCTATGTGAATGCAGCCATTGTCGAGTCAGAGTTGAATGAGTTCCGTCGCAGCGTCACCAAGGAACTGCCCTTCGGTTCAACCACCTGGGTCGAGGACATCTGTGAGCGTCTGGGCATAGGCTCGCGCCTGCGTCCGCAAGGCCGCCCAACACTTGAAAAATAAACAGGGACAGGCACGCGTGCGTGCCTGTCCCTGTTTATTTGAGGTACTCACGCACGTCTTTGATCAGCATGTCGGGTGCAAGCCAATCTACGCCCTGCACGTGCGCCAGCGCGGGCGGAATGTATGTGCAATACGCCTCGCTGGCCATGTAGTCGCCGGTGATGGCATACGCGCGGCTGCGGGCGCCGCCGCACACGTCGCGATAGTCGCAGGCCCAGCACTTGCCCTTAAGCTGTGAAAAGTCGCGCATGCGCACGAGGTGCGGGTTGTTGCGGTAAATCTCCACGATGCTCTGGGTCTTTACGTTGCCGCACTTCAGCGGCAGAAACCCGCTGGGGTAAACCTCGCCCACGTGGTCCACAAAGATGAACCCGTTGCCGTCGTTCACGCCGCGTGCCGCGCGCCCGATTGCGTCGCCGCGCGTCCAGCCGCCCGGCTTGACGGGCCGCATCACCCACGCGGGCGGGCCTTCGGTGCTGCGGTCATCAGCGCTGCCGCCCTCTTTGCGCGGCTTCAGGTAGGCGCTGCTGTCGGCGCTGCTGCCCTGTTCGCGCTGGCTCTGCAGCACCACGCGGCGATAGTGCGGTGCCGCCGTGGTCTTGAGGTCAAAGTCGGCCTTGCGCGCGGTTTCATACAGCTTGTGCAGCACCTGCTCGTACTGTTCGGGCGTAAGCTCGTCCTTTTCTTCGCCGCGGCCTGTCGGCACCAGAAAGAACGCCGCCCACAGCGTAAGCCCGAACTTCTGCATCAGCGCACACAGCGCGTCCACGTCGTTCAGGTTCCAGCGGCTGAACGTCGTGTTGATCTGGACGGTGATGCCCTCAGCCAGCGCGTCGCCGATAGCGCGAATCGTGTGCGCATAGCTGCCGGGCTGGCGACGGAAGTTGTCGTGAATCTCCGCGGTGCTGCCGTCCAGCGAAATGGCCATGCGCGTCAAGCCGTGCTCGCGCATCTTGTGAATTGCCTCGCGCGTCAGCAGGCCGGTGGCGCTGGGCGTGACCGCCACGCGCAGGCCCACTTCGTCGGCGTGCTTGATGTAGTCATAGACGTAGGGCGACTTCAGGGGGTCGCCGCCGGTGATCACGAACAGCGGCGGCGCGGTCTCGGAAAACGAGCGCAGGTCTTCAATCAGCTTGAAGCCTTGTTCGCGGGTAAGTTCTTCGGGGTTGCGGTTAGGGATGGCCTCGGCGCGGCAGTGCACGCAGCGCAGGTCGCAGGCGCGCGTCACTTCCCATATCGCAATGAACGGCGCCTTGCCGAAGTCGATATCAAAGAAGTTGGGTTTGCCCCTTCGCTCAGTCGTGCCGGCCATCGTCAGCTCCTGCCGCATGATAGCCCAAAACGAAACCGGGGACAGGCCGTCGCCTGTCCCCGGCAGGTTGTCACACCTTACGCCCGCTTGCGGCGGGTTACCGCGCCGGTCGCCAGCAGGCCCAGCACCAGCAGCAGCCATGCGCTGCCGCTGCCGCTTTCACAGCCGCCGCCGCCGCCGCCGCCCTTCTTGCCGCCGCCGCCGGTACCGATGCCCGCACCCAGCACTTCGACGGTGAGGTTGCTGGCTGTGCCGTGCGGAGTGGTGACGCTGATGGTCTGGACGCCGGTGGGCACGAAGCCGGTGACGGTGACGACGATCTGCGTCATGCTGTTGGAAACCTTGATCGTGCTGCCGCCGCCAATCGTCACGGTCGCGTTGCCGAGGCCGGTGCCGGTGATGGTGATGTTGTTGCCCTGCACCACGCTGGCGGGCGTGACGCTGGTGGTCACCGGCGGCGCGCCGTTGACCGTTACGCTGGTGGTGTCGGTGCCGAGAGCCGTGGTGACAGACACAGCCTGGCTGCCGGTGGGCATGGTGTCAGGGATGACGACGACGATCTGGGTGTGGGTGTTGCTGGTCGGGGTCAGCGCGATGCCGCCGACGGTGACGCTGGTGGCGTTGCCCAGCGCCGTGCCGGTGATGGTCAGCGACTGGTACCACTGCACCGGGTCGGGCGCGGCGGTCGTGATGCCGGGCACAAGGCCGTTGACAGTCACGGTCAGGGTGTTGTTGGTGCCGCCCAGGGTCGTGACCACGATGGTCTGCGTGCCGGTGGGCGTGGCGTAGCCGACTGTCAGCTGGATGCTGCTGGTGGTGATCGTGCCCAGGGTCTGGGCCACGCCGCCGATGGTGACGCTGCTGGTGGTTGCCAGGAAGCTGCCGCTGATGGTCAACGTCTGCGTCCAGTCCACGGGGTCGGGCGCCGCGCTTGTGCACACCGGCGCAGCGGCGTTGACCGTCACGTTGTTACTGTTGTTGGTGCCGCCGGGGGTGGTCAGCGCAACGACCTGGCTGCCGGTGGGCGTGCCGTCGGCGACCGTTACTTGCACCTGGGTCGCGCCGGTTGAGGTGATGGCCGCCGCCGTGCCGCCGATCGTCACAGCCGTCGTGCCCGTGAGGAAGTTTCCGGTGATGGTGAGCGTGCCGCCCCACGTGACGGGGTTAGGCGCCACGGAAGTGATCTGCGGGGGTACGCCGTTGACGGTAACCGACTGGGTGTTGTCGGTGCCGCCGCCAGTGGTGACGCTGACGACCTGGTTGCCGGTGGGCGTGGTCTGGTCAACGGTGACTTCCACTTGGGTGCTTGTTGCCGAAGTTATGGCCGCCGTCACACCGCCGATCGTTACGGCGCTGGTGGTAGTCAGGTACGTGCCGGTGATGGTCAGTGTCTGGCCCCAGTCCACGGGGTTGGGCGCAACGCCTGTAACTGTGGGCGCCGTCGCGTTGACCGTGACGCTGAGGTTCGAGGTCGTGCCGATCGAGTTGGTGACGGCGACCGTGCGGCTGCCGGTGGGCGTGCCGTCGGCTACAACCACCGCGACGCTGGTGCTGGTGGGCGTGCCGGAGATCGTCGCCGTTGTGCCGCCGATAGTCACCGCGCTGGTGCTGGACAGGTTCTGGCCTGTGATCGTGAGGGTCGCGCCCCACGCCACCGGGTCAGGCGCGGCGCTGGTCAGCACCGGGGCGACGCCGTTGACCGTGACGGTCTGCGTGCTGTCGGTGCCGCCCGCCGTGGTGACCGAGACAACGCGGCCCGCGCCCGTGGGCGTGGTGTCCGCAACAGTCACCTGGATCTGGGTGGCGGTGTTGCTGGTGATCGCTGCCGCCGTGCCGCCAACTGAAACGGCTGTGGCGTTCAGCAGGTTGGTGCCGGTGATGGTAAGCGTCTGGCTCCAGTTGACCGGGTTGGGCGCCACACTGGTGACAGCAGGCGGCTGGGTGGTGGTGTAGTCCACCCGAAAGATCGGGCGCAATGCCGTGTTCGTGGTGTCACTCGAGTAGTGGTAGGCAATTGCGTTTGGCTGGGTCGTGTTTACGCAGCGCAGGCCGAAGTTTGAGTAAGTGCCGGATACCCAGCCTTGGGTCAGAGTTGCAAGGCCGGTGTAGATCCGCCACTGGCCGGGTGAGCCGTTCGTGTAGGTCAGCGTCGTTGAGGCTGACGCAGCCACAGTCGGCTTGGTGCCCCACAACATTGTGGTTTCACCCCAAGTTTGCGTAACTTGGTGGATGTGCCAGATGTTGCCGGTGACCGTGTTTGTGTGGTGGTAGAACTCCCACTGGGCGGAGTTCACAGTAGAAGTGTTTGCGATCGAAGAAACATTGTACAGCGCAAACGCCTCCTGTGCTGTACCGCCGCCCCAATTGACGGTCAAGTCGCTGTATGTGCCCCAGTTGTTGGTCGGATAAACGTCAACAACGTGCGTGTCGATGCCCGCCGTGCCGTCCGGCTGCAGGGTCAGCGTGGGGTCGATGCGCACCGGCCACTGCCTCGACGGGGCGGTCAACCATTCCATCGGCACGCGCATGGCAAGGTGAAGAACCGTGCCGTCAAGACGGCCCTGAACTGCACCGTTGTAGCAGGCTCCGGATGCATCAAACGCGTCCAGTGCACCCACTTCGTAAATGCACTCGCCGGCGGCATCGAGCAGGCGCAACGTGCGGTTGCGTTCTTCGATGCTCCAGCCGGAAGGCAGATCAAGCGTGTACTCGCCGGCAAGCCATGCGGCGCCGACAAAGCCTTGCAGCGCGTTGCGCTCAAGCACCATGTTGTGCTTGACGCGGTCAGGGCCCAGCACGTACTCGTCAATCACGCCGTTGTAAACGCCGGCGTAATGGACAGTCTTGTCGTCGTGCTGCAGCGCCAGCGCGCGCGCCGCCGGCGTCGCCGCCAGCAGGTTGCCCTCGGCGTCATAGGCTGCCAGCACTGTAGGCTTGAGCGTCACGCCCGGGTGGCGGTGGCTGCCGAAGTAGATGCCGTCCGACAGCTCGTTGGGATAGCGCGAGATCAGGCCGTTGCTTTCGTTCTTGAAGACGTACTCGACGTCGCGCTTGAGCGTTTCGTCAATCGCCTTCCAGTTCCCGTCTGCGTCCAGGTAATTGTGCGGCTTGATGGTGATGACCGCGCGCAGGCTGCCGTCGGGCAGTCGGTAGTGCGTGGCCTCACGAGTCTTGAATGCGACAGGCAAACCGTACTCCGAGCCCGGCGCCTGCGCAGAAAGAGTGACGGCGCCCGCAAGGGCGATCGCCGCGCTGATGGCGGCAAACTTCAGATTCATAAGTATCCCCACAAGATTTGACCCCGGTACCGCGCCCTCCCAAGGCACAGCCACCGCAATACCCCAGCCAGTGGTAAACATTAGACAATGCCCACGGTTCATGTGATAGGTTATCTGCTGCACTTACTGAGTGCAATATGGGCGATGAAGTGATTAAGTTCGCCATTTCAGCCGGTTCTCAGGTGATGTCGTTTGTCACATCTTGGGCCCGTCAATTGTCCTCTAGTTTGGCACTGTGGTGCCCGTCCACATGAACTGATGTGATATAAGGCAGAAGTTCAGCCTGTCCTCTGCCTCTGGTAATCTGCGTCTATGCGGCTGGTCTGTATCAGTGACACCCATGGGCGGCACGGTGACCTCGACTTGCCGGATGGCGACGTGCTGGTGCACTCGGGTGACTTCTGCGCCCACGACGACGTCGATGAAGTGCGCGACTTCAGTGAGTGGCTCTATGCCCAGCCGTTTGAACACCGCGTGGTCATCGCGGGCAACCACGACCTGCTGTTCGAGAACGCGCCCGAGCTGGCGGAAGGCATCCTGCGCAAGGCCTGCCCCGGCGTGCACTACCTGTTTGACAGCGGCGTTGAGATAGACGGCATCAAGTTCTGGGGCTCGCCCTGGCAACCGAGGTTCTTTGACTGGGCCTTCAACCTCGAGCGCGGCCAGGCCCTGCGCAGAGTGTGGGCGAAAGTGCCCGCGGGTATCGACGTGTTGATCACCCACGGCCCGCCGCAAGGCGTGCTGGACGAAACGCACGACGGCCGGCTGGTCGGTTGTGAGGAGTTGAAGGCGGCGCTGGGTCGCATCAAGCCGCGGGTGCACATCTTCGGGCACATCCACGAGGGCTACGGCGAGACAAAAGAGGGCGGCGTCCACTTCGTGAACGCCGCCAGCCTCGATGCAGGCTACCGCAAGTTGAACCCGCCTATTGTCGTGCAGCTCTAGACCGCAACGCCAGCGTGCAGGCGGCAAGGGCGGCGATCAGCGCCAGCCACGGGCCCTTTCCGTGGCCCGTGCTGCACGCCTCATCGTCACCGCCGCCCCCACCACCACCCCCACCACCACCGCCGCCGGGCGGGGGAGGCACCGGGGCCGTATCAACGAAGTGCGCCACATACAGTGGCGTGCCCGGGGAGTTGTTGGGGATTTCCAGGTCAAAGCTGAAGGGCCCCGCCGCCGTGGGGAAGATTTGGATCGCCCACAGGTCGCTGAAGTTGGAGTTGTAAGTGTCCGTCGGCGTCATCACCAGGATCACGCTGCAGTTGACCAGGTTCGTGAACTGGAAGACAGGCGTGGCTGTCAGGGTCAGGGTGCCCACGCCGGCATTGCGTATGCCGCCGCTATAACTGGTGCCCACGCCCACTGGCAGCGCGCCCAGCACCACGTAGCTGTTGTGAATGACCTGGCCGCCAGTATTGCCCGACACACTGATGATCGGTTCCGTCACGCCAACGCCGTTGAAGGTCGCCGACCAGGGCGACTCGTCGGGGTCGTTGGTAACGATCTGCATCGTGAAGCTGAACGGGCCCGGCGCCATGATGTTGAGGCTGTTGTACAGCGCTATCCAGTTACCCACGGGCAGGGGCGTCGTCGGGTCCGGCGCAAGGCCAAGGCTGCAATTGGTCGTGGACAGGATCGACAGCACCGTTCCCGGCCCCCAGCCAAGGTCCGGAGATCCGGCAATGCCCCAGTTATAGACAGTCAGCCCGAACTGGTTGGGGCCGGCGGCATCCCATGTGCTGCCGATGTTCTGTGTTCCGCCGTTGGTGACCCCGCCTTGCGCGAAAAGTACGCGCAAGTCCGGCGCCGACACTCCGGTGCCGAACAAGCCGATGTTGTAGTTAGGCAACAGCGGGTCGTCGCTGAGGACTTCAACATCCAGGTCGAAAGCACCGATGGCAGTGATCGTGATCCTGAGTGTGGCCGCCGTGTAGCCGCCCGGTGCTATTGTCTTGGGAAAGCCGAGCACGGGCATCACGGTGCAGCTGTTCTCGTTGTAGGTCGTCACCGAGTCCACCGTCAGGTCGGCATCGCCGGTGTTGACGATCCAGATGTTCTTTTGCACGTCGCGCTGGTATTGGTTTCCCAGCGCCATATTGCCCGTGGACGCCACCGTTGTGCCGCCGGGCAGTTCACGCAACTCAATGACCGGCTGGGCCGCAAGGGGCACAGCCAGCAACACCATCAAAGCAAGCAGTTTCATGGCATCTCCTTCCCGCGAGCGACAGATCGGGCGGCCGTATCCCGAGGCCTGCGGGGAGGCCCCGGGACCGGGCTCGCTCGGCGGGGTTGTCCGGCCCCGCAAGATCAGGGTAGCCGATAGGCAATGACTTGCGTAAACTCAGGAGCACGATTAGTTGCTGAACAGCAACAAGGGCGACTTGATGCCGAACGGCAACGACGACGAGCCATTGCGCCAGCGCCTGCTTGAGGTCGCGCGCCGCTACCCGCAGGCCGAGATCGCTCGCCGCACCGGCGAGAAGCCCTACAACGTCAGCCGCTACCTGCGCCGCGGCAACCGCATTCCCGCGAATTTTCTGGCCCGCGTCGCCACTGAGATGGGCGTGAACGCAACCTGGTTGTTGCAGGGGCAGGGCACGCCGTGGCTGGCGGACATCCGCGGCGACCACGCCGGCATTGGTGGCAACCTGCTTGAGCTGGTGTCCAGCATGGCGGGCATCAGCCGGCTGCGCCTCGGGGCGCTTGCGGGCAAAGAAGACGCGAACGCACTGCGCGAGCTGAATGACGCGCTGGCAGGCTTTGAGCGCGTGCGCCTCAAGCTGGCCGATGCAAGCCGCCCGGCATTCAAGAAAGTACTGGACGACTGGACACACGCGTTGAGCAACCGCGATCTTGACAGGTCAAGGTACTTCGCGGCCGCCGCCCAGCAGGCCGAAAGGCTGTGCCCGGACCCTGAGCTTGAACTTCTGCACTTGCGTCTCCGCGCCTGGCACGAGAACGAACTGGGGCGGCATGAGAACTCATTGCAGTTGCGCCAGCGCATCTTCCTGCGCCTGCTGGCCGCCGGCGGCGCCATGGACGAACGCGCCTACATGGCCGCCTACGGCGTGGTCGCCGCGCTGATCAACCTCAGCCGCATCGAAGAAGGCATCCGCTACGCCCGCGCTGCCGACGCGCTGGCGCCGCAGGCTGACACATACAAAGACCACGCCAGTTGCCAGGCGCTGTACGGCTGGGCGCTGGTGCAGACCGGCGACATTGCCCAAGGCCTGCCGCTGCTGCTGCGTGTTCTGCCCCGCTTGCGCTTGCAGCCGGTGCAGGACAATGGCCGCATGGCGGTGGCCTACGCGCAGTACCTGTCGGGCGCAATCAACCTGGATGACGCCGCCGTCATGGCCCGCGGCGCGCCGGTTGTGCTGGACCGCCTGCTGTTTCTCTCGCCGTGGAGCACCGATGCGGGTGAAGTGCAGCGCCTGTTGAAGGTCATCAACCGCAAGGCGATCGCCGACCGCGGCGACGAGCACCAGACCATCGCGCAGGCCCACCTTGCTGCCCTGCGCGGCGACCACGCCGCGGCAATGCAGACCTGGCGCAAAGCCGAAGCCGATGAGCAAGCCCGCAGCCGCGACGCGGCGGGGCTGGATTTCGCGCTGCTGGCCATGCGCACGCAACTGCTGCGGCTTGCTGGCAAGCACGCGCAGGCACACGACGCGCTGAACAAGGCTGAGGACGCGCGCCGGCAGGCGCCGGAAAACGTGACGCTGGACCTGAACTGGCGGCGCATTCACTGGCGCAACGCGCTGTTGCTGGCGACAGGCAAGTCGGCAGGCGACCGCGCCCTGGCCGAGGGCGCGCGGCAGTTCGCGCAATGGGCCGCGCCCCGCGGCATCCAGGCCCACGCCCAAGAAACCGGGCGGCCACAACCGTGACCGCCCAGCCGGATTCAACCAATGCTAGTACTTGGCGCTGGTGGGATCGACTTCGTCGCTCCAGCGCAGCATGCCGCCGATCATGTTTTTGACGTTGGCGAATCCCTGCTGCTTCAGAAACTGCGTGACTTGCCCGCTGCGCGCGCCGCTGCGGCAGTAGATCACAAGCTCAGTGTCGCGCTTGCCTTCAAGTTCCTGCCAGCGCTGGCCGAACTCGGGCAGCGGGATCCACGCGTCGTAGGGCAGCTTGCAGATGTCCAACTCGTTGGCGTTGCGCACATCCACGAGGTACGGCTTGTCGCCCTTGTCCATGCGCGCCTTGAGCTGCGCGGGAGTGATTTCGTCGGGTCGCACGGCTGCTTTCTCCTGGGCTTCACGGGCCTTGGCGGCTTCTTCGTCGTTGGGCACGCCGCAGAACTGGTGGTAGTCAATCAGTTCATGAATCGTGCGCTTGTCGCCGCAGATCGGGCAGGTTGGGTCGCGGCGGATCTTGAGCTCGCGAAACTTCATGCCCAGGGCGTCGAACACCATCAGGCGCCCCTTCAGCGGCTCACCGATGCCCGTGAGCACCTTTATCGTCTCCAACGCCTGGATGCAGCCGACAATTCCCGGCAGCACGCCCAGCACACCGCCCTCCGCGCAACTTGGCACCATGCCCGGCGGCGGTGGATCGGGGTACAGGCAGCGATAGCACGGCCCGCCCGGCAAACCGAACACGGTCGCCTGCCCGTCAAAGCGGAAAATGCTGGCGTAGCTGTTGGGCTTGCCCTCCAGCACACACGCGTCGTTGACCAGGTAGCGCGTCGGAAAGTTGTCGGTGCCGTCGGCCACCACGTCGTAATCGCGCACAATGCTGCGCGCGTTGGCGCTGGACAGTGCGACCTCATGGACCACGATTTCGATGTGCGGGTTGATGTCTTTCAGGCGCCTGCGCGCGCTTTCAACTTTGCGCACGCCTACGCTGCTTTGGCCGTGGATGATTTGGCGTTGCAGGTTGGATACGTCAACCACGTCAAAGTCAACAATGCCGATCTTGCCCACGCCTGCCGCCGCAAGGTACATCGCCAGCGGCGAGCCCAGCCCGCCCGCGCCCACGCACAGCACGCTGGAGCGCTTGAGCTTTTCCTGCCCCGCCTTGCCGAACTCGGGCAGGATCAAATGCCGCGCATAGCGCTGAAGTTCTTCGTTGGAAAGCAGTGCAGCCGTTGCAACCGTCATCGCAAAGTCCCGTAAAACAAGCGCCCGTGAGCCGGCAATCCTAACGCCCATCCCCAACCCCGCAATCCGGCGACTGGCGGCATCTCAAGGCAGTGCCATGGCAAAGCCCCGGCCTGATTGCCGGGGCTTTTGTGGCACACGACGGTCTAGCGCCGCCTGCGGCGCGCAAGCAGCGGCAGCAACAGCGCAAGCAGCGGCAATGACCCGGCCCCCGCTGCACAGCCGCCACCCGAACTACCCTTGGACTTGCTGCCGCCCCCGCTGGGCGATGACGGCGCCGCGGTGCCGCTGATTGTCCATGACCACGGGTTCCGGGTCGGGTCGTTGCTGGCTACGGTGATTGTGACACTGAAAGGGCCTGTTGCCGCGGGCGTGACCGTGACCTCAAGCGGCGATGAGTTGCCGCCCGTGATCGTTGTTGCCGGCTGTACCAGGCTTGCGATGCCGTTGTTTGCGCCGGATTGTGTAACGGGGCCCGAAAGCACGAGGTCCTGGCCGCCAAGATTGCTGATGGTGTAGATCAGCGTCAGGCCGGTACCCGCCTGCGCCGGCGCTGCAGTGTCGATGCTGCCGTGGCCGATCGGTGTGCCCGAGCGCGTGATGTCAAGCTGCTGCGGTGCAGCCGGCACAAAGTACGTGAACAGCGTGTTGACGGCGCTGGTGCCGGTGGCAGTCGTTACTTCGACGGACACGACGCCCGCGGCGTGGCTTGGCACGGTGCAGGTGATTGTCGTGCTGCTTGTGGCCGTAACGTTGGTGGCCGCCGCGCCGCCGAAGGTCACGCCGCTGACGCTGAAGAAGTTGGTGCCGGTAATCGTGGCTGTGTATCCGCCGGCAACGTCGCCGCTGGCAGGTGAAACGTTGCTGACAGTCGGCGCAGGTACGGTGTAGGTGAATGCCGTGTTTGCCGCGTTGCTGCCCATGGGGTTGGTGACAATCACCGAGACCGCGCCAACAGCATGGGCCGGGGTGGTTGCGGTGATCGTGGTGTCATTGATGACGGTAAAGGTCGCCGCCACGCCGCCGAAGGTCACTGAAGTGGCGCCGGTGAACGCGCTGCCTGTCAGGGTCACGCTGGTGCCGCCGGTTGCCGGCCCGCTTGAGGGCGCAACGCTGCCCAGCGATGGCGGCGAATTGTACGTGAACACACCCGTGGCAGTGACTGTCGTAAACGCGCTCACAAGTGCAAGGTCCACGACGCCCACCGCGTGGGCGGGCGCTGTAAACGTGAGCGAGGTGTCGCTTGCCACGTTCAGCGCGCTGACGGCGGCGCCGCCAAGGCTTGCGGCGGTGACGCCGCTTAAGCCGCGGCCGGTCACGGTTACTGTGTAGCCGCCGACGGTGCTGCCGCCAGCCGGGCTCAGATTGCCGATGACGGCGCCGAGCGGCGCACCGAAAAGGTCACTGACGCCATTGGTGTCGGTGGCCGCCATGTCCGTGGCGGTACTCTGGAAAACCACCAGTGCCCCGTTTCGGGACATCGTCAGGCGGGAAGGCGTGCCGTTGGCGGTCGTGGTGGCCGACGCCAGTGTGCGGGACAGCAACACGTTGGTGCCGCTGGTCCGGTCAAACAGGAAGATGTCGTTGACGCCGTTCGTGTCGGTCACCCCGGTAACGAGATTGGTTGCCGCGCAAGCGTAGGCCACGTAGCGCCCGTCGGCCGACATCGCGGCGTCCAGATTGTCGCCCATGCCCCCCATTCCGCCGACAGCGACGGTGGTGGATCCCGGCTGGCGTGTGACCAGGGTGTTTGTGCCAGTCACGCGGTCGTACAGGAACAGGTTGCTGCCGCTGCCGCTTTGCCCGCTGACGAGATCATTGGCGCCATGGAAGTAGGCGCAGTAGCGGCCGTCGGCGCTGATCACGCCGTTGTAGGTGGCCGGCAGCGGCGGCGGCCCGCTGACCGTAATGCTGGAGCTTGCGGTGGTTGGCTGGCCCGCAACGTGGCTGACCAGGGTGTTGGTGTTCGTGTTGCGGTCCCACAGGAACAGGTCGAAGTTGCTGTTGGTGTCGGTGCCGTTGACCAGGTTGCTTGCGTTGTGGTGGAAGAGGACGTAGTTGCCGTCGGCGCTGATGGCGCCGGAGTAACATCCCGCTGTCGCCGCCGTGAGGTTTGACGAGAACGTGTGAGTGATCAACGTGTTGGTGTTGGCGGCAATGTCGTAGCAGAAGAGGTCGCCGAAGTCGTTCGTGTCCACCTGGCCGGCTACGAGGTCGGTGCCGCCGCAGATGTAGATGAGGTAATCAGCCGACAGCGCAAAGCTGAGGCGAAATGCATCCGGCTGCGAGCCTGCCGGAGTAAACGTCGTGGTGGCTGACGCCGCGGTGTGCGTGACGATTCGGTTGGTGTCCGTCTGGCGGTCATAGAGCACGATGTCGTTTGTGCCGTTGTTGTCGGTGATCCCCGGGGCAAAATCCGTGGCAAGCGTGTACGACGCCACGTAGCGGCCGTTGGCGCTGATCTGGCAGCCGATCGTGCGGCCGTTTGCGGTGGCGTTGGGATTGCTGCCGCTCTTGGATACAAGGCTGACGACGTCGTTTGCCACGTCATAGAGGAAGACATCGGACTGGCCGTTGGTGTCGGTGACGCCGGCAACGAGGTTGGTAGCGGCGCTGGTGAATGCCACCCACAGGCCGTCGGCACTGATGGTGGCAGTGCCGGACCCGCCGTTGCCCGTCTGCGTTGTTGAGCCGGGTATGTGGCTGATCAGCTTGTAGGCACCGGTCACCCGATCAAGAAGGAACAGGTCGGCCGCGGTGTTGGATTTGACAAAGCCGGGGACCAGGTCAGTCGCCCTTGAGTTTACCACCACGTAGCGCCCGTCATCGGATGAAAACCGGCTGACCCCGGTCGTGGCGCTGATCCCAAGGCTTGCCGAAGCCGCGTTGGCCGCCGTCGTCGGCGCGCCATCTGCGTGCGAGAGCAGGGCCGGTGCCGGCACCTGCGCGCCCAGCAGCGTGGCCAGAATGCAGGCTGACAGCGTTGCGACAAAACCTTGCCTGACGAGATTGAAGTCCATCGCGAGCCTCCTTGGTCGAAGTGTCCCGTGTGCCTGCACCTGTTGTACGTATTCGTGAAGAATTAGTGTTGCACTGCTCGCAAGTTCCTTTACATTTATGTGATACTGCAAAAGCGCAGATCACGTCGTCGTAAACCTGCCCATGAAGGCAGCCTCAGAAACCGATGCCCTGCGCAAGCGCCTCGCCCTGCTGGCCCAGGGCCGCTCACAAAGCGAAATCGCGCGCAAGACCGGCACCAGCGTCGCCAACGTCAACCGCTACCTCAAAGGCACGCGCATGTCCGCCGAGTTTTGCGCCGCGCTGGTCAAGGGCCTGGGCGTGAACCCCGCCTGGCTGCTGGCCGGCGAGGGCACGCCTTTCGTAAGCGACATCACCGCGGGCACCGCCAGCATGGCCGGCAACCTGCTTGAGCTGGTCGAGGCCATGAACGCCGTAAGCCAGATGCGCCTGGGCGCGCTCACCGGCAAGCACCACCTGGGCGTGCTGCGCGGCCTGAACGACGCCCTGACCACATATGAGACCCTGCGCAAGCGTTTGAACGAGCAAAGCGCGCCCATCTTCAGCCAGTTGCTTGCCGACATTGAGCGCGCCATGTCAAAGTTTGAAACCGTCCGCGCCGCTGACCTGCTCAAGGCCGCTGAGCAAGTCGCGAGACTGTGTGATGAGCCCGCGCTCAAGCACAAGCTTCTGGAGCTGCAGGCGCAGCACATGTTCTTTGGCAGCCGCCATGCCGAGGCGCTGGAGTACCAGCGGCGCATCATGCTTGAGCCGTTGACGCGCGGAGCAATCATCGATGAAGCCGGGTGCCGCACCATCGCTCGGTTTGTGCTTACCCTGCACACATTGAACCGCCTGCCCGAGGCCTTGAAGGTCTGCGAGGCTTCCCTGGTGTTGCTGGGCCCTGAGCGAGCGCACTTTCAGGGCTACGGCATGCTCGAGTTCCTGTTCGGGCGCATAAACGCCGAAGTCGGGGAACTGCTGGCTGGCCTTGAAATCATGACGCGCGCCATGCCCCGCGAAGGCCCCAACCGCGACGTCGCGCTGCGCTTGTGGATCACGCCGCACCTGCTGCGCGCCGGCCTGCTGCGCCCCCAGGACGCCCTTGCCTTCGGTGAAAACATCGGGCCCAAGGCAGTAATGTTGCTGCAGTACGCCTGCTGGCTTGAAGACGCTGACTACCTCAAGCGCGTCTGCGACTTCGCACTAGACGAGCGGCACGAGCGTCTGGGCGACCTGGTCAGGCCGGCGCTGCTGGGCCCGTATCTGCTGCGCGCGATCCAGCGCAAGGACCGCGCCGCCCCCCGCGAGTTTGCGGCCGTCGCGGCCCAAGCCCCCGAGGGCGTGCGTGAACACCCCGACATTTTCCTGTGCCAGATCTGGCGCTGCATCGGCGACCGCAAGCAAGCTGCCGCGCACTTTGACACCGCACAGTCGCGCATCGCGGCGATGACATCAGACATCTTCATTGACCTGCTGATCATGGGCACACACCACCGCAACGCCCTGTGGCTGGCCGAGAAGAATGAGCGCTATCAGGCTGCAGCCGAGCGCGCCAGGGCGTTCTTTCGCGAGTACGAGAGCCGCGGGTTTGTGTGTTTTCGTGACGTCGGCTGAGTGCCCTTTACATGTCAAGCTCGCACAGCACGGGCGTGTGGTCGCTGGGCTGATCCCAGCCGCGGGGATCAATGTCGATCCAGGCTTTCTTCACGCTGCCTTTGAGCGCAGTGCTGACCCACAACTGGTCGATGCGCATGCCGTGGTTGCGCTTGTAGCCGCCGCCGCGGTAGTCCCACCATGAGAACAGCCCGGCTTTGTCGGTCACAAGGCGCAGGCTGTCGTGCAGGCCCCAGTCGGTGAAGTGCTTGAGCCACTTGTGTTCGTCGGGGTGAAAGCCGATTTCGCCCGTGCAGGCTGCTGCGTCCCACACGTCACGCTTGTCGGGCGCGATGTTGAAGTCGCCGCCCAGCACCACGGGCTCGCTGGGCTTGCCAAAGCCGTCCAGGTGCTCGCGCAGCGCTTTGTAAAAACGCTGCTTGTACCTGAACTTGTCGCTGCCGACCGCCTGCCCGTTGGGCGCATAGACGCTGAACACGTGCACGCCCTCAATCACCGCTTCAATCAGGCGGCTTTGGCCTTCTTCGCCGGGGAAACCCTCGATGACTTCTTCAATCGGCAGTTTGGAAAGGATCGCGACGCCGTTGTACGTCGGCTGGCCGTGCACGGCGGCTTCGTAGCCAAGCTCGCCGACTTCATCGAAGGGAAAGTCGTCGGTGGGAAGCTTGAGTTCCTGAAGGCAGACCACGTCCGGCTGGGCGGCCTTGAGCCAGTCACACAAGTGCTCAAGGCGCGCGCGAATCGAATTGACGTTCCAAGTGGCGATCAGCATGGGATGGCAGGCTTCGCGTTAGGGTTTCAGGTGTCAGCGGGCAACTGTGAAGAAAGCAGGTGCGGTGGTCAAGCAGTTCCTGAAACCTGTAACCTGCTGCCTAGTACAGCCTCAGATAAGTCTTTCGGCGGTTGGCTTGAAAAGACCTTTAGCCACAGATGCACACAGATCAACACAGATTCCGGCCTCTGCACGTGTACCGGACGCCGCGAAAGGCAAAGGCCGAACACAGTCGAGTCCCGTGACCACGAGGGTCCACGAAGACCTGCCAATCACCGACCGAAAGACTTCCTGGTTGTCAGCACTTTCCAGTTGCCGGCAATGTCAATGGCGCCAGCGCATCTGTGTCCATCTGTGTGAATCTGTGGCTGGCTTTGCCTTTCCAGCCATCTGCAGGATTGGATAGCTGATGCTGTACTAGAAGTAGTAGGTGTACCCCACCAGCAGGCTGATCGAGAAGTAACTGATGTCGGTCCGATGTGTCCGGCTGGTCAGCAGCAGGCGCTCTTCGGGATTGTCGAAGTTCACCGGCTGGTCGGTGCGGCCGGCGCCCACGGCAAACTGCAAGCCGATCATCAGTTCGTGCTTGGGGCTGTCGTCATCCTGTCGGGTCGTGAAGCTGATGCCGGTGGCGAAATGAAACAGGTCCCAGGTGCTGATGCCCAGGTGCAGTTTGTCGTCCCAGTCAAGATAGTCGGCGGCTGCGTCGTTGCGCAGGCTCCAGAAGCCGCTCCAGTTGCGGTGAAAGCGCGCCTCAAGCCCGACGGACAAGTTAAACGCCCCGCGCTTGCCGTCGTACACCGTCAGCAGCTCGCGGCTGCTCTGGCTGGGCGCGGGGCCGATGATGAACGCCTTGTCGCCCTCCGGCGCTGCCACCTTGTACATGCCGACCGGCAGGAACCACTCCCAGGCCAGCCCCAGCACAGCCACGCCGAAGTCGTACTCGACGCCACTGGCCATGCTGAACGGCGAACGGTACTGCGTGCCGATGCTGTCGCGGCGGTCGTTGGCCTCAAGGTCGATCTCGGTGCCGTTTTCCAGCAGGTCAAGGTCGTTGACCGTAAGCTGCCGCCACACAATCGCGTTGCCGAACAGGCTGACGCTCGGCGTGGTCACCGTGAACCCCATCTTCAGGTTATCGAACTGCACGCTGACGCCGGCCTTCCACAGCATGCGCACGTTCCACAGGTCCCAGCCGACGTGGCTGTCGGCGCCGTACACCTGCGCGTTGCTGCCGACGGCGCGGGTGGTCACGCTGGCCCCGCGCGTTTCAAAGCGCAGCGCGCCGAAGTGCGTTACGCCGATCGCAAGCCAGTCGGTGATGGCCCACCCGAAACCGAGCCCGGCCCAATACTCCTCAGTGTCGCTGTCGAACTGGAAGCTGCCGATGAAGTCCTCGTCGCCGGGGCTGCGGGCGTCGTCAATGACATTGAGCTTGCGCTCGCGGCGCACGCTGGCGCGCGTGTTTGCGAATTGCCGCGCCAGGATTTGAAAGCCCAGTCCGATGCGCGGCTGCTGGAACAGAAACACGCCGCTGGCAGTCAGCGGAATGATGTCGCCCTGGCTGCTGGTCAGGTTCTGGCCCTTGCCGGCGCCATCTGTGATCGTGAGCGTACTGAGCTGGTAGCCGTCGGCGCTGACCTTGAGCGAGTCGTTGGTGACCCAGCCCAGCCGCGCGGGGTTGTAGAAGTTGGCGCTGGTGTCGCTGACCCCGCCAATCACCGCGCCGCCCATCAGCGCGCTGCGCGTGCCGAACTGGTGGGTCCAGTAGTGGTTGTCCTGGGCGACAAGCGCTCCCGCAAGCAACAGGGTAGCGACGATGATTCGCATGGTATGCCCCCGGTGGTTGTGCGCACAGTATCGAACGGCTGCAACGAAAAACCAATGACCAACGGCGTTTGGCCATTGGTCATTGCGGGTTGACGTTCGCCGATTGCTTCAAATGTGGTGGTGCAGGGACTCGTCGAAATACGGGTCTTTCTTTGCCAGCAGCGGGGCCTTTTCCAGCGCCTTGAGCGTCACAAACAGGAACAGGCCGATGAAGCCCACCAGCGTGCCGACCACGACAAAGGTCCACACGCCCTGGCTGGTGTGCGGGATGCCGGCGTCCAGGTGCGGCCTGGGCGCCATGAACTGCCACAGGTCAATGAAGCGGCCAGCCAGCACGATCAACGCGGCCAGGCCCAGCATCTTGGGGTTGCGCTTGTTGGGCCGCGGCAGAAGCATCAGGAAGGGGATCACCCAGTGGACCAGCGGCGTGATCACGAAGCTGACCCAAAACCACTCGCCTTCCCAGCGCGCGACATAGTGCGCGGTTTCTTCAGGAATGTTGCTGTACCAGATCAGCATGAACTGGCAGAACCAAACGTACGCCCAGAAGGTCACGCTCGACAGCAGCCAGATGCCCACGTTGTGGTAGTGGTTGGCATTGACCGACTTGCGCATGTAGCCCGACTGCTGCAGGAAGATCAGCACCAGCGCCAGCATGGCAAAGCCCGCGCTCATGATGCCGCCGAACTGATAGACGGCGAACATCGTGCTGAACCACGTAGGCTCAACGCTCATGACATAGTCGATGCTGGCAAACGTGAGCGTCAGCCCGAACAGGATGGCGAACGGCGCCGAAATGCGGCGCGCGGTAATTGTGTGTTTCACGTCGCCATCGACGTCCTGCTTGCGTGAGGCACGCACCAGCGCATAGCTGCAGGCAATCCAGATACCGAAGTAGATCGCCATGCGAATGATGAACGCCGAAGCGTTCAGGTACGGCTGCTTGTGCAACAGCAGGTCGCTGTGCATGTCGCCGTGGTCGTGGGGGTGCGCCCACTCATAGAAGTCCGAGCCCAGCACCGCAAAAATCACCACCACGAAGGTAACTGCCGCGACAGGGAAGTAGCGGGTCATTGCCTCAGGTACCCGCTTGATCACGGTATGCCAACCGCTGGATGCCAGCGTGCACATGGCCAGAAAAATCGCGCCGAACAACGGAAAGCCCAGCGCGTACCATGCGCCGATCACCCAGCCGGTCATCGCCAGCTCAACGCCGCCGATCCATGTCAGGCCGAAGGCAATCAAGCCCACCAGCATCATCCCGCCGCAGACCATCTTGGCCAGCACGGGGAAGCTGAACTGGTCAGGCTCGTCGATTGTCGCGATGTCGGACATCTACTTGCCCTCCTGCAACGAGCGCAGGTACGCCACGATCTTCCAGCGATCGTCGTAATCCACGTGGCTTGCGTGCGCGGGCATCGTGTTGATGCCGTGCGTGATGATGTGAAAGAACTGGCCCTCGGTGTACTTCTCGCGCACAGTCGCGTTGGCCAGCACCGGCGCGCCGACACCGTACTTCGTGACCGGAGCATTGCCCACGCCGTCAACACCGTGGCAGCCCATGCAGTTCATCTTGAACAGCCGCTGCCCGCGATTGAGCACGGCCTGCTTCTGCGCCCCGCTGACGCCCGCATACGGGTACGCCAGATGCCTGGCCGCCGCAAGCCCGTCGGGCCCAGCGGGTATGTCTAGCCACTTCTGGCCGCGATACACCGTGCCCTCGGGTGGCGGCATGTCGGCTGTGCCCCACGCGGCAATCGGGTTGGGCAGCGGGTTGTTGTCCCACTCGGGGTAGTGGTGCATCTGCTGGCTTTCCCAGGCCTTGCTGTAGGCCATGTCGGGCAGGTACTCGATGTTGCGCTTGCCGAAGTCGCGCTGCAGGTAGCCCGCAACCACGCCGGCGATGATCGCGCCGATCAACGCGCCGGTGCCGATCCAGATGCGGGCGGGCTGGCCCTTGTTGCTTTTGACGACGAAGTCGTGCGCCTTTTCAAGGGCGCCCACGTGCGTATCGACGACTTTGTCGAACACCTTCTGCATGGCTAGTCGTCCTCTCCCGCCGCGTTCACGTTGTAGTCGTGCGGCACCTGCCGGATCTCCTCGGCGTGGTTGGCCGTGAAAATCTCGCGGGCCTTGGCCTCGCTGAAGTCTTCATCCATCTCAAGCACGACTACGAAGCGGTCGTCCGTCTGGCGCGCATGGAACAGCCGCGCCTGCTTGCCGGGGAACAGGAAGCAGAACGCAAACAGCGCCAGCATTGTGCACAGGCCGCCCAGCAGCACCGTCAGCTCAAACATGATCGGCACCATGGCAGGAAAGGGCAGCGCGCCCTTGCCGCCGATGTTCAGCGGCCAGTCCCAGCCGGAAATGTAGCCCATGCCCAGGAACGCGATGCTGGTGCCGCCCAGGCCGCACAGGAAGGTCACCCAGGTGATCTTCGAAAACGGCAGGCCCATCGCGCGGTCCAGCCCGTGCACGGCGTAGGGCGCCAGCACATCGTGGTACGTGAAGTTGGCTTGCGTGCAGGCTTTGACGGCTTCAAGGCAGTGGTCTTCGTCGGTGAACACCGCCATGAACAGGTTGTTCTGTTCTTCAGGCATGGCTCACCTCCGCGGGCTTGTGCTCGTGCTTGTGGGTGCGGCCCATCTTCATCACGCCCTTGACCTCGCCGAACGCGATGCCCGGCAGCAGGCGGATGAAGCAGAAGAACAGGAAGAAGAAAATGCCGAAGGTGCCCGCCAGCGTCGCGATCTCAACCCAGGTGGGGTAGTAGTGCGCCCAGCTGCTGGGCAGGAAGTCGCGGTGCAGGCTGGTCACGATGATCACGAAGCGCTCGAACCACATGCCGATGTTCACGAAGATGCTCATGATGAACAGGAAGATCGGGCTGCGACGCAGCTTGCGGAACCACAGCACCTGCGGGCTGATCACGTTGCATGAAACCATGATCCAGTACGACCAGGCAAACGGGCCGGTGGCGCGGTTGATGAAGGCAAACAGCTCGTAAGTGCTGCCGCTGTACCACGCGATCAGGAACTCTGTGGAGTACGCCAGGCCCACCATGCTGCCGGTGAGGATGATGATCTTGCCCATGTTGTCGAGGTGATCCTCAGTGATGTAGCTCTTGAGGTTCATGGTCTCGCGGGCGATCAGCAGCAGCGTCAGCACCATCGCAAACCCGCTGAAAATCGCGCCCGCCACAAAGTACGGCGGGAAGATCGTGGTGTGCCAGCCCGGCAGCACCGACGTCGCGAAGTCCATCGACACGATGCTGTGCACGCTGAACACCAGCGGAGTCGCCAGGCCCGCGAAGATCATGTAGGTCGTTTCGTAGTGGTTCCAGTGCCGCACGCTGCCGCGCCATCCCATGCTGAGCGTGCCGTAGAACACCTTGCGCGCCCAGTGCTTGGCGCGGTCGCGCACGGTCGCAAGGTCAGGGATCAGGCCGATGTACCAGAAGCACAGACTGATCGTGAAGTATGTGCTGATCGCGAACACGTCCCACAGCAACGGGCTGCGCACGTTCACCCAGATCGGGCCGCGCAGGTTGGGGTACGGGGCAATCCAGATCGCGCCGATCCATGGCCGGCCCATGTGAATCACAGGAAACACGAACGCACATATCACGGCAAACAGCGTCATGGCCTCGGCAGAGCGGTTGATACTGGTGCGCCACTTCTGCCGGAACAGGAACAGCACGGCGCTGATCAGCGTGCCCGCGTGGCCGATGCCGATCCAGAACACGAAGTTCGTGATGTCAAAGCCCCATCCCACCGTCTTGTTCAGGCCCCACGTGCCGATGCCGACGTAGATCTGGTACAGGATCACACCGACGCCCATCGCCGCGACCGAGCCGGTGGCCAGCCAACCGACCCACCACATCAGGCTTGGCTTGCCCTCGATTGAGCTGCAAACGTCGTTGGTGACGTCGTGCAGCGTCTTGTCACCGAGGACAAGGGGCCTGCGAAGCTCTGAGTAGTGGTGCGCCATGTCTTGCCGCTTCCTTAATTCCTGTCAATTCCTGTCAGTGAATCAGTGGTCGTGACCCTTGTGCTCGTTTGCCTTGCGCTTTGCCGCCTTTTCCTCGTGTGCTGTCTCGTGCGGCTTGGCCTTGCGGTTACGCACCTTGGTCAGGTACGTCACCGCGGGCCGGGTGTTGATTTCCGCCAGCACCGCGTAGTTGCGCCCGTCGCGGCCCAGCTTTGCCACCACGCTGTCCTTGTCGTTCTGGTCGCCGAAGACAATCGCGTTGGTCGGGCACGTCTGCTGGCAAGCCGTGCGGATGGAGCCGTCCTCGACCTTGGTCTGGTGCAACGCCGCCGCGCGTTTGCCGTCGTATATGCGCTGCGCGCACATGCTGCACTTTTCCATCACGCCCTGCGTGCGGATGCTGATGTCCGGGTTCAGCACAAGGTTCATCGCGAGGTCGCGGTGCTTATAGGTAAACCAGTTGAAGCGCCGCACCTTGTACGGGCAGTTGTTCGCGCAATAGCGCGTGCCGATGCAACGGTTGTAGGTCTGGATGTTCAGGCCTTCGTCGCTGTGGCTGGTGGCGATCACGGGGCACACCGTTTCACACGGCGCGTTCTCGCAGTGCTGGCACATCATCGGCTGGAACACAACCTCGGGGTTGGCCACGTTGGTCGGGTTGCCGTCGTACTTTGTGGTCGGGTCGTCTTCGAAGTAGCGGTCGATGCGAATCCAGTGCATCTCGCGGCGGCGCCACACTTCGTCTTTGCCCACGACCGGCACGTTGTTTTCAACCTGGCAGGCAATCGCGCAGGCGTGACAGCCGGTGCACAGGTTCAGGTCAACGACCATCCCCCACTTGTGGCCCTTGTACTCCCAGCGCTTCCACAGCGTCACATCAACCGGCGGAATCTCGTGCTGGTTGCCCGCCTTCGCGTCCTTCAACCACAGCTCCAGCGCGGTTTCCTTGGCCAGCGGGCGGTTCTCCTGGCTGTCGTGCGTCTGCAGCAGGGCCAGCCGGTGGTACGTCTTGCCGGTCTTGCTGACGCTGCCGAACGCGTGACCCGCCAGCGGGAACGCGTTGTCGCCGATCGCGCTGGTTTCGGTGTTTACTGCGTCCTGCTCAACACCCATGCCGTGAACAATGCGCCCGGCCTTGGTGCGGCCGTAGCCCAGCGGCAGCACGACCACATCTTCGGCTGTACCGGGCAGGCGTACAACGGGCGCCATGCAGGTTGCGTCGCCGGCCTTGACTTCGACCATGTCGCCTTCGCTGACGCCCAGCTTTTCCATGGTGAATGGCGACATGCCAGCGAAATTGGTCCAGCTCACGCGCACCAGCGGGTCGGGCATTTCCTGCAGCCAGCCGTTGCCGGCGTGGCGGCCGTCGCCAAGGTTGTAGGACTCGTAGGTCACGATCTCGATGCCGTCGCCGGTGGCTACGCTGCCCACACCCGACACGTCGCCGGGGCCGACAAACGCGGGCTCGGCGCCCGCCAGCTCGGCGCGGCGGTCGCGCACACCAATCTGCACGGCGGTAGTCCAGGGCATGCCGGCAAGCACGTTGGTTTCCCAGTGCTTCTGCAGCCATGCGCGGTAGTCGCGCTGCGCGTCGTTGTCGCCGGCCCAGCGCAGCAGGCTCTGCAATGCGGGCCGCGTGTCCCAAAGGCGCTGCACGGTGGGCTGCGCCAGCGTGTACAGGCCGCGCACCGGCTCAAAGTCGTTCCAGGTCTCGTGCGGGTGGCTGTCGGCGGCAATCCAGTCGCATTCACTGGCGGTTTCGTCGGCGTGCATGCCGATCGCGATCTTGTGCGTGACCTTGCCCAGAAGCTCTTTGAACTTGGCGCCGCCCGGCAGGTCAAACGCCGGGTTCACGCCCCAGACAATCAGCGTCTTGACGCTGCCGGCCTCAAGCTCTTTGACCAGCGCGGCCATTGCCTCATCGCTGCCCAGCTTCTGCTGCGAAAACGCCGCCAGTTCCAGCGTGCTGCCGTAGGCGCCCAGCTTGTGGTTGATCCAGT
Organism: Planctomycetota bacterium; assembly: GCA_019636195.1. Classification (GTDB taxonomy): domain Bacteria; phylum Planctomycetota; class UBA8742; order UBA2392; family UBA2392; genus JADJRK01. The sequence continues at coordinate 92,455 of JAHBYA010000014.1, read as the reverse complement.
TGATCAGGCGCTGCTGCTTGACGTCGTGGCTGCCGCTTACGACCAGCCCGCGCCTGCCCGCGGCCTGAAGCTCTTTGGCAAGGCGGTCCATGTCGGCGGCGGGTACCGGGTGCTTGCCGGCCTCGCCGAAGCTGCCGCCCAGGCGGTTGGCAAGGTCCACCAGCACCGCCCCCCGCTCGGCGTTGCGCACGCGGAAGCGTTCATCGGCGCAGGCGCCGGTCGTGGACATGCGCGACTCAAACTGGATGTGGCGAGTCATGCTCTTGCGGCCAAATCGCAGGTCGCGGCCCTTGGACCACGCGCGCGCGAACTCAATGGGGCTGATCCAGTTGCCCAAAAAGTCCGCGTCAAAGCTGAACACCACATCGGCGTTCTCAAATCGGTAGTGCGGCACGCGGGCCTGGCCGTGCGTGTCGCGGTGCGCCGCTGCAATCGGCCACGCGCTGCACGCGTCGTAGGCAACGTGCCTGGCGCCTGTGGCTGCGCAGAACTTTTCAATCACCGCGCGCGCGCCCGGGCCGCTGACGGTACCCGTCAGCAGGCGCACCGGCCCGGCCTTCAACGCCGCTGCCACAAAGTTGTCCAGCGTCTGCCAGCGCTTGCGGGCGTCAAGGTCGGCCCAGCCGTCGGGCTCTTCCTTCGGCGTCGGGCCGTGCAGGCGGTCCGGGTTGTACAGACCCCACAACTGGGCCTGGCCCGCCGCACACAAGCCGCCCTGTGAAAGCGGGTTGTCAGGATTGCCCTCAGGCTTGACGGGGCGCCCGTCGCGCACCTTCATCAGTGTGCCGCAGTTGGCGCTGCACATCTGGCATGTAGAAGCGTAGTCGTACACCACGCCCGGGGTGATTCCCTCGGGCTTGCGCAGCATCGGCTTGACCTTCACGTCGTGCGCGGCACAGCCGGCGATCACGGCGCTCATGGCGGCCATGCCGGTGACCTTCATGAAGTCGCGGCGCGACTTGCTGACGGCCTCAAGCTCGGCCTGCATGTCGGCCGGCATGTCGGCGAGGTCGGATGCACGGATGTCGGTCCTGATTTCCATTGCTGTTCCGCTAACTGGCTCCAGGCACTGCGTACTACCTGTGGCACGCGTCGCAATTCAGCGGCGCGGCCGGTTTCCAGCCCTGCTTCTTGTACTCGTCGTTCCATGTGCGGTGGCAGTTGATGCACCAGCCCATGGACATGATTTCTTTCTGGTTGGCCACGCCCTCGTTCTGCATCTGGCCGTGGCACTCCTGGCAGTCAAAGCCCTGCCCGTTTTTGGCGATGCGCACGTGCGTCATGTGGTTGAAGTACGCAAAGTCCGGGTTGTTGTGCACCCGCGACCACGCCACGCCCTTGCCGCTGTCGAATGCTTCTTTGACCTTGGCAATGCGGTCCTTGGATTCGGTGGTGCGGCCCAGCACCGTGGTATGGCAGTTCATACACGTCTGCAGGTTCGGCACGCCGGCGTGGCGGCTTTGGTCGGCGGCAGTGTGGCAGTACTGGCAGTCGATGTTCAGATAGCCCGCGTGCAGGCGGTGGCTGTAGGGGATAGGCTGGTCAGGCTGATAGCCGGTGTGGTAGTTCGGCAGCGCGATGTCCCACACCTCACGGAAGCCAAGCAGCACCGGCATGGCGGTGCCGATGGTGAGCGCGAGAAACAGGACAGCGAGCTTGGCGTTCATCTTTAGTGTTTGCCTTCGTCAATCTTCTTGTCGTCTTCAACGGTTATGCCGTACATCAGCGCCGCCGCGCGGCCGTGGTCCCTGGGAACCTGAAAGCCCAGCAGCGCCGCGTCGGTCGTCCACAGCCGCGGCTTGGGGATCAGCATCAAGGTCACAACCCTGCTTTGCAGCAATATGGCAAGAGCCAGGCTGCCCATTACCACGTGCAGCTTGGCCATGATCGGCAGGCTGTAAATCGCGGGGTCGCTGCCCTGGCTGAACGTGAACGAGTCAATGTAGTGCTGCCAAGCCACGGTCGCGGTCCAGACGCTGGCGTGGCGCACGGTGGCCCACGCGAACAGGCCGATGCCCAGCGCACCCATCAGGTGCATCAGCACGGCAACGTCCAGCAGGTTCAGCTTGCGCAGCATTTTGCGCTCAAGGCCTGCCCGCATCAGCACGTTCAGCACGCCAAAGGTCGCAAAGAAGCCGAAGCCCATGACGATGATTTCAAGGATGTCGCGCGCGATGGCTGTGCTGGCAATCGTCTGGGTCATGCGCGGCGAAACAATAAGGAAGAAGTGCATCACGATCAGGCCCCACAACCCTACCGCCAGCGGCACCGACCGCAGCTTGCGTTCCTGCGCGTCGGTGAAGTGCGGGCCCTTGACGCGCTGCAGGCGCAGCCACATCGCGGCAAACAGCGGGCTGCCCAGCAGGATCATCACGGACAGGTAGGGCACAACCAGCACGGCGAAATTGACAATGGGGTCCGCAAACGCCGCGACATCGTCGAGCGTTTGCTGGGGCCACCACCTCAAAAATCCGCCGGATGGGTCTTCCATTGCTTACTGGTCCTTCTTTTCTTCGTTACTGCCTTCCGTGCTTCCTGCTGCGCCACTCCCCGTCGCTTGCGCTCCGGGCTCTGGTTTCTTGTCTTCGCTTGCTGGTGCTGCTTCGGGCGCCGGTGCGGGCTTGCTGCCGTAGCCCGCGGGCACTTCGTGATGATCGTCGTGGTGGTGCTCTTCTTCCTGATAGGGGCCGTCAATGTACTCGGGCTCTTCTTCCTTGGCGAACAGGTTGGCGTACAGCCCCGGCTCCATCAGCAGGATGAACAGGGCCGCCAGCACCAGCGCGAAGATCGGCAGGTAGTTGGATTCGCGCTCGGTGCCAACCTGGCGCAGTTGGTAGTCAAAGAAGGTCATGACGGCTTCAAGCTCGGCGTCGGTAAGGTGACCCACACCGTCGCGGTAGTAGCGGTGCATGCGTGGCGCGTTTTCGCCCGACAGAAGGTCAAACAGGCCGTCGCTGTACATGTCCTTTTCAATGCCGCCGCGCGCCTTGGCGGCGACAAACGTGTGCCCGATCTTGCCGCCGACATTGGCGCCGCGCAGGTTTTCCTGCGGGCCCGCCGTGTGACAGCCGGTGCAAGCCGGCGCACCATTGCGGAAGTGGCGGGCGCCGCTGACCAGCTCTTCGCCCAGGCGCACCTTGCGCATGTAGCTGACTTCATCAAAGTCCAGCGCGCGGTAGCGCAGGATGTAGTCGATGATCGCAAGGATGTCGGCGTCCGGCGTGCTGTCAGCCAAACCGCCAAACGGCGTCATGTCCACGCCGGGCGTCGGGCCTTCCTTCTTCTGCATTTCGACAAAGTACGGGTCTTTCGTACCCCGGACGTCCTTGATGTAGTCCAGCAGCCGCTGCTGCACCGGCTTGCCTTCAAAACCCACAGCCGAAACGCGGTCGTACAGCCCGGCAAAGCCCGGGCCGACAGACTTTTCCGTGGACATCTTGTGGCAGGCCATGCACGGCGTGATCAGTTTTTCGCCGGGGTGCGGCTGGCCGGGCGCCCAACCGGCAGGCGACCAGCGGCCGCTCTTGACGCTGTCGGGTAGTTCGGCGTCGGGGATCGGCATGGCCTGCGCGTGCGCGCTGGTTTCAAACACGTTGAAACCGATGGCAGCGCACAGCAGGGCCGCGAACGCGAGGAACAAAGACAGGGTCAAACGCCGCACTTCATTCTCCAGCCGCGGTGGATTGCCCGTAACGTGAACGCGAGGCCGCAAGGCGCCCCCGACTTGTGAATGCCCACGTTTCGGTTGCGAATCCGCTTTGGGTCAACTTCAACCCATTCCGCGGTGCCGTTGTATATAAAGGAGAGACAGGGCGATAAAGAGCCTACGTACAACTTGCGTGCAAAATCCCGCTGCGGCTTCCAACCCACATTTCCAGAGCCTTGGCGCCCGTGATTGTAGGAACATTTGCCCCGCCGAAGCGGACTGTTTCGGTCCGGGTTGCCGAATCAGGCGCCGGGGGTGTTATCGACCTTGAGTACGGACAGAAACGCGCCCTGCGGCACTTCGACGCCGCCGATCATCTTCATGCGCTTCTTGCCCTTCTTCTGCTTTTCGAGCAGCTTCTTCTTGCGGCTGATGTCGCCGCCGTAGCACTTGGCCAGTACGTTCTTGCCCATCGCGCCGATCTTTTCGCTAGCGATGACCTTGCCGCCGATCGCCGCCTGCAGGTTGACGACAAACAGGTGGCGCGGGATTTCTTCCTTCAACTTCTTCAGCAGGTTGCGGCCGCGCTGCTCGGCGAACTGCCGGTGCACAATCATGGCCAACGCATCAACTTCTTCGCCCGCGATCAGGATGCGCACCTTGACCAGGTCCGCGGGTTCAAACCCGGTGGTCTCGTAGTCCATGGTCGCATAGCCGCGGGTGCCGGACTTGAGCTTGTCAAAGTAATCGAAGATCACTTCCGCCAGCGGCATCTTGAAACTCAACAGCACGCGGTCTTTGCCAAGGTGTTCCTGGTTCAGGTACAGGCCGCGCCGCTCAAGTGAAAGCGACATTACGTTGCCGATGAACTCGGTGGGCGTGATCACGCTCAGCTTGACCATCGGCTCAAGGATTTCCTTGTATTGCGTGGGGTCAGGCAGGTCGCCGGCCTTGGCGATGCGCTCGGTCGTGCCGTCCTGCTTCACAATCTCGTACGTCACGTTGGGCGCGCTCTGCACGAGGTCGAGGCCCAGTTCACGCTCGACGCGTTCCTGAAAGATTTCCATGTGCAGCAGGCCCAGAAAGCCGCAGCGAAAGCCGCTGCCCAGCGCGTCGCTCTGTTCCGGCACGTACGTAATGCTGCTGTCGGAAAGGGTAATCTTCTGCAAGCCCTTGCGCAGCGCGTCAAACTCGGCGGCGTTGGTCGGGTACACGCCCGCGTACACCATGGGCTGCGGCCGCTTGTAGCCCGGCAGTGGCTCAATCGTGTCCTTGTGGCGGCTGAGCGTGATGGTGTCGCCCACGCCGACGTCCTGCACGGTCTTGATGCCGCAGATGACGTAGCCGACTTCGCCGGCCTTCAGCGCCGGCTGCTTGTGCAGACCCATGCGCACCACGCCGACTTCCAGCACGTCGAATTCGCTGCGTGTGCCGACCATGAAAATGCGGTCGCCGGCCTTGAGCATGCCGTCGCGCACGCGCACATACACCACGACGCCGCGGTAGTCGTCATAGACGGCATCGAAAATCAGCGCGCGCAGGGGCGCGTTGATGTCGCCCACCGGCGGCGGGATGCGCCGGACAATCTCATGCACCAGCACATCGACGCCCAGGCCGGTCTTGCCGCTTACCTTGACCACGCTGTCAGGCCGGGTACCGAAGGCGGCCTCCAGTTCCTGGCAGGTGCGCTCAAAGTCGGCGGCCACCATGTCAACCTTGTTGGCGACCGGGACGACTTCAAGGTCCGCCCCCAGCGCCAGGTACATGTTGGCCACGGTCTGGGCCTGTATGCCCTGCGTGGCGTCCACCAGCAGCAGCGCGCCCTCGCAGGCGTTCATGGCGCGGCTGACCTCGTAGCCGAAGTCAACGTGGCCCGGCGTGTCGATCAGGTTGAACATGAACTCCTGCCCGTCGATGGTCATGGGCAGGGCGATCGCCTTGGCCTTGATGGTGATGCCGCGTTCGCGCTCAAGGTCCATGCTGTCCATGGTCTGCTCAACAAGCTTGCGCTTATCGACGGCATGGGACATCGAAAGCAGACGGTCAGCGAGCGTGGACTTGCCGTGGTCAATGTGCGCGATGATGCAGAAGTTGCGGATTTGGCTAAGCGGCAGATCAGACACGGAAACCTCGCGGTGAACGAGGAAGATAGATAACAACGGGCGGCCCAAGCGCCAGTATCAGCCGGGAACGGGGCAGAAGACGGCAGCTGCAGGAACCGGTGCCCCGGGTGACCTTGAACCGTCAACGGTCAAGTGGCTGTGCTACGGCACCGCGTAGCCGTCGTTTTTCAACTGCTTGGCGATGTCATCCAGCGCCTTGAGAAACGACTCTTTGCTGCCGCCGTTGAGGGCAAAGTTGTCGTAGCGGCCGGGATGGGCCTGCTTGAGCGAACTGAGCAGGATCTCGCTCACCCTGTCGCGGTTGGTGCCGGGGTCGGCGTTCTCGCGCAGCTTTTCAAGGGCTGCGAGCACCCACATTTCGCGCAGCGGGCCGGTTGCGTGGCGGGCAAGGCGCGCCCGTTCATCTTCCGCGGCGCCGCTTTTCAGTGCCGCCGCCAACTGCCGCCCGAACTCGGCCCGCACCGATGTCATCAGGCCGTCTCGGAACATCTTGTAGTCGCGCATCGCGCCTTCTTCGCTGGTCCAGGCGCGCGACTGCTCAAGGCCGACAATGATCGTCGCCACCCGCACCGGCCGTGACTCGACCAGGCCCTGGAACGCAAGGCTGATCACTTCAACGCGCGGCGCCCTTAGCGCCTGCAGGTAGCCCAGCGCGTCTTTGTCGCCGTATTCGGCATTGACCAGCTCCGCCAGAAGCGCGGCGTGCTGCGCGGTCGTGTTCAGCAGCCGCGCCAGCCAGGTGCGCAACGCATCCCGCAGCGTGCGCGGGTCCTGCGGGCTGTCGGGCAGGGTGGCTTCGGTGCTGCGGGCGCGCTCAAGCAGGCGTCGCTGCAGCTCGATCACCGGCTCGGGCGACGTGCCCATTTCCTGGTACACCTGGATCAGCCGGATCAGCACCTGCGACGAGCCATCCGGCCCACCAAGCAGGCGCGCGTAAAGGGCGGCAAGCTTGTCAGACAGCGGCGGGCGCGAAAGCTGCGCGCCGACCGCGCTGCCGTTGCTTTTCAGCACGGCTTCGCGCAGGGCGGACAGCGCGGCCTGCGGCACACGCTCAAGGTCCGCGCCGGAGGCCTCAACACACGCCAGGTTCACCAGCGAGTTCACCGCCGCAGAGATATCGACATTGCGCAGCCGCGCCAGGTAGGCCAGCGTGTCGCACGCGCGGCCCGAAAGGTCCGACCAGCGCTTGCGGGCCGGCGCCTCAAGGCTGCCCGAGAGCTTTTCGGCGGCGATTGCCAGCAGCCGGTCAAGTTCACGCAGGATGGACTTTGCTGCTTCGCCCTGGTCGCTGTCGGCAACCACGCTGCGCACCTGCGTAATCAGGGTCTCAAGCAGCGCGCCGCTGCGTGCCTCGGCGCCATTGACCTCCACTTTGAGCAACTCGGCAAGCCGCGATGCGGCCACCGGCGAGTTCAGGCCCCGCACCAGCTCAAGGCGCAGGTCTGAGCTTATGCCGTTGGCGGCGAGGCATTGGTCAATGTACGGGAATGACAGCGCCGGCTTGCCCGAATCCGCCAGCGCGTTCGCGCACAGCTTGCGCAGTTCGTCCGGCTCGGCGGAACTGACCAGCACCCCACCCAGCGCGTCGATCGACGCGCGGGCCGACTCGTCCGTGGGTGCCCCGCGCACGAGGTCTTTCAGCAGGCGCACTGCTTCAAGGCGCACCGTCAGGTACTTGCTGTCTTTCAAGTGCAGGATCAGGGCGGGCGCGTCGTCACGCTGCTGCTTGCGCATACGGTCGATCAGCACTTCAAGAAGCTCTTTTTCGATGCGCGTGCGCTCGTCCTCGGCTTTGCGACGCGCGGCCGCTTCACGGTCCGCGATCTCGACGATCAGGTCCGTCTCAGTCTTGTTCGCCAGCCAGTCCTTCCATTCCTGCGCGGTCTTGAAGCCGTCCTGCAACGTCAGCCGCGCCAGGCTGCGCATCAGCACGCTGCTGAGCTCGGGCTCGTTGCGGTCCAGCGCCGCCACCAGCGACGGGATGACCCGGGCCGCGCCGGCCACGCCCCCGATGCGACGGCCAGCCACGGCGGCTGCGGCGACGCGCTCGCCCTGCGTTTCCGACGCAAGCATTTCGCTGATCGTGCCCAGCGCCGCCTTGCCGCAGGCTACGACCGCGTCGCTGGCAATGCGCGCGTTGTCGCCGGCGTCGTTGGCGGCAAGCACCAGCGGCTTGACGAAGCTGGGGTGGCGCGCGCCTTCGTTGTCGCGAACATATTCAAGCAGGTCCTTGAACGTGTCTTCGGGCTTCTTGTTTCTGAGGATGCTGACCAACGGGTCGGGATCGACTTTGAGCTGGCGGGCCTTGGCCAGGAATGCGCCAAATGCGGCCTTGCGCGCCGCGGCATCGGCGGCGGTCTGCAGTTGCTTGCTTTCCTCGGCGAACGGGCCCTCTTCGGGTTGCAGCTGCATCGGGCCGTCGGCACCGGCTGCCCCGTCCTGCGCGGCGACTGCACCGCACATCATCAAGCACAAGCCGAGGATCGCAAGCACCCCAAGGGGCACCTGACCTCGCATAGAGTCACCTTAGTCCCACAGAGGATGCGTAAAGCACCCTGTCCACGGCCCTTACATTAAACGCTATGAAGCGCCGGAATGCGAAGGAAAACACCCGATAGCGTGTTGCCGGGCCCTTGGGTACTGTCCCAGCCATGACCAGCGCCGCTATCGCCCTAGGCAGCAACCTTGGCGACCGACAAGCCAACCTGCGGGCGGCGCTGGCGCGCATCGCGGCGCTGCCGGGCACCCGGCTGTTGCGGTCCAGCGACTTCATGGAAAACCCGGCCGTGGATTCGCCGCACGGTGCCGGCGACTTTCTGAACGCCGCGGCGCTGATTGAAACTGACCTGCCGGCCAAAGCCTTGATGGAGAGTCTGCTGGCCATTGAGCGTGAGCTGGGCCGCCGTCGCGACGTTCCAAACGCCCCACGCACCATTGACCTGGACCTGCTGCTGTACGGTGAGCAGGTAATCGATGAAGAAACCTTAAAGGTGCCGCACCCGCGCATGCACCAGCGCAAGTTTGTGCTGTGGCCGCTGCTGCAAATCGCCCCCAAAGCCAAAGACCCAAGAACCGGCGAGTACTGGGCCGAAGCGTACCACCGCCTGCATAAAGGCAGCTAGCCAGCGCGGCTGGGGGCCAGCGTGTCGGGGTTGCGCACGATGCGCAATTCCGCGATGCGGCCAAGCAGGTCTGTGTTGATCGAGATCAAGTGACGCCCCCGGGTTTCAGCGTAGCAGACGAACCCGTGATTGCGGAATTGTCCGCCCGGATTTCCGGTACGGATGCCGCGCACTCAAGTTTCAGCAACTATCCGAAAGTGAGACGACAGTATGACAATAGGGGGGGGGCAAATCGTGACAAAAGGCGAGTATGGTGTACGGATATAGGCTTCGCACAGGAGTGCATCATGCCAGTATCCGGCGCGCCCACTACAGCCAATGTCCAGGCTACTCTTCACGCCATCGAGAACCAGCCGGTCATCATCCAGCCGAATGGCCACTGGGCCACGATGGGCGTCGATGGCGGGATAGTGGTCAACACCCGGGTTCCGCTGCTGACCGATGCTGTTGTATCCACCCCTTGCGCGGTCACGCCCGACACAAGCGACGCCTTTGCGCCAGTCCGCTTTGGGTACGTATATTACACGACGCGCCTTCAGATCTGCGACCTTGATCAGGACCTGTTTCAGGACCCAAACGATATCGAGGCAATGGCGACCAACTTGATGAAGATCAAGCTGGACTACGCCTTCTACGCCCGTATGGACACGTTGACGGGCAACCCCAGCACCGGCGGTCTGCCCGACTTAGTCGCGCCCGGCAACGTGCTCGACATGGGCGGCGCGCCGTTGTCTTTCGCTTGTCTGGAACGCGCGTTCAGCCTTGTTAAGGCAAACAACGGCCGCCCGACCATGATCATGAGCACCAGCCGCACGCTCGAAAGCTTCCGCAACCTGTGCTGGAACACAGGGACAGTGCCGCCCGAGATGCCCTAGAAATGGTATGATCCCGCGCGCAGGATGTGGGTTACGGGCTATGTCACGTCGTTTCGGGGCGTGCCCTGGCTGATCAACGACAAGATGTTCCAGGGGGATAACCCGTTGCAGCGCCGGATTTACTTCATGGTGATGGGCGATGACAGCGGCCCCGGCCCAACGCGCGGTGTCGTGCGGATCATGCCGCGCAACCTTGTCAGCAGACCGTACATCAAGCGTGTGACGAACGGCGTCCCCAACTTTGCCGACCAGAACATAACGATGACAAAGGACATCTGGATGTCCATGGCCGCTGGTCTGGCGCTGGGCAGCCAAGGGGCGCTAAGCATTTTGCAAAACTTCGCCCACGTAGGCGAGTGCGCCGGAGGCCCGCCCCCGGCGTAGGTGACCGGGAAGTCGCAGGAGAAGTCGCAGGAAACGAGAGCCCGGAGCGCAAGCGACGGGATTTGTCCGCAAACGGTAGACGTGCCCGTGGCCAACCAGGACTGTCCAACATGCAACGACCAAGGCTTTCACGGCCAACCCGTGAGGGGGCAAGAAGATGTCTTCGCTTACGTCCCGCCGGTGCCAGACGACAGCGCGCTGACGGCTTGGCTTGGCGCAATGGGCGCGACAACTCAGGTGGCCGCTAACGCACGCATGTCGCTGCTGGAAGGCATCCCGCCACCGCCGCCCGATTTTGGAGTGTTTCCTTTCCACGGCATACCCATCCGGCAGATCAGCGAACCCAGTCCTGCCGGCGAGATGACTTTCCCGCCCGAAACCATGATCGGCAGAAAAGCAAGCGAAGGTCTGACGGATCGCGTAATGTCCGATCAGATTCTCGAAGCAACGCCATCAATGCAAGTGGAGTATCTATCGCGTATGGGCGCCCCGTGGATCGAGGCAAGAGCTTCTAGTCAACCTGGTTCGATTGAGGACATTGAGGGAATGCGCGGGGTGATTGCGTCGCTGCATCACCTCACTCTTGCCGAGAACGATTTCTTGGACCTCCATGAAACGTTGATGACGAGTCTGGATATTGAGCCGGGCGACATGACGCCTGAGCAACGAAAGGCGTGGCAGGAACTGCTTCGGAAAATGAAAGAAGAGGCAGAGCAACGCAGGCGGGAAGAGCAAGAAGAGCGACAGCGCGAGTTAGACCGGTTAGCAGAGGCCAAGCGATTGGAGGAGTTGGCCGCACGACGGCGAGAGAGATTGGCAAAAAGGACACCCGAGGAAATCGAGTATGATGAGGCTTTGGCGAGATGGGAAAAGGCAAGAGACCTGGCGATCAAGAAGTGGCGAAAGTGTCAGGACGAGGTGGCAGAGACAAGAACGAGGTGTCTGAAACGCGCCAAAACTGACTGGGAGGAGTGCCGCGACGGCGCGGCCCAGTTTGCAATTGTGTGTGCTCTCGGTTGCGCTGCTCTTGGTGGGCCAGCCGCAAAGGCGTGCATTGGCGTTTGTGTGGCGAACTGGCTTGCTGCGCGTGCCCGTTGCGACCGCACATATGAAATCGCCAAGAACAGGTGTGAGGAGGACTACAATATCGAGAGCGACAAGTGTTCGAAAAAGTACCGTGAAGATCGCCGACGCGGGAACGAGGACAATCCCGTTCCGCCAAAACCGGACTCCCATGACTACTAGCAAGCCAACTGTGTCGTGGTTGTCACGGTGGATGCCGGAGATGCTACTCGCGGTTGCAATCCCCCTCTTTTGTGCTGGCGCGGGTGAACTGTATCGCGGCGTCAACGATATGACCCGCGGCGCGAACGAGAGCGCCGCGCTTGCGATGAAAACTGGTATCTGGCTGCAGGTTGCCGGCTTTCTCTTTCTGTGCGTCGCGCTCGCCCGCCACCCTTCGTGGCGCCGAAACCGGCAGATCGATCGCTCTGAGGGCGATACACCCTAAAGACTGTCAGCCGGTCAGCGCGACCTACGACCCCAGGGCCGTCTCGGCCCTGGTGGCAGGAGCGTGACGCTCCTGCGACTTTTTCACACGGGCGAGACGCCCATGCGACACCCACGTTCAGATGCCATGGACCGCTAGAGGGTGTGCACGAACAGGCCGCTGCGCAGCTTGGGCTCGAACCACGTGCTTTTGGGCGGCATGATCTGGCCCGCGTCGGCGATGTCCATCAGCTGGTTCACACTTACGGGGTACATGCTGAATGCGACGGCGGCTTTGCCCGCGTCCACCTGTTTGCGCAGGTAATCAGTACCGCGGATGCCGCCGGCAAAGCTGATACGTTCGCTGGTGCGCGGATCGTCAATCCCCAGCAACGGCGCCAGCACCTGCTCCTGAAGCATCTGGACATCAAGCCGCGAAACCGGGTCGGCGTCCGGCGCGGGCTCAAGCGTCAGCGTGTGCCATGCTCCGGCAACGTACATGCTGACTTTGCCCGTCGCGCCCGGAGAAGGCTGCGCGCCGGGCTTTGCGCCCGTGGCCTTGATCAGCGCTTGCGGCGAATGCCCGTTCAAGTCATGCACCAGCCGGTTGTAGGGCAGAATATTCAGCTCGCCGGCCGGGAACATCACGCATAGAAACCAGTTGTAGTCCTCGTTGCCCGTGTGGCCGGGGTTGGCATCGCGCCGCATGCGGGCAACGCGGGCGGCGCTTGCGCTGCGGTGGTGGCCGTCAGCGACATAGAACGCGGGTACGGCCTTGAACGCGGCAACCAGATCGCCGCCGCCGGGCACGCGCCAGCCGGTGTGCCTGATGCCGTCCGGTGCCGTGAAGTCAAAGTCGGGTTTGGTTTGCACAATGGCGGCCACAAGTTCGCTGACGGGCTTGTGGTCGCGGTATGTAAGGAAGACCGGCCCGGCGTTGGCGCTTAAATCGCTGGTCAGGCGGGTGCGGTCGTCTTCTTTGTCGCGGCGGGTCTTTTCGTGTTTTTTGATCAAGCCGGCGTCGTAGTCGTCCACGTGGCACAGGGCGACCACGCCGCGCTGGATGTGCGCGCCCATCTGCTGCTGATAGACGTACAGGCTGGGTCCGCTTTCGCGGACCAGGGCGCCGGTGCTTTGCAGCCGCTTGAAGTTTTCGACGGCTTTGGCGTACACGGCGTCGCTGTGGGGGTCGGTGCCTTCGGGAAAGTCGATTTCGGCACGTACGACGTGCAGCATGCTGAGGGGGTTGTCGCGCGCCAGCTCACGGGCTTCGTCGGTGGTGACGACGTCATAGGGCAGCGACGCCACAAGGTGGGCTTTGTCGGCGGGCGGGCGCAGGGGTGTGAACGCGCGGATTCTCACGGCGTCAGTTGACCTTTCCGATGTAGTCTTTGCCGGTCAGAAAGTTGGCGACATTGGAGCAGATGATCTCGGCCACACGGTTCTGCGCGTCGATGGTGCTTGCGCCCAGGTGCGGCGTGCAGACCACGCGCGGATGTTTTACAAGCGGATGATCCGCCCCGGGTGGTTCCTGCTCAAAGACATCCAGTGCGGCGCCGGCGACCTTGCCGTTGTTCAGCGCTTCCAGCAGCGCCGCTTCGTCAACCAGGCCGCCGCGGGCGCAATTGATCAGGCGCATGCCCGGCTTGCAGATCGCAAACGCGTGCTTGCCGACGATGTGTTTCGTTTCAGGCAGCATGGGCGTGTGTACGGTCAGGAAGTCCGCCTGCCGGATCACTTCATCAAGCGGCAGCAACTCGACGCCGATCTCGGCGGCGCGTTCTTTGCTGATCACGGGGTCGTAGCCGACGACCTTCATCTTCAGGCCCAGCGCGCGGTCTGCAACGACTGCGCCGATGTTGCCCAGCCCCAGCACGCCCAGCGTCTTGCCCGTAAGCTCAACGCCGACCAGCTTGCGGTCGAACTCGCCCTTGTGCAGCTTTTCGTTGGCTTGCGGGATGTGCCGCGCCAGTGCAAACATCAGCGCCAGTGTGTGCTCGGCGGTTGTTACCGTATTGCCGCCGGGCGCGATCAGCACCGCAATGCCGCGTGCCGCCGCTGCCTTGGCGTCAATGTTGTCAAAGCCCGTGCCGGCGCGGCCGATCACTTTGAGGTCCGGCGTCTTTTCAAGCACGTCGGCTTTGACTTTGGTTTCGCTGCGCACAATCAGGCCCTGCACGCCGCGCAATGCCGCAACCAGTGCGTCGCCGTTCAGGGGCTCGCTTTCAATCACCTCAATGCCGGGCACGGCGCGCAGCAGCTTCACGCCTTCCTGTTCAAGCTTCGCCGAAATCAGCACTCTGGGCATGGTCTCTCCTTCTGGAACTGCATTGGCCGCCAAGACGCCAAGTTTCGCCAAGTTTCGCCAAGAACTACTTTGTCCAGACAACCCGCTTGACACCGTCTTTCATTCGTGCGACTTGGAAGTTCAACAGCAGCCCCAATGGTTCGCCGATTGTTCGCAGATAACTGATGACCTGCGCCAAGTGCACGGGGTGTATCGCTTCTACTGCCTTTAGTTCAACTACAAGCCGTCCGCCAACAATCAGGTCAATGACAGCCTCGCCGACTTTTGCGTCCCTACAGGTCACTTCGACCCTTTTTTGTCGTTCGAACTCGATGCCAAGCCGAGCAAACTCAACGCAAAGTGCCTCTTCGTAAACCTTCTCCAGGAAGCCCGGCCCAAGTTCGCTAAGGACTGTGATGGCCGCGCCGATCACCAGGCGCGCCAACTTGTCCAGCTCCGGGTCAGGTTCATGCATTTCATTTCCTTGGCGCTTCTTGGCCACTTGGCGGCTCAAGCAGTAGAAGTCAAACGCCGGTACTCCTGCTGGGCGGCCTTCAGGGCTGCCCCGGGCTCGAACTTCAGGCCCGCGTCCTGCAGTACCACTTCAAGCGCCGCCAGCAGGCCCATGGTGTCCAGATAGTCGTAGTACCCCAAATGCGCCAGCCGGAAAATCTTGCCCTGCAAGTGGTCCTGGCCGTTGGCGATGATCGCACCGAACTTCTTTTTCAGCCCTTTGATCACCGCGCCGCTGTCCATGCCGCCGGGCGTAAGCACCGCCGTCACGCTGTCGCTGGGGGCCGGCGACAGGAGCTCAAGCCCGATGGCCTTCACTGCCGCGCGGCTCATGCTCGCGATCAGGTGCGCGTTCTTCCACAAGCCATCGACCGTGGTCTCCAGTATCCAGTCAAGGCTGGCTGCGCAGGATGCGATCAGGCTGATCGCGGGCGTGAACGCCGTCTGGTCGGTGGCCTGGGCTTTCTTTTCGCGGGCAAAGTCAAAGTAATAGCGCTTGTTGCCCTTGCTGGCGGCCATCACGCGCTCGGCTTTTTCGCTGATGCTGACAAACGCCAGGCCCGGCGGCATGGCCATGGCCTTCTGGCTGCCGCAAACGACAAGGTCCAGCCCCCATTCGTCGGTGCGCACTTCGTGGGCGCCGATCCAGGTAATGGCGTCCACGCACAGCAGGGTCTCGGTCTTGCGGGTGAGTTCGCTGATGGCCTGCACCGGGTGCAACGCGCCGGTACTGCTTTCGCTGCCGGTGACGAACACGGCGCGGGCAGTCGGGTGCTCCTTCAGGGCCTTCTCGACGGCGCTGACCTCTACGGCTTTGCCGTGCTCGACGGCAAGCTCAATCACGTTAGCGCCGTATGCTTTGTTCATCTTCATCCAGCGCTCGCCGAACTTGCCGCCGTTGACGCAGACTACTGTGTCGCCGGGCGCGATTGCGTTGACCACGCAGCCTTCAAGGCCGCCGCTGCCGCTTGAGGCAAACACCAGCACGTCGCGTTGCGTCTTGAAAAGCTGTTTCAAGCCGCCGCGCACTTTGCGAAAGAGCTCAATAAATGCATCGGTACGGTGGTGCATGGATGCAGCCGCCTGCGCCAGTTGTGCCTCAGGCAGCAGTGCGGTCGGGCCGGGCGTAAGCACACGGTTCTTGACAAGCATGGGTAGTCTCCTTGCGCCGGAGCATAGATTGCGGGCAAGGCCCGTAAACGCCGCGATTGTGGACTTGCAAGGTCAGGTAAGCGGGGTGCACGGCCCGCCCCGCCGGTGGCGGGCCCGTTGGTCCGTCTGCTTGATGCCGGGATGAAGGAAAAGCGTCGGCGGCGTTGTTAATGTGCCGGGCGAGGCTGAGCCATGAAGTTCCAGGACTACTACGAGATACTCGGCGTCAAGCGCGACGCTGGCATTGACGAGATCAAGAAGGCCTATCGCAAGCTGGCCATGAAGTGGCACCCTGACCGCCACCAGGGCGATGAAAGGGCAGCCGCCGAGGAAAAATTCAAGCGCATCAACGAAGCCAAGGAAGTTCTCACCGATCCCGAAAAGCGCGCCAAGTACGACCGCTTTGGCGCAAACTGGCAGCACGGGCAGGACTTCACGCCCCCGGGCGGCGGCCAGTGGCGCAGCATGGACCCCGGCGAGTTTGAAGACCTTTTCGGCGGCGGCGGCTTTTCGGACTTCTTTGCCAGCATGTTCGGCGACGACGTGCGCGCGCGTGTGCGCCGCCCGCGCGGCCCAGCCAAGGGCGCCGACAGCCGCGCCGAACTGCACATGACCGTCAGCGACGCAATTGCGGGCGGCAGCCGCGAGTTCACGCTGGGCACCACGCAAGACTGTGAGCTGTGCGGCGGCAGCGGCGTGCTGGACGAAGACCGCGCCTGCCCCGCCTGCGCCGGCCTGGGCCGCGTGCGCGGGCGCAAGACCGTCGAAATCAAGATTCCCAAAGACCTGCGCGACGGCATGACCCTGCGCCTGCGCGGGCTGGGCGAGGCGGGCAAACACGGCGGTAGCGCGGGCGATCTTTACCTGACCTTGCGACTGACTGGCGACGACACCTATCGCGTGCACGGCGCCGACATCCACGCCGACGTGCCTGTCGCGCCCTGGGAAGCGATCGAGGGCGCCAAAGTGGACATCCGAACCCTGGCCGGCACCGTGACGCTGACCGTGCCGCCGGGCACCCGCAGCGGCGACAAGTTGCGCCTGCGCGGGCTTGGACTTGCGGACGAACACGGCGGCAAGGGCGACCTGTACGCGGTGATTCGCCACGCGCTGCCCGAAGACATGAACGAGCAGCAGCAAGCGCTGCTGAAGCAGCTGCGGCAAGCCGGGCCCAACCGCGTAAAAGGCGGCGCCCGGGCCTAGTCGCCGAGCAGGTTGCGCGCGATCACGATGCGCTGCACCTGGCTGGTGCCCTCGTAAATCTCGGTGATGCGGGCATCTCTGAAGTGCCGCTCGACGTTGTATTCCTTGCTGTAGCCGTTGCCGCCGAAAATCTGTACCGCGTCTTTGGCTGCCTTGTTTGCGGTCTCGCTGGCGAACAGCTTGGCCATTGCGCTTTCGGCTGTGCAGGGCTTGCCGTTGTCGCGCAGCCATGCGGCGCGGTACATCAGCATGCGCGAGGCATCCAGCTTCATGGCCATATCGGCGAGCATCCATTGCACGGCCTGAAAGTTGGCAATCGGCTGCCCGAACTGCTCGCGGGTCTTGGAGTACGCGGTTGCTTCTTCCAGGCAGGCGCGGCCGATGCCCACGGCCTGCGCGGCAATGCCCACGCGGCCGCCGTCCAGCGTATCCAGCGCGATCTTGAAGCCGGTGCCTTCGTCGCCGATGCGGTTGGCGGCGGGCACGCGGCAATCTTCAAACAGCACCTCGCAGGTCGCGCTGCCGCGGATGCCCATCTTCTTTTCTTTCTTGGCGACCTTCAGGCCCTTGCGGTCGGCCTCAACGAAGAAGGCGGTGATGCCGCGGGTCTTCTGCGCCTTGTCGGTGCGCGCGAACACAATGAACACGTCGGCGTAGGGCGCGCTGGTAATCCAGAGCTTGCTGCCGTTGATCACGTAGTCGTTGCCGTCTTTGTTGGCTTCGCAGACCAGGCTGCCGGCGTCGGTGCCGCTGCCGGCTTCCGACAGGCAGTATGCGCCCAGCCATTCGCCGCTTGCCATTTTGGGCAGCACGCGGGCCTTTTGTTCTTCGCTGCCCCACTTGGTCAGCAGGCTGGAAAACAGCGACATGTGAACGCTGAGTGTCACGCCGGTGCTGGCACAGATGCGGTTGATTTCTTCCAGGGTCACGCACGCGGCCTGGTTGCCCATGCCCTGGTCGTAGAAGCCGCTGCCGCCGAACTTTTCAGGAATCGTCAGGCCCGCAAGGCCAAGTTCGGCGAGCTTCTTGAACACCTCAATCTCAAACTCTTCGGTTTCGTCCATGCGGCGCGCGGCGGCCCTGAGTTCATTGGCCGCGAACTCGCGGGCGGTCTGCTGCAGCAGCGTCAGTTCTTCATTCAGTTGAAAGTTCACGGGCGACCTCCGGTGTGCTTTGTAAAGCGTGGCGGCGGTTTGTCCATATTCGGGTGGCGCACTCAGCCGCCCCGGCCCACGCCCAGCGCCAGTGCGCCCGCGAGCGCAAAGCCCGCCAGCAGCATCGTCAGGATGTACACAACGCCCGGGCCGGGGTCAGGCTTGAGCAGCGTGCGGCTCTGGGTCGCGCGTTGCAGCAGGTGCATGCGCAGCCTTTGCGCCTCACGCCCGCCCGCGCCGTAGCTCTGACGCATGTCGCGCGCCGTGGCCGCCAGCAGCCATGCCAGTTCGCGGTTCTGCGCCAGTTCAGTGCGCAGGGCATCACCACCCTGCCGTGACTGCACAAGCGTAAGCAGCTTCAGCAGGCGCTCGGGGTTGCCGGCGGCGTGGTCGTTGATGGCTTCGTCCAGTTGTGAAAATGGCGCCAGCCCGTCTTCCTGCAGCAGGCTGCGCTCAAGGCGCAGCGATTCTTCACCTTCGGCATCCGCGATCAGCAGGCAGGCCAGAACCAGCCGCGCCCCCGCCAGCGCGTCGGTGCGCTGGCGCGCCGGCAGCTCGGGGTTGCGCGCGTGTGCCAGCAGCGCTTCAGCACGGGTTTGCAGACGGGAAATGTTGACCGTGTCGCCGCGGACGTAGCGCTCTTCGAATGCCGGGACTGCCGGCGCCTCGCCTTGCGCCGCGCGCTCGGCCTGGCTGTCGGCGACGCTGCCTTGCGCCAGCGCGGGCACACTCAACGCGGCAACCAGCGCCGCCGTGCTTACGGCGCGCAGCAGGCCCGTGTCGCGGCTTCGCGTGCGCGACCGCAACGAGCCCACCCACATCAGCGCAAACGCGACGGCAAACCCGGCCAGCACCAGCCCGTATTCGCTGCGTGAAAGGGCGACCGCCAGCACGGCAATCAGCAGCAGCGGCCGCGTGATCTGGAACGCAAACGTGATGTTCAACTTTTCCAGCCACGGACGGCTTGAGTGAAACGCGTTGCTGACCACGCGCAAGTCGGTGCCGCCGCGCCGCGCCAGCGTAAGGTGCATCACGGCAAGCAGCGCGGGCATGACTGTGGCCAGCGGCAGCCAGGCGTCGCCGGTGCCGGCCAGCCAGCCCGCCAGTACCGCGCCCGCCGCGGGCAGCATGGCAGCATACCCGAACAGCGCAGCCCGTGAGCGCACGGGTTGCGGAAGCAGGCGCCGCGAAACAATCAGCGACGCCGAGCCCAACGTGCACGCCAGCGCGACCAGAAAGCACCAGGCCAGCGTGATCTGGCGCTCGCCGGGTTGCAGCGCTTCCGGCCAGCTGAAAAACAGCGTGCGCCCCAGCGCCGGCACCAGCTCAAGCAGCAATACCCCCGGCGCCGCGTGCTCGACGCCGGGCACGATGCCGATCTTCACACAGTAGGCGCACAACAGCAGCAGCCCCACCAGCCCACCCAGCACAGTCAGGAAGCTGATGCCCGCGACAAGGATGCGTGCCTCGCGCCCGATGTGCGCGCGCTTGGGCAGGCCGCGGCCGGCGGCTGTCACCACTGCCGTCTGGGCGCCAAGGCCCAGCAACGCAATCGCCGCAGCATCGCCCCAGAAGCCTAGTGCCAGCGGGCCCGTCCACCGCAGGGGCGCCGCCAGCGCCGCCAGCGCGCCCGCACCCGGCAGGCTGTAGCCCACGACCAGGCCAAGCATCAGCAGCACCAGCACCAGCACCAGCACCCAACCGGAAATCCAGGCCAGGCCCGCAAGCCGCCGCCGCCGCGCCATCAGCCAGAACACGCCGATCAGCACCAGTGCAACGCCCAGCCCGGCCCAAAACGACTGCGATGGCTCCAGGTGCCACGCCGTCGATGCCACCGTGATTTCGCGCGACCGGAACTCAAGGGCGCGGGCCGGCACTTCAAACAACGTCTCCGCCAGCATCCACGCGATTGCGCGGCCAGCCATCACCAGCAGCACAATTGCAAGCGTAAGCCGCACCAACAACTGCACGCCGTGCAGCGCTTCGCGCCCCGTCAGGCGGTGCGAAAGCCGCCCGGTTGCCAGCGCCACCCGCACCAGCGGCCCGCCCAGCAGCAGCATTAACCCCAGCACCGCAGGCAAAAACAGCGCGCCGTGCTCAAGCAGCCCGCGCGTAACCATGAACGGCGCGCCCATCACCGTCAGCGCAAGCAAAGTCGTGGCAAGGAACCCGGCCCGGCTGTGCCAGCGCGCATTCGAAAATTCACGGGTCGAGCCCATGCAAGGATGTTCGGCAACTGGGGCACAATGATCAATGGGATTGATTGTTTCGCTTCGCCCAAACTGTAGGCTTGCCACCGTGAAGTCACCATCCGGCCTGGTCAAGTTCTACAAGGCTCTTGCCGCCAAGGCGGACTTGCTGGGTCGCGGCTGGCCGGACAGCCCTGCGGCCAACGACTTTCGCCGGCTGGTGATGGCCCGCCCGGAAGACATCCGCCGGCGGATGCTTGGCGCCAATGTCCAGCGCCGAAGGCGGCTGGCCACCTTGCAGCGCAATGCGCTGGATGCGCTTTCCGTCGCTCCCGACCTGTTGTCGCCGCTCTCGGAGCTGCGCTACGAGCCGTCGCACAGCCGCCTGATCGCATGGTTCATGGACCCGAATCGCGCGGACAGCGGCGGCTTTGAACTGCTGCAGGGCTTTCTGGGTTTGTGCGGGTGCAGGCTCAAGCACCTGCCAGGGGTGGAGGTCAAGCCAGAACTGGCAATCAAGGGCGGACGAGTAGATGTTTGCGTCAGCGCGCCGGACTTGCTGGTTTTTGTAGAGATCAAGCTCGATGCCCTGGAAGGCGAAGGCCAACTGAAGAAGTACCGCGCGGCACTGACGGCGCAGGCAAAAGGGCGCGCAACCTGCCTCGTGTTCTTGCCGCTTGTGGGGGGTGCTGACACCGAGCTTTCGGAACGCCCTGATACGGTGCTGGACGCGACCGACCTGCTGGCTGCATGGCTGCCGATTGCAGTGCAACGCCGCGACGACTACCTGCTGCGCTATCTGAAATCGCTGGCGCTGGTCGTCGGCGTCGCTGAAGAAGCCGCATGGGACGACTGGTCGTTCGCTACCCAGCGCGCGGCACTCGACTTTGCTAAGCAACTGCCCAAGGGTGATGCATGACCACCGTGAGCGACATCTTCGCGTTCGCGTGCCAGAACGCCGACTACTGGGAAGAGCTGCTGTCCGGGCGCAAGCTGCCCGAAGACGAGCTTACCGCAGAGGAGGTTCGCGCGATCCATGCTGCCCGCGAACACATCGCGCATTCAACTGAGGACTTGCTGCGGGAGTGCGCCAGCGAACTCGGCAAGTTGAAGCCCAGGGGCATCCAGTTGAAAGCGAAGCTCAAGTCCGGGGCCGCCCGCAAGAACCGCATGATCTGGTTCAACCCGACATCCGAAGCAGACAAGAGTGTGAAGCATGCCGGCTTCTGGATCGCCAGTGATAGCGATGATGAAGCGACGCAGATTGGCAAGAAGATCAAGCTGTTCAGTTGGGTAACTCTCCAGAAGAGAAGTCGCCCTGAAGCCGTTGACCAGGCGCTGGCAACTGCGGGCTACGAGATTAACTTGCAGGGCGACGTGTACGGAAGCGGACTGGAACTGACCGAGGGCGATAACTTTCAGGACGTCGCAAACAGGGCTGCATTGGAACTCAGCAAGATGGTCACGCTCATTGTTTCCGCGAAGTAGCCGCGCACGGGTCATGCCGCTTTCACTGCAGAATCAAGTTTTGGTGCGTGCAGACGGGCCCCAGAACGTACTATCCGGCTTCGGTGCCTTTGAACTCGGGAGAACTGTATGCATTGGATGAAGACCGCCGCATTTGCCGGCGCATTGTTGATCACCGCCCCGTCGGCGCTCGTGATCGCGCAGGATGACAAGCCAGCCGAAAAGAACGAAGACAAGGCGCCCGCCAGCGCCAAGGAAGTCCAGGCCGCAATCCAGAAGCTCGGGCAGGGGCTCGGGCGCAACGCAACGCCAGAGCAGATCGCCGAAGTGTTCGCCAAGGCATGGGTAATCGCCGGCGGCTACGTCAAGAGCAACCCGGACGCGACCGACATCGGCGACATCCACAAGTGGGCCGCGCCGCGGCTGGCGTACGGCAAGAACCACGAGGGCTTCCTGGTGATCTGCGAGTCGTACACCAAGAAGAACCCCGAAGCCAAGGACATCGCGGATTGGAACAAGTACTACCTCGCGGGAAGCCTCGGCAACGAAACGCGCAAAGACGCCGCCGCCAAGGAAATCGCGAAGATTGAAAAGGACGGTGTCAACGACGCCGCCAAGGCGCTGCTCGCCGCCGAGATTCGCCTGATTGACGCCGCCAACCGCGATGACGCGGAGGCCAGGAAGAAGGTGATCGACGCCATCAAGACCAACAGCAAGCTCACCGGCTCTGAAGACGTGTGGGTGCAGCGCGACGTGATGCGCATCGTGTTCAGCAGCAGCAGCGCCGAGATCAAGGACGGCGAGACGTTCCCTGACTGGGGTGATGTGATGAAGGCGCGCGACCTCGACGGCAAGGAAATCACGCTTGCCGACTTCAAGGGCAAGGTTGTGTTGATTGACTTCTGGGCGGTGTGGTGCGGCCCGTGCATCGCGGAAATGCCCAACGTGGTGAAGGCCTACAACAACTACAAAGACAAGGGCTTTGACGTGATCGGCATCAGCCTTGACCGCCGCGACGGCGAAGACGGCCTGCGCGAAACCATCAAGGGTGAAGGCCGCGTCGGCACGCGCACGGGCGTCATGCCCTGGCGCCAGATTTACGACGGCGGCTTCTGGAGCAGCGGTCTTGCCAAGCGCTACGGCGTCCAGAGCATCCCCAAGACCGTGCTGATCGACAAGGAAGGCAAGGTCGCAGCCCAAAACCTGCGCGGCGAAGCACTGGAAAAGAAACTCGCCGAGCTGCTGGGCGAAGGCAAATAGTTCACGCAGGACCCGAAAACAACCCGGCGCCCGCGCCGGGTTGTTCATTTCCGCGCGCAAATGGACAACGCCTGCGTCTGGCGATGGTGTTGTTGTAACAGGACATTGGGAGAACTGCCGTCACCGGCTGTCCTGGCGTCGTGCATGGTCAGCTTGTTTTGTGTTGTTGTAACAGGACATTAGGACATTAGGACAACTGCCGTCACCGGCCGTCCTGAAGTCCTAACGTCCTGTCAACTCTGCTAGCCGGGCTAGGCGGCGTTGAACCTGAGGGCGTGTGGATGGACTTGCCCATTGGCACTGCAGAGGGGGTGGACGTTTGCGCAGGCATTGCCGAAGTCGCTCAGTGAAGGTTTCACTCGATGCGCTTGATGATGTGGTACCCGAACTGGCTTTCGCACCAACCGATCTGACCGACGCCCAAGCTCAGCGACAGGTCCAGAAACGGCTTGACCAGCCGCGCTGTCGGCGTGGCCTCGTAGGTGTTGTGTGGCGCGCTGTCTTCGTTGTGGGCCAGTTGCAGGGCCTTCCAGTCGCCGCCTTTGGTGCGGGCTTCCTTTAACACTGCGTCGCGCAGGGACGTGGCTTGCTCCTTGGTGCGGTCGGGGTCTTTGGGCGTTACGCGCTCATTGGCGCCCTTCCACGAAATCAGGATGTGCTGGACCTTCACCTTGTCGGGCGCGGGGTCCTGATGTGTGGGCCACGTCTTGGGATCAATCTTCGGAAACCAGCCCTCGGGCGGATCATAGACAATCGCCCGCTTGCCGCGGCGCGTGAACTGGCCGCCCTTGACGCCATCGGCCGTGTAGCGGTTGGTGCCCGCAAGGTTTAGCAGCACGCTGATGTCGTTGTTGTGGCCCTTGCCGATGCCGCCGTCGGGGTTGGTGCTGTGGCAGTCGTTGCCGCCGCAATCAAGCAATATCCCGAAGCTGTAGTTTAAACCCATGCCCTGCCCGTTGCCCTGGTAGTGGTCGTTGCCGGCGCGGTCAATCAGCCAGCCCACGGCCCAGTCGTGGGCGGCGCCTTGCCCAAGGCCCACGCCCATGCTGTAGGTGTCGTTGCCCGACAGATCGACCAGTATGCCCGCGCTGAGGTGTATGCCCGCGCCCTGGCAGTACTGGCCCGCGGTGTAGGTGTCGTTGCCGCCTTCATCGACCAGCATGCCAAGGCTGTACCAGTAGCTGCTGCCCTGGCCGTAGATGTCGCACTGGTACACGTCGTTGCCGTCGCCCTGGTCCAGCAGCAAAGCCACGCCGCCGCCGGTTTCGCTGTATCTGTTCCCGATCGCGAAGCCCTGTGAAAGCGACTGGTAGCGGTCGTTCCAGAGCGGCTGGTGCAGGTACTTGGCGCCCGCGAAGTACAGGTCGTTGCCGGCGCCGTCGGTCAGCACGCCTACGCCCATGACCTGCGCAAACGCCTGCACGTAGCGGGCGCCGCGGTAGGTGTCGTTGCCCGATGCGTCGATCAGGTGGCCATAGCCGAATGCCGCCGCGCCCTGTGCGCCGCTGTCGGCGACGTAAATGTCATCGCCGCCGTCGTCGTACAGCTCGCCGTAGCCGCACAAGCCGCAGCCCTGGGCGCAGAATCGGGCGGAATAGTAGTCATTGCCGCCGCCAAGGTCGTGCAGGATGCCCACGCCCAGAAAGCCAAAGCCCTGGGTAAAGTCGCCGCCCTCGTAGCGGTCGTTGCCGCCGAGGTCCAGCACAAAGCTGATCGGGCTGCGTCCCGGCAGACCGATACCGCTGGCGACCCGGCCGCGATAGATGTCGTCGCCGCCAAGGTCAATGATGCCGATGAAGTCGTCGCCCTCGTAGGTGTTGGGCCCGGTGCCGCCGATGACAATCCTGCCCCACGGCCCCTGCCACGCGCCGATGATGCCGCCCGTTACGCCCGGCACATCGCTGGTGACTCCGCCCAAGTCACCTCGTGACTTGTCAGCCAGTGCCGCCAGCCATGCCGACTTAAACATGTCCATTGCTTCGGACAGCCAGTAGCCGGCCGCCAAGTGACCGGGCACCGGCACCTTGATTCCTGCTTCCAGCCACGAACCCTCCGTTGACTCTGCACCGGGCACGGGTGCCTCGGCTGACATCAGCTCGATCGACATCCTTGCCATCACGCCCATTTCGCGGCTGGAAAGGTCGTGTCCCTGGCGGCGCAGGGCGCTGGTTGCGTGATAGATGCGCTCAATGGTGCCGACGATTTCGTTGCGGATGCTCTTGATGCTTTCGTCATCCAGCTTGCGCGACGAGCCGTCCGACAATCGCTGAATCTTGTCCAGGTCGTGTGCTTCCTTGGGGTGGCCGCCCATGACTGCGGTGCTGCGGATCAGGTGCCGTGCCTTGACCGCGGCGTCGGCGCCGTCTTTCTTCTCGATCTCGGCGGTCTGTTCTTTGAGCGCTTCGTAGTGCACTAGGTCCGCGGCCAGTTGCCCGTCATTGATGCGCCGACTCTGCAACGCCAGCAGAGACTCGGTATGTGCAAGCCGCTGCCTGGCTGATCCGCCCATGGCGAACTGGCTGGCTGCTTCTTCAGCCATGCCGGGCACGGCTAAGGGCTGGTCGAGCGCCTGGGCGGCGACCGGCAGGATGAACTTGTCGGGGCGGTGCTTCTTTTCGTAGCTGAGGTCGGCGGGCGTGAGGTCAATGTACGCCAGCGCGGCCTCAAGGTGCTCGTAATCATCCTGCGTGAAGTACTTGCCCGGATTGAAGCCGGTGGGGCTTTCGACCCCGCCATTGCCGGCGGGGCTTGACGGGTTGGCCTCCTGGGCTGCCTTTGGCGGCTGGGTTGCGAAAAACAGCAGCAACCCCAACAAACAGACTGGCGCACGTTTGCCCATGGGCTAGAACCTTCCTATTATTCGCACGCATTCGGATCGGGGCGCACCCCGCAAGGCTTACGAGCAGACCAATGTTTGATTTTGCAGGCAAGAAGGTTTTCATCACCGGCGGCACGCGCGGCATCGGACTTGCGGTCGCAGCCAAGTTCGCGCGATCCGGCGCCAGCGTCGCCGTCAACTACCTGCGCAACCGCGCAGCCGCAGACGAAGCCCGCAAGGTGCTGCTTGACGCCGGCAGCGGCAAAGAACCTTTGCTGCTCAAGGGCAACGTCAGCAAGGACGAAGACATCGAAAAGATGTGCGCCGATATCGGCGAAAGGTGGGGCCGGCTTGATTACCTTGTAAGCAACGCCGCATCCGGCGTGCTTAAACCCAGCAAAGAGCTGACCCACCACCACTGGCAATGGACGCTGGACATCAACGCCTACGCGTTGCTGGCGCTGGCCCGCCACGCCATCCCCCTGATGAAGGGCAGCGACGGCAAGGGCACCGGCAAGATTGTCGGCGTAAGCAGCCTTGGCAGTATTCGCGCGTTCAATAACTACGCCGCCGTGGGCGCGTCCAAGGGCGCCATGGAAAGCCTGGTGCGTCACCTGGCCATTGAATACGCAAGCCAGGGCATCAACGTCAACGCCGTAAGCGCCAGCGTCGTCGATACGGACGCCTTGAAACACTTCCCCAACCGCGAGGTCATGCTTGAGGAAAGCCTCAAGTGGATGCCCGCCAAAAAGCTCGTTGAGCCTGAAGACGTGGCCAACGCCGTGCTGATTCTGTGCAGCGACCTCACCAATATGGTCCACGGCCACACGTTTATCGTGGACGGCGGCTTGAGCATTTTCCTGCCGGGCTAGGCGCACGCCGCACGCAACCAAATGCCGGCTAACTTACGGGGAATCGCATGCCGCGCTGTCTGATGACCGGGTTGGTGGTGCTGCTGCTGTGCGGGTGCGGCGGCAGCGGCGTCGTGGGCAATGGTGCGGGCAACGCACCAGCCAACAGCGCCACAAAGGGCGCATCGCAATCAGACGCAACGTCAGATGAGGGCCGCGCCGAGGCGCTGGTGCGCGAGTTCATGAAGGCCAGCGAGGCGCAAAACCAGGAGAAGTGCCGGTCAATGCTGGTGAAGGCTGAACGCGAAAAGCAGGACGGCTCGACAATGAGCTTCAATAAAGACGGTAACCTGAAGTCCTGGTCGATCGGCAAGGTCAGCAAAGATGGCGACGAGATCATCGTGCCGGTCGATGCGGTGATGGCCGACAAGCCGGAACCGTCAACCATGCCGATGGTGGTGGTGAAAGAGGGCGCCGAGTTTCGCATCAGCCTGGAAAAGACGTTCACGCGCTACTTCAAGGCGATGAGCGAGAAGCGCAAAGCCAACGGCGGCGGATAGGCCGGGCCTGGCGAGACATTTATCACTTTGAGGTTGCGCGTTTGGCGCGGGGTTCGCACACTCCGCGCGCGATTTTCGCTCACGAAACTATTAAAGGAAACGAGAGATGAAGACACGACTCAACGCTCTGCTGTTGTGTGCCCTGATTGCGGGCGCGTTCAGCCTTACCGGCTGTGGCCCTAACCTCAGCTCGCTGGACGCGACCGTGGCCACCTACGCCAAGGCCTTTCAAGCCAAGGATCACGAGTTGATGGTTCAGTGTCACGTGAAGGCCGACCAGGAAAAGCTGCGCAAGCAGCATGAAGAGTCCAAGAAGAAGGAATCAACCGGCAAGGAAAAGTCCTGGACCGCCACCGCCAAGGGCTCAAAGAAAGTCGGTGACTTCACCGTCGGCACGATCGAACTCAAGGAAGAAGGCGACGAAAAGGGATTCGATATGGAGTTCGTGCTGGTCGAAGAAGACGGCAAGTGGAAGGTAAGCGAAGCCAAGGGCGAAGAGTACCAAAAGAAGAAGCTCGAGGATCTGATGAAGGGCGACCAGAAGGACTAACGTCCCCATACGCGTGCGCGGGGCCCGGTTTGGGCCCCGCGCTTTTGTTTGATACAGTGCCAACATGGATGCGCCAGAGATCAACGCTGCCGTGATCGTGCTCGCCGCCGGCGACTCCACCCGCATGGGCACGCCCAAGGCCCTGCTGGACTGGCATGGCAAACCCCTGATCGACCACGTGCTGGATACCGCCCGCGCTGGCGGCTGTACGCGCTTACATGTTGTGCTGGGCAAGGACGCGGCGGCAATCAGGGCGGGCGCGCAACTGGCCGACGCCAACGTGATCGTGAACCTGCACCCTGAGCAAGGCCAGGTCAGCAGCCTGAAGTTGGCATTTCAACAGCAGGACTTTTCGACCGATTGCTGCGTGTGCTGGCCGGTGGATGTGCCGTTGGTGAATCCCGGCGACGTGCGCGCGCTGATAGATGCCTATGCACGTTGGCGGGCTTCGCTGATGCGGATCTTCATCCCGACGTACAAGGGCAAGCGCGGCCACCCGATGCTGGTGGACATCGGCTTTCGTCAGCCGTTCATGGAACTCAAGGCCGAGCAAAACGCGCGCAAAGTGATTGAGGACAACCCTACGCAGGTCAAAGAAGTCGAAGTCAGCAACGAAGGCGTGCTGATCGACATCGACACGCCGGACGAGTACCGCGCCGCGCTTGGACCAGCCTGATTCATCACACAAACCAAGGAGTACAGGGACGACGCTCCAAAGCTGACCGATTGTGGCCTTGTCTGTGCTTGGTTGTGCCCCGCCGTTACAGTCCTGCGCGGCGAGTCACTCAGTGCCATCCGGTGATTGACCGGCGGGCCCGCAACCCTGATCATTGCCGGCCTGATGCTGCGTGATGTGCTCAACCGTGCCGCTGCCCTGCTTGCCGCCAACCGCAAGTTTGCGCTGGTGCACCTGATCAAGGTCAAGGGCAGCAGCCCCGGCAAGAGCGGCTTCAAATTGCTGATTGCCGAAGACGGCGAGATTACCGGCACGATCGGCGGCGGCGACGCCGAGCGCCAGATGGTTGCGCAGGCCCGCGAGGCTTTGCAGCAAGGCCGCTCGCGCAGCGTCACCTACGAACTTACGACGCGACCGGGCAACCTGGTCAAGTCGATGTGCGGCGGCGTCAACGAAGTCTTTATCGAGGTGTTCATGCCCAAACCATGCCTGCTGCTGCTGGGCGGCGGCCACGTCAGTCGTGCGGTCGCGTCGCTGTGCGCGCTGCTGGAGTACCCATACGTCGTGCTGGATGACCGGCCTGAGTTTGCGCGCCGCGACGACTTCAAGGGCGCGCTGGACGTGGTGTGCGCGCGCGGCCCCGAGTATCTGGCGGGTAAAGACCTGCCCGCGTTCACTCATGTGATCGGCCTTGGCTACGACGCACAGTTTGACCTGGACGCCCTGCTGCCCGCGCTGACAGCCTTGCCCAACGCAAAGCTGGGCGCGATCGGCAGCAAGGCCAAGTACGCGAAGATGTCCGAGATCGCGCAGCAGCGCGGCGCTTCGGAGCAGTGGCCCCGTGTAAAATGCCCCGTGGGCCTCAGCATCGGCGCGCAGACGCCCGCCGAGATTGCCGTTGCCATCATCGCCGAGGTGGTCGCGTCATTGCCTGATCGTGAAAGCAGCGGCTGGAACGCGTCGGGCCAGTGATCGACCTATCTGCGGGTCAACTCGCGCAGCACAGCCGTCAGGCGGTTCCAGGCAACCAGCATGTCGGCCAGGCGCTCGCGGTCATCGATATGCTGTGGCAGCGTGCCGGCCACGAAGTCGTTGGCCAGCGTCAGCCCAAGGCTGAACAAGTCGGGCGGCACTTCGTCGCCGCTGCTGACCTGATGGGCGTAGTTGCAGTACTCGTCGTCAAAGTTGCAGTTGATGGTGCGCATGATGAAGCTGGCCAGCAGGCTTTGCATGCGCTCGCGGCGCTCGCCGGCGAGGTCGCCCAGCACATGCGGGGCATTCGGGTGCTTCATCAATTCGTTGACGCTGCGCACCAGCTCGTTCACGTTGGCCAGCAGCGGCTTCATGGAGTGGCGGATGCTGTCCACGCTGGATGCATCCAGCTGCAACAGGCCAGCCAGCGCATCAAACCTTGCCTTGGGTGAGAGTTTGTCCATGGACTTCGATTTCCGTGTTTTGAGTTCTGGGCTGCGAAGCTTCGCCGTGTGTTCAGTCCAGCCACGAGTCTCTGACCTCTAAAACAATGGCACCTTCACCAGCCTGGCCCGCAGGATTGCGTCAATGCCGAGATAGCGCCCCGCTGCTGCTACCGCCAGCGTCAGCGCCATCAGCATCATCGGGATCATCCATGCATCATGCGGCATGCCCATGGCAATGAACGCGATCAGCGCCATGGTCGCCAGCACCGTCCCGGTTACGCGCGTGACCGCGCCCGCCATCATCAGCACGCCGAACACCAGCTCAAACAGCACGATCAGCCACTGAAACAGAAACGGGTTTTCCTGCGCAGCCGCGACCAGCGTGACATCAAACCAGCCCGGCGGGTGCAGCGTCTTCAGCAGTTCATCCAGCTTGTGCTGGTCCGTGCTCAGCCAGCCGTCGCGCGCCTTGTCCCAGCCCAGCTTCACCCACCAGTAGCCCACAAACAGGCGCATCGGCAGCAGCACCGCCGTGGCCGTGGTCGGCCCCGACAGAAACACCGGCACTCGTTTGGTTTCCTCGGCCATGGCACAAGTGTACGCGGCGGCTGGGCAACCGGCTATGCCTCTGCCACCTGGTGCCCGAACAGCGGACGCAGCGCCTGCGAGACTATGAACAAGACAACGGCCACTACTACGATGGAGGGCCCTTCCGTAAGGCCCAGCCACCCGGCGCCGAACAAGCCGATCAAGCCTGATGCCAGCGCCACCAGCACCGAGCCCCAGAACATCCCGGCCACGGTGCGGGTGACATTGCGGCTTGTGGCGGCGGGCACGATCAACAGCGCATTTACCATCAACAGGCCCACGGCGCGCACGCCCACGGCGACCACAAGGCCCAGAACGACAATCAACAGATACTCGTAGCGCGCGACCGGCACCCCACGCGCCTGCGCCAGTGGCCTTGACACCGCCAGCAGCAAGAAGCGGTTGGCGAACAACCCGACCATGACCAGCGCCAGCACGGCGTTGGCGGCCAGGATCACAAGGTCCTGTGTGCCCAGCAGGCTGACCGCGCCGAACAGGTAGCCGTGCAGGTCGGAGTAACCCTTGGTGCGGTGGTACAGCAACACACCCACCGCAAGGCTGCCCGCCATGGCAACCCCAAGCAGCGAATCGAGCGACAGCGTGGTGTACTGGCGCAGCGTTGCAATCAGCAATGCAACGACAACGGCAAAGCCGATCATCGTCGTGGTCGGCGAGCCAAAGCCCAGCAGCATGCCCAGCGCCACACCTGCCAGCGTGCTGTGCGCCACGGCGTCACTGAAGAAGGCCATGCGCGACGAGACCACAATCGGCGAAAGCACGCCGCTGGAAAGGCACGCCAGCACCACGCAGGCCAGGATCGTCGCCTGCCAGCCGTCAGTGAAGTAACCAAGAATTACGTCGGGCATAAATGGGGATTTGGGTGTTGGGTTGAACCCAGAACCCGGAACTCAGAACTTCAATGGTGATGATGGTGCCCATACACCGCCTTGTGCCCGCCGAACACTTCGGCAATGCGCTCAGCGGTCAAAAGATCTTTGGCGTTTCCTTCGCACTTCAGGTCAACGTTCAGGCACACCACGCGGTCCGTGATGTCGCTGACCACGCTCAGGTCGTGGCTGACCAGCACCACCGTTGCGCCCTTGTGGTGCACCTGGTCGTGGATGATCTCAAGGAATGTCGCCTCGCCCTCAATGTCCACGCCCGCGGCGGGCTCGTCCAGCAGCAGAAGCTCCGGGGTACCGTGCAACGCGCTGGCCAGCATCACGCGCTGCAGCTCGCCGCCCGACAGCCCGCCAAGGCTGCTGCGCGCAAGCTTGGCGGCGCCGACGTTTTCCAGCAGCCCAAGCGCCTTGCGCTTGGTCGCCTGCGAAATTCCGAACACGACCGGCGCGCGCTGCAACGTCAACGCCAGGAACTCAAGCACCGTCATCGGAAGTGTGCGGTCGTACTGTACGCGTTGCGGCACATAGCCCACCCGGCCGTTGACCCGGATCTCGCCCCTGTAACGCATCAGGCCCAGGATCGCCCGCAGCAGCGTGGTCTTGCCTGCACCGTTGGGGCCGATCAGCGCCACCATCTCGCCGCGGCCCAGCGACAGGTTTACGTCGCGCACGAGTGCTTTGCCGCCGGCCTCGACGGTAACGCCCTTCAACTCCAGCAGGGGATCAGTCGCCAAGGGTCTTAAGCACCGTTTCAAGGTTGCTGCGCAGCAGCATCTCAAGACCGTCCGGCGACGGCTTGCCCCGGTCAAAAGGATCAAGCACCGCCAGCGGCAACCTGCTGTTGGCGGCGATCACCTTGCCCGCCGTGTCGTCGTAGCCCGGCTCAACGAAGATCGCATGCGCCTTGCCTTCGGCCAGCATCTTCTCAATCGCCCGCCGCTGCTCCACCGTGGGGTTGTGGCCGGGCGTGCGCTGGATGACGCCCACCTGCTTCAGCCCGAACTCGCGCGCAAAGTAGGGAAAGGCGTCATGGTTGCTGGCAAAGTTGCGCCGGGCCAGCTTCTCAATCCGCGGCTGGTACTCCGCCCGCAATGCTTCAAGGCGCTTCTTCAGTGCATCAAAACGCTCGTTGTAGGCCTTGGCATTGGCTGAGTCGGCGGCAGCCAGCGCAGCCGTGATGGCGCGCGCCAGGTAAATCGCGCCCTCGGTGGCAAGCCAGACGTGCGGGTTGTACTCGCCGTGGTTGTGGTCGTGCCCGTGGCCGTCGTCCTGCTCGGCCTTCAGCAGCCAGTCACGGGGTATGACCGCGGAGCAGTCCACCAGCTTCACGCGCGCGGCCCTGGCCACGCGCTCAGGTTCATAGTGTTCCAGGCCCATGCCGTTGATCAGCAGCAGGTGCGCGGACTCAAGGCGGCGGCGGTCGCTGACGCTGGGCTCAAAGTCGTGGGTGCTGCCGTCTTGAGGCCCGAACAACTCCACCTGTGCATCGGCGCCGGCGATGGCCAACGCAAGACTGGCGAGCGCCGGCGTGCTTGCAATCACGCGCAGTTGTTCGCCGGGCTTGGGCGTGCGGGTCTCGCCGCCGCCGCAGGCAGCCAGAATCAACGGCACAAGCAGGATCAGCCTTGCCATGGCGGGCATGCTAGGGGCGCGTGTCGCTATTGCAAGCGGGTTGCAAATGAAGGATGACCGGCGTCACGCCAACGAAAAATCAGCAGGCAGGGATTGCCTTGGGCCGCGGTTGCGTTTACATTGAGACTGAGTTTCAAGATACGCGGCACGAGGTTGCCGCAACGACCATGGACCACGCGTTGATTCCAGCCGCCCCACTCGCAGCCTTCGGGCCCCACGACGGCGAACTCGACATTGTCGAGGTGCAGGACGACCACGGCCAGGCCAAGCGCATGTGTGAGCTGGGGCTGTGCCCCGGCAAGCGTGTGCGCGTGCTGCGCGCCGGCAACCCCGCAATTGTGCAGGTCGGTGAATCACGCTTTGCGCTGGCGCATGAGCTGCTCATGCGTGTGCTGGCGCGACCGGCGGGGTAGCCATGACCACACTGGCCGATCTGCCCGCGGGCGCAAGCGCAACCGTCAGGGGCGTAACCGCCGAACCGTCGCTGGAACAGCGCATCCTTGAAATGGGCCTGCTGCCCGGCGTACAGGTCAAGGTGCTGCGTTTTGCCCCGCTGGGCGACCCCATGGAAATCAGGGTCATGGGCTACAGCCTCAGCCTGCGCCGCAGCGAAGCCGCCTGCATTGAAGTGGAGGCCGTCTGATGTTCGGCGTTCGGTGTTCGGCGTTCGGCGTTCGGCATGGCACGAGTCTCGGCGCCAGCCGCTCAGCCGTCACGCCCGGCGGAAACGCCGTACACCGTACACCGCACGCCGTACGGAGCAATGCATGACTCGCCCCGACAAGCACACAGTCGCGCTGCTTGGCAACCCCAACACGGGCAAGTCCACCCTGTTCACAGCGCTGACCGGCACACGCCAGAAAGTTGCCAACTTCCCCGGCGTCACCGTCGAAGCCAAGCTGGGCACACTTACGCTCGACGACGCCGAAGTCACGGTGATCGACCTGCCCGGCACTTACAGCCTGGCGGCCCGCAGCCCCGACGAACGTATCGCCACGGAAGCACTGCTGGGCCGCATCCCCGGCACGCCAAGACCGGATGGCGTGCTGATCGTCCTTGATGCGTCAAGTCTTGAGCGCAACCTGTACCTCGCCACGCAGGTCCTGGAGTTCGGGCTGCCGGCGGTTGTCGCGCTGACCATGGTGGATGTCGCCAAAGACCGCGGCATCACCGTGGATGCGCATGCCCTTTCTCGGCAACTGGGCGTGCCGGTGGTGCCCGTCAACGCCCCCGAGAAACAAGGCCTGAGCGACCTGAGAGCCGAGCTGCACCGCGCGCTGCACCACCCCGGCCAGGCGCTGGCTGTGCCCTTTGGCGACGAATTCGACGAGGCAGTCACCGACCTGCACGACGTTGTTTGCGACCTTTCCGTCAAGCTGGGTTTTAAACCCGCGCGGCCCGAGGCGCTGCGCCTGCTGGTTGACGGCGCGGGCCCGTTCTACGACGAGTGCGAACAGGTCGGCGGCCAGGCCTTTCTCGACGAGTTCAACAAGCTGCGCCAGCGCGCAAGCGGCGGCCGCAGCCTCAGCATGATCGAGGCCCAGGGCCGCTACGGCCTGATCGGCCGCTGGGTCAAAGAAGCTCGCAAGAGTGAAGACGACGGCCGCCGCACGAAAACCGATAGGGTTGACGCGCTGCTGACCCACAAGGTCTGGGGCACGCTGATCTTTGTGGCGCTGATGCTGCTGGTGTTTCAGAGCATTTACTCATGGGCCGGCCCCCTGATGGACGGCATTGAGCTGGGCATCGGCTGGCTGGGCGCCCAGGTCGTCAACGCAATCCCCGAGGAAATGGAGACCCTGCGCAGCCTGCTTGCCGACGGCGTGTTCGGCGGGGTGGCGGGCGTGTTGGTGTTTCTGCCGCAAATCCTGATCCTGTTCTTGTTCATCGCGATCCTGGAAGACCTGGGCTACATGAGCCGGGCGGCGTTCCTGATGGACCGACTGATGGCGCCGCTTGGGTTAAGCGGGCGCAGCTTCATCCCGCTGCTGAGCGCATTTGCCTGCGCGATCCCCGGCATCATGGGCACGCGCGTGATTGAAGACCGCAACACGCGCCTGACCACGATCTTTCTGGCGCCGTTCATGTCGTGCAGCGCGCGGTTGCCGGTCTATACGCTGTTCATCGCGGCGTTCGTGCCGGACGACGGCGTTGGCCCCTTCAACCTGCAGGGCCTGGTGCTGTTTGCGATGTACTGGGTGGGCGTGCTGTTCGCCATACCCACGGCGCTGGTGCTCAAGCGCGGCATCCTGAAGAGCAAAATCACGCCGTTTCTGATGGAGCTGCCCAGCTACAAGATGCCGCGACCCGGCGCGGTGGCCCGCGTGCTGCTTGAGCGCGGCGGGTCTTTCATCAAGCGCGCGGGCACCATCATCTTTGCCGTCTCCATCATTGTATGGGCGCTGGCGTACTTCCCGCGCGACAGCCAGGTGATCGAGAAGCACGATGCCGCGACGCAAGCGTTGAATGAACGCCACGCCGCCAAAGTCGCCATGATCGCCAAGAGCGGCGGGTTCACAGACGACGACCCTGCGCTGGTCGCCGCCATTGCCGACATGGAAGAACTTGCGGCTGTGCACGAAGAAAGCGTCGCCACGGCCAAAGACGAAATCGACGACGCCATCGAGCTGGAGGCCGCCCTGGCCGAAAGATCCGAGGCCTTCACAGCCGCGCTGCTTGAGCTCAAGCGCCGGCACGGAGGCGCGTTTGAGCCCGCGCAGGAGATTCACACCTCCCGCGCCGAGCACGAGGAAGCTGTGGCCGGAATCGAAAACGCCAAGGCCGGCGAGTTGCTGGCCGGCAGCTTTCTGGGCCGCGCGGGCCACGCCATTGAGCCCGCGGTGCGCCCGCTGGGCTGGGACTGGCGCATCGGTATGGCGGCGATTGCCAGCTTTCCGGCCCGTGAGGTGATCATCGCGACGCTGGGCACAATCTTCAACCTGGGCGGCGAGCAAGACGAAGAGTCTGAGGGCCTGCGCGGCGTGCTGCGCAACGCCAAGGATGAGCACGGCAACCCGCTGTTCACGCTGGCCACCGCGCTGAGCGTGATGGTGTTCTTTGCCCTGTGCGCCCAGTGTGCAGCCACGCTGGCTGTCATCCGGCGCGAAACCAACAGCTGGAAGTGGCCCGCGGCCAGCTTTGTGTACATGACAACGCTGGCATACATTGGCGCATTGGTGACATACCAGGTTGCAAGTGCATTGGGGGCGTAAGGCCATGCTTGAGTACGCCATAGTCGCCTTAGTTGTCTCAGCCGCTGCGGCCTTTGCCGCGTGGCGGGTGTGGCGCACGCTGCGCGTTTCGCAAGGCAAGGCGGAAGGCCACAATTGCGCCAAATGCCCGGCTGCCTTGAAGTCAGAGTAACGGAGTAACGGCGTCGCGTGCTATGCACCAAGCGACTGCTCTGTTGCTCCGTGACACTGTGTTCAATTCCGTCTTAGGCCTTGCAAGACGCCCAAAACGCGCTATTTCTATTCGCCTTGGCACAATGCCAAGAGACATACAAGGAAGTGCCGCGTGTCTTGGTGACAAGGCAAGCGAGCGACTGAGGAAACGAAGTGAAGACGCTGCGACCGATCCGACCGATTACCCGCCGACCGCAATAGGCCGGGGTTGCCGCTTTCACTTTGACTACTCAGGACGTTCCACTGCGCTGGCGTGAGGAAGCGATTGCTTCCGATCCCGCGACGCCGATTCCCAGCGTCGCTTTTGCATGGAGCGTCCGATACCGAAGGGCGCCATGCAGATCACACAAGACCAGCTTGCCGACTCGCTGAGCCAGATCACGCGCATCCAGCGCGTGTCGGGCAACGAGCACGGCGTGATCGAGTGGTTCAAAGCCGAGTTCAGCAAGCACGGCCTGCCGTTCAAGCACAGCGGCCGCAATCTGCTGGCCTGGCGCGGCAGCGGCAACCGGCGGCTGCTGTTCAACACGCACACCGATACGGTGCCCGCCAACAAGGGATACACGCGCGAACCGTGGGACGGCGCCCGCGAGCAAGGCCGCGTGTACGGGCTCGGCAGCAGCGACGCCGGCGGCTGTTTGATGGGCATGCTGTACGCGCTGCTGACGGCAAAGTTTGACGAGTCACGCTTCACGCTGATGTTCGCGCCCACCTGCGACGAAGAGGTGCAGGGCCAGGGCTTTGAAATCTTCCGCGATGAAATCCCTGAGTTTGAAGCCTGCATCACCGGCGAGCCCACCGACTGCGAAGTCTGCATTGCCGAGCGCGGCATGTTCAAGCTGGACATGAAGACCACCGGCAAGTCCAGCCACGCGGCGCGCCCCTGGCAGGGCGACAACGCGGCCTATCACGCCGCTCGCGACATCCTCAAGGTTGAAGAGCTGTACGAAAGTTTTCCTGAGCGTGACGACCTGCTGGGCCGTACCACGCTTGCGGTCACCATGGTCAACGGCGGCGTTGCGCGAAACGTGGTGCCCAGCGAAGTGAAGTGGGTGATCGACGGCCGGACAATCCCGCAGCTCGACAACACCGAGACAATCAGGCGCATCAAAGGGGCCATGAGCAAGCACACGTGCATCGAGCGCGAAAAGGCGCGCTTTGGCGTGTGGCTGCGCGACCCCAAAGACCGGCTGGTGCAATGCGCCTGCAAAGCCGGCAACACGGACCGCACGCAGGCGTTCGGCGGCGTAAGCGACGCATGGTGGAACGACAAGGCGCAAGGGCTGATCATCGGCCCCGGCAAACCGGAGTTGAGCCACGCCGCCAACGAATACCTCGAAGAAAGAGAGCTTTGGCGCGGCTACGAAATCTATCGCCAGACCGCGGAGCTGTACTTGAGTTCGTAGCGCAGGCTGGGAGCCTGCGCTACGGGAGATGGAAATGTGGCAAGGAAGATTCAGCGGCAAACCTGACAAGCTGATGCAGGAATTCAGCCA
Source organism: Planctomycetota bacterium (assembly GCA_019636195.1). Lineage (GTDB taxonomy): Bacteria > Planctomycetota > UBA8742 > UBA2392 > UBA2392 > JADJRK01. The sequence goes on along the minus strand of JAHBYA010000014.1, from coordinate 54,697 downwards.
GTCGGTGTCATTTGACCAGCGCCTCTGGCGCGAGGACATCCAGGGCTCGCTCGCCTACGCCGCCGAGTTGCAGCGCATCGGCATTTTGTCGGCAAAGGAACTGGCCGACATCCAGCGCGGCTTCAAGCAGATCACCGACGAGATCGAATCCGGCAAGTTTCAGTGGAAGGTCGAGCTTGAAGACGTCCACATGAACATCGAGTCGCGCCTGACCGAACTCATTGGCGACGCCGGCAAGAAGCTCCACACCGGCCGCTCGCGCAACGACCAGGTGTCCACAGATTTTCGCGTGTGGGCTGCGCGCAGGGCCGACGACCTGGATGCCGCGGTCAAGGCATTGCTTTCGCAGATTCTTGGACGTGCCCACGAGACCGTGGACGTGATTGTCCCGGCATACACGCATTTGCAGCGCGCGATGCCGGTACGCATGGCGCACCAACTGTTGGCCTGGTTCGGGATGATTCACGACGGGTCGTCATTTCTGCATGCATGGGCGCAAGCGCGCGCGTTGTCGCCCCTGGGCAGCGGCGCGTGCAGCGGCAATAGCTTTGGCGTTGACATGCAGCGTCTTGCGATGCGCGTTGATGGCACCACCGAAGAACAGATTGACGCCGCCGCAAAATCTGCACTTGGCTTGCGCAACATCGGCGCATTCAAGTCTGCCGCGCGGAACTCCATGCAAGCAGTTTCCGACCGCGATTTCGCGCTCGATCTGGTGTACGCCTGCGCCAAATGCATGACGCACCTTTCGCGAATTGCCGAAGACCTGATCCTGTGGTCCACGGCCGAGTTCGGCTTTGTCACGTTGGGCGACGCCGTCACCACCGGCAGCAGCATCATGCCGCAAAAGCGCAACCCCGATGCCTGCGAGCTTGTGCGCGGCAAGACAGGCCGCGTCGTCGGCCACCTGATGTCCCTGTTCACGCTGCTTAAGGGTCTGCCCAGCACCTACAACCGCGACCTGCAGGAAGACAAAGAAGCGGTGTTCGACGCGACGGACCAGACGCTGGCTTGCCTGCGCGTGATGGCGCTGGTGTTCAGCAAAGAGAGTTTCAAGGTCAACAGGCAGCGCATCCAGCAGCATCTCGACAGCGGCGCCGGCTACATGGAGGCCATGAACGTCGCCGACTGGCTTGTAATGCAAGGCGTGCCTTTCCGCGATGGCCACGACATCACAGGCCGTCTGGTAAAGTACGTCGAGCAAAAGGGCATGCGCTTTGCCGATCTCACGGCCGCAGATCTTGCCGCCGTGGACAAGCGCCTGAAGCCCGAGCTGCTCAAAGAACTTTCGCTGGAAGCACTGGTCGAGCGCAAGCAAGTATATGCCGGCACAGCCAAGGCCCGCGTGCTGGAACGTCTGGCGGAATTGAAGGAATGGCTTAAGTGAACCACAGAGCCACAGAGAAAATGCCCTTGGCCACAGATGGACACAGATGGGGCCAAGTACAGAAGGTGATCAACCGTCGTCAGACTCATCTGTGTCAATCTGTGTGAATCTGTGGCTGAAAAAGCGGTTCTCCGTGACTCTGTGCCAGTGTGGCGAAAATCAAGGCGATCAACATGAGCAACAACACTTGCATACTGGCGTACTCCGGCGGCTTGGACACGAGCTTTTGCATTCCGTTCATCCGCGAGAAGTACGGCTATGAAGTCGAAACGGTCATGATCGACACCGGCGGCTTTTCCGCCGACGACATGCAGCGCGCCAACGACCGCGCCCGCAAGCTGGGCGTCAAGAATCCCGTTATCCTTGACGGACGGGCCGATGTCTTTCATCGCTACATCAAGTACATGCTCATGGGCAACGTGTTGCGCGGCGGGGTGTATCCGCTGTGCGTCGCCGCCGAGCGCGTTGTGCAAGCCAGCATGGTCGCCGAGTACGCCGCAAAGCACGGCGCAGCCGCCCTCGCCCACGGCAGCACCGGCGCCGGCAACGACCAGGTGCGCTTTGACGTGGCCATGAATGTGCTGGCGCCCGGCCTGAAAATGCTTGCGCCCGTGCGCGAGTTTTCGCTTACGCGCCAGCAGGAGACGGAGTACCTGGCCAAGCACGGCCTTGAGATTCCGGCCAAGACCACGCAATACAGCATCAACGCCGGCATGTGGGGCACGACGGTCGGCGGCAAGGAAACCCACGACAGCGGCACAACGGTGCCCGATGCGGTGTTCGAGCTGGCAGGCGAAAGCTACCCCGCCGCAAAGCCGCGCACGCTGAAGATCGACTTCGACAAAGGCATCCCGACCGCGATTGACGGCGAAGGCTGCGACCCCGTTGAGTTGATCGACAAGTTGAACACGTTGGGCATGACGTACGCGCTGGGCCGCGGCGTGCATTTGGGCGACACGATTGTCGGCATCAAGGGCAGGGTCGCATTCGTTGCGCCGGCCGCGCTTATGCTGATTGCCGCGCACCGCGAGCTGGAAAAGCTGGTGCTGACCAAGTGGCAGCGCTTCTGGAAAGACCACGTCAGCGACTTCTACGGGACGATGTTGCATGAAGGCCAGCCCTTTGACCCGGCATTGCGCGACATTGAAGCGTTCCTCGAGCACAGCCAGCGGCGCGTGACCGGGCAGGCCAGCCTTGAAATCAGGTACGGCAACTTTCGCGTGGGAGGGGTGACAAGCCCAAATTCGTTAATGAACGCCGCGGCAGGCAAGTACGGCGAAGAGTTCAGCCTCTGGAGCGGGCAAGACGCAGCGGGCTTCGGCAAGATTCTGAGCATCCCCAGCCGACTCTCCGCCGAGGCAGGCAAAGGCAGTTAGCCGCCAAGGCGCGCCAAGGTTTAACTCAGTTCCTGGCCGTCCTGGCAACTTGGCGGCCAAATGCAGTCGGAGGGCAGAAACATGACTGAAGAACACGCAATCATTGGCAACGGGCACGCGACGGACACCGCGAAATTGCCTAAAGTGAGAACCATGGAAATCCGCGTACACAAAATCGCCAGCGTCGTGCATCGCCTGACGCTGCACAAAGACGAGCGCATCATTACCGACAACCTTGAGGCCAAGCCGGGCAACGTCGTTGTTGTCCGCGCGCTGGGCGAAAAGACGACCTACGGCGAGCTTGAACTTGAAGAAGGCCGCATGGCCAAGATCTTCGAAGGCGACATCATCATCGGCGCTTTAGGCGCCCGCAACGCGCTCAAGGGCTACGTCGGCCGCGTGCCCGATAGCATCAAGTCCGGCGACGTGCTGCACATGCTGAACCTGGGCGGTGTGATCGGCATCTGCACCAGCGCCAACAAGGACTTGGGCCCGCCGCTGAAAGTCGAAGTCGTGGGCATGATCATGCGCAAAGGGCGCATTCTCAACCTGGTTGACAGCAGCATCCCCGACCACGAGCGCATCGAACCCGGCATGAACATCCCGATTGTCGCCGTCTCCGGCACTTGCATGAACGCCGGCAAAACCAAGGCCGTTGCAGAGCTTTGCCAACTGCTGTCCCAGCGCGGCTTGCGCGTCAACGCGGGCAAGCTGTCCGGCGTTGCCGCTCGGCGTGACCTGTTCAGCTTTGAAGACCACGGCGCGCGCCGCACGCTCAGCTTTGTCGATACCGGCCTGGCCAGCACAGCCGGGCTGGACACAATTGCCGATATCAGCAAGACCATCATCAACGGGCTGGCTGAAGACAAGCCCGACGTGATCATCCTTGAGCTTGGCGATGGTATCATCGGCGGCTACGGCGTGATCACTTACTTTGACGACGAAGACATCTACAAGCACACCAAGGTACACATCTGCTGCGCCAACGACCCCGTGGGCGCATTCGGCGCCAAGCGCATCTTCGACGACCGGGGCCAGCGCATTGACATCATTTCGGGCCCGGCGACAGACAACGAAGTCGGCCGCGCGTACGTCGAGAAGATGCTGGGCATTACCGCCGTCAACGCCCGAACCGACCCCGAAGTGCTGGCCGACGAAGTCTGCAAGCGCCTTGGCATGCATGAGCTGGTGGGCCTGCGCGACGAGGGCCCGCTGGCGGAGCAGGCATGACGGAGCGTCCCAAACGGCCCCTGTGGCGATTCTGGCCCCTGGTCGCGGTGGCCTGCATCGCGGCATGGGAAATCTATGAGTCGCAAAGAGACCAGCGCAGTGTGGACCCGGTTTTGATGGGCCTGCTTGCCGCTGTGGCTGTGTTCGTGATTATCGTGCGCGGCTTCATGCGCGTGCGGTAGCCGTCAGCGCATGCCTTACTGGCGCGATCCCTCTTGGCCGGTATATTCCCGCCCCATGGGCTATCAACTGTCCGATATCACGACGCTGCTGGCAGAGGGCCTCAAGGCCTTTGCCGATGCGTCCACGCCTGACCGCCTTGAAGAAGCGCGCCGCAAGTATCTCGGCGGAAAAGGCCTGGCCAAGGCCGTGCTGGGCGGCGTCAAGGACGTGCCCAAAGAGCAGCGCGGCGAGTTCGGCAAAGCCGCCAACCTGCTGAACAAGCAACTTGAGGAAGCCTGCGCGGCCGCCAAGGCCCGCGTTGGCGACGCAAAGCCCGTTGCAGCAGGCCTTGACCTGACCAAGCCGGGCACAAAGCACGAGCTCGGGCACCAGCACATCATCAGCCAGACGATCCGCGAAATCGTGGACATTTTCAGCCGCATCGGCTTTGCAGAGGTGGAAGGCCCGGAAGTTGAAGACGAAGCCCACAACTTTGAGAAGCTCAACATTCCGCAAGGCCATCCCGCGCGCAACGAACAGGACAACTTTTACCTGCGCGTCGCCGGCCCCGACTGGGAAGGCAAGCCCGTGCCGCTGCTGCTGCGCAGCCAGACCAGCACCATCCAGGTGCGCACCATGGAAAGGCAACAGCCGCCGGTGCGCGTGATCGCGCCGGGCCGCGTGTATCGGCCTGACACTGTGGACGCAACGCACCATTACATGTTTCACCAGATTGAAGGCTTGGCGGTGGACAAGGGCATCACCTTCGGCGACCTGAAGTCGGTGCTGGAGCTGTTCGTGCGCGAGTACTTCGGCGCAAACGCCAAGATGCGGCTAAGGCCCCACTACTTCCCGTTCACTGAAATCAGCGCCGAGGTTGACATCAGCGCCGAGATGTTCAGCCACCTCAAGAAGCCATGGCTGGAAATCCTGGGCTGCGGCATGGTGCACCCCAACGTGCTGCGCGCGGTCGGCTATGACCCTGAGCAGGTGACGGGCTTTGCCTTCGGCATGGGCGTTGAACGTATTGCCATGCTGAAGCACGGCATACCGGACATCCGGCACTTCACAGCCAACGACATGCGCTTCCTGCGCCAGTTCTAGGCGATTCCTGCTTTTCGGGCTGTGCGGGGCGCTGTAGGCTGGGGCGATGTATCGCATCCGTGTTGACAAGCAGTACTTCAATTTTTCGTGCGCGCACTTTTTGCTGTTCAATGACGGCAGTCGTGAGCCGCTTCACGGCCACAACTACTGGGCATGGGTTGAGGTCGAGGGCGAGCTTGGCCCCGCCGGCTATGTACTGGACTACATCACCTTCAAACCGCTGTTTCGTGAACTCTGCAACGAGCTGGACCACAAGACCCTGTTCCCGCGACGCGCGGAAGTGTTGAAGATCACCGAGCAGGGCGCAAACATCCACGTCCGGCACAACGATGGCAGCGAGTTCTCGGTGCCAAGGCAGGACACCCTGCTGCTGGACCTGCCCAACACATCCACAGAACTTCTCGCAACTTACCTCGCGAAAAGGTTATATGATGCGCTGGTAAGCCGGAACGAACATCGTCACTTGCATGCCATTACGGTTGGGGTAGAAGAGGCGCCGGGGCAGCAGGGTGTTTTCCGGCTCGTGTTGCCGCACACGCAACGGGGGGCTGATCGTGGCAGCTAAAGAATCGATCTCAATCACGTATTATGTAGGCCTGCTCAACATCGCCCTGATGATCATCTGGGTTGCGCTTTACGGCTTGAACATCGTGGACAGCGAGACCATCAAGTCTTCAACCGCCACGCCTTTCTACGTCGGCACGCTGTTCGCGCTGGGCTTCGGCATCATTTTCCCGTTCTTTGAAAAGACCATGTCCGGCAAGCAGCGCATCAACCAGGGCCTGATCGGCTCGTTCATTGCGCTGGTCGTATATGCCGGCATGGTGGCGATGTATTTCACCAACCAGTCGCTGGTTCTGTACAACTTGCGCCAGCACTTCTAACCGATGCCTGAACCTGCGCTCACCCGCGACGTCGTCGTGATCGGCGGCGGGCCGGCTGGCCTTATGGCCGGCATTGCCGCCGCGCAGCGGGGCCGCAGCGTGGCAGTGTTTGAGCGCGAGCCCGAGTCCTGCATCCGCTTTCTGCTCAGCGGGGCCGGCGATGCCCCCGTCAGCAACACCGGGCTGGATGTCTCGCGCTTTGGCGGCCGCCACGCGCGCTTTGTCAGCGACGCCATTGCCCAACTTCCGCTGCCCGCCCTGCGCGACTGGTTTGCGGATCACGGCCTGAAGCTGCGCAACGCCGAGCACTACGGCCATGTCGTTGCCCCCGGCGGCGGCACAGCCGTACGCGACACGCTGCTGGGCGCCCTGGAAGACGCAGGCGCCGAGCTTTACGCGGGCGTAACCATCACCCGCGCCGAAGCCGTTGCCGGCGGATTTGCACTGGTCATTGACGGCGAGCCCGTATCCGCGAACGCGCTGGTGCTGGCCACCGGCCCCTCCCCCACCGGCCACGCGCTTGCGCATGGCCTGGGCCACGACGTCGCGCCGGCCACTCCCGCCCACGCGGCGCTGGCCACGGACGAGCCTTGGCTGGCCAGTGTGGCCGGGCTGTGGATGGACGTGCGGGCGACGCTGCACGCAGGCAACCGTGCGCTGGCGACCCGCGAGGGCAGCCTGCTGTTTCAGGACGGCGCGGTCAGCGGCGAAGTCGTGTTCAACCTCAGCGGCCTGGCCGCGGGCATGCGCGACCTTGAGCTGGAGCTGGATTTCTACCCCGAGCAGTCACAAGAAGATGTCGCCGAGTGGCTGTACCGCGCGCTTGGCGGCGGCACCCGCGAGTTCGCCCCGGCGGCACTCGACCGCATGTTGCCGCAACGCCTGGCGGAAGCGTTCCTGCGCATTCTGGGCGTAAAGGCAAACGCCCGCGCCATGCACCTTGAGCTGAAAGATCGCCAGGGTCTGCTGAAGCTGATGACCGCCCTGCGCCTGTCGATCACCGGCGCCCGCGACCCCGAAACCCGCTTCGGCGGCGCAAGCGTGCGCCAGGTGGACCCGCGCACGTTTGCCAGCCGGGTAACCCCGGGCCTGTACCTTGCCGGCGAGATCCTGGACGTTCAGCCGGACTGGGGAGGCTTCGGCGCGCACTTCGCGCTGGCGTCGGGCCAGATGGCGGGCCGGCACGCGTGATTTCTGGTTTGACCGCGCGGGGCAGGCGGGTAAGCTGGCGACTCCCCCCGACAGGACTGCCGTATGCGATTTGTGGTTGCCATTTGCGCATTGTGCGTGGCTGCCGGCTGCGTCTCGGACCAGTCGCGCGCGGCGCGCCCGCTGGAAAAGCTCGACCGCGACATGGTGGCCGCGGAGACGCGGCGCCACGGCACGGCGGGCTACACGATTGCCGAGTTGTTCCAGTCGGACAACATCAAAGACAAAATGCGCGACACCAGCGGCAAGGGGAAGGGGCTGGTGGGCGTGGAGTTCTTTCACGTTGAGATCGCACCCGACCCGACCCAACCTACGGCGCTCAAGACCGCGGGCTACATCCGCCGCCTTGAAGAAGACCGCGGCACGGAAATGCTGTACGAGTTCTACGACCGCTACTGGACGCGCCTGGCCATCCTGGGCGCGGAGGGCGACCTGTATCGAGTGGATGCCCGCGGGCCCAGCTTTGTCGGGCGCTTCCAGCTTGAGGACGCCGCCAAGCACATCTACAACCCGCCCTCCGGCTACGGCTACGACACCGTCGCGCAGGACAAGTCCCGCGTGCGCATGTGGGACCCCGAAGTCAGCAGCCTTGACGCGCGCACCCGCGGCGTTTTTCACCGCGGGCACCGCAGCGCGCCGCCGGTGCTGGTGATGACGCGCCTGCGCGCCACGGAGGCCTCGCAGCTGGCTGGGCGCTACCTGCCCGATCGCTTCAATGACCGCGAACTGGAAGCCCTGAATCGCCTTCGCACCGAGCGGCTTGGCGACCAGGGCACTGAAGAGAACTACGGCGGCCTGCAGTACAAGGACGGCCGTCCGGTGGATCGCTTCGGCAACCCGCTGCACCGCGGCGCCATCAAAGACTAGCCTGCATTTGCCCGCCCGCGCCACCGTGCTATGGTTCACGCATGGACGTGGATGATCTGCTGCAACAGGCCCTGATCAAGCATCGCGACGGCGACGTGGAAGGCGCAGGCGCCATCTACCGCCAGATCATCGACGAGCAGCCCGACCACACGGCCGCGCGGCTGAATCTCGCCAGCCTGCTGCTTGAACAGGATGACCTCGATGGCGCTTCACGCCTGCTGCAGCAGGTGCTGGCACAGGACGAAGACAACGGCGTGGCGCACCTGCTGTACAGCCGCGTGTGCTTCATGACCGGCAAGCACGAGCAAGGCTACCCGCACATCCGCTCGGCGTTTGAGCTGATCCCCGACGAAGAGGGCGTGGCCGCCGAGTTTGTGTCCGCCATGCGCCGCCAGTACTTCACGTTCAGCCAGGACGAATACTTGCGCCTCTTTGAAGCCGCCCGGGAAGGCACGCTTGAACCTCCCCGGTACCAGCGGCTTGCGCATCTGGCCTTTCTGCGCATCGCGCGGCCTGAACTGATCCGGCTGCTGGTGCAACCCGGCCTGGCCCAGGACACGCCGGATGCGATCAACCGCTGGATGGAAGTGCTGCCCGAAGCGTCGCGCGGCGAACTGGCGATTCTGGTGCGTAACTTCGTGCAGTCGGTGGTGCTGATGTTTGAGCATGAGCGTTACCAGCCGCAGGCCGGCACGCTGACCCTGCGCAACCTGCCCGACGAGCAGGGCCCGGACACGATGGCGGTGCAGGCGCTGGAAGACTGTGACACCCTGACCGGCGCCACATTAGAGCTGGTGACAGGCGAGGGGCTGGAGTTTCTCCCCTTCAGCGAAATTGCAAGCATTGAGTTTGACCAGCCGGGGGCAGCCACGGGCGCGTTTGTGACCATGCGCGACGGCGGCGTGCGCAGCGGCCTGATGCCGTTGTTTTACCTGTTCACTGAGTTCGCCGAGTCTGAGAAGGTACGGCAGGGCCACAGCACGCTGCTGCGCCCGGTGATCGGGGAAGCCTCGGTGGGCGTCGGCCTGCGCGCGCTGCGCACGGACGGCACGCCGCTGCCGATTGTGCGGATTGAGAAGATCGAGTTCGAGGCATGAAACTGGTACAGGTCATCATCGCACCGGAGAAGCTGGAGGCCGTGAAAGAGGCGCTGGCCAGGGCCGAGGTGTTTCGCTTCACGATCAGCGAAGTTTCCGGTATCGGCCACCACCGCGACACCGCCGAGGCCGGCACCGGGCAGCTTGAGATCGAAATGTTCAAGCGCCTGAAGCTCGAAATCGCGGTCAACGACAGTTTTGTACAGCCGACCATCGACGCTGTCATGGCGGCCGCCGGCGACGACACCGGCGCGGTCGGGCGTGTGCTGGTGCTTCGGCTTGATGACGTGATCCGCATCCGCACCGGCGAGCACGGCAGCGAAGCAATCTAGCCCTGTTTGCGTTTGCGCTTCTTGGTGCCGCCTGCCGATCCCGGCCTGGGCGGCATGCGCGGACCATCTTCGCTGACCACCGGCTCACGGTTGTTGAACCCGATCGGCCGTTCGTCGGTCGGCTTGGTCAACACGTTGATGCGGTAGATTGTGAGGTATCGGATGTAGGCGTTGTAGGTGTTTTCGCAGGTGCGGTTGTCCACAAAGGCGTTGACCAGCATGTAGTCGCCCTTGAGTTCAATGATGTGCGACACGTCCAGCACCTGGCCCGAAGTCAGCATGATCTCAAGCACCGGCGTCTGGTCATCGACCTGGCACACCTGCTTCATCCGGTCGAAAAAGTGGGTGCGAAAGAAGCGCGGCCCGAACGCATCCTCGTCCACGCTGCTGCCGGCAGGATTGATGGGGTAGTAGCCGATCATGGTGCCTCCTTGCCCGCACAATGAATCAACCGGGCCGCGCCTGCAATGCCCAAACGCCCATTGCGTTCTGCGCTGCGCCCGATGATCATTGCGCCATGCGCATCGCAATGCTGCAGCTCAACCCGTTGATCGGTGACTTTGACGGCAACATCCGCCGCATTGAGTCGCGCGTGCGAACCGCCGTCGATCATGGCGCCGATCTGTGCGTGCTGCCTGAGCTCGCGCTGCCCGGCTATCCGCCCCACGACATGATGCTCTACCCGGACTTTGTGGACCGCAACCTCGCCGCCAGCGAGCGCATGTTGCGCCTGTCGTCCGAGCGCAACGTGGGCCTGCTGTACGGACTGGTCACGCGCAACGACAACCCGCGCGGCAAGCCGCTGCGCAACTCGGCGGTGCTGTGCGACAACGGCAAGGTGCTTGCCACGAAGCACAAGGCCCTGCTGCCGACCTACGACATCTTTGACGAACGCCGCTACTTTGAACCGGACCCCACCCCGGTGGTCGCGGACTTCCGGGGCCGCAAACTCGGCCTGCTGATCTGTGAAGACATCTGGGTCGATGAAGACCTGCTGGGGCGCATCGATTATGACAGTGACCCCGCCATGCTGGCAGTGCAGGCCGGCGCCGAGCTTCTGATCAACATCAGCGCGTCGCCCTGGGGCACGGGCAAACACTGCCTGCGCGAGCAACTGGTGGCGGCGACGGCACGGCGCACGGGGCGGCCGTGCATGATCGTCAACCAGGCCGGCGCGCAGGACGACCTGATCTTTGACGGCGCCAGCGTCGCCTGCGACGGCAAGGGCAAGACGATTGCACGCCTGCCGCTGTTTGAAGAGTGCGTGTTCATCGCCGACCCTGAATCCGGTGCAGCCGACGAGTGGCGGCAGGATGACGTCGCCGACGAGATTGACGCGCTGGTGTGCGGCGTGCGCGACTACTTTCGCAAGACCGGCCACGAACGCGCGCTGGTCGGGCTATCCGGGGGCATCGACAGCGCGGTCGTCACCTGCATCGCGGCCAGGGCGCTCGGCCCCGCCAACGTCACGGCCATCAGCATGCCCACGCGCTTTTCCAGCACCGGCAGCGTGGAAGACAGCCGCGAGCTGGCCGCGAGGCTGGGCGTGAACTTTGAGGTCATTGACGTCGATGCAGCCTTTGAAACCCTGCGCAAGTTGGCGGGCTTTCCCGGCGGCGTCGCCGAGGAGAACATGCAGGCGCGGGTGCGCGGCCTGCTGTTGATGTCGCGCAGCAACGCCGACGGCTCGCTGGTGCTGGCCACCGGCAACCGCAGCGAGCTGGCGGTCGGTTACAGCACGCTGTACGGCGATATGTGCGGCGCCCTGGAAGTGATCGGCGACGTGCCCAAGACCCGCGTGTATGAAATGGCGGGCCGCCTTGAGCACATCCCGCGGGCAATCATCGACAAGCCGCCCAGCGCCGAGCTGCGCCCGAACCAGACCGACCAGGACACGCTGCCGCCGTATGCGGTGCTGGACCGCGTCCTTGAGTCATACCTTGATGATCACCTGGGCGCCGATGCGATCATTGCGCAGGGCGAAGACCCTGTGCTGGTGCGCAAAGTGCTGCGCATGGTCGAGATCGCCGAGTACAAGCGCAGGCAGGCCCCGATCGTGCTGCGAATCAGCAAGCGGGCGTTTGGCGCAGGCCGCAGGATCCCTGTGGCCAAGAAAATCGGTTGATCGCTACAGCTTGACGTACAGGCCGTCAAAGCGCACAGCCAGGTTGGCGCGGCTGGTGGCAAAGCGGGTGGGTGCGCCGTAGGCGCTGACGCCCTCGTGCGGGCCGCCGGTGACCTTGAAAGAAACGCTGAAATCGCCGTCGGGCCAGAAGCCGTCCTCAAACATGATGTGGCCCAGCAATGCGCCCTGGGGCGAGTAGTCAATCAACACGGCAGTACCCGTTGCAACCGGCCCGCCGACTGGGTCCCACAGGATGAACTCCACGCGCTGGTTGGTGGCTTCGCGCCGGAATTCGCGCCGGCAGGCGATCTTCGGGTTTTTGTTGTCGCTGACGACGCTTGCCTTGGCCTTGCTGGCCTTGATGCGCTCAAGCGTCACGCGGTGGCTGGAGGCTTTGGGCATGGCGGAACCTGCGGGTGAGATTTCAGGTGTTGGGTTTCAGGCTGCGGTGCAGGTTGCAGGCAACAGGCAATCGCCTGAAGCCTGCAACCTCACACCTGAAACCTGCAATCAGGCGATGGTCTTGATGGCCTGCTGCTTGGCGTCGATGAACTTGGTGCTCTTGCGCTCGCCACCCTTGCGGCCGCGGAATGCGCTGACGCGGTCGTACTCTTCGAGGAAGATCTCGATGGTCGAAACGATGTTGTCCAGGTCCATGCGCGAAAGGCGGATGCTCTCGCCCTCGGCCAGTTCAAGCTCGTTGGTCAGGTAGCCCTGCAGGATGCGCACAGGCTGCAGCTTGCGGAAAATGAACTCGTCCAGCGAAACTCCCTTGCCGTCTTTATCCATGATTCAGTTCCTTGCCCTTGGGGCGATTGGTGCGGGCTTGCGCCCGTGGGGTCATTACGCGGCCGGCAGCACCCGCCCCGGCCAGATCTGCACTTCCGGTTGCAGCTCAACGCCGAACGTCTCAAGTACCCGGCGCTGCACCTGCGTCATCAGCTCAAGCATGTCGGTGGCGCTGGCGTCGCCGCGGTTCACGATGAAGTTCCCGTGCCGCTCGCTTACCTTTGCCCCGCCTACCGACAGCCCCTTACAGCCGGCTTTGTCCACCAGCATGCCGGCACTCTGTCCTTTCGGATTTTTGAAGGTGCATCCTGCACTGAATTCCGAGTAAGGTTGTGCAGCCAGCTTTTCCTGCATGATGCGCCGCGCCGTAGCCACCAGTTCGTACTTCTCGCCGGGCTTGCCTTCCAGCACGGCCTCAATCACCACGCCGCCGCGCAGGCTGCTGTGGCGGTAGCCGAAGTCGATCTCTTCCCGGTACAGGCTCTGCAGCTCGCCTGCTTCATTAATCCAGACCACGCTGGCTACATAGTCGGCGATTTCGCCGTAGCGGCCGCCTGCGTTCATGGCCAGCGCGCCGCCCACCGTGCCGGGGATGCCCGCCAGGTTCTGCGGCCCGCCGATGCCCGCGCCGTTGCACGCGGCAATCAACGCACTCAGGTTGGCGCCGGCCTGGACGTGAACCTTGGCGCCGAACGGCTGGATCTTCTTCAGGCCGTGCAGGCTCAGGACAATCCCGGCCACGCCCCGGTCGTGCACCAGCAGGTTGCTGCCGCCGCCGATCACGTGCATCGGCAACCCGCACTCGCGCGCGGCGGCGCAGGTGTCAGCCACATCGCGCAGCGTGTTTGCGGAAACAAAATACTGCGCGGGCCCGCCGATGCGCAGCGTGGTCAGCTTGGCCATCGGGAAACCGGGCTGTACCCGGTCACGCAGTCGCCGCGGAAAGGCAAGGATGCTCATGTTTGTTTCCTTCACACTCTCGAACGCGAAGAAGCGAAGCAGCGAAGAAACGCGTAGCGGCATTTGAACCGCCAGTGCCGTGTTGCCCCATGCTTGACCAACATCTTCGCTTCCTTGTTCCTTCGCGTTCAAACCCGTTCAGGCCGCGGGGGCGGCGCTGAACATGGGCTGAATCGCGCGCAGTCTTGCGCTGATAAACTCCTTGCGCGCCAGCAGCTCGAACGCAACCTGGTTGATGTCGCCGGCGCCGATGAACAGCGCGACATCGCGCGGCGCCAGTTTCATCGACAGGTCCGCAACAATGCTCGAAAAGTCGCCGTAGGCCATGGCTTCAACCCCCAGTTGCCGCAGGCTGCGCGCCAACCGCTCCTCAGGCTCCCCGGGCTGGACGCCGCTCTCTCTTGCCGCGTAGGTACGCGCGATCAGCACCCGGTCGGCCTTGGACAGGCAGTCCGTGAAATCGGGCATGAAGGTCAGCAGGCGCTGGTACTGGTGCGCCTGAAAGATCGCCACCACGCGCCGCTGCGCGAATGTGTTACGCGCGGTTTCAACCAGTTGCTTCACAGCCGTCGGGTGGTGGGCGTAGTCGTCCACCAGCGGCACGCCGCCGACGCTGCCCACAATTTCAAAGCGCCGCTTCACGCCGCCGTAGTTGCGCAGTGCCGCCAGCCCGCGGGTCACCGGCACGCCCGCCCAGTTGGCCGCCGCCAGCGCGCCCAGCGCGTTATAGGCGTTGACCTCGCCGGGCACTTCAAGGATCAGGTTGCCGACGCGCATGCCGCGGCAGGTAACCTCGGCGCGGGCGAAGCCGCTGGACGCGTCAAGATTATGCAGGCGCCACACCGCCCCCGGCCCCTGCCCGAAGCCGATGGCCTGGCAGGGCGCGCGCCGCGCGACTTCGCGGCAGCGTTCGTCGTCGGCGTTGTAGAACAGCACGCCGCGCTCGGGCAGTTTGCGCGCAAACTCGATAAAGCCCTGCGTTACGCCGTCCAGGTCGCCGTACACGTCCATGTGGTCAAGTTCAATGTTGTTCAGCACGATTACGCCCGGGCTCAGGCGCATGAAACTGCGGTCGTACTCGCAGCTTTCGATGACGAAGTTCAACCCGCTGCCCGCGGCACTCGCCGCCGGCAGGCTCGCGGGTTCGCCGCCGACCAGCCAGCCCGGCTGCTTGCCGCCCTCGTGCAGGATCTGCGCCAGCATCGCGGTCGTGCTGGTCTTGCCGTGAGTACCGGCAACGCACAGGTTGGTGGTGTGACGCGTGATTTCGCCCAGGGCCTCGCTGTACTTCAGCAGTTTCAGGCCGCGGCGCGTGGCTTCGCGGTGCTCGGGGTTGTCCGGCTTGATCGCCGCGCTGGCAATCACCAGCGAACAGTCCTGCGGTATGTGGTCGCGATGATGGCCGATGTTGACGCACGCGCCGGCCTTCATCAACTCGGTGGTCGTCTCGTTGCCTGCAAGATCGCTGCCGCTGACACGCACGCCGGACTGCAGGGCAATGCGCGCAAGGCCGCTGACCCCGGCGCCGCCGATGCCGATGAAGTGTGCCGCGCGAATCGAGCTGAGTTTCACGGTAGTCGCCTCCGGCGCCACCGAGCTTCAGGCAGCGCGTTTCCTTGAATCGACAACCGGGGCGCCTCCGCTTGCGGCAATTCCGGCCAGCATGGCGTCGGCGATGTCGCCCGCCGCGCCCCGTACAGCAAGGCTTTCGGCGGCTGCCGTTGCGGCAGACAACGCACCCTCTGACAGCAACAAGGTTTGCGTCAACTCAAGAATTCTGTCGGGCGACAGGTCCGCCTGCGGCACCAGCACACCGGCGCCGTGGCTTGCCACCCACTGCGCGTTTAGGCGCTGGTGGTCGTCGGCGGCGGCTGGGTAAGGCACCAGAATCATCGGCACAGCAAGGGCCAGCAGTTCGCTGATTGTGCCCGCGCCGCTGCGGGTAAGCGCAAGGTCTGCGGCGCGAAACCAGGTGGCGGTGTTGTGCGTAAACGGGGCCACACGGTGGCGCAGGCCGCTGGCACGCCATGCCGCCGAGGCGCGCTCAAGGTCGGCTTGCCCGGTCAGGTGCAGCACCTGCAGCCTCAGGCCCGCCAGCAGCGGCGCGCCGGCAATGGCTGAGTCGTTGATCGCCTGCGCACCCTGGCTGCCGCCCATGACCAGCAGGGTGGGCAAGTCCGGGCGCAGGCCCAGCGCGCGGCGGGCCTGGTCTTTGCCCACGGGTTCAAGAAACGCGCTGCGCACGGGGTTTCCAAGCACTTCAACCGGGCAATCCAGCGGGCGCGTCAGCGGCATGTGGGCAAAGCACACGCGCGCAAATCGCGCGACCGTGCGCGTGACCTTGCCGGGCACCGCGTTGCTTTCAAGCAGGAAAACGGGCAGCCGCAGCAGGCTGGCCGCCATCGCGCCCGGCAGGCTGGCGTAGCCGCCCACGCAAGCCAGCGCGTCGGCGCCGAAGTCTTTGAGCTGCCTGCGCGCCGCCGGAACAGCCAGCGCGGTTGTTATGACGGTGGTGGCTTTGCTGCGCAATGTGCCGCGCGGGCGTGACACGGGCAGCGGCGTGAACTGGTAGCCGGCGTTGCCCAGCATGCTGCGCTCAAGCTCATTGCCGCCGCACAAGAAGTGCACGCTGTCGCGCCCGAAGCGCGAAGCAAACTCGTCGGCCAGCGCGATTGCGGGGGCAATGTGCCCGCCGGTGCCGCCGCCTGCTATCACGATGCGTGTCATGGTGCTCCCTACTGGCGCAGCGGGTACGCCGACGAACGGACGTAGCATCGCGTACCCGCTAGCACCGACTACGAGGCGTCAGAAGGGCCGGTCAACACAGCCACCCCTCCACCAACCCCGGGAAAGGTATTTCAAACTGCATCACGCGAAGGAACGGAGAGCGCCAGTCCTTGCCAAGCTCGAACTTCCCTCACACAGCCCGGTGGAACCCGCCTTCATAACTGCCCGCCTTTGCCGTCGTCGCTCCTTCGTTTCTTCGCGCTACGACGCTGCAACGATGCGGCGGGCGCGGGCGCTTTGCCTTACGCTTTCCGCCAGCCTTTCGCCCGCTATCTCCTGTTGCAGCAGCGTAAACGCTTCCTGTTCACTGACGCACTTGCGCGCCACGCTCAGTACCACGCCGCATGCGCACAGGTAGAAGAAGCAACTGCTGCCGCCGAAGCTGATGAACGGCAAGCCGATCCCCTTGGTCGGCACACTGGCGGTCACGACCGCTACATTAATCGCCGCCTGCAATCCCACGGCGCCCGTCACGCCCAGCGCCACAAGGCTGCCAAAGCGGTTCGGCGAGCGGCGCGCGATGCGCATGCCCAGCAGCATCAACGAAATGAACAGCGCCAGCGTGATCGCGCTGCCGACAAAGCCCGTCTCTTCGGCCAGCACGGCGAATATGAAGTCCGTTTCCTGCTCGGGCAGGTAGTACAGCTTCTGCATGCTGTTGCCCAAACCCTGCCCTTCCATGCCGCCGCTGCCGATGGCAATCAACGACTGCTTGACCTGGTGGCCCTTGCCGCGCGGGTCCGCTGCCGGGTCCAGGAACACCATGATCCGCGACTGGATGTGGTCGAACTTGCTGTACATGACAACGCTGGCAATCGGCAGCAGCACCAGCAGCACCACGCCAAGGTGTTTCAGCCGCAGGCCCCCCGCAATCAGCACCAGAAAACTGCTGAACGCCAGGAACAGGCTGGTGCCGAAGTCCGGCTGTGCCATCACCAGCACGCAGTAGATGCCGACAAACGCGCACGCCGGCAAAAAGCCGCGCCGGAAGCTGCCCAGCTCTTTGCGCCGCAACGTCGCGTAGGCCGCCGCCGCCAGCAGCAGCGTGAACTTGGCCATGTCGCTGGGCTGGAAGCCGAACCCCCCAAAGCGGATCCAGCGGCGGGCACCGTTGTATTCGGTGCCCACACCGGGCAGCAGCGTCAGCACCAGCAGCACCAGCCCCAGCATCCACAACGGCTTGGCAAATCGCAGCCAGGTGTTGTGGTCGATGCGGGCAATCATCGCCATGGCGGCCAGGCCTGCGCCGACGAACAACAGGTGCCGCTTGATGAAGACGAAGGGGTCAATCTCGGCGCCGGGCACAACGCGGATCGCGCTGCTGGAAAAGACCATGACGACGCCGATGCCGACCAGAGCCAGCAGATTCAGCAGGTAAGCGTTGCGCAAGTTGTGCGACACGGACTCTCCCGGCACCTTTTCGGCCGCCGGTGGTCGCGGACTTTTGCGAAAGACGCAACTGGTCAAAGAATGAGACGTTGCGAAACTGCGTCGCAGGCAAGACTGAACAAATCAGTGTGTGGGCAGTTTGAAGTTATCGAAGCGGGATTTATTCTGAATTGTCTCAAAGAACACCGGCAGAAGTGCCGACTGTAAAAAGGCTGAAATTGCCCGACTGCACATTGCAATGATACACGGCTTCAGACTAGCCAGACTAGCTGCTTCCATCGACACGATCCGCTGAAACCCGCTTGAAATCAGGATTTTGCTGGAATCGTGGGCCCTCAGGCCTCATTATTAGGCTAGGGGAGCCGTACCCCGGGTCACATCCGGGGGTGCAGGAGGTAGCACAATGTCATATTTCTCCCCAACGTTACTGACACTCCCTTTGTGCCTGCTGTTCGCCGCGTCCCTCGCTGCACAAAACCGCAACTTTGCGCGCACCGTGGATCAGTTGTCCGCGCCCGCAGCCGCTGAACGCGCCGAAGCCATCAACCGCATTGCCGCATGGCCCGGCGACATCAGCGCAGACTTGCGCGTGGCCTACAAGTTCGCGACCAACCTTGAACGCGCCGGGTTGTTCCATGCCGCCGTCAAGCGCAACGATGGCGCGCTGGTACAGGCGGCCGCCGGCGCACTGACCGAGGCCGACACCCGCGTCAGCCTCAGCGCTCGCGACTATCTGCTGGCCCTGCCGGCTGGGCAGTTGAACGTGGACACCTCGCTGCTGGAGGAAGAGCAGCAGGATGAATGGCATGCGTTTCAACTGCTGCGCCTGCGGCGCGACATTGCCAGGGTGCTGCTGGACGCGTACCTGAAGCCGGGCAAGTACTTCGGCCAGTTTGACGAATTGCGGCGCCGTGACTCAGGGGCGCTGGATCGCGAACTGCTGAACCTGCTGTTCTCGCACAGCGACTTCCGTGAACCGCTGCATCTGGCTGCGCAACAGCGCGTTGACCAGGGGATTGATCCCGCGCGGATGTTCAGCAACCAGTGGCGCCTGCTGACCGACGCCGCACCGGCCTTTCGCAGCGCCGTCGGCTACTTTGCGCAGGGCGAGCTGAGCGACGAAGTGACGCGGCAGCTTGGCAACTACAGCATGGCGCGCCTGCAGTCGGCGCTGTCGGTGCTGTGTGACCTGCGCGCCAACGCGGTGCGTGCGCTGTCTTACACCGACGCGCCGGACGTGGTCGCGCCGCGCCTGCTTGAGGCGCACCGTGCCATCAGCGACTTCAGCGCCGCCCCGGCGTTGCGTTCGTCGATCAACGCCGACGGGATGAAGTCCGAACTTGAGGTTGCCCTGGCGCGCTTTGACCTTCCGGAGCTGTTGAATGCCCGCATCGACGGCCTGCGCCGCCATGTGCAGCGCGCCCAGGAGTCGCCCGCCCACGTCAACGCCCGCAACGCGCCGCGGCCCGACCTGATCGCGCAAAACGAAATCGCGCAACTGCTGCTGCGCAGCGGCGACACAGCCGCCGCCGAGCGCGAGTACCTGGCCGCAATCGAAAACACGACCGCGCTGCTGCGCGAAAGTAATCCGCGTTCACGCAACACGCTGGTTTCGTACCTGGCCGCCGCCTACTATAATCTGGCTTGCGCGCAGGGCCTGCAGTTGAAGACCATGCGCGCCGTGGAAAGCCTGAAGGCGGCGGTGGAATATGGCTACCGGGACTTCACTTGGATGCTGGAAGACGGCGACCTCACGCACGTGCGCCGCGCCCCTGAGTTCGCGGTCTGGTTTGAAGACGTGGCTCCTCCTGCTGTGCTTGATGTTTTCAAGCGCGGCAACTGAACTGCCAGCCCAAAACCGTGAGATGGATGCTCCCAGCGCCGCCGAACGCGCCGCGCTGGAAGCTGAGCTTACGCCCGAGGAACTGCTGGCGGCATTTCGGCAGCGCCTTGAACAGGGCGGGCCCGCGCCCGCGCTGATCCGCGCCCTGAACTTCGTGGGCCGCCGCAAGTCCACCGATGACCTGCCGCTGATAGTGAGGTACGTCGGCCACATTGACCCCGCCGTCGCCGCCGCCGCCATGGACGCGCTGCGCCAGCAGGGCAGCGCGGCGCTGGAGGCGCTGCGCGCGCTGAATGACACACAGGTTGATCGCGAATCGCGAAAGCAGGCCGTTGAGCAGTTGCTGCGCGACCACATTTTCCGGTGCGGGCGGCGCGACATGGCGATCAACCCGTTTCGGCTGCATTACAAGGACCGCTTCGCCGAGCTGTACTCGGTGCAAGAGCCGCTGGACGAGCTGATGCTAAAGATGCTGCGCGACGCACGCGGCGAAATCCGCGACGACATTGCCGGCATGCGCTACTGGTATGGCGCGCAGCAGTCGGCGCCGCGCGCGGTGCTGGACAACTGCGGGCTTGCCGTCGCGGCGCTGGCGCACAGCATGCCCGAGCGCCTGCTGCGTGAGTTTGCCGACATCGCGACCGTCGGCAGCGACGAGTACTACTATTACTACTACGGCCAGCGCTCGGCGGTCACAATGGAGCTTGCAATCGCGTTCGCGCGCAACGGCAACACCGCCCTGTACGACCAGTTCGTGACCGAACTTGAGGGCAGCCTGCGCTGGGGCAACACCGACCACATTGCGCGCCAGCACATCCAGATCGCCTCGTTGCAGGTCGCCGCGCTGGACGAGCACGCGCAGGCGCTGGCCCGCATCGACGAGCAGGTCCGGCACCTGGGCGCCGACGGCGTTTCGACAAGCCAGGCGCACTTTCTGCGCGCGCGCATAATGGTCAAGCTTGGCGAGCATGGCGCGGCCCTGCGCGCGCTTGAAGACAGCATGGAGGCCAGCGACTTTGCCATGCTGATGACGCTGGTCGATGACACCTTCACGCCGCTGACCGGCGAACGCCGATTTACCACCATCAAGCGCTACTGCGAGCTGGCGGCCCGGCGTGTGGACGCGTCGCGCCGGCCGTGGCGGGCCCAGGACAAGGCGCCCGAGTAACGGAGACGCCCCGCCCAGGGCCGAGCACGGATGCCCGAGTTTTTCATTGATCATGCCTGGCTGCTGGCGGCTGCGCTGCCGCTGGCGGCGCTGGCGGTGTACGCCGTGCTGCGCACGACCTCGCCGCTGCCGCGCTTGCGGCAGGCGCTGGGCGGCGCGGCGCTGGCGCTGGCGCTGGCGGCGCTGGTAGTTGCCGCCGCAGGGGTTTCATGGCACAGCCCCGCCGAGCGGCGCACGATCTGGGTCCTGCTTGACCGCTCGCTGTCGGCGGGCACCGCCGCCGACCGCCAGCTTGCGGGCATCCTTGAAGAGCTGCGCCACAGCGCCTCGCCAGGCGACTACATCGGCGTGATCGGCTTTGGCGATCGCGCGGGCATACTGCTGCCGCCCACGGCGGCGGCTGTATTGGACCCCGCCATGGCGCTGCCCGAGCCCGCGCCCGGCGACGAAACGTGGCTGGCGGGCGCACTTGACCTGGCTGTGCGCGCAACGCCGCAGGGCACCGCGCCGGTGGCGCTGGTGGTAGGCGACGGGCACGACAGCGCCGACCGTTATGCCGGCGACGCCGCCAGCGAGGCTCGCGCGCGCAACCTGCCCGTGTTCGCGATCGCGGTGGACAGCGACCCGGTGCCGGAGGTCGCGCTGGCTGACTTTCACGCGCGCATCGCCGGCCGCGAGCGCCGCGTGCTGGCCCTTGAACTTGCGATCCAGAGCACCGTGGCCCAGCGCGTGGTGCCCAGCGTGCGCGTGAACGGCAAAGACATGCGCGCCGATCTGCGCGGCGAGCAACTGGATGCGCAGGGCGCCGTGCGCGTCGGAGCAGGCCGCAACCCGGTGCGTCTTGAGCTTGAACTGGCGGAGTTCGCGCGCACCTACATCGTTGAAGTTTCGCTGGGCGCCGAGCAGGACACCTACCCCGGCAACGGCAGCGCGCGCATCGCTGTCGCCGGCGAAGGCGACGCGCGGCTGCTGCTGATCCATGGCGACTCGGGCCGCGAACGCGCCCTTGAGCGCGCGCTGGGCCGCGCCGGCGTCAACGTATCCAGCGGCCCGGCATCTTCGATGCCCGCCGAGCTGCTTGAACTGCAACGTTACCAGGCGCTGGTCTTGTGCGATGTGCCGGCAACCGCGCTCTCCACGGCGCAGCACCGCATCATTGAACGCTTCACCCGCGAGGGCGGCGGGCTGGCCATGGTCGGGGGTCCGGCCAGTTTTGCGCCCGGCGGCTGGTTCGAGACCCCTGTCGAGCGTGTGCTGCCCGTGACCTGCGACGTTACCGAAAAGGGCCGCCGCAACACGCCTGCCATGGTCATCGCGTTTGACCGCAGCGGCAGCATGAGCGCCGAAGTCGGCGGGTTCACCAAGATGGAACTCGCCAATGAAGGCGCCGTACGCACCATCAACCTGGTGCCGCCCAACACCATGTTCGGGCTGCTGAGCGTCGATACCCAGATTGAGTGGATCATGCCCGTCACCCGCCTGTCCGACCGCAAGCTGGCGGCTGCGCGCGCCCGCAGCCAGACGGTGGGCGGAGGCGGCATTTACGTCGATATCTGCATGGACGAAGCATTTGCCGCGCTGCGCGACATTGAGGCCACAAGCCGCCACATCGTGCTGTTCTCGGACGGCGCAGACACGGAGCGCCAGGCCGGCGTGATCGAGAAGACCCGCGAAGCGAACGAAAAGGACGGTATCACCGTCACCGTGATCTGCATGGGCAACGGCAAGGACGTTCCGTTTCTGCGCAACCTGGCGGACGCCGGCAAAGGGCGCTTCTTCCTGGTCACGGACGCCAGCGACCTGCCCGCGGTGTTCAGCCGCGAAGCGGCGCTGAGCACAGCCAACTTCATCCGTGAAGAGCCCTTCCGGCCCGTGCACGGTCTGCGCGGCCCGCTGGTTGAGGACGTGGACTTTGAAGCCGAGTCCAGCCCGCCGCTGCTAGGCTATGTGGCTGTGACGGCGCGCGAGCAAGCCGGCGTGTGGCTTTGGGCCGACACCGACAAGGAACGCCCGCTGCTCGCGACCTGGTACATTGAGCTGGGGCGCGCGCTGGCGTTTGCCAGCGACGCGCGCGACCGCTGGGCCGATCGCTGGCTGCCCTGGGAACGATTCGATGAGCTGTGGCAGCGCTGGGTGCGCTGGCTGCTGCCCGAGCCTGAGCGTGTTCAGGGCGTCGAGTCCGAGTGGGTGATGACGCGCCAGGGGCCGCAACTGCAGCTCAGCTTCTTTGATGAAGGCGGCCTGCCGCGGTCGCTGGACACACCGTCGGCCGAACTCACGCTGCCCGACGGCACCTCGCTGACCGTCCCGGTGCTGCCGGTGGGCACCGGCGACTACCGCGTGCAGCTGCCGCGCGCCGGCAGCGGCGCTTACGGCGTGCTGGTGCGCGAAGCCGCGCCCGACGGCCGCCAGCGCGCCGCCGCCCGCGAACAGCGCATGTTTGTGCCTGTCGAGGAACTGTACCGGCGCAAAGCCAATACGGATGGCCTGCGCGCCGTCGCCGACGCAACCGGCGGGCGCCTTGTCACCTCGGCCCGTGAGGCCGCCGCTGCGCCGGTCACCGGCGGCTATGATATTGTGCGCACGCGCAACTGGATGCTGGCGTTGGCACTGGCGGGCCTGCTGTTTGCCATCGGCGCCCGGCGTTTCCCCAGCGTCTGGCGTCGAGCCGCGCCGGACAAGCCCCTGAAAGCCCCCGAGCCCTCTGCGGTCGCAGCCTACGAAAACATCCGCAAACGCAGACAGCAACGCGACCAGCCCGCGCCCGCCCCCAGCGGCGCATGGGCGCGCGCCCAGGCCGCGCCCGCGCAGCCCCGCCCCGCCAGTGAACCGGAACCGGCACAGGCAGGTTCGCTCTTGTCAGCCATGCGCAAGGTGCGTAAGGAACTGGAAGAAAGGGGGCGCCAGTGAAGGCGTGTGCGTTCATTCTTGTGCTGCTGCTCGCCGGCTGCACGGTCGGATCAAGCACCACCGATCGCCCGGCGCTGCCGCGGCCGGCGGTTGCACCCGACGGCACGTTCTGGGATGCGATTGAGGTCTCGCGACGCGACCGTGCACAGGGCTTCCTGCACATCGTCAGCCCGCGCTTTCTGCATAGTGCGTTTATACCGCGCGAACGCATCAGCGAGCCCGTGAACACCGCCGAGTTCGACGAGCAGCGCAAGTCCGTTGAAGCCGCGCTCATGCGCGGCGCTGAACGCAACCGGGTCAACCTTGAAGCAGAGAAGCACCGCCTGGCGCAAGGCTACATGGCCGAGCTGCGCCGCCTGGTGGAGGACCGCTTCATTGAAGTCGGCAAGCCCGAGTACCAGTTCATGTACCGCAACGACTTCGACCAGCCGTGGGGGCCCAACCGCGCCTGGGTAATCGTCAACCTGTACCCCAAGGGCACAGCCGCCGAAACCGACGCACCAGAAGTGCTGCGCGTGAACTTCGTGCAGGACCGGCACCGCTGGCTGATCGACAGTTTCGAGCCTGACCCACGCATGGGCTCATTCACCTGGACGAAGTAGCGGCAGCCCCGGAACAACAAGGGCTAACTTGCGGGCTGGACGGGCAAGCCCCCGGTCGCGGTGGCAAACGCATCGGGGTCGTCCGGGTTTTGCGCCGGTGGAGCCTCGGGCGGCTGGTCGCGCAGGGCCACCACGACGGCTGTGCCGTAGCACAGCACCTCGGACACGCCGGCGGCGACGTCGGTGCTTTCGTAGCGCATGCCGATGATTGCGTTGGCGCCGGCTTCGCTGGCGTGCATGCGCATCAGGTCAAAGGCCTCGCCGCGGGCCTGCTCGCACAGTTCGGTGTACAGGGAAATGTTGCCGCCAAAGAACTGCTGTACCCCGGCGGCAAAGGTGCCGATCGCGCTGCGCGAACGGACCACAATGCCGCGCACGATGCCGCAGTTGGCGGTGATGCGATAGCCCTCAAGTTCAAAGGCCGTGGTTATGAAACGGGGGTCGATCATAGGTCTTTGGGTTCCGGGTCCTGCCGCCTGCCGATTGCACCCTGTCTCCTACCTCATTCCTTGCTATTTTCCCAACCCGATGTGCACACTGTCGTTTTACGGTTGTCATCTTTGCCTGCAACCCTTGCCGGAGCTTTGGCATGCGTAAGTTTGCGCTGTTGTTTGCCGTCGCCATGGTGCTGGGCGGGTCCCTGCGCGCCCAGGAAGACGCGCTGGTACTGCGCGGCGTCACCGAGAACATCCCGATCGGCGACATGATCCAGCTCACGTCCGAGTACCAGAAGATCAAGTTCCTGTACAACCCGGCCACGGTCCGCGGCGAAGTCACGATCGTCGCCCCGCGCGAAGGCTTTACCGTCCCGCGCACAGCCATGTTCAGTGTGTTGCAGACATTCCTGAAGCAGAACCGCTTTATCCTGGCGCCCTTTGGCGAAGACACCGCCCAGTCGGTGCGCTTTTACGAGATCATCCCGGCCGCTGAGGCCGTCACCCAATCCGACAAGGTCGTGTTTCTCGACCAGCTCAATGACTGGACCGACACCAGCGCCGACTTCGTGACACTCGTGGTCAACCTCAAGTACGCCGACGCCAACAGCGTTACCGGCGCGCTGCGCAACTTTACGACCCGCCAGGGCGGCATGGTTCAGCCGATCCAGGGCATCAACAGCCTGATCGTCGGCGACTACAGCTACAACATCCGGCGCATGGCCAAGATCATCAACCTGATGGACCAGCCGCCGCGCAGCCCGCGCCTGGAAGTGATCAACATCAACTACATTGACGCCGATGAACTGGTCACAAGCCTGAACAGCCTTTTGACCGCGCGCACGCAGCTGCTGGCCCAAACGCCGCGCCGCCCCGGCAGCCCTGATGACGAGACGATGGTACGCGTTGAAGTCGCGCCCTACGTCAATGCCATCATGGTCACCGGCTACGACGCCGGCATTGAGCTGGTACGGGACCTGGTCGGCAAGCTGGACCAGGAAATCCCCGGCGCCGTCACCACCGGCAAGATTCACTATTACGCCTGCAAGAACGTCGTGGCCGAAACACTGGCGGCAACCCTCAACGAAGTGCTGGGCGTGGGCCTACCGACCACGCAGCCCGGCATCCCCGGCCAGCCCGGCCAACAGCAGAACAACCCCAACAGCCCGGTAATCGTTGCCGACAGCACCACCAACAGCCTGCTGGTGATCGCGACGCCCAATGACTTCAATGAAATCCGAAAGATCATCGACAAGCTGGATGTGCGCCGGCCTCAGGTGATGATTGAGGCTGCGATCCTCGAGGTCACCGACGACGACGACTTCCAGTTCGGTGTGGAAGTTGCGACCGTTGACGGGTTTGCCAACGAAAGCAGCGAGCCGCGCCTGAGCTTCGGCACGCAGTTCGGCTTCAGCGAAATCGTGGACAGCTCGGGCATCCCGATCGGCACGGGCGGCGGTGTGCCGGCTGGCCGAAACCCCATTTTCGGGCAGGGCGGCCTGCTGACGCTGAACAAGGGCACGGCGTTTGATATCCCGCTGCTGGTGCGCTTTCTCAAGACGCAAAGCGACACCAACGTGCTGCAACAGCCGATGTTGATCACCAACGACAACGAAGAAGCCACGATCGAAATCCTGTCTGAAATCCCGCGCATCGAGGTCACGGACATCGTGGGCGGCAACTCGCGCCAGAGCACAACCTACGACGAAGCAGGCATCACGCTGACCGTGACGCCGCAGATCAGCGCCGATGGCTACGTTACCCTGCAGATCGACTTGAACATCACCAACTTCGTTGGCGAAAGCGCCACGCCGGGCGTGCCGCCGCCGCGCCAGGTGCGCCGTATCACCACGTTTGTGACGGTGCCCGACTCAAGCACCGTCGTGGTCGGCGGCCTGAAATCCAGCACCAGCAGCAAAACCGTCACCAAGATTCCGCTGCTGGGCGACATCCCGCTGATCGGTGAGCTGTTCAAGAGCCAGCGCACCGTTGAGCGCCGCACCAACCTGTACATCTTTCTGCGGCCCAAGATCCTCAAGGACGCCAACTTCGCCGACTACCGCGAAGAAAGCCGCAAGGCCATGGCCAACGCCAAGACCGACACCGCCAAGAACCGCACGCCGCAGCAGGACCGCTGGTTTGATCGCTACAAAGAAGACGAAGCCGCCGCCCGCGTGGCGCCCCCGGGCACCCCGGACCGTACCTTCGACTACCAGGGTCTTCCGCCCAAGAAAGAATAGCGGCAAGGCAAGGCTGCAATTGATAACCGCGCGCCACAGGGCGCGCGGTTTGCTTTCACTTGCCGATCCAACCCTTGCGTTTGAAAAACCAGACCATACCGACAATCATCGCCAGCATGGCGGCCCACCAGAACCAGTAAAAGTATGGCGTGTCCAGCTCAGGCATGTTGCCTGCCCCCTCAAAGTTCATGCCATACACGCCGGCAAAGAAACTCAGCGGGATAAAGATCGTGGCCACCATCGTCAGCACCTTGGTGACCTCGTTCAGGCGCTGGGCCTGCTCACTGGCCAACAACTCACGCAGGCTGACGACATAATCCATCAACGAGTTCGCCATCGCCACCTGGCTCAGCGAGTGGTCAAGGCAGTCGCGCATGTACAGCCGCACTTCATCGTTCATGAACGGCACCTGGATGTGCATCAGGGTGCTCAGTGCATCACGGTGGCTTTCGATGGCGCGGCGCAGATCCATGGCCTGGTGGCGCAGTCCGTACAGGTCCTCCAGCACGTTCAACTCGCTCTTGAGGATGCGCTTTTCCATCGCGTCAAGCTTGTTCTCAAGCTCGTCCAGCACGTTGAAGTACGAGTCGGTGATCACGTCAATAATCGTGTACGCCAGGTAGCCCGGTCCCTTGCGGCGTACCAGCCCGCGGCTTGCCTTGATGCGATCGCGCAGAACCTTGAAGATGTCCTCGTCGCGTCGCTCTTGAAACGTGAGCACGAAGTGGTCGCTGAACAGTACGCCCGCCTGCTCGCTGTAGTAGCCATCGGCGGTCAGCTCAGGGGCGTGAGTGACGATAAAGACGTAGTCGGGGTAGGCCTCGGCCTTGGCGCGCTGCGGTACATTGACCGCATCAGCCAGCGCCAGCGGGTGGATGTCCAGCATCTCGCCCAGCACCCGGATCAACTCAATGTTCTTGAACCCCGTGACGTCAATCCAAGTTACGCTCTGCTTCTCAATGTAGGGCTTGAGATCGCTACACTCGCTGATTTCGCGCTGCTCAAAGTGTTCCGGCCCGTAGTCAATCACCAGCATCCGCGTTTCGTGCGCGTTGGGGTCAGCGACCAGCGTGCCCGGGGGCGCGCCTACCGGCGGGCGGTGTGCTTCATCGCCGGCAATCTGGCGGCGGATGATCTCGGTGTTGCTCATGGCACAAGGATATGCCAGCCGTGACAATGCCGCAATTGTGCTTGGCGCGAAGCCCAATACACTGTTCGACGTGAAACGACACCCGACCGTGCTTGCCGCCCAATTTGCCGCCCTGTGCGCCGCGTGCGTGCTGGGCTGCGTCAAGGCCGCCAATCAGCAGCCGCCCGTGGGCCCAGCCGTCAGCGCCGCCGCAACACAGGAACAGGCGCCTGAGCCCGCAAAGCCCGCTCCGCCCCAGACGCGGCCCGACAAGCCGTGGGAGCAGTGGGTCGAGCAGTCGATGATGCGCAGCAAGATGCGCCAGTTATGGTACGACTGCGGGATCATCGTCGGCAACTCGATGTACCCCGAGATCGCCGAGATGTTCTACCTTGAACTCGCAGCCGGCGACGTGGCCCGCAAAGCCCGCGGCTTTGCCGAGCACTGGGAAAATGTGCGCAACCGCAACCGCGAAGCCGCCACCGCCGCAAGCAACGCCGACTGGCGCCTGGCGCGCCAGAAGGTGAATGAGACCAACATGGCCTGCGAGGCCTGCCACTTTGAGCACTGGTCGCTGGCCACGCACGGTGTGCTGCCCGAGACGCTCAAGGGCTGGCACGACAACGACAGTGTCTTCGGCGACGAGCCGTGGGGCCAGATGAAGCTCAATGGCGCGCCTGCCTGGGTCATGAAAATGTACGAAATGCGCGCCGCATGGTTCAGCGCCGGGCGCGGCGTGCGGCGGCTGGAGAAGGATCGCGTGCTTGAGGCGACGCGCAAGATCAACGACTTTGCCGATGACCAGGCCAAGCGCTGGCGCAGCATCGAGACGCAGGCGAACATCATTTTTGAGCTGGCCCGCAAGCGCGAGCCGCAAAAGGTTGAGCCCCACTACCTGACCATCCGCAACCAGTGCATCGACTGCCACAAGCTGTACGCGCCCGACCGCGGCCTAGACCCCATGCCCTGGAAGTAGCTACGGCAGGGCGTCTTGCTGCCACAGGCTTAGCGTGTCCATGCCGATCGCAACCGCCAGGTGCACGCCCAAGCCACCCCAAATGCTGCGGCTGCGCAGCGCCATCCAGCCCAGCACCGTGCCCGCCACAATGGCCCCCAGCGCTTCCGGCATTGGCTTGTGGTAGTGGATCATGGTGTAGGGCACGACCATCACGGCTATCGCGCCTAACCCGAACTTCGGCTCAAGCGTGAACAGCAGGAAGCCCCGAAAGAAAAACTCGACCGCAAAAAACTGCAACCCGTACAGCGCCCACCACGCCAGCAGTATGCGCCAGCCCCACTGTTCGCAGTACTCCGGCTTGAGCATCGGGTACGTCTGCGTAAAGCTGTCGCGCGTGCTGGCCCAAAGTACGGCTGGCGCAACCAGCGCCAGCAGCAGCGCGTACAGCCACCACTTGCGGTGCAAACCATGCCAGCCAAGCCCCAGATCGCGCGCTTTGAAACCCAGCGCCGCCGCCATCGCCCAAGGCACCAGCACCCATAGCGTAAACGTCCCGCCGACCCACCATGCCCACGGCAGCAGCGTCCCCCACCACGGGGCGTTGGCGCCGCGCGGCCAGCGGTCGTACCACACGCCGGGGGCGTACTCGCGCGTAAGCCCCGGAAAGAAGCGCACGAAGCTGCCGGACAGAAACACATACTCGACAACCGTGATCACCACCGCCGCGCACAGCAGCACAAGCAGCGGCACGCGCCATTGCCAGGCGTCCTGCCACGCGGTCTTGAAGTTCAACGGTTGATCCATGGCGGCCTTATACCGCCGCAGCTAGACTCGCGGCATGCGCAAACTTGCACTTGTCCTGCCGCTGCTGCTGGCTGCGTGCGGCCCATCGGCCGATGACCTGATCACTCAATACCGTCCGCAAGCCGAGCCGCGCATGACGGCGCTGGCGGACGTCGCCAAGGCCGCGGCGGCCCACAGCGCTGAGCTTGCCGAGCCGTCGGTGCAACTGGCCTTCGGCGACGGGCGCGACGCGGCGATCATGCACCTTGAGCTGCTGGACGAAGACCCCAAGACCAAGCCCGAGCTTGACTTTCATGTAATGAACTTCTGGCTTGAGTTCCCGCGCGATTGCCTTGCAGGGCGCGCAGGCTCAGACATCGATCCTGACGCCGTGCGCACCGGCTTTGATGAACTGCTGGCGCTGAAGTACCTGGTGGTGGTCCGCACTCGGCTGTTCGCGGCGCCGGTCTCGACGGACGACAAGTCGTTTTCGCCGGGCTTGTGGCAGGGCGAGGTACTGGTCTATGAAATCGAGGGCGCCAAGTTGCTGGGCGGGTACAGCGTATCTGCCGGCAACGACGAGAAGGTAACCGTTAACACGCAGTCGGTGGACAGCTGGCTGCGCAGCAACCTGTGGGAAAACGCCCGCAAGGAAGTGAAGAAGGTGCTGGAGAAACACGCCAAGGGGGGCGTGCTGCCGCTGTAACCGCAATGGACGAACTGTTGATCGAGCTGACGCGTCGCTACACCGAGCCGCACCGTCGCTACCACGACCTGCGGCACATCGCCGACATGTTGCTCAAAGGCCGCGACTTTCCGCTTTCCGACGAGCAAGTGATGGCGGTTTGGTTTCACGACGCTATCTACGACCCCGCCAGCAAGACCAACGAAATCGACAGCGCCGAGCTTGCGGTTGAGCGCCTGTTCCAGCTGGGGTGGGAAGGCGCCCGCGTCAAAGTGGTCCAGCAGATCGTACTGGATACCAAGGGCCACACCCCCAGCATTGAAGCCAGCAAGCCCGTGCTTGACCTTGACCTGTCAACCCTTGCCGGCAGCTGGGAAGATTACGCCCGCAACGGCGCCAACATCCGCGCCGAGTACGCGAGCGTGCCTGAGGCCGACTGGCTTGCCGGCCGCCGCAAGTGGCTTGAGTCAATGCTGGCCAAGCCTGCGCTGTTTCAAACTGACTGGGGCAAGGGCCTTGAGTCGCAGGCGCGGCGCAACCTCGCGCGCGACCTGTCCGAGTTGGGCAATTCTTGATGGCCGGGGGCCTTTCGCGCCGCCCCTGCCCAAAGTATGAACAGGGTATGACCAGCGGCAAGAACGCACCTGTACTTCGCCCGATCGTGCTCGTCGCCGATGAGGCGATCCTTGAGACGATGCGCATGGAACTTGCCGACGCCGCGCCACTGCGCGTCAAGGCAGTGCCCACCATGCAGGAAGCGCTGGCGGCTATCCCCACCGCACAACCCCACGCGATCCTGATCCAGAACGGCAAGGCCCAGCCGCGGCAACTGATGATCGCCAAGCAGATTTCGCAACTGGCGGCCAGCCGCAAGGTACCGATCGTGATTTTCGGCGGGCCGCTGGACCCGGCGCTTGAGGTGAAGCGCAACGACTTCGGGATCGCCGAGGTTGTGGACGGCGCCTATCTGCTGGCGCCGGTACTGGAAGCACTGAAAAGCGCTATCGGCAAGATTGACGCCCTGCGCCGCACGGACCAGATCCGGCGCAAGATCGCCAGCATTTCCCAGAACCTGAAGCCCTACCAGGCGCCCGAAGGCGGCGAAGCCGAGCCCGCGCATCCGGACGCGCAGGCGCTGCCCAAAGACGACATACCGGACGCGCAGGCGCTGCCCAAAGACGACTTTGAATAGGCCTTCTTGGCGGTCGGATTCACGATTTGATTGTTCGTGATTGTTCATGATCGGCCCGCAGCCGCGGCTCTGATTCGCTAAGTCTTTTGTTTTACGTTGTTTACGCAAAGCGCCATGGATGGCACGGCTGTTGCAAACGGTCCCCCGGGCGGGGATCGAGGAACAACATGCCAAAACACACAACAACCACAGTCCTGCGCAGCGCAATGATGATCGCGTCGCCCGAAGGCCAGGACGAAGCCCGCGTCCAGATTGCGGACGCCGTGCAATTGAAGGTGCGCGCGGTTACCGGCCTGCGCCTGGCGCTGGCGCAAATCCCGCACTTGCGCCCCCACGCGGTGCTGGTTGAACACGGCGCGCTTTCGTGTGGCGGCTTGCGCGCGGTGCGCGAACTTTCCGAGCTTACGGCGCGGCGCAGTGTGCCCGTGGTCGTGTTCGGGGCGGAGCGGCAATGGTCCGTTGAGGAACAACGCGAGTGCGGCGTACACAGCGTGGTCGTCGGCCGCCGGCTGCGCGACATGGTTGACACCCTGCAGTCGGCGCTGGAGCGCGCTGACGCACCCCTGGCCGCGACCGGAGCATGAACATGGACCCGCAGGCGCTGACGCACACCACCGAAACCGACCCCGGCCTGGACTCCGTGACCTCAATGGCCCCCGGCGAGAGCTTGAGCTTCCGCAATCGCCCTGGCATGACCGACGCGCAACTGCGCAGCATGCTGAGTGTGGGCCTGCTTTCCGGCGTGCGCGTGATTGACCTTGGCGGGTGCCACGGCATCACTGACCACGGGCTGGCGCTGCTTTCGGGCATGCAGTCGCTGGTGCGCATCAGCCTTGAAGGCTGCGTCAACGTGACACGTGCCGGCCTGAAAGCGCTGGCGGCGCTGACCACGCTGCGCGAGCTGGACGTGTCAAGAATTCCCGGCATCGACAACCGCGCGCTGGCGGTGCTGCTGGCGCTGCCCAGCCTGCGCGTGCTGCGCATGTGCGGAGCGCCGGTCACACCCGAGGGCTTTCTCGAAAGCGAGCCCGCCGCGCCGCTGCTGCGCCTTGATGT
Organism: Planctomycetota bacterium; assembly: GCA_019636195.1. GTDB lineage: Bacteria > Planctomycetota > UBA8742 > UBA2392 > UBA2392 > JADJRK01. The sequence continues at coordinate 21,999 of JAHBYA010000014.1, read as the reverse complement.
CAGCCGCTGCCCGGCCATCACCGCGGAGGACTTGCCCGCGATTGCCGCGCACCTGAACCTGCCGCCAAGCCAGCTGGTGTGGTCAGCCTGAGCATCGGACAACGTAAAGCAGCTCGTGCACGTGCAAGGCGCGGCTGTTCAAGTTGCGGCTGCCCCGGAAGGTGTTGTAGCGCATGCGCAGCGTCTGGACCTTGCCGCGCGCGCGCAGCAGGGCGTACATCTCGTCAGGCGGGATGAAGCCTTCGTCGTTGTAACTCACGAGGATCCAGCGGGCGTCTGTGGCTTCCACCAGTTGCTTCATCGCCTGCACAGCCGCCGCGCGGCGGTTGTACGCGCTGCGCTTCCAGCCGCGGGGGATGCCGCTGACCGGGCTGGGGTCGCGCGGCTCGGTGTAGTCGCACAGCAGGTTGAGCATGAAGTAGTTGCTGCCGTAGGGGTGCTGGTTGTAGGGCGGGTCGAAGTACGCGACGTCAACGGGCCCGATCTGCCGCACAAGCCGGTTGGCGTCCTGCCCGTGCACTTCAACTTCGCAGTGGAAGCGGCTTATGACGGGCAGCTCAAGTTCGATGGCGCCCTTGATCCGGTGCAGGGCGTCACCGCCGTGGCCGCCGAAGCACCCGACGCCGTCGCGGTTTTTGTGGAAGCCCTTGAACACCCCCGACGTGTTGGCATGGACGCTTGCCTTAGCCAGCAGCGGCGCCAGCAGCAGCGGTTGCAGCTCAGGCGATTGCCGGGCGATCAACTGACGGTAAGTGTCAAGGCGAGTTGCGTTCTGCGTGGTGTAGAAGGCGCGTTCGCCGGGCTGGATGTCCCGGTCGTCACGCGGCGAGTAGTGGCGCCGGATGATGCCGTCGGTAACCGGGTACATGCGCGCCTGTTGAACAATCTCGCGGTGTGCGGCCTCGAGCGCCGGCCAGTCAACGTCGGCGCGGTTGGCCAGGAGGCCGCGCGCGATGACCTGTGCGTACGTTTCAAGATCATTGCTGATCAGGCGCCGGGCAAAGCGCTTGAAGAAGCGTGAAACAACGCCCGAGCCCGCAAACGCGTCCAGCATCGCCAGCGGCTGGTCGCACTCGCGCCGCACAACCTCAAGCCCCTGCGCAATCAGCGGCAGTAGTCCGCGCTTGTTGCCGATACAGGTGATCAGCTGCGCGGAAAGGTACGCGGGGTCTTCCACGACCGTCGGCTCAAGCGTGCGCGTGGCCATGGCCCACACGTTCACAGACCCCGCATGGAAAAGCAATGACACCGCAAGGGCAATTTCGGCCCGGCATTCGCTTGACCGGTGCGCGAGGTGCTGAAGGCAGCTTACGGCAAGCTTCTCGCAAAGTTCGCCAAGCACGCCATCAAGTGCCGTCCCATGGCGGACTTGGCGAAAATGCCGAGACGCCGCTGTTGACCGCTTCATCCGCGTACAGCGGCGCAAACTGCGGACAGCCGTTGCGGTTCTCTGGGGCCCGCCCGCGAACTGCCTTGGAACGCAACAGGGACAGGCACCCTGGCGCCTGTCCCTGCCTGACTAGGCTGAACGCCCGGCCCTGTTTACTCGGCGCGTTCGACGCTGATGACTTCGTACTTCACTGCGCCTTCGGGCGTCTGCACGATTGCCGTTTCGCCGGGCTTCTTTCCAAGGATGCCTTGGGCAATCGGGCTTTCGTTGTTGATGATCTGGCGTTCCAGGTCGGCTTCGTAGCGGCCGAGGATGGTGTAAACCTTGGTCTTGCCGTCTTCGCGCTTGAGCGTGACCTTGGTGCCGAAGCCGGCTTTGCTGGCATCGAACTCGTCGGGCGTAACGACGCGCACGCGCTTGAGTTCTTCCATGATTTCCTTGGCGGCTTCCTTCAGGCGTGACTCGCGCTCGCGGGCGGCGTCCAACTCGGCGTTTTCACTGATGTCGCCCATCGCCAGCGCTTCGCCGATCTGGCGGGCGACGTCCGGCAGCTCTTCTTCCTGGATGCGCTTGAGTTCGCCTTCGCGCTTGCGCAGGCCGGCCTGCGTGGCAAGGATCTCGCCGGCCTCCTGCTCGGCCAGTTCGGCGGCGCGCAGCGATGTCTTGGCCTGCAAAGTCGGGAACGACTTGAAAATCACTTCGCGCAGCGTGCTGTTGTGGATGTCGGACAGGCCGCGGCAGCGGTTGACCTCGTGCAACAGGTGCGCGGCGCGGTCGTCCGAAAGGCCGTCCAGCGCGGTCGTCAGCAGGCGTGAGTTGCGCTCGGTCATTGCGGCGCGCAGGTTCGCCAGCACCGCCTTGTATGCCGAATCGCCGCGGTCAATCCGGGTCTGCACCTTGTTCATTACCCACAACAGGCGGGCAAACAGCTCGTTGGCCGGCGCAAGCTCAAGGCTCTGCGGCAACTCACCGCCGGTGATGCCGCGGCGCACCAGCCACAACGTCTGCAGCGGGTAAGTTTCGCCGTCGTCCCTGACGGTCTCAAGGACTGCGGTCAACACCTTGGCGTGGTCGTTTTCCATCAGTTGCTTGGCAATCCAGTCCCACAGCGGCTGTACGTCTTTGAGCATGGCCTGCGCGAAGGTATCGGCCCACTTGCCTTCATTCAGCTTGGCGTGGCGTGCCAGGGCGCGCTGCTGGTAGTCGGCGTCCTTGATCGCCTCCAGGCGCTCAAGCATGGCGCTGCTTTCGCGCACCAGTTCATCGGCATCGTAGGACACATCAAACGCGGCCGCGGGGTCGGCCTTGCGCAAGTCATCGCGCAGAAAGCCGACAATGATGCGCTCGCCGGCCAGGCTGGTGCCGTCGCGGGCGCGGGCATCCAGGTCGCCCTCGCGCTCGGCGAGGCGCTTGAACTCAGTGCCCATGTACTTCAGCAGGTCGGCGCGCGTTTCGCCCTTGTCTGAGTCGCGCAGGTAGCGGCGCAGGATCTCAAGCTTCTTCTCAAGCTTGGGCGCGTTGTTGAACTGCTCGCGCGTTTCGTCTTCCTGGGTCATCGCCGTCACAAGCCGCTCAATGGTCGGGTTGGTACCGGTGCCCAGCTTGACGTACTGGTGCTTGGCGAGGTCCTTGCGCACGCCAGCCCACCACTTCGCCCACGACTTGCTGTCGATCACAGTCGGCGAAAGCTCAGCCTTGATGCGCTTGAGCGTGCTCTTGTTGTTGTGGCTCTTCAGGATGCCCAGCACGACCGCGATGGGCTCATCCTTGCAGCGCTGCTTCAGCTCGCTGAGGTGGGCGCTGCGCTGGACCATGATGTCTTCGGCGGGCAGCTTGCGGAAAAACTTGGCGGCTGCGCCAAGCTTCACCGCGTGGTTTTCCTTGTTCTGGAAATCGACCTTCAGTTGGTCGTTCTCGGCGTCGATCTCTTTGACCTGGCCCAGGCCCCACCCCGCGTCATGGAATACCCAGTCGCCGGGCTGGAACTTTAGCTGGTCGTACAGCGCCTTGACGTAGCGGTTGTCGTTGCCCTTGGCGGTCTGCTCGGCGCGTTCAAGGATGCGGCTGAAACCCGGCAGATCGGAAAACGCACCGGCGATCACCACATCGGCCAGCGCCTTCTGGTTGGCGTTGCGCGGCGCCACGCGCGCCAGCTCACCAAGCACGTGCACAGCCTTGACCTTCTCGCCCATGCTGTCGAGCTTGCTGACCACCTGCTCAAGCAGGTTGCCGGCGCGCTCGCCGTGGCCTGCCTTGTACAGTTTTTCGGCAAGGGTAAGGAATGTGTCGATTTCGCCGGGGGCCTTCTGCAAGGCCTCGGCCCAGACACTTTCAACTTCACCGAATTGTTCCTGCTTGATCAGTTCACTGATGCGCGCTGTCTCTTTGCTCAGGCTGGTTACCATAGTCGGGATACTCGCGAAAAACACCGGAATGAAAAAAACCGCGCCGCGGTCGGTGTCGGCGCGCATGCGCTTATAGGCCCCAGGCCCCTTCAAATCAAGCACCGCGATGGGGGCGCAACAGCATGCTCAGCTTCTCGAAGCGCCGGCTGTCATTGCGTCTTTGGGCATAACGCTGCCCCAGCGACTCGCGCAGCGCCTCCGGCAGCTCTTGCGGCAGGTGCCCGCCCACAATGCGCGGGTCACGGCCGTCGCGGATCGACTCTTCCAGCTCAAGCACCAGCAGGTTGCAGCGCCGCGCGATTGCCGCCGGCGCTGTGTCACCCTTCTGGCGGGCCTGCCGCGCCGCGCGCGTGAGCCTGGCAGCCGACTTGCGCGACAGCACGAGATTGTCAAGGCGCCACGCGCCCTGGGCGGGGTCGGCCACCTCAAAAGCAGCCGCGGCCTCGACCAGCAGGCGCAGTGAAAGCGGCTGGACGTACAGCAGGTCCGTGCGCGACCCGGGCGCAAACTCGGGCAAGCCCGAGCATAACTCGCATGCCCGGCTGAACTCGCCGCGCAGCAAGTGCAGCGATGCAAGCTGTGCAAGCAACGCCGCCATTTCAGTTTTGCGCTGATGCTTACGCGCGTAATACAGCGCGCAGTCAAGCTCGTTGATTGCCTCGTCGATACGCCCCAGCTGCACAGCCACACGGCCAAGCAGCTCGTAGCCTTTGCCGCGGCTTGGCAGGTGCTTGGCGCCTTCAGTGGCGGCAATAACGCGCAGGGCGCACTCGCTTGCCTCGGGCACTCGTTGTTGCGCCAGCAGGTGCAGCCCGAAGTCTGCCAGCAGGGCGGTCTCGGCGTTAGCGAAGTTGCCGGCGCGCGCGAGGGCCATCGCTTCCAGGTAATGCTGCTCAGCCTGCCGGTGCTGTGCCTGTTCGCGGTGCAGGTTGCCCAGCGTGTGGCGCGCGCGCAGCACCGCGTAGTCATCGCCTGCGGCCTTTAGCGCCATCGCGGCCGTGGTGGCGGCGGCGGCAACGGCCCCCTGCTCAAGCTGGATTGCAGCCATGTCGCACAGCGCGACCGGCAGCGCTGCCTCGTGGTTGATCGCGCGCAGCAGCTCCAGGCGGCGATGCGTTGCGTCGGTCGCGCGTCGCAGGTCGCCGGCGGCGGCCGCAAGCGCCGCAATCTCTGCCAGTGCGTGGGCCTGCGCGGCAGGGTTGACGGCGGCGGCCGCGGCCTCCCATGTCTGCCACCAGGCGTGGGCTGCGTCGTCGTTACGGCCGGCGGCGGCAAGCTGATCGGCGATGGCCGCGCACAGCAGCGACTCGGCGTCGTGGTCACCGTCCATGGCCGCAAGCTCGGATGCCAGCAGCAGCACGGGGTCGGGGCTGTTGCGATGAAGGGCGGCGTGCACAAGGTCCGTGGGAGCGTCGCGGCGCGCGCGCGCGGTGATGCACAGGTGCTCGGCGCGCCAGACAGTCTCGTCGTTCCAGGGACCGGTAAGGTGGTTGAAGTTCATGATCCGGAGTCGTCACCGCCCGCGCAGTTGTGGCGACTCGCGCCCCCCCCACAGGGCGCGGCATGCCGTACACGGGCGGTGACGGGTGCTGGCGGAGCGGCACCTCCCCACAGCCCAGTTGGCGCTCTTCCACCGTCTGACCCGGAAGCCGGCGGGACCGCAGTCGTCCACGGCTGAAGCATAGCATTTGGCCGCGGGCGGAATTTTCCCGGCGGGCGCACGCAACCCCCATCGCACAACAGGATCCGCCACGTTGCACGAATTGCCTTGATGTCCGCCGCGGGTAACGTGTTGCCGCCCGGAAACGCGCGTCCCAAGTAGAATCGCCAGTACGCATTGCACGCACACCGTAACGCCCGCAAAGACGCCACTGGCGGTGGTTGCGCGCCCCCAGTGGCGAAAAGTCGTGGAAAAGTTTTTTCATTTTTTTTCGGCTGGCGCCGGCCGCCTGCGCAAAAACTCGGCGCTCAGGTTCGCGGCCAGGATCATCGCCGCGCCAAACACCAGCCAGCCGTCCAACACATCCCTGCCCGCAACAATGCTGATCAGTGCCGCAAACACAGGCTCAGCGGTGTACACGATGGCGGCGCGCGACGGCGAAAGTTCTTTCTGCCAGCGGTTGAGCACGCTGACGGCAACGACGGTCGCCAGCGTCGCGCAGAGCAGCAACGTGCGCCAGAACGTGAAGTCCGACAGCGCAGCCGCTAACGGCGAGGCGTCAAACAGCGCGATACCGCCCGGCGCAAGCAGCACCGCCGCACCGCAGAACGCCGTGGCGCACACGAACATCACCAGCGTGATCGCCAGCGGGTCGGCGCGTTTGGTGCCGACGTCAGTCATCACAATGTGCGCGCCGAAAACCACGGCACAGCCGATCGTCGCCCACGCGCCCAGCGACAACCCGCCGTGCGGCACGCCCTTCATAAACGCGGCGCCGATGGTCGCCAGCAGCACGCCCACCAGCACCCCGCGCGCCGGCACGCGCCGCAACACCAACGCGCTGATCAACGGAGTGGCCACGACATAGAGACTGGTCAGGAACGCCGACTGGCTGGGCAGAACATCGGCCTGCGCCAGCCCGAAAATCTGAAGCAGAAAGCCCAGCGAAAACGGCAGGCTTAACAGAAAGCCCCACTTGATGGCATGGCGGTCAAGCCGCCTGACGCTGCGCGGCACCAGCACCGGCATCAGCACGGCGGCAATCGCAAATCGCCAGAACAGGAAAAATGCGCCCACGGCGGCGGGTCGGTGGTCGCCGTAGATCGACTGCAGGGCATCGGTGCCCTCTTTCATCCACAGGAAGGTCGCGCCCCAGAAAATGCAGACCAGCAGCAGCGCCGAAGTGGCGATCAGCCGCGTGCGCGGATGCTGCTGCGTGGTGGTCAGCGCCGACATGGCGCGCAGGCTAGGGCGCGATTCAGTTCACGCAATGGCAATCGGCAGCGGTGCGGCAGCTACGCTTCCAGGCGGGACAGCTCGGCTTCGACGGCTTCAACCAGCGGTGAAAGCGTTTCGTAGTCCATGCCGAACTTCAGGCCGGCTGCCTTGAACAGGTCGCGCAGGCCGCGGCTGCCGCCCAGCGCCAGCGCGCCGCGATACCTGGCCAGCGTGCCCTTGCGGTCCTTGCGGGCGTTCAGCCACACCTGCAACGCGCCGATCTGCGCAATCGCGTACTCGATAAAATAGAACGGCACCCAAAAGAAGTGCCCGATCTGCGTCCAGCGCGAGTCGCGGTACTTTTCAAGGCCCGTGAACTCGATGCCCGTGGCAAAGCGTTGCATCTGTGCGCGCCATTGCGCGTGCACCGCGTGCGCGTCGGCGCCGATGTGCGTGTAAACCCAGTGCTGGAACTGGTCGCCCTGCGCGATCATCGCAAACAGGCTGAGCGCGCGCTCAAACTGCTCAGCCAGCGCGCGGTTGATGTCGGCGGGTGCATAGAACTCGCCCAGGTGGTCGCTGCCCAGCAGTTCCATCGACATGCTGGCGACTTCACAGAACTCCATAGGCGCGTGGCGATAGGCCAGCAACGGCTGATCCGCGGCGGCAAAGGCGTGAAAGGCGTGGCCCCCCTCGTGCAGCAGCGTGCGCACGTCATCGTCAAGGCCGACAGCATTCATGAATATGAACGGCAGGCGCGCCTCGTGCAGCGTGCTTTGATAGCCGCCGGGGGCCTTACCCTTGCGGTTGGCCAGGTCCAGCAGGCCCAGTTCGCGCATGCGGTCAAACTGCGCGCCCAGCGCCGGGTCCACGCCGTGAAAGATGCGCGAGCAACCCAGCTTCAGGCTCTCGACTTCATCAAACGGCTTCAGCGGCGGCTTGCCGTGCGGGTCAACATCCACATCCCAGGGGCGCACGCCGGCAAGGCCCATCGCCTCGGCGCGGCGCTGGTTGATGCGCCGCAGCGCGGGCAGCACCACGCGCTCAACCGCGTGGGCAAAGGCGTCGCAGTCGTCGGGCGTGTAATCAAAGCGCTGCATCGACTTCCAGGCGTACTCACGAAAGTCCGCCAGCCCGGCGTTGATCGCTACCCTTTCGCGCAGTCGCAGTTGCTTTTCAAACAGGCCCGCCAAACGGTCGTGCGTGGCAAGGCGCGCGTCGGCTGTGGCCTGCCATGCGCGCTGGCGCAGGTTGCGGTCAAGCTCAAGCAGAAACTTGTTCATCTGCACGGGCGTGTAGCTGCCGCCTTCAAATTCGACGGTGATGGCGCCCTGCGTTTCGTCAAACTGGTTCGTGAGCTTGGCCAGCTCCGTCTCGAGCGGGATGTTTTCCGGCTTGAACAGTTCAAGCTGTGTCAGCACGCCGCGCTCGAAAATCGCGTACTTGGCGGGGTCCAGCGCGCTGCGCGCCGGGCATGCCGCGAACTTGCGGTCCAGCGCGTCGCCGGCTTGCTTCAGCGCGGGCTCAAACTTCTCTACCCAGTCAAGGAACGCCGCCTTGTACTCGGCGCTGGCTGTGTCCAGCGTGGTGCGGATGTGCACGCGGGCGCCGACTTCTCCGATCACAGCCTCAAGCTCGGTGCGGTCGGCAAGCCACTGCTCCAATGCGCCCGCGTCGGCAAGCTCGGCGTTCAACAGGGCGTCGAACAGCGGCTTAACGTCGTCGAGTGTGCGCACCTTGAGGCCGGCAGGCACAAAGGTACGTGGGTACAGTCGCGGCAAGGTCTCCAGGGTGTCGTTCACGGCGGTCTCCTGTTTGCAGATTAACGCGACATGCTGCATCGGCCATATCCGGAAAGCGCCGGTTCACGTTGCCGGAAGTGCCAAACGGCATCACATCCAAACGCACCAAATGCAAACGCCGCGGACAAGTCCGCGGCGTTGCGCTCCCTGCTGCGCATCTAGTTGCAGCCTGCCGGGCTGGGCCCGGCAGGCGATTGCCGACCAGGTTTCGGGCGGGCGATTAACCCGATCGGCTGTGTAATTAAACGACTGGTTGGTCGTATGTCATTCCCAAACTGCACAATCGTCGAAAATTCTTGCCAATCCACGAAGTTTCGCGACTCCGAATCGGCCATAAGCGCCCTTTAACATTGCAGATGGGCGCTACCTGCCTACCCTTGGAGTGTTGCATCCTCCTCTTACTGGAGTCCTTATGCGTTTGATCTCTCGACTTGCCTTGGCGCTGCTGGTTTCCGTCGCGGTGGCCGGCTTGGCCCAGGCAGAGCAGATTCGCCTGTCCGATGGCCGCTACCTGCAAGGCGATGTCGTCGAAGTCAAGGAAGACGGCTTCACGTTCAAGCTGACCGACACCGGCGGCAAGGTCTTCCTGCGCTGGAACCAGGTTGACGCAGGCCTGAAAAAACGCCTGACCAACGACCGCGACCCCGACGAAGGGCTGAACCTTGATGTACTGGTGCGCGGCGCCCGCCTTGAGCTGATTGACGGCACCATCTACGAAGGCCGCATCACCGTCAGCGGCAACAGCTACAACGTCGTCAACCGCGAAAACACCCGCGGCCGCAACGTGCCCGCCGGCGACGTGGTCGAAGACGGCTACGTCACCGACATCATGATCGACGCGACCTCGATGTTCGTCGAATCCGAAGTCCTGCGCCTTGCAGAAGAAGAGCGCAGCCCGCTTGAGACAGCGCGCCAGTTTTATGAACTTGCCCGCATCGCCGACCGGCTGGGCCTGTACAGCGAGGCCAAGGACTACGTGACGCTGGCGCTGGCTGCATCGCCTGACTCAAAGCTTGAGGCGCGCCTGACCGCCTACGACGCCACGCTGAACGAGCTGATCCGCCAGAAGGGCCTGCTGACCGCGCTGGTTGGCGCGCGCCAGCTTGCTTCCAAAAAGAAGTTCCAGACCGCGCTGGATGCGCTGCAACTCGCCAAGACCGAGTACAAGCCGACCGAAGGCGTGCTGGCCAAGTGGGACCTGACCTTTGCCGAGATTGACCTCGAGTTCAGCAAGTTCGTCATCGTCGAGTGGTACAAGCAGATGCGCCCGGCCATCCGCGCCAAGCTGAAGGAAAAGGGCATCACCATCAGCGATTGCATCAGCTGGACGCGCCGCGACATGGACAACGTGATCCAGGCCAAAATCGCCGACATCGTCGGCAGCAGCACCCCCGACGACATCAAGAAGCGCTTTCTCAACCGCTTCAACCTGGAAGCGGAAAACAAGACCAAGCTGTCCATGAAGAAGGCCAGCTTCGGACAGGACGGTTTCTATGGCATCGTCGGCGGCCACCTGCCGATCAACGGCAAGAAGCCCGACGCCGGCACCCCGGGCTCAACGCCGGGCACCGGCCCGGGCTCAAGCCCGCGCCCCGGAGGCCGCGACGGGCCCCGCCCGCCCGGCGGTCGCGACGGCAACGTCCAGCCGGACTGGGACGGTGATGGCATCATTCGCGGCCAGCAGTTCCAGGAAGGCAACAAGGGCCGTGAGCTGCCCGGCGGCATCAGCCCTGAACAAGCCGCCGAGTGGCTGAAAAAGATCCAGGAAGAAATGGCCAAGGGCAACAACGCCGACAAGAAGGACCCCGGCGCGCCCCAGATCGGCAAGCAGGACATCAGCCACCTGAAGGTGCCCGAGACTGTACCCACGCTGCAGGAGTGGTGGGACAAGTCCAGCAGCACGACCAAGGCCAAGTGGCTGGAGGCGTACTACGCCCGCTACGTCGGCACGATGCGCGTGTATGAGCTGGATGACTGGAACGTGAAGTTCAAGTAAGCAAGCCAACCCATGCCACGGGCGCCGGAAGGCGCCCGTGTTGCTTTGTGCGGCGGCGGGCTTGCCGCTGTTGCCGATGTGCCGTGTCCTGAAACCGGACCGCGTTAACGAGGCATGAAGCAAGGACGAACTTTCACGCCCCTTCACCCTCGACCGTGATCCACGGCCGAGTCCCTTGTTTTCCTGTCAATTACCGCAACAATCCCGCGTGTCTTTGGGTCGGAAGCCATTGCGCTAGCGCCGCGTACCTTGGAGTCTCCAGCGACCGAAGGGAGCGGGGCGGCATGGATGAACCCAAGACGCAGCACTAAACCTGGTCTAAAACATGGCTAAGAACATCAAATCCCGCGCTGAAGACTACGCGCAATGGTACCTGGACGTGATCAAAGCCGCCCAACTGGCCGACTACGCGCCTGTGCGCGGCTGCATGGTCATCCGCCCCGAAGGCTTCGCCCTTTGGGAAGCTATCCAGCGCGACCTTGACCGGCGCTTCAAAGACACAGGCCACGTCAACGCGTACTTTCCCCTGCTGATCCCCCTGAACTTCCTGGCCAAGGAAGCCCAGCACGTGGAAGGCTTTGCCATGGAGTGCGCGGTGGTCACGCACCACCGGCTTGAAAACGACGGCAAGAGTGGCCTTGCGCCCGTGGGCAAGCTGGAAGAGCCCTTCGTGATTCGCCCCACCAGCGAAACTGTCATCGGCCACATGTACGCGCAGTGGATTCAAAGCTACCGCGACCTGCCCGTGCTGATCAACCAGTGGTGCAACGTCATGCGCTGGGAGCTGCGCACGCGGCTGTTTTTGCGTACCACCGAATTCCTGTGGCAGGAAGGCCACACGGCCCACGAAACCGCGCAAGAAGCACAGGAAGAAACCCTGCGCATGCTGGATGTGTACGCCGCTTTCGCCGAAGAATTCCTGGCCCTGCCCGTGGTCAAGGGCCCCAAGACCGAAAGCGAAAAATTCCCCGGCGCCATAACTACCTACGGCATCGAAGCCATGATGCAGGACGGCAAAGCCCTGCAAGCCGGCACCAGCCACAACCTTGGCCAGAACTTCGCCAAGGCCTTCGACATCAAGTTTCTGGGCCGCGACCAGAAGCAGCAGCACGTATGGACCACAAGCTGGGGCGTAAGCACACGGCTGATCGGCGCGCTGATCATGGCCCACAGCGACGACGACGGGCTCGTGCTGCCCCCCAGGGTCGCGCCTGTCGTGATGGCGATTGTGCCCATTTTCAAGAGCGACGCAGACCGCGCCAAGGTGGCTGCGTTCATTGACGTCGCGATCAGGACGCTGGTCGGCGAAGAAGAATTCGCGGCGGCGGCCAAACGCCAGCAAAGCGAAGTGGTCAGCTACTTCTTCGACCGCGCGACGGAACAGAAGATCGTCGTTGACTGGCGCGACAACCGCCCCGGCGACAAGCAGTTCCACTGGGAGCAACGCGGCGTGCCCTTCCGTATGGAAGTCGGCCCCCGCGACGTTGACGCGGGTAGTGTCGTCATCAAGCGCCGCTTTGACCGCGCCAAGGAATCAGTCGAAACCAGCAAGCTCACGCCCGGCCACCTGCGCACTGAACTTGCCGACGTGCAGCGCCTGATGTTCCAGAAGGCAATCGAACACCGGCAAGCCAACACACACCGCGTTGACAGCTATGACGCCCTCAGAGCCACGCTGGCTGAAAAGGGCGGGTTCGTGCGCTGCTACTTTCATCCTGACCGGCAGGCGGAAGCGAAGATCAAGGAAGAAACCAAGGCCACGGTGCGCGTCATGCCTTTTGACGCGCAGGGCCAGACCGGCAAGTGCATGTACACGGGCAAGGATGGCGCGCCCGAAGTCATCTTCGCTGTCGCGTATTGATGTGGACGCGGAGGAACAGAGCAACAGAGTATAAGGCGTGCAGGGGCCACGCGCTTGAGCGCAGTGCGAGTGCGCGGCCCTGCACGCCGGCTCCGCTACTCCGCTTGACAGACTGCCTTTCGCCGCACGTTCAGCTCACGCCCCGCAGCACTTCCAGGATCGCGCGGCCGTAAGCCTCCAGCTTCTGCGGCCCTATGCCGTGCACAGCCAGCAGATCCTTTTCGTTGCCGGGCTTTGCGCGCGCGATGGCATTGAGCGTCTTGTTGCCCAAAATGTGAAACGCGGGCGTGCCCTGTTCTTTGGCCAGCTTCAGGCGCCAGTCCTTGAGCGCCTTCAGCACCGCCGGGTCGGGCTCGGCCATGGCCTCGGCCTGCGCGACGGCCTTGGCCGCCTTCTTGCCTGCTGACCTGCGCGCCTTGGCGGCGGCTGTGCCTGGCGCCCCCGGCTCCGGCTGACTTCCTTGCAGGCTGACCCAGGTGGCGGCGCTTTCGCCTGCCTCACGACCTTCGCGGGTCAGCCATGCGCGCTCAAAGTTGATCAGCTTGCCGTCCTTCTCGAAGGCATCGGGCACAAGCTTCACGGCGCCTGCTTGTGACAGCGCGTTCAACAACTCGCGGAACTCACGAATCTCCAACTTGTCGCCGACAACACGCTCATGAATCTGCTTGGGCGTCTGGCCATCCTTGCCCAGCAGCGCACCCATGATCGCCTGAAGCACGGCAAGCTCGCGGGCGTCGGCCTTTCGGAAGCTCTTGACGACGCAAGACTCTGGCGCGCAGTTGTCGCACACGCCGCAGGCGCGCGCGCCCGGCTCGCCGAAGTGCGCCACCAGCGCCTGCATGCGGCACCCGGCGCCCTGCGCAAAGGCAAACGCGGCGTCCAGTTGCTCGCGCCGAAAGCGCACGCGCGCCTCGTAGCCCGCCTGCCAACCGTCTTTGCCGCGCGTGAACCAGCCGTCGGCATCGACGTTCGCGCCGCCGTGGGCCAGCAGATGCTCAAGCCTTTTCTGGGCGTCGAGCGGCTTGAGCTCAAACTCGACGGCAATGTCGTCGGGGCTGGCGCCGCGGTTCGAGAGCGCGCGAAAGATGCGCTCAAGCTCAAGGGCCGGCGGGCAGTCCTGATCCAGAAAGAACTCATGGATGCGCCGGTCGGCCCATGAGTACAGCAGCAGCGCGCGCGATGGCTTGCCATCGCGGCCCGCGCGCCCGATTTCCTGGTAGTAGCCCTCCAGCGTCGCGGGCATGGCGGTGTGGACTACGGTGCGAACGTCGGCTTTGTCGATGCCCATGCCGAACGCGATGGTGGCAACGATCACCGGCACTTCACCCGCCTGAAACGCGGCCTGTGCATTGTCACGCGTGGCCGCATCAAGCCCCGCGTGATAGGGCAGGCAGGGCATGTGCTTGCCAAGCCGCCCCGCAAGCGCCTCGCACTCTTTGCGCGACGGGACATAGACAATGGCCGGGGTCGCGCCGCCTTGCAAAAGCGTTTGCACGGTCTGGGCGCGCAGGCTTGGCTTCAGTTCAATGACTTCGACGGCCAGGTTGCTGCGCGCAAAGCCGTGAATCAGGCGCTTTGCGTCCGGCATGCCCAACTGCTCGCAGATATCGCGCTGCACCTGCGGCGTGGCGGTGGCCGTAAGCGCGATCACCGGCGGAAAAACAGGGACAGGCACCAGTTCACGATCGGAACCCGGCTTGAACAGCGGCGAATCATCGGTGCCTGTCCCTGTTTTTCCTCGCAACGCGCCCAGCCGCTCGCCCAGCAGGCGATAGTCGGGGCGAAAATCGTGGCCCCAGTGGCTGATGCAGTGGGCTTCGTCAACGGCGATCAAGCCGGGCTTGCGGCGCGCAAGCCAATCGACAAAGCCGGGCACACGCAGGCGCTCAGGGGCGATGAACAGAAAGTCCAGCTTGCCGGCCTCCCAGTCAAAGCACGCCTGGCGGCTTTCGGCACGCGGCCGGCCCGAGTGGATGCGCGCGGCTTTAAAGCCTTGCGCCAGCAGCTTGGCGCACTGGTCTTCCATGAGCGAGATCAGCGGCGAAATGACCAGCGCGTTGCCGCCGCGAGCAATCGCCGGCAGTTGATAACAAAGGGATTTGCCGGCGCCGGTAGGCATGACCAGCAAAGCCGACTCACCGGCCGCAAGCACCGAGCAAGCCTCCGCCTGATGAGGCCGAAACCCATCAAACCCGAACCGCGCCCGCAAAATCGCCAGAAGGTCCATCGCGCGAGTATATGAGCAGGAACGACGGCTTCGAGGTGTCCAGCGTCAGTCGCCCAGACGGTACAGCGTGCCGTCGGAGTAGCGGGCGACTGGGGTGAGTCTCAAGTCGCGTTCGTTCACTTCGGCCGGCGCGTGCCAAGGCCACGTCTGGTCAAACAGCAGCACAAAGCACTCGCGACCCTCGTGTGCCTGCCGCAACTTTGCAACCCGCTCGGGGTCAAGGCGAGACTGATCGCGGCCCTGTTCGGCGGCGGTCGGCAGCGGCTGGCACGGCTGGCCCAAGTGCCAGTAAACCGCCTCGGCCTGATTGCTTGCAAGCACCGCGCCCTGCGGCAACCCGCGCGCCGCTTCAAGCAACGCGGACTCACGCCAGGCAACAGACGTGAACTCCGAGCCTCGCTCATTCGCGTCTTGGGCAAAGTTCGCCGCTCGCCAGGCGCCCGTGCCCACCAGCAGCAGCGCCGCGCCCCAAACTGCCAACGCGTAGCCCTTCCCAGCCAAGCCCGCCATTGCCCGCGCTAGGGCCAGCATCAGCGGCAACTGCGCCGGTGCCAACATGCGCAAGTCCAGGGTCGGCTCGCGCGGCGACGCGAACGTGGCGGCCGCAAGGAACGCGATGTAGCAGCCGGCAGCCAGGACACACAGGCCGCAGAACCCAAGACAGCGGCGGGCTCCGGGCACAGACAGGCGACGCGGCCACAACACAAGCAGCCCGGCGATGCCGCCCATCGCCAACAGCGCCAGCAGCAGGTGGCGCACCCAGCGTGAGGCCTCCGCAGGCAACAACCACAACGTGGCCAGCCGCCACACGTTGATCAGCCAATCCGCGTCAAAGGGCAGCGGCTCGATCGGCCGCTCCACAGCGCTTCCGCCCGCCAGCGAGTTGCGCAGCAGCCACAATGCCACGGGCAGGACAGCCACGCCCGCATAGGCCGCGGCACGCCACACGCGCGAAGGGCGCCGCGAAAGGCACAGTGCGACCACACCCCCCAGCACAAAGGCTGCGCCGGCGTAGCGCGTCAGCACCAGCGCGGCCGCCAGCGCGCCCGCGATGATCACGTCGCGGTACCCGCTGCTGCGGCAGGCGCGCCATAGCATGTACAGCCATGCCAGCTCAAGCACCAGAAACAGCGGCTCGCTGTACACCATGGCGAACAACTCGGGCATGTTGCCGGTAAGCGAGATCAGCGCCGCTGCAAGCAAGCCGCCGCGCAGCCCGCCTCCGCCGGCCCGGACCAACAGCAACGCCCCGCCGGCCAGCAGGCCGAATAGCAGGGCATGTAACCAGCGGCACCAGGCAAGCAAGTCAACGCCCAGCCACTCGCCAGGCGCCAACAAAAGCGGAAACAGCGGCGGCCAAGTGATCAACGGCCGCAGGTTGCCCTCAGGCACGGCGTAGTAAGCGCCGTGGCCGGCTGCCACGTGTTTCGCCGTGTCAAGGTAGGCAAAGCCATCGGTAGTAACACCGGGCACGCCGCACGCCAGCACAAACAGAATCGCGGCAACGCTGGCTGGAACAGCCGCTAAAGCCAGCCCGGGCAACAACGGAGAACTCGCCACGCGGCTGCTCATGTGTCGCTCCGGATGCGGGGGCGACTGTGGTGCCAAGCCAGCAAGGCTGCAGCAACAACTGTGGCTGCCAAGAAGGCTGTCGAGATCCCCCAGTCCATGATGCGCGAGATGGAATTGCCACCGATCCAACCTGCGTCAGGCAGCGCCCAGGCGAGATAGGGCATGACCAGCAGCCAGGGAGTTATCACACAGGCGACCGCCGGCCACGGAAAGCGACGGCGCATCGATCCAGTGGGCGCGAGCACGAGCATCAGTATCATCAAGTGATGCACCCACATCGTGGGGTTGGCAAGGTTTGCCGCCAACGGCAGCACGCCCCAAAGCATTGGCATGGCGGCGCGGTTGTGGCGCGTGAGCCAAACCATGCATGCCGCCAGACCCAGCAAGACAATGCCGGCGGCCAAGCCCGCGCGGCGCCACCACTGGCGCGCTGTGCCGTCAAGCGTGAAGGCAGGATTGCCGCTGACAAATCGCGCGGCCTTTTCAGCGAGTCTCCAAGAAACGGCCTGAAACGAAAAATTACCGGGGCGGTCTCCACCCATCAAAGTGGGATCAAGTCCGGCGCCGCGCGCCAGCACAACATCCTGCACGTAGTTCTGGTGCAATGACCAGTTGGCTTCAGCGGCGTTCACCGGACCCTGGTGCAAAGCCAGAACTGCCCATGGAGACGCAATCACAACCAGGATGCCAGCCGCGAACCCTGCCGCTATGCGCTGCCACTTCCCATGCATTGCCATGAACAGCAAAACAACTGGCAGCACCTTTACTCCGGCAGCGATTGCAATGATCAAGCCCGCAGAAGCAGGCTTGCCGTTCAGCCGCGCGTGCAGGGCAAGCACAACCAGAAACAAGACCAGCACGTTGACCTGGCCGAAGTACAGCTCGATCAAGAGTATCGGAGACACCGCCAACGCCGACAAAAGGGCGCGCGCCCGGAATTCCCGAATGCGGGCCTTTGCCATTGCACGGCGCAACACCAGGAAAGTCGCCCCGTACAGGCCGACAATCAGAACGTTCCAGACCGTGAATGCAGTGTTCCGGGGCAGCGCCGAAAGCGGCGCCAGCCATGCCGCAAATGCTGGCGGATACAAGTAGTGCGCCCCAGCTGCCGTCGCTCCGGTGTCCGGGTCCGCCCACTGGTACAGACTCTCGGGCGCCGCCGGCAGTGCATTGGCGGCGGCGTGGTAAACGCCAAAGTCAAAACCCGCGCCTTCATGACCGTGCCGGATGTATTGGCCGCCAATCAGCGACGCGGACATCAGCACGGCGAGTATCCATGTCAAGAATGGCAGATAGCGTCGAGTGCGCGGCGCAAACATTGCGTTACCTGTGGGCGGCCGCCGCCCTTACATGTTGCGGCGGTACTGGCCGCCTACTTCGTACAGGGCGTGGCTGATTTGGCCCAAGCTGCAATGCTTTACCGTCTGCATCAGCTCGTTGAAGATGTTGCCGCCTGCCAGCGCCACCCGTTTCAGGCTTTCGAGGGCTTTGTTGGCGCCCTGGTCGTGGCGCTTTTGAAAGTCTTGCAGCCTTTCGATGCAGCCTTCTTTTTCGGTTTGTGTGGCCCTTGCCAGCTCGACCTTGGCTTCGTGCTCGGGCGGGTTGGGATTCAAAAACGTGTTCACGCCGATAATCGGCAGCTCGCCGCTGTGCTTGAGCTGCTCGTAGTACATGCTTTCTTCCTGGATCTTGCCGCGCTGGTACTGCGTTTCCATGGCGCCGATCACGCCGCCGCGCTCGGTCAGGCGGTCAAATTCGGTCAGCACCGCTTCTTCGACCAGGTTGGTCAGCTCTTCGATCACAAAGCTGCCCTGGATCGGGTTTTCGTTCTTCGCCAGCCCCAGCTCTTTGTTGATGATCATCTGTATCGCCAGCGCGCGGCGCACACTGGCATCCGTCGGCGTCGTGATCGCTTCGTCAAACGCGTTCGTGTGCAGGCTGTTGCAGTTGTCGTAAATCGCGTACAGGGCCTGCAACGTGGTGCGAATATCGTTGAAGTCAATCTCCATCGCATGCAGAGAGCGCCCGCTGGTCTGGATGTGATACTTCAGCATCTGGCTGCGCTCGTTGGCGCCGTACATCTTTTTCATCGCCACGGCCCAGATGCGCCGGGCCACGCGGCCGATCACGCTGTACTCGGCGTCCACGCCATTGCTGAAGAAAAAGCTCAGGTTGGGCGCAAAGTCGTTCACGTCCATGCCGCGCGCGCGGTAGGCCTCAACGTACGTAAAACCGTTGGCCAGCGTGAACGCAAGCTGCGTAATCGGGTTGGCGCCGGCTTCGGCGATGTGATAGCCGCTGATGCTGACGCTGTAGTAATTGCGCACGTTGTGCTCAATGAACCACTGCTGCACATCGCCCATCATTTTCAGCGCGAACTCGATGCTGAAGATGCACGTGTTCTGGGCCTGGTCTTCCTTGAGGATGTCGGCCTGCACGGTGCCGCGCACGGTGCTGACAGTTTCGGCGGCGATGCGCTCGTACTCGGCGTCAGTCAGCAGCGCGCGAATGTCTTTCCACTTAAGGTCAAAGCAGCGCGGATCCTGCCATGCATACGACAGCCCCGCGTCATTTGTCCCCCGTGCCGGGTCAAGACCTTTGGGCGTGAACAGCCGCGCGGGTGGCCGCTGCGGCTTGAGCTTGCCTTGCTCGATCAACTGCTTGCGGGCCTGCTGGCGGATCGCGGCGTTGAAGAAAAACGCAAGGATGATCGGCGCCGGCCCGTTGATCGTCATGCTGACGCTGTTGCTGGGCGCGCACAGGTCAAAGCCCGCGTACAGAATTTCCATTTCCTCGACCGTGAAAATCGCGACGCCTGACTCGCCCACCTTGCCGTAAATGTCAGGCCGCTGGTGCGGGTCTTCGCCGTACAGCGTCACGCTGTCAAACGCCGTGCTCAGGCGCGCCGCGGGCTGGCCTTCGCTTACCAGGTGAAAGCGGCGGTTGGTGCGCTCGGCGGGGCCTTCACCGGCAAACATGCGCGTCGGGTCTTCGCCCGTGCGCTTGTACGGGTAAACGCCCGCGGTGTACGGAAAGCGCCCGGGCACGTTTTCTTCAAGCAGCCAGTACAGGCGGTCGCCCCAGTCATGGAACTTCGGCAGCGCGACCTTGGGCAGTTTCGTGCCGCTGAGCGTGGTGGTGTAGTTGGCCACGCGAATCTCGCGGCCGCGCACCAGGTACGTGCCCTCTTCGTCGGTGTAGCCCTTGACCAGCTCCGGCCACGTCTGCAATTCGCGCACGCAGGCGGGGTCAAGCTCGGCCAGCAGCTCGTTGTATCGCGCGCGCAGGGCGGCGATGGCAGGGTCGGCGCCGCCGGTTTCCAACTGCGCAAGCGGCGCGGCCGGCTTGTCGCCAAGTTCAATCAGCGCGTGGTAGCAGGCGCCCAGTCGGCCCGCGAGCACGCGCTGGCTTTCGGCGAAGCGGTGGTGGCCGCGCACGGTTTCAGAAACTTCGCTGAGATAGCGATTACGCTTGCCGGGCACGACAGTCTGCTGGGTGGGGCCTTCCGCGCCGCAAACCTGCGTAAAGTAGCGCGTCACCAGTTTCCCACCGATGATGTCGGACAGGTTTTTCAGCAGGTCCTGGTAAAGCCGGTTGACGCCCAGGTCATTGAACTGGGCGGCAATCGTGGGATACACCGGCATCTGCTCGGGCTTCAGGTTGCTAGGCGCGCCCCGGTTGCGCCATGTCTGCTTGCGGATGTCGCGCAGGGCGTCCTTTGCGCCGCGCCGTTCAAACTTGTTGAGCACGATAAAGTCGGCGTAATCCAGCATCTCGATTTTTTCAAGCTGCGTGGCCGCGCCGTATTCGCTGGTCATCACGTAGATGCTGCTGTCAACAAACTTGGTGATCACGCCGTCGGCCTGGCCGATGCCGCTGGTTTCGACGATGATCAAGTCAAATCCGGCCGCCTTGCAGATGTCGATGGCGTCGCCCAGTGCTTCGCTTACTTCGGTTTGCGATTCACGCGTGGCAAGGCTGCGCATGTACACGCGCGGGTTGTTCAGCGCGTTCATGCGTATGCGGTCGCCCAGCAGCGCGCCGCCCGTGCGCTTGCGCGTGGGGTCAATGCTGATCACAGCCACGTGCTTGTCCGCAAAGTCCAGCAGGTAGCGACGCAGCAACTCGTCGGTCAGGCTGCTCTTGCCGGCGCCGCCGGTGCCGGTGACCCCGACGACGGGCACCGGGTGTTTCAGCGCGTCTTTGCGCTCGCTGACGGCCTTGCGCATGGCCGCCGCCTGCTGCTGCGGCGAGTGGCCATTGAGCTCAGCCAGCGTGATCAGCTTGGCAACGCTGCCCTTGTGCTGCACGTCAAAGCGCGTGAGTTCGCCGTTAAGCGTATGCACGGTGCTGAAGTCGCACTCCTCGACCATGTAGCGGATCATGCCCTCAAGGCCCATTTCGCGGCCGTCGTGGGGGCTGAAGATGCGGTTGATGCCGTAGTCGTGCAGCTCGCGGATTTCTTCGGGCACAATCACGCCGCCGCCGCCGCCGAAAATCTTGATGTGGCTAGCGCCCTTTTCGCGCAGCAGGTCGTGCATGTACTTGAAGAACTCCATGTGGCCGCCCTGGTAGCTGCTTACCGCTATGCCTTGGGCGTCTTCCTCTATGGCGGCGTTTACAATCTCTTCGGCGCTGCGGTTGTGACCCAGGTGGATCACTTCGGCCCCGTGGGCCTGCAGCAGCCGGCGCATGATGTTGATGCTGACGTCGTGGCCATCAAAAAGGGCCGCGGCGGTCACAAACCGCACCTTATGCTTGACCTGGAAGGTCTGCTTCATGGGCCAAAAACGCCCCAAGGGGCGTCCAAAGCGAGCACAATACACAACTTATAGCCCAGCCCGGCCCCAAGTTGTAGCCCTGAGGCGGCAACGAGGGTTAGTACCCGCAAACACGCCAAGGCGGGCGCATAGACAGCCTGTCACATCCGAACGCAAGTCCCACATTCAAGACAGCCATTCACGAGTGACACATTTGTGACTGGGGGGGGCGAACTGTGACGTTCGTCGGGTAAGGTTGCTTTTCGCGAGGAGAGCCCATGCCGTCCCAGAACACACAGCTCCTGAACTCCATTCCCGTCGCGCGCTACGCCGTTGAGCGAGCACCAACCAAGATCCAGCACCTGATGCAGTGGGCCTTCCAAGGCGTTGCGGGCCGCGAGATGCTCTACGCGCAAGTGCCGCAACTGGTTGCCTCCGGTCAAGTTCCGCCATGCGACGCCGTGCCTGACCGGTCGTCAATGTTCAGCCAAACCACATTCGGCATGACGTACCTGAACACGCGGGTAAGGGTCTGCCACGCCAATCAGGACACCTTCCGAACGCCGATCACGCCCGAGGCAGCCGAATACCCTTTGATGATCCGGCAGTTGTTGTACGGGTTCTCTGAACGGCTTGACGCCGCGCCCGCCCCTGCAAACCCGCTGGCGCTGCGCAACTACATTGAACCGGACCGCATCGTCAATCTGGCGGGCGGCGCGTTGAACTTTCACTGTCTGGGCGATGCGTGGCACCGCGTTGACGCCAACGACGGCAGACCGACGATGATCATGTCCGCCACGCCCGCGCTTGCGACTTACGAGCTGCTGTGCCGGATGTCAGGTATTGAACCGCCGAAGGTCGATTTCATGTGGTACGATCCTGTAAGCAGGCGGATGACGCCCGTAAAGGTCACCGCCTTCAACGGAACCCCTGGCTTGTGAACGACCGCATGGAGGGCAAGACCAACCCGGCGGCGGGCGCGCAGCGGATCTACTTCATGGTATTGGGCGACGACGGCAGCAGCGGCCCGACACGGGGCGTCACGGGTATCGTGCCGCAGGAGCTGCTGCACTCAATGTTCGTCAAGCGCGTGGTGCCGGCGGCCTAC
>JAHBYA010000013.1 GCA_019636195.1 Planctomycetota bacterium | reverse complement strand
ATGGCACACGGCTTCGTCGCCCCGGGGTTTGAAGAAGTCCGCAATGAGTTCGAACGCAACTTCGCACAGCGCGGCGAGATTGGCGCCGCCGTTTCGGCCTACTGGCGAGGCGAGAAAGTCGTGGACCTGTGGGGCGGCCGCAGTTCGCCGCACAGCGATGCGCCGTGGGAGGAGCATACCCTGGTCGTCGTGTACTCAACGACCAAGGGCGTTTCGGCGCTGACGGTCGCGTTAGCCCAGGCGCGAGGCCTGTTGGACTACGACGCCCCAATCGCCCGTTACTGGCCTGAGTTCGGCCAGAACGGCAAAGAAGCAGTCACGGTTCGCCAGTTGCTTGGCCACGAGGCTGGGCTCGTCTGGCTGGACGAGAACCTGACAATTGACCGGCTGCACGATCTTGACGCCGTTGCCAAGGTGCTGGCGCGTCAAAAGCCGGCATGGCAGCCGGGCGCGCGCCACGGCTATCACGCGATGACGATCGGGCTGTACATGCAGGAGTTGATCCGGCGTGTGGACCCCGCGCATCGCACGCTGGGGCGCTTCTTTCAAGAGGAGATCGCGACCCCTCTGGGCCTGGAGTTCTACATCGGCCTGCCGCCCGAGATTCCTTTTGAACGCCTGGCGACCATGCTGCCGTTCACCACGGGCCGAGCCATGCGCGCAATGTTTTACACGCCTTGGCCCATGCTGTTGCGCGTGCTTTGGCCCTGGTCGCTGTTGCGCAAGTCGTTCTGGTGCCTGCGCGACCTCGACTTCAAGGATCGGCGCAGCTTTGAAATCGAGGTTCCGGCGGGCAACGGTGTCGGCACCGCACGCAGTTTGGCGCGCCTGTACTCGGTGTTTGCCGAGGGTGGAAGCGAACTCGGCGTCGGGCCTGAAACCATCACGCTGCTCACCGCGCCGCCGGCGACAAAGAACGCACAAGACGTCGTGATGGGCGTGCCCACCTGGTACTCGCTGGGCTTCATCAGGCCGGGGCCGGACGTGGAGTTTGGTTGCAGCGAGCGCGCTTTTGGTACGCCGGGAGCCGGGGGCTCGTTCGCGTTTGCAGACCCTGATGCCCGTTTGAGCTTTGCCTATGTGATGAACAAACAGGACTTTTACATGTTCAATGACCCGCGCGAGAAGGCGCTTCGTGACGCGGTTTATCGGGCTATCGCGAAGCTGGGGAGATGCATGTCTCACGAGTCGCGGTTGCTGCACCGCGGGTAGCGGGCGGCAATGCCAGGGTGCCCAACGCCTCGGTTGTGAAGCGTACAACGCGCGTACGCTGAACGCATGCGCCCCGGCATTGCTGCCGGGGCGGGGTTTACGCCTGGCTCATGCTTCAGAACCCGAACAGGGCTGCCAGGTCGTTCTTCGGGTTGTCCGGTACCTCTACGCCATCCACTGTCTTCTTTACCGGCTTGGCGGCCGGAACGCCGCACTCCGGCGCCGGGCCTTCCGCCATCGGGCACGCCATGCAATCGGGTTCCGTCTCTTCGCACGGCTTGTTGTCCGCGGGCGTCTGCGGCGTAACCAGCCCGCGGGCGCACTCGCCGAGCACGAAGTACGCAACCGCCTGTGCGGCGCTGGCATAGGCCGGGTGGGCGTCGGCTTCATTGACTGCGGCTGCAAAGGCCTTGGCCCAGCGTCCGGTGTGCTGTTCAAGGAACTGTGACAGCGCGTCGCGGGTGATGTCCGCTGATTCTGTCTTGCCGTCGGCCAGCGCCCACGCCAGTTGCATCAGCAGTGCGCCGATGAACTCGAGCTGCGCGACAATGTGGTCCGGCCGCTCGTGGTTCTTCTCGGACAGCTTCAAGCCGAACGCGCGGTACATGCCGGCGACATCGGCCAGCTCGTATGTCCGTCCGCCGAAGCGCTTGGCGTCTCCGTAGGCGGTCTCCCAGGGCGGGCACTTGGTGGCCGGGCCGAACAGACGGGTGTGCTCGTCGATCAGCACTTCATGCGGCACACCCGCCCACGCGTCGATGACCCGCCGCAGGCTGGCGCCTTCGGGCAGGTCTGCGCCCTGTTGCAGGGCGAGCACGGCGCCGTGCGTTGACTGGTCGGGCGCCGCCAGCGCGCGTGCCAGTCCGCATGCGACGGACGCGCGCTTGAGCAGGTTGGTGATCGTCTTTTCGTCGTTGTGCGGCATGGCGGGCCTCCGTTCAGTTGGCAAGCTCGATCGGTGTCCAGTTCGGCGACCATGACTTGCGGCTGCCGCGTTCAGAAAACTCGCCGTCCCACACGGCAAAGGCGAGCAGGCTCTTTGCCCCCGGCGCAAGCCCGGGCACCATCTCGTTGTCACCCCCCAGCGGGATGTGGATGGTCACCAGCCAGCGCGCGCCGTTGTGCACGCCGCGGCCTTCGGCGATGCGCCCCGTATAGCCGCTGAGCGTGCTGTAGCCGGCGGCAACCTGCGCCAGCACCGGCGAGCGGTCAAGATCAGGCAGCGAAACGGGGTTGTTGACGTGCATCGCGCCGCGGTAGGGCGAGCCCTTTTCACTGCCGACGAGGTCGGCGATGTCGATGTCCTTGTTCATGTTCGGGTAGGCGTGGCGCGACTCGGGGCGCTCGCCGCGGTCAATCGCCGCCTGGCGGCCGGCCCGCCACTGCAGCACCACCACCGGGTTGTTGGCGTCGCCCATCATGATGTTGGGCGTGCTGCCGGGCTTTCGCGGCAGTTGCAGCGCCACCATGTCTTCAAACTTGTCGATGCCCGGCGCGTCGTTCAGGGTCGCGTCGGCCCAGTCAAGCCGGATGGTCAGCCACTTGCCGTCATGGACCGCGCGGGCCGAGATTTCACCCACGGAAGTCTTCTGGTTCATCGGCACCACGACAATCTGCGGCAACAGGTTGACCGTGACGGCGGGCGCGGAGTCAAAGGCCCCCGAGTCGGGCGCCAGCGCCGGGCCGGCTTCGGCCACGCGTTTGGCCGTGATCAGCGCCGCCGCGGGCTGGGGGGCCGGTGTGGGCTCGCTGTTCGCGGGTTTGTTGGTCGTGCCCGGGCCGCAGGCGCCAAGCAGCATCAGCAGTGCAAGCATCGGGATTGTGCGGTACATGGCTCTCTCCTAGGTCACGTTGGTGCGGTAAGCGCCGTGCTTGGCATCCCACACGGGGCGGATCTTGACCGGTTCGCGCAGCGGCACGCGGACCACTTCAGCGTCGGTGTCGTCGTAGCCGATGGTTTCGCCGCCTTCGACCTTGTAGCGGTGAATGATCCGCTCAGTGGCGCCGAACAGCAGCAGCGCACCCAGCAGCTTTTCATCCTTGGCTGCGGCGCGGTAGGCCTTGATGGCTGCGCCGGTCTTGGCCCCGAACATCTGGTGCAGGAACGGCGGCGGCACATGCACCGGCGGAATGTAGTAAACATTGGGCTCAAGCCCGAATTGCGGGTACAGCGGCAGCGCGATCTTGGCGTGGTGGACAATGTAGTCCATCGGGTTGTCTTCGCGCGCCTTGTCGGGCGTGGAGATGAAGCCCGTCATGCGGATCTTGCCGATGCAGCTGGTCGTGCACTGGGTTTGCAGCCCGGCCTCAATCTTGGGGTAGCAGCCGATGCACTTTTCGGAGGCGCGGGTGACGGGGTTGTAGAACGCCTTCTTGTACGGGCAGTTCTTCACGCACTCGCGGTAACCGCGGCAGCGCTCCTGGTCAATCAGCACGATGCCGTCCTCGGGCCGCTTGTAGATGCTCTGCCGTGAGCAGGCTGCCAGGCAGCTCGGGTATGTGCAGTGGTTGCAGATGCGCGGCAGATAGAACATCCACTGCATGTGCTCCATGCTCAGGTGCGCGCCCTTGGACATCAGCCCCAGGCTGTCGTCCTCACCGATGTTCGGGTGCGCGTAGTCCTCAGCCGCGGGCAGGTAGCCCAGCGCCTTTTCGCCGGCCGGGGCAGACTCAAAGATCGTCTTGCCCTTGTATGTGTCGCCGTCCAGTGGCTGTACGCCGTGCTGCTCAAGGATCTTCACGTCCCAGCCCAGCGGATAGAATCCGTAGGGCTTGCTTTCGACGTTGTTCCAGAGCATGTGCTCTTGACCGCGGCCGGGCGTCCAGGTGGTTTTGCAGATCACGGTGCACGTCTGGCAGGCGATGCACTTGTTGGTGTCCATGATCATTGCGACCTGGCGCTTGGGACGCACTCCCGCAAAGGGATAGTCCATCTCGCGACCGAGTTGCCAGTTATAGACCTTGGGCATGGCATCCTCCGTGTTTCGTCAGGCTCCGAGTTTTCCGGCCAGGTACTTCTTCATGACTTCGCTTTCGTTGTTGGGGCGCAGGCCCAGCTCGACGGGGCGCCAGCGGCCCTTGCCGTCGAGGCCGCCGTTTTCGGCCTTGGTGATCTTGGCAATCGCCTCGCGCGGTGCGCCGCCCACGCAGTGCACGTCGGCTGCGAATCCGCTGCCCAGCACGTGCCCGAACAGCGTGCGATACACCATGTTTTCGGTCTGGTGCGTGGGCTTGAGCCACGTGCGGGTAAGGCTCTGGTGGCCGCCGTAGCGGAACATGGCCTGGTAGTTCGTTTCAGGGTTCTTGGCCATGCCGTCCTTGCGGCTTTCGTGGCCCTTGACGCTGCCGGGCGTGGCCATGTAGCCGTTGAACCACATACGCGTCACGCCGCGCGGTGTGCCCGGGTAGTAGCGCGCGCGGGCCATCAGGCGCGCCACCTTATACTCCTCGGCGCGCTCGGGCTTGTCCCAGCCACGGAAGGGCAGGTCGTTGGGGTCGCCGTCGATCCACACGTAGTCGCCGTCCTCGACGCCCAGCTCTTTGGCGTCGAGCGGGTTGATATCGACGTACATTTCACCCACGCCCGGCATGCGCTTGTCGCGGCGGTGGATGTCGCCGAAAGGCCCGAACAGAAGCTGCATGTAGTCCGTGTCGATCGGCGTGGTGTGCGAGCCGTGGCGGTACTTGGGCGTGTGGAAGATGTACCGGAACTGCCGGTCGATCAGCGGGTGCTTGCTCTTGAGAGTGCCGTCAACGCTGAGCGTCTCGTTGCGCATCTGGCGCGTGATGTGGTCTCGCTGCTCCGGGCTGAAGCCCCAGTCCTTGGGCCGCATCGGCTTGATGGCCGGGTGCTCGGCGGCCACGATCACGCACGGTTCATGGAAGGTGCTGTCGCTGGGCTCGCGGTGCACAACCAGGTTCTCGCCCGCTTCAATGAACTCAACTTCGGGGCGATAGAACTCAAGCCGGCCGGTCTTGGTGTACCACGGGCGGGACTCGTGGACCTGCTCGTAGCTGTTCACGCGCGGGTAGGTGCGTGAGTTCATCAGCGCGGGCGTGCCGATCTTTGCGGTCTTGATCAGCTCGGCAAACCTATAGCCGCGCGCCATGGGCGAGGCGTCGATGATCCGCTGCAGGTAAACGTCGGCGCGGTTTTCGCGGAAGAACTTGAACATCTGGTTGAAGCGCTCATCTCCCGTCAGCTTGGCAAGCTCGGATGCTACGCCGGCCAGCGTTTCGTGGTCGGTCACCGAGTTCCCGACGCGCTTGAGCGGCGTGTCCGGGAAGATCTGCAGGAACGGGTTGGTGTTGCTGGCCGTCATGTCCGGGTGCTTCATTTCGGCCCAGCTGTCCACGCCGTACACGATGTCGCTGTACTCGCAGGAGGCTGTCCACCACCACTCGCTGTACACCACGCACTCGCTGCGCGGCAGGGTGTTGAACACCACGTCGTAGTGGCCCTTGATGTTGCCCAGGCTCGAGTTCGAGTTTGCCTGCCAGATCGCCTTGGTCGGCGTGGGTACGTGGCCGCCCTTGGTGATCTTCTTGTCGCCGGCCTTCATCAGGCGTTCGTCGTTGGCCCAGTAGTGCAGGCTTTCATAGCGCAGGCAGTAGCGACTTGTGGTCTTGCCCTCCGGGTCAACCTGCGGGTTGAAGGGGTCTTCGGTCACGTACGTCGGGATGCCGGCGAACACCGTGGCCTTGTAGTTGCCCGCGTAGCTGCCGACGTTGCCGCCGTGCCGGCCCAGCGAGCCCGCCAATGCCAGCACAAGCCAGATTGCCCGGTCTTTCAGGTCATTGTTGAAGAACTGGTTGGGGCCCATGCCGCAGGCGATCAGTGTCTTGCCGCCGCTTTGCGCGATGCGCCTGGCAAGGTCGCGGGTGGCCGCTGCGGGTGCCCAGGTCAGTTTTTCGACCTGCTCAGGCGTCATGTTCTGGTCAAGATATTGACGCGTCAAGTCAAAGACGGTCCGTGCTTCAACCTGGGTGCCGTCGGCAAGCTGCACGCTGAAGGTGCCTTCCAGCGCGGGCTCAATGCCAAGCTTGTCGAAGTGCTCGCCCACTTGGTCGCGCGTGACTGGCACGGCCTTGTTGTGCGTGGCGTCCCACATCACGAAGTCGCGGATGCGGTCTTTCAGGTTAGCTGGGATGAACTGTTGTTTCTGGTCCACCGCATAGGGGCGCTTGTCGCCATCCTTCATTTGAGTCGTCCAGTTGGACGGCTCCGACTGGGTGTAGCCTTCGAACACTTCGCTGGGGTCCAGCGGCTGCAGCGTGTCCATGCGCACCAGCACCGGCAGGTCGGTGAAGCGCTTGACGAAGTTCTTGTCAATCAGGTCCTGCTGGATCATGGACTGGGCGACGCCCAAGGCAAAGGCCGGGTCGGTGCCGGGCCGGATCACGATCACGTCGTCGCACTTGCTGGCGGTTGCGCTGTACTCGACGGTGACGGCCACCGTGCGCGCGCCCTTGAGCCGTGCCTCGGTCAGCCAGTGGCTGTCGGGCATCTTGGTGGCGATCCAGTTCATGCCCCAGGCGATCAGCACGTTGGCGTTTTCGGCGTCGTGCAGTTCAAAGTCATTGGTCTGCTCGCCGCTGACCATCGGGTGGCCCGGCGGCAGGTCGGTGTGCCAGGTGTAGCTGTCAAAGCCGCCGCTGCCCTTGGCCTTGTCGGGGCCGACGCCGCGGATGTGCGCATCCAGCAGGGCCATGCTGTTGGCGAGCCGGTAGTGGCCGAACAGGCGGACCGCGCCCAGCAGCGCCATGCCGCCGCGGAACTTGAGGGTGCGGGTGCCCGCGCCCTCGGCCGCCGCGATCATGTCGGGGTCATAGCCCTGGGCCTCAAGGAACTTGCGCCCCTGCTCGCCGCTGTAGGTGCGCGAGATGTTGTCCAGCGCGCGGGCATGGTACTTGTAAGCCTCGTCGTGCGTGACGCGAACCCATGAGTCAAACCCGCGGCGCATCAGCTCTTTGGGTGCTGCGCCGGTGGCCGCGTCGCGCTTGAAGCCGCCATCCACCCACTCTTTGAAGCCCTTGCGGATGTACGCGCCGTTCACGCGCCGGTCGCCGTAGATGCGGCGGCCCAGCACCAGGCCCTTCTGGCAGGCGCGGGGGTCCCAGCGGTGGCTAGCCCTGTTGCCGTCCAGGTCGGTGGCCTTGCCGTAGCCGTAGCTGGGCTCGATTCGCACGACCACGTCATTCTTGACGTAGGCCTTCAGCAGGCAGTTGTGCGTGTCGTTGGGCGCGCACAGGAAGACAAAGCTGCTGTCGGCCTTGTAGATGTCGCGGTAGATCTTCTCCCAGCCGCGATTGGGATAGCTGCCCAGCGGGTTTTCGACGGCAACGGGCTCAAGCTGCTTGAAGTTGCCGGCGACGACGTTGCCTGCAACGGTGACAAGCCCGAACGCGCCGGCCAGGCGCAGGAAGTCTCGGCGGGACATGCCCTGCTTGGGGCCTTGTTCCGGGTTGGGGTTCATGATCCTCTCCCTGGGTTGCGCACTTCACGACATCACTATCCGATTAGCCGGGGCAAACGTCAAGAGTAATTCAGACCCTTTTATCTTGTTATAGGTCACACTCGAACGTCTTCCGTTTATTCAGATAAACGGGTATGAATAAAGCGTATTGCGAACCGGGAGACTGCCATGCTCAAGCTTCTGACATGCCTGCTGCTCGCCGCGCCGCTGGCCGCGCAGGCCAATCCGTTCAAGTGGACCCTGCCCTTTGATGAGCAACACAGCGTCACCCTGCGCCTGTTCGGCTCGCACCGCACACGCGCCGAGCTGCGCACGCCCGCCGCCTACACGTCGCCGGACGGGCCGGTGAAGGCGATACACCTGCGCACGCGGCTGGGACTGGACGCGAACTTTCCGGGCAACGTGAACCTGCTGTTCGAGATGCAGGACGTGCGTTTCTGGGGCGACACGCCGCGCGCCGCCAGCAACACCGCGCTGGGCCACGGCGGCACAGGCATCGATGTGCTGCAAGCCAATCTGTACACCACCAACCTGCTGGACCTGGGTGTGCACGCCAAGCTCGGCCGCCAGCGCTTTGTGATCGGCAACCAGCGGCTGTTCAGCACGCTTGAGTGGGCGCCCGCACCGCGCGCCTGGGACGGCTTGACGCTGACACGCTCATTCATCGGCGAGGAACTGCAACTGTTCGGGATGGCGCTGCTGATCAACAATCTCAACGCGGTCAAAGACGACGAATGGATCTTCGGCGGTGCGGTGCGCTGGGTGCCGCAGTTCCTGCCCAAGAGCGATCTTGAAGCACTGTTCTTCTACAATCACCGCGACCATCCCAGCGGCACGCAGGACGCAAACGTGGCGACCGCCAGCCTGCGCTTCAACGGCCACTTTGCGCTCAGCGAAGCAATTGCGCTGATTCCCACCGTGGAAGGCATTGCGCAGTGGGGCAAGTCGGACCCCGCCTTCTGGGGCACACCGGGCGAAGATGACAGTCATGTTGCCGCCTTTGCCGCGGCCGTCACTCTTGACATGTCAATGAAGCTGGGCGCGCATGAGCTGCGCATCGGCGCCGAGTACGACTATGCCTCGGGCGATTCGGACCCCACGGACAACCGGCTTCAGACCTTCCGGGCGCCGTTTCCGTTCGCGCACAAGTACCACGGCTATGCCGACGTGATCGGCTGGCGCAACCTGCACGAACTGGCGGGGCGGGTCACCTTCACGACGCCGCTGGGCGAGTGGGCCGAGTCGTTGCGGCTGGAAGGCGCCTTCCACTGGTTCCGGCGCGACAACGATGACGACGGCTGGTACGGCATCACAGGCGCGGTGGTACGCCCGGGCAACGAGCACCAGAGTGTGGAACTCGGGGCCGAGGCCGACCTGCTGGTCTTCATCAAGGTCAACCGCTGGTTCAATGCCGAGGCCGGCTGGGCCCACTACTTTGCCGGACGCTTCGTGCGCAGCCGCGACACGGCGGGTAACAATCGCCGCAAGGACATGGACTTCTTTTATGTGCAGCTGCAACTGCAATTTTAAGGGGGGAATGACTTGACTTCGTGCCCGCGGAGCGCTAACAATCTATAAGAAGGTCTGATTATCTGATAATCGTTGAACACTACCGGAGCCCGCCATGAAACCCGCACTTACCATCCTTGCCGCGCTGGCGGTAACTTTCGCTTTCCTGGCTGCAGGCTGCGGCGGCGGCAACACCGCCCCCAGCAACCGCGGCAAAAAGGCCGACGACAAGCTTTCGCGTCCGGAAGTCCCCACCGAGTACCGCGATCTCGCAATGCCGGCCGGCATATCCGCCGAAGAAGGCAAGAAGCAGTTTCTCGCTGATTGCGCCAGCTGCCACGGCGAGGGCGGCCTGGGCGACGGCCCCGTCGGCAAAGCCCTGGTGCCGCCCGCGGGCAACCTGACTGACCCGCGCCTGCACGAGGCGGTGGGGGATGACTACTTCTTCTGGCGCATCAGTGAGGGCGGAGCGTTTGCCCCGTTCAACTCGGGAATGACGCCTTTCAAGAACAAGTCCGAGGAACAGCGCTGGCAGCTTGTGGCCTTTATCCGCACCCTCAAGAAGTGATCGTCCGTCCGCCGCAAGGCAGACACGGCCCGGGTGTGTGCCCGGGCCGGGCCTTTTCTGAAGGCAACGCTGGCAGTAATAAAAGGATAATCATATCTTATAAGCAGCTTTGACGGGCACGGCTATGCGCATACTCATTGTCTCAGCCAACCAGGAGCAAAAGCCCGACCCCGTCGTGCCTTTGGGCGCCGCATGGGTCGCCGCCGCCGCCGAGCACGCAGGCCACCATGTGCGCTTGTTTGACGCCTGCTTTGCCGGCGAGCGCGCGCAGGCGTTGCTGCAGCGCAACATCGATGCAAGCCGGCCCGACGTGGTCGGGCTGTCCCTGCGCAACATCGACGATGTGGCGTGGCCGCGCGCGCACTCGTATTTGCCGCACTACCGCAGCCTCGTCGGTGTGATACGCAAGGCCGCGCCCGACGCGCTGCTGGTGCTGGGCGGCAGTGCCTTCACCCTGATGCCGGAGCTGTTCCTGCGCGAGCTCGGCGCCGATTGCGGCGTGGCCGGCGAAGGCGAGGCCGCTTTCGTCGAAGTCCTTGACCAGTTCAAGCGCCGCGGCACGGCAAGCCTGCGCAACCAGATCAGGCGCGGCGGCGCCATTGCCGGCCTGCGCCCGGCTCTGCACCTGCTGGACCTGCCCGGCTACTACGCGCGCGGCGGGGCATTGAACGTTCAGACCCGGCGCGGCTGTGCCTTCCAGTGCTCATACTGCACCTACCCGGCGCTTGAGGGCACCAACGTGCGCCTGCAGGGCATTGAGGGCGCCATCGACGACATTGAGCGCGCCGTGCGCGACCACGACGCACGGCACTTCTTTGTCGTGGACAACACCTTCAATCACCCGGCCGCCCACGCCACCGAGTTCTGCGAGCATCTGATCCGCCGCGAGCTGGACGTGCGCTGGACGGCGTATCTGTCGCCCGCAGGCATCAAGCCCGAGTTGCTGCAACTCATGGCGCGCGCCGGCTGCAGCAGCGTCGAGTACGGCACCGATGCCGCTGCGCCCGCCACGCTGGCGGCCTTGCGCAAGCCGTTCACGGTCACTGACGTGCTGCTTGCCAGCGCCTGGGCGCGCAAGGCCGGCATCCGCTTTGCGCACAGCCTGATCCTTGGCGGTCCGGACGAAACGCCCGAAACCATCCGTGAAACGGTGCGGGTCGTAGAGTCCACCCAGCCGACGGCGGTGTTCTGCATGCTGGGCGTGCGCGTGTACCCGGGCACCGGCATTGCGCAGCGCGCCGAGCGCGAGGGGCTGTTGCGCCAGGCGGATATCGGCATCGACCCGGTCTTTTACATCAGCGAGCAGGTCCGCGATTGCCTTGAAGACACGGCGCGCGAGATTCGTGAAGCCCGCGCCAACTGGTACTTCCCCGGCCTTGAAGGCGAACGCTGGACGCGCTTCTGGCGTCGCCGTCGCGCACACGGCGTGCGCGGCCCGCTGTGGGAATGGATGGGAGAGTCCCGCGAGGTGGCCCATGGCACAAGCAATTGAAACCTACCTTACCCCGCCGCGCGCAGCGTTTTGGCGCCTGTTGCAGGGCGTGTTCTTCGGCGTCGGGCTGTTCATCCTGATCGCGCTGCTGCTCAAGCCTGAGCTTGGCCTGCATGTGCTCTGGAACGTGCTGATCCCGGTCGCGCCCGCGCTGCTGGTGCTTGCGCCCGGCCTGTGGCGCAACGTCTGCCCGATGGGCACAGCCTCCATGATTCCGCATCACCTGCGCCTCAGCTCGCGCCGACAACTCAGCCTCGCCTGGCAGAGCCGTCTGCTGGCCGGCGCGGTTGTGCTGCTGATCGTGATCGTGCCGCTCCGCCCGGTGCTGCTCGACCACTTCGGGCAGGTAACGGGTCTGGTGCTGATCGCGGTCGCCCTGCTGGCCGGCGGCATGGGATTTGTCTTTGACCGCAAGAGCTTCTGGTGCAGCGGTCTGTGCCCCGTGTACCCCGTTGAAATGCTCTATGGCAGCAAGCCCGCAGTCCAGCCGCGCAACGCGCACTGCGGCACGTGCAGCGACTGCGTGTCGCCCTGCCGCGACTCGCGCAACAATGTCACTCCGATCGATGCCGCGCGCACCGGCCCCGGCCGCTGGGCCGCGCTGGTGCTGATCGGCGGTTTTCCGGGCTTCATCATCGGCTGGTACCTGATTCCGAAGACGGGGTCGCTGCTTGCGGATTCGCCGTGGCCGCTGGGCGGCGCGGGCGCATTCAGCGAGGGGCGCGGCCAGGCCCTGGTCGATGCTTACGCCTACTCACTGGGCGGCATGGCGATTTCGCTGGCGTTGTTCGCGGCGCTTGCGTTTGCCTACCCGCGCGGCCTGCGCGCGCTGAGCGTTGTGTTCGCAACGGCGGCCGTCAGCGCCTACTACTGGTTCAAGCTGCCGGTGATGCTCGGTCTTGGCGCACCGGAATCGGCGTTGGTGCCGGGCCTCGACTTCCTGCCCGCTGCCGCGCTGTGGCCGCTGCGCGCCGCCGTGATCGTGCTGTTTGCCGGCCTGCTTCTGGCCCGCCGGCCCGCGCGCGGCTGGCTGATTCGCCCGCCCAAAGCCTGACATGCACGAGATCTACAAGGACTTTGCCTTCGAGGCCGCGCACTTCTTGCCGCACGTTCCGCAAGGCCACCGTTGCGCAAAGCTGCACGGCCACTCGTTTCGTGTTCGCGTGTACGTGCGTGGCGGCATTGTTCAGCCGCAGGGCTGGGTGATCGACTTTGCCGACATCACCGCCGCCATGGCGCCCGTGCTGAAGCGGCTGGACCACACGCTGCTGAATGAAGTGCCGGGCCTCGATAACCCGACATCCGAAGTGCTGGCGCAATGGCTCTACGAGCGGGCCAAGCCGGCCCTGCCCGGCCTGTGCGCCGTCGAGGTCGCCGAGACCGCCAATTGCGGCTGTGTCTATCGCCCGACCTGAAGCCGCGCGATGTAGGCCCAGCGCCCCAGCACCGGGGTGACGCTCGCGCCTGCATCGCGCAGCCACCGCAGCACGCCCGGCTCGTGGTGCACATGGTGCGACTGCAGCCGCCTGTTCAGCCACCCGCGCAGCGGGCCCGGCCAGCCGCCGAAATCCCAGAAATCCACGACGTGCATCACGCCGCCCGGGACCACGCAGCGGCGCGCAGCCTCCAGCGCGCCCAGCCATTCGGGCATCATCGACAGCGAGTACGAAAAGAACACCACCTCAAACCCGCCCGGGCTGCCAAGCTCAGCAGGCCCGGCAATCGCCTCCGCGCACTTGTGGTACAAGCGCAGGCCCGGGCGCTTGCTCGCGTTGCGCAGCATCTCGCGGCTTGCGTCCACGCCGCACAGGTGCGCACCGGCGACACGCCGTGCCAGCCACGCCAGGTTGCGCGCTGTGCCGCAGCCCACCTCAAGCACGGATGCCGGCCTTTCGTCGCGGATGCGCCGCAGCACCCGCTGGCGCCCGAGCAGAAACAGCCGGCGCGTGAGGTCATAGATGTGCCGGTGCGCGCCGTAGTACCGGTCCAGCCAGGCGACGTGCGAACTGCTGGTCTCTGCGATGGCGGTATTCGGACTCATGCATCCTGTTATCGGGCGCCCGGGCCGAAATAAAAGGACAAAATTGTCTTTCATTTGCCGCGACAGTGATTACCCTTCGCGCCATGCATCCGCAGACGTCAGCCCTGATGTGTCGCGCCCGCTAGCCGGGGCGCTTGCTGCATTTCTCGCACAAGTATTCAGCCCCGAGCGGCGCGCCGCCCCGGGGACCTGTGTTCCTGCGCCGCTTGGGCCAACCGTCGGGGACAAGGAGACAGCCATGCCACGCAGAGTCGATTCCATTCACCAGCTTGTCGGCGACACGCCCGTCGTGCGCCTGAACCGCGTGCCGCCGCCCGGCAGCGCCACCGTCTGGGCCAAGCTCGAGTACTTCAGCCCGGGCGCCAGCGTCAAAGATCGCATCGCGCTGGGCATGATCGAGCAAGCCGAACGCGACGGCACGCTCGTGCCCGGCCAAAGCACCATTGTCGAGGGCACCTCGGGCAACACCGGCATCGGCTTGGCGCTGATCGCCGCCAGCAAGGGCTATCGCGTCGTGCTCGCCATGCCTGAAAGCATGACCATTGAACGCCGCAACACACTGCGCGCGCTGGGCGCCGAGCTTGTGCTTACGCCCGCGTCACAGGGCATGGCCGGGGCCGTCGCCAAAGCCCGCGAACTCGCCCAGCAAAACGGGTGGTGGGAGGCCCGCCAGTTCGATAACCCAGCCAACCCGCAAATCCACCGCCTGACCACCGGCCCGGAGATTTTACGACAAGTCCCGGAGATCGACGCCTTTGTGGCGGGTGTGGGCACCGGCGGCACCGTTACAGGCGCGGGGCAGGTGATCAAGACCGCCAAGCCCTCCGTGCGCGTGTACGCCGTTGAGCCCGTGGATAGCCCATTGCTGAGCGGCGGCAAAGCCGGCCCCCACAAGATTCAGGGCATTGGCGCCAACTTCGTGCCCGAGGTGCTGGACCGGCAAGCGTACGACGGCGTGTTTGACGTCAGCTACGCCGACGCGCTGGCGACATCCAGGCGGCTGGCCCGTGAGGAGGGCATCTTCAGCGGTGTAAGCGCGGGTGCGATCGCGTGGGCTGCGTTGCAGGTCGCGATCAAGCTTGGCGAAGGCAGGCATGTGGTGTTCATCGTGCCCGACTTCGGCGAACGCTACGGCACACACGAACTGTGGGCCAAAGTTGAAGAGCCGCAACTCGCCCAGGTCTAAGAATCACACAGGCCCGGCCCCCAAAGGGCCGGGCCTGTGCTGTTTGCCGCCATGGTGGTCGCGCGATTCGGCTGTGAAAAAGCCGCGTGTGTCATGGCACGGCAGCGCAGTGGTTCCTCGCTGTTTCCTATGGAAACTGCTGGTTCAGTTCAGCAGCCTTGGGGCATGAACACGAACGAACTCTTCTCGATTGGCTTGGGGCTTGAAGCGCCCTGGCGCATTGCCTCTTCCAACCTCGACATCGACGTGATTCCGCACCGCCTTGATCTTCGCATCGAGGCTGAGCGCGGCGCCCTCTACCCTTGCCCCGACTGCGGCAAGCCCTGCAAGGCGCACGATTTCACCGAGCGTACCTGGCGGCACCTCAACTTCTTCCAGCATCACTGTTACGTCACCGCGCCCGTGCCGCGCACCGACTGCCACGAACACGGCATCAACACCGTCACCGTGCCATGGGCGCGCAAGGGCTCGGCGTTCACCATGTTCTTCGAGGCCATGGTCATGCTGCTGGCCCGCGAGATGCCGGTGGCTGCCTTGGCCCGCTACGCGCAAGAGCACGACACCCGCCTGTGGCGCGTCATCGAGCATTACGTCGGCAAGGCCGTCTCCGAGATGGACCTGAGCAACGTCAAGGCCGTCGGCCTCGACGAGACCGCCAGCAAACGCGTCCACAACTACGTCACCGTCTTCATCGACATGGAACGCAAGCACAAGCCTGTCCTGTTCGTCACACCCGGCAAGGGCAAGGACACGCTGGCCAAGTTCAAGCAGCACCTCCAGAAGCAGGGCGGCGATGCGCGGCGCGTGCTGGAAGTCGTCTGCGACATGTCCGGCGCCTTCATCGAAGCCACGAAAGAGCACTTCCAGAATGCGGCCGTCACCATCGACTGGTTCCATGTGACGGCGCTGGTCAGCAAGGCCATGGATGAAGTGCGGCGAGCCGAAGCCAGGCACAAGCCGCTGCCGAAACACCTGCGCTACGCGATTCTGAAGAACCCGGACACGAAGATGACCGAAAAGCAGGCACAGGCATTGCACGAGTTGGAAAGCAGCAACCTGGCCACAGCGCAGGCGTATCGCTGCAAGGAGAGCCTGGCGTGGGTGCGCATGGCCGACACGCACCAGGGCGCGGCCTGGCGGATGACGCGGTTCGTGGACTACTGGCTGGGTGAATTGAAGGCGGGCATCATCGAGCCAATGCGGCGGGCGCTGGCAACGATCGCGGGATACCGAAGCCTTATTCTGAGACGCTGGAAGTCAACCTACAGCAACGCGCGGCTGGAAGGACTCAACGGCCTGTTCCAGGCGGCACGGGCCAGAGCCCGAGGCTACCGGAACACGGACACGTTCAAGACCATGATCTACCTGATCGGCGCCCCGCTGGGAAAGATCCTCAACCACTTCACCCAACAACTCGCCCCAAACAAATCCACATGAAACAGCGAGGAACCGGGTTTATGGCCGGGTCCGGCGTGGTCCATCTGCCTGTCTGAGGTTCATACACTCTGTTCCAGCA
This sequence comes from Planctomycetota bacterium, assembly GCA_019636195.1. Taxonomy (GTDB): domain Bacteria; phylum Planctomycetota; class UBA8742; order UBA2392; family UBA2392; genus JADJRK01. Next base: position 118,289 of record JAHBYA010000013.1, on the reverse strand, counting down.
GTCGTAGGTGCCCGCCATGTTGCTGCCGGGTTGTTTGCCGTACACTCCGGGGGCTTGGCCTTGGGGGTCTTGGAAGCCTGCCACCGGCGGGCGGTAGTGGTAGTTGGCCCATAGCCAGGGGTTGGGTGTCTTTTCAGGGTCGGTTTCTATGGCGCCGGTTGTGGCGCTTACTCCGGCGGGCGCTACCAGCCAGTATCTTGTGCCGTCGGCGGCCATGTCTTCGGCGTTGCCTTTTACGGTGATCTCGCCGTCGTCCACAGCCACGATTTTAAGGTACGCCAACTGCTGCACGTCCGGCACCAGCAGCCAGCCCACCATGAAGTCTTTGATCGCACTGCCGGCTGTGGCGTCAAAGAATGTTGTAAAGCCGCCGGCGTGCGCGGGGGCGTCGGTCCAGGCGCCAAAGGTGTGGTGCGCGGCCGCGCCGGCAATCGATGTGTCGTTGTTGTCGTACACCACGAAGCCGCATTCGTTTTCAGCCAGCGCGCTTGCGATCAGCTCGTCGGGGTCGAGCACGTCGATGTGGCCTGTGCCCGGCGTCGGGCCGAAGTCCACGGCGATAACCGCGCCCATGTTCCAGTGGTTTTCGAAGGCGTCTTGCGGCGTAGAGACAGCCAGCGCGCGGCCCACAAGGTCGGGCAGCGGCGGGAAGTTCGTGACGATGCGCGTGATGCCCATGGCTGGTGACTCCAGGTCAATCCACTGGCTTGCCAACACTTCCTGCCGGACAGGCCGACGCACCGCCCGGGCGTAGTGAATGATAGCCCGCGGGCGAATCGGCTGGGCGGGAATGGCCTTGAAAGTGCCTGGTGGCTGTGCAGAAGCAGCGGAACCCCCGAGGTTTCGGGGGTTCCGGTGTTTGAGTCCGGGCTATCTGCGTTGTTCTTCGCGCATTTTCTTGAACTCGTCGCGCAGGCGCTTGAGTTCGGCTTTGCGTTCTTCGGGTGTCATGTCTTTCAGGCGACCGCGAAGCTCGGCGATCCTTTTGCGGGCCTCGGCGCGGGCTTCTTTGGACTTTGCCTTGAAGGCCTCCTTTTCTTCGGGGGTCATGGCGTCCCGCTTTTCGCGCCATTCCTGCATTTTGGCTTTGCGCTCGTCGCGGCGCTGCTTCATGCGCTCCTTGACGGCTTCGCGCTCTTCAGGTGTGAGCTCGCGCCAGATGTTGCGTGCCATGCGGTTGTTGCGCATGCGCTGCCGGAACTTTCCGCCCTTGTGCTTGCCGGCTTCTTCAGCCTGTTTGCCCTTGTCGGGCTTGGCGTCCTGCGCAAACGCCGGTGTCGCGACCGCGGCGCACAGGACCAGTACCATCATCAGTGTTCTCATGTTTGTCTCCCGGTTGTCCCCAACCATGAAACGAAACCCCGGCGCGGGGCCGGGGTTTCGGTGTATCCGGACAGAGCTGTCAGTTTTTGCGAGCTTCCTTGAATGCTTCCATGCCGGGCACGGTTTGCAGCTTGCTGCGCAGGCCGGCATTCATGGCGGTCAGGCGCTTGAGTTGGAAGTCGCTCAAGTCCTTGAGGGTCTTGGTGTCCAGTTCGTTGAGAAAGCGCTCACGCACGCCGCCCCAGAACTGGTGCAGGGGACAGGCGCCGGCTTCACTGCACACGGCTTGCCCCAAGATGCACTCTTCGTATTTGCGCAGGTCTTCAAACGGGGCCACGATTTCGCGCAGCCTTACCTTTTCGGGCGGCTTGGCCAGCGCAAACCCGCCCTGGCGGCCGCGCACGGACGTAAGCACCCGCGCCCGCACAAGCTGCTGCAAAATCTTGGAAAGGTAGTGGGTGGGGATGTCCAGGGCCTTGCCTAGTTGCGCAGCCAGCACGTTTTCGCCCATGGGGCGGGTGGCGATGTCAATGGCAGCGCGGATTGCGTACTCGGTGGTTTGGGAGAACACGGGTCCCTTTCGTCCAGAACCGGCTACAGGCTACCACGTTCAAGTCTGCCATCAAGACAGGTTTATCCCTTTGTCCCGATAGACGAGACTTACGTCAACCCCCTTGACATATTTAGATATACGTGTCTTATTATCTGGTGTATGCGCCCGCCACGGACCATCATTGAGCCGTTTCGCATCAAGACGGTCGAGCCGTTGAACTTCACGACACCGCAGCGACGCCGCGACGCGCTGCGCGAGGCGCAGTTCAACCCGTTCAAGCTGCACGCGCGCGATATCACGATTGACCTGCTGACCGACAGCGGCACCGGCGCGATGTCGGCTGCGCAGTGGGCGGCCATGATGACGGGCGACGAGACCTACGCGGGCTCGGAGTCGTACTACCGGCTCGAGTCGGTGGTGCGCGAGCTTACTGGCGTGCGGCATGTGATCCCCACGCACCAGGGGCGGGCCAGCGAGCACATTTTGTTCAGCGTGCTGGACGTCAAGGGCCGCTGCGTGCTGGCCAACTCGCACTTCGACACCACGCGCGCCAACGTCGAGTACCTGGGCGGCGAAGCTGTTGACCTGCTGACCCCGCAGGGCGCCGACCCGCGCACGGACCTGCCGTTCAAGGGCGACATTGACCTTGTAAGGCTTGAAGAGCTGCTTGAAGCCCGCTGCAAGCAGGTCGCCGCTGTGCTGATGACCGTGACCAACAACGCCGGCGGCGGCCAGCCGGTCAGCCTTGCCAATCTGCGCCAAGCCAGCGCGATGGCACGGGCGCGGGGCGTGCCGTTTGTGCTGGACGCCGCGCGCTTTGCCGAGAACGCGTGGTTCATCCATGAGCGAGAGGGCGACCCGCGCACGCCGCGCGAGATTGCACGCGAGATGTTCGGGCTGTGCGATGCATTCACGTTCAGCGCCAAGAAGGACGGGCTGGTGAACATCGGCGGCCTGCTGGGCCTGAACGACGACACGCTGGCGGACAGGGCGCGGTCGTTGCTGATCCTGACCGAGGGCTTTCCAACCTATGGCGGGCTGGCGGGGCGCGACCTGGACGCGCTGGCGGTGGGCCTGCAGGAAGTGACTGACGAGCACTACCTGCGCTATCGCATCGCGTCGGTGCGCTACCTTTTTGACCTGCTGGACCGGGGCGGTGTGCCGCTGATGCGCCCGGCGGGCGGGCATGCCGTCTATATCGACGCCGCCGCGCTGTACCCGCACATCCCGCCGGTGCAATTGCCGGGCGTGGCGCTGTGCAACGAGCTTTACCTTGAAGCAGGTGTGCGCGGCGTCGAGATCGGCACCCTGATGTTCGGCAAGCGCGATGCCTGTGCCCGCCACGAACTGGTGCGCCTGGCGTTCCCGCGCCGCGTTTACACGCAAAGCCATGTGGACTGGCTGGGCGAAGTGATACTGGAAGTTGCCAGCCGGCGCGAACGTGCGCCCGGCTATCGGATTGTCCGGCAGGGCCCGGTGCTGCGGGCTTTCACGGCGGAACTGGCGCCGCTTACCTGACAGGAGGCCGCATGTTTTCACAGGCAAGCGAATATGCCCTGCGCGCGTTAACCGAGCTCGCGCGCACGCCGGGCGACGACTGGATCCTGACCGGCCAGTTGGCCGACGCGCTGGACATCCCGGTGCACTATCTGGCGAAGGTGCTGCAGACGCTGGCGCGGCGCGGGCTGCTTGAATCGCAGCGCGGGCGGCAGGGGGGGTTCCGGCTTGCACAGCCGGCCGAGTCGATCACTGCCTACGACGTGGTGCGCGCGCTGGATGACGTGAAGGCGCTGGAAAGCTGCATCATGGGTGAAACCGAGTGCGGCGACGACGTGGCGTGCCCGCTGCACAAACTGTGGAAGAGCGTGCGCGAGCGTTTTGTGAAAGTGCTGCAGACCACGACGCTGCGCGACCTTGCTGACTTCCAGGACAAGCGGCCGGACTCGGTGCGGCTTGCGGCGGTGCGCGACAACCTGCGCCGTCGCTTCAGCGACCACTAGCGCTTTTGTTTGAAGTCTAAACAGATAATTCTATCTAGTTATCTTGAATAGCGGTTCAAATTCCGTACCATCGGTCAGCAGGATCACACATGTACGCACAAGGCTTCGCATACTCGTCCCCTGCAGGCGGCTTCCGTGCCGCCGAGTACCCGCTGGTGCCGCGCGATCACGAAGTCGTCGTGCGCGTTGCCGGTTGCGGTCTGTGCCATACCGACGTCGGCTTTTACTACGGCGATGTCGCGCCGCGCGCGCCGCTGCCGCTGGTACTGGGCCATGAAATCTCGGGCGAGGTCGTCAGCGCCGGCGCGCGCTTTTCTCAACTCGTCGGCGCGAGCGTGGTCGTGCCCTCGGTCGTGCCCTGCGGCGACTGTGAGCGCTGCGCCGCCCGTTGCGAAAACACCTGCGCCCGCCAGTTCATGCCCGGCAACGACGGCCACGGCGGGTTTGCCAGCCACGTCAAGGTTCCCGGCGCCGGGCTTGCGGTGCTGCCCGCCGACCTGAAGGGCTACGCGCTGCACGAGCTGTCTGTGATCGCCGACGCGGTCACCACACCGTGGCAGACCGTGCTGCGCGCCGGGATCGGTCAAGGGCAAGCCGTTGTCGTCGTCGGTGTCGGCGGCATCGGCGGCTATGCCGTGCAGCTTGCGGCCGCGCAGGGCGCCAAGGTCGTCGCGATCGACATCGACGACGCCAAGCTTGACCTGATCCGCGCCCATGGCGCGTTCGCAGCAATCAACTGCAGAGGCGCCGAGATCAAGGACGTGCGCAAGCGCGTGCAACGCGCGATCAGCGAGGCCGGCTTGCCCGACTTCGGCTGGAAGGTGCTGGAAATGTCCGGGACGCCGGCTGGGCAGGAACTCGCGTTCAGCCTCTTGCCGCCGTCGGGGACACTGGCGGTGGTGGGCTTCACGCCTGAAAAGCTGAAGCTGCGGCTTTCGAACCTGATGGCGTTTGACGCCACCGCCTTCGGCAATTGGGGCTGCGCGCCGCGCCACTACCCGGCGGCGATTGACATGGTGCTGTCAGGCCGCGTCACGCTCAAGCCGTTCATCAAGTCTTACCCGCTGGAGCAGATCGGCGAGCTGTTTGAAGCCGCGCACGCGGGCAAGTTGCAGCAGCGCGCCATCCTGGTGCCACCGCAGGAGGAAGCATGAACCTTGTCAATCACGAACTGTTGCCCGACTACACCTTCCGGCACATCCGCTACGAGCGGCGCACGCTGCGCGACCCGAAAGGCCGCGAAATGGACGGCCTGTACAACGCCTGGATCTGGCTGAACAACGAGCGCCAGTTCAACAGCTACACCACGGACGCGATCAAGGAGATCATTCTCGCGTTCCGGCGCGCGAGCATGGACCGCGCGGTGGTAGCGGCGGTGTTCACAGCCGTCGGAGACAAGGCCTTCTGCACCGGCGGCAACACCAAAGAGTACGCCGAGTACTACGCCGGCAACCCGCAGGAGTACCGGCAGTACATGCGGCTGTTCAACGACATGGTCAGCGCGATTCTGATGTGCGACAAGCCGGTGATCAACCGCGTCAACGGCATGCGCATCGGCGGCGGGCAGGAAATCGGCATGGCGTGCGACTTTCACGTCGTGGCCGACACCGCGCGCTTCGGCCAGGCCGGGCCCAAGCACGGCAGCGCGCCCGACGGCGGCGCGACCGACTTTCTGCCGCTGTTTGTGGGCATGGCGCACGCGATGGAAAGCTGCGTGCTGTGCGAGCCGATGAGCGCCCACAAGGCGCTGCGGCTGGGGCTGATCAACAAGATTGTGCCGGTGCTGCGCCACGGTGAGCGCTTCATCGCAAACCCGCTGGTGGTGACGGACTGTTATTCAGACGAGTTCGGCAACATTGTGTTCGGTGAAAGCAAGTCCGGTGACGCGTTGGCGGCGGGCAAGGCCCTGTTGAAAGAGTGCACGACCGACCACCGACTGCTGGATGCGGCGGTGGATGAGTATTGCTGGAAGCTCAGCCAGACCATGCCCGACTGCACAACCAAGACGACCGAAAGCCTGCGCAAGTTCAAGCTCGAGCATTGGGACCGCAACCGCGAAACCAACCGTGCGTGGCTTGCGCTGAACATGATGACCGAGGCCAACGCCGGCTTTCGCGCCTTCAACGAGGGCCCCAAGGACCGGCGCGAAGTCGACTTCATTGCGCTGCGGCGTGAACTGGCCAAAGGCCGCCCCTGGAGCGAGGAGCTGATCCGGGAAGTGTCGCCGCAGTTTGACGGCGAAAAGGTGGGGCAGGCATGAGCACCGTGCGCGAAACCCTTGAGCACGAAAACGTGCTGCTGCGCCTGACGGTCAGCGCCGGCAAGGGCAACGTGTTCAGCGGCGCGGTAATGCGCGAGCTGGACACGCGCATCGCCGCGGCCACGCAGTCGCGCACGCTGCGACTGATCGTGCTGGAGGCTGACGGGCCGCACTTCTCGTTCGGCGCGTCGGTCGATGAGCATACGCGCGATCGCGTCGCCGAGATGCTGCCGGTGCTGCGCGGGCTCGTGCTGCGCATCGCGGGCTCGCCGGTGCCGGTGGCTGCGCGTGTGCAGGGCATGTGCCTGGGCGGCGCCTTCGAGGTTGTGCTGGCTTGTCACTTCACATTTGCCGCACGCGACGCGCGATTTGCCGTGCCTGAGATCCGGCTGGGGGTGTTTCCGCCGGTGGCGGCGGCGCTGCTGCCGCGGCGGGCGCATGCCTTGACGGAGCGAATGATCCTGACCGGCGAAGAGTTCAGCGCCGATGATTTGCGCGCCGCCGGCCTGTTGCACGGCATTTGCGCCGCGCCGGAACTCACGGGGCACATTGACGCATGGTTCCGGGCGACGCTGCTGAACTTCTCAGCCGAGTCGTTGCGCCACGCAACGCGCGCTGCGCGGGCGGCCCTGATGCACGGCCTTGAGGCCGAGCTCATCGCGCGCGAACGCGAATACATCGACACGCTCATGCCCAGTCACGACGCCAACGAGGGCATTGCAGCATTCCTTGAACGGCGCAAACCGACCTGGAGGCACGCATGACGACTGACCTTCAGACTGATCCGCTGACCGCAGTCGTGGCGCGCGCCACGGAACTGTACGAAGACGTTGAGCTGCAGAGTGTGCGCGACTGGAAGGCCCGTGGCGAGGGCCGCAAGGCCATCGGGTTTCTGCCGATCTATGTGCCGCGCGAGGTGATCCACGCCGCGGGCGCGCTGCCCGTCGGCATCATGGGCGGCGGTGACCAGCTTGAGATCGTGCGCGGCGACTCGTACTTCCAGTCGTACATCTGCCACCTGCCGCGCAGCGTCATTGAAATGGCGGTGAGCGGGCGGCTGGACGCGCTGGACGGTTTCCTGTTCCCCAGTATCTGCGACGTGATCCGCAACCTCAGCGGCATGTTCCAGATGCTCAAGGGCCAGAAGTACGTGCACTACCTTGACCTGCCCCAGAACTTCGACCCGGAGCTGGGCGGGCGCTTTTACCGGCACGAGTTGCGCACCGTCGCGGACGCGATCGGCCGCATCACCGGCACGGCCGTGAACGACGAGCGCCTGCGGCGCAGCATTCGCACCTACAACGTCAACCGCGCCGCAATCCGCGAGTTGCTGGCACTGCGCATCGAGCAGCCATGGCTTGTGCCCACAACCGAGTACTACGTGATGCTCCGGGCGGGCTACTTGCTGCCGCCCGACGAGCATACCTCGCTGCTGCACGAGTACCTTGAGCACGCGCGCAGCAGCAACCGCCGCCCGCTCGACAACATCCGCGTGCTGGTGCGGGGCGCATTCTGTGAGCAGCCGCCGCTGGCCCTGTTGCGCACGATTGAGCGCGCGGGCTGCTATGTGGTCGATGACGACTTTGTGCTGGGTTCAAGGTTCATCCCGGATGCGATCGACGAAACCGGCGACCCGTGGGAAGCGCTGTCGCAGGCTTTCCTCAAGCACAGCTTGCCGACCGCCAGCAAGTACGACGAGGCCAACAACGCCGCGGACCTGCTGGTGCAGCGCGTGCGCGACGTGCGCGCCGACGGCGTGCTGCTGATGGCCCCCAGCTTCTGCGACCCGGCGCTGCTGGACCAGCCGATGCTGGCCGGCGCGCTGGACAAGGCGGACATTCCCTTCACGAGCTTCAAGTACAGCGAAGACACAGGCCAGTTCCAGGTCATTCGCGAGCAGGCGGGCACCTTTGCCGACGCCATCAAACTTTGGGGGAAGGCATGAGCACCGCAATCAAGGACCGCAGCAGCGAACGCCAGAAGCGTATGCTGGCGGAGTACTTTGACGCGCTGGCCGACGCGCCCGCCACCGGGCGCAAGGTGGTCTATACGTTCGTGCCGGGCAACCTGACCGAGCTGATTGAGAACTTCGGCCTGCTGCCGGTGCTGCCCGAGATCAACGCGCTGCAAAACGGCATGCGCGGCCGCACCGGCGACTACATCCACGCCGCGGAAAAGCACGGCCACAGCGAAGACGTGTGCACCTACGTCAAGGCCGACATCGGCATGCTCAAGGCCGGCAACATCGGGCCGACCGGCAAGCCGCTGCCCAAGCCTGACCTGCTGCTGCTGAGCTACACGGGCTGCTTTACCTTCCTGAAGTGGTTTGAACTGCTGCGCAAAGAATACGACTGCCCGGTGGTGATGCTGCACGTGCCCTACCAGGGCGACGGCGTGGTCACGCCCGACATGCGGGCCTATGTCGCCAACCAGATTCGCGACAAGCTGATCCCGGAGCTTGAAAAGCTTTCCGGCCGCAAGTTCGACCCCGACAGGCTGCGCGAAGCGCTGAAGCGTTCCGCCGCCGCGGAAGACGACCTGGTGTATGTACTGGAAAGCGCCAAGCACAAGCCTTCGCCGATCGACGCCTACTTCGGCGGCGTTTACTACATCGGCCCGATCTTCACGGCCTTCCGCGGCAGCCAGGACGCCGTGGAGTACTACCACGAACTGCGCGAAGAGGTGGACGATCGCATCGCGAGCAAGCTCGGCCCGGTCACACCCGACGGCGAGGTGCACACCGAAAAGTATCGCATCGTCACGGAAGGCCCGCCCAACTGGACCAGCTTCCGCGAGTTCTGGAAGATGTTCTATTCCGAGGGCGCGGTCGTCGTCGCCAGCACCTACACCAAGGTCGGCGGCTTGTACGACCGCGGCTTTCGCCATGATCCCCACCATCCGCTTGAGACACTCGCCGACTACTGCATGGGTTGCTACACGAACCTGAACCTGCCCAGCCGCATCAACCTGATTGAATCCTACATGCGCGAGTACGAAGCCGACGGGCTGCTGATCAACTCGGTCAAGTCGTGCAACTCGTTCTCGGCGGGGCAACTGATGATTCTGCGCGAGATTGAGGCGCGCACGGGCAAGCCGGGCGGCTTCATTGAAAGCGACCTAGTGGACCCGCGCTACTTTTCGGCGGCCAACATCAAGAACCGCCTGGAGTCCTACTTTCAAATGATTGAAGCGCGTCGCCAGAGGGCCTGACCATGGACCTGTTCATCGGTATCGATCTCGGCAGCACCACCACAAAGGCCGTCGCCGTTGATGAGCACGGCGCGGTGCTGGGCCGCGGCATCACCAACAGCCGCAGCAATTACGATGTCGCGGCGCAGGTTGCCCGTGAAGAAGCGCTGACCAACGTTCGCTTTGAAGTGCTGGCGCGCCGGCTGCGCGACGGCATGCCGGACGCCGCGCGCGTGGAAAGTCAGCTGTTGGCGGCCTACCGGCTGGAGTGCTTTCTGGGCGCGCTGTCGCGGCTTGAAGACCACTGCCGCCGGGACCTTGAAAACCCGCGCTTTGACAACGACCGCTACGCCATGCTGGAAGCGCTGGAGCGCATCCTTGGCGGCGTGCGCGACGACGCCGTGCAGGTGTTTTCCGAGCCCGCGCGCTCGGACTTCTTCCGCGACCTCGCTGGGGCTTCATTCATTGAGCACGCCGCCGAGATCGCCCGCAACGGCGGCCCGGCCTTTGACCGGCTGGTCGGGCTGTTCGACCGCAACATCATCCCCGTCGAAAACGAGACCGAGACGCGCGGCTTTCACCAGTTGCTGATTGCGGCCGCGGGCCGGGTGGCGGGCGCGCCCGCGCTGGCGGCGCTGATTGATGACGTTGCGCGCACGCGCCTGCATGAACTGCGCAGCGTCGGCACCGGCTACGGCCGCGTGCGTTTGCCGTTTCCGAAAGAGTGCATCCGCAGCGAAATCCTGTGCCACGGATTGGGCGCGCACCTGATGTTCCCGCAGACGCGCACGGTGCTGGACATCGGCGGCCAGGACACCAAGGCGATCCAGCTGGATGCCAACGGCGTCGTGACCAGCTTTCAAATGAACGACCGCTGCGCAGCCGGGTGCGGCCGCTACCTCGGCTACATCGCCGACGAAATGAACATCGGCCTGCAGGACCTGGGCCCGTTGGCGCTCGGGGCACGGCGCCGCGTGCGTATCAACAGCACCTGCACCGTATTTGCGGGCGCCGAGTTCCGCGACCGTTTGGCGGCTGGCCAGGCGCGCGAGGACATTGTGGCCGGCCTGCACCGCGCGATCATCCTGCGCGCGATGAGCCTGCTGGCGCGCAGCGGCGGCATTCACAACGAGTTCACGTTCACGGGCGGCGTGGCGCGCAACCCGGCGGCGGTCAAGGCGCTGCGCGAGGTCGCCGAGGAAAACTACGGCAAGCTTACGCTGAACATCGCGCCGGACAGCATTTACACGGGCGCCTTGGGCGCCGCCCACTTCGCGCTGCGCGATGTCGCAGTCAAGGAGGCCGCATGACTCTCACGGCAGGGATTGATGTCGGCAGCGGCGCAGCCAAGGCCGTGCTGATGGACGGCGAGAAGCTGATGGCGCAGCACCTTGAGCGCATCCGCCGCCGCGACGTCATGGAGGTCGTCGAAGAATCGTTTGAAGCCGTGCTGCGGAGCGCCGGCGTGCGCCGTGACGAACTGGCGTACATCGCCACCACCGGCGAAGGCGACGGCGTGCCGTGGCGTACCGGCCACTTTTACGGCATGACGGCGCACGCGCGCGGGGCACTGTGGCTTGAGCCGGATGCCCGCGCCGCCATCGACATCGGCGCGCTGCACACGCGCGCACTGCGCTTTGACGCCAACGGGCGCGTGCTGCAGTACCAGATGACAAGCCAGTGCGCGTCCGGCAGCGGGCAGTTTCTGGAAAACATTGCGCGCTATCTTGGCGTGTCGATCGAGGAAATCGGCGCGTTGTCGCTCAAGGCCGACGACCCTGAAAAGTGCAGCAGCATCTGCGCCGTGCTGGCCGAGACGGACGTGATCAACATGGTCAGCCGCGGCATCAGCACGCCGAACATCCTGCGCGGCATCCACAACAGCATGGCGGTGCGCGTGTCGGGCCTGCTGCGTGCAATCAAGGTCGAGGGCGTGCTGCTGATGACAGGCGGTCTGGCGCGCGACAAGGGGCTTACGGCCGCAATCCAGGAAAAGGTGGGCGACGGCTCGGCCAGGATCAGCGTGAAGAGCCACGAGTTGTCTGTCTATGCCGGCGCGATCGGCGCCGCGCTGTGGGGCGGCTACCGCCACCACAAGCTGACGCAGAAGGGCAATCATGCCGCGGCTTGACCGACTGGACCTGACCGGCAAGACCGCATGGGTGACGGGTGCATCGCGCGGCATCGGCCGCGCCTGTGCCGAGCTGCTGGCGCGGCACGGTGCGCGCGTCGTTGGGCTTGACCTGTCAATACCGGAGCCGCCGCCCTGCCCGGTCTTTCGGCAACTTGACGTCGCCGACGCCGCGGCCGTGCGCGCCTGCACAGCCGATCTCGCGGGCCAGGGCCTCGCGCCGGACCTGCTGGTGAACAATGCCGGCGTCACCCGCGATGGCGTGCTCTGGAAGCTCAGTGATGACGATTGGGCGAGCGTGCTGCGCGTGAACCTTGACGGCGCTTTCTACCTGACCCGCGCAGCCGCGCCCCTGATGCGCGAGCGGGGCGGCGGCGCGATCGTGAACGTTGCCTCGATCAACGGCGAGCGCGGCAAGTTCGGGCAAAGCAACTACAGCGCGTCCAAGGCGGGCCTGATCGGCTTTACCAAGGCTGCCGCCCGCGAGCTGGGGCGGTTTGGCGTTCGCGTGAATGCCGTGTCGCCGGGCATGGTCGAGACTGAAATGACAGCGAACCTCGATGCATCGGCGACCGCACGCGCGAAAGATGAATCCCTGCTGGGGCGGCTCGCGTTGCCCGAGGACGTGGCCGGCTGTGTACTGTTTCTGTGCTCGGCGCTGGCGGTGCATGTCACCGGCCATGTGCTGCGCGTTGATGGCGGTCAATACCTGTGAGGAGCAACCATGAGCGGCATTACTCTGCTGGACGCGCGTGAACTAACTGACACCAGCGACATCCTTGCGCGCCTGCGCGAGCTGGCGCATGGTCGGGAGCTGATCCTGACCACGCGGGCCGCGCCCGCCGACGTGCTGGCCGCGGTGCAGGGCGCGCAGGGCCTGGATTTCTACTACTCGCCGATCGAGCGCGGCCCCGAGGCCTGGACCTACCACTTTGTGGCGCGCGACCCCAGCCTGGCCGCCAGCGTGTCGGAGTACCTGGGCTGGGATCACGACCGGCTTGATGAAGTGCTTGAGCGCGCGCTTGCTGACGCCGCCGCGGGCAAGTGGCAGCCTGCGAGCCGCCGCCTTGAGAACTTCCGGCACGGGCTGTTCCGCCACGCCGACCTGGAAGACGACGTGCTGTTTCCTGAGTACGAGCAGCGCACGGGCATCCGGACCGGCGGCCCCACGCAGGTCATGCGCGACGAGCACGTGCAGATCAAGCAGGCCATCAACGGAATGGTGCAGGCCACGCGCGAAGAATCCCTGCCCGACCTCGAGCAGTGGCACGCCAACCTGCTGGGCGTGCTGGTCGAGCACAACATGAAGGAAGAGCAGATCCTCTACCCCGGCACCGACAACCTGCTCTCCGATGCCGAACGGGAAGACCTGATCCTGCGCATGTTGAAGTACTAAACGCGCTCGAACAGCGCCGGGCCTGCGCGAACGACCGCCCTTACCCGCTCGAACCACTGTTGCTGCATGTCGGCGTGGGGCGCCGGGGCGTGCTCCAGCGCGGCCTTCATGGCTGGGCCGATGTCGCCTTCGACTTTCGCGCGCTCGGGGTAGGCTTGCAGGCGCACGCTTGCGCCGGTGTCGAGCCGTTCAAACAACACGCTTCCGAATGGGCGCTGCTCGGGCGCGTAGGCCAGCAGGTTCTGGCGTGAAAAGCGCCCAGCCAGTCCGCGAAAGCCGTCTTCGCGTGCGGCCCCTGTAATGAAGCCGATCACGCGCGCCAGCGGCCCGTTCGCGAACTGGTCGGGCGCCGACGCCATGGTCACGCGAATGTTGCCGCGCACGGGCATGTCGTCGCCGTACAGTTCGCGCAGGGCAAGGCGCGTCATCTCAAAGGCCGTGGCGACGGTAGGGCACAGGTGCCCGGCGTATCGGCCGGCGTCTTCCAGCGAGTAGTGCAGCGGGTCGTCCGCCGCGCGCAGGCCCAAAAACTCGGCCAGCGGGTCGCGCTGCAGGATGTGCGGCGTTTCATGCGCCAGTTTTTCCAGCGGTGTCATGGTGTACCTCGTCGAGTGCTGCTTCCAGTTCCATCATCACGGCTTCCAACGCGAGCCCGTTGTGCTCGGCGGACTTTTCGATGCTCTCGGCCCCGCCGCAGCAGGCATCCATGCCCAGCTTGGCAAAGACGGCGGCCAGGGCAGGGTGGCTGCGCGCGGCCTCAACCACCGGCGTGGCCGGGTTCAGGGTCCAGCGCGGCGCGGAGGGTGCAGGCTTCTCGAGCCCGGCGGCCACGCGCAGCTCCTGCACGAACTTGCGCACGTCATGGCTGTGCATGCGGCAAACGTGGTCGAGGTTGACGCTGCGGGCGACGGTGCGTCGCGCCACGGGGTTGGTCAGCAGCGTAAAGCCGTAGCGCACAAACACCGGCAGCGTTTGGGGCCAGGTTTCGACGACCGCGGCGACTTTGGTTTCAGGCGTGATGTCCGTCGCGCGCTCGGGCGCTGCCACGGGCGGCCGGACGATCACGCGCACGATGTGCGCGGCCCACAGCAGCAGCGCCAGCGACGCCATCACGCCGGACCAGTGCAGGCCGGCCAGCAGGGCGGGGTCAAAGTCAGCCGCGATTTCGCCGCCCACGCGCCAGAGCAGCGACAGGTTCAGCAGCAGAAAGACCGGCCACAGCCCGCGCAGCCGCGCCGGATCAACGCCATTGAGCGTGGGCACAATCTTGGCCGAGACCGCGATGATCATCATGGTCATGAAGCCGATCGTGAAGGCGTGCCGCGCCCCGGCGTGATAGCCGTGACCGAAGCCGCCCAGCGCCACAATGTAGAGCGGCTCAGCCAGCATCAGCACCAGGCTGACCGCCAGCCACGCCAGCCCGGCGCGCGCGAACTTCACGCTGCGGTCCGCCACGCGCGGCTTGCGCCATGCCGCAAAACCCGCAGCGGGGATCAGCATGCCGGCTGCAATCAGCAGGGCCCCCAGCATCCACGCGCCGCGCAGCAACGCCGGGGAGAGTTCAAGCAGGCCGCGCTTGGCAGACATGGCCAGCGGCCAGGAAACGACCGCGAGCAATACGCCCGCATTGGCCACCCAGAACATGCGCGCAAACAGGCGCTCGCCGGGGTCACGAAAGCCGAACACAGCCGGCAGAAAGCGCAACATCACGCCGATGACGACAAGCCCGATCGCGCTGTAGAGCTGCATCACACGCAGCGGCTCCTGCCAGACGGCGACAATGGTGATCATTTCCCCGAAGTCGGCGGCAGCGTCGATGCGGATGAAGACGTACAGGCTGTACACAAGGCTGGCGATGAACCAGAAGATCGACGCGAACACGAAGCGCTCATAGACGCGCAGCTTTCCGTCCACGCGCAACGTCTTCCACATCACGACCGCCAGCACGCCGAAAGCCGCCAGCTCAAGCAGTGTGCCGGTCACGCCGGAGTAGAAAGCCCAAGGCGCGAGGCCGGGCTGGTACAGGCCCTGCTGGCCGAAGAACTCGCCGCCGCCGCGCAGCAGCACGCCGGCCAGCAGCAGGCCGAAGCTGAGCGCCGCCAGCGGGGGCTTCCAGAGAGCGGTGTGCCGGAAGCGCGGCAGGGCCTGGTAGGCGAACCCCATGATGAACATGCCGGCAAAGCCGTAAATCATCGCGTTGGCATGGCCGTTCATGCGGCGCAGGCCGGGCGCAAAGGGCGAAGCGTCGGCGCTCATCCACGCCAGCATCAGCGTGCCGCCGACCGCCCCGGCGATGAACAGCACCGCAATGCCCGTGATGAAGAACGGCTTGTAGGCGTAGTCGGCAAAACTGCGCGCCTGCCCCGCCGGCTTGGCTGCCGGCATGGCGGCGGCCTGCACCAGTTCAAGGATCAGGCGGCTTTCATCCACGCCGTGGGCGCGCGCAAAGAAGCCGATGCTTTCGGCGGGGCCATGGTGCCCGCCGCAGCCCTTCAGCCCGTAGCGGTCAAAGACGGCGCGGGTCTGGGGGTAGCGGCGCAGGACGTCGGGCAGCTGCTGGTCGGGTGTAAACGTGGCGCTCATGGCGTGCTCCTTTCGCTACATATTCAGATAATACTATCCGAATATGGGGTGTCAAGCAGGCTGAGACTTGTTCGCAACCGGCCGCCCCGTTTACAGGATATCTGGATATGATAAGCGTATTTGATGCAAACCACCCTGACGCGCGCAACCGCGCACCCGCTGCACCCGCTTGCCGGCAACGCCAAAGTCCTGCTCAGCAGCGTCTTCGGGCCCTACGCCCGCGACGACGAGTACGGCAGCCGACTGATCAATCCCATGGAGCTGTACCACAACCAGGTGACCCGCGTGCAGGGGCCGTGGTCGCTGCGGATTTTCCATCGCAGCTGGGGGCTGATGCTGATCCAGTGCAACCTGGACGCTCACTGCAACCTGCTGGACTTTCCGACACTCGAGCGCTTCGAGGCCGAAATCGCCAACAACCACTACGACGTCGTCGGCATCAGCAGCATCCTTGTCAACATCGGCAAGGTGAAACACATGTGCGAGCTGGTGCGCAAACACCTGCCGGATGCTCAGATCGTGGTGGGCGGCCACATCGCCAATCACCCCGACTTGCACGCGCGCATTGACGCCGACCACATCGTACAGGGCGAGGGCATTGAGTGGTTCCGCCGCTACCTCGGCGAAGATCCGCAGCGCCCCATCCGTCACCCCGTCGTGCACACGCCCGTCAACATGCGCAGCATGGGCATCCGCGTGCCCAACAAACCGGGCAGCACAGCCGCCACCCTGATTCCCAGTGTGGGCTGCCCTATGGGCTGCAACTTTTGCTCAACGTCGGCGATGTTCGGCGGCAAGGGCAAGTCGCGTGTGTTCTACGAGACCGCCGAAGAGCTCTACTCCGTGCTGTGCGGCCTGGAGGGCAAGGCGCAGGCCCGGTCGTTCTTCGTCATGGACGAGAATTTTCTTCTGCAACGCAAGCGCGCCCTGCGCCTGCTGGAACTCATGGAGCGCGACAACAAGCCATGGTCGTACTACATCTTTACTTCAGCGAATGTCTTGCGCGGCTACAGCATCGACGAGCTGGTGCGGCTGGGCGTTTCCTGGATATGGCTGGGCCTTGAGGGCAAAGACAGCCGCTACAACAAGCTGCGCGGCACCGACACGCGGGCCATGGTAGCCGAGTTTCAGGCCAACGGCATACGCGTGCTGGGCTCAAGCATTATCGGGCTTGAAGACCACACGCCCGCCAACATCGATGACGCCATTGATCACGCCGTAAGCCACGCCACGGACTTCCACCAGTTCATGCTGTACACGCCGCTGCCGGGCACGCCACTGCACCGGCAGATCACGCAAGAAGGTCGCATGCTGCCCGAAAGCGAGTGCGACCTGCCGGAGATCCATGGCCAGCACAGGTTCAACTTTGTGCATCCCGGCATCCCCGCGGGCATGGAAACCGAGATGTTGCTGCGCGCCTTTACACGCGATTTCGAGATCAACGGGCCCAGCCTGTTGCGCATCGTGCGCACGACACTCAAAGGCTGGCTGAAGCACCGGCAGCACCCTGACGCAAGGGTGCGCGAACGCTTTCGCTGGGAAGCGTCCGAGCTGCCGACGACGTGGGCGGCTGTCATGGCTGCTGCTGACAGTCACTTTCGCGGCAGTGCACTGCACCCTGATATCCGTCTATTAAGGAAAGAACTCGAAGCCACGTTCGGGCTGAAGGCCAGGCTGGTCGGCCTGCTTGGCGGCTGGTGGGTGCGTCGCAACCTCAAGGCAGAACAGCGGCGCCTTGCAGCGGGTGTCACGTGGGAGCCGCCGACCTTTTACGAGACCAACCGGCAGTCCCCGGACGGGCCGGATATGTGCAGTTGGGTGGCGCCAGTCACTCAATAGTGGATTTTCGGCACCCATTGGCTCGTTATACTCCGCATCGCGGAGACACCAGTGGAATCGGAAACGCCTCAGCCTGCCGAGCCGCAGGACATTCATCGTCGCGAGTTCATGTGGGCCATGGCCGGCCTGGGCGCCGCCACTGCGGCGGCGTTTGCCGGATGGGGGGCGCTTGAGGCACTTGTCCCGCCGGGCACAGCCGACGAGTGGCACAAGTCAGTCTGCCGTTTCTGCGGCACGGGTTGCACGATTCGCGTGGGCATGCGCGAGGGCGAGATTGTCGATATCCGCGGCCACGAAGACGGCCACAACAAAGGCGTGATCTGCGTCAAGGGCAGCATGCTGCGGGCCCTGCCCAAGATTGAGGGCCGCCTGACCACGCCGATGATCCGCCGCAACGGCAAACTTGAACCGGCGTCGTGGGACGAAGCATTGGACCTGATCGGCAGGCGCTTCAAGGAAATCCGCGACACACACGGCCCCGATGCGCTGGCGTTTTACGGCAGCGGGCAACTGTTCACCGAAGAGACGTACACGGCAAACAAGTTGTTCAAGGGCGGCCTGCGAACCAACAATGTGGACGGCAACCCGCGGCTGTGCATGTCTTCCGCGGCGGCGGGATACGTGCGCGTGTACGGCAAAGACGAGCCGCCGGGTTGCTATGCCGACATCGACCATGCCGAGTTGTTTTTCATCTTCGGCGCCAACCCGTACGAGTGCCACCCGCCGCTCTGGGAGCGCGTGCAGCGGCGGCGGGCCGCCAATCGCAACGCCTTTGTCATCTGCGTTGACCCGCGTCGCAGTGAGACCGCAAAGCGCAGCGACCTGCATTTGCCGGTCATTCCCGGCACCGACCTGCTGCTCTTGAACGCCATGGCGCAAGTGATGGTCGAAGACGGCCTGTGCGACATGAAGTTCATGCAGCGCCATGTGCGCTTTGACCGCAACGGCGAAACCGTTGACTTTGAGGCCTTCCGCGCGTTCCTGCGCGACTACACGCCGGAGAAAGTCGAGCAGCAACTTGGAATCGGCGCCGACCTGATTCGCCATGTGGCGCATCGCTTTGCTACTTCGCGCGCTTCCACGTCGCTTTGGACGATGGGCGTCAACCAGCGTACGCAGGGCACGGCGCTCAACACCATGCTGAACGCCCTGCACCTGATCACCGGCCAGTTCGGGCGCAAGGGCGCCACGCCGTTCAGCATCACCGGCCAGCCCAACGCCTGCGGCGGCGTGCGCGACACCGGCAGCCTGTCGCACCTGCTGCCGGCGGGGCGCACAGTCACTAATCCCGATCACCGCCGCGAAGTCGAGCACAAGTGGGGCCTGCCGGAAGGCGCGATTTCGCAGACGCCCGGCCACGATGCGGTCAGCCTGTTTCGCGCCATGGGCGACGGGCGCGTCAAGGGCGCACTCATCATGTGTACCAACCCCGGCCAAAGCATGCCCGCCGCTGACCGCTACGCCAAAGCCATGCAGGACTGCTTTACCGTGGTCAGCGAGATCGTGCCGGACAGTGAAACCGCCAAGGCCGCCAGCGTGCTGCTGCCCGCCGCGCTGTGGTGCGAGAAAGAGGGCGTACTGGGCCAGGGCGAGCGCCGCTACCAGCTTGTGCCCAAACTGCTTGATCCGCCGGGCGAGGCGCGCAGCGACCTGTGGATGCTGGTCGAGATCGCGAAGCGTCTCGGCCTCGGCGACCTGATCAAGGCCCGCACGCCGCAGGAAGTGTGGGACGAGTGGCGGCACTTCAGCGCTGACAGCTATTACAACTTTGAGGGCATGACCTACGACCGCCTGCGCGCGCTGCCCGGCTTGCAGTGGCCCTGCCCCGACGAAGATCACCCCGGCACGGCACGGCGCTTCGTTGAAGGCGAAGACCCCTTTGTCAGCAAGGGCGCGGGCATCGAGTTTTACGGCCGCAAGGACAAGCGCGCCGTCGTCTATCTTTGCCCGTATGTGCCCAGCCCCGAGCAGCGCAGCGAAGTGTATCCGCTGTACCTGACCACCGGCCGCGTGCTGGAGCAGTGGCACACCGGCACCATGACCATGCGCATCCCCGAGTTACGCGGCGCAGCCGGGCCCGCGCGCTTCACCGTCAGTGAAGTGGACGCAAAACGCCGCGGCATTGAAGCGGGCGACATGATTGAAGTTTCCAGCGCGTTCGGCGCCGTGCAGGGCCGGGCGGTGATTGACCGCGAAATGCGCCCGGGACTGGTGTTCGCGGCGTTTTACGACGCACGACTGCTGGTCAATCGCGTGGTCGCCGATCACGTTGACCCGGTCTCGAAAGAGCCTGAGTTCAAGCTGACGGCTGTGCAGATGCGAAGGCTGGGCAACTGATGGAAATCACCGACCTCACGCGCATGTTTGCCGGCGCCTTCAGCGCAGTCGGGCTGGTGCTGTGCCTGTGGCTGTCGCGTGTCGAGTTCGGGAAGATTCCGCGCGAACGCAAAATCCATATCGGCTTCGCGACACTGTCCGGCCTCGCCTTCTTCAAGCTGCTGGCGCTGGCGGCGCTGTTCGCGATACCGGCCACGGCCGTCGGCGTCGCCAACTACCACACCGTGGAAGGCGTGCATGACGTTGACAGTTGCAACCGCTGCCACGTGATGACGCCGATGGTCACCGACATGCGCGACCCGCAAAGCCAGAGCCTCGCCGCCCGGCACTTCAAGAACGGCTGGATCCCCAAGGACCAGTGCTACCAGTGCCACTCGGACTACGGCCTTGCGGGCGACATGCGCGCCAAGATGGAGGGCTACCGCCATCTCGCGCGCTACACCACGCGCACGTACACCGAGCCGATCATGTATCGCGGCGTGTTTCACAACGACAACTGTCTCAAGTGCCACCAGGGGACGCCGGCGTTTCAGGCAGTGCCATCGCACGCCACAGTCAGCGAACGGCTGGCGGAAAGCTCGCTCAGTTGCACCAACTGCCACGGCGCCGCGCACCCCTCGCGCGAACGGCGCACGCCCGGCCACCCGGACTACAGCAAGCTGATGGGAGGGGCCGAATGAACCGCCTGCGCCTGCAAGCCCTTGCCGCCGCCCTGGCCTTCCTGATCACGGGCCTGTACGCGATCGACCCCGGCCCGTACCAGATGGCCGCGTTCGTGTTCTTTGCCCAGCCGCTGTTCCTGATTGCCGGCCTGGGCTACCTGTACCGCGTCTGGAAGGACCTGAAGAGCCGCGAGGTAATGTAGCCGGGCCCGGGTAGGGGTGGCGACTTGGCGTTGCCAGTGGCTATAGTGCGGGCTTGGGGGTGCCATGACGGACAAGTACAAACTGATCACGCGCAGCGACTTTGACGGGCTGATGTGCGCGGTACTGCTGCGCGAACTGGACATGATCGACGGCATTGAGTTCGTGCACCCCAAGGACATGCAGGACGGCAAGATAACGGTCACCAATCGCGACATCACCGCCAACCTTCCTTATGTAAAGGGCGTCTATCTGGCGTTTGACCACCACGCCAGTGAGGTGACGCGCGTCGGCCGGCCGGATAACTACATCATTGACCCCAACGCGCCCAGCGCGGCAAGGGTGCTGTACAAGCACTACGGCGGCGCCAAGAAGTTTCCCGGTATCAGTGAAAGCCTGATGGCGGCAGTGGACAAGTCCGACAGCGCGCAGTTCACCAAGGAAGAAATCCTTGACCCGCAGGGCTGGGTGCTGCTGAGCTTCATCATGGACGCACGCACCGGCCTTGGGCGTTTTCACGACTTCCGCATCAGCAACAAAGAACTGATGCGCGACCTGATCGACCTGATCCGCACCAAGCCGCTGGAAGACATTCTGACCCACCCCGACGTGGCCGAGCGCATTGAGATGTACCGCCGCCACCAGGTGATCAACGCCGAGCAGATTGAAAAGTGCAGCCGCGTGCACAAGAACCTGGTCGTGCTGGACCTGCGCAAAGAAGACACGATTTACGCCGGCAACCGCTTTGTGGTGTACGCCCTGTACCCCGAGCAGAACATCAGCCTGCACGTGATGTGGGGCAAAGACCGCCAGAACGTCGCCATCGCCTGCGGCAAAAGCATTCTCAAGCGCGACAGCAAGACCAACGTAGGCGAGTTGATGCTCAAGTACGGCGGCGGCGGCCACAAAGCCGCGGGCACCTGCCAGCCGGCCGCCGATGAGGCCGACAAGGTGCTGAAAGAGGTCATCGAGCAGATTACTGCCGACGGCTGAGTCTGCATCGCTGATCGGCAAAATGCTGGCCCGTTGACCACGCATCAGCAATAGCTTATCCGCAAAAGCATTCCATGCGGTCCAGACTGGCACTACCGTGGATGGCGACGCCCGGTCTGGAGCCCCTCAATGATCGCCCTTCGCTACTTCCTATGCTGCATTGCCTTGGCGACCGTACTGGCGCCGGCATTTCCATCCTCCGCCCAGAAAAAGGGCGACAAGCCCGAGCCGAAACCGGCTGCGGCCCGGCCCATGGCCCGCATGTTCTCGGACAAAGAGCTTGCCGACGCCCACAAGGCGCTGGCGGGGCTGGACGGTGAGCAGGTCATGCTGCTGAACGGTCTGCGCTACCTGATCAAGCCCGCCGACGAAGCCGAACTGATGGCGCGCCGCTACTACATACCCTGCACGCTGCCCGCGTACGGGATTGAGGACAAAAAGCCGATGACCCAGCTTGAAGTGCTGCGGTTGTGGGTGTTGCTTGAGTCCGGCATGCCGGTCGATGACACGCTGAAGCGCGAAGTCGATCGATTCATGAAGATCGTCGAGCACAAGCGCGTGAACCACAGCATTGCCGTGTACGCCGTGTCGCTGATGGTGTGCCGCGCGGCCCTGATGCGCCCCGAGTTCGCGCAGGACAAAAACGCGTCGCGCACGCTGGACAAGCTCGCCAAGGCGCTTTCCGAGCTTGCGCTGCGGCCGCGTGAGCTGCTGGAAGAAGGGCTGCCCCTGATGAAGGGTCGTGTCTTTGACGCCATGTGGTTCGCCAACCACTTGTGGCGCGGCGTGATGATGCGCGCCGCCATTGAGATGAACATCGACGTCAACGAAAAGATCTGGGAAACGGAACTCAAGACACTCTCATACAACGCCCACGACAAGCTGGGCTGGATCAGCGCGCCCGCTTCAGGCCTGAGCGCAGGCACGGACCTTGATACCAACCTGATGGCGGCGGCGGCATTCACGCTGGCGCTGCAGGCTTCGCGCAAATCAATCGGCAGCAGCACGCGCAACGCGATCGCGAAGAAGTTCAGCGCGCCGGCCCTGTTCGCGCGGCTGGAAATCGACTGGAAAGAGGAAGTGTTTGACGGGGGCCGGCTGATGCTGCTGCGCAGTTGCGACCCTGAGTACGCCCCGGAAGGCAAGGACGGCTACGATTGGCGCTTTGCCCTGCGCCAGCGCGCGGTGCGCGACCAGATGGCGTCGGGCGCCGTGTACACCGAGCGCACACTGGCGTTTGACCTGGGCCTGTGCGGGTTGACGCCGCTGGCCGGCGCCCGCGAGACGATCGAGACCGCGCTGCAATGCCTGTCGGTGTGCGGGGGCGTGTTTCGGTCGAAGGACTCGGCGCTGGAGCCGCCGTTGAAGGGCCTTTCCGGCGACCGCATCAAGGCTGCAATCAAGGCGCTTTCGGTGCTGCATGCCTCGGTGGCACCCATCCTGCCCGACGAGATTGACGATCCCGTCCTCGATCTGCGCGTGAACGAGGCAATCGACAGAGGTGTTGAGTGGCTGAAGACGGCGCAACTGGTCGATGGCGGGTTTGACAAAGGCTACATCGGCATCACGGCGATCAGTTTGACCGCGATGCTGAGCGGAGGCATGAAGCCCGAGGACCAGCCGATCCAGAAGGGATTGTCGCGCCTGATGTCGGTCCTGCCCGACTGCATCAGCAACCCTAGCGGAAACACTCCGGGTCGGATGGCCTTTTTGGCCTACGAGGCCGGCATGGCGCTGGACTTTTTTGCCGAGTACCACAAAGAGCTGATTCAGTCCAAGGGCGTGCTCAAGGCCGAGAACCCCAGTAAGTACGCCTCTGCGCGTGACGCGGTATGGAAGGCGCTGCCGCAGAAACATCGCGAGATCATCCAGAGGCTCGTCGAGTTTCTGGACCTCTGCCACGCCGGCCCCGACTGCGGGGGATGGGGTTACGGGCCGCAGCCCGTCGGCTCGGTCAAGGGGCATTCGGACAACTCGATCAGCCAGTACGCGGGCTGCGGGTACAAGTCCGCCAGCGCACTTGGCGCGCGAGTGAACGTGGACATCTTCGAGATGGAGGCGCGCTCGTTGATCCGGCAGTTCATACCGGAGACCGGGGCCAAGAAAGTACCCTTTCGCATACTCTGGGAGCCGCCACAGGAAGACGAGCCCGCCAAAGCGTCGCGCTATCTGCGCGGCGGCGCTTGGGCGCCAAAGCAATGGAAGTCAAGCATTACGCCCGGCGGCTGGGGGTACGGTCGCACGGCCATCTCCCTCAAGGGCATCACGTCGTTTCAGGTGCAGCATGTCGCCACGGCCATGGCACTGCTTGCGTCCGCCAAGGATGAGCTGTGGGTGCGCGGCAAACTGAAAGACGACCTGCATGAACAGATCGACCTGCACCTTTTTGCCGGCCAGGCGTATCTGGCCAAGCATATCCCCGACCTTTCCGACCCGCTGGATGAACCGCGAGAGCCGAACGCACAGGACAAGATTCCGCAGGGCATACACGCACGCGCAGACTGGCAGGGCGGCTGGGGCGGAAACTACAACCTGTACGCGATTGAACGCGGCTGCGTGTTGTCGAACATCCGCAAGCTCAACGGTGAAGTGGACTGGTACATGTCGGCTGCGATTGTCCTGTGCAATCACCAGGGCAAAGAGGGCGACTGGGGCGACCCGCTTTCGACCGCGCGGGCAATCCTGATCCTGCGCCGCCACGCGCCGCCGGCCATTACCACACCCCCGCCGCCGCCCACGCCCCGCGACAAGCCGCGCAACCCCACCACCGGCGACAGGAAGCTGACGCAACCCAAGTCGCCGGTGACCGGCGACCCGATCAAGCCGGAGCCCAAACCCGCGCCGCAACGCGGGCCGGTAACGGGACCAGCCGACGAGCCCCAGGCGGACTAGGCACGCCCCCGCCCGCGGTTACGATGCCCGTGTGCAAAGCGCGCAAGTGGCGTCAATCGCGGGCGTGAACGGCAGGGCTCCTACCGGGCCGATGAGCCCGCGCGAGTGGGGCGGGCTGGTGCTGCTGTCTGTGCTGTGGGGCGGCAGCTTCTTTTTCATTGAGCTTGGGTTGCGCGCATTTGCGCCCCTGACGCTGGTGTTTGCAAGGCTGGCGCTGGCGGCGCTGGCTTTGCACGTGCTGTTGCTGGCAATGCGCATCAAACTGCCCGGCGGGCGCATGTGGGGCTGGTACCTGCTGCTGGGCCTGAGCAACAACGCGCTGCCCTTTGCCTGCATGTTCTGGGCGCAGACGCGTATTGGTGGCTCGCTGGCCAGCATGCTGAACGCGACAACACCGCTGTTTACAGTGATTCTGGCGCACTTCTTTACGCGCGATGAGCGCATGACGCCACTGAAGGTGCTGGGCTGCGTCGTCGGCGTTGTCGGCGTGGGCGTGATGGTGGGCCGCGAAGCCTTTTCCGACGAAGGCGAAGTGCTCGCCTATGCGGCTGTGCTGGGTGCGGGTTTGTGCTACGCCGTGGCGGGCATCACAGGCCGTCGCGTCAAACACACGCCGCCGCTGGCGCTCGCCACAGGCCAGCTCACAGCCGCGGCGGCTGTAACGTTGCCCGCGGCGCTGCTTGTCGATCAGCCGTGGACCGGCCCGACACCCGGCCTTGAGCCGTTGCTGGCACTGGCGGCACTGGCGCTGGTCAGCACAGCGTTAGCCTATGTGCTGTACTTTCGGCTGCTGAAGACCGCGGGCGCAACCAATATTCTGCTGGTAACGCTGTTGATCCCGGTAAGCTCCGCCCTGCTGTGCGTCGGCCTGCTGGATGATGTTCTGACATCGCAACAGGTCGCCGGCATGGCCGTCATCGCCGCCGGCCTGCTGCTGGTTGACGGCCGGCTGTTCCGTGTCAAGCGCGCGCCAAAGCAAGCGCCGCGGGAACCCGCGGCTTGGTGAACTTCCGGCCATTGAGCCAACTACACCACCTGGCACAGGCCCAGCGCTATGTTGTCGCTGCCGCCGGAGTTGTTGGCGGCTTCGATTAGGGTGGCGGCTAAGGCGTCCGGCGCCAGGCCGCGCCTGTTGCACGCTAGTCTCGCGATTGCTCAAACAGGCAGGACCATGGCCGTACAAATTGCTTGCCACACTTTTGTGGCCTGTTTCAGAATGTGCCGCATGGACGACCTGACGTCCATTCAGGAGTTGTTACCCACTGCGCATACGGGCGTCTGGCATGCGCGGTTCAAGACGGTTGTTGCCGGGGCTCAACAGAACGAGCCCAACAGGCAGGACCTGGTTAACTGCTTTGATCAGCATCCTGAGATTGAAGTTCTGGTCCTCAACACGGAAAAGGGCGAACACAGTCGAGCAATCCAGGCATTGGACTTCGCACGGCCTACCCTGCTTGCGAAGCATCGGCATGTGGTCCTTTACCCGGTACCCCTGCTGGATGAGACGCCGATCAACGGATGGTACCGCGGGTGGCGACACCTGCCTGATCGTGAATCCGCCGAAGAGTACGCCGCCTCGTTCAAGGCAGGGACAAGTTGTGTACTCAGCGTCAGAACAGACGGGCATAGCTATGGCTACTCGAGCGTATGCGTGTCCGGTGCGGTGAACCAGGCCAGCGGAATGGACTTCATGGCCGCCATCGACGTCGCCTGGACAGGGCGGGACTGCAACCACGTGCTGGACTTCTCCCGGTGCACCGGAATCAGCGAACCACTGTTGCAATGGCTGGTTGAAAGCGTCGTGCAGATCCGGCAAAGCGGCCTTTGCGTCTATCTGGTAGGCGCCCAGAAGCTGCTTCGTGAGCGACTGCGGGTACAGGTGGCGGATGGATTGTTCTGTTGGGCCGATACGCTTGAGTCGGGACAACTTCAGGCCGCCTACCAGTGGTGGTCAACGCGGCGCGAGTTCATAGATGAAGTTTACTCTGCGGGTATACAGGATTGCTGGGTGATGCGGGTTCGCAACCCGTTTGACACGCGCTATGTCTATGAGTTCGAGGCGCACTTTGCGTATCTTCGTCGTGTGCGCAATGCCCGATTCGTGATTCTGGACAGTCAAGAGATGCGCTGGATCGGATCGATGGGTCAAGGCTGCCTGGTGTATGGCGCGGATGTTCTGAAGGGAAACGGTGGCGAGTTGATTTTTGCTGGTTTGCATCCAAAGGCCGCACAGACTTGCGAGTTTCTGGGCCTTCGAAGTTACTTCGTGTTGATTGACCAGTTGAGCGACGCGATAGACTTTGTGCATGACCACTTCCGTATGCCCCGCGTTGCGCCGGATGTAAGCGATCAGCCGCGACAGCCGCCTGCAAAGGCCAAGGAGCCGGCACTGCCTGAGATGCCGGGGGCTGATTCACGCCTTGGTCGATTCGCGGTAACACGCCACTGGCCGGGCCTGGTAGTCATTCGGCAAGTCGAAGGCGAGCGCGACGTGCTTGTCCGCCATGACGCCCGCTGCATCATGGCACTGGTGAAACGTCACTGTACCAATCAGGACGATTGGCTGATTATTGAACTCGTAGGCCGCCAGTTCCCCAAGGGGCCGTTCTTTGACGGGCTGTTCCGCCGTTTGAACAACCGCTGGGGTAAGCCTGGCCGCAGCTGGAGAATCGTGTCGCCGGATGGAAACGCCGGTGATTGGGAAGGCCTGACAGTTCCGTCACCCGAAGTTGCACTGATGGCGTGGCGCGGTCGAGGCGTTCCGACCCTTGAACTGGGAAGGACGGGCGAAAGCGGCACCAAGGTAACGCTGACAGGTGTTCTGAACCTGAACAGTTACCACTGGCTGTTTAACGAAGTCACCCCAAAAGGCGGTGACATCGACGAACACGCGGAACTTGAACTCGATTTGCGGCAAGTAACGTTCGATCCAGATCACACCGAGAGGGTGCTGTCTCATCTGGCTGAAGGAAGTCTGCAGCAATACTACAAGAGTGTCTGCCTGGTTGGGCACCGAGGCTTGCTCTCGAAACGACTGGCCTTTGTGCTGCACAAGCACTTCAAGGCACGACTCTACAAGTTCCAGGATTGACTACTCAACCTGGCACAGGCCCAGCGTGATGTTGTCGCTGCCGCCGGCTGAGTTGGCGGCTTCGATCAGGCTGGCCGCGATGGCGTCGAGGGCAGCGCCCTGCTTCATCAGGTGCTGCTTGATCTCGCCGTCGGGCACGAGGTCGGTCAGGCCGTCGGTGCACAGCAGGTAAATGTCGCCCGCCTTGGCCTTTTCCCACTTCACGTCAACTTCGACGGTCTGCTCCATCCCCAAGGCGCGGGTAATGATGTTCTTGAGCGGGTGGCTGCGGGCGTCTTCTTCGCTGATCAGGTTCTTCTTGCGCAGCTCGCCGACCCAAGAGTGATCCTCGGTTACCTGGCTGAACTTGCCCTCGCGAAGCCGGTAAATCCGGCTGTCGCCGACGTTGGCAGTCACAATGTAGTCGCCGTCAAACACCGCGGCGACAATGGTCGTGCCCATGTTTTTGAGGGCGGCATCGGCGTTGCCGCGCCGGTAAATCTCTTTGTTGGCGGCCTTGATGGTCTTTTGCAGCAGCTCGGCGTCTTTCTTTTCGTCGTGGCCGCCCTTGCCGCGGGACTTGAAGGCCTCGGTCACAGTCTCAATGGCAATATTCGAGGCGATCTCGCCCCCGAGGTGACCACCCATGCCGTCCGCAACCACGCAGAGGCCCGCGTCTTCCAGCGTCGCGCAGGCGTCCTCGTTGTTCTTCCGTTGCAGACCGACATCGGTAGCCGTGACCATTCGCACGACCATGACGCGGTCCTTAAAACCGGCATCGGTATGGGGCATAATTTCCCTTCCCCGCTCCCGCCGGGCCAAGCTTGTCGGACAATCCGACCAAACTACCAGCCACCCCTAGGGTGTCAATCGACCAAGGCAGCTATGGAACCTGAGCATTATCGAACGAACTGCACAAGGTTCAAGCGGTCGTTGACGTTCGGTCCGCGGTCCCCCACAATTCTCCCCGTGAAGGTCTTGACGTATGCGATGGGACTTTTCCTAGCGGCCATGGCCGCGACGGGTCCTGTTGCGGCCCAACCCGTGCTGCCGCCCGACAACGGTGACAATGGCGGCAACGGGGGCGGCAAGTCCGGCATCACCCGCGAAGAAGTCGAGGAAATGATCCGCCGCGACCGCGCGGCCGCCGACCAGATGGTGCGCGACGAGGTGGAAGAGGCCGTCCGCAAGCGGTTTGAAGACTTCGCGCCCCTGCGCTCGCGCCGCGAGCTGTTCCTTGAGTTCAGCGGCGGCCTGATGGTCAAGTTCCGGCAGGCGCAGTATGAGCCTCACAAGGAACACCCCGCAGGGGGCGCCCGCGCGCCGTCGGGCATCAACTTTTCCAGCGCGTGGCTTACTGTGTTCGCGGGCTACAGCGACGTGGTCGAAAGCGAGGTCACGGTTCGCTTCAACGGTGACTACGCCCTGCTGGATGAGGATATCGTCGAGGTGCCCAAGGCGATCGTCGTTTACAACAAGCCGATCAGCCAGTTTCTGCCGCCGGGCTACCTGGCCGACAGCTTTCTGTTCGGCATCGACGGGCATTTCTGGCGGCAGTCGCGCGGCGCCGAGACGATGGCGTTGGGCCAGCGAGCGTTTCACCAGGACGAAGTCGTCCAGATCCGGTACACACTGCGCGTGCTTCAAAGCCTGTATCTGATCGGCGCCCTGTCCGACGGCAACCTGCTGTCGCGCGGCCACGTGGATGACAGCAACAACTACCCGATCCTGGCTGACGACAAAACCCGCTACTTCCGCGGCCTTGGCGATCCCAAAGAGATCAGCCGCTATGTGCAGTCCGAGTTCGGGCTGGGGTTCATCTACGACTTCAACGCCATGAGCTTTCTGCGCGGCGACGCGCCGTTTACGCCCGAAGACGCCACCGGCAGCAACACCAACTACATCAACGTGCTGTTGTGGGGCAGCTACGACCAGCTGAGCCGCAACGAGCTTGCCCTGATCGAGGGCCTGATGCGCATTCCCTTCAAGGGCGGCACGCAGACTAGTCCCGGCGGCTACATTCCCCGCCACAAGTGGCGCATGGGCGCGAACATTGACTTTGCATACCGGCTGGCCGGAGGCGACATGTTTGTGCACGCGCACTACATCCATGGCGAAGACGGCCGGCTTGCCCGCGACGCGTGGGGGGTTGAGGTGCGCTACACCTTTGAGCTGCCGCGCATCCCGTTTTTCCTGCGGATTACCCCGCTGTTCCGGTACAGCGAGTTGATCACCAACAACAAGTACAACCCGCTGGACGCGACCGATCCGTTTGCGCACCCGCTGCGCGTGAGCTCAGGCGCGGTGCCCGGCTTCTCGCTGGCCGACGCTGCGGGCTTTACCGCCAACCGCCGCGAGTTCATGGCCGGCATCAGTTTCACGCTTGCGCGCAACGTGATCCTGGGCTTTGAACTGATCTTCAATGACGAAGACTTCAAGCAGCAGCGGAACATCCCCAACGACATCGACAACCTGTTCTACATCCTGCGCATCGGCGCCGCCTTCTAGGGCCGTGCCGGGTTTTGCCGCCAAACTAGGCGGCCGTGAACACCAGCAGGCGCTCGCCCTGCGCGTCGGCGGCCTGGCCGTTGGCGGCGTCAACGCACGCGCGCAACCTCATGCCGGGCGGGGCCGCCAGCGCCTGCAACGTGTCGGAAGGCCACACCGAAAGGTCGTAGTCTTCCACGATCAGTGGGGGCCAGCCGCCGCCTTCCGTTTCAACCGTGCGGCGGATGCGCTGGGCGCCCGGCATGTCGGCCAGCAGGTCGTAGCGGATGCGCGCGAACCCGCCCGGCACCGGCCGCCAGTCGCTTTGCCACAGGGCAGCCGGCAGCTCAGCGGCGGGGGGCGTTTCGAAGTTCATGAGCAGCACGACCGCGCCGCCCTTTGAAAGCAGGCTGCCCAGGGTGCCGACCCAGCGGCAGAGCGTTGCGGCGTCAGGCACCAGCGAGGTTACGCCGCTGGCTTCAAGGATCACGTCAAAGGTGTGCGGCAACTGCGGGTCGTACATGTCGCCCAGCACCGTGTGTGCGCCCACGCATGCGCGCGTGTACTCAACCATCTCCGGGCAGTTGTCGTTGCCGGCCAGCAGCGCAGCGTGTGGCGCAAAGGGTCGCAGCCAGTTGCCGGGCCCGCAGGCCGGGTCAAGGATGGCCCAGGGCGCCGGGCCCACGAAGCGCTCAATCAGCTCGCGCACGACCGCGACGTCACCGTCGTCGGGCGCTTTGAGCACGTCATACAAATGAGGAAAACGGTAAAGGTTGAGGGCAGGAGCCAGGGCCTCGCCGCCAGTCAGGACGGGCCCAGCCACGATGTGCGCAGACACGCAGTGTCTCCACAAAGAAACCGCCGGGTTGCATGCACGCGCAAGCCACCCGGCGGAAGAGTCAACTGCTTAATTAATGCAATCAGACGCCCGTCATGCAAGCCACCCAGCCGAAAGTTCAAAACCGGCCCGGCAGGCTACTTGCCGTTCAGTGAGCGCACATAGGCGGTCAGGGCCCAGCAGTCGCGGTCCCACTCGTCGTCCGTGCCGCGCTTGGTATAGCCGAGCATCCCGCTGACCTTGCCGTCATGGTTGCCCCAGCCGGCATTGCCGGTCTGGATACGCCAGAAGATGTAGGCATCGCTGACGTGCTCATGCACTTCGGGGTCGGTCAGGTTGCCCGGCTTGGGGTCAAGGTTGGCGCCAAGGGGGCCGCCGCCCTTGCCGTCGTTACCATGGCAGCTGATGCAGTTGCCGGCGTCGGGGCTTTCGAACAGTTCTTTGCCGCGCGCGATGACCGCGGCGTCGGTCAGGCTCATGCCCGCGGGGGGCTTGCGGTCTTTGTACGCGTCGGGTACGGGCGGGTGATAGCCGTGCGCATGGGGCGCAGGCTTGGCACGATTGCTGGGCGCAACATTGGCGCCGCTGCCGCAGGCTGCGACCGCGCAAACCAGCGCAAATAGGGCAAGGATGATCGTGAAGGTCTTCATGGTTATCTCCGGGATGTCCGCCCCTTCTGATTTCACGCGGCGGCGCTGTCAACCCGTGTGCGCAGCGCCCGGTACGCCAGCACCAGGAAAACGATGCCGCCCACGCTTGCCAGTACGGCGCCGCCCCCCATCACGCTCAGGCCGATCCACTCGCCGACGCTGCGCACCTGCTGGTCGCTGCCGTAGGCCTTGCGCTCGGCGCCTGCCACCCCGGCAATGGCAAAGCCAAGCGCCATCACCGCCTGCCCGCCCCCGAACAGCAGCGGCTGCCACACCGCCAGGCGGCGCGGGCGCGCGTCAGGCTGCGTGCGGCCTTGGGGTTCCAGCAGCACCAGAAAGGTTGCCATGAAGGCCGCCGTCACCGCGCCGATACTCATGTGGTAGTGCCCCGGCACCAGCGTGCTGTCGTCGCGGATCATCGCGCCCAGTATGAACCCGGCAATCGTCATGGCCACGCTGGTCGCGAATCCCACAAACGCCGTGCTGCGCAGCGCCCCCGGCGCAAGCGCCGGCCGCGCCGACAACAGCGCCCGCGCGCACAACAGGATAAGGACACTCGTCACCGGCCAGATGCCCCAGCGCATCATCTGCGTGAACCACGCGTCGGACGTCTCGGCCAGCATCAGCCACGGCCCGGCCAGCGCCGGCAGCAGCAGCAGCGCAAACAGGACCGCGCCAAATCGCCCGTGCAGCACCGGCCGCCGTGTGACCTTGCCCAGCAGCAGCAACCAGCACGACACCATCGCCAGCACGTTGGCGAACTGCAACACATGCCCGCCGCCCCAGAACAGCCGGTGGTAGTAACCCTCGGGCAGCATGTTCGCGGGCTGCGTCAACCACGCCATCGCAAATGTCGCCAGCGCGGTCAGCGTTGCCAGCGCAGCGGCCCGCAGGCCCGCTTGCGCGTCGGCGGGGATGTCGCTGTGGGCGCCATCGGGCAGCAGGCGCCGGTCAAGGTAGCTAAGGCCGACGCTGCCGCCAAAAAGCCCAAGGCCCAGCAGAAACACCCAGTGGTCAAGCGTGGGTATGTAGTTGCTGCGGATCGGTTCAGCCTCGCGGATGAACAGCGTCGAAGAAAAGACCAGCACACCCAGCAGCGCCAGCATCTGCGCTGTCTGCGTGACGCGCAGCCGCCGCGCGCCCGGCAGCAGGCAGAACAAGCCGGCTGTGAAAGCGCCAAACCACACGCCCAGGGCAAGATTCACGTGCACAATCAAGCCGCGCCACCCGAACTTGGGGTCGGGCGCCAGCGCTTGCTCAAGGCCGGGGATGCGCGCGATGGCAAGGTACAGCGCAAACGCGCCCGCAACGGCAATGCTGCCGATCGCCAGCATGAACCAGCGCCACGCGTCGCGGCGCGCAAATGCAAGTTCAGCTGTCGGTCCAAGGCCCATCGCCGCACGATAGCATTGCGGGCGCGCCCGTCTTGGAGTCGGCGCAGGGTTGTGCGGCTTCATGCCGCAGGTGTACAAGCGTGGCCAGGAGCCCGCGCCGTGCCGCAACTTGCCTTTGACTGGGATGCCGCCATTGCCCACATCCGGGCCGTTGATCCGCGCATGGCGGCTGTGCACGACGCCGCGGGCAGGCCCCGCCTTGAGATCAAGCGCTACCGCAGCCCCTTTGAATACCTGCTGCGCGCGATCATCTTTCAACAGCTTGCGGGCAAGGCGGCGACGACCATCCACGGCCGCGTGCTGGACCTGTTTGAACGTCGCCGGCCCGAGCCTGCGCGGCTGCTGAAGTTGCCCGCGCCAAGGTTGCGCAAGGCGGGCGTGTCTGCCAACAAGCAAAAGGCCGTCAAAGACCTCGCGCGCCGCGCGGTCGCCGGCGAGATTCCCGGCTTTGCCGCGTTGGGCAAGCTGGACGACGAAGCGATCATTGACCGCCTTACGCAAGTCCACGGCGTCGGGCGCTGGACCGTTGAGATGCTGCTGATGTTTCAGCTGGGCAGACCGGACGTGCTGCCGGTCAACGACCTGGGCGTGCAGAAGGGATTTGCCCGTGCGCAGTCCTTGCCCGTCGCGCCGACGCCAAAGCAGCTTGCCCAACTCGCCGACCACTGGCGACCGTACCGCAGCGTCGGGAGCTGGCTGTGCTGGCGAGCGCTGGAGCTGCCGCGCTAGGCGGCAAGCGCGCGCCAGATCAGCACACCGGCGCTGATCCAGCCGCCGATCACAAACGGGCTCCAGACCAGCAGATAGCCGAAAAAGCCCTCAGCCTTGGGCGTGCGCGTGGCGCGGTACAGGGCGTAGCGCGCCAGAATGTTGGATTCGTGGGTCTTCAGGACGTTGACAACGCGCGCGCGCCACCGGAACCACCAGCTCCAGATCAGCCCGGCCCAAAGGCAGGTCAGGCCCATCGCAAAGTGCGTGGCGCGGGCACCGTCCGGCTGCCCGATCGTCGGCGCATGAAGGCTGATCCAGGTCAGCGCGCCCACGCACCCGAACAGCGCGGCGCCGGTCGCCATCAGCCGCGCCATCGGCGCCAGCCGTTCGCGCTCATGGGGCTTGATGCGCCCGAACAGAAGCCGCCGCAGCGCGTGATTGACTTCCGCCACCGGGTGCGTGACGACGGCGATGGCCCATACGCCCGCCAGCACGGCGACAATGTGCAGGCCCAGGATCCCGCGCGACCAGCCGGCTTCCAGGCTGCGCGGGCGGAAATCCCAGCCGGCGTGGTGCATGTTGATGACCGCCAGCGCAAGCACCAGGGCCACCACGCCCCAGCGCAGCGGCGCGTCGCGGCGGTCCTGCGGTGCAACCTCGTCCATGGCGTCGAGCCTGCGATAGCCCGCCTGTTCCGGCACCATGGCGCCGACCACGCACATCACGCCGGCCAGCAGCAACTGGCACGCGATGACCAGTGACGCCTCGGCCCCGCTCCAGGCCGCGTACGCCAGCGCGACCAGGCAGGGCAGCACATAGAACCACTTGGCGCGTCGCGCAAGCTCAAGGGCAAAGTGCCCGCGCAACCCGTCGCCGTGCATCTTCTCGTGCTTGAACAGCAGCCCGGCGTCGGTCGCGTCCCATGCCCAGCGCGGGCCCAGCACCAGCCATTCGATGCTCAGGCCTATGCCCATCGTGATCAGGGCCGACATCAGGCCGGGGTCCAGCAGGTGCTTGCGCAACGAAATGGCCTCGCTGCCGCTGGTGAACCAGGCCGTGAACACGAACATCGCGGCTGCAGTCAGCAGCACGTAAAGCTTGCCCAGCAGCGCGAACGTGGTGCCTTCGCCGGCGGCGTCTTCCATGCGGCGGCCGTAGTCGTTCATGGCGGTCTGCAAGTCGCGCAGCGACGCAAAGCGCGCGGCGGGCGCGGGGTCAAGGCAGCGCATCACTATGCGTTCAAGCCCGCGCGTGATCACGCCGCCTGTCACCTTGGCGCTGGGCGGCGGAGGCGGCTCATTGGCCACCATCCGGATCAGCTCACTGGCGGTCGCGGCTTCGTAGGGCGGGGCCAGCGCCAGCATTTCGTACAGGATGGCCCCCAGGCTGTAGATGTCGCTGCGCTCATTAATGTTGTCGCGTTCGCCGCGGGCCTGCTCGGGCGACATGTAGGCGGGCGTGCCCATCACCACACCGTCCAGCGTTTCACCGCCCGGCGTCTGCATGCGCGACGTGGTGACCTTGTCCGCAAGGTCGGGCCGATCGCGGACCTTGGCCAGGCCCCAGTCCATCACCATGACCTCGCCGTAGTCGCCGACCATCACGTTGTCGGGCTTGAGGTCACGGTGGATCACGCCGTGGTCGTGCGCGTAGGCCATGCAGTTCAGCAACTGGCCGAAGATGTACAGCCGGCGCGAAAGCGGAAAGCGCTCACGAGCTTCCTCGTCGCCGGCTTTGAGCTGGCGCAGGATTTGCGCCAGCGAGCGGCCCTCGACCAGTTTCATCGTAAAGAAGGTGCGCCCGCCCGGTTCATGGCCCAGCTCATGCACCGGCACGACGCCGGGGTGATTAAGCTGGCCGGTAATCTGCGCTTCGTCGATGAAGCGCCCGACACTGTGGCTGCCGGTGCGGTCGCTGCGCGTGATCTTCAGCGCGACGTCGCGCTTGAGGTCGCGGTCAAAGGCGCGCAGCACGACGCCCATGCCGCCGCGGCCGATTTCGCCGCGGACTTCGTAGCGCTTGCCCCCGATCGCTCCGTGGGGGGCCTGTACTTTGCGCGTTTCGACGTTGCTGTCGCTGCCGGGGCCGCAGTCGAGCAGCGTCTGCTGAAGCTCCGAGTCATTGTAGATCGACATGCTGCCGACCTCAGTCGGTGTTTCGCTGGGCCGGTTCACGACGCCGCCGACTTCAAGCAGCGTTTCGCCGTCTTGCGGTGTTTGCGGGTCGTCAGGCATGGGTTTGCTGTACCGCCAAGTTAGCATGCGGCCATGGACATGCGCCCCCTGTTTTCGGGCGGGCCGATGGTCAGCGCGATCGGCATCAGCCTGTCTGCCCCGCCCACGGCGTCATTGCCCTTGCACCAGTTGGCAATCCTGGCGCCGCAAACGCAGGACCCCGCCGCCAACGGTGAAAGCCTGACCATCGCCGCCATCGAGCGCGCGGTGGCGCTGGGCGTGAACCTGATTGACAGCGACTGGATCACCGCCAACGGCCACGCCCAGGAATTGCTGGGGCGCGCGCTGGCGCGGCTTGACCGGCAACGGCTGGTCATCACTTCCAAGGCCGGGCCGCGCCTGACCTTCAAGGGTACGCTTACGCTGGACAACTCGCGGGCCAACCTGATCAACCAGTGCCACGACAGCCTGTTTCGCCTGAAGCTTTCGCACATCGATCTTTACCAGGTGCACTGGCCCGACGGCACAGCTCCCCAGCAGACCGCGCGCGGCCTTGAAGACCTGGTGTCGGCGGGGCTGACGCGCTTTTCGGGCGTCTGCAACTACACCGCACAGCAGGCTGCCGCTTTGGCTGCGCACACACACCTGGTATGCGCGCAGGGACCGCTCACGCTGCTGAACCGCACGGCCCTGACCGGCCTGCTGCCCTGGTGCCGCGAAAACGGCATGGCCTTTCTCGCGGCAGACCCGCTGCACTCGGGCTTGCTGGCGGGCAGGTTCACGGCTGAGCAGGAGTTCACCGACGAAGACCGCGACGAGTGGTTTACCCAGCCCAGGTTCGGCGTGGCTGTGAAAATCGCCGCCGCGTTGGCGGGCTGGGCAACTGCCCGCGGCATGACCGCATCGCAGGCCGCCGTGGCCTGGGCGCTGGCGCAGCCCGGCGTTACCAGCGTGCTGGTTCCGGCGCGCAGCCCCGACGAAGTGACTGAGCTGGTTGGTGCAACCCGACACCCGCTTAGCCCAGCCGACGTGGCTGAGCTTGAGCAGCTTGCGCAAGCGGCCTAGAACTCGTCTTCTTCCTGTGCCGGGGGCTTTTTGCCGGCGACTTTCAGGGCCAGCGCGCGCGCGACATCGATTTCGACTTCACAGATGAACGGCTGCTTGCGGTCGCGTGTGGCTTCAAACTGCTGCAACAGCCACGCCGGGTCGCCCTTGATGGCCGTGAGGCTTACTGTGGCGGTTTTGTCCTTTGCGCCTTCCAGGGTCACGCGCAGGCTGCCGTCTTTCGTGATCATGTCCGGGTGGATGCGGATTGCCAGCTTCGAGACGTTGCGCACCTTGATATTGACCGCGCCGCCTTGTTGCGTGCCGATCACGCGGGCTTCAACAGGCGCCTCGGCGCTGGGGCGCTCGGCGCGCGGAAAGCGGCCTTTCAGCGCGTGTTCGTCCTTGCCGCGCCGCACCACCAGCGTGACTTCGTCGCCGGGAGATTTTTCGCCCAGCGCGTTGACCAGGTCGTCGAACTTTTTGATTTCCTTGCTGTCCAGCTTGATGATCACGTCGCCCTGCTTGACCCCAATGCGCTCTGCTACGCTGCCGGCCACCACCGTCTCAACTTTCGGCGGCGATGAGTCCTGCTCAAGCTGCACGCCAAGCCGCACCCGCGCGCCGGGCGTCTTGATCTCGACGTTCGGGATTGCCGCATCCGCGCCGCCGTAGTTGGCGATCTCACGAATGTGCAGCCATGCGCGCCCGCCGCGCGCCGGGCTGGTTGACGTCCAGTCCACCTCGCGGGGCAGCAGGTCGCGCGTCCAGTTGGACCAGAACTCTTTGGCGAAGTTCTTGAGCTCGTCTTCAAGCACGCTGGCGATTTCATGGCCCAGCTTCGGGTAGTCCTTGACCTTGATGTTCGCGCCTGCCGCGTTGGCCTGCTCGTAGATCGGGATCATCTGCGCCGACGGGTACAAGCGGTCCACGCCGCCGTTAAAGGCGTAGATGTTGCTGCCCTTGAGGTTCTCAAGCCAGACCGGCGTGCCGTCGGCGGCGGCGACGAGCGGATGGCCGATCGCTGCATAGAAGCCCGCGAAGGTGTCGGGCATGCGGTAGGCAAAAGCAAACGTCCCGCTGCCGCCGTCGCTCATGCCGGTGACGATGACCTTGTCGTCGTCGATGTTCAGCAGCGCCTTGGCCTGCGCGATCATGTGCAGCACGTTGCGCTGGCCGTTCAGGTGCCACCACGCGGCAGTCTCATGCGTGTCCGGCACACCCGCCGAGCACGACAGCACAGCCACCTTGCCGCGCAGCTCGTCGGGCAGCGCGCCATGGAACTGCACGCCGCTGTATTCGCCCACGCTGGGGCGCGCGGCGTCGCCTTCCAGCGGCCAGCCGCTGACGCCACCGTGCATAACCACGAACAGGCCGTAAGCCTGCCCGGGGTCGTAGTTCTCGGGCGGCCACACCCAGTACGGGCGCTTGAATCCGTCCGGGCATTCGGTGTAGCGCTTGATGACCTCGGTGGTGCCGGGGTTGGTGTAGGGCAGCGCGCGAATCGCGGCCCGCACGCGGCCGTACCCGAGGTCGATCAGTTGCTTGCGCAGGCTTTCGCGCTCTTTGCCCTCGGCCTTGAGGTACTTCTGCAGCATGTCCACCGCGTCAATTTTTGGCTCAGGTGGAACGTCTTGTGCCACGGAGGTGCAGGCAAACAGTGCAATCGCGGCAAGGGCTGTGAGGATCGTTTTCATGGGTGCTGCTCCACACGCGGGTCGGTGCGAATCACTCTTGTCACGTCAAGAGTTGGCACGCCGGTTGCTCTTGTCATGTCAAGAGCAGCGCCGGGAATGTCAGGAACGGCCGACATGGGCGTTCTTTTCATTTCTGACGGGCAGTCTGCCTTGCGGCGGCAGGAAAAGTACCGCCAAAGTCGCAGGCCCTAAGCTGCCGGAATTGCAGGGGTTATGTGAAACCGGGAAACGCGCACCCGAAACAACCTTGCGCGGACTGAAACTTTGGAGGACGGGCTAACCGTTTATCTCTGATTGGGGGGCGTAATGCGCCAGGCAGACATCGAAATCCTTTTCGCCGAGCACGCGGCAGCCGTCCATGCGGCTGTGTACCGCCTGACGCTCGACGCCGCGGCCGCGGAAGACGCGACGCAGGAGGCTTTCGTGCGCCTGCTGACCCGCCCGCCGCGCGATGACACGAACATCCCGGCATGGCTCAAGCGCGTGGCCGTGAACTTTGCCATCGACACGCTGCGCCGCACCAACCGTGTGAAGCAGCTGGGCGAGTTCGAGCACGAGGCCGTGGAGCGCCCGGACGTGTCAGACACCACGCTGTCCGGCGAGCTCAAGGCCGCGCTGTCGCGCCTCAAGGCCGACCACCGCGCCGCGGTGCTGGCAGTTGACCGCGACGGCATGAGCTACACGGACGCAGCCGACCTGCTTGGTGTGCACATCAACAAGCTGAAGACGGACCTGCTGCGTGGCCGTCGCGCGCTGCACGAGCTGCTGAAGGGTTCCGCACTGGCCGGCGAAGGCCGCAAGGAGTAGCCATGGATTGGGACGGTTTGAAACAGACACGAGCCTTGTCGAAAGACGACAATGCGGTCCTGGACCATGTGACGGGTCTGTGCGCCATACTCCCGGAGCCTGATCCCGCGGAATCCGCCAGTGCAGACCGTGAAATCGTCGGGGAACTGGTGGCCATGCGCTCGAAAGTACGGGCGATGGCCATCACCCCCCCGAAGATGCAACTCAGGTTTCAAGACGTGATCAACGCGGCCCAACGAGTGCCGCCCATACCCGCCAACCACCGAATCTTTTATCACCTGTCCAGCCGCTGGGGCCTAGGCCTCGTCGCCGCCGCCAGCGTGGCTGTGGCGGTAGTCGCGGGCATGCTGGCCACTGGCGGCTTCAGTCGAATGGACGCGCGAAGCCAGAAAGTGGGAGTGCTGGCGATGCCCGACACAATGGCCGAAAGTGAGCCGCCTGCCCACCTGAACATTGGCGTTCAGGGCCAACCCGCCCCGCAGCCCGAAGGCGCGCCTGTCATGCCCGGATCACTGGTGCGCACCGGCAGCCTGCGCCTGAAACACGAGAAACCGGGCGATGCTTACATGCAGGTTACGGCGCTGGTTACCATCCTGGGCGGGTTTGTTACCCGCTTGACACGTCAAGGGGCAGGCGAAGACGCAACCGTTGAGCTGGAAGTCGCCATACCGTCGGAAAAGTTCAGCGAGTTCACTGTCAAAGCCGCCAACATGGGCGAAGTCGTAAGCCAGACCGAAAGTGCAGCAGATGTCGCCGGCCAGCAGATCGACCTGAAAGCCCGCCTTGCCGAAGCTGAAGCCTACCTCAAGCGTCTCGACGCTCTCTCTGACAAGCAACACACCGCAAGCGACCTCGCCAACTACGAGCGCCAGCGCCGCGAAGTAAGCCTTGAGATTGAGCGCTACCGCCTGGCCATCGCCGCGCTTGACAGCCGCGTCAACTACGCGCGCCTGAATCTGAGCATCGCCGCCAAAGCCCCCGACAAGCCCGAAGTAAACGGCGAGCTGGCGCAGGCATGGCAGGAAGGTGTCGAAGGCCTAGAAAGGACCAGCGCGTTCATGGTTAGGACCGGCGTTGCCGGCTCGCCGCTGCTGCTGGCGGGCGCGCTGGTGTATCTGGCGCTGCGCCGCAAGCGCCGCAAAGCTGAAGCTGCGTAGGCCCGCCCGCTAGACGTCCAGACCAAACTCTTTACGGAAAGCGGCCATATCGCCGGCGGCGCGGCGCACGTTTGCCTTGGCGCGCTTTTTGCCGGCCTTGAGCGCCTTGTGCTGGTCCTTGAGCATCTTCTTTTTGTCGCGGTTGACCTTCCAGGCCGCGGCTTTGCCCATCAGCCCCTGGTTCTTCAGGCCCTGCACCATCTCGCGCATCTGGTCGAAACTCTTAAGCAGGCGGTTCACTTCTTCGATCTGGCGGCCGCTGCCCTGCGCAATGCGGCGCTTGCGGCTCATGTTGAGCTGCTCGGGCAGGCGGCGCTCTTTGGGCGTCATCGACAGGATAATCGCCTCCACGTGGTCGAGGCCGCGCTCATTGATTTGATCGAGCGGCAACTCGCTGCCGCCCGGGATCATCTTCAGGATCTCCGCCATCGGGCCCATCTTGCGGATGGCCTTGATCTGCGACAGGAAGTCTTCCAGCGTGAATTCGTCGGCCAGCAGCTTCTCTTCAAGCTCAAGGGCCTGTTCTTCGTTGATCGCGCTTTGGGCCTTTTCGACAAGACTGACCACGTCGCCCATGCCCAAGATGCGGCTGGCGATACGGTCCGGGTGAAACACTTCCAGCCCGTCCATCTTTTCACTGACGCCAATGAAGCGGATGGGCTTGCCGGTTACGGCGCGCACGGTCATGACCGCGCCGCCGCGGCTGTCACCATCCAGCTTGGTCAGGATCGCGCCGGTGAGCGGCAGCTTTTCATCAAAGGCCTTGGCGGACTTCACGGCGTCCTGGCCGGTCATGCCGTCGCATACGAAAAACACTTCGTCGGGCTTGGTGCGGCGCGAGATTTCCTGCACTTCTTTCATCAGGGTGTCGTCAACGTGCAGGCGGCCGGCTGTGTCGAGTATGACGACGTCGCAACCCTTCTTTTTGGCTTCGGCGATGGCGGCTTCGCAGACTGCGGGCGGTGTGGACTTGCGGTCGGCGTACACCGGCACGTTGATGCCCTTGCCGACAACCTCAAGCTGGTCAACGGCGGCGGGGCGTTGCAAGTCGGCGGCGACCAGCATGGGGCTTTTGCGGTACTTCTGCTTCAGAAACAGCGCCAGTTTGCCGCAGGTGGTGGTTTTGCCCGCGCCCTGCAGGCCGGCCATCAGGATGACGGTCGGGCGGTCGCCGCGGAAGTTAAGCTTGGCGCGGCCCTGGTCGTCGATGATGCCGGGCTCGGCCATCATGCGGATCAGTTCATCGTTGACGATCTTGATAAACTGTTCGCCGGGGCGCACGCCCTTGAGCACTTCTTCGCCCAGCGCTTTTTCGCGCACGCGCTCGGTGAAGTTCTTGGCGACCTGCAGGCTTACGTCGGCTTCAAGCAGCGCGGTGCGGATGGCGCGCACGGCTTCTTTAATGTTGTCTTCGGTGATGGTGTCGGACCCCGACATCTTGCGCCAGAGGTCCGTAAAGCGGCTGGTAATGTTATCGAACATCGCAGGTCCCAAGAGTCAGCAGGCCGGGCAGTGTAGCACCGGCCTGCTTGGAGTGTAGGCGAAGGCTACTTCGCCGCCTTCTTCTCGGCTTGGGTTTTCAGGATTTGCAGGTGCTGCTTCAGCGTATCGTCGGGGCTGGCGACGAGGTGAAACATGCCCCTTACAAACGCGTTGGGGATGTTGCCTTGCTCGGTGATTGTCACCCGTGTGCCGCCTTCCACCGCCTCAAAGTCCAGCGTCCATGAGCCGTTGAACACCTCGTTGCGGTCCCGGATTTCGAAACGCAGCATCTTGTCTTTCGCGTTCGCCGCCAGCTGCATGTCGAACTCGTTGCCGTCGCTCCAGACTTCAAGCCAGCTGGCTGTGCCGTTTTCGCCTTCCTTGTAATCGCGGACTTCTTTCACCTGCTCCATCCACTCCGGCCGCCTTTCGATGTTGACCTCAAGCGCGAACACGTCCGCGAGCGGCGCCTTGATGATTTCGCTGCCGCTGGCTGTGTGGCCCTCGGGCTTGCTGTGGCCGTA
Organism: Planctomycetota bacterium; assembly: GCA_019636195.1. GTDB lineage: Bacteria > Planctomycetota > UBA8742 > UBA2392 > UBA2392 > JADJRK01. Next base: position 75,895 of record JAHBYA010000013.1, on the reverse strand, counting down.
GGCGCACATGCCCACGCCGGCCAGCACCAGCATCAGCGTGAACAGCAGGCCCAGCTTGAACAGCGTGCCAAGCAGACTGCCTTTGCGTTTCTCGGTCATGCATACCCCCACGGTTGTACTGCCAACGATGGTGGCAGCACCAGGCGCACTTGCAAGTGCCGGCATTTGCCGCTGTCTGTTCACTACAAGGCCGCAGAGTTCGCAGCAGGCCGCCATGGCAGGCCACAGACGAACTCCCCGGGCCCGCCCCCTCGCGCAACTCGCCGGCGCCGCTACACTGGCCCGCCTTGGGTCCACGAATGGATCAGTCCAGCGGGGGTCGGTACGCCGGCTTTACCGCTACAGACGCCGAAAGGCTGAGATGAGCAAAGACGGCCCTGTGCCCGCGCACCCGCTGCACGCCAACCTTCAACCGGCAGCCGGCGACCACACACCCGACAGCTATCGCAAGCGCCCCGGCGAAGTGCTTGATCGCTTTGAGCGCGGCAGCCACGTTGACAAAATCGACCTGCTGACCGGCAAACTCACGCCGCAAGGCCATTCCGTGCCGCCGGGCCAGCGCGCCCGCCAAGCCGAGCTCAACCGCCAGTGGCTTGCCGAAGAACGCGAACGACTGGCGGCATCGCGCGGCAACCCGGTGGCCTACGCACAGCAGACGCCGGACGTGCCCCACGACGCCGTTGAACGCTTCTTGCGCACGCAGGCCGCCCGCGGCAACGCAAGTGAAAGCGACCTCGGCGAAAAAGCCGCCCGCGCGCAGGAGTACGCGGCCAAGTTGGCGGCGGAGTACTACAGTTCCGAGTCCCATGCTCGGGGTTCGGAGTTGGAGCAACAACCCAACGCCGAACGCCGAACGCCGAACACCGAACGCGGCGCCTTTCTGCCCACGACCCGCGCCGACATGGACGCCCGCGGCTGGTCGCAGTGCGACTTTGTGCTTGTCACGGGCGATGCCTACGTTGACCACCCCAGCTTTGCCAACGCCGTAGTCGGCCGCGTGCTTGAGTGGGCCGGGTTCAAGGTCGGCATACTCGCACAGCCAGATTACACAGATGTCGAGGCCTTCAAGGCGCTGGGCAAGCCGCGACTCGGCTTTCTGGTCAGCGCGGGCAACCTTGACAGCAACCTCAATGCCTACACCGCGCACAAGCTGCCGCGCAGCGACGACCCCTACAGCCCCGGCGGCAAGCCCGGCAAGCGGCCCGTGCGCGCGACAATCGTTTACTGCAACATGATCCGCCGCGCGTTCGGCAAAGTGCCCATCATCGTCGGCGGCATCGAGGCCAGCCAGCGGCGCTTTTCGCATTACGACTATTGGGACGACAAGGTGCGCCGCAGCGTGCTGCTGGACAGCAACGCCGACATGCTTGTCTTCGGCATGGGCGAGCAACAGATAGTCGAGCTTGCGCACCGCCTGAACGCCGGCGAGTCGCTGCACGAAATCAACGACGTGCGCGGCACCACATTCGTGCGCAAAGACGCCGCGTTTCTGGACACACCCGCGTTCACAGACCGCTTCGGCAAGCCGGTGTACACGCTGGATCACGAGGCGCTGTTGCCGCCCAAAAACAGTTCCGGGTTCCGGGTTCCGGGTTCCGAGTCCATGGACACGGCACACGGCACTCAAGACGCGGGACTTGCCGTTGCGGACCGCGTGCAGGAGCGGCAGGACAACGGCCCGGCCGCGATTCCGGCCTACCGCCGTGACTACGCGCGCGCCTTCAAAATCATCTTTGACCAGCAGGACCCCGTGCGCGGCCGCCCCATTTTGCAGCGCACCGGCAAGCTGCACGTGATTCAACTGCCGCCCGCGCGCCTGCAATCGCAGGAAGAACTCGACCGCTGGTTCGACCTGCCCTACACCCGCATGCCCCACCCCGACTACGCGCGCGAAGGCATACCCGCGTGGCTGACCACCCAGCACAGCATCGTGACGCACCGCGGCTGCATGGGCAGTTGCACCTTCTGCGCGATTTGGATGCACCAGGGCCGCACCATCCAGTCGCGAAGCATTGACAGCATTGAAGCCGAAGCAAAAGCCATCACGCACATGCCCAGTTTCAAAGGCTACATCAGCGACGTCGGCGGCCCGACCGCGAACATGTACGGCAACTACTGTTCGGTGCAGCAGAACCTTGGCGCCTGCAAGCACCGCGACTGCCTGCTGCCTGACCCCTGCCCCGCCCTGCGCCAGCACCTTGATACGCAGCTTGAAATGCTGCGCCGCGTGCGCGCCGTGCCGGGGGTGAAAAAGGCTTTCATTGCCAGCGGCATTCGCCACGACATGCTGATCGACGACAAAACCGCCGGCGAACAGGGCAACGCGTACATCGAAAACCTTGCGCAGCACCACACCAGCGGCCACTTGAAGGTCGCGCCCGAGCACCTGTCTGACAGCGTGCTGGCCAGAATGCGCAAACCCGGCTTGAACAAGTATGAAGAATTCAAAACGCGCTTCATTGAAGCCAGCAAGAAGGTCGGCAAAGAGCAGTACTTGGTGGCGTACTTCGTCAGCAGCCATCCCGGCTGTACGATGGACGAACAGATCCGCCTGGCCGAGTACTTCAAGCGCAACAACTGGTCGCCGGAGCAGGTGCAGGACTTCATCCCCACGCCGATGACGCCCGCGACGGCGATGTTTTACAGCGGCCACGACCCTGAAACCGGCGAGTACGTGTACACCCCCACCACCATGCGCGAAAAGCGCCGCCAGCGCGCGCTGATGCAGTACAGCCGCCCCGAGTTTCAGGGCCGCGTGCGCAAGGCCCTGCGCGAAGCCGGCCGCGGCGATTTGATCGGCCGCCACCCCGGCGCGCTGGTGCCGCCGGGCAACGAAGAAGACTGGGAAGACGACAACCCCGCAAGGCCAGCCGGCATAGGCAGCGGCCCCACGACAACCCGCAAACGCAACAACCCGTACCATGGCAAGCGCCGCCGCCGCGGATAGCATCGCGACGTTATGGACGCAGAACGGGCGTACCTGTTTCGGCACGCGTTACTGCGCGAGGCCGCGCAGCAACTTCAGTTGCCTCGCGACCGTGCAAGGCTGCACGGGCTGGCCTACCACATCATTCGACAGATCACCGGCGGCAAGCCCCAGTTTGCCGCTGAGCTTGCCGACCATGCCTTGCAGGCCGCGATCGAAGGCGACGAGCACGAGTGGCGGCGTATTGAGCTGGAGCACCTCACCACCGCCGCGCAGCACGCGGAGTCCGGCTACGCGAACGATGTCGCCCTGGCGCTTCTGCAACGCACCGCCGCGCACCCGTTTGCGGGGGCGGACAAGGCAGCCGACGTCTTCTGCCGTATGGCTGCCTTGAACCAGCAGTTGGGCCGCGGCCCGAAAGTCATGGAATGCCTGTCCGCGGCGCAAGCCCTTGAACCGCAACTCGGCGACGAATTGACGCGCGCAAAGCTTTGGCTGGCGGTCGCCAAGCAGAAACGTGAATGGCACAACGTGCATGAAGCCGCAGAGTTGCTGCGCAAAGCCGAGCCCGTGTTTGCAGCAGCCGGCGACAAGGCGCGGCTATCCCAATGCGTGGGGCACTACGCGATCTGCCTGTTGCGCACGGGCCAGTTGCGCGACGCGGCTGCACACGCACAGCGCGCGGCTGGGTTTGCGCGCGAGTCCGGAACAAGCGCGGTCATGGCGCTGGCCACGGCGTTGCAGGCGAACGTGCTGCGGCAGACTGGCGAAGACGCGCGGGTTCGCGCCATGTACCACGAGGCGATCCGCATCCAGCGCGAAAACGGTGACCTGCACGCCTGTGCAATCACCACTGGTAATCTGGCAATCTTCGAAAACGAGGCAGGCAACGCCGCTGAAGCCGAGCGGCTGTACATGGAAGCCATCGCCCTGAACCGAAAGGTGGGCGACAAGCGCTCAGAGGGCGTGAACACCGGCAACTACGGCCTGCTGCTGCGAAGCGCCGGGCGGCCGGGCGAGACCGAGGCCTTGTTGCGGCGCGCGCTTGCGGTGTTTGCCGAGTCAGGCGACTCGTTTCTTGAGGCTGCGTTCTTGACTAACCTGGGCAACCTGCTTTCGGACGAACAGCGATTTGCCGAAGCCATGGCAACCTACCGGCGCTCGCTGGAGCAGCAGAACCGCGCCCGCAACGCCGGTGAAACTGCCTACAACTACATGAACATGGCGTGCTGTATCATGCCCTTGAGGCAAGGCGCGTGGCGGCGCTCGCCCTTGAGGGCCGCGACTTCGGGCTGCTGGATCAAGCTGCCCGCCACGTCGCTGAAATGCACGCGATCGCCCGCGGCGCGTCCCTGGGTGACGACTCGGCGCTCGCCATTGAAACTCGCAAGTGCGAGGCGGTGCTCGCAGACGCCGGGCAAGCCCTGCAAACGGGGCGCGCGGCGGCCTCGTTGCGCGGGCATTTTCCGCATGAGCTTACGCCCCATCACCGCCGCGCGCTGGCCGCAATGCTTCAAGAAATGCAGCCCGACATGTGGCACGCCCTGCAAGCCTCAAACCCGGGCCTGTGCGCGGCATTGGCGGACGGCACACCCGCTCCCGAGTGGCACGATGAGTCCGAGCTTGCGGGGCTGTTCTAGCGCGCCGACACAGGACTTGTCGGGTTGCGTCAGAATCCGTCGGACACTATCGGCCACCCAATGCGATGCGAACAAGGCCTCACTGCGAAACAACAGCCTCGGCCACAAAGCGGGGAGTGCCGCGCAGCGGTACAACCTGTCGCGGCAACCGCGCCGCGACCCCCGGCATTGCTGCCGGGGCTTCTGTTCAAAGCCGCATGGCATTGACCGGCCTCCGGTGTCAGGGCTGGACTGCAGGGAACTTGTACCGTGCCTTCTACCGCATTCATTCCTGCGCATGGACGTTGCGTGCGCAGGGCAGCTATGCTGAGCGCATGCCTGATCCCGCCGCAGAGACAATTCCCGCCGATGAAGCCGTGCTAATTGCGCGGCTGGTGGAGCAGAACCTGGCCTTGCTGAACGAGCGTGAGCGGCCGGTGCGGCGGGGGCAGCACGCCAAGCATCATGGTTGCGTGCTGGCCGACTTTGTGGTTGAGCCTGACCTGCCCGCCGAGCTGCGCCACGGCCTGTTTGCCGAGGCGCGCACCTACAAGGCCCTGATACGCTTTTCCAACGGCGAGCAGCGCGACGACCGCAAGGGCGACGCCCACGGCATGGCAATCAAGCTTTTCGATGTAGCCGGCGACAAGCTGCTGGAGCCTTCCGACACCCACGACTTCATCCTGCTGGATCAGCCGCTGTTCTTTATCCGCGACGTTGCCGATTACGTTGGGTTGTTCGATGCGCTGCTGAAAGCCAAGGCGTCAGTCGTTCCGAAGTTGATGTTCTTTGCGCCGCGCTTTGCCATTGAGCTGGGGCTGGTGTACTTCAGCTTCCTGCGCAGCCGGCCCACAGAACTGGAGATTCTAAAGCGCACCGTCAGCAGCAAGCCGCAAACCCCGCTTGCGACCACGTTTCACAGCACGACGCCCTATCGCCTTGGGCCCCACGCGGCGCGCTGGAGTGCTGTGCCCGACTTGGGCAAGCTTCCAAAGTTCACGGCGGTCAACTCGCCCGACAAGTTGCGCCATGCGCTGGCCATGCAACTGGGCGGCGCCGAAGCCAGCTTTGACTTCATGGCCCAGTTGCAGACTGATCCGGCAACCATGCCGATCGAGGATCCCACGCAGCCCTGGGACGCCGCAAAGTCGCCGCCGCGCAAGCTGGCAACGCTGCGACTGCCCGTGCAGCGGCCTGACACACAGGAGCTGATGGCATTCTGCGAGCACCTGTCTTTCAACCCGTGGCGCTGCCTGGCGGAGCACAGGCCGATTGGCGGCATCAACCGCGCGCGCCGGCAGGTATATGCAGCCGTGTCGCGCCGCCGCCACGAGCTCAATGGAGTGCCGCAACGTGAACCGGCACTGGCAGAGTTCCTTGCCCTGCACGCCTAGTCACCCGAAAAGCGCCGCTTCAATGTCCACAGCGAGTTCAAGGTCCATGCGCTTGCCCTGTTCGCTGGTGTTGCCGAAGAACACATACATGATGTCGTCATCCGGGTAGCGCGCGAAGTACGCCCACGCGCCCGGGCTGGCGCCGCCGTGGTACTGCACCTTGCGGCCTTTGCGCGTCTCGACAAACCAGCCCAGCGCGTAGGGCTCAAGCACGACCTCAAGCCACTGGCGCTTGCCTTCTTCGTCCAGAAATTCGCTGTACTCAACCGCGTCCGAAAACTTCTGCATCTCATCGACCGTCATCACAAGGTAGCCCACGCCGCGCTGGTGCCACGAATACGGCCAGTCCGTTACAGTGCCGCGCAGCTTGCCGTCTTCGTAGCGCATGGCTGTGCGCTTGTCGTCAAGCCGGTCGCTGCCGCAGAACGCCGAGCCCTTCAGGCCCAGCGCGTCGATGACGTGCTTGTACATGTAATCTTCGTACTTCATGCCGCTTGCTACCTCGACCACTGCGCCCGCGATGTAGTAGTTGGCGTTGCTGTACTCGAACTGCGTGCCGGGCGGCGTGCTGAGCTTGATGCCGAGCAGGCCCTTGACCGTGTTGTCGCGGCTCTGGCCGTCAACCTCTTCGTCGTACATCATTGACAGGCCGCTGCTGTGGCTCAAAAGCTGCTTCAGTGTAATCGCCTTCTTGTCTTCGGGCGCGAACGGAAACCACTTGCCGACCGTGTCTTGAAGCGCCAGTTTGCCGTCCTGCTCAAGCCGCAGCACAGCCGCCGCCGTGAACATCTTGGTAATGCTGCCGATGTCGTACAGCGTGTCGGGGGCGTTGGCGCGCCTGGCCTCACGGTCGGCCATTCCGAAGCCCTTGCGCAGGATCGGCTTGCCGTCTTTGGCGACCAGCAATGCACCTTCAAAGCCCTTGTCTTTCCAGCGTTCCATGACGGCTTCGAGCTTTTTGCCAAGCTCGGCGTTGGCCTTGGCGTTCTTCTTGGCGCGCTGTTCGCGCTCTTTGAGCTTGTCTTTACGTTCCTTCTCAAGTTTGCGCAGCTCGGCCTTGCCGGTCACGCGCGGCTGGGGCCTGGCGTCGTCCTTGGCCAGCGCGGGCGCCACCACAAAGGCAAGCACAGCCGCAATCAGCATCCACTTGCGCATGTCATTTCTCCGGCAGCCAGTGTAACGGCGTGCCTGGCCGCGCCAACGTTCGTGGCGCGGTGGCTTGGTGTGTTGGCAATGGCTTGTCGCGGCGTGCAACATCCGCAAAGACCGGCTGTCGCGATGCCGTGCCGGTCGCTAACATTGCCGCATCATGGATTGCCCGCAGTGCAAGACTGAAAACCCCGGCGACGCGCGGTTCTGTTACCGTTGCGGCTTCACGTTTGCCGAACCCGGCACAGAACCAGCGGCGACCGAGGCGGATCAGCCTGACAGCGGCACGCTGCTGGCGATCACGCCGCCCGCGGAAACGCCGAAGCCGACGACCGAGCCCGAGCCGAAAGCCGAGCGCGCGCCCCAGGCGCCCAAGCCGCAGAAGCTGGGCTTTGCCGGCGCCGAAAGGCGCTACGAGCTGCTTGAGATCATCGGCCGCGGCGGCATGGGCGCCGTGCATCGGGCGCTTGACCGCAACCTCGGGCGCGTGGTGGCGCTGAAGCGCGTGCGCCAGGTTGGCGACAGCGAGAACGCGTGGCAGCGCTTTACCCGCGAGGCCCAAAGCGTCGCGCGCATGCAGCACCCGAACATCGTGACGGTGCACGACTTCGGCCGCGACGCCGACGGCCCGTTTCTGGTGATGGAGTACGTCGAGGGCGAAACCCTCGCCGCCCGCCTTTCACGGCGCGGGGCGCTGCCGGCTGCGCAGGTTGCGGGCGTGTTGGAGGGCATTTGCGCGGGTGTGATCCACGCGCACGAGAAGGGCGTGACCCACCGCGACATCAAGCCTGCCAACGTCATGATCGATACGCGCGGCGTACCCAAGCTTCTGGACTTCGGGCTGGCGCGCGAGGGAACCGACAGCGAGATGTCGCAGACCGGCTGGTTTCTCGGCACGCCGGATTACGCGGCGCCCGAGCAGAAGGTTGACGCGAAGTCAGTCGATCACCGCGCCGACATTTACGCGATCGGGGCGATGCTGTACGAGATGCTGACCGGCAACCGGCCCGTGCCGCTTCTGCTTTCAAAGCTGCCGCTGCATTGGCAGTTCGTGGTCGGCAAAGCCTGCGAGCCTGACCCCAAAGACCGGTACCAGGCGCTGGCCGACATGCTGGATGTTGTCCGCAACATCCCGCTGGACAAGTCGCCGACCGTGCCCGCGCCGCCGAAGCAGGATTTCAATGAGCTGGCCTGTCCCGATTGCGGGGCCGACAACACCATTGAGGCGCGCAAGTGCGTCAAGTGCGGCGCCAGCCTGGACACCACCTGCGCGCTGTGCGGCGGCCGCCGGCGCGTGGGCATGCGCCAATGCACTTCGTGCCACGCGAATGTCTATATCGCGGGCGCGGCACTGGCACACCGCGACCGGGCAAGGCGCGCCCTGGAAGCACACCTGCTGCGCGAAGCCACCGAGGAACTGACCGAGCTTGAGTTCATCCTGACCCGCAGCAGCGAGCAGTTGGGCCCCGCCAACGAGTGGTTTCCGTGGGTGCGCGAAAACCTTGCGCGCAGCAAGGAGCGTATCGAAAGCTCACGCAAACTTGCCGACAAAGGCCGCGACGCTGACCGGCGCGGCATGGTCAGCGCGGCGCTGCGCAAACTGGCGCAGGCGGCAGCGCTGGACGCGCGCTATATGCCTGAGTACGAGCAACTGGCCGACCGGGCAGGCCTTATGCCGGAGCAGCGGCAACAGCAGCTTGCGGAGGCGGAAACCGAGTCAAGCCAGCCCGGCACGGGCAACACCATGACCATGGGCGCACGGGGAGTGAAGTCCTCGGGGCCCGTGAACAAAGAAGCCATGCTGACGCGCGTGAACCTGAAGGTGCGCTGCGACGCCTGCAAAGTCGGCATCTTGACCCGTCAAGAAGTGCTCGATAAGACCAAAGCCTGCCCCAAGTGCGGCGCGGCCCCGTTCAAGTGGCGCACGGAATCACAGGCCGGCACCGCATGAACGCCGGCACAGGCACCGGTCACTTGGAATGCCGGTTTTGAATGCGTGAGTCGCCGTTGAACAGTGATCCTCCGGCAACGTAAGGTGCCGTCGAAACGTTCAGGCCCTTCACATGCCGATTGAACCACGCCGCGATGTATCGCCGACAGACGGCTTGCTGCGTCTGAACGCTGATGGTTGCAGCGTTGTCACCCACAAGCAACGTGGCGCTGTCCTTGTATTGACTGTGATTGCCGCCCACAATCTCAAAGGCAAGCGCCGGTGTGGTCGCCAACCCGTAGATGTCAAGCTGCTGGCTGTACGGCGCAATGGCGTCTTCCGTCGCGCCGATACAAAGCGCCGGAATGCCGTCGAAATTGCCAAAGTTGATCGGCGCGCCGCTTTGCTGTGAGTCCGTGCTGGGCGGGCCCATGACGGCAATTGCCTTGATGCGCGCGCCCGCGCCAAGTGCCGCGCGCTCGTCGCTGGCGGCGATGACGGACGCTACGCCGCCGCGGGAGTGCCCGGCAATGCCCACCCGCGAAGTATCAAGCAGCGAGTACAGCGGGCTGGACGGATTGGCATTCAGCGACGCCAGATAATCGATTGCGGCGCGCGCGTCATCGGCGTCGCGCTGGCTGTTTGCCTGCGCCGTGGCGCCGCCGCCGAACAAGACGTTGTTGGGCGCCTGGTCAATGCAGATGATCACGTATCCGATACCAGCCAGCGGGGCCGCGATGAACGTGTTTGCCTTGTAGTCAATGCCGCCCGCAAAGACCGGCGGCTTGAACCCGTGGTTGTACACCACGCAAGGATATGGCGCGCCCAGGGTGCTGGGCGGCGTGTTCAGGCCGGCGGAATCGGCCGGGTAGTAGATGCGCACAGCCGGTGTGTCGCCGCTTGCGCCGGGCATGTTCGCGTCCAGGTAGCCCACGGCAAAGGCGCCGGCGGCGTCAGGGTCGGTCATGTTGCGCGCCGTGTACGCGGGCGAGGGCGCGCTGGTGCCGGACGGGGCCGTCACGGTGATCGTCCAGCTGCCGGCCGCGATTTCGGCGGGCACGCTGGCGGTAATGGTGCTAGCGCTCAGGACGTTCAGCCCGGCAAGCACCGTGCCCGCGGGATCATTGAGCACAGCCTGCGTGGCCCCGCTGAAGCCGCTGCCCGTAAGTGTGATGTTCACGGCGCGATCGTTGAGACCCGAAGTCGGACTGATGGCAGTGACCATCGGTACGGACGGCGGCGTCGCCAGCACCGAAAGACTCAGGCCTGCGGTGGCAACAGCCCCGGCGTTGTCTTGGACCTGCACAACAAACCCGAATGTGCCGGATTGCGTGGGCACGCCCGAAAGGTCACCAACCCCGGCCAGAGACACTCCGGTCGGCAAGGTTCCTGAGACCAGCGACCACGCGTAAGGCACAACCCCGCCCGTTGCCTGGAGAGTTGCAAGGTAAGTCTGGTTCAGCAGGCCGTCCGCAAGTGTGATAGTTGAAATCGCAAGGGGCGCTGGTCCGCCGCCGCCGGGTGATTTCGGCGATCCGCCGCCGCCGTCCGATGATTCGCCGCACCCCGCCAGCATGCATACCAGAAGAAGCAAACCAAAGCGCATGACTGCCCTTTAGACACCGGCGTTCAACAGTATTGCCGGGTGCAATGCAGCGTCAACGACAAAAGCCGCGCGGACCTGTTCATGGGACATGGCCAGCGCAGGAACGCCCTACGCGTTGGCGATGGCGTGTTGCAGGGCGGTCGCGAGGTCGGCGGGGCTTTCCGCCACTGTGATTCCGGCTTCGCGCAGCGCCTTCATTTTGTCGTCGGCTGTGCCTTTGCCGCCGCTGATGATGGCTCCGGCGTGGCCCATGCGCTTGCCGGGCGGCGCGGTGCGGCCCGCGATGAAAGCGGCCACCGGCTTGTGCATGTGGTCGGCGGCCCAGCGGGCGGCCATTTCTTCGGCGTTGCCGCCGATTTCGCCGATCATGATGACCGCGTCTGTGCCGGGGTCGTCGTTGAATGCGCGCAGGCAGTCAATGAAGTTGGTGCCGTTCACGGGGTCGCCGCCGATGCCGACGCAGGTGCTTTGGCCCAGGCCCGCGTTCGTCACCTGGTGCACGGCCTCATACGTAAGTGTCCCGCTGCGGCTGACAATGCCGACGCGGCCGGGCTTGTGAATGTGGCCGGGCATGATGCCGATTTTGCATTCGCCGGGCGTAATCACGCCGGGGCAGTTGGGGCCGACCAGCCGCGTGCCGGGATAGCGCAGGTCGAGAACTTTCTTTACGCGCACCATGTCAAGGACGGGTATGCCCTCGGTGATGCAGCACACCAGCTTTACGCCCGCGTCGGCGGCCTCAAGAATCGCGTCGGCGGCCAGCGCCGGCGGCACAAAAATCATGCTGGCGTCAACGCCGACCTTGTCCATTGCCTCGGCGACGGTGTTGAAGATGGGAATGCTGGCTGTGCTGCCGTCGGGGCGCTTGATTTCAGCGCCCGCGGGGTCTTTGTCGAAGGCTTGGCCGCCTTTGCCGGGCGTGACGCCGCCGACAAAGTTGGTGCCGTATTCAATGCAGCGCGCGGTGTGAAACGCGCCGTGGGTGCCGGTGATGCCCTGGCAGATCACGCGCGTGGCTTTGGAAACGAAGATCGACATGGCGGCTGGACTTCCGTTAGGGTTTCAGGGTTCAGGCTTTTGCCTTTACGAACTTTTCGCGCAGCTTGTCGCTGTTTTTGCTGATCTTGGCCCAGTTGTTCTCGGCGTGCAGGATGGAGTAAAACGCGAACCAGTCACGCTCTTTCTCGGGCAGAATCTGGCGCATACGGGCCAGCGCCTCTGTGCCTTCAAACTCAGGCTCAATGAAGCCTTCCGACACCGCCACGCGCCACACCACGGCAAACGGGCCGCGCTCGGCGTCGTCCCAAGTGATGCCGCAGATGTGCACGCCGTTCTTTTCGACGATCAGTTTGGGGTCCAGCGGCACCGGCTGGTCAAGGATTTTGACCATATCGACGTAGCCCGGCACCTCAGGGTGCGGTGGCAAGCCGGATTCGCGGGTGACCATGCCGTCGTCGTCATCGTCGTCGTCGTCGCTGACGGCGGGCTGTTCGGTCTTGTCGCCGGGCTCGATGACGGGCACGACCTCGGGGATGTCCATCAGGGTGAAGTAGAGGTTGGTCTTGGTGTACTTGCCGAACAGATCGCGCAAGAAGCGGCGCAGGGCGTAGGCCTTTTGCTCGGCGTTGGGGGTGCCGGCTTCTTCCAGCACTTCCTGCACCTCGGCGACGGGGCTGACGCGGATTTCGTTCCAGTCAATGAAGCGCGCCTTGAGGGCGGCCTCGGCCTTCAGGGCGTTGGTGATGCTGTTGTTGCGCATCAGGATGGTCAGGCACAGGTGGCTGCTGGGGCTGCGCTTGTCCTTGTCGAAGACCTTGGCGTACTCGTTCTTCCACTTGGCGAAGAGTTTGCGGGCCTTGGCTTGCAGGTCACGAAGTGTGGGCATAGTTCTTCCGGTCGGTGCTACTTGGGCAGGTTTTCGCTCCAGGTTCTCCAGCGTTCGGCGGCATTCAATTGCTCGTTGGCCGGAGCGTAGGGGTTATAGCCCGCGGGCTCAAGGCCCGGCGTGAGTTTTGCGTGCATGCGCAGCAGCAGTTCAATCACGTCCGCCCGCACGCCCGACGGCGAGGGGGCCGACCACTCCGCAAGGCTGATGGCGTCGTCGGCATCGGTGTTGATGATGCGCCATAACGCGTCGGTGCCCGTGAACTCGGCGCGCGACAGGCTGCCGTCACTGTTTACATCCTGCGCGTCAAACGACGCGCGCGGCCGGACTTGCAGGTGGCTGATCAGAATCTGGCGCTGGATTGCATCCAGTTCTTCGGGCGCGTCGCCGAAGCGCCGCACCACGGCCCAGCGCACGCGGCGTTCGGGGTCGGCAATCGCCTGCAAAAACGCCGTGCGTTGCGCGCCGGGGCCCTGGATCTGAAGCGCCCGCGCGGCATGCGCGCGCACCAGGGCGGATTCGTGCGACAGCGCGTTGGCCAGCATGGCGCGCACGTCTTCGCGCTGGTCGTGCTCCATCGGGGACAGGTCAACGTCTTCCAGGAACACCACCGCTTCCACCAGCGCCGATGGCGCGGCGTCGGTGGACAGAAAACGCGCCGCAGCCAGCGCGCCCGCAGGCCCCGCCGCGCGCAGGCGGTTTTCGGCCTGCATGCGCTCAAGGGGCCGTTCCGCGGACAGGCGGCGTACGTCTTCGTCCAGGCCGGGCGCCGGCGGGTCGCCCGGGGCCGCCTTGGCGGCGTCGATGCTGCCGCGCGGCTGGGGCGAAAGCTCGGCGGTGCTGGCGGCCATGCGTTCGTCTTCTTTCTGGTCTCGGGTGGGCGGGCTGAAGCAACCCGCAAACAGCATGGCGAGAATCAGTGCTGCAATGAAGCGGGCGGCTGGGACCGGGGCATGCCGGTCGCAGCCGCCCGGGGTTGCGAGTGCTTTACGCCGAGGCGCCGGCCTGCTTGCGGAGGGCCTTGGTTGTGGCCTTGTTGATGCCCTGCTTGCGCAGCAGGGACCAGACGGTGTTCGTGGGTTGAGCGCCCTTGCCAAGCCAGTACTCCACTCGTTCTTTCTTGAGGTTAACTTTCTCGGCGTCGCTTTTGAGGTTGGGGTCGTAGCTGCCCAGGATTTCAATGAAACGGCCGTCGCGGGGCATGGTAGTTTCCGCGGCGACGATACGAAACGTGTGGTAGTGCTTGCGCCCTGTGCGCGAAAGTCGAATACGAACCATACATCATTCTCCGGCGCCCGCGACGTGCGGGGGGCGAAAGGGTAGCGGCGCCCGGGGGGCGGCGCAAGGGCCGGGTCGCAGGATGTCAGGGCTTCCAGTTCTTGGGCAGGCGATTCTTGGGCGCGGCCACGCGGGTCAGGTCGATCTGGCCGGCCAGGTCTTCGGCGCGCACGATTACGTCGTTGACTTCGCTTTCGGTGCCGCGCGCCTTGTATGTCCCGTCGAGGATGCCCCTGAGCAGCTCGTTGCCGCCTTCGCCGTCCAGTTGCAGGCCGGACAGGCCGGGCAGGTTGCTGAACAGCAGCTTGACGTCGATGACCCCGCCGCCCTGCTTCTTGAGGCCGGCCAGGATTTCGCGGGCCCGTGAAAATGCCTCGCACAGGCTTTCGACTTCTTCGAGATCATTGCCTGACTTGAAGGCGACTTCACGCTTGCGCAGTTCGTCCAGCAATTCGGGGTGGGCGCGTTCGTCGTCTGACATCACGGCGTGCATGCGCTCAAGGCGGTCGATGTGTTCTTCGATGTCGGACTCGAGCTCGCGCACCAGGTCGGCGATGCTTTCGGGGTCGATGCCGAGCTTGGCGCCGTTGATCGCTTCACGGACCTGCTCGCCCAACGACATGCCGCGCAGGTCTTTCATGCTTTTGATCAGCGTCTCAAGTGTAAACTTGTCGGCGTCCACGGGCGGCTCCTGCGGGCAGTATAGCGCGGGAACCTCCGCCATGCCAACCGCCTGCATGGATCAAACGCACAACTGACACAGTTTGTTTCTGGTGCAGAAAAGTACCCGCGCGGATGATGCTGTGCCGCCATCTTCCGCGCGGGTCTGCACGCCCGCCTACTTCGATTGCAACCGCTCGTAGCGCTTGACCGACTCAAGCGTCAGCACGCCCATCGCCGTCGTGTACACGCGCCCGCCGCAACTGCTCCAGGCATCGACCGCGTCCCAACTGCCGTGCTCAGCCAGAACGTCCTTGTTGGTCAGCCCCGCCTTCTTGTCTTCGGCGTGGAAGCCGCGCTGGTTGTCCATCAGCACCTTCATCACGGCGCCGCGCCATGTGTCCCACATGCTGCCGCCCACCTGGTACAGCGCCAGGCTGGCGTAGTACCAGTAGTACATGTCGAGCTTTTCCAGTTTCCATTGCGGCAGGTTGTCGCGCTCGACGCAACCGCGGGCCAGTGCGCGGATGGTGCTGTCACTCAGCTGCGACTTGCCCATGAACAGCATGCTCATGATGTAGATGGCGTCCATGCTCGGCGTCTGTTCGTAGGTGTCTGCCGCGCTGCGCAGCCGCGAGCAGGGGCTGCCCGGGCTGTCATAGCCGCAACGCGGGTAGCCGTTGACGTCAACCGTGACCATCTTGAACCACTCGGCGGCGCCGCCGTACACCTTGCTGCGGTCGAAGTGCACGCCCACGAACTCGCAGGTGTGAAGCGCCAGAACCATCCAGCCGGTCACCGAGCTGTCGTTGGCGCCGCGGGCGATGTCGTAGCGCCAGCCCATGCCGGGGTTCTGGGCCCGCAGCGTGAACTCAACGGCGCGATCGACAATCGGGCGCAGGACTTCGTCGCCGGAAAGGCCGTACACCTCGGCGGCGGCCATCATGCAGATGGCGTGGTTGTACACGAAGTGGTCGTCGTCCTTGGGGCCGAAGCACCCGTCGTTGCTCTGGATCTTGCGCAGGTAAATGATCGCCTGGCGAATGGTGTTGCGGAACTCGCCGGTCTTGTGGTCGTTACCGGCGGTCGTGAACGCCAGCAACGCCAGGCCGGTCAGGCCGACATCCACCGTCTGCTCCCAGCCCTTGTCGCCGTCAGCGTCGCCGGGGCGTACAAACTCAATGTTGTAGGTGCGGCGCGCATCCTTGCGCTTGCTGTCGTTATTGAAGCTGGCGGCGCTCCAGTACCCTTCCGGGTTCTGGTGATCCGCCAGCCACGCCAGCCCGGCCTCCGTGTTGGGGGAGGGCTTGCCGCCGCCCGGCCCCGGCCCCCGGAACTTGAAGCGCCCGCCCAGGCCGCCTGCGCCGCCCCCGCCGCCGCCGTTGGGGCCCAGCCCGACTGCCGAGTTGCTGTTTTTGTGGTTGGGGTTGGGGGACTCGGCGGCTGTGGGGTTTTCGTTGGGGTTATCGGCGATGTCCTTGTTGGGTGAATCGGTGGGGTCTTCGCTGTGGGTGTCGTCAGCGGTCACGATCTTGTGGTCGGTCGTGACCTCTTTGTCCACCTGGTCGTCGGGGAAGACGCTTTCCTTTTCCGGTTGCTGCACCGGCGGCGGCGGTTCGGTGATCGGTTCACGCACGGCCTGCAACGGCGGCATCGGCCGCACGCCCTGTGCCGCGGGCAGCACGAACCACGCGACCACCAGCAGCAGCACGTGCACGGCAAACGCGATGCCGACCCACGGCACGCTGTGTGCAGCCTGCATAGCCTCGTCGTTGTCCGCCTCGGGAGTGTCGATGTAACTCGGTTGGGGCTGATTCAGCCCGGTGTCGCCAGCCATGGCAGGTCCTTGAAGCCTCGGACGCCGTCCCCGGGAAGGGAAATGAATGCCCTGGCACTGCTGCAAACGGGCGGCGCCGGGAATGGTTCAGGGCAAAAGCCAACGCGGCGGTACGCCGGCTCGTACCAATGGGCAGGAGACTCACATGACACGAATCCTTGCCGCATTGCTTCTGATCGTATCGGCCTTCGCACTGGCATCTGCCCAGGACCCGGAGCCGCCCGTGCGCCTGCCGATCGGCGGCGGCCGCAGCTACTTGCCGTTCGAGATGGTCCAGCAGGACGGCAAGCAGGCCTGGAAAGTTGTGGGCCGCGGCAACGTCAAGGTCGAAGACCTGGTGGGCGGGCTTTCGACGGCGCTTGGCAAGCGCATCTCGTTCACGTCGGCCACTGTCAGCCAGACGCGCCACACCGTCGCGTACACCACGCCGGAAGGCGGCGTCGTCATCCCCAACGCCGAGCTGCTGGACTTCTCAAACCAGTTGCTTGCGTCCGCAAGCCTTGCGGTCGTTGGCGCAAGCCGCGGCAACGGCACGCTGGTGACGTTCAATGAAGCGGGCGGCCACGCGCTGCTGGTGGGCGCCGCTGAGCTGGGCGCGATCCCCGCGACCGAGTGGATCTCGGTGGTTCACACTTCCACGTTTGCCAACTCGGCTGCTTTGCGCGACACGCTGACACGGCAGGTCAGCGTCGCGCAGGACTACGACCGGATTCTGATCACCGGCCCCGCCGAGCACGTACGCAAATCGCTGCGCCTGCTGGCCGAGTTTGACCAGCCGCGCTCTGACCGGCTTGCTGAAACCGTGCGCGCTTACACCGTGCCCGCGGGCCTGCAGGCGCCCGCGGTCAGCAACGTGCTGGCACAGTTGTTTGAATCCGGCACGACCGAGATCAAGGACATGGACGGCAAGTACCGTGTCACTGAGCGCAGCAAGCCGCGCGTGAGCATCGCGGCCCATGGTACCGCCAAGGTGATTGTGCGCGCCAGCGTGCAGGACCACGCGCTGGTGGCCGCGGCGCTGGACGCCATGAAGTAGCGCGTGTCAGGGGTTGCTGGCGGCGGGCTTGGTGTCAATCTGCGGCTCAAAGCCGGGCGCGTCAGTCGCGATGCTGTCGATGCGCAGCTTGCGCCGGTACACCCAGGCAAACAGGATCGCGCCGCCGACCACCATGCTCAGGCTCAGCAGTTGCCCGCGCGTCAGCCCCAGCAGGTAGCCCAGGCCGGGCTCGGGGTTGCGGAAGAACTCGCTGCACATGCGCAACCCGCCGTAGCACACCAGGAACCACGCCGACAACTGGCCGACAAACTTTGCTTTGCCGCGCACCACCAGCAGGATCACCAGCAGGATCAGCCCCTCCATCAGTGCCTGGTAAAGCTGGCTGGGATGGCGCGGCGTGGTCACCATCTCACGGACGGCTTCAAACACGCTTGCGTCGGGCGAGCCCACGGGGATGTCGCGCACAGGCGCGCCCTCAAGCACCATGGCGCCCTGGTCAAGCTGCCAGGGCTCCAGATGTTCCAGCACGGTCTCGTCGGGTTGCGGCGTATCGACGACGACAAAGGTCTCGCCCTTGCCGTTCTGCACCACCTCGCGCATCAGCGGCCCGCGCATCGGAAAGCGCACGCCCCACGGCAGGTCTGTCTCGCGGCCCCACAGCTCGCCGCCCAGAAAGTTGGCGATTCGCCCCAACGGCGTGCCGAAGGCGACAAAGATGACGGCCTGGTCCAGCATGTGAAACCACGGCCGCTTGATCCACCATGCCCACACCCGAAACCCGACAATCACCCCGATCACTATGCCGTGAATCGTGAAGCCCCCGGCGTTGGTGATCAGCCGGCTGGGCTGTGAAAAGA
This sequence comes from Planctomycetota bacterium, assembly GCA_019636195.1. Taxonomy (GTDB): domain Bacteria; phylum Planctomycetota; class UBA8742; order UBA2392; family UBA2392; genus JADJRK01. The sequence continues at coordinate 57,757 of JAHBYA010000013.1, read as the reverse complement.
AGTACTCGGGTTGATAGAAAATCGCCTCGCCCAGCCGCCCGCCAATCACAATGGAAATGACGGCAACAAGGATGCTGTCGAAAACAAGCCGCTTGCGGATGCGAAACGTGCCCTGCCGCCACCAGCGATGGCACCACCAGATCGCGACCAGAAAGATGATCAGGTAGGCCGCGTGATAGACGTTCAGCAGTGCGATGCCGTCCTCGGGCACCTTGCGAAAGAAATGCAGGCCGCCGTCGTACCACGAAATGGCTGTGGTGCTGTACTGCGGGTCGGCGATGTACGGGTGATCAATGTAGGCTTGCTCGGTCACGGGCGCAGTGTAGCCGAATGTGCCGCCGCGAAAAGCAACAAGCGGGCGCCGGTGCGCCCGCTTGTTGATGCGTAAACAGGATCAGGCGCGTGAGCCGCGCAGGCGCACAACCAGCGCCAGCCCGCACAGCACGCCAAGCAGGCCCAGCAACCCGAACGGGGTGCCGTTGCCGGTGCTGCACTTGTCGTCTTCTTCCTTCTTCTTTTTGCCGGTGCTGCCGCGGATGCGGATCTGGAAGTTGCTGTTGCCGGCGGTGTCGTTGGTAGCCAGGTAAACGTTCAGGGCGAATGACCCGTCATCGATCGGGTTTACATCGACTTCCACGTTGGACGTTGCGCCCATGGCCAGCGAAATCGGGTCTGTGAAGCGAATCGCCCATGACACGTTACTGGCTTCGCTGCCAGGCGCGGTCACCCATGTGCCGGAAGCGTTCAGGTTGCCGCCGGCGTCGGTGTTGCCTACCACGTAGGTCAGGGTCATCAGGCCCTTGCCCGTCTTGCTGCCGAGGTTGTCCGTGCCGCCGTTGGTCAGGCTGGTGCCGACCGGCCTTTCAACGCTGATGGCCTGTGCGCAAACCGGCACGGACAGCAGTGCCATCAGCGCGATGAGACAAGCGTACCTCATAAGTGTACCCCCAAAGTTGCCAAGCTTGGGCGCCTTCCCACAAAGGAGCCAGCCAGGCTAAGAGTGTGCAAACGGTACGATAAGCATAGTCACATCAGGCCCGCGCAACAAGCGCCGCGTTGCAATGCTACTTCTTGGCGCGTTCCCAGCGCTGGCGTAGCGGCATGTAGTCGGTGATGACGCGGTCGGGGCCGATCAGTTCTTTCAGCAGCGACATGCCGCGTTCGTGCATGCCTAGCCCGCGGTGACTGCCGCAGAACTCGGCCAGGATGATCGGTTCAATGCTGCGCTCGAAAAGGTCCAGCGCGGTCTTCAGGATCTGCGCCTCGGTGTCGGCGCCCACGATGTAGATGCCGGTGGCGTCCATATCGAGCTGCGACAACAGCTCTTCAAACTCAGGGGTGATGCAGCTGTAGGTGTTGTGCGTCAGCAGATAGCGCTTGGCGCCGTAGCCCTCAGGCAGTTCCGCGACGCCGTACTGCGTCAGCGGCGGGACCTTGCCGCCCATCACCTCGTTGATCTTCATTTCCATGCCGGCGTCGCCCAACTCGCTCATGGCTGTGTTTTCAAGGAAAAGCCGCGCCGGGCTGTCGGGCGTGTTCACGTATCGCGCGAAAATGATGGGATTGAAAAGTTCGGCCTTGATGATGCTTGCAACGCCATTGGGGATAAAGCGATTGTATTCGCTGATGTGTCCGCGCTGGATATCGACGACGAGCAGGGGCCGCTGCATGGTCATGTCTCGTAGTGTGCCGGGGCGCGTCATGCTAGTGTGAACCGCCCGGCATCACAAGTACGCATGGGCGAGGCCCCGGAAATCCGCATACGCGCCGTCAACGATGTTCCCGCCCGCGGCGGAGACTATGTGCTGTACTGGATGATCGCTGCGCGCCGCCCGCACGCCAGCTTTTCGCTTGAGCACGCGCTGGCGCTGGCGCAGAAAAACAACACCGGCCTGGTCGTGCTTGAGGCGCTGCGCTGCGACTACCCGTGGGCCGGCGACCGTCTGCACACCTTTGTCGCGCAGGGCATGGCGGACAACGCCGCCGCGTTCAGCAGGGCCGGGTTAAGCTACTACCCGTACATTGAGCCCGCCGTCGGCGCGGGCAAAGGCCTGCTGGATGCGCTGGCGGCGCGCGCGCTTGCGGTCGTCACCGACGACTACCCCTGCTTCTTTCTGCCGCGCATGGTGGCCGCGGCCGGGCGAAAACTGCAAGTGCCGCTGCTGGCAGTGGACGGCAACGGGTTGGTGCCGCTGGCGGCCCCGCGCCGCGAGTTCACGATGGCGCACAGCTATCGCCGCTGGCTTCAGAAGAACATCGCCGGTTACCTTGGGCAGGCGCCGCAACCGGTGCCGCTGAAGGGTGCCAGACTGAAACCCGTGGACTTGCCGGAGGCCATCCTGCGCAAGTGGCCCGCCGCCGAGCCCGCGCACTTTGACGCCAGCCGTTTGCCGATCGACCACGGCGTGGCGCAAGCGACTTTGCGCGGCGGCTGGCAGGCAGCTCGGATGCGGCTGGAAGCGTGGCTTGCGGGCCAGTACGCGCGCTACGACGAAGGGCGCAATCACCCGGACTACGCCGTCACCAGCGGGCTGAGCCCGTGGCTGCACTTCGGCCACATCAGCCCGTGGGAGATTCTTGACGCGATTGCCAGCCGCGAGGACTGGTCGCCGGCCAGACTGCGCGCCAGGGCTGACGGCAAACGCGGCTGGTGGGGGATGAGTGCCAACGGCGAAGCGCTGCTTGAGCAGCTTGCGGTCTGGCGCGAGCTCGGATACCAGCGCTGTCACGCGAGGCCTGACTATGACAGGTACGAAAGCCTGCCGGCATGGGCACGGGCGACGTTGCGGGCGCACGCCGGCGACAAGCGTGGCTACGTCTATACACCGGCCCAGTTTGAGGCCGCACAGACCCACGACGAGGTCTGGAATGCCGCGCAACGTGAGCTGGTGAGCACCGGCGGCCTGCACAACTACATGCGCATGTTGTGGGGCAAGTGCATCCTGGCCTGGAGCCAGTCTCCGCAGCAGGCGCTGGCGACCATGATTCACCTGAACAACAAGTACGCGCTGGATGGCCGCGACCCCAACAGCTACAGCGGCATCCTGTGGTGCCTTGGCCTGTTTGACCGGGCGTGGGGGCCGGTGCGCCCCGTCTTTGGCACCGTGCGCTGCATGACCACCGACAGCGCGCGCCGCAAACTGAAACTCAAACAGTACCTGCAACACTACGCCCGCTGGCACGAGTCGTGACCCGGCACTAGGATTCAGCCATGGCAAGACTTTGCTGCCTGATCATGCTGCCGCTGCTCGCATCCTGCACCGTGCTGGGCTACGAGCCCACGCCCGAAGAACTGGAAGCGATCCGCCGCGGCGAAGACCCCCGCGCCAACGAGCAGCCGCGCCAGGGCAACGGCGGCGAGCAGCCTGAGGGCCGCGACCCGCAAAAACCCCGCGAAGCACCCGTCGATCAGCCGCCCGGCCCGCTGTCGGGCATTGTGCTGCGCTGGGTCAACTCGGCGGTACTGGTGATTGAAGCCGAAGGCAAACGCGAAACAGTCGCGCTGGCTGGTGAAGCGCCGCTGGAAGACGGCTGGGACGAAGAGCGCCGGCTGGACGAGCGCATGAACAAGTGGACCTACGGCACGCAGGTCACCCTGGAGTACCCCACCCGCAACGGCAAGGGCGAAACGATCTACCGCGACGGCCACGGCCGGCTTGTCGCCATCATCCGGTAACAGGCCTAGTGAAAGTCGCGCGAGGTTGTCTTGAGGCTGCGGTAGCGGCCCGCAAGGTCACGAAACGCGCGCACCATCACGTGCACGACGTCGCCCTGCCGCTCAACTTTACCTCTTACGGCAACAATGTTTGAACCGATAGCGACCTGCCGGTACCGCTCCAGCACGTCCGGCCGCACGACCAGGTTGGCCACATCGGTCTCGTCTTCCAGGGTGATGAACACGATGCCGCTGGCGGTGCCGGGGCGCTGGCGGTTGATAACCAGCCCGGCCACCTCGACCGTGGTGTCGTGCGCGGTGGTCCTCAGCTCAGCGGCGGTGATCACGCCCTGCGCGGCAAGCTCATCGCGCAGGAACTCGAGCGGGTGCGCGTTCAGGGAAACGCCCTTGGTGCGGTAGTCTTCGCTCATGGCCTCGATGTCGTGCATTGCAGGCAGGGGCACCGGCGCCTGCGGCGCCTCAAGGTCGCGGAACATGCCGGGTGCGGGCTCTTTCAGCGCGGCCACGGCCCACAGCGCTTCGCGTCGCGACAGCTTGAAGCAGGCCAGCGCGTCGGCCTCGGCCAGCCGGGTCAACGACTCGCGCCACGCGCGGCCCGCAAGGCCCGCCGATTCCAGCCTTCGGACCAGCTGGTCAATGCCGGCAAACGGGCCCGACTGGCGTGCCTGCACCAGCGCCCGCGCGGTGTCCTCGCGCAGGCCGCGCACCAGCCGCAGCCCCAGGCGCAACGCGGGGCCCTGTTTGCCCCAATCCTGCGGCGGCGCGTCAAGCTGCGCGGGGTCGCAGATGCCCGCGCCCTCAAGCGTGCAGTCGTAGTCGCTGGCGTTGACGCACGGCGGCAGCACGGTCACGCCGTGCTCGCGCGCGTCGCGCACCAGGCTGCTTACGCTGTAGAAGCCCATCGGCTGGCTGTTGACCAGGGCCGCCGTGAACGCCGCGGGGTAAAAGCGTTTCAGCCACGCGCTGACAAACGTGATCAGGGCAAAGCTGGCGGCATGGCTTTCGGGAAAGCCGTACTCGCCGAAGCCGGCGATCTGCTGGTAGATGCGCTCGGCGTATTCGTCGCTGATGCCGCGGGCGCGCATGCCCTGGATCAGCTTGCGGTGGTATTGCTCGATCAGGCCGGGCCGGCGCCAGCCGCCCATGGCCTTGCGCAGCGCGTCTGCCTCGCCGGGCGTGAAGCCCGCCGCGACGACCGAGACACGCATTGCCTGTTCTTGGAACAGCGGCACACCCAGCGTTTTCTCAAGCACGGGCTTCAGCGACGGGTGGGGGTACTCGACGGGCTCTTCACCGTTGCGGCGCCGCAGGTACGGGTGAACCATGCCGCCCTGGATCGGGCCCGGGCGTACAATCGCGACCTCGACCACCAGGTCATAAAAGCGCGCCGGCTTCAGGCGCGGCAGCATCGCCATCTGCGCCCGCGACTCCACCTGGAAGGTGCCCACGGCGTCGGCCTTCTGCAGCATGGCGTACACGGCGCGGGCCTGCGGCGTGCTGCCGTCGCCCTCAGGGTCGGTCGCGAACACGGCGTCGATGTCAAGGTGTTCGCCGCCTGCCGTCTCGATCAGCCCGAAGCACTTGCGTACCGCCGACAGCATGCCCAGCGCCAGGCAGTCCACCTTCAGGATGCCGAGGTCGTCGATGTCATCCTTGTTCCATTCAATGACGGTGCGGTCCTCCATCGCGGCGTTTTCAATCGGCACCAGCTCGTCCAGCCGACCGCGCGTGATGACAAAGCCGCCCACATGCTGCGACAGGTGCCGCGGATAGCCGCGCAGGGCGTGCGCAAACTCAAGGGCCTGCCGCACGCGGGCGTCGGCGGGGTCAAGCCCGGCCTCGCGCAGCGCGCCTTCGCTGATGCCTTCTTCCCACCACTGGCGGCCGCGCGCCAGCCGATCGACCTGGTCCAGTGACAACCCCAGCGCCTTGCCCGCGTCGCGGATGGCGCTGCGGCTGCGGTAGCTGATGACCGTGGCGCACAGGCCGGCGCGCTCACGGCCGTACTTGCGGTAGATGTACTGGATGACCTCTTCGCGGCGCTCGTGTTCAAAGTCCACGTCGATGTCCGGGGGCTCGGCGCGTTCGCGGCTCATGAAGCGTTCAAACAGCAGGCTGGCGCGGGCGGGGTCAACGCTGGTGATGCCCAGGCAGTAGCAGACCGCGCTGTTGGCCGCGCTGCCGCGCCCCTGGCACAGGATGCCGCGCCCGCGCGCGAAGTTCACGACATCGTGCACGGTCAAAAAGTACGGCGCGAACCCCAGCTCGCTGATCAGGGCCAGTTCATGCTCAAGCTGCGCGGCCACGCCATCGGGGACTCCGCGCGGGTAGCGAAGCTTTGCGCCCGCCCACGTCTGCTGTTCAAGGTACTCCTGCATGTGCATGCCCGGCGGCACCACCTCGTGCGGGTACTCATAGCGCAGCTCATCCATGCTGAAGCTGCACGCGTCGGAGATTTCGATGCCGCGGGCCAGCAGCGACGGTTGCGCGGCAAACAGCGCCGCCATCTCGGCGGGGGACTTCAGGCGGCGCTCGCCGTTCTGGAACAGCAGGCCCACGCCTTCTTCCAGCGTGGTGGTGTTGCGGATGCACGCCAGCACGTCCTGCAGCGGCTTCAGCGCCTCGTCGTGCTGGTGCACGTCATTGACCGCAACCGCGGCAATGCCGCTGCGCCGCGACAGATCAAGCACCCGCGCAAGCCGCTCAGGATCGCCGTACTGCATGTGGCTGCTCACAGCCAGTGAAAGCCGCCCGCCAAAAAGCCGACCCAGCGCATCCACCTGGTCGCGGTCGGCATCCAGCGGGTTCAGCCACACCGCCTGCACATCGGCGGCAAAGTCGTGCAGGTCGGCAAGGTGCAGTTCGCACTGGCCCTTTTCGGCGCGGCGCTTGCCCAGCGTCAGCACGCGGCACAGGTGCGCGTAGCCCCGCCGCGTCATCGCGTACAGGCACAGCTCCGGCCCGTCCAAAAGTGCGACGCGCGTGCCCACCAGCAGCTTCAGGCCGCGCGCCCGGGCGGCAACGTGCGCCCGCACCACGCCCGCCAGCGTGTGCCGGTCCGCCACCGCCAGCGCGTGCAGGCAAAGGTCGGCGGCGCGGTTGACCAGGTCTTCGGCGTGGCTTGCCCCGCGCAGGAAACTGAAGTTGGTGGCGCACACCAGCTCGGCGTATTGCGCGGGCGGCAACTGTCCGGCCTCCTTGGCGCAAGCCTCAAGTTGCGCAAGCGCCTCGCGCTGTCGTGCAAGCGCGCGCGGCACGTGCCACGCCCCCGGCTCAAGCCATGCCCAGTGCCGTGCGCCTTCGGCATCCTCCAGCAGCATGTAGTCGCGCCTGCCGCCCAGCGTGACACGCTCAATGGGCCGCACCGGGCGCAGGTTTCCGGCGTGACCGGTAAAGTCCCAGTGCGCAGGAAGCTGCGCCAGTTGCGACGGCACGCGCACGGGCGCGGCGTCAACGCGCAGCGGCCGGCCGGGCACCGCCGCAGCGGGACTTTCGACCGGCGTTGTGAACGGCACATACCGGAAGCCGCGCTCGTGCAGCGGGTGGTGCGTAAGCTCGGCCCGCGCGACCGCCTGCGCGCCCAGCCGGCCGGTCAGTTCATCCAGCAGGCCGTCCAAGTCGCCGCCTCGGGCGGGCGGCTCAAACAACGCCTGCTGCGCGGGTTTGATGGGTTCGTGCGACGGCGCGCGCAGTTCAAGGGCTTCAAACCAGCGTTCGCCGGTGTCGATGCGTTCAAAGCGCGCCAGCAGCAGCGTGGCAATGCCTTTGGCGTCGGCGGTCGGCCTTGACGTGTCAATCGTGAACACCACCGGCTCGCCCTCGGTGGCGTGCAGCGCGGCCACAAGTTGCCGGGCCCCGCAGGCCAGCACCTCAAGGCGCTGCGCAAGGCAGTTGGCGCCCGCGCGCAGGATGAACATCAGCGAGTCGCGGCGGCTGGTCGGCGCCGTGAAGTCCAGCCGTTCACTGACAACCTGCGGCGTGCGCCAGGCTTCAAACGACTCGGGGGCCTCGCCGCGCAACTGCCGCACGCGCAGGGCGGTTTCATCGCCAAGGCGCGCGGGAATGGACGACGGCGGCAGGTCCAGCAACTCGCCGATATGGGCCAGGCCCAGCGCGTGCAGCGCATCCAGCGCGCGCGCGGGCAGGCGCGCCGCGGCCAGCGGGGCCGCGCGCAGGTCTTCAACGTCGCCCAGCGCCAGCGCCAGCGCAGCGGTCGGGTTGTCCGCCACCGCCACGCGCGCCGTGAAGCCCAGCCGGTGCAGGCCATCGGCCACGCGCTGCACCAGCGCTGCCTGCCCGCCGTGCAGGCGCTCACAGCCGCTGATGTCCAGCAGCAGCGACTGCGGCCGATGCAGGAACACCGCCGGCGAAAACCCGTACGCAAACGCAGCCAGTGACTCCAGCGCCGCCGCCTCGCGCGCCTCGTGCAGTTGGGCGGTTTCAAGTGTCGGCAGCAGCGCCCGGGCCTGCGCCAGCGTCATGCCGGCACGCACCCCGGCACGGCGCGCGGGCCATGAAGCGTCGGCCACCAGCGCGGTGTTGCCGCGCCGCGTGATCAGGGCCAGCGCGGGCTCAGGCGAGTTTTCGCGGCTGCGCGTCAGCCGCTGCGTGCGAAAGCACGGCAGATGCGCGCACAGCACCCGTGAAGTCATCATCGATCTCGATCCGCACCGGGTGCGGCAAGCGTCCGCCCCGGGTGCGCAGTACTTCAAGCAGCAGGCGGCGCGCGCCCTCGCCCGGCTCGCCGCGTACGCGCACGCGCAAGGCCCCCCAGCTTGCGCGCGCGTCGCCGGACTGCATCAGCAGCAGCACCTGGCCTGAAGACTCGGCGGCCAGTTGCAGGCGCCGCAGCATGGTGTCGGTAAGCCCCGGCAGCGACGCCAGCACCACCGCCAGGCCGGGCTCGCGCGCCATGCGCTCAAGCGCCCACAGCGCCTGCTTGCGGCGGGTTTCGCGCACCACCAGCAGGCGCGCAAGGTCAAGGCCCCGCGCGGCCGCGCCCGGCGGGTGAAAGCTGCCGTCGTGGTCCAGCACGGCGCACGCGCCATTCGCCGCCAGCATCGCCCGCAGCGCCAGCCAGTCGCCGTCGTGGCCGGGCGCGCTGAGAATTTCGGTAATCGCCCCGCGCGGAAAGCCGCCGCCCAGCGCATGGTCCAGCGCCTCAAGGCCCGTGGCCAGCACGCCGCCGCTGCCACGCGCACCGAACGTGCGCGCCATCGCGGGCGGCAGGATGCCGGCAAGCTCAAGTCGGCGGGCGGGTTGTCCCACAAGCGGCTCCGGAGGTGACCCGCCAGTGTAGCAGCCGGCACGACACCGCCACAGTAAGGAAGCAGCGGCAGCACTGTTTGCCCCTGCAACCCGCGCGCCGGGGGTGTACAATTCAACTATGCCGGGCGACACGTACAGCCGGCCCTACACCCGAAGCGCGCGCCACGCGAGCATGAAAATCGCACGGCGCAACCGGCAGGAAGACATGCTGGCCGACGCAGAAGATCAGCAGCAGATGGGAAGACGCGCCATTGCGCGCAGCCGCCGCGACCTGTGGGTTGCATGGGTGCTGTCGATGGTGCTCGTCGTGGTGACGGCGGTTTGCTTCTGGCAGGGCGGCACCCAGCGGGGATATGCCGATGAAGCCGCGAACCGCGCCTGGTGGTGGATGCTGGGCGGGACGCTGGCCCTGGGCGCCGCGTACTTTGTTTCGGGCGGTATTCACCGCGCACGGCAGCGCAACTTTGCCGGGCGCCGCCTGCTGTTGCGCGCACAGCGCCAGCTTGAACGCGCAGGCAAGGAGCAGCCATGAACGCCTACACCGCAAGCGGCAAGGCGGCGTCGCAACGGCTGGCAGGCCGCTGTCGCGACGGGCGTGAACGCTATTGCCTGCAGCGCCTGCGCGGCTTCAAGCAGGTGATCAACCTGTTTTGTTTCACGGCGCTGGCGGCCATCCCGGCTGCGGGCATCATCGCGCAAAGCGCGGCGCTGGCGGCGGTGGTCAGCCTGTCGTTTCTGCTCGTGATCTGGCTGCTGGAAGTGGGCGAGCGCGCCGCCAAGCGCGAGCTTGCGGACCTGCGCGAGCGCGCCCCGTCGGACGACTGACAACGCCCCCTTGATTGGCGCAACCGTTGCACGTTAGCTGGCGCCATGCGAATCCTCAGCGGCGTACAACCTTCCGGCAAGCTGCACATCGGCAACTACTTCGGCGCGATTCGCCAGTTCGTTGACCTGCAACACAAGGGCCACGGCTTGTACTTCATTGCCGACCTGCACGCCCTGACCACCATTCGCGACGCCGCCGTGATGCGCGAGCTGTGCTTTGACGTGGCGCTTAACTTTCTGGCCCTGGGGCTGGACCCCGCCCGCGCCACGCTGTTCAAGCAGTCCGACGTGCCCGAAGTCAGCGAGCTGCAATGGATCTTGAGCACGGTGACGCCCATGGGCCTGCTGGAGCGCGCCCACAGCTACAAGGATAAAACCGCCAAGGGCATCAGCCCCGACCACGGGCTGTTTGCCTACCCGGTGCTGATGGCCGCGGACATCCTGATTTATCACAGTGACCTCGTGCCGGTCGGCAAAGACCAGAAGCAGCACCTTGAAATCACCCGCGACATCGCCGTCAAGTTCAACCAGACCTACTGCCGCGACTTTGACCCGCACACCGGCGAAGGCGGCGTCTTGAAGCTGCCCAAGCCCCACATCCTTGAAGAAGCTGCCGTCGTGCCCGGCATTGACGGCGAGAAAATGTCCAAGAGTTACAACAACACGATTGACCTGTTCGGGCCTGAAAAAGAGACCCGCAAGCGCATCATGTCGATCAAGACCGACAGCACGCCCCTTGAGGCGCCCAAGAACGCCGAAACCTGCAACGTGTTTGCCCTGCTGAAGTTGTTCGCATCGCCCGCTGAGCTGGCCGACATTCGCGCCCAGTACGAAAAAGGCGGCGTCGGCTACGGCGACTTCAAGAAACGGCTGGCCGACTACTTCTTTGCCACGTTCGGCGAAGCCAGAAAGCGCTACGACGAACTTCGCAACAACCAGGACTATGTGCACGAGGTGCTGGGCAAGGGTGCCGAAAAGGCCCGTGAAATCGCCGCTGAGCTCATGGATGATGTTCGACGCGTAACGGGTTTACGCTAGAATACGGCGTCTGCAGCAAGGAGAACCCATGTACGACAACAACAAGTACGGTGGCCGCAACCAGCCGCCGCAGTACCCGCAACAGCCCCAGCAGGCCCCGCCGCACTACGGCAACTACGGCCCCGTGCCGCAGGCGCAGCCGTACCCGACCCACGCCCAGCCGTATGGCGACCCGAACCTGCTGTACGCCGACCAGCGCTATGAGGGCGACCTGGCGGACCCGGCCATCGCGGCGTTTGCCAAGCGCGTGTACGGATACTTTGCCGGCGCGCTTGCCACCGCCACCGTTGCCAGCACCGCGGGCGTGTTCGCGACCGAGCACTTCCTGGCCACGCAGAACTACAGCGCGCTGGGCACCATGCGCATCACAGCGCTGGTGCTGTACTTTGCCTCGTTTCTGGCTGTGGTGTTCATGCGCAAGTCGCACAGCCCGCTGAAGACCGGCCTGCTGTTCGTGTTTGCGACCACGTGCGGCGTGATGATCGCGCCGATGCTGACCTTCTTTCTGGCGGAAGGCATGGGCATGTCGATCATCTTTGCCTTCGGCATAGCCACGGTCGTGTTCGGCGGGCTAAGCGTGTATGTGCTGGCGACAGGCAAAGACTTCCGGGGCCTGGGCGGCTACCTGTTTGCCGGCTTGATCCTGGCGCTGGGCCTGATCCTGCTGAACATCTTTGTGCCGTTCCCGGACGCGATTTCGCGGCTGGTAATGGCGGGCATACTGATCCTGTTTGTGGGCTACACGCTGTATGACACGTCCAAGGTCACGCGCGACTACTACTACCGCAATGACGCCGCGGGCGCGGCGCTGATGCTGTTTTATGACTTCTTCATCCTGTTCTGGTACATCCTGCAGATCCTCGGGGCCAGCCGCCGCTAGACCCTGAACGGGGAGACTCGATGTGTGCAAAGCAGGGACAGGTACCCAGGGTACCTGTCCCTGTCTGCTTTGCCGAACGGCTGTAATGTTTCGCCATGCCCAAGAAGTTCAAAAAGGCCGCAGCCAAACGTCACCGCGGGACCGCGCTGGACAAGCGAGCCGCCAAGGCCCAGGAATCGCGCCGGCGGCGCCGCAACGCCAAGGTGGTCGGCCGCCGCAAGCGCAAACGCGTTGAGCCCGGCGAGAATCGCCCGGCGCCGGCGCCGCGTGAAACCGCGCAGGGCAAGCGCTTCACGCGCCGCCAGAAAACCGCACCTGAGCTGGGCATCGAAAGCCACGCCGACGACGGCATGAAGCTGCCGGTGGTCGCCATTGTGGGCCGCCCCAACGTCGGCAAAAGCAGCCTGTTCAACCGGCTGGCGGGCAGCCGCATCGCGATTGAAGACCCGCGCCCCGGCACCACACGCGACCGCGTAAGCGCGTATGTGCGGTTGCGGCCGGCAAAGGAAAAAGCGTCGGGCGAAGGCGGCGACAACGGGGATTCACACCCCGCACCCGCTGAACCGGAACGGCTGATTGAACTGATCGATACCGCGGGCATCGGCGTGGTGGACGAGCAGCGCGTGAACGAGCACGTGCATGAACAGATCCGCAATGCGATCGCGTCGGCCGACCTGGTGCTGTTCGTGGCGGACGTGAAAGACGGCGTACTGACGCTGGACGAAGAAGCGGCGGCAATCCTGCGCCGCAGCGGCCGGCCCTGCATTGTCGTCGCCAACAAGGCCGACGACCCGCGCCACGACATGCTGGCGGCCAACCTGTACGAGCTTGGGCTGGGCGAGCCGCTGCCGGTCAGCGCCCGCGGCAACCGAAACCTGAAGCTGCTGCGCACCGAGATAATCAGGCGCCTGCCGCCGCGCACCGAGGCCGAGAACGTGGAGCCGCCGGAACTGCTGCTGGCGATTGTCGGCCGCCGCAACGTCGGCAAGAGCACGCTGGTCAACGCCCTGGCCGATGACGAGCGCGTGATCGCCAGCGAGCTTGAGGGCACCACCCGCGACAGCATTGACGTGCGTTTTTCGTACGGCGGCAAGAGCTTTGTCGCGATTGACACGGCAGGTGTGCGCCGCAAGCAAAGCTTCGAGCACAGCGTGGAGTTTTTCAGCCAGAGCCGCAGCTTTCGCGCGATCCGCCGCGCCAGCGTGGTCGTGCTGATGCTGGATGCCCGCGAGCCCGTCACCAAGCTGGACCGCCAGCTTGCCGACCTTGCGGCCCGCGAGTGCAAGCCGCTGATCATCGCGATCAACAAGTGGGACCTGGTCAAGGGCGCCAAGACCGGCGAGTTTGAAACCTACATCCGCGGCAAGCTCAACCAGGTCAACTACGCGCCGCTCGTGTTCGTGTCCGCCAAGAACCGTGAAAACGTGTTCGCGCTGGTGCAGCTTGCCACCGAGCTTCACCAGCAGGCCGGCATGCGCGTCGGCACCGGCGAGCTGAACCGCCTGATTGAGGCGGCGTTCCAGCGCCACCACCCGCAACCAAGGCAGAACCGGCTGGGACGCATTTTCTACGCCACGCAGGTGGAAACGTTCCCGCCCAAGGTGGTGCTGTTCGTGAACGAGCCCGACCTGTTCCCGGAAAACTGGCGCACGTACCTGCGCAATCGGTTGCAGCAGACCAGCCCGTTTGCCGAGATTCCCATTCGCCTCAAGTTCCGCGCTCGCGACAAGGTGGTGCTGGGGTAGAAACAGGTTCCGGGTTCTGAGTTCCGGGTTTGAGTGCGTGTTTCCGGACACCGCAAACTTGAACCTGCAACCTGAATTCTGCTTCCACAGGTTTTCCACGCTTGTGGAAAAGAAACTGTCAGCAATCCGCTTGACGCGTCAATACCACGGGATACACTTCGTTGGCGTGCAAAGACTTGCGCGCAGCGTCCCGGACGCGGGCGCTTACCAGATCCGGCCTCACCGGCGCGCAGCTTTCGCCGCCGGATGACGCCAAGGCCCTGAACGAAAGGAGGTGATCTGTGAGTACACAAGCCGATCGAAAGCGTGGGGGGCTCATCTAACTGAGACCGACGGGCTTGGTTGGATCCAGCCCATCCCCTGCGTATTGTATACGCTGGATAAGGGGCGTCCCGAACGGGGCGCCCCTGCCGGTTTAACAAGCGCCAACGTAGCGCAGGCGAGGTGCCTGCGCTACGCATGATACGGCCCCTTGCGATGCCCTTGCGCCCCCCGCCCGGCGCGCTAAAACCAGACTGGATAACGGAGTTACACGTGTCGGCAGACGTCTTCAGCATCCTTGTTTACATCGCCCTGATCATGGCTGTCGCCAGCGGCGGGTTGATCGGGTCTGTCCTGATCGGCAAGCGCAAGAAGGGCAAGATCAAGAACGACCCGTACGAGTGCGGCGTGCCCCAGATCGGCGATACGCGCACCGAGTTCAACGTCCGCTTCTTCATACTCGCCATGCTGTTCGTGCTGTTCGACATTGAAACCGTGCTGCTGGCGCCCTACGCCGCCACGTTCATTGCCGACATCAAAGAGGGCAAAGGCGTGGAATACCTGGCCGAGGTCGCGGTGTTCCTGGCTGTGCTGGGCTTTGGCCTTCTGTACGCGTGGCGCAAGGGCGTGCTGGACTGGAACGTGCCGCTTGGCCAGAACCCCGACGATGTAGTCCGCCAGACCATCGCGGGCGACGAAGAAGCCGCAAAAGAAACCGCCGAGGTGGCCCATGGGCATTGAAGAAATGATCCCGAGCCTGGCCGGCGACGGGCTGATTACCACGCAGGTCAACAAGGTCATCGGCTGGGCGCGCAAGAACAGCCTGTGGCCCTACCCTTTCGGCACGGCGTGTTGCGCCATTGAGTTCATGGCAACCGCCAGCAGCCGCTACGACTTAGCCCGCTTCGGCGCAGAAGTCGTTCGCTTTTCACCGCGCCAGAGCGACCTGATGATCGTCGCCGGCCGCGTAACCATGAAAATGATGCCGGTGCTGCTGCAGATCTACAGCCAGATGGCTGAACCCAAGTGGGTAATCAGCATGGGCGCCTGCGCCAGCACGGGCGGCGTGTTCAACACCTATCCGCAGATCCAGGGCGTGGACCAGTTTATCCCGGTGGATGTGTATGTGCCCGGCTGCCCGCCGCGGCCTGAAAGCCTGATTGACGGCGTGCTCAAGATCCAGCAGATCATCGACGGCCAGGCGGAACGCGGCGAATTCACGCGCCCGACCGTCGAAGCCAACTAAAAGCGAGCCCGATGACCGACCCAGCCAAGCCAGCACCCAAGCTTCCGCCCACCCATGACAGCCATGGCAAAGCCGCGCGCGTGCTTGAAGAAAACAACGTCGATCATGAGCTGCTGCGTCGCAAACTGGGCGAGCTTGCCAAGGACATCCGCACCGAGTTCAAGCAAACCGTGATCTACACGACGCGCGAGACTATCGCCCGCGCCCTTGAAATCGTGTGCCGCGACCCTGAGCTTAACTTCAACATGCTGTGCGACATCACAGCCGTCGATAACCTGCGCCGCGACGACTACGACCCTTCGCGGCGGTTTACGGTCATTCATATCGTGTACAGCATCCCGAACAACAAGCGCATCCGCTTTGAAACGCTACTAGGCGAAGACGACCCGCGCATCCCCACCGCCGCCAAAGTCTATAAAGGTGCCGCATGGGCCGAGCGCGAAGTCTATGACATGTTCGGGGTAACCTTTGACGGCCACCCCGACCTGCGCCGCGTGCTCATGCCCGATTACTACGAGCACCACCCGCTGCGCAAAGACTACCCGCTGACCGGCCGCGGCGAACGCGACAACTTCGCCCGCGCCGAAGAACTGGCGTAAGTGCGGAGTCAAGCGGCGCTGCCGGTCGGGAGCTTCGGCCCCCGCCGGCAGCGCTTGAATTCCTGTGGCCCTTGAACCTACACGGTGCGACGACGGCGCAAGGCGAACCAAACTGCGGTTAGCGCAAAGACCCCCGAAAACGTGAATTGGTGCCCGGACGCCGAAGTTGAGCAACCGGTATCATCACTTCCGCCACCACCGCCGCCACCTCCACCGGACGGGGGAAAGTTCAATTGGGCAATATGCGTCCGAGGTTCAGTGTTAACCATCGTGAATGCGCCTCCAATGTACATGGAGCCCCCGCCTTCGCTCAGAGCAATGGCGAGTACATTTCCGTTCGGCCCTGTGCCATAGGCGTATGAACTCTCAACCCTTCCGGTAGATGAAATGAATGCAAGGCGCGGTAAGGTTGACGTGCCCACCATCGGAAATGCTCCTCCTATGATGACCCCGAAATTGCGTGGCAGCAGGCAATGAACCACGCCGGTAGGGCCGTTTGCTGCGTCAACTGCGCGAACCAGGTCACCGTTGGTGCCGCTGATGCGCGCCACGCGGCGCGAGTTGGTTCCGTCATACGTCGAGAAGTTTCCCGCAATCCAGAATTCGCCAAGACCGTTCGGCACAATCGCGGTCACATAAGCGTCCGCGGCAGTTCCCGTTGCAAATGTCGTGTCGAGGCTCCCGTCGGCGTTCAGGCGCGCCACACGGCCCCGCGACGTTGTCCCGACGTCGGTAAAATACCCGACGATGACAACCTTGCCGTCGGACTGCTGTTGGAAGTCTGTCACCGTTGCGCTTGGCCCAAGCCCCGTGTCAAATGTGGTGTCCAAGGTCCCGTCCGAGTTCAGCCGTGCAATGTTCGCGCAAGCGGTCGTACCGACCGTGTCGAACGTTCCTGCGATCAGGACTTTGCCGTCTGACTGTAAGCGCAGTTTCTGAATTGTTCCGTTGGGGCCGGTGCCGGGGTCAAACGTCGTGTCGAGGCTGCCGTCGGCGTTGAGGCGCGCCACGCGAGACCTGGCCACTGTGTTGTAGTTCTGGAAAGCGCCGCCGATCAGAATCTTGCCGTCGGCCTGTATGACGATGCTGTTCACTCCGTTGTCAGCCCCTGTACCCGGGTCAAACGTGGTGTCGAGTGCGCCGGTAGTGGTCAAACGGGCGATGTACGAGCGGCCTGTTGTGCCAACCTGCGTGAAGGCTCCCCCGATGACAACCTTGAGGTCGCTTTGCACCGCAATCGCCATCACGTTACTGTCCAGCGTTGCATTGAAATACGGTGTAACCGTTCCTGCGCCATGGGCTGGGCAAGACAGCAACACAATCAAACCGGCCACCAGCGTGGCTACAAGCCTTGCGTTCATATGCTCTCCAGTGAGTTTCGCACCAAGCGCATTCATGTGTTATGTGAATGCAGTCTCAACACTAGCGATGCGCTCACCAGCTTGCAATTCAAGACTATGCGAATCTGTGCAGTCAAAGGCCCCAACCAATGACGATGCGCCTCTAACCGCGGCGAACGCGACAACTTCGCCCGCGCCGAAGAACTGGCGTAGTCAGCCTGCAACCCGGGTGCACAGCAGCACCAACTTTTCGCTGAACGGCGGCGCTTGCCAGACTTTGCGCTGGCAGGTCAAGCCGGCCTGCTTCAGGTCAGCGTGCAGCTCTCTTATGCTGTAGCGGTGCTCGGGAACCTTCACCCTCAGTCCAATCGCGCGCCGGAACTTCTTCCACCAAAGGTTGATGCAGTACTTGTGCCGCACGTCGATCACCACGTGCTTCGCCACGCGCCCGTACTCGCGCAGCATGGCAATCCTGTTCTCGCGCGGGATGTGCATCAGGAACCTTATGCTGATCAGCAGGTCCACGCTCTGGTCTGCAAACGGCAGCCTTTCCGCGTCGATGCGCGCGCTGCCCATGAAGCCGGGCCCCGCCAGCCTGGCCGCTGTCTTGAGCATCGGCAGGCTGATGTCGCCGTTGATCACACGCCACCCGCGCTGAAGCAGTTGCCGCGTAAACCGGCCTGTTCCGCAGGGGATGTCCAGCACGCTGCCGATTTGCAGGCCCTGCGCCGCGCGCTCAATCATGCGCCACTTCCGCGCCGTTGAGCCGCGAACAGCGGTAGCCGAGCCGGCCCCCGCTTCGCCGAAGCGCCGCGCGTCGTAGGCTTCCACCACGTCGTCGCGCTGGTAGTGCTGCTTTTTGCGTTCGTAGTCGGGCTCTTCCACGCAACTCCTGTCCATCCCCGTCCGCGTCTGACGCTACTTTACCGGCGCACCCGCTTACAGGGCGTGCCCACGGCAAAGGCAGATCGGGCCGTTTTTTGCGAACTTGTGGCTGGCCCAAACCGTATCAGGCATGATGTCCCCGTGGGGCCGCACCATGGCGAACCGGCTGAGCCCGTTGAATCTTGCGTTGCTGCTGGTGACAGCGCTGGCGCTGCTGTTCGGCGCCTGGGGCATGTACCAGTCCAGCCAGCAGCCTGCCCCCGCCGCCAACCAGCTTGCCCATGAAGTTGACCACGCGCCTGCCGGTAACGTGACAACCGGCGGACGCGCCGCCGCCGGCGAAGAAGCGCCGGGCGCCACCAACACCCGTGTCCCGGCGGTAAAGTCACCCGCGCCGCAACGCCCGACCGAAGTCGCCAAGCCGCCGGCGCAGGCCTACGGCAAACCCAGCGACAGCGGCAACGCCAGCATCAGCGGGGTGGTGGTGTTCAGCGACGGCAAGCCCGCGGCGGGCGCGACGGTGACGTGCCGCCGCAGCAACCTCGATACCACACCGCCGCAAGTGCAGGACGGCGACATTGACGACTACAACCGCCGCATTGAAGAGTACATCCGGCGCACCTCTGCCGAGACACGCCGCGCCGCGACCGACGAGCAGGGGCGCTTCACGTTCAGCGGCCTTGACCCTGAACTGTCGTACGACCTGCACGCCAGCGCGCCCGGCGGCAGCGGTCGCCAGGTGTTCGTGGCCGCAGGCGACAAGGCGCGCATCCTGCTGGCGGCGGGCGGCAGCGTGCGCGGCCGCGTGGTCGGCCCCGACGGCGAGCCGGTCAAGGAGTTCACGATCCGCCACTGGCCCCAGGGCCGGCAATGGGAGGCGCGCAGCCAGTCGTTCAACAGCAGCGACGGCACCTTCGCCATTGAAGGCACCGGTCCCATCCAGCTTGAAGCCACGGCTGAAGGCCTGCTGATGGATCAACCCGCAGAAGCTGACGCGCGGCAGGAAGGCACGGAGGCTGTGATCACGTTGCGCCTGTCGCAGGGTGCAAGCCTGTCGGGCGTCGTGCGTGACAAGGCCGGCAAACCGCTGCCCGGCGCAACAGTCACCACCGGCGAGCGAAACGACAACCGCTGGGGCGGTGGCCGCTGGGACAACACACCGCGCGCCACGACCGACAGCCTTGGCCGCTACCGCCTGCCATCTTTGAAGCCGGGCGCGACCACGGTGCGCGCCATCATCGGCGAGCTGACCGAAAACCAGCTTACGCACCTGGCCGCCGGCGCCAACACGCTGGACTTCACGGTCAACAC
Source organism: Planctomycetota bacterium (assembly GCA_019636195.1). Taxonomy (GTDB): domain Bacteria; phylum Planctomycetota; class UBA8742; order UBA2392; family UBA2392; genus JADJRK01. The sequence goes on along the minus strand of JAHBYA010000013.1, from coordinate 38,683 downwards.
CGGCGCCACGCTGGCGCTGCGCCTGACCAGCCCCGATGGCAAGCCGGTCGATGCCGACCAGGTCTGGTTTCAATTGACTGAGCGCGAATGGCCCCGCGCCACCCGCCTGCCGCCGCGCGAAGCCGGCTTGGCCGAGTTCACGGGCCTGCACGCCGGCGAATACACGCTGACAATCCTGGCAGCGGGCTTCCCGGTCGTGACCCACAAGATGACACTGGCCGAGTCGGTCAATGAGCTGTCACTCAAGCTCGCCAACGGCGCCAGCCTGACCGGCAAGGTCACCACCTCGTCCGGCGCGGCGCTGCAGAACGCCAGCGTGCGCCTGCGCAAGCAGGACGAAGAGGGCTGGGGCGGGTGGGGTACGGGCCGCCGCGTGCAGCTGCGTGAAGACGGCAAGTACAAGCTCGGCCCCGCTGAGCCGGGCCAGTGGCTGCTGGAGCTGTACGTGCAGAACCGCGGGCAGCCGCTGTACACCGCGCACGTCACGCTGGCCGAAGGCGACAACACCCACGACATCAACGTCAACACCGGCGCCACGCTGGTGCTGACGGTGCTTGACGAATCGGGCAACCCCGTGCCGCGCGCCAGCGTGCAACTGCGCGGCGAGCAGACCCACGGCGGCCGCGCCAATGAGGCCGGCGTAGCCACCATCGCGTTTCTGCCGGCAGGCGGCTACAGCGTGACCGCCAACGGCAACGGCAAGGCTTCGCAGGTGCTGCAGGTCAGCCTTGCCAACGGCGACAACCAGTACACCCTGCGCATGCAGGCCCCCAACGCCTGCCGCGTTACGCACATCTATCCTGACAGCCAGGCCGTCACGATCGGCTTGCAGGTGGGAGACCTGATCCTTGAGTACAACGGCCAGGTGATCAGCGGCTGGGCCCAGTTCGGGCGTGAAGCGCGCAACGCGCGCAACGCCGGTGACATTACGATGGTGATTGACCGCAACGGCGTGCAGATGACACTGCACCTCAAGGGCGGCACAGTCGGTATTGAAGGTGCCGATGCCGTGCGTTAGTGCGCGCATTTGCGATGGCGCGTGCCATCGCCCCGACCGGCAAAAGTCACCCGCTTCGCGCCGTTGCCGCAAACGCGCCACAGCCTTACACTTCTGCCCGTGAACAAGCTGGTCTATGAGCATGACGGCAAGCGCGTTGAGGTGCCCCTCAGCAGCAAGCCCGTCTCGTTGGGGCGCGGCGACGAAGCCGACCACAAGCTGCCCACCAAGGCCGCCAGCCGCATCCATGCACAAGTGTTCCTGCGCGAAGGCGGCTGGTGGCTTGAAGACCTTGCCAGCAGCAACGGCACGATTCTAAACGGCAAGGTGATTGAGAAGCCCACCCCGCTCACGCCCGGCGACGTCATCACCGTCGGCGAAGTCAAGCTCAAGTACGAAGGCGAAAGCGCAAAGCCCAGGGGCGCGCCCGACAACTTGCTCGCGCGCCTGTTGTATCAGCCTGAAAAGGGCAAGCCGCCCGTTGAGCTGATTGTGCGCGACCGCGTAACGATCGGGCGAAAGCCTGACAACGACCTGCAGATCGACACCAAGGCCATCTCCGGCCATCACTGCGAAGTGATCAACCGGCAGGGCGCGTACCTGCTGCGCGACCTCGGCAGCAGCAACGGCACCATGGTCGGCAAGCAGGCCGTCACGGAGCACACGCTGCGCAACGGCGAAATCGTGGTGCTGGGCAAAACCGTGATCCTGTACTTCGTTGACCCGGCAGGCGCCGCGCCCGCAACACCTGCGGCGCCCGCGCCGGCAACGCCCGCGCCCGCCTCCCCGGCGGCAAAGCTGCCCGCGCCGGTGAGCCTGCCGTCGTCGGCCGCCAGTGCTTCCGACCGCGGCAAGTTCGCGCCCGTGTCCGCCGAGCCGGCAAAAAAGCCGCCGCGCAACCCGCTGCCCCACGTGCTGGTGGGACTGGTGCTGGGGGCGCTGTTCCTGATGGCCGGCTGGCTGACCGGCGAAGTGATCGCCGGCATGCGCGCGCCGCGCGCGCCGGTGGACGACAAGCCCAAGCCTGAGGCCGCGCTGGCCGACGCCGCCTTCAGCTTTGAGGGCGACATTGACAACAAGGGCAACCCCGACGGCTGGCTTGCCAGCTTTGAAGCCGGCGGCGGCGCAAGCGCTGAGCTGGTCGCGGACCCCGTGCTGCCCTACGACGGCGCCCGCAGCCTGTGCCTGAAGGCGGGCGGCGTGCAGGGCACAGCCACGCTGATCCTTGAAACGAGCAAGGCCCGGCCGATCGACCTTGGCGGCCAGTGCGGTGTCACGCTGTTCGCGCGCGCGGAAGGGGGGCAGCGGCTGGCGGTGGCATTGTCGGTGGTGGGTGAAAACCGCAAGGCGCACACGGTTGCGGCGGGCAGCTTCACGGGCCTGCGCGGCGGCGAGTGGTCGAAGATCGAGTTTGACGGGCGCATTGTCGCGCCGCTGCCGGCCAACGGCACGTACCGCCTGCTGGTGTCGGGCAACTTCAGCGTGCTGTGGATTGACCGGCTTGAGATCAGCAAGCTCACCGACAGCACGGAAAAGCCCTTCCGGCGCGTCACGGAAGCCGAAGTGACCCTGCGCCTTGACGATGACCTGCCGGTGCAGTCGCTGGTTGAAAACGGCCGCAATGCCGCGCGCTTCACGCCGCGGCTGCTGGCCCACGGTAATGAGGGCGTGTCGGACCACGACCTGTGGGCGGTGCAGAGCCTTGACGGCGAGCGCGTGGTGTACAACGCCATGCTTGCGCGCAACGGCGATGCCGCCAGTGTTGAGCTGCACGCGGCAACCCGCCCGGCGGTGTACTTCCAGTCCAACGGCGTGGCGTTGACCTGGAGCCTGCGCAAAGGCAACTCGGCGGACAGCCTGGCCGTGGAGATTGAGCTGCCGCTGCCCCCGGGCGCCGACATTGCCGTGTCGGACCGCCGCGGCATGCCGCTGATCGTGACGCGTGAGCATATCCACACCTTTGCGTACTCGACGATCAGTGAAGTGATGGTCAACGACACCGACCTTGCCGTCAGCTTTCCGGAGGGCGCGGTGGTCTGGTTTGATATCTCGCGACCCGGCCGGCTGATCGTGGTCGTGCGCGCCGCGCTGGGCGACACGCGGCGCAGCATGCGCGCCGTGGTGTACAACCGCCCGCTGATGTTCGCGCGCCAGTACGAGGCGCTGTACGACGAGGCCCGCCGCATGTGGGAGGCCGGCCACGGGTCGGCGGCAAAGACCCGCCTGCTGTGGCTGCTGGCGCCCAACCGCCCGCACCGCGAGCTGGGCGTGATCAGCCGGGCCCGCGACCTGATGGAAAAGCTGCAGGGCGCGCGCATTGACCTGGTGGAAGACGTCGAACAAGCCTGGCAGATCGCCGAGCGCACCCAGACCGGGCCGTCGGTCGAAGCCGCCATTGAAATGGTGCGCCGCTACACCGACACCTGGCCCGGTGAGGCCGACATCCCCGAGATGGAGGCGCGCCTGAAGCGCCTCAACGCATGGAAGGTTGAAATTGACGCCCGCAAGCGCAGCCCAGCCGACATGCAAAAAGCCGAGGCCATGGCCAAGCGGCTGTGGCTGGACGCGCAGCAGGCGAACAAGAACAGCCACGTGCTGCTGGCGATGCTGCTGCTTGAGAACATCCTGCGCGACTACGGCGATACTTCTATGCAGCGCGACGCCAGCGTGATGTACGAGCAGTTGACCGCGAAGCTGAAAGACCCGGTCGAGCGCGACAAGGCCATCGACGCCGAGCTGGCGGGGATTGACGAGGACATCAAGTTCAAGGATTACGCGCGCGCGCACGACCGCTGCGTGAAGCTGTTCCGGCGCTTCCCGGACACGCCGCGCAACCGCGACATCATGAAGCGCCTGCGGCAGGTGGAAGACGCGTTCCGGGACTAGCGCGGCGCAACTCCCACCCGTTGACGCAAAGGGGTCAACAAGTACCGTGACCGCCAAAGGGCAAACAAGCCCCCAAGCCGAAAGAATGGACCGTTAGCTCAGTTGGCTAGAGCGCTACCTTGACACGGTAGAGGTCACTGGTTCGAGTCCAGTACGGTCCACCATCTTGAAGCAAACGCCGAGGCCCTAAGCCTCGGCGTTTGCGCGTTATGGGCAATTGCTGCCTAGTTTGGGCATAGCCTAACACACCTGAAAATGGTGTTACAAACTGGTGTTACAAAGTCCTGTCAACCCACCCGAGATCGTGCTATTTTTTTCCGGGCGGACGGGGCAAGCCAATGGCACGACGGCAGGGCAGCGTAAGCATCAGGCGGAAGCGGGACACGCTGGACGGCGTGTTCGAGGTTACGTTCCGCGATCCACGCCGTTGGCAGGACCCCAAGGACCCTAGCAAAGGCCGTAGGGTCGTCCGGAAGTCGCTGCGAACAAACGATCTAGGACTGGCCCAGAAGTATCAGGCTGACCTTGAGCGCCTCATCAGCGACCGCAGCCTGTGGAAGGTCCCGCCCGGCGAGATCGCCCTTGTCGTGCGCGAAATCTGGCTGGGTGCCCGTGCCGATGTAGCGGTTGCGACCAAACACGGTGAAGTAAGGCTTCCTTGGTCATCCGAAGTCAGCCGACCGACGACATTTAAGGTCAATGCGCCGGAAGACTTCACACCTGTTGCAGACGACGACGGGGAGTGGCCGGGGCTGATCGGGGTTGAACTGCCGTACCCGGAAGCAGCCAAGACCCTGACTGTTGCCGAGGCGTACAAGCTCGCCGTGGCCGAGCTCGACGAACTGCGCAAGGCCTACGAACGTCAAGCCGCTGACCTGAGAGATTTGAAGGACGAGAAAGCGGCGCTTGAGCTCAAACTCCGCCGATACAACAAGCGCGCTGCCAAGGCGGCGAAAGTCGGGACGTTGGCACAGGAGGCCGAGAAGTACCTCGCGGACTACTACGCGCGGAAGGTTAGCAGGAAGCGGCACGGGATCATGCGCAGTACGATCAATCGGTTTGTTCAGGACATGGGCAAGGACCGCAAGGCCGACGACATCAGCGAAGCGGAGGTATCCAGGTACGTGCACTCCTACCGGGACGCAAACGGCAAGGCCGTGGGCGAGGAGCGTCGCAAGGGGATTCGCTTGACCGTAGCCACGTTTCTGGAGCAGGTGACAGACGGCGTGTTTGACCGCAAGCGCGTCAGCCGGGTTTCCTCGCACTCGGTAGAGCGCGAAAAGCGCAATCCGGTGTTCCTGGAGGTTGCTGAGACGACAGCTTTGCTGAAGAAGATGCAGGACCTTTACGGCGACTACTGGCACGACTTTGCCGCCGTCCAGTTGTACATGGGCTGGCGTCCGACCGAGATTGCGCTGCTTCAAAAGGAGCACGTGACTGAGACGCACGTCGAACTCGTGCCGGTGAAGGACGAGAGTACGGGAGTGTGGTACGCCAAAACCGGCAGACGCATTGTGCAGATTCATCCCCAAGTGGCGGAGGTTGTTCAGCGTCGAGTTGAGCAGGCTGAAGGAACATTGCTCTTCCCCTTCCCCCGGAAGCTGACCGCAAAGGGAAAGCCGAAGCGGCGACGCACAACGGCCAAGGGGCTATTGGAAGAGGCCTGGGACCAAGGCGTGTTGAGCAAAGTCTATCTGGTTCAACTACGGTCCGCCGCGAAGGCGGCCAAGATCAAGAAGAAGGTTGACTCCAGGACGCTCCGCCGGACCTTTGGAAGCCTTGCCATTCGCTCAGGCATCAGCGTCGAAGCGGTGGCCACCATCATGGGAAATCGTCCGCAGATCGTGAGAAAGCACTACGCCCGGCTTCTTCCCAGTGAAGTGTCATTGGACGGGATCACCTTTACCACAGCCGGCGGCGGCGAGTAATCTGGTTAGGAAAAATTTTTTCAGTCAGCACAGCCCACAACCTGTAGACCCCGCTTCACAGCCAGCGCCACTCTTCCATCCCCTATACCTTGGGGTTCCCGAAGATCGGACCTGTTGGGCAGAGACAGACGTGGCTTGTCCGTCTTGGTTCCATGGATAGACTGAGGGTGGGTCGCGCGATATCTGCGGCGCGCGGCAATGGCAATCGCCATCCGATGGCCCGCCGCAAAACGGGTCAAGACTTCGCTGGCGCGGGTTGGCCAGCACACTCCGGTAAGAGTCCATTCAAGTGTGAACGTGAACAGTTCCGCTTCGCCCGCCTGCGGGCGGGTGGACGTTGCAACTTACAAGGAGGTTTCGAATGGACTGGATCTACGCAAGCTATGGGGCTGGCAAGTTAGAAAGGACGAGGAGAATCACGGTGCGGAAAGATGAGCACCCGGCGCATGCACTTGCTAGAGGAATCAAAGAAATGCAGCGGGCTTCCCTCGCCATGTTTGGGCACGGCGTGACTCTTTCGCACTTCAACCGAAAGGAAATTAGCGCTGCTTATCGACGGTTTCCAGAAAGTGTCGTACCGAAAAAGCCTTCCTTGAGGCAATGGTCGGGTAACAGCGGGACAAGCAGTTCTTTCGGATGGAATCCGCCAGGAGCCGGCGGTCGCCAAGCGTTCCCACCTGAGGTCAGGGAAGTTCTAGCCGAAGCCATTTTGTCTCCTGACGCCCCTGGGAGTGTGTCACTGCTTGGCGATAGGCTACTCACGGTGTTTTTCCTTTGTGATGGATGTGTCTGGGACAAGGAACACCACCCTCTTTGGGGATCTTCAACGTGCTCAACAGTGCGCACGACGGCAAAATGGCGGAAGTTGCATTCGTTGGCCCAAGGCGGGGCCGCAGCGTTGGTAAGGCACTTTCTTTGGAAAACGTTTGGGCAGAAGGCAATGCCGTTTGAGTCGATTATTCCGACGTACGACGACCCCCTGAGTCGGATTCCCAGTGTTGGACTCCAGATTCCGGAACCGACAATCCAGCCGGTCGTACATGAGAGGCTTTACACTACGGCGGAGCTTGCCCGCGAGGCGCCGGACTGCCGATTCAGTTCACTTGTTTACGGCCCCCAAGATCTGGCGGCCATCGTGCTTGAAGCCTTACGATTCGCAATCGACGGGCAGCGGGCATACTTTCGCTATCGGGATGGTACTCGACCAGTGTGTCACGTGGACGAACTCGGGGAGAATGGCCGAGTCCCGGCGGAGTTCTTGCGCACCTTCGGTATTCACAAGGACGGCGCAATTCTACTGGGCTATTTGTCGCGGGCTCATAATTGTGCTTGGTTGATCACCGACGCGGTCGCCGACCTTGTAAATCAGTTCCTGTGGGAAACCGGCCGGAACATGACACTCACAAAGAAGGCCATAGGGCAGTGCCTTAGTACAACGGGCGTTACCGATAGTAAGGAACATGAGCACGCCACGGTCAAACTTCGTGTCGATGGCGGGCGGATTCGCACATACGAGTTCCTTCCGCATGCACTGCGACGGATTCTTAAGGGTATCGCCGACGCCGAACACACGGGCGAGGTCGAATGACAAGACGTACAGCATTGACGAAGTACATGGACATTGACTTCAAACGGTCATTGAACGTGTGCCACTCGCCGGATCATCACTTGCGAGTCGACTGGTCGTTGGATCCCGTCGCGCTGCTCATTGCCTCAAACGGGACCGGGGCCATGCTGAGTCGTCAAGTGTTCTTGGACCCACACGGGACCGGGGCCATGCCGGGTCGTCATGCGCTCGCGGACACAGACGGGACCGGGGCCATGCTGAGTCGTCAAGTGTTCTTGTACCCACACGGGACCGGGGCCATGCCGGGTCGTCATGCGCTCGCGGACACAGACGGGACCGGGGGCCATGCTGAGTCGTCAAGTGCTCGCGGACGCAAGCGGGGCCGTCGCCTTCTCATTAGCCCATTGGAACGCCAGATCACAGGGCGGCAGCGAACGGGAGCATTCCGGGGACCGAATAGGCTGGATCGACCATCACGCACGCGAACCAATACTGGACGCCGAGACGCTTGCCAGCGGAATCCGCCGCTGGCAAACAACTGCGGGTATTCCGCGTTAGGCGTGAATGCATTGCGGGGGCGATTCAAGAGAATACGTGAGGGGTAGTGCTACGGACGGTGAGGGATAAGGAGTATGAGAATACATTTGGCCTTGTTCGTTCCGTGGGGTAAACTGAGAGTGGTTCCTTCGGGCGAGGGAGCCACAACAACAATGACCCTCTTAGGACAAGCTCCTGGTGGCGCGGTTGGATGTGTGAAACCCTGGCCGTGACCACCCCAGCGGATGTAAGACCATGCCAAACGATGGCGTTCCCTTGGCAACGTTGCCTCTGGACCCGAGGACAAACAAAGCGACGCCACAACCGCCTACCAAAGGCAACTCCAAACTGAAGCTAATATAAGGATATATTGACTTCAAGCTAACCAAGAGATCCCCGATGGGGAGAGAGACCTTCAAGATCCCTGAAGAAGGGAAAGCCTACTACGATAAGAGTTGGTACCCAGAAGTTCTGAACCGAGTGCAAGAGCCCCGTGTCGACGACGCGGGGCTCTTTTGTTGGGAGCAACAAGTAGAATACTTAGAAAGCAGTAAATACTACTTAGCGTAATACTGTCTCAGTCGTGTAGGTGTTCTGACCTTCACGGCGGAGACTTCCATGATCCGACTTCATGCCAGCTATGGGCGTAAAGCCCCTGGCGAAACCCAGTTCAGCAGTTGCCAAGCCTCAGCCAGCATCGACTTCGAGATCGCCGACAGTGAGATCGGCGAAATCCGCACTCGCCTGTCTGGGGCTTGGTCAATGTTGCGTGACGCCGTTGAGGCTGAGCTTGCTCGTCAGCAAAGCGGCAACCACGTCGTCAATCGCCTCCAGGCTGACCCGTACAACCCTGCCCCGCCCTCCGGGCATCAGCCCGGTCAGACGTTCCAGCAGAGCCAGCCGCACACCATGGCCTACCCCGGCAACGGGAATGGCCACGGTGGCAATGGCAACGGTCACCACGGTAACGGTGTTCGTGCGCCCTACCCCGGTGTTCTGAACAACGGAGCGCCGAGCAACGGGAACGGTTACCCAAGTGGCAACGGGCACAACAACAACGGCAATTGCGCTCCGCCGTTTGGCCCGCAGGCTCAGGTTGCCGCTCCCGTTGCTATTGCTGCTCCCACGGGTGAAGCCAAGGCGACCAAGAAGCAGATCGGCTTCATGCTCGCCACGGCGCGACGTTCGCGCAACTGGAGCGCAGAGCAGACCAAGGCTTGGGTAAGCCAACAGTACGGCTGCGCGCTGAATGACCTGTCCAAGCAGCAGGCCGGTACGCTGATTGATGCCCTGCAAGGGCGCAACTAAGCAGCCCGTCCCCTGAGAATCGTGCTATTTCCGGAGTCGTTGCGATGGCAGCCCAAACAACGAGCGTGGCCCCCGCGTCGCCACACGTATCTCACACCAGGCTGAGCACATGGCTCGACTGTCCCAAGAAGTACGAGTACAGCTATGTGTTGGAGGCCGAAGAGGAAGGTACAAGCGTCCCGCTGGTGTTCGGCTCAGCCATTCACGAAGCGGTTGCTGCGTTCTTTGATTCGCTCAAGAACAAAGACCCCATGATCCTTGACGAGGTTCATGCGGTGTTCGAGCGAGCCTTTGCGGATGAAGTCTACGTGGCCGAAACGATGGGCTGCCCCATGGAATGGGGCGAGAGCAACTTCGAAGAGGCCGTCGAGAAAGGCCAGAAGATTCTCCAGTGTTTTGTGGAGAAGGTTGATCGCACCCTCGACGTCATGCACACGGAATACGCATTCGACGTGAAGACGGCCGAGGGTTGCGTGCTGCGAGGCTACATGGATTGCATCATCCGCACGAGCGAAAACAGCTACAAGATCATTGAGATCAAGACAGCCGCAAAGACCTACGGTCAAGACCGCCTGTTGTACGACCTCCAGCCAACGGTCTACATCGCAGCACTGCGCGAGATTGTACCCGAAGCCGACAAGATCGAGTTCGAGTACTGGCTGTTGATGAAGACGAAAGAGCCGGACCTCAAGATTTTGCCGGTTGTACGAAACGCCGGCGACTTGCAGGAGCTGCGGGAGACGATCCGCGGATACTTGCTAGGAGTCGCCACGGGCGCATTTCCCCGTCGTCGGGGCTGGCAGTGCAGTTACTGCGGACATGCAACTGCCTGCCGAACCTCATGTGAACAACCTCAGAGCCAGCAAGTCGCTGGCTGAATCGTGCTAGTTTTTACCTGTCGCCAGAACCCAGGAGAGAATCGTGCTAGTTGCTGCCCAAATCCCGACGCTGCGGGAGAAGCCCACGCGTACCCTCGATGAACTGCAAGACCTGTTGGCTGACGTCAGCCGCGGTCACCACGACCACATCGTCAACCCTGCTGACCTTCGTGTGGACGAACGTACGGGAACACTGGCCATCCGGTCCATTGCCCGCGACTACGACTTCAAGCCACTGGCGCTGAGCCAGATGGCGACGAAGCTGAACATCCCGGCAAACTATCTTCAGCGGTGCCCGTCCGAACTCCGCGCTGCCAACGTCAACCACTGGCTTGAGCGCCAGAAGTCCGACCTGCTGGTTCGATGCGACGGCGATCAGGTGCGTGCGATCTTGTCCCACCGCTATGCGATCGTGAACAACACGGACATTGTTGCGTGGATGCGGGACGCACTCGGTTCTGAAACCAAGCTACGGTTTGAGGTCACCGAGGGCTACATGACCATGCACGTGGTTCAGCCCAAGGATTTCACGGCACGGCCGGGAGATCGACTGAACAACGGTGTTGCCGTGCGGAACAGCGAAGTCGGACTGGCCTGTGTTGAGGTGCACGGACTCATCTACCGGCAGATTTGCCTTAACGGCTTGATCCTTGCCGGTCGTGACCAGCAGTGGCGGAAGCGTCACATCGGCAATGGTGACCTCGCGAACCGGGTCAAAGAGGCCGTGGTTCGCCTGCGGGATGCTGCCCCCACGGCGATGGAGGGCTTCACGGCACTACACGGAATCCGTGTCCCTGACATGCCAGGCTTGTTCAAGAAAGTTGCCAGCCGGTACGCGCTGACGGAGTCCCAGTTGCAGGCTGTCGGCGATGCGTTCCTCGTGGAACCCGGCGACACCATGTACCACGCAGTCAACGCGATCACCCGAGCCGGCAACGCTGAAACCCTGCCCATCGAGTACCGCCACAACCTCCAGGAACTCGGAGGTCGCATTCTGGATAACAGCACACACGGGACAGCCTGGCTGAACTAGTATAACGACTGCCTGCGAAACCAGCGCCTAGCGATTGCGGGGAGTTGAGCGGTAGCGATAGATCGGCTGTAAGGCTGCGGGGCTGGAGAATCGTGCAGACGGAACCGGCCCGATCCGTCCGGTCCATACACGGCGTGCTGCCAAGTCGCTAAACTCACCCGTAGGTATGTCCAGAGAATCTGCCGAGAAAGAACTCAGGGACTTCGAGCGGCGCATTCGCGCCCGTGCAAGGAACTGGCATCCGGTGCAGATGATCAACTTTGCGGAAGCAAGAGTCCGCGACGCAAAGGAGCAAGTGAGTAAGCTTGTTTTATTTCCTCCGCATCACCTCGCTCACGCAATCGAAGCTTGCTGCGCCTACGGGACAAAAGACCGCAATAGCCTGCGGACAGACGCGGAGTTCGCCGCGTTCATTCAGATACTGGCTGATGCACCCGATCCGGTTACAACTCACGCCCTGAGAGAGAAGCGTGATGTAATGGAGTTCCTCTTGCTCATGGGGCGTCAGCAGTTCGCATGGCAAAACGCATCGGGCGCGCTTCCCTTTGGCAGATTTGCGCGCATCTTCTGTACCCTAGATCGAAATCACCCCAACGGACTCTCGTTTCCAGCCATTCTGCGCAGTGTGTTCATCGTTCATGCAGTTGGATACCGTCGTTTTGCGCTGGATGCAGACCCACGTGAAGCACTCGACTATGTGAAACTGGCGGTGGGTGACCTTCAAGACTTCATTCAGAAGTACTCCACCACAACTCACGATCTGGGCGTTCGGTACGACAGGATTCGGACCGACGAGAGTCCACTTCGGTGGAGACACCTTCGCTACGGTCTGGAAGTCACGCCGATTATCCGCCGGGAGGGTCGATTGGTGGTCCCCATCCCACCCTACGTGCTGAACCTACTTGCTGAGCGCGTGTACTTTGAATGCGCGAAGTCAGGTGACCGGGAGTTAGTCGATGAGATTGCCGAGCGATGGGAGGAGTACTGTGTTGAAGTCCTTTGCCTCCACCCGTCTACGAGGCATGTGCTTTCGGAGCAACAGCTGAGGAGTCCAACAAGAAAGGGCTGCGACGCTGTGTTCGAAGCAGACGACTACCTCCTCTTTGTCGAATGCAAGTGTATCGTTCTGGAGCGAGAGTTTGCCACGACTACGGCGCTTCATGATCCTGCAAGCAGTATCGCTGAGGGCGTCGTCCAGTTGGTGGAATCCGCGCGACGGATCAATGACGGCGAGTTCGGGGCGGACAAGCGGGCAATCAAGAAACGGCTAGGATGGATTTGCGTTATGAACGCAGTGCCACTCCTGAACACCGACAGCTTCTGGGACATAGCCATACTGCCCAAGGTTAGAGAAGCTAGCGTTAGCAACGAAGAGCTGCAGGAGTTGTTTGAAACTAGGCCTCAGATTATTGACTCTGAAGGGCTGGAGTCCGCCGTGCTAGGCGCCAAAAAGGCTGGCAAGTCGCTTCCTGCAATGTATCGCGACAAAGTGGGTAATCCCGCAGAGCGGGAGAGTGATTGGAAGAACTTTGGTATCCAATACGGCGGAGCCGAGCTCACTGAGGATCTAGCTTACTGGAGGAACTGGATTGAGAAGTGGATTCCTCCGATTGACGAAACTCAACGGGCTGCTTTGGCAGAGTCGGCGGCAACAGGCGATGCAACGTCAACGCCCAGCAATTGAGTTGGCTAGCGACCCTCAACCCTCAAGTAGTCGCACTAGCATGCTCGCGCCGTGCGCCCAACGGCGTGCAACAAGTGTGCAGTGCACCCTTGGACTGTAGTAATGGCGAGCAAATCGGACGCACTTGGCGGATCCTCGTCTCTCGACGTTTCGCAACCGCCATTCAGGGGTTGAGACTTCGCGCAGGATCGCGAATACAGGGCGGGTTGGTGTGTTGGGTCGTTGCGGGTTGAAGCGGGTAAAACGGCCGTGTGCTCGTCCTGTCTAAGGCGTGACCAAAGACGGAGGCATGCATGCCAGCAACGCACGTCATCGCAGTTCCCGCCATTCACGGTGAAGTCAGGCGCTTGGAGCGTTTGATCGACCTTGCCCATCAACACTGGCCAGCCGCAAAACTGGTGTTCCTCGGCAACTACGTCAACCACGGGCCGGACTCCGCTGCGGTGCTGCGCGCGGTCAAGCACCAAGTCAGCCAGGGCCACATCGCCTTGCGAGGGCACGCGGAAATGCAGCTTCTGGAGTACCTAAACAAGGCCAACGATGCCCCGGGCGCGTGGAACCGGTATCAATACTGGGGTGGTTGCCAAACCATGCGGTCGTTCGAACGCGAAGCCGGGCAGTGGTTCGACACACGCCAGGCGATGGAGGTTTACCTCGACGGCAGTGGAACGTTGAGGTGGCTGGAAAGCCTGCCAGTGTTCCATCGAGAGGGAAGTGTGGTGTTCAGTTCCTCAGCAGTTGCTCGGGACAGTTGGAATCGTAGGGACCGTCCCAACGAGTTGGAAGCTGTTGCCGAATGCATCCCGGGAGGCGATGAGGATGACTACGCAGCCAGGCTCGGAGCACCCCCGGAGTGCTTTGCCGTCTGCGGTCACGGGCTGGTGGTCTCACGTCGCTACCGCGACGGAGTCAGTTCGCCGGTACCAGATATCCATACACCCGTCACGGCATTCGTTTCGGATGACGGCACCGTACTGAAGGCTGGCGAAGCAACCCATTGGCCCAAGGACCTTGGCAAGTTTGGCCCGATGCTGTTCCGCCACGGACTGTACCTCGACTGCGGCTGCGGAACGCGTGACGACGGGCCATTGGTTGCTGCAGTGCTTCGTTCTGGAAAGGATCACGCAACCGCCTGAACCGGCTGAACGGCGAGCCCCTGACTTTGATACAGTGCATACAGCGACGTAGCCCGGCTTCCGCCAATCGCAATTGCGCTTACCCCAGCGGCGAGCAAGAGGAGCCAAGGGTTCTTCACCTGAGCGAGCGCAGTAACGCCGGCACCTACCAGGCCCGCTGTAGACCCGGAGCCGACACCTGCCTCAACTTGAGGGCTGAACTCGCGTAGCCCCAACATCCTCATCAGCAGGTGTTCGCAGTTGTCTGTCGTCCATGAGTACCCGCGATCGGTAACACAGGAGCGGACGTTGGCAATGACTTGTTCCCATCCTGTTCGTGGGCACAGCATGAAGTTCTCGTAGCTCTGCGCGTCACCAAGAAACTCCTCAATGCCCTCCACAACAACCCCTCTTCCGGGGCGTTTGGAAACGACGTGAAGGCCATCAATCCAAACAAGTCCCACGTGCCAGAAGCGCACAACACCCGATGAAGACGGAACTGCCAGCAAACTCAGCGGTGGTGCCATATCGACCTACTTTCTGTTCTGTTTCGATACCCCACAACAAAGTGGGCGTCATGCCGGAAAGCTTACAACACCGCGCGACACTTACGTGGGAAGCAGCTACAGGTACCATGGATCGATTGTACGATGTTGGTCAGCGCGATCTGAGGCTGCCGTTTGCAGTCTCTACGCGAGAGGGAGATGCTAGCCCGTTTCGTGCGGGCACAACGAGAACAAGGCAACGTAGCGCCTAAAACTGAAGGTACTGCGGCTCATCCGAATCCGCCAGATTTAGCTTACGACCGCAGATGCCAGGCGCCCCGATTGGGGCGGCCTGCGTGTCTGCTTCGTAATGGGCTCCTGGCGGAGCCCGGATGAGGGCGGCGTGGGTCGTCCCTCCTTGTCTTCTTGGGCCAAGTCCGTCCCGCACCCGTGAAACCTTGCTAGTTCCGCGACGTTCGCCGTTGCCCCACTGGAGGCGGGATGAACGTACGCGATGCGCTAAACCACTTGCTTGCCTCACCGTTGTTCGCCCGGTTCGAGGCGGCACTTCAGCACAACTCGATCTTTGACGTACTTGCCGTTGGCACACGGGAAGTCAGCCATGCCGCCTTCCTTTGCTGGTTACTGAACCCTCAGGAAGGCCACGGAGCCGGCGATGTCCCGCTCCGGCTGTTTCTCATGCGGTCTGCAGCAAAGGCGAAGCCCGCCAGCATAGCGGTCAGTCCTATTGACGTGGACCTGCTAGATCTTGACGGGGCAAGTGCTGAGTGCGAGGTGGCCGTCACTGGCACCGTGAACGGCAAGGACACGCCGGGGAGACTGGACATCCTCGTCACGTTGCCGGGGCCGGAAGGATCACCCCAGCCACTGCTGATTGTCGAGCACAAGGTTTATGCGGAACAGAGCGGCCAGCAGACCGAGGTCTACAAGGATTGGGCGTCCAGAAACGGGCTTCATCAAACTCAGTTGGACGGAGTTCGTCAGGCGCTCCTGACTTACGTTTGCCCGGACATCTCCTTGCAGAGCGCCCCTCCGGTCGAACCGTTCGTGGTCATCGAGTACGCGGACTTGTCAGCGTGGCTGGACGACGTGCTGGCACATGCCGGTGTTTCCGAGCGCGCCAGGTTCCTGATCAACGAGTACAAGGCCTGCCTCATCCGGCGGGACCTGTTCGACAATCCCCAAGCCCGCGACCGTCAGGAAGAACTGGAAGCCCACGAACAGTGTTCGGAAGCGATCAAGGCTCTCAAGGCGAACCCCACAGAACTACGCGGGTTTGATGGGCACGTGAACCGTCACGCCAAGGCCTTCAAGAGGCTTGGGATTGTGTTGAATCGCGTGGCCTCACGTGGGGACGCGGCAACGGTCGTCAGGTTGCGAGAACTTGCGGAGCCGGTGTTTGCGGGAGACGACTGGGGTATTCAGGGGGGCACGGGTTCACTGACGGTTTATTACAAACCCCTTGGGCGCAGGGTACGCGAAGCCCTCGGTGAGGACGAACTCAAGCACCTGGGCAAGCCCTACCTGCAGTTCTACTTCACCCGCCCGGAAAACGAGGTTGGTGTTCTCGACCTGTACGGCGGGATTGTCGGGGGAGAGCCAGCAAGCCGGCAGCCGATGCAGGAGTGGATGAAGAACCTCTGCGGTGTTCTGCGGGCACAGGTTCCCAAGAACCTCGACAACAAAGCCAAGAGGGGCAACGGCATCGCGAAGGTCCGATTTGGCTTTCCCGGCATCAACGTCACAGCTGACGACGTGGCCGATGTCGTGCACAAGCACCAGGGGGAGCTACGCAAGTGCCTGAGCGTGATGGAAGCGCTCAAGACCATCATCGAGCAGTGGGGAGCCACCGAGCTCGAACCTTCGATCCAGAACAACTTTCCTGGAGTACGCCAAAAATGACCGGGGCTATCCCCTGTCTACGGGTTGTCGGGTTTCCGTTTAGCCACCATTCGGAGCAAGTCTATGGCCGCAATTCGCCAGACTGCATCGCGCACTTCCCCACGGCCGACTTCCCGCGTGGCAACGCTGCTGTTTGCCGCTGCACTTTGCGCAGTCAGCTTTACAGGCTGTCAGCGTGAAGAACAGAACGCCACCCCGCCATTGGGCCAATCGGATGGGTCCGACAAATCTCCCCCTGGTGAGAAGAACTCGCCGGTGGGGACACTTCTGGAACTGTTGGCCAAGAAGGATGCAATCGAGCAGGCCGACAAAGGGGTCGAATACAGCGACCTCGCCGAAGCGACCAAGGCTCGAAAGGAACAGAACCGCCAGCTACAGCCCGTCCGGGAAGCAATCGAAGTTGAGATGCGGCGCTTGTGCCCGGATCTGTTCGAGGCCTTCGACAAGCACAAGCAACTTACGGAACTGCAGTGGCCAGATCATGCCGATGGGTTGTTGGGCAAGACGGTGGTTGCCGTTGGGAACATCTCGGACGTCCAGCCTTTGGCCAGCCACCACGCGGAGGAGTACGCCCGCAGGACGTTTGACTTGACCTTGGCAGACGACGATCCAGCGGTGGTCCAAGAGTACAACCGGAAGTATGGGCTGGAGGCCGAACGCGAAGGAGAAGCCAAGCGAGAGGCTCTCCAGGTTGCAAGGCGAAACGCAGTCAAGCGGCTTGCCGAAGACCGCGTAGCCGAGTGGCGCGACAATCCGTCGTCAGGACCCTGCTATGTGCACATCGACGTACCGGCACTGGGAACCATCCTAGCACTCGCCGATGGGAAGCAGGGAAAGCAGCTAACCAGAGACCAGATGGTTAAGGCCACCTTGACGATCGACAGAGCCATAGATGATCGAACTTGGTTTGCCCCGGATAGGGCTGGCCTACCCAGGCTTGAGTTCATTCTGTCCAGCACAGTTCCGTTTGAGACGAAGTAGCGAGTGCCCGTCGTTCCGCTTAGCCTTCGTGTTTCGCCCTGCCTCCAGTGTTCTGGTGTTCGAATCGGAGGCACAACCATGCAATCAGCAGCAACTCAGCCAAAGGCAACACGTACCGTAAAGATCGGCGACAACCACCATCGGCTGCTGCGCATACTAGCCAGCATGATGAAGGTGACCCAGCAAGAAGCGTTCGAGATTTGCGTGGAGGAAACGCTCAGCGACTTCTTGGAGGGCGTTCCGCTGCCACGTACCCCGCTACGGAACTGGGAGCCGGCTCTCCGGCCCGCTTCGGACGCCGCCAACTTGTCACATTGATGCGGCCAACAGGCGCGCGGGAAGCAACGACAAGTTGGCACCAATCCACAAGGCTTCCAGCCGCGACCTGTGTCGCAGGTGTCGCTATACTCTCGCGGAAACGTGCTAGTTCCTTGGGTGGGCCATGCGGCAGATCACGATCGACAACCCGGTAATCAACTCCCCATTCGAGGAGCCTGCCCGTTACTTTAAGTTCGACGACGAGGGCATCACCAACGAGATCGTTGACGGCAGGAGGCCCAGCGCCTACTTCGTGCCGATCCCAGCCTCCCGTAAGCGGGGCAAGCAACACGTAATCGACACTGAATGGACCCAAGAGCGGCTCAAGGAGTCCGACTGGATCAACAAGGTCCGGGACCGCGTGAGTAGTTGGCGTGCAGGAGGGCATCGCGGCGTCACCAACACGACCGCCAGGCTGCTTGCGTATTGGACCCGTACCGGGCGCGACAAGCGGCTCTTCTTTGCTCAGATCGAGGCCCTTGAGACGGCCATCTACGTTACGGAAGTTGCGGCGAAGCAGGGAGACGCTTGGATCGAGAACGACCTTCGCGCGTTCAATGAACAGGCCAACCCCGGTCTGGACCGCATCGGCCTGAAAATGGCCACCGGAAGCGGCAAGACGGTCGTGATGGCGATGATCATCGCCTGGCAGACCCTCAACAAACTGGCCAACCCTCAGGACGCGCGGTTTTCGGATGCGTTCCTCATCGTCACCCCCGGCATTACCATCCGTGACCGCCTTCGTGTGCTGCTTCCGAACGACCCGGAGAACTACTACCAGGCCCGCGATATTGTCAGCAACGAAGACTTGAAGCTCCTCAACAGGGCCAAGATCCTCATCACCAACTATCACGCATTCATCCGGCGCGAAAAGGGAGACGCGGGCAAGCTGACCAAAGCCATCCTCAGCCACGGTCTGGACGAGAACCCGTTCGTGGAGTCCCCGCCAGAGATGGTTCGTCGCGTGTGCCGAGAGCTTGGAAACAAGCGCAAGCTGGTCGTGCTCAATGACGAGGCTCATCACTGCTATCGAGACAAGCCAGCCGTCGATTCCGACGACGAAGACAAGCTGACTGGAGAAGATCGGCGCGAAGCCGAAAAACGTAACCAGCAGGCGCGCGTCTGGATCAGCGGTCTTGAGGCCGTGAACGAGAAGCTTGGGATTCGTGCTATTTTTGACCTGTCCGCGACACCCTTCTACCTGCGCGGGTCAGGCTACACCGAAGGCACGATGTTCAACTGGATCGTGTCCGACTTCTCGCTGATTGACGCCATTGAATGCGGAATCGTGAAGGTCCCCAGAGTGCCGGTTTCCGACGACACCATGACCGGCGAGCACCCGACGTACCGTGAGCTTTGGTCACGCATCCGGGAAGACCTACCCCGCAAGGGCCGCAGAACCGAAGCGGTCTCCGGCGACCCAGTGTTGCCGGCGGAACTTGAGGGTGCGCTCAGGAGCCTCTACTCCAACTACGAAAAGTACTACGCAGCTTGGGACCAGGACACTGAAGCGCAGGCCAAGGGCGCCACACCGCCAGTCCTGATTGTGGTGTGCAACAACACCAACGTGTCCAAGCTGGTGTTCGACTGGATTTCTGGATTCGACAAGCCACTCCCGGGTGCTGAACCTGACGACGAAACAGCGCCGAAGGTTGCCGTGCCCGGCAATCTACCGATCTTCAGCAACGTTCGGGGTGGCCGCTGGATTGATCGCCCGAACACCATCCTTGTTGACAGCGAACAGCTTGACTCGCCCGATGCGATGAGCGCTGACTTCAAGAAGATCGCCTCCCACGAGATCGAGGAGTTCAAGGCCGAATACAGACGGCGTTTCCCCGGTCGCAGCACTGACGACCTCAGCGACAGCGACCTGTTGCGCGAAGTCATGAACACGGTGGGCAAGTCCGGCAAACTGGGTGAGCACATCAAGTGCGTGGTCAGCGTCTCCATGCTCACCGAGGGCTGGGATGCCAACACCGTAACGCACGTGCTGGGCATCCGGGCGTTCGGAACCCAGTTGCTATGTGAACAAGTAGTCGGACGAGCCCTGCGAAGGCGCAATTATGGCCCTCAAACCTCTACCATCAGCTACAACGGCAAGACCGTCGAGATTGAAGCCTTCCCGGCCGAGTACGCCGAAGTCTACGGCGTGCCGTTCTCCTTCATCCCAACGGCGGGCTCCGCAACGAACCCCACTCCGGGACCCACGCCAACGACCGTCAAAGCTATGCCTGAACGTGCGCACCTCGAAATCACATTCCCCCGTGTTGCGGGTTACAGGCACGAGCTTTCAGACGCCCCACTGACGGCCAACTTCACCAAAGACTCGCAGCTTGCGCTGTCCTCAGAGGAAGTCGCCACGGTCACGGAGAACGCTCCCATCGTCGGGGAAACGGCCGTCCACACCCTTGACGATCTCAAGCGGTACCGCGATCAACAAGTAGCATTCGCAATCGCCAAGCGTGCCCTTCAGAAGTACTTCACCGACGACGAAGGTGCCGTAAAGTCTTGGTACTTCCCCCAGTTGGTCGAGATCACCCGACGTTGGATGGCCGAATGCGTGACCCTCAAAGACAACGCGTTCATCCAGTTGCTCATGTTGGCCGAGACCGCCCACAATGCGGCCGACAGAATCTACCGTTCCGTGGTCCGCGACCAGGAAGGCCAGCACATCCTCAAGCCGATTCTTGCTAGTTACAACACGGTCGGGTCAACCAAGCACATCCATTTCGACACTACCCGCAACGTGATGGTCACTCGTGAAGACAAGTGCCACCTGAACTTCATGGTCGCCGACACCGATTCGTGGGAGCAGCGGACGGCACTGGCCTTGGAGGACATGCCCGAAGTCAAGAGCTACGTGAAGAACCACAACCTGGGTTTCACCCTCCCGTACACCATTGACGGCGATCAGCGCGACTACATCCCCGACTTCATCGCCAGGATTGACGACGGGCGCGGATCGGAAGACCTGCTGAACCTGATTGTTGAAGTAAGCGGACCAGACGAGAAGGACAAGGCCGCAAAAGTCGCCACCGCCGACACGCTGTGGGTGCCGGCGATCAACAACCACGGAGCCTTCGGGCGTTGGGCCTTCATCGAGATAAGGGACCCAAGCGACACTACCACAGAGATCAGGGCAATGCTGGCAAGACAGCCAGTGTCGCACGGGCAGGTAAGTTAGTTTTTGCGAGCAGAGGCGGAGCAGCAGTGACGGCCCAAACCACAACTCCACAGCCCCAAGGGCGGAACCGCTATGAACCGGATCAGGTATCCCCACCCGGCGAGACGCTGCTTGAGGTGCTGAACGAGCGCGGCTGGAGCTTGCCGGAATTCGCCGAGCGGGTTGGCGTGACACAGGCGGAACTCAATGCGCTGATTGGTGGCAAGGCTGAGTTGAAACCTGTTATGGCTAGGCGTTTGCAGGAGGCCACTGGCATACCAGCCAGCTTTTGGTTAGCTCGACAGGCGGGGCATGCTGGAAAACATAGCTAGGAAAGCACTTACGCGAGGGAAGCATTGGACAAGGAAGTTGACGAGCTCTTACATGCCTTGGGCTACGCGCAGTCTGAAAACTGCCTGAGCGGCGAAGCCATGGCATCCGCCCCGGATTTCGGGCACTTATTCCGCCGAGCATCAGGGGATGATTCGGCGGGGTTGCAGGCAGTTTACTGCTTACAAGAGCCTCAGAGTGGTGGCCAGATCAGTGCTCCGAGACCTGTGACCTATGTTTGCAAGGCAAGCACAAAGAAGCAAGCGGATGAGATTCATCGGCTCGTGTGGAACCAGAACACGGTCCCCCTCGTCGTGGTGTTGACCCAATCAGAAGTACGGCTCTATTCGGCGTTTGATTGGAAGGTTGGCAGCAAGCCATTGGCCATCGCCGACACTATACACCAAGTAACAGACAAGTTGGCAACGGTTACTGCGGCGGCGATTGATACCGGAGATGTCTGGCGACATCACGCCGCCGACCTTGATCCCGCTAAACGGGTGGAGTGGCGTCTTCTCAAGAACCTTCAAGACTTAGAAAGTATCTTGCGGGAAGAGGGGGTCGAGAACCGTAGCGTCGCACATGCGCTCATCGGAAAGTTCGTTTATCTGTACTACTTGCGTCATCGCAACATTCTGTCTGACAAATTGCTTTCGGAGTGGCAGCTTTCATGGAGCGAGGTGTCCGGCAGCACGATTCAAGTTGGTAAATTTGAAGTCCTGTGCGACAAGGTCGACTCCTTCCTGAATGGGACCGTGTTCCCCATTGCCAAATCGACTTTGCGAAAGGTTGGTACAACAATACTCAAGAAAGTCGCAGGCATTTTTTCCGGTGACTCTTCTAAGGGCCAGAAGTATCTCAGCTTCTCACACTACGATTTTTCATTCATTCCCATTGAGACGCTGAGCGTAATTTACGAGCAGTTTCTCCAGACGAAACCCGGCAAGGGTGGGAGGAGTGTTGGCCGAAACCAAGGAGCGTACTACACGCCGATCCCAGTCGTAAATTTCATGATTGACCGAATGGACGAAATCGTTCCCCTTCGCAAGGGAACGCGAGTACTTGATCCAGCGTGTGGCTCCGGTGCGTTCCTTGTTCAGTGTTTCCGAAAACTGGCTGAAGATCGCCTCCGCGACGGAAGTAAGCGACGGGGGATTCGGCCGAACGAAATAAAGCAACTCCTCGTGGATCATATTCATGGAATCGACGTAGACGAGGAGGCCTGTCGCGTTGCGGAACTGTCGCTGAACCTGACCCTGCTTGACTACATTAATCCACCTGATCTTCTTGATAGACGGCTGGAAGAGTTTCAACTGCCAGGTCTCTATGGAACGAACATTGTTTGCAGCGACGCGTTCTCAGATGAATCTAGGTATCGGCGATGGATTGATCGTGGAGGCTTCGAATGGGTAGTCGGCAACCCACCATGGAAACCGCTCCAACTCAGTAACTCCAAAGACAAAGGACATGGACCATTGTTGAAATGGCTTGAATCCAACAAGCAGGATAAACCTGTTGGTTGGAAGCAGGCCGCCGAAGCGTTCTTATGGCGTGCCACGGAGTTTGCCGCGCGGAAGTCCATCGCAGGCATGCTGATACCGTCAATGACGTTATTCAAGGATGTATCGACAGCATTTCGGGCAGCTTTTTTTGGGAAGCACAAGGCCGAGTACGTTGCCAATTTTTCGAATATGGCCGAGGTACTGTTTGCGCGTCGCTCACGTGAACCTTCGGCAGCAGTCATATTCCGACCCAACATGGCAAACGCGCCAACTGACTCTGATCGTCAGGTTGCAGTGTTCTCACCTCTTGTGGCTAATCAAGAACCGACTAGGCCACGGGAGGCTGGCAAACGCGTCGCGTCGTGGACAATAGTCATGGATGCGGGTGAAGTTCAGTACGTTTCGAATTCCGACATTGTGTCGGGAAGTGCTGCGCCATTTGTATTCGCGGCGTGGGGTTCTTCTCTTGACCAACGAATAATGCGAAAGTTGCAAAGGCTCGCTACGCTCGCTACGTGGGAAGACAAGTATAAGTTACTGATCTCTGAAGGGCTAAAGGTTCAGAGTGGCGGGAAGGAGGCAGAGCGGCATTCTGAACTCGCAGGAAAACTGGCTCTGAATGCCAAGAGCCTAAGCACCGCGCGAAGACTGTTTTCTTTGCCGACCTACGCCTTACGAACACTTGACAAAGATGAAGTGTACGTTCCAAGCCAAAGCGGATTTCAGAGGAAGGAAGCCGCGTGTAATCCGCCGCACATCATTGTAAGTGCAGCGAGGAATTGGGCCGTGTTCGAAAGTCGATATGTCGTTGCGATTGGCCAGCACGTTATCGCATCCGCGCAGTCACTTCATGGCCCGCTTAAAGCCCTCGCAATGTACTTAAACTCTGACGTGGCGCAATACCATCAGTTCTTTGCTTCTCCGCAGGCAGGGGTCAAGCGACCGAGGTACCCGTTGGAATCACTTCGTACTCTGCCGCTGCCTGAGCCCCTTTCCACTGTCAATCCTAGGGTGATCAAGGAATGGGGAGAAGTTTACGATCAGTTAGAAGCGATCGATTCGGCCGCAAGTGCTGTTGGAGGCGCCAGAAGACGACCTCTATTGGATAAACTCAACCGACAAGTGAACCAGCACATGGGGTTGTCGGAACTGGAACTCAAGCGAATTGATGAGTTCGTGAACGTTATCGATGGCCTCAAGGATGGCAAGGTGGAAGAGCGTGCCGTGCGCAGGCCAGAGGATTCGGAGGTAAAAGCTTATGGGACTGCTTTGAAGTTGGAGCTTGATGGATTTGTTTACGAGGAAGGCAGCCGACAAGGGCATAACGTAGAGTTGTTTTTGGGCGATACGCTTGGGGTTATCCGAGTTACTCAAGGAGCCAACCGGTCGGGTGTCGTCGTCCATTCGCGGGACAATGCGGCAAGTGTTGTCGTTGAGAAGTCGGACGGCCTGCGTGAGGAGTTAGCGTCCCGGTACGCGCAGTGGCGGTATTTCAATCGTAGCTTGCGGCTGTTTGTTGACGATGCCATGTATCTGTTCAAGCCCATGCAGCGCTTTCATTGGCTTCAGAGCCAAGCGGTCGTAGATGCTACCGAAATCATTGGTCTTGCCGTAGAGCAGGCGGGGGCGACCGAATGACCAAAAGGAAGGGATCTAACTCCAACCCTGTCGCTGCTGGCATTGTCGACTCCTTCGTTCGTCGGAGCCACCAAGTCATCCAGCTGGGCCATGATCGGCTAGTTCCCAAAGACTTGGCAGAGTTGGAAGAGCCCGCAATCACTGGCAAGCTCGTTGACGCCATCAAGGAGGCTCTTGATGCTGATGACGCTCCCCGATGGAGCAAGCACTTTTGGCCAGTAGATGATGAGCCTGTAACCGTGGGGACCAAGGTGGGAAAGGACCGCCCGAAGATTGACATCACGGTGTACTCAACTTCCAAGAAGCCCACAAGGCTGTTCCGCTTCGAGGCCAAGAGGCTGAGCAGCACAACCCATCCAGCCGGAATATACCTGGGTGAGGACGGGATGCTTTCCTTAATCAAGGGTCATTACGGGCTGGTCGAATGGGCAGGCATGATTGGGTACGTCCAATCGGAATCATGTTCGGACTGGGCTGACAAGATCAGAAATGCCGTGACGACTGACCCGAAGAAACACCTTGCTAACGAACCCGTGAAGTTCGCAGAGCTGGGCAGCGGCGAATTGAAGGACGTATTTTACGCAGTCCACGCTCACAAGAATCAGAACTGCCGCATAACGCACATTCTGCTGATGGCGAGTTGATTGCAAGGAACGCAAGTGGCCAAACGTAAGTCCACCGAACCGAAGTTTGCCAAAGCCGCGGCGAAGCAGGCAGGTCCGAAGGCTGCATCCAAGGGCAAGGGTAAGTCCAAGCCCTCCGGCGATCCTGTGCCTTTGGAGGCTATACGCCACAAGGATCGGCGGGTGAACATTCCCACTGAGGAGCTCAAGGACTTTGTTCCCGACGAGCACCGCAAGCCGCAGACCAAACAGTACCCCCGCGGGCTGTATGACCGCTCCACGGACGGCACGGTCTACAAGCGCGATCCAGCCTTGGACCCTCAGCTTGTCTGGCTTGGCAAAGACCAGCAGGATTCCGAGCCCTTCAACGTCCCCATCGTCCCGGTTTACATCCAGGAGAAAGTCCACCCGCAGGCCATCATCGAGAACGTCCGCCGTGAGGCCGCACGGGAAGCGCGCAGGCAGGGCGAAACCAAAGACACCAAACGCATCGGCAACGTGCAGGCCAAGCTGTTTGACGACTTCAACGGCATCAAGTTCGAGGAGATGATCGACTTCTACCGGCACGACCAGCACTGGTCGAACCGCATGATCCTCGGTGACTCCCTCATGGTCATGGCCTCATTGGCCGAGAAGGAAGGTCTCAAAGGCCAGGTCCAGATGATCTACATTGACCCACCTTACGGCATCAGGTTTCGCAGCAACTGGCAGGTCAGTACTCGCGACAGATCGGTTGACGACGCAAAGGTGCAGACCGCAACTCGTCAACCGGAGCAGGTGAAGGCGTTCCGAGATACTTGGGCACTTGGCATCAACTCCTATCTTACGTACATGCGCGATCGGCTAATCATATCGCGCGAGTTGCTCTCCGACTCCGGCTCGATTTTCGTCCAGATTTCAGATGAGAACCTTCACCGTGTCCGAGCCTTGATGGATGAGGTGTTTGGTCAGGACAACTACGCGGGTTTGATCGCCTTCAGCGCAACAACAGGCCAGACCAGCGGGCGTTTGGCCCAGATCACGGACTATCTGCTTTGGTACGCGAAGGACATGTCCAAGATCAAGTTTCGCAAGACGTACGAGGAAGTGCCCGCAATCGACAATCCGACGGAGCGGTACGTCTGCGTTGAGACTCCCCAAGGCGACATCATCGACCTGTCAGTTGCACAGAAGACAGGGCAGCAACCGGTTCCCGAGGGCAGGGTACTCAAGCTCGACAACCCAACTTCTCAGACAGGGAACGAAGCGTCCAGGCGCCCATTTCACGCGTTCGGGCAAGAGTTCCGCCCGAGCGGCACGAGAGGGTGGTCTGCAAGCTATGAGGACGGGCTTCCGCGCGTGCTCCGTGCCGGGTACTTCCACAAGCAGGGCAACAGCATCTGGTTCAAAGCCTATCGAGACAAGGGCAGGTTTCGTCCGCGAAATGCCCTGTGGGCCGACACGCGGACCAATGCTTTCGGCGACCCGAAAGTCTACGTAGTTCAGACCGCGACTACGGTACTTGAGCGCTGCATCAACATGACCACCGACCCAGGTGATCTTGTCCTTGATCCAACTTGCGGCAGCGGCACGACTGCTTACGTAGCAGAGCAGTGGGGACGGCGCTGGATTACGACGGACACCAGCCGTGTAGCGCTGGCCTTGGCTCGTACGCGCTTGATGTCTGCTAGATTTCCGTTCTATCAGTTGATGGATTCGCCCGAAGGCAAGAAGCTGGAGGCCCAGCTTTCTGGCCAACCCATTCCCGACGGGAAGAGCGAGTACGACGTCCGAAAGGGCTTCGTTTGCAAGCGGTTCCCGAGTATCTCCATGAGTACCGTGGCAAACTGCACCGAGCTCGACGCCATCCACGAATGCTACCAGCCCGAGCTTGAGTCTCTGCGGGCTGCGCTCAACAAGCAGTGCAAGACCAAGTGGGAGGAGTGGGAGGTTCCGCGTGAGGCCGACGACAAGTGGTCTGCCGACGCGAAGAAAACCCACGAGAAGTACTGGGAGCTTCGGCGCAAACGCCAGGCCGAGATTGACGCGTCAATCGCTCGCAAGGCCGACGTGGAGTACCTCTACGACCAGCCCTACGAGGACAACAAGCGCATCCGCGTGACCGGCCCGTTCACGGTCGAAAGCCTGAGCCCACACCGTCAGGTGTCACCGTGGGCAAAAGCCGAGGAGTCGCGGGCGATGCAGTCAGACACGACGCGTCGCGTTCGAGCCCTTGGCCCCGACGACTTCGGGCACATGATCATCGACAACCTCCGCAAGGCCGGCGTTCAGAACACCAAGAAGGGTGAGCGACTTGAGTTCGAGACCTTGGAGCCACACGCAGGTGAATGGATCCACGCCAAGGGCAGCTACAAAGAGAAGGACGGTACGGAAAAGTCCGTGGCCGTCTGCATCGGCCCGGAATACGGCACAGTTGGATCGGACCTCATCAAGTACGCGGCGATGGAGGCCGTGAAGGGCGTCGGGTTTGATGTGCTGGTGGTGTGCGGATTCGCGTTCGACCCGGCCGTGAACGAGGAGACCAGACGCTACGGCAAGCTGACCGTGCTGATCACTCGCATGAACCCCGACCTTGCCATGGGTGACGAGCTCCTGAAGAAGACTGGGGCGGCGAACCTGTTCATGGTGTTCGGTGAGCCGGACATCGCCATCGAGAAGCAGAAGGACGGCAAACTGGTAGTCGAAGTGAAGGGCGTGGACGTGTACGACCCGACGACTGGTGAGATCAGGTCCAGCAGCACGGACGACATTGCCTGCTGGTTCATCGACACCAACTACAACGAGGAGAGCTTCTTCGTAAGGCACGCCTACTATTGCGGGGCAGACGACAAAGACGGAGGCCCCTACGACCGCCTGAAACGAGCCCTGAGGGCCGAGATCAACGAAGAAGCCTGGGCAAGCCTGTACCAAACCAGAAGCACCCCATTCGATCCACCCAAGCCCAAAGAAGGCAGCAAAGGAAAAGGCAAAGTAGCCGTAAAGGTAATCAACCACTACGGCGACGAAGTCATGCAGGTCTACGAAGTGTAGGCGGCGTTTCAGAGCGAGGGCATCAATGCCAGACGCGGTTCACAGGCTCAACTTACGCATGACCGAAGGTGCTGCCGCGTATTTCTTGCGGTCCGTCGGTGAAGTACCTGATGCTTGGGGCGCTGAAGAGCAGGCGCACTCCTGGCTTCAACAGAAACTCAAGCGTACTGCCCCACATCGTGTTTACCTGTCTAGGTTGCCTGAGTTTGACGAAAGAAATCCGGATAGAAACCTTGTCAGGGTGCGAATCCCCTCTCGCTGCTTCGAAATCGCCGTGAGCGGAAGCACCGCATTCAAATGCGTTCCCAACAGTCACGAGCTGCGAGTACTGAGAACTGAAAAGAGCACCATTGGAGACAGGGCTCAAGCCAGCGAACGTACAATAGAGACCACGCTGACCATAGACGACTCTAGAGCCGGATCTGGGCTCCCACAACAACTCTACGACTCGCTCTTAGATGAACACGAAATTCTTCAGTTATGTGAGCGCACAGAAGCCTCCCTTGCCCGATGGAAAGGGTACCTGAGCTTCGAGAAACGACTCGCCGAGGATCGTGAATTTGAAGTTCAGTACCACCACTATCACCAAGAGAGTGGGAAGCGACGCTACGCATTCATACTGTCAGAACAACCTGATGCCAAGGACATCGCCAGGATAAGTGCTGCATCCAAGAATCATCGGGAGCAAGTGTACATGATTCACCCGAGTGACGAGAGGGATGAGCGAGAGGCCGCTGTGAAGGGGCGCGTGATCGAGATTCGGGGTGGTTCCATTGTGGTCGAGTTGGACGCTGAGTCCTTGGAAAAGATCTCACGACAGGAAGCGTTCATACCCCCAGATGGTGTGCTCTTCAATTCGGCACGTGGAGACCTTGCGCAAGTTGAGCGGCAACACACGGCAGTTGCGCGATTGGTGCAGGATGACTTCCACCTCGAGCATGGCGGACTTGCAGACCTCCTGTTCGGAGCCAGCGACGAACTTCTTCTGACTCCAGCAAGTGCAGATCCGCCTGAGCCGCAGTTCCCATACTTCATGCGGAACATCAATTTGGGTCAGAAGGAGGCCGTGAGGCGGGCATTAGCCACCCCTGACATGTGCCTAATCCAAGGGCCGCCAGGGACTGGAAAGACGACTGTGATTGCGGAGCTCTGCTTCCAGCTAGCGTCCGCGGGCAAGCGCGTACTGGTTGCTTCCCAGGCCAATTTGGCGGTTGACAATGCCCTGGAGAGGCTCTTTGAGCATCCGGCTATCTTGGCAATTCGGGATGGGAATCCCGACAAGTTTGAAGAGGGCGGGAAAAAGTTCGTCGGAGAAAGGGCCGTCCGCAGATGGCTTAGCTCGATTAGGGAAAAGGCCGATCAAAACAGGAAACGCATCGAGGATGTCTTTGCGAATGCCGGATTCTACTTGCGTGAGTGGCAGGCAGCTCACGCGTTGCTAGTGGTTATCCAATCCGTTGGCGAGTCCAAGCAGCGATGCGAACGATCCCGAAGCGCACTTGATGAATTCCTACGGAAGCACGAGAGCGAACACCCCGTACTTCAGCACCGTACTGAACTGTTGGAGACACTTACTTCAGAGCTTGGCACTCTGAAAGACGCAATTCAGCGGTCAGCCCGGGTTTTACCCGCCTTTGTCCCGCCCAAGGAGCTTGGCTACTGGAGTCCAAGTACGGGTCGCCCCGGTGGCAAACAAGACAACCCATGGGAGGCGGGGCGGGCACTTTCTGAGGCAAGACGCAATCTGGAATCGGCCGTACTCGATGAGAATGCGCTCGGCGTGTTGTCGGACATGACCCAGCGGGTTACCAGGAGCTACCATGTTGCCGAAGCCATCAGGGGCGACATGGCAGAGTCCCAAGCCAAGCTGGACGCGCTTAGGCAGCAGCAGAGGACACTAAGCGACGAGTTGACAGTTTGGGATCGGCAGTTGGAAGCAGCCGTATGGAGTCTTCCACACTTGGCAACGCTCAATGTCGCAAGCGCGGCCAATGCTGTCGAATGGCTTGAGAGGCTGACTTCCACGCCCAACACGCCTTGGATCAATGGTCAGGAGCCAAGAACAACTTTCGAAATTACGCTTGAGCACTTCCGTTCCTCGTTCAGTGCATACGACGCTGGAGCTGTGACTGAAGCGATCTCGTCGATCGAGCGTTGGTTTGCGTTCTGGAAATCTCGTGCTCCAAAGCTGTTTGCGGGTTACTTTGCGCGCAAGAGAAGCCGCTACGGCACTGCGGTATTGCAGCAGTATGCCGCCGCGCTGGCCGAGGTGCGTGCAGCTGAGACTAATACCGAAACGGGACTAGGGAAAGCGATCAGAGCTGATCTTCAAGCTGCTCGGGACTTGGCGGCGAAGCGGCTCGGCAAGCTTACGGTGGATGTAGACAAGGCAAGTCTCACGGTCGTCGGGTTAGAGGAAGAGTTCTCCGCCGCGACCAAAGAACAGGCTGGCGTCCTTCGCGGGTTAGAAGAAGCGTTTTATGGTCTCCGGGTGGCCCGCATGTGGAAGGCGAGTGCGCCTGACACGCTGCGAACTGAGGGCCTACCCCACGAGTTGTTTCTTTCGAAAGTTGCTTCGTGTGGAAACTGGGTTATTGCCGAGCGCGCCAATTTCGAACGCGAGAGCTCATCACTGGTTCAATCTATGTCGAGCGATCTTGCGGCGATCGCTACAGACCTTGCCACTACCAAGAACCATTTGCGGACATTGAACACCAGAAAGCAGGAGCTTCAAGACGAGCACGAGGAAGCTGAAAGAAATCATGATCATATAGAAGCTGAGGGCGCCAGGGCGGGCCGAGAATGGGAGCGCATGCGGGTCTCCGAAGCTGTTCCAGAGTCGGTGAGAGCCATCGGTCACCCCGCTGAACTGGCGTTGGCTCGCAAGCGATGGGTTGAACAGCACGGGGGCGAGGAAAGGGTCCGGCGCGCAGAGGCCGAGTACCAGCTAGTAAGTGATTGGGTTCGGGAGCTGGGAAGCGAGAATGCCTCGGTCAGCAGTGAAGTAACGGAGATGTTCTACGCCAACGCGAACGTTGTCGGCGCAACGTGCATGCATGCTGCGGAACGTGGTTTTGTCAAACGTTACGGAGCCGACGGTTTCGATATGGTGATCGTAGATGAGGTCTCGAAAGCAACGCCCACTGAGTTACTGATTCCTTGCCTTTTGGGCAAGAGAATAGTGCTCGTAGGCGACCACAAGCAGCTACCGCCCATGCTACCTAACGACGATGATTACGATGAGCGCGCCGAAACGCTGGGAATGACAAAGGCGGAAGTCAAGGAAATGGTCGGCACATCCTTGTTCAAAGAGCGTTACAAGCACTTCGACGACAACAGGCTCAATCGAACGAGCATGCTATGGCAGCAGTACCGTATGCATCCGGACATCATGAGTTGCATCAACCAATTCTACGATGACAAGTTGGAATGCGGTTGGGAACCTGCGAAACAGCGCCAGGAACGCGCGCACGGACTTAAGGGCAGCTCTTGGCTGCGTGCGGACTGCCACGCCTATTGGCTGGACCTTCCACGCGACAAAAAGACGCTCAGTCAGGGACACCCCTCAAAGTTCAACGATTATGAGGTCTCCGGTATCGCGGAGCGGGTGCTGCCTGAGATATGGGATGCAATGCATGCGGCGGGGCAGGACTTTAACATCGGAGTGATCTCTTTCTACGCTGCGCAAGTTGAGAAGCTACGTTCCGCTATCAACACGGCGTGCCAACGGCGGGGAATCGCAAACACTGTGCGAGTGTCTTCAGTTGATCGTTTTCAGGGCATGGAGCGAGACATAATTGTCGTGAGCATGGTGTTCAGCCAAGCTGATAAGCACAAGCTGCCCACTCCTTTCCTCCAAAGCCCAGAGCGGATCAACGTGGCGCTCAGTCGGGCGCGCCGTTTGCTTGTGATTGTTGGAAGCGCGTTCAGCTACACGATGACAAAGTTCGATGCCGCTCCTAAGTACAGAAACGTATGGGAGCATATCAAGCGCATCGATGGCTGCGCGTCCATGCGAGGCGACGATGGACGTTGAGTGGACTGAGCTCTCTGAGTGGCCAGAGTGGGTCTCCGAAGCGTTTCGTGTTGAGAACGCTTCTGTGTTGACTTGCCTTGTTGCCATACTTCCTGCCTACCGCGTGCCGCTTCGCATCGAGTACTTGGAGCCTGGC
The DNA here is from genome assembly GCA_019636195.1 of Planctomycetota bacterium. Lineage (GTDB taxonomy): Bacteria > Planctomycetota > UBA8742 > UBA2392 > UBA2392 > JADJRK01. Next base: position 6,585 of record JAHBYA010000013.1, on the reverse strand, counting down.
GCAGCACTGGGCATTCTTGAGAAGTACGTTCTGCGCACAATGTTGGAACTTCAGTTGGAGCGGGACGAGGAGATCGCCAGCATATTGGGTATGCCTCGTCCAGAGTTTGTGGCACGGGTTACGCGGCGTTTTGCTTCCAGCGGCATGCTCTACAGTGAGAACGGTAGAATCCGCGTGTTACCTGCCCTAGAGAGGGCGTTGCGGTCAGGTAGGCATCTGGAGAAGAGGGAGATCCTAAAGGACGTATTTGTTGATCCTCTCGGTGTGTTTGCAGATGAGACTGGCTACAAACTGCGGAAGAGCGTGCAAACGGCTGACAAGCTGTGGCTCACCACAGTCTTGTCAGGAACTCTAATTGGAGACCTGGCAAGGAGTTGGGTTCCGGGGAATGGCGAGCTGGTTCGTGCAATGCCGGACGAAGATCAAGCCAAGCCATACTCGCGTCGTGTCGGTGTCGCCGTATGTAGCGACAATGCGGGTCAGCATTGGTTTTGGGGCGCGTTCGATTTTGATTCACGACAACGCTTGGATAGCCCGATGATTGCCGAAGTACTCACGGATGCCGAGATTGAAAAGCGGGCGTTGGAAGCCTTACGCAGGCAAGAGCCGGACAGTGCGGACGTAGCGGAAACGGAAGACATTGCACTCTCACCTTCTTCGGCTTCACAGAAGCCAGATCGTGAGTCGGGTACAAGTGGCGACTACAGATCCTTGATACGGTCATTTGGGACTGTCGAGGGGCTGAAGGCGTGGCAGGACGACACGAGGAAGGCCACGCGTGAAGTGCTTCTGTTCAGCCCTTGGATCAAGAATCCGGCAGCAGAGACTTGGTGGCGCGTGTTCGATGAGTTGTTGCGACGTGGAGTGCGAATTGTTGTTGGCTGGGGTATTGCGGCGAATGAAGAGAAGGATGAGAGTCATCCGAATGCAGTAGAGCGTATGAGGGGGTTGGCATCGGTTTCCGGGCGGGGCTGGTTTCAGCTAGTTTGGGTAGGGCGTGACCACAGGAAGCTGGGCGTTGTTGATCAACGTGTCGCGTACTCTGGGTCACTCAACGTATTGAGTTACGCTGGCAGAGATCGTGGTTCCGGCGTTACTGTCGAGCTAGTTGACAGAGTTGAGGATAAGCCCAACGTGGTCCTGAAACGAGATCTGTTGCTTTCAAGCTTTCGCGAGCCATTGCTCGCCGCGGCACGTCGTCAAGGACAGTTCGATTCTCTTGAGAAGTGGGCTTCGTGTTGGTGTCCACTGCTTGGAACACTGGGCGACGTTGACCTCATCCCGGAAGCAGTCGAGTGCGGTCCAAAAACAGTCAACGGAGTCGTTGGTTGTGTTGAGCGGATCCTCGACGAAGCTGAACGGCTTAGATCCGGAATAGGCGCCGACAAAGCGCGAAATGTGCTGGACCAAGTCTTGAAGTCAAAGATTACAGGCAGAACTAAGGACGTTTCCAAGGCGCTCAAGCGACTTCATAGGCGTGGACTCTGGACGCCAGACGAAAGGAAGCCATGACAACTGGCGCCCCACTTGAGTTTCCGGGCTTCATGGCTGGCGCGAGCTTTCAGCCTCTGCGTCGGATAACGCTAGCCAGGAAGAGCGTTGACGGTGAGACCTTCGATGAGGCCTTCCTACAGCGGATGATCCATGAAGCGCCGGCGATTGTGCCGGTGCATGAGTACTTCCCAGGCTCAGTTCAGGTCGTGTCATTGGGGCGCGAGATCCCGGTGGAGGTAGGGGGAGGCAAGGTTCGGTCGCTGGATAACTTGCTAGTAACGACGGACGGCCGATTGGTGTTCATCGAAGCAAAGCTCTGGCGCAATCCGGAGGCGCTTCGGGAGGTTGTTGCCCAGGCACTCGAGTATGCGCGCGTGCTGACCGGCCAGAAGCTGAGTGAGTTGGAGCAGGCGATCCGGTCCTGCGGGAAGGCTGACCGCGTACTTCAGGATGGGGAGTCCATCGAGGACTACCTGGCAAGGCTCAACGATGAGCATCCGCTAGACGGCTACGACCCGAACACCTTTGGCAGCCAGCTTGAGCGGAACCTGCGTACGGGCGAAGTACTGTTGCTGATCCTTGGCGATGGCATCCACCCGAGCGTTGAGCGCTTTGTTGACTGGTTTGAGCGCAGGGCTTCCTTGCCGCTCAGTTTCGGGTTGGTCCAGATTCAGGTGTTTCAGCACCCCGAGACTGGGAAGTATCTGGCAGTGCCGCAGACCCTGCTGAAGACGCGCGAAGTGACACGCCACGTCGTGGTCGTGGACATCAAGGCCCCTGAAGGTGTCACGGCTGACGTGATGGTGGAAACAGGCACGGCCGAGTCTGGAGCGCCCAAGGTGACGTCAAGGCCGAGAGCGACCGCTGAGGGCGAGATCACATGGCCAGAGTTGCTGACCCGGATTCGGCAGACGGCTCCCGGCATGGAAGCCGAAGTGGAGGAATTTGCCGGCGGACTTGAAGCGCTGGGGCTCACGCCGTTGCCAACAAAGACGGCTATTGCTTACGCGATGTACGCCCAGGACGAGAATCAGCCGATGCGAATGGTGTCGATGTTGGCCGACAAGGTTTATGCCGGTTGGATGGCACTGGCCCTCAAGAACGTTGGCCTAGACACAGAGCTTGCCATTAGGTTCCGCGAGGATTTGAACCGGATTGCCCCGTTCTGGCGTGAAGTCGGGAAGCCAGGTGCAGTGGAGGACAAGGCGGGCGTCGGAGTGCCCCTGACCAACCTCAAGGGCAAGCTGGCCGACCTGCTGGCGGTCATTGCCAAGCACAAAAAAATCATACAAGAAGCCGGCCAACTGCCCTAACCAGCAGAAATCGGGGTTCCGGGCCAGATTCCGCTAGCCCCGCAAGGTCGAGACTTCGTGCCTCATCGCGACTCAAGTGTCGGGTGGGGTGTTGGGTCGTGGCTAGTTGCCGGACAACACCCACAGGAGTGACGTAGAGCATTCAGAATTGTTGTTTCTGGCTCCCGATGGCGAGGCTCCGGCGGATCGGAGTCAACCTGATGGAGGTAAAAACTAATGTGGGAAGAACTTCGGGGTTTAGGGCTCGAGCCGTTTTGGCCGAGGCGCAAACTGCAGGAACCGTTTTTGAAAAAGGGGCTGCTCCTTACATTCGGTTACGACGCGCAGGGGAACGGCAAGCTCTTGGTCAGTCTCTTCTCCATTTTTGATTGCTGCGATGTGGACTGGGGAGACGGCTACGGGCAACTCTTTCGCGGCGTACGGCAAGTAGCCGAGCAGAAGGGGCTGTGCGCGCATGTCCTGATTAGACCTGAACGGGAAAACGAACACGAAGGCGATTACTGGTACGAACGCTGCGAGATGGACGAGATCATCAATTGGGTGGTTGCGCAGAGTATCGACCTGCTCAAACGGCGCCAGCCAATGCGCAGGCGGAATAGAGCCCCCAATGCCTGAAGGACGTGGGGTTACAGGATGGTGTTACAGAAGCAAACTGGCCGCTTCTAAATGCGCTTGAAATGCGGGTTCCTTCGATAGGTTGCTAAATTGACACGGTAGAGGTCACAGGTTCGAGTCCTGTACGGTCCACCATGAACACTCTTGCGGTCGCGTTTGAGCCCTGGCTTGCGCGACCGCTTCGCTTACGCCCGGCGTCGCCCGCCTTGGGGCGGGCTTTGGCCGGGCTGCTGCGCGGTCAAAACAGCGCGCAGCGCTGTTTTGAGGTTCGAGTCCTGTACGGTCCACCATGAACACTCTTGCGGTCGCGTTTGAGCCCTGGCTTGCGCGACCGCTTCGCTTACGCCCGTACTGTCCGCCAATGCAGTTGGCCCTGCGCGGTTTTTCCGGGCAGGGCCATGCGGGCTTACCGACGGGTGTCGGGCTGGTTTGCTTGGCTGCCCCTCAAGGACTCGAACCTTGAATACCTGATCCAGAGTCAGGTGTGTTACCAATTACACCAAGGGGCAAGACGGCTGGATTGTTACTCGCGTGGCGCGGGTTTCAAGCGGCGGGCGGGTGCTTTCCGGCGTCCACACCGTGACAAATCAGCAAATGGGTGGCAACATCCGGCCCGCATCCGTAAGAGAACGCATGAGTGTTTCGACTCCGGGGCCAGGAGAGCTTTGCATGAGAATTTCGCGCACGAGTATAGGGTTTGTGGCAGTGCTGCTTGTCGCCATCGGGCTGGTTGCCGGCGCCGCCATGGGCCGCGCCGAAGTCGGCGCCCAGGCGGCGGTGACGCCCGCGGCGCCGCTGACCGCCTACGTTGACTTCTTGAGCGTGCTGAAGCAGGACCATCCGCTTAAGAAGCGCCAGTACGAAGTCGCCATGGAACTTGAAGAAGCGGTGGACGCCATCGATCGCCAGTTCATGCCCATGATCGAAGAGCAGGAGAAGATCAAGAAAGACAACCCGCCCGACAGCCGCCAGTACCGCACCGCGCTGAGCAACCAGATCGAGCTTGAGCGCAAGCGCTACCACCAGAAGCTTGACCTTGAGCAGGCCGCCCAGCAGGACCTGCGCAACGAAGGCATTGACGCCTTTGAGCGCATCCGCCGCGTTGTCCGCGACATGGCCACCGGCATGGGCTACAGCCAGGTCATCAACATCGTGCGCGACCCCAAGGAAGTTGTGGGCGCACGCGACGACTTTCAGATGCTTCAGCAGCAGCTCTTGATCAGCCCGGTGCTGGTGTTTGATGAAAAGCACGACATCACCGAAAAGGTGCTGGCCAAGGCCAAAGACCTGTACGACCCGGGCATCGCGTTCGGCGCGGAAACGCTGACCGCCGCCGACGGCAAAAGCATCGCCCGCAACGGCAACGAAGAGTACGAAGTCCGGCTGGGCCAGCAGGTGAACCTGGCGATTGCCGTGACCAAGAAGGGCCAGGCAGCAACCGGCAAAGACGGCGAAATCAACTGGGTGCGCACCGGCATCGGCACCGGCGAGCTGGACGTGAAGACCGGCGTGTACAAGGCGCCGAAAGAGGCGCCGGACAGCGGCGACGCGTTTACCGTGATCGCGCGCAGCGTGGTGGACCCCACGATTGAAAAGCGCATCAAGGTCAAGCTGCTCGATGCCGACGGCAAGCCGCTGGAAAAGAAGAAATAGCCGCGGGGCGAACGGGGGCGGGCGATGAAACTGAAAGAACTCGCGCAACTGTGCGAGGCCAAGCTTGAGGGCAACGGCGACCATGAAGTGATCGACGTGGCTGTGCTCAGCAAGGCCAAGCGTGAGCACCTTTGCTTCATCACCGACAAGAAGTACCTGCCCGAACTTGAGCAAGGCCGCCCCGGCGCGGTAATCGCGCCGCCCGGCATGGCGCTGCCGCAGGGCGTAAACGCGCTGCGCGTCGCCGACCCCGATTACGCGTTTTCCAAGGCCCTGACCGCCCTGCGCGGCGAGCCGCTCAAGCCCATGCCCGGCATCGCCGAGCACGTGATCATGGGCAGCGGCTTTGAGATGGGCGACAACACCAGCGTCGGCGCGTTCACGTACATCGGCGCCGACGTCAAGCTTGGCCGCAACGTCATCATCTACCCGCACTGCTACATCGGCGACAGCGTCACGATCGGCGACGACACGGTCGTGTTCCCGCACGTCAGCATCCTTGAGCGTTGCACCGTGGGCAAGCGCTGCGTGCTTCAGCCTGGTGCGCGCATCGGCGGTGACGGCTTCGGGTTTCATTTCGTGAACGGCAAGTTCATCAAGGCGCCGCAGCGCGGTACGGTCGTGATCGAGGATGACGTTGAAATCGGCGCCAACACCACGGTTGACCGCGCGCGCTTTGACGTGACGATCATCCGCAAAGGCACCAAGATCGACAACCTGGTGCAGGTCGCGCACAACGTGCAGATCGGCCAGAATTGCGTGATCGCGGGCCTGGCGGGCATCGCCGGCAGCGCGGTGCTCAAAGACTACGTGCAGATGGGCGGCAACTCGGGCATCGCCGACCACATCACGGTCGGCATGGGCGCCAAGATCGCCGCCAAGACCGGCATCATGAACGACATTGAACCCGGCATGAAAATCGCCGGCCTCGTCGGCGACGACGCCAAGGTGTGGATGCGCCGCGAAGCAAGCGTGCGCAAACTGCCCGAGCTGATCCAGGAGTTCAAGGACCTCAAGGCGCTGGTCGCCAAGCTTGCCGGGCAGGTAGGCCTGCCGCCCGAACCGGAAAGCGAAGAGTTGCCCGAGACTCCGCCCGGCCAGGTCACACGCTTCCTGCGCAACCGCCCAGCCCCGGATGCCTGATTGGCCCAGCCGGATGCCGCGTGCGCCAGCCAAAGTACGCCAAGTGCGCAATGACCGCTTCAAGTGGCGGACGTGGCGAGAGGCCGCAGTTGCTTGCTTTAGGGCAAAAGCGGTATCTCGCAGAGGCGCAAAGACGCAGAGAACAGCGTTGTTGGCTGTATCTGTGTTCATCTGTGTGAATCTGCGGACTGCTTTTGCAGTCCTCCGTGGCCTCCGTGGCTAAGCCTGAAACTGCCTTCACGTGAAGACGCGAAGGTGTCGCGAAGGCCGCGAAGTGCTGACGGCAGTTTACCGCTGTATCTGTGTTCATCTGTGTAATCTGCGGACTGCCGTTGCAGTCCTCCGTGACTCTGTGGCTCTGTGGTGA
>JAHBYA010000012.1 GCA_019636195.1 Planctomycetota bacterium | reverse complement strand
ACCGTCCGCGACCCCCGGTTCCTCGGAAACGCGTTGCGTTTCCTGCGGGACGGTCGCTTCGCGACCTCTGCCGGGGCTTCTGTTTGCGGGGCTGTTGTTCGGCGTTGTTTCAGTTGTACCGTGCCGCCATGGAAAAGCTCTCCAAGGCCAAGTCAAAGGAGCTGCGCGCGCTCAAGCTGCGGAAGTCGCGCGAGGAACTCGGGCTTTACGTGGCCGAAGGTGCGCTGCTGCTTGAAGAGGCGCTGCGCGCCGGCGTGTTCCCGCGTTACGTCGTGACATGCGACGAACTGATTGAAGGCGGGCGCGACAAGATCGGCGGCCTGCTGAACAAATGCCGCAGCGAGCAGATCGAGTGTTTCGCTGCCGACAGCGGCGACTTCATGAACGCGAGCGACACCGTCAACAGCCAGGGCGTGCTGGCTGTGTTCGGCATGCCGGCGTATGACCTTTCGGCGCTGCTGGACAAGCCGCGGTTGACGCTGCTGGTGCTCGATAACGTACGCGACCCCGGCAACATGGGCACGATGTTGCGGCAGGCTGCGGCGTTTGACAGCGACGGCCTGCTGCTGCTGAAGGGCTGCGTGGATGCCTTCAACCACAAGGCGGTGCGCGCCAGCATGGGCGGTGTGTTTCATGTGCCGGTGTTTCACGAGCTCACGCCCGAGTCCGTCATGGAGACGCTGGGCAACGCCGCCGTGTGGCCCTACGTCACCGGCACCAGGGGCAAGAATGCTTTTGAAGTGAGCTACCCGCCGCGCACGGCGTTTATCATCGGCGGCGAAACTGAGGGCGTACAGCCGTTCTGGGGCGAGCACCAGGTAATCGAGGTGAGCATCCCGCAGACCGACAAAGTGGAAAGCCTGAATGCAGCGGTCGCGGCCAGTATCCTGCTGGCATACCGCTACCAGTCGCGGTAGCTATTCTTCGCCGAGAAAGAACTTGTTCTTGAAGAGCTCAATCAGGCTCTTGACGGCTGCGTCGGCGTCGGCGCCGTTGGCTTCGACTTTCAGGCGCGTGCCCTTTTCAGCGGCGAGCATGATGACGTCGATGATCGACTTGGCGTTGCAGCGGTGATCGCCTTTGACCAGGTAAACGTCGCTGGCGAATTTCGATGCGGTCTCAATGACCTTCATCGCCGGCCGTTGATGCAGACCGTACTTGTTGAGCAGTTCAACTTCACCGGTGGCGGGCATGTGCGATAGTGTATGTATTGCCGCGCCGCGATGGAATCAAGGGAGTTGAGGAAGGAGCATGGAGGTAAGGGTTCACGGCGCATGATGTCTGGACTTTCTCATCTCTGACCTCAGAACCTCGACCTCCGAACCCTGGCTTCTGAAGTGCTTATCCACACAAACTCTGCCCCTCGACGAATCGGCTGGCTTCGGCCAAAATGCGGGTTGCGAAGTGCATTGCGTGCAATCGGAGCCCTGCATGTCCAAACCCCCAGCCCCGGACCAGAAGTCCCTGGTGGGTTACACCATCGGCAAGTGCAAGCTGCTGCGCATCTGCGGCCGCGGCGCGATGGGTACGGTGTACAAGGGCATGCACCAGGGCCTCGACATTGAGGTCGCGGTCAAGATTCTGCCGCCGCACCTCGCCGTCAACAGCAACCTGGTTGAGCGCTTCATGCGTGAGGCCAAGCTGGCCGCGCGCCTGAACCACGCCAACACCGTGCGCGTGTATGACGTGGGCGAAGAGTCGGGCTACTACTACCTGGTCATGGAGTTCATCGACGGTACCGACGCGCTTGAGCTGATGCGCAAGTTGGGCCCGCAAAGCGCCGCCGTGGTCGCCGACATCGGCGCCGGCGCCGCGCGCGCGCTTGATCACGCCCACAAGAACGACGTGATCCACCGCGACATCAAGCCCGCCAACCTGATGCTACCCAACAGCGGCGGCGTGAAAGTTGCCGACTTCGGCCTGGCGCGCGCGCTGGCCAGCGAAAGTGGCCTGACTATGACCGGCGCCATCATGGGCACACCCGATTACATGGCGCCAGAGCAGGCGCAGGGCGCCAGTGTCGGCCCGCTGGCCGACGCCTACAGCCTGGGTGCTTCGTTGTACCACCTGTTTGTGGGCCGCCCGCCGTTTCAGGGAGCGACGCCGATGGCCGTTGCTTTGCAGCACGTAACGAACCGTATCGTCGTGCCCGAGCACCTGGTCAAAGACGAAACCAGCCGCCAGCTCACGCGCATCATTCACGAGCTCACCCAGAAAGACCCGGCAAAGCGCGCCAAGGACCTTGATGAAGTCTCGCGCCGGCTTGTCGAGATCGCGCGCGGCAGGCGCCACACGCAGAAGCTGCTGTCCGAGGGCGCGACGCTGTTTGCGACTACCGGCCTTAAGGTGGACGTGGAGGCGATCAACAAGGCCAAAGAAGAACAAGCGGCCGTTGAGCTTGACAAGGGGCGCGTTGAGTCGCCGCACCTCGAGAAATTGCGCAAAGCTGCTGAGAAGGCGCGCAGCGGCATGCACGCGGCAATCCCGGAGACTCCGCCCGCCAAACCCGCCAAGGCGCCTGCCGCCGACATGGCTGAGCTTACCGGCGACATGGTGCGTGAAGCCCGCGCCCGCGCCCGCCGCAGCAGCGGCCAGTTGCCCGCTGTGCGCGACACCGGCGAAGGCAGTGGCGTGCGCCGCGCCAACAGCAACCCCGCGATGTCGCCGCACCGCGACCAGCGTCCCGCAACCTCAAGCAGCTCGCGCCGCCAGCCGGTAGTCCAGAACCCGGAGATGGATGACAGCGAGTGGCAGGGGTACGCAGCCAAGGGTTTCCCGACGTTCGGGCGCGGCGCGATTATGGACGGCAGCGCGCGCGAGACCGTGGCCGCCACGCAGTCAGGCTTTCATGACCCCAGCAGTATCAACGTCAGCATGGACGTGGCGGCCAGCCGCACCACCACCATCCGCGCCAAGCCGCGCCGCAGCGGTGGCGGGCTGGGCGCGCTGCTGGCGCTGGTGGTGATTGCGGGCGCCGCGTTCGGGGGCTGGTGGTTCTTCCTGCGCGACCCCGGCCAAGGGCCGCAACAAACGGACATAGGCGGCAGTGGCAAGGTCAACTACACCATGACGCGCTTCAAGGGCGCGCCGCGCGGGGTTGTGACCGCGCTGGCTGCGCCGCGCTCCAAGGGTTTCGTGTACTCCGGCAGCGAAGAAGGCGAAGTGCGGGCCTGGGGCGCATCCACGGAAGCGCCGGCCCACGTTGCCAAACTGCGCGGCCGCATCACGGCGCTGACACTGCGCGGCGACAGCGCCCGGCTGGCGGTAGGGACGGACGGCGGCGAAGTGATTGAGCTGGACGCAGCAACCCTCGAGATCAAGAACAACCAGGTCGCGCGTTTGACCGGCGTGCAGATCACGGCGCTGGCGTTTCCCTCGGTCGGCCTGATGCTGATCGGCGACAGCAAGGGCCGCGTGCGCATGGCCACAGGCACCGAGCCGGTGCAGGTTGCCGAGGCGCCGGTGTCAGCCATGTTCTGGCGCGCAGGCGAATTGTGGGTCACCGCGGGCCAGACGATCGCCCGCTACAACCTGGACGGCGACAAGCTGGCCATGGTCAGCAGCCACCCGCGCTTGCCCGGCCCGGTCACGATGATGGTTGAGCTTGCAGACGCTGTTTACTGCGCGATCGGCAACAACGTGCAGCGCCTGGTGCCGGATGGCCTGGTCGGCCCGGTCTTTGAGGCCACGCAGTCGTTTGTCGGCATCGCGCCCGACGGCAAGCACCTGCTGGCGATCAGCGGCACCCAGGTCGTGGTCCTGGACCCTGAAACCATGAAGCCCGTCCAGAAACTTGATGCCGCCGGCGCCGGCAACGCGCTGTGTACAGCCACGCTGGGCGACCGCACCCGGGCCGCCATCGGTACGGATACCGGCGACCTGCTGGTTTTGAGCACGCGTTAGCCTTTTGCGTCCGTCATTGCGTTCGGCGTGCTATACTGTGCCCGGAGGTTCGCATGCGGCGCTCGCGGGTTTATCTGGGCATCAGCATCCTGTCGCTCGTGATTGGCGTGGGCATCGCGCGCAGCACTGAACATCGACGCCAATCATGCCGCGAACGCGCGCCGCAACAGCAGCAACTGAACTTCCAGCAACTGTACGAAGAAGCGATTGCCGGCAACGACAAGGCCGCCATCGCCACCGCGGAGCGCCTGCTGGAAAGCAACCCGCGGCACCAGGAGGCGCTGCTGTTCTACGGGTACGCGCTGCGCGGCGATGGCCGCCACGCCGACGCCGAAGAGGCGTACTCTCGCGTGCTCAAGCCCCGCAAGCGCCACGTTGACACATGGATTCTGATTGATGCCTACACCGGCCGCGCCGCCGCGCGCATCGGCTTGGGCGACATCCCCGGCGCCGACCAGGACCTGTCTGAGGCTATGCGTCTTGCCAACCTGCGCGAGCAAAAGCACCGCGACCAGACCAGTGCCTATCAACTGGCCTGCGTGCACGCGCAGCTTGCGGTAGTGTACGAACACTTGAAGGGCCGCCACACCGCCGCCCTCGAGCGCAGCCGCGCCGTGGACTGGCTGCTCAAGGCCCGCAAGCGCGGCTACAGCAACGACCGGCACATGCGCAACGACCGCGACCTCGCGCCGCTGCATACATACCCGGACTATCTTGCGATTTTCGGGTAGGCCCCAGCCGCCGCAATGGCGTTCCATCCGTCCGCGTGCTTGGCACAATGCGGCTGGAGACCGCGATGAGTGAATTTGTCTGGACGCCCTCGGCTGAAGTGATTGAAAGCGCCAACGTCACGCGCCTGATGCGCCGGCTGGGCATTGAAGTCGATGCGCGCAATCCGCAGCAGGTGGCAAAGCACGCCCGCGACTTCGTGCGCCGCACCATGGACGCGCCCGCGGGCTTCTGGGATGCCGCGCTGCGCGACATGGACATGGCCTGGTTTACGCCCTACGAGCGGACTCTTGACACGTCAAAGGGCAACGCCTGGGCCGACTGGTTCATCGGCGGGAAGACCAACATCGCCCTGAATTGCGTGGACCGCTGGGCCGAGTCGGACAGCCTTGCCCTGATCGCCGAAACCGAAGACGGCGCCGTGCGGCACTTCACGTTTGCCGAGGTCGCACAGCACGTCGGTCGCGTCGCCAATGCCCTCAAGGCATGCGGCGTGGGGCGCGGCGACACCGTGGCCTGTTACATGCCGATGGTGGCCGAGGTCGTGTTTGCGATGCTGGCCACGCAGAAGGTGGGCGCGATCTTCATACCCGTCTTCAGCGGCTACGCCCCGCCGGCGTTGCGCGAGCGCCTTGAAGACGCGGGCGTCAAGGTGCTGTTTACCGCCGACGGCAGCATGCGCCGCGGCGAACCCTTCAGCATCAAGGGCAACGCAGACAAAGCCGTCGAAGGACTGGAGTGCATCAAGCACGTGATTGTCTATCGACGACTGAACGCCGAACACCGAACGCCGAACACCGACTTTGCGCCGGGCCGCGACCACTGGTGGCACGAGTTTGTTGACGCGCAATCCCCCGACTGCGCCACCGAGCGCATGCCCGCGCTGGCGCCGGCGCTGATGCTGTACACAAGCGGCACCACCGGCAAACCCAAGGGCACGGTGCACACCCACGCCGGCTGTCTGGCGCAGATGGGCAAAGAGCTGCTCTATAACTTCGATGTAAGGCAGGGCGATCGATTCTGGTGGTTCAGCGACATCGGCTGGATGATGGGCCCGTGGGAGATCATCGGCTGCTTCATGCACGGCGTGACGCTGATTGTCTTTGAAGGCGCGCCCAACTATCCCAACCCCGACCGCGTCTGGGAAATGGTGCAGCGCCACAAAGCCACGCACCTGGGCATTTCGCCGACGGCTGTGCGTATGCTGATGCGCGCGGGCGACGAGTGGGTTGATAGGCACGCAATTCCAAGCCTGCGCGTGCTGGGCAGCACCGGCGAGCCATGGGATCCTGAAAGCTACATGTGGTTCTTCAACAAGGTGGGCAAGTCGCGCCTGCCCGTGATCAACATTTCCGGCGGCACGGACATTGTCGGCTGCTTTCTGGCGCCGCTGCCGATCATGCCGCTCAAGGCCTGTACGCTGCAAAGCCCCGGTCTGGGCATGGACATTGATGTGTTTAATGAAGAAGGCCGCAGCGTGACCGATGAAGTCGGTTACCTGGTGTGCCGCAAACCCGCGCCCAGCATGACGCGCAGTCTGTGGAAAAACGACGACAAGTACCTTGAAACGTACTGGAGCAAGTTTCCGGAAGTCTGGAACCACGGCGACTGGGCCAAGGTGGATAAGGAAGGTTACTGGTTTCTGTTCGGGCGCGCGGACGACACCATGAAGATTGCCGGCCGCCGCGTCGGCCCCGGCGAAATTGAAGCCGCGCTGATCGATCACGACGCCGTCAGCGAAGCCGCGGCCATCGGCGTGCCGGATCAGCTCAAGGGCACCGAGGTCGTGTGCTTTGTCGTGCTGCACAAGCAGTTTCAGCCATCGGAAGAACTTCGCAAAGAGCTGGTGCAGACCGTGGTCAACGCGCTGGGCAAGGTGGATCGGCCCAAAGCCGTGCTGTTCGCGAGCGATCTGCCCAAGACCCGCAGCGCCAAAATCCTGCGCCGGCTGATCCAGAAGAAGTATCTCGGTGAGAAAGAGCTGGGCGACTTAAGCAGCGTCGCCAACCCCGAAGCATTGGAAGCCATAACCAGCGCGACCTGAATGCCCCGTTTGGGGGCACCAAGTCGCGCAGATGGCAGAGACTCACTTGCCGGAACGGTCCGGGTACTTCGGTTTGGCGGGTGGCTTGGGGGCGTTGGTCTTGAGCTCGTCAAGCAGTTCCTTGACCGCGCGATCGACCTCGGGGTCTTCGCCCTTGGCCAGCTTGGTCGGATGCGCGACAACCTCAATGTCGGGGTCCACGCCGTAGCCCTCGATGATCCACTCGCCCTCGGTGTTGTAGATGCCGAACGTCGGCACCGTGACGGAGCCGCCGTCCAGCAGGCGTGGCGCGCCGGTAATGCCGATTAAGCCGCCCCACGTGCGAGTGCCGATCAGCTTGCCGCAGCCGGCCCGCTTGAAGAAGTACGGAAAGGCATCCCCGCCGCTGCCGGCGCGGCCATTGATCAGCATGGCCTTGGGCCCCTGGTGCGCGAACATGGGCGTCTGCCAGTCGGCACCGTCGCGTACACCCCAGTAACATAGGGCCGGGCGGTCCAGTAGCTCGACAAAGCGGTCAGGCAACTGGCCGCCGCCGTTGAAGCGCTCGTCAATGATCATGGCTTCGCACTTGAACTGCGCGCGCAACTGCCGCACCAGTTCGGTCTGGCCGCGGCGGCCGGTGTCGGGCACGTACACATAGCCGATGCGCCCGCCGCTGGCTGTTTCGACTTTCGCGCGGGTGGCCTCCACGTCGCTCAAGTAGCGCAAGCGCGACTCGCTGTCCATGGCGGTCACATGCACCACTCGCGCGCCATCGACTGACGGCTTGTCGTTGATCGTCAGCGCGACCACTTTGCCGGCCAGGCCCTGAAACGCGGCCCAAGGGTCTCTTGACGTGTCAATCTCAACGCCGTTCACAGCCAGCAGCCACATGCCTTGCTTGATTCCCAAGCTGCTTTCGTTCAGCGGGCTGCGCACTTCGCTGTCCCATGGCGCGCCGTCATAGATTTTCACGATGCGGTAGCGGCCTTGTTCCAGCGCGTAGTCGCAGCCCAGCATACCCACGTTGACGCTGGGGCCGCTTTCGGCCTCGCCGCCGCGGTTGTAGGTGTGGCTGGCGTTGAGTTCAGAGATCATTTCGCTGATCAGGTAGTTCAAATCCCAGCGAGTGACGCACTGGCCAAGCAGCGCACCGTACTGTTCGCGGACCTTTGGCCAGTCCACGCCGTGCATGGAGCGGTCATAGAAGAAGTCGCGCTGCAGGCGCCAGCTTTCGATGAACATCTGGCGCCACTCGGCGCCTGGGTCAACGGTGCACTGCATGTCGGCCAGTGACAGCGCCATGCGGTCGCGCCGGGCGGGATCAGGCTCGCCTTCGCCGGCGCCGCGACCGCCGCGAGCGCCGCTGCCGCCCTGTATGGCGCGAATGCTGAAGCTGCCGCGGCTTTCGACCAGCATGCGGCGGCCCCCTGCGGCGACCTCAAAGTTGCCGACGTTCTCGTCGATCACGCGCTCTTCGCGAGACTCAAGGTCATAGCTGACCAGCGAGCTGTTGCGGTCAGCGCTGCCGGTGCGGGGCCGGCGCAGGTAAAGCACGCGTCCCTCGACCGCCTGCACATTGGAAATGCGGCCGGTTTGCGCGGGCAGTTCAATGCCACGGCGTTCAAAGTCTTCAAAGTCTATCCCCACGGGCGGTTTGGGCTTGCTGTCGTCACGGGCCTCGCGTCGCGGCTCGGGGCGCGGGCTGCTTTCATCGTTGTTGCGGGTGGCCAGCGGCGACTTCACGTCCCTGCGCAGCGGCACAGCCATCAGCACCTGGGTGTTGGTGTATATCCAGGTGTTGTCGATGTCGCTGTAGATCGGGTTGAAGCTGCGGCCCGAGACGAAGTACAGGTAGTTGCCCGCCGGGTCGAACGCCGGGCTCTCGTCGTTGTAGTAGGCCGAAGTGACCTTGCGCGACTGGTGGGTTGTCGTGTCGTAGATGTAGATGGCGTCGTTGCTGTTGTCCTGCCCGCGCGAATAGGCCATCCAGCGGCTGTCTGTCGAGAAGCTCACGCGAAAGCGCTCAAGGGCGCCGTGGTAGGTCCACAGGCCCTTGTCCACTTCGTGGGTCTTGCCGGTCTCGAAGTCATGCAGCCGGATGCGCATGGTCTGGTCAATGAACGCGACTCTGCGCGAGTCGGGCGACCACTGTGGCACATAGCGGTAGCCGGGCCCCAGTTTCGTGTGTGTCGTTTCCGGGCCGCCCTCAGCGGGCTGGGTTGTGAGTTCATACTCGCCGCCGCGGTCGCTCCAATACGCAATCAATTTGCCGTCGGGCGACCAACTGGGATAGCGCTCAAAGATGCCGGGCGTGCGGGTCAGGTTGCGCGTGACGCCGTGTTCGGCGGGCACGGTGAAGATGTCGCCGCGGGCCTCAAACACTGCGCGCTCGCCCAGCGGCGAGACACCACTGTTGGCGACGCTGCCCGATGCACTTGCCAAGCGCGGCCGCAGTGTCGCGCCATCCGTGACGACGCTGACATCGACGGGGCGGGGCTTGGTTGTCTTCAGGTCCAGCAGGTGCAGGCGCCCGCCATGCTCAAACACGATGTCCTCGGGCCCGATGGCCGGGAAGCGCACGTCAAAGTCCTTGTAGAACGTGACCTGCGAGCGCTTGGCTGTCTTGACGTCATAGACCCAGATGTTGTTGCGGGCGGCTTCACCTTCGTCACACAGGTAGAAGATGCGGTCGCCGTGCCACATCGGGTTGCCGAAGTTGGCGCCGGTATTGCTGATCTCGACGGCTTCATGGGTCTTCAGGTTGAAGGTCCACATGCGCGAAGCCATGCCGCCTCGGTAGCGCTTCCAGGTGCGGAAATCGACCGACCACGGGTTGAATGCCACGCTGCCGCCGTCCGGTGACATGCTGGCGTTATCGCCGTAGGGCACAGCCAGCTTCTCAGGCAGGCCGCCTTTGGCGCTCAACTTGTAAAGCTCGGCGTAGCGGCCCGTCGGGCTTGTGGCGCTGGTCGAGTAGATGATCGACTTGCCGTCGGGTGTCCAGTCAACCATCAGGTCTGCAGCCGGGTGATGGGTCAGGCGGGTCGCGTAGCCGCCCTCTACGGGCAGGGTGTAGATATCCATGTTGCCGTCATAGTTGGCGGAAAACGCGATACTGCGGCCGTCAGGCGAAAAGCGCGGCTTGTATTCTTCGCCGGGAGCGGTGCTGAGGCGCGTGGCGCCGCCGCCGGCCTTGGGCACCGTCCAGATGTCGCCGGCATACACAAAGCAGATATGCGTAGCGGACACGTCAGGAAAGCGAAGCATGCGCGCGTTGGTCAGCGCCGGCGCTTCGCGCGGCGCGTCCTGCGCAATCGTGGGCGAGTACGAAACAACGGCAACCGCCGCCAGCAGGGCGGCAAGCGCAGATACTTTGTTCATGGCAGCTCCGGGTTATTGCACCGCCCGGACAATGGCATGCCGCCGCGCCGCCTGACAAGCACAAAACGCCGCAACCTCGAAGTGGCCTGCCTACTTCAGAAGCTTGAAGGCATGCGCCCAGCCGTTGCCCTTCAGCCCGTAGCCGACCCATGCCATGCACATCGCCTCGAGGTAACGAGAGGCCTCGATGTTGCCGATGTCGGCGGTTTCCCAGCCCCAGTCCTTGAGCATCTCGGCGGTCTGTTTCTTGGCTGCATCGTCGTTGCCGGCGATGAACATGGTGGGCGGGCCGCCCGCGAGCTTTGGCTTGAACATCAGCGCGTTGCCCACGGTGTTGAAGCACTTGACCACGCGCGCGCCAGGCAGTGCCTTCTGCACGCGCTCGCCAAGGCTGTCGTTGCCGTTGATCGCAAGCTGCGGGCCGCCGCTGCTGAAGTCGAGAGGGTTGGTGGCGTCCCACACGATCTTGCCCTTGAAGCGCTCGGGCCCCGCCTGCTTCAGCAGATCAATGGTGGCTGTGCCCAGCGTGCACAGCACGATGAGCTCGCCGAATTGCGCGGCATCGGCAAAACTGCCTTCGCTTGCCTTTGCGCCCGCGCTTTCCACCCAAGCCAGCGCCTTGGCGTTGCCGTTGGCTCGCGCGCCCATCATCACTTCGTGGCCCAGCGCCACGAACCCGTTGCCGATAGCACGGCCGACATCGCCGGTGCCGAGTATGCCGACTTTCATGGTGGCTCCTTTCCAGAGCAAACCGAACGCCAGTCATTGAACAGCTATTCCGGCTGATGGGACAGTGCTATGCGTGCACAGGTTGCAGCAACTGCCGCGCGTAGT
Organism: Planctomycetota bacterium; assembly: GCA_019636195.1. Classification (GTDB taxonomy): domain Bacteria; phylum Planctomycetota; class UBA8742; order UBA2392; family UBA2392; genus JADJRK01. The sequence continues at coordinate 131,556 of JAHBYA010000012.1, read as the reverse complement.
CGGCAAGCACGGGCGCGTGCAGCGGCGCCAGCGCATCCAGAGCGCCTTGCAGCGCCAGCCGCGCCCTGGCGCGCAGGGCATCCGCGCCTTCATCGTCGGCATCATCCATGGACTGGTAAGCGCTGCCCAGCTTCTCGCCGAACTTGGCCAGCGCGCGGGTTGCGGTTGCATCGGCCCCGAACGCGATCGCGGGCGCGGTCACAGCCAGTTCAAACAGCGCGGTGGTCTTGCGGTAGTGCGCAGCGTCGCGCTGCCCGCCCGCAAGGTCGATCGCTTGGCCGGCGCTCATGGCCGCGACACACTGGCTTGCGGCCTCAACAAGCTGCGGCGCGGGCGCAAGCAACCGGAAGGCATGGCTGACCAATGTAAGGCCCGCCAGCAGCGCAGTGCCCTGCCCGAACTTCTCATGCGCTGCGGGGGCGCCACGGCGTTGCGGCGAGTCATCCATTGCAGGAAGGTCGTCGTAAATCAGGCTGGAGGTGTGCAGAAACTCAATGGCTGCCGCTATCGGCAGGGTGGCATGCTGCCGAGTTTCAAGCGCGTGGGCAGCCAGCAAACACAGCGTGGGCCGCATGCGCCGGCCACCGCTGAACACGGCGTGGCGCATGCAGGCGGCAAGTTGCGGCTGGTCGCAATCGGGGAAGTGCGCTTCAAGCGCGCCTTCGATGGCGGGCGACAGCTCGGCAAGCAACTGTTGAAGTTGCGCGGGCATGCGTTTCTCAGGGGTGGGGGAGTCGCGCAGGGGGCGGCGCAGGCGCGATTGTAGCGCATTGGCAGCCCGGCGCCACGACAATTCGGGTTGTATCGGCGCGGCTTATGCGGCAGCATGGGCCCGGAGGCCCGCATGTCGGACGAAGCCAAGGCCATCAAAGACGTCGCCCGCGAAATCAACGAGTTGCGCGACATCAGCAAACAGGTGGATTACCTCAAGCGTGCCGTGGAAAGCCTCACCAGCGAAGTCAAGGAACTGCGCACGTTCAAGCCGCTGGCCGACAAGATGGACAAGACCAACGAGCACCTGTCGAAGATCGCCGACGAGTTGCGGCGGATCCGCGAAAAGTAGCCGTTTGCCAGGCTACTCGCGTTTCCACCACGAAAGGCCGCGGTAGGTTTGCAGCCGGCGCCAGATCGTGACCAGGTCGTCGCGGGCGGCCTGCACCTGATCGGCTGTGTGTTTGACTTCGCCGTCGTGGCGGGGGTGCAGTTCAAAGGCCATCTGAAAGTCGAACGTGAACTCAATGCTCCACTCGCATTTGAGGTCACCACGCATCAGGCGCAGGGCCTGGCCGATGTTCTCAAGTTGCCAGGTGCGACGGTCGGACAATTCAAAGGCGACAAAGGGCATGGTGCCCTGTTTGCGGTCGCCGCCGGAGTCGCCGATAATGCGCACGCCGGGCAGGTCTTCAATGAAGTGGGCCAGCGGGTAGCTGTCGATGCTGACACCCAGACCGTCAGCTTCACGTTGCAGCTCAAGCAGCTCAATCAGGTCAGGCGGGCCTTCCAGGTTATCGCAGACTTCGCACTCGCGCACGACTTCGGCGCCAACCCGCCGCGCAATGACCGCGTGGTTGCCGCAAGAGTCGCAAGGTTCGGGTTCATAGTCCATGGCAAGGGGGGGAGTATAGGGCGGTATTGCCAAATGAAAACCGGCGCGGTCGCCCGCGCCGGTTTGCGTGTCCGTGAAACTTACTCCCACAGCAGCAGGGGCTTGGCGTCGTCGCCGAACGCGGTCAGCGAGGTGACCATGCCGCTGGCTTCGCTCTTGATCATGCCGCCGAACCAGCCGTTTTCGGCCATCCAGGTCTTGGATTCCCAGCCGTCACCCTTCATCGTGTAGATGGTGCCGCTCCAGGTGCCGCCGGCCATCTCGAGGCCGCTGAACGGCTCTTCGGTCGGCTTGTCGCCGGTCGCGCCGCAGCCGGTGGGCTTGGCCATCACGCCGATTTCCTTGCCCTTTTCGCCGGTCTTGCCGATCCAGGCCTTCTGGACGTTGACTTCGCCCATGCCCTTGGTCAGGTCAACCTGGTAGGCAGTGGTGTAGTCGTAGCTGCTGTACTCGCCCTTGCTCTTCATCTGGAACTCGACGATGGCGATGTCGCCGTCAATCTTGGCGATCTGCCAGCGCATCGTGTTCTTGCTGCCGTACGCTTCGCTGCTGGTTTCCCAGTACTGGCCGGCCTTGGGGTCCTTGTGAACGGTGACCCAGTAGCTGGCTTCCTTGATGTTATCAACCATCATCTGCGTCATGTCGGTGCCGCCACCGCTGCCGCCGCTGCAACCGCTGCCGCCGTCATCGCCGCCGCCGCTGCTGCCACACGCCGCCAGTGCCAGAACTCCCATAATCGCTGTCGCTGCAAAAAGCTTCTTCATAATGTGAACTCCAAAAGGAATAGAGTGAAATCGAGCGAACCTGACCTTTCCAGCCAAGGGATACGTTCGAACCCGCTGAGCGGATTTGACCGTACTCTCTTGGCGGGGCGTGGAGTCTATGCAAGTGCCATACCCTGATCAATAGACTACTTTCAAGAAACTGACAGCCGTGTGGATTGACGTAGTATGCACTAACATATGGCCGATAACGCACTTACAACTCCGACCTTCTCTTGGCTCAGTGTGCCCGGCGCGTCTGCCATTGCCCTCCTTTACCTTAGCCACGCCGCAGCTTTGCAGTTTCTTGGCCACCCACCGAGGTCCGCCCCTGCCCTGAGGGAGCTGCGCGATCTTGACCAAGCCATGGTCGCCGATCTGCCTGACGGAGTGATTGTGACCTGCCATGGCGGGCCGGCTGTGCGCAATGCTTTCGACCATGCCCTGCACAAAGCCGGGATTGCCGAGGCGCCTCCTGCTGACTTTTGGGGCTTGGGGTCGCGGCTGCGGCGCGCAGTCGCAGACCTGCTGCACCGAGTGCAAGGCGCGTGGGGGCTGGAACTTGCACTGCGTACCCTGGCTTGCCCGGCCCCGGTCTTTTCAAGCGCGTTGGAACAGGGCCGCTCTCTGCTTGAGCCCCCCCGCGTGCAGTTGTGGGGGCCGGTCAATGCCGGCAAGTCCAGCCTGCTCAACGCCCTGTGCGGTGAACACTTGGCTGCCGTCGCCGATGAGCCCGGCTTGACCCGCGATGTGATTGAAGGCCGCTTCGAGCACATGGGCGTAGTGGTAAGGGTGTTTGACGCGCCCGGCGAGGGCGGCCCCGGGGCGATTGACGCAGCCGCCATCGCGCTGGCCTGGCAATGGCGGGCGCAGGCAGACCTGGTAATCAACCTGACACCGCCGGGAGCAATGGCCGCGCCGGACGCCGCGCGTGAGTGGTACATCTACAGCCGGTGTGACGAAAACGGGACGGCGGGCGTCAGTGCCCGGTTGCCTGAGACACTGGAAGCCCTGAAGTCACGCATCGTTGCGCACTTCTTTGGCGAGTTGATGGCGCTGGCTGATCCGTGGCTGGCCCCGCCGGCGCTGCTGGACGAGTTGCGTTGCGGTGGAGATGTCAACCAATGGCTCGACAATGCTTGAGGCGTGCCGCCTGCAACCTACACTTCCCCGATGGACGCATTTGCTGACGGCCCGATCAAGGCAACTCGCAAAGCCAAAGTGCGCGACGGCAAGCAGCGTGAGCGCCGCCTGGACATGTTGCGCCTGCAAGGCTTCTGGCCGATGTACGCAGCGTTCATCGCGCTGTGCTTGCGCCCTCCGTTCGCGGAGGAACACACCGCGCACGTGGTGCTTCGCTTTGCCGGCTTAGGACTTGCGTTGCTGGGCCTTGCGGTGCGCATCTGGTCGATGGGCTATCTCTTGAAGAAAGAAGAACTTGCGACAGCCGGCCCATACGGGCGCACGCGCAACCCGCTGTATGTCGGTACCTGGTTGATCGGGTGCGGGTTGGCCCTGCTGGCGGCGTGGCCGTTCAATGTGATCCTGCTGGTCGTGTACAACGTGATGTTCTATCTGGTGTACCGGGCGCAGATTGCCATTGAAGAGGAGATGCTGAGCAGCATCTTCCGCGAGCCCTACGCCGAGTACATGCGCAACGTGCCGCGCTTTTTTCCGCGCTTGCGGGCGTGGCGGGTGGGGGACGTAAGCACCTTCAGCCTTGGCCGCGCATTTCGCAACCGCGCCTGGGAGCCGATGCTGGGCCTGTTGGTCCTGCTGCTGCTGCAGGTGCTCGCGTGGGGCATCGCATGGCCCGCGATCAAGGGCGCCAGCCTGTCCAAAGCCTGGGCTGACTTTCTGGCTGGCGGCTGGATCAGGTAGCATGCGCATCCCGCGCATGGCGTTTCCATCGGCCTCCGGCCGATGACATGGGCCGGAGGCCCATGAGTACGACATCGCCGGGACGGCGACGCTGCTGGCCTTGCAAACGTGAACCCGCGCGGGCGCACTGCGTACCCGCGCGGGTTCCCCCTTGGGGTGGGGTTACTGCTTTCGTTCTTCGGTCTTCTTTTCTTCGCGGTGGTCTTCTTTGTGGTCACCGCTTTCCGACTTGCTGGTCTTGCGCACGATCTTGATCTTGACGTGTGACTTGCCGTCCTTGCTGGTTTCTTCCCACTCTTCCACCTCGGCTTCGGGTTCGTTCTCCAACCCTTCCATCTGCTTGCGCAGGCGCTCGAATGCGTCTTCGTGCTGCTTGCGCATTTCCTCCATGCGCTTCTCGATCTCCTTGTGCCAGTCGCCCTCAGGCATGACCCGGTGGGCCTTGCCGTGGCCGAACTTTTCCAGCACTTCGTCCAGCCGCTTGAAAATCTCGTCCAGGTCAACGGCTTCGTGCTTCTTGAGCTTTTCACGCACCTCTTCCAGCTTCTTCTTGATCTCCTCGAGCCGCTGCTTCATGTCGTCGCTGACTTGAACTTCGACGCCATCGCCGCGGGCTTCGACGTGCACTTTGCCGTCACCCGTGCGCACGATCTTGACGTGGCTGGTCTTGCTCTCGGTCTTGGATTCATGCTCCTGGGCAAAAGCGGGCGCGCCCATAAGGCCCAGAATGGCAATCACTGCGAGTACGCGTTTCATGGCTGGTCTCCGGCAACAGGGGTTTCTACCCCGACTACCGGGACTGATTGGGGCGCGTTACAAAAATTCCGGGAACTTACTCAAACGCCAGTTCACGGCCGCGGACGGCGTCGTTGACCTTGCCGTCTTCGTACACGATCTGGCCGTTGCAGACCGTCAGCACAGCCTTGCCCGTGACCGTCCTGCCGTCCCACGGGCTCCAGCCGCACTTGGTAAGCTGCTCGGCGTTGGCAATGGTGTGTCTTGCGTTGGCATCGACCAGCGCCAGGTCGGCAAAGGCGCCCGGCTGGATGATTCCGCGGCCCCGGATGCGATAGACCTTGGCCGGGTTTTCGCACATCCACAGCGCGACTTGCTGCAGGGTGCACAGGCCGCGGCTTGACGCGTCAAGAATCATGGCCAGCGAGTTTTCGATGGCGGGTATGCCCGCGGGTGCCTGCCACATGGGCTTGCGCTTTTCGGTCAGCAGGTGCGGCGCGTGGTCGGTGGCGATGCAGGCGATGCGGCCGTCGTGCAGCGCTTGCCACAAGCCGGCGTTGTCGGCGCGATACTTCAGTGGCGGGTTCATCTTGGCCAAGGTGCCCAGATGCGCGTCGTCCTGCACGTTCATCAGCAGGTGGTGCGGCGACGTCTCGGCGGTGACGTAGGGGTCGTCGCGCCTGAACAGGGCGCACTCACGGGCGGTGCTGACGTGCAGGATGTGGGCGCGGTGCTGGTACTTGTGCGCGAGCTTTACCGCGGTTTCGGTGGCTCGCCAGGCGGCTTCGTCGTTGCGCCATTGGGTGTAGGCCAAAAGTGTATCGGTGCCGCTGTACTGGGCCTTGGTGGACTTGAGGTAGGCTTCGTCTTCGGCGTGCAGGGCGATCACGCGGCGCTTGTCCGTGAACTGGAAGATTTCTTCGAGTGACTTGGGGTTGTCCACCAGCAGGTCGCCGGTGGAAGCGCCCATGAAGACCTTGATGCCGCAGACGCGCCGCGCCATCTGAAGCTGGCTGACATTGTCGTTGGTGGCGCCGATGAAAAAGCCGTAGTTCACACGCGACTTGCGGGCCGCGATTGCCAGCTTGTTGTCCACTTCGCGCGGCGTGGTGGCCAGCGGCAGGGTGTTGGGCATTTCCAGAAAGCTGGTGACGCCGCCCTTGGCGCAGGCGCGGCTGGCGGTCTCAAGGTCTTCTTTGTGCGTAAGACCGGGGTCGCGGAAGTGTACCTGCACGTCAATGATGCCCGGAAACAGGTGCAAGCCGGCAGCGTCAATCACGCGCGCGCCGGTGGCGTCCACGTGGGGGGCAACGGCAGAGATGTAGGGCCCGTCACAACGGACCTCCAACGATTGAAATCGCCCGTTGTGAAACACCTGCGCGCCGCTAAAGACCAGTGCCGTCATAGCAATGTTATGCCACAGAACTCCCGCAACGGAAGCTGCGGTTACTACCATCTGGCTTGATCGCACCCCGAACCATAAAACGCACGCACTTACAGGAGATCGCCGTGTCAAACCAGTTGATTGAGTGGTGCACAGCCGAAATTGAAGGCCTTAAGGCGCGCAGCCTTTTTCACATGCCCAAGGTGCATCAAAGCGCCGTGGGCGCGCGCGTGATGATTGACGGCAAGCGCGTCATCCAGCTGTCCAACAACAGCTATCTCGGCCTCAGCACGCACCCCAAAGTCGTGGAGGCCGCCAAGCGCGCGATCGACAAGTACGGCGTGGGCAGCGGCGCCGTGCGGCCGATCAGCGGCACAATGGACATTCACGTCGAATGCGAAGAAAAGATCGCAAAGTTCAAGAAGACCGAAAGTGCATTGCTGTTCCAGAGCGGCTTTACAGCCAACGTCGGCGTCGTCAGCACGCTTGGCGTTGAAGGCGACCACATCATCAGCGACGAGCTCAACCACGCGAGCATCATCGATGGCGTGAGACTCAGCAAAGCCAGCCGCGCGATCTACCGCCACAAGGACTACGGCCACCTTGAAGAGCTGCTGAAAGAGGCGCGCGGCGCCAAGGGCATCAAGGGCAAGATTCTGGTGGTCACGGACGGCGTGTTTTCCATGGACGGCGACGTGGCTGACCTCAAGGCCTGCGCCGACGCCTGCGAAAAGTACGACGCCATCACGATGGTGGACGACGCCCACGCCACCGGCGTGCTGGGCGAAAAGGGCCGCGGCACGGTGGACGACCAGCACATGCACGAGCGCTGGTCGCTGACCGTGGGCACACTCAGCAAAGCCATCCCCGTCGTGGGCGGCTACTACGCCGGCCCCAAGGTTGTAAAGGAGTACCTGATCGCGAAGGCGCGGCCCTTCCTGTTCAGTGCAAGCGCTCCGCCGGCTGTGGTGGCGGCGGTCAGCGCGTGCATTGACGTGCTGGAGACCGAGCCGCAGCACCACGCCAGGCTGTGGGAAAACACCCGCTTCTTCAAGCAGGGTTTGAAGGAGCTCGGCTTCAACACCGGCAGCAGTGTGAGCCCCGTGACGCCCGTGATTGTCGGTGAAGGCGCCAAGGCCGCGAAGTTCAGCGAGATCCTGCTGCGCGACGGCGTGTATGCCCAGGGCATCTACTTCCCGATGGTCGCGGAAAAACTCTCCCGTGTGCGCACCATCGTAAGCGCCAGCCACAGCCGGGAGGACCTGCAGGAAGCTCTGGACATCTTCAAGAAGTGCGGCAAAGAGCTGGGGCTGATCTAGCAGGGAACCCCTGGCCTGCTTCCCGCGTCTCAGTGGCACGAGGGGACCATGCTTGCCGAAACACTGTTTGGCGTGCGCAACGAGTTGATTGTGGCTGGCATTCTGGGCGGTTTTGCGATTCTGGCCAGCATCAGCGCCTACGCAGCGCAGCGCTGGGCGTTTCGATGCCACGCCGAACTCAAGCGCATGAACGAGCTGCTTGAACGGGCATTGGCCCCGCGCGGCCCAAGCTACCTCGACGAAGACACGCGCTTTTGAACACGTCCAGCCCGGCACGCCAGTGCCGGGTTTGCTTTGCAACGGGGATGCCTGTGCCGAGTCTCAGGGCAAACAAAGCATCGCGTCGCCGTAGCTGAAAAAACGATACTCCCCCGCCAGCGCCGACTCATAGGCTTGACGTGTCAAGTCAATGCCCAGCCATGCCGCGACCAGAAAGATCAGTGTGCTTTCCGGCAGGTGAAAGTTGGTCAAAAGCGCGTCCGTGCACCGGAAACGCCACGGCGGGTAAATGAACAGCCGCGTGGTGCCGTTGCTTTCGCGCAGCAGGCCGCGCTCGTCGGCGACCGTCTCAGCCGTGCGGCACGCCGTTGTGCCGACCACGACCACGCGGCCGCCGCGCATTCGCGTTTCGTGCACAGCCTGCACAGCCGGCTGCGGCACCTGAAACTCCTCGGCGTGCATATCATGCTCTTGCAGCGTGGCGGCCTTCAGCGGCCGGAACGTCCCCGGCCCGACGTGCAGTGTCAGGGCGCTGCGGTTGATCCCGCGCGATGCACATGCGGCCAGCACCTCGGGCGTAAAGTGCAGTCCTGCCGTTGGCGCCGCCACGGCGCCGTCCTGGGCCGCGAACACGGTCTGGTAGCGCTGCCGGTCGATGTCAGCGTGGGGATCGTGGCCGCGTTCGCGCCGGATGTACGGCGGCAGGGGCATCCGCGCCTGAGAACGCAAGTAATCGTCGGGGTCCGTGGCTGTGTGCAGCCGCACCAGCCAGTGCCCCGGCCCGAAAGCGTCGCGCTCAAGCAGCGTCGCGGTGGCGCCGGGCAGGGTCAGCGTTTCGCCGGTATCCAGGCGGCCGCCGCTGCCGGTGATGGTCTCGTAGCAGGCGCTGGTGTCCGTTGCCAGTGCAGCCGGCGCGTCGCCGGGCAGGCGCCGAATCACGAACAGCTCGACGTGGCCGCCGGTCTTGGCGCGGGTCATGTGCAGGCGGCACGGCTTTACGCGCGTGTCGTTGACCAGCAGCAGGTCGCCCGCGTTCAGCAGACCCGGCAGGTCCGTGAACGCATGGTGCTCGATCACGCCCGCGCCGCGCCGCACGACCATCAGCCGGCTGGCGTCGCGCCGCTCGGCGGGCACCTGCGCAATGCGTGCGGGGGGAATCGTGAACTTGAACGTGTCAGCGCGCATGACGGATTGCCGCCTGGGCCGCCGCCAGCCTGGCGATCGGCACACGGAACGGGCTGCAACTTACATAGTCAAGGCCGGTGCGGTGGCAGAAGTCGATGCTTTCGGGGTCGCCGCCGTGCTCGCCGCAGATGCCGACCTTTAGCTCAGGCCGAGTCTTTCGACCCAGCTCCACGCCCATGCGCACCAGCTTGCCGACGCCGTCTTCGTCGATGGTCGCAAACGGGTCTGTCGGCAGAACGCCCTGCACGACGTACTCAATCAGGAAGCTCTTCTCGGCGTCGTCGCGAGACACGCCCATGGTCATCTGCGTCAGGTCGTTGGTCCCGAAGCTGAAGAAGTCTGCTTCTTCGGCGACCTTGTCGGCGGTCAGCGCCGCGCGCGGTACCTCGATCATGGTGCCGATCTTGACCGCCACGCCGGCGCCCTTCTCAAGGTTGTAGCGCTGCAACTGGTCTTCGATGCGCCGGCGCAGGCGTCGCAGCTCATCGACCGTGCCCACCAGCGGGATCATGATCTCGGCGTTGGCTGCAAGGCCGCGGCGTCCCGCCTCCTGCACAGCCTCAATGATCGCCTGCACCTGCATGTCGTAAATCATCGGCTCAATGATGCCGAGACGGCAGCCGCGCAGGCCAAGCATCGGGTTTACTTCGTGCAGCGCGGCCACGCGGTCCTGCACGGCCTTCAGCGGCACATCCAGCTCGTCGGCGATCACCTGCTGGACATGCGGTTCATGGGGCAGGAACTCGTGCAGCGGCGGGTCGAGCAGCCGGATCGTGACCGGCAGGCCATCCATTGCTTCAAACAGCCCGACAAAGTCCTCGCGCTGCATGGGCAGCAGGTGGGCCAGCGCGGCCTGCTTCTGTTCAAGGGTGCGGGCAAGGATCATCTCGCGCATGCGGTTGATGCGCGCGCTGTCAAAAAACATGTGTTCGGTACGGCACAGGCCAATGCCCTGCGCGCCGAACTCGCGGGCCTTGCGGGCGTCGGCGGGGGTGTCAGCGTTGGCGCGCACGCCCAAGGTGCGCAGCTCGTCGGACCATTGCATGATCGTGTCAAAGTCACCCGACAACTCGGGCGGCACGGTGGGCACGTCGCCCAGCATCACCTCGCCGGTGGCGCCATCCAGGCTCAGCAGGTCGCCTTCGCGCACGACATGCTTTCCGGCCTTGAACACCCGGCGTAACTCGTCGATCTCAAGCTTGTCACAGCCGGCCACACAGCACTTGCCCATCTGGCGTGCGACCACCGCGGCGTGGCTTGTGCGGCCGCCGCGGGCCGTCAGAATGCCCTGCGCAGCCGCCATGCCCTTGATATCTTCAGGGCTGGTTTCTTCACGCACGAGGATTACGCGCTTGCCTTTGGCGGCAAACTGCTCGGCGGTGTCCGGGTGAAACGCGGCGATGCCCTTGGCTGCGCCGGGGCTGGCAGGGATGCCGGTCGCAATGACGGTCTTGGCGGCCTTGGGGTCAAACGTCGGGTGCAGCAACTGGTTCAGGGACGACGCGTCGATCTTCAGCAGCGCCTCTTGACGCGTCAATAGACCTTCTTCAAACAGGCTCAGGGCAATGCGCAGGGCCGCGCGCGCGGTGCGCTTGCCGTTGCGGGTCTGCAGCAGGAACAGCCGGCCGTCCTGGATCGTGAACTCAATGTCCTGCATGTCGCGGTAATGGCGCTCAAGACTCTGGCGCGCCTGCATCAGCTGCTCATGCACTTGCGGCAGGCGCTTGGCCAGAGCATTGATGTTTTCGGGTGTGCGCAGGCCTGCTACCACGTCTTCGCCCTGGGCATTGAACAGCACATCGCAGAAAAACGTGTTCTCGCCGGTGCTGGGGTCACGCGTGAAGCCTACGCCCGTGGCGCTGTTTTCGTTCAGGTTGCCGAACACCATGGCCTGCACGTTGACCGCCGTGCCGATCAAGCCGCGGATCTTGTGGATGCGCCGATACTCCACCGCGCGCATGTTGTTCCAGCTTCGGAAGACGGCCTCAATCGCGCGTGTCAGCTGTTGCCACGGGTCCTGCGGGAAGGGTTTGCCGGTCTCGCGCTCATAGACGCGCAGCAGCGTGCTCACGACGCGTTGCAGCTCTTCGGCGGGCAAGTCGGCGTCGCGCAGGATGCGTGTGCGTTGCTTGGCAGCTTCCAGCTCGTGGTCGAACCTTTTGCGGCTGACACCCGCCACCACGTCGCCGAACATGGTGATGAAGCGGCGATAGCTGTCCCACGCAAAGCGTGCGTTGCCGGTCTCGGTGGTTAGCGCGTTCACGGTCTCGGCGTTCAAGCCGAGGTTCAGCACGGTATCCATCATGCCGGGCATGCTGGCGGCTGCGCCGCTGCGCACACTGAACAGCAGCGGTTTGGCACCGCCGAACTGGCGACCAAGGTGCTTTTCAACCGCGGCAACCGCGGCGCGCGCTTCGTCCATCAGTCCTGCCGGCATGCGGCCGCCGGCGTCGTAGTACGCCTTGCAGCACTGCGTCGTGATCGTGAAGCCCGGCGGCACAGGCAGGCCAAGCGCCGCCATCTCGGCAAGGTTGGCGCCCTTGCCGCCCAGCAGCTCTTTCATGCCGGCGTTGCCGTCGGCGCTGCCGCCGCCGAACGCGTAAATGCGTTTGTCTGCCATCGCATTCCCCGTCGGCGAGAATAGCTATGCACGCGCCAAGGCAAAGACCCCTCGGCGTGCCGACGCTTGAAGTTTGAACCGCGCCGCGCATGCTTGGGGCGTGCGCATCCTGAGCTACAACATTCATAAGGGCATCGGCGGACGTGACCGCCTGTACCGCCTTGAGCGCATCATTGACGTGATCCGCGAGCAGCACGCCGACATTGTGTGCCTGCAGGAAGTCGATCGCAACGTGAAGCGCTCCGGCTTTGACGACCAGCCGGCGCTGCTGCAGCAGGCATTCGGGTATGACTTCGCGATTTACCAGTTCAATCACCGCGTGGGTGACGGCGGGTACGGCAACCTTGTGTTGTCGCGCTTTCCGATCATCCGGCGCCATAACATTTCGCTGCGGTACAGGGGCCGCAAGAACCGCAGGGCGCAGCTGGCTTTGATTGACGCGCGCGGCGTGCACATCAGGCTCGTGAACTGGCACCTCGGGCTGGGCGAGGCCGAGCGGCAATGGCAGACGCGCCACCTGCTGACGCACGAGAGCTACCGCGAGTACGGCGACGCGGTCACGCTGGTGGCGGGCGACTTCAACGACTGGCGCAACACGCTGCAGAGCGGTGCGCTGGCAGAGCAGATGCTGGCGCAGGTCTCTGCGCCGCCGTCGCGCTTTCGCACGTTTCCGGCCTATCTGCCCGTGGGGGCGTTGGACAAAGTGTTTGTGTGCAATCGCATCGCGCTTCAGCGCGCCCATGTTGTGCGCAGCACGCTGGCTGCGCGTGCGTCGGATCACCTGCCGTTGGTCGTTGATTTAGACGTAAAGTGACCTACTGGTCAGGCCATGCGGGCCGTACCATAATCCCCTGCTGGATCGGGCGGATTCATGTCGGACAGGCACAAATCGATTGTCGCCGCAATTCTGGCTGTGCACAGCGGGCGCATTTCGCCCGACGAAGCCGCGGCGATGCTGGAAGACCCGGGCAAGGTATCGTCGCTGACCGACTTTGACGGCGACGTGCCGACCGTAACGCTTTCAGGCCTTGAAGGCGTGCACGAGCTGCCGATCATCGACGTGCTGGAAAACCCGGCCATGCAGCGCAAGGCGCTGGCGGACATCGGCATAGGCGAAGACGCGCAACAGACGCTGTTCAACTTCGGTAGAAACGGCGGCGAAACTGATATGCGTGTGATTCGGGATACGCTGCGCGCGGTAGCCACCACCGGCCGCGACCTTGCGGGCAGCGATGTGAAGCCAGCCAGCCGTCCGGACGCCGACACCGAAAGCCCGACCCAGGGCCCGCGCAAGAACACCACGTTGCGCATCACGACCGGGCGCTTCATGGAGAATTTCGGCATCCAGAGCGACCGCTACGAAGTAAAGAAAGAGCACGCCCGCGGCGGCATGGGCCGCGTGCTGCTGGCGCGCGACAAAGCCGTGGGCCGCGACGTTGCCCTCAAAGAGCTGTTGCCCGGCATGGCCGGCAGCAGCATCCCGGCCAGTGTGCCCGCAGGCGTCAGCGAGTCCGGCGGCATCATTGAGCGCTTTCTGCGTGAGGCGCGCATCACCGGCCAGCTTGAGCACCCGAACATCGTGCCGGTGTACGAGATCGGCCAGTACCCGGACGGGCAGTACTACTACACGATGCGCTTCATCCGCGGGCGCACGCTGGCCGACAAGCTGCGCGAGATCCGCAAAGATGAGTCGCTGGACAAAGAGCAGAAGCTGGCGGCGCGCATCAAGCTGCTGGACCAGTTCATTGACGTGTGCCACGCGATTGCGTACGCGCACAGCAAGGGCGTGATCCATCGCGACATCAAGCCCGAGAACATCATGCTCGGCGACTACGGCGAGACGCTGGTGCTGGATTGGGGGCTTGCGCGCCTGAAGGGCCACGAAGACAAGGCGATGAAAGCGCTGCAAAAGGGTTCGCTGGCGCTTTCCAAGTCACTGCTTGACTCCGACAGCCAGGCTTTGACGCTGGACGGCAGCATTGTGGGCACCCCGGCGTACATGGCGCCGGAGCAGGCCCGCGGCGAGCTTGAACACGTTGATGAAAAGAGCGACGTGTATGCCCTGGGCGCGGTGCTGTACCAGATCCTGACCGGCCACCCGCCGTTTGAAGGGCCGATGGCGGCACTGATTGTGCAGCAGGTACTGGCCGGCCCGCCGGTGCGGGTGCGCACGCGTGAGCCCAAGGTGCCGCCGGAGCTTGAGGCGCTTACCGAGCGCGCCATGGCGCGCGACAAGGCGCAGCGGCTGGGCTCGGCGCTTGAGCTTGCGGGTGAGGTCAAGGCGTTTCGCGACGGCCGCACCCTGGGCAGCTACGACTACAGCACCAGCGAAATGGTGTTGCGCTTTGTGCGCCAGCACCGCACCACGGTCAGCATCGGCGTGCTGGCGTTTCTGCTGCTGGTGGCGGGCGCCATCTTCTTCACCCAGAACCTTGCCAAAGAGCGCGACTCGGCGCAGGCCGCCCAGAAGCAGGCCGAAGACGGCAAGCGCATCGCCGAGGACGCGCTGACGCTGGCAACCGCCGAGCGCGCCGAGCGGGAACGCCTGGAGCGCGAAAAGCGGGAAAGGGAAGCCGCCGAGTTCAAGCTGCGCCTGCGCGAAGCGGAGCAGATGCTGGGCACAATTGAAGGCATGCGCATCGAGCCTGCGCTGCAGGACCTTGAGCAGCGGCTGTCCCGGTACGACGCTGAGCTGGTCGGGCCGCCCGCGCGCAAGCTGCTGGAGCTGTCGGCCGATGAGCAGGTGGGCAACGGCGTGCTGTTGAGCAACCTGCTGGGCTACATTTCGGCACGCCAGTCGCTGCTGGACCTGCTGGACGGGCCGGCGGGCGCCGAGATGCCGGAAGCCTTCAGGCATCTCGACCTTGCGCAGGGCCGCAACGACCTGAATGAGCTGCGCCTGGGCACGGCGCGACTGGCCCGCATCAACGGCGACTTCACGCTGGCAGAGTTCCTGATCGCGGGCAGCAGCCTGCCGGCGGCTACCATCCGCCGCGAGCGCGCCGAGATTGACGTGATGCGCGAGTCGCTGCTGGCGCTGCACGCCCGGCGCATCGACGAGGCGCTGTTTGACGTGCGCAGCGGCATCGGGCGCGCGGGTCGCGACCCCGGCGCCCCTACGCTGGACGAGTACGCACGGCGCCTGAGCCTGTACCGCGAGGCCCAGACCGTGGACCTGCTGGCCAAGGAACTGGAGCGCCTTGGCGCGCGCCCGGCCCCGGAGTGGTCGCGCAGCGACGTGCACGCCGCGCAGCTTGCGTGCCGCGTGCTGGGCAAGCTTGAGCAGCCGTCGCGCGTGGTGCCGCTGCTGGCGCGCTTTCTGGACCGCGTCAGCACCCCCGAAGCCGTGGCTGTGGTCGGCGAGGCGCTGGGCTTCACGGCCAGCCCTGACGCCGCCGACGTGCTGCTATTGAACCTGCGCAAACGCGGCATCGACTACGCGGCCACCGTGCTGCACGCACTGGCGCGGTTGCCCCTGCCATCGCGGTTGCGTGCCCCGCAAGGCGCGGGCGACTGGATTGACCTTGGCTGGATGCGCCGCGCCAAGGGCGACCACGTGGGCGCCGCCGAGGCAGCCACGCGGGCGCTGAACCTGTCCGAGGGCAGCGTGGAGGCATTGCTGCTGCGCGGGCTGAGCCACGCCGACGCGGACCGCAGGCAGGAAGCGCTGGCCGACTTCGAGCGCGCGCTGGCCAAAGACTCTGACGCGTACGACGTGCTGATCGCCCGCGCGAACGCGCGAAACGTGTACATGGACGGGGAAGCCGTCATCGCCGACCTGACCCGCGCGATCGCCTTGCGCGAAACCGACCCGCGCGCGTATGTGCACCGCGCTCGCATCTACTTCACGCGCGCCCGCGTTGAGGAAGCGCGCCGCGACTACCTGCGCATCGTTGAACTTGAGCCCCGCAACATCGAATACCGGCTGATGCTGGGCGACTTCTTGCGCGGCCTTGGCCGCGCCGGCTTTGCCGACGCAGAAATCGAGTACAGCCGCGTGGTTGAGCAGGCGCCGGACGACTGGCGCGGCTGGTCGGCGCGCTGCGTGCTGCGCCGCGACACCAATTTCAGCGGGTGCATCAGCGACGGCATTGAGGCCACGCGCCTGAACCCCAAGGCTGCGCGCGCCTGGAACTTCATGTCGCAGTCGTATTACGGGCTGGGCCGCCTGGCGGAGGGCATTGAGGCGGCAACCCGGTCAGTGGAAGCCGACCCGACCGAATGGCTTGCGTTTTACTACCGCGGCATCCTGTACCTGAAGCGCCAGGACCAGGAAGACCGCGCCAACGTTGCGGCCAATGTCTCCGGCAGCGATGCTTCCAACGCCGAGGAAGTGCGCAGGCTCACCCTTGAGCGCGCGATCGCCGACTTCCGCGCGGTCGTGACGCTGAACCCGCAGGACTTCCGGTCTTTTGCGCTGATGGCGATGACGCTGGTGGAGCTCGGCCGTTACGAAGAGGCGCGGCATGCGTGTGTTCGTGGCCTTGAGCTTGCGCCGTTCGACGGCCAGGGGCCCACGATCGGCATGGGCACCCTCGGCGTGCGCCAGGCGCTGCTTGAGATCGAGGGCGCCGCCCTTGCCGGGCGCGAGCCTGAGCAACCGTCGCAGATGATCGCATTGGCGCACTACCACATGCGCAACGCGTCGCGTCCCCGCAACCTGGCCAAGGACGGCCGCGAAGCCATGCGCTGGCTTGCCGCCGCGCGCCGGAAGCTGGGCGCCGGAGCTGAGCCCGTCGTCATGTACCAGCTTGCAACTGCGGAGTCGCGGTTGGTGATGCTGCTGCTTGGGGCTGACCGGCCCTTTGACGCGGAAGCTTCCGGGCGCGCCCGGCTAGGCGACACGCAATTCGTGTTTCCTGAAGATCATTACCGTCACGCGCTCGCGTTGGCCGGGATGGCGGCGGCGTACACAGCTGCGCGCATGCACCTCATCGGGGCCAGCCCTGAAAGCGCCACCGAGGCGATTGCCGCGTTCAACGCCATGTCCATTGAGCAGCGCCGCGCCCGGGTCGAGCAGCTTCACAACCAGGTCATTGACGCCTTGTTCGCGGCGGCTGCGGCGGGCTATCGCGACCAGCGGCAAGCCGAGCGCGAGCCCCTGTTTCTGCCCCTGCACAGCCACGAGCGCTGGCCGCAATTGCTGGAGGCAATTGCAAACTCCACAGCGACGCCGCCGGCTGACCCCGGCGCGGGCACGCAAGTCGTAGTGCTCAGCTTCGTCAATGAAGAAGGCCCGGCGTGGGCCGCGGGCCTGCGCACCAATGACGTGGTGTTTGAAGTCAACGGCGTGAAGGTGCAGGACGCCATGGAAATGATCACACAGTTGCGCGCCGTAGCCGCCGGGGCCGAGTACACCATGAAGGTGCGCCGCTACCTGCTGCAGAACGGACGGCTTGTGCCGCAGACCGGCGCTGACGGCAAGCCGATCCTCGATGAGGCCGGTCTGCCGGTATGGCGCAGCACCGAGCATGAGATCAAGCTGAAGCAGGGGTATCTGGGCCTGCGCCCGGACAACTGCACGCTGCCCTCGCCGCTGTACCCGTAATCACCATTCCAGCGGGTTGCCGGTCAGCGCGTCGATGCAGACCATGCGCTCGGCGCTGCGGCCGCGACTGCCGAAGTGCAGGTTCCAGACCGGCAGGAAAACCGGCTTAACCGACTTTGGCGAGGCGTTGAAGCGCTGCTTGAAGCTTTGCTTCACGACGTCGTCGGACTTGCGGGTCTTGAGGTCGCTTTCGCGCAGCTTCAGGCGCGCGGGCTCGATCTCCTCAAGCTGCGTCATGCCGTCGAAGTCGATGATGCGGCTGGCGTAATCGCCGGGCTTGTCATGCAGGCTGATGCCCTTGCCCGGGTCGTACACGACAATGCGCAGGCTGTACGGGTGCAGGTAGATGTAATCGACCATCTCGTCGTGGCTTGAGCCGAACAGCCGCTTGAAGAATGCGCGCGTGACTTTTTCAGTAAAGCCGAGCTGCAGGACAAGACGGTACTCAATGTCAAAGCTCTGCAGGTCTTCGTCTTCGCCCAGCAAGCCGAAGAAAGAGCTGCGACCGCGCAACTCGCGCGCCTTGCGCTCAACGTCGTTGCCCGAGACTTTGCAGATCAATGCGCTGACCTTGCGTTCAAGCCCAAGGTCGGGCCGCATGCCGCCCGCCACGCTGTAGTAGCGTACCACGCGGCCATCCTTGTACTCGCGTGCGCGCCCGGCGCTTACCAGCCGGCGCAGACGCGCGCGCGCGGCGCCTTCGCCCAGGCCCGTCCTGGTTGCGAAATCCTTGGCCGCCATCGACGCTGCCTTGCACAGAACCTTGTCAGACTCTTCGACCTCAGGGTCCGGCGGGGGTGAGGCCACCAGCACCGACACGGGCTTGTCAGGCTTCGGCTGTGCCGCCTTGGTCGGCGTCGACTCCGGCTCTTGGGCCGCATCATCACTAACTTCTGCGTCGTCAGCGTTGTCTTCGTCGGCGTCAGGCATCTGTTGCGCCTGCTGCTTCAGTTCAGCTTCCAGGGCGTCAAAGCGCTCGCGCATGGTCGGCGGCTCGGGCGCTTCGCCGCCGTCTGCCGGCGGCTCAACGTACAGCCGCAGCGAGTCAACCGTGTGCTCGATCTTGTCTTCATCGAGCGTCTCGTGCTTTGTCAGCAACCAGCGGGTTTGCAGGCGAACCGTGCGGTCAAAGTTATCCGGGCTGATCAGCAGGAACTGCCCGGGCTTCAGCGCGGGCAACTCCTGCATCACCGCGTCCACGTGCACGGGGTCGAGCGACTTCACGGTCGGCTGTACCTTGGCCATGTCCTGGCGCGTGGTCATGCGCCCCAGCGCCCAGGTGCCGAATTGGGCCATTGCCTTGTAGTCCACGTCGGCGGGGTTTTGCGTTGCCATCAGGCAGCATACGCCATACTTGCGGGCCTGCTTGAACAGCAGGCTCAGCGCCGGCTTGCACGCCGGCTTGCGCACCGGCGGGATAAACGGGGCGACTTCGTCGATGTAAAACAGCGCTTGCGGCTCGCTGCTGGGGTTGCGCAGCATCCACGAGTACAGCCGCTCAGTCAGCGCCGCCACGAAGAACTCTTTGTCCTCCTGGGTGTGCAGGCTGTTCAGGTAGATCACGCTCAGGCGAGTCCTGCCCTCATTGGCGCTGCGGTCACCGTTGCCGAGCAGCAGGTCGATATCAAGGCTCAAACCCTCATGAAACAGCAGGCGGCGCGCGCCGACATCAAGCCGGGCGAGTTTCTGTGCGGCCTGGTCCAGCTTGCGCGGGTCCACCAGGCTTGCGAGTTCTTTCTTGCCCGCGTCGTCCAGCCGCGCCAGCCATTGCGTGAACTCGCCCAGATCACGCGGAAACTTTTCGCGCCCGGCAAGTCCGGTCAACGCCTTGTCAAAGGCCGCCACCAGCCCTGCGCCGTCGTCGCTGTCGAGGTCGTAGCCGAGCAGGCTGACAATCATGGTCGCGATGCCGGTGATGGCGTACACACGGTCGCGCGCTTCGAGGTCATCAAGGTCGGCGCTGACCGGGTCTGCGCTGATTGCGATGCCTTTGCGGCTGGCGGGCGTGAAGATCACGGGGTCGATCTCGCGCTGCAACAGCCGGGCGAACTCAGGGTCCACGCCCTTGTTGGCGAGCCATGCGGGGTCGTCCAGGTGCAGCGCCAGGCTGCACAGGTCGCCTTGCGGGTCAATGCAGATGGCGGGCACGCCGGCGCGCAGGACTTCTTCGGTGACGGCTTTGCAGAAGACGGTTTTGCCGCTGCCGCTGCTGCCCAGCGCCATGACGTGGCGCAGCAGAGTATGTGACTTGAGGTGAACCGGCGCCGGGCCGGGTTGCGCCAGCCTGTCAAAGCCGATGAACAATTCCGGCATGAATGCCTCGCCTTACGGCTTTGCGGGCGCCTGCTGGTCGCGCTTGTACTCTTGAATGTTGTGCTGGTACAGCACGGTATCGAACAGGATGTACCCGATCATCCATGCAACCAGCGCGAACGAGCCGACCAGGATGAAAAAGTTGAAACGCTTGTCGTAGCGCAGGTGCATGAACCACAGCGAGACGATGCTGGCCTTGACGCACGCGATGCCGACCGCGCCCACGACGTTCAGGCGCCCGAAATCAAACTGCGCGACCGCGACGGTGATGACGGTGAGAACCAGCAGCGCTGTCAGCACCTTGAACAGCGTCTTTAGCGGCGTGACGTGGCCGATGGTGCCGGGCAGGCCCTCGTGGTGGTGGTCGTGATGTGCGTGCGCAGCTTCAGTCATGTCTGCTTGCCCCCAACTACCCGATCAGGTACAGCATCGGGAACAGGAAGATCCAGATGATGTCCACGATGTGCCAGTACAACGCGACGTTATCGACCGCGCCGTACCAGCGACGGTTGAAATCGCCCTTCAGCGCCCGCACCAGCAGCCAGATGTAAAGCCCCATGCCCACCAGTACGTGCAGGCCGTGCAGGCCGGTCATGCAGAAGTAGATGGCAAAGAAGCTGCCCGCGCCCATTTCTTTGAGCTTGGCGCCGGTCATATCGGGGTACTTGGCCACGAGCTCGGCGGGCAGGTCGGCGTCGGCAACGTTGAAGCCGCCGCCCCATACCGCGCCGATGTGCAGCTTGTGGGTGTATTCGAAGTACTTGACCACCATGAATATGCCGGCGCAGATGAACGTCGCCAGCAGCGTGAAGATTAATACCTTGCGCTGTTCCAGCATGGCTGCACGCACCGACCACGCGGCGGTCAGCGAGCTTACAAGCAGCACCACTGTGTTTACCGCGCCCAGCTTCCAGTCCAGGAAGTAATGCACGTAGTGGAACATTTCCTGGTGGTTGCCGCGGTACACGGCATAGGCTGTGAACAAGCCGCAGAAGAACAGCAGTTCCTGCCCCAGGAAAAGCCACATGCCCAGCTTGCCCGAGTGAAACTGCTGGTGCATGTTGTCAAAGTGCATCGCCAGCTCGGGCGGGCGCGCGGGCAGGTCGTGCTTGGTTTCGTGGTCGGCCACTCCGGTGCTCATCAGTGAACCTTTGACAGCGTCTTGCGGGTTTCAATCACCTCGGGCTTGAGCTTCCAGCCCGCTTCCTCGGACTCGTACTCCCAGTTTTCGTAGTCGTATGCGCCCATCATGATCGGCGGCTTGGTAAAGTTGTGGAAATCAGGCGGCGACTCGGACTGCCACTCAAGGCTCGCGGCACCCCACGGGTTGTCCGGCGCCTTCTTGCCCTTGAACAGCGAGTACAGCAGGTACAACACCTGCAAGCCGATGCCCGCGCCCAAAATGTAGGCGCCCACAGTGCTGGCCTGGTGGAAGGTCGTGAACTCTTCCAGATAGTTGGCGTAGCGCCGCGGCATGCCGCGCGTGCCGGACACGAACTGCGGCATGAACGCGAGGTTGAAGCCGACAAATACCAGAATCGCGCCGATACGCCCCAGCGTCTCGTTGTACATGCGGCCCGTCATCTTCGGCCACCACAGGTGCACGCCGCCCAAAAACGCGTTGACCGTGCTGCCGACCATCACCATGTGGAAGTGCGCGATCACGAAGTACGTGTCGTGCAAGTGCACGTTGTTGCTGATGCTGGCCAAAAACAGGCCGGTCAAGCCGCCGATGCCGAACAGGTAAATGAAGTTCAGGCCGTAAATCATCGGCGTCTTTAGATCAATGCTGCCCTTGTACATCGTCGCCACCCAGTTGAAGACCTTGATCGCGCTGGGAATGGCAACCAGATAGGTAAGGAAGCTGAAGATGATGCCCGCCGTCGGCGACTGGCCCGACACGAACATATGGTGGCCCCACACAATGAAGCCGATGGCCGCAATCGCGATGCTCGACCACGCAATCGCCTTGTAGCCGAAGATGTGCTTGCGGCTGAACGTGCCCATGATCTCGGACTGCACGCCCATCGCCGGCAGGATCATGATGTACACAGCCGGGTGTGAGTAGAACCAGAAGAAGTGCTGGTACATCACCGGGTCGCCGCCGTACTGCGGCAGGAAGATCCCGACATGGAACATGTGCTCAATCAGGCTCAGGCCAAGCGTAATGCCGACCACCGGCGTGGCCAGCACCTGAATCAGTGAAGTCGCGTACAGCGCCCACAGAAACAGCGGCATGTCGTACATGCCCATACCCGGCGGCCGCAGCTTGTGCATCGTCACGATGAAGTTCAGGCCCGTAAGGATGCTGCTGAAGCCCAGGATGAACACCGCCATGTAAGCCAGCACCAGGCTATGCCAGACGTGCTGGCTCTGGCTGCCGCCGCCCATTGAGTACGGCGGATACAACGTCCAGCCGGTGTCGAGCCCGCCCAACACCAACACGCACACAAAAAGAACCAGGCCCATCACATACAGGTACCACGACAGCAGGTTGATGCGCGGCAGTGCAAGGTCCTTGGCGCCAAGCTGCATGGGCAGAATGAAGTTGCCCAGCGCGGCTGGGATGCCGGGAATGATGAACAGGAAGACCATCACTGCGCCGTGCAGCGTGAACATCTTGTTGTAGAACTGCTCCATCGTGGCGCCGAGAATGCTGGTCTCGGGGTCGGCAGGCGTGCCGTTCCATAGCACGGTGCGCAGCGCCAGCGCAAACACGCCGCCCAGCAGCAGCGCGAAGCTGACCGCACACAGGTACATCATGGCGATGCGCTTGTGGTCAAGCGTCACCAGCCACGACCCGAAAGTCTTGACGTGATTCAGGTAGTGCTTGCGCGGTTTGTCGTGCGCTGCTGGTTTTTCAACTACGCCACCGGCCATTGCATATTCCTTGTTGCGGCTCTTGTGCTTACTTCAGTGTCTTCATGTAGGCGATCAAGCCTTCAAAGTAGAGGTCGTTCTCGGCCCCCCAGTTGAAGGGCGTCATCGCCGACGGCTTGGCAAAGCCCGCCGCGATCTTCGCGTTGGGCTCAAGGACTGACTCGCGCACGTAGTTTTCGTCGTACGTCACCTTGGTGCCGTCCGCCAGATCGCGCTCTTTGCCCCACATGCCGTGCCAGCTCGGGCCGATCATGTCCTGCCCGGCCTTGGTGCTGTGGCAGGTTGAGCAGAACTGCGCGTAGATCGCCGCGCCGCGGTCTTCAGGGTTCAGGCCCTTCAGGTCGCCGTCTTTCTTGATGCCCGCCACCCACTCGGCTTCGGTCTCGTACACGAACACCTTGGTGATCATGTTGGAGTGGCTGTCGCCGCAGTACTCGGTGCAGAACAGGTCAAAGCCGTCGGGCATGCCCGCTTCAATGTGCGTCTGCGTGGGCCGGAACCAGAGGCGGTTGTAGCGGCCCGGCACGCAATCCTGCTTCACGCGGAACGCCGGGATGAACATGCTGTGGATGACGTCGTTGTCCGGCGCGGTCATGATGGACTGATACGGCCGGTCCTTGATCAGGTGCATGTACTTGCAGTAGTAGGTGCCGCCGACTGCTTCGCCGCTGTACTTGAAGGTCCAGCGCCACTTCTGGGCGGTAACATTCAGCTCATACACTTCTTCGTCGGGCGGCGTGACCATTTCCATGTACCAGTAGGTGCTTACGCCGAACACCACCATCAGCAGCGCCAACGGTACCACGGACCACGTAACTTCCAGCTTGGTGTTGTGGGTGCTGGTGACTTCTTCTTTGTGGCCGGGGCGCTTGCGATACACCACCATGAAATAGGCGGTCGCGCCGCAGATTGCGACAAAGAAGATAATGCACAGCCACAGGATCAGGTTGTAAACGAAGTCATGGCCCGCCGCGACCGTCGAAGACTGCGGCGGAAACCAGAACGAGCCGGAACGGCCAAGCGGCAGAGCAATGTGACCAAGCAGCGAATTCATCAGGTTGTTTCCGCTTTCAATTGCAGCTTCGCGCGCCGGGCCTTGCGCAACTCCCAGATCCACCAGTAGCCCACAAACGAAACCAGGAACACCACAATGCCGATGCCACCCATGCGCATGTACATGAAGGCGCGGCCCATGTTGTCCGTGAACTCGAGCGTCAGGCAATTAAACCCGAAGCCCGTTTCATCTTCATTGGCCTGGCCAAGCACGCCTTGCGCGCTTTCAGACAGGCGCTTCTGCACGTCGCGCGCGTCGTAGCTGAGGCTGCGCAGGTAGTGCGAAATCACGCCTTCGCCCGTCACCACAAACGCCGCCGACTTGTGCCGCCACTCGCCTGTCTTTGGGTCGAACTTGTAACTGTAACCGAGCGCTTGCGCCAGTGTCCTCACGTGTGACTCATCCTGGTGCACCAGAAAGTGCCATCCCTTGTCCGCTTCCGCTTTCCCGAGTGCACCCAGATAGCGCAACTTGGCAAGCTTGGCGCGCTCGTATGTTTCGTCGGGATTGATGCTGATCGTCAGCATCACGAACTCGTTGCCCGGCACCCACTCCATCTTTGCCAGCGCCTTGGACATCTCGGTCAGTTGCAGGCTGCACAACTGCGGGCAGTCGGCGTAGTTCAGCGTGATCAGCACCGGCCGCCCGGCCTTGAAGTACTGGGCCAGCGTGACACCGCGGCCGTTGTCGTCCGTAAACGCCAGGTCAAGCGGGATGCGCTCGCCGATGCGCTCCGTGACTTCTACGCCCTGCAGCTCGTACTCAAGGCGCTTGTTGGTCTGCGCGGGCAGTGCGGCACACAGGGCGATCAAGATTGCCCCGGAAACCAGCCAGTAGTAAGGCTTGCGCGCCATTGCCGCGACTCTCCAAATTGCGTGCGACGGATGCCCGCCGGCCCCCGCCGCGTGCGCTGCTTTAGCATTTTGAAAGCGCCGTTTGAAGGGTGTACCCGGACCCGGAATGAGTGTGAGACACTTCTCGCAGACCCGCTATTGTGGACGCTTTCAGCCCGATTTGGACTCTCCACATACAGCCCGGCGTAATGGTGGAAAACTGCCGTGCGCTCGCTACTCTTTTGCCCGTGAAGCCTGAGGCCGTACAGCTTTCCCGTTGGCAGACCGCCGCTTACCGCCTGGCGCAAGCGTGCGTGCTGTTGGTGCTGTTCATGATTGCCGTCGGCGCCATGGTCACCACCATTCGCGCTGGTGACACCAATCCCGGCTGGTCGTGGCGCTTCTGGGAGTGGATTACCACATGGTGGTCCAGCCAGGGCGGCAGGGCATACGAAGACGGCCACCGCGTGATCGGCACGGTTGTCGGCTTCGCCGGCATCGGCCTGGCGGTTGCGATGTACAAGGGCGAGAGGGGCGGGCGCCGCTGGCTTGGCGTGATTGCGCTTGCACTGATTTCGCTGCAGGGGTTGCTGGGCGGGTTGCGGGTGCTGGTGGTCAGTGACGAGAATGTCCGTGAGACCGTTTTAAGCGTAACCGGCGGCGGCTATGACGTTGAGTTGCGGCGGGCCGTCAAGGCCATGATCCACGGCGTGACCGCGCAGGTGATCTTTGCCAGTCTTGCCTGCATCGCGGTCGTGACGTCGCCGAGGTGGCACGCCGCCTGGAGCGGCCAGAAATCGCCGGCTGCAGGCGGCACGCGTCGCCTTGCGCTGGCGGCCTGTGCGCTGATCACCGGCCAGCTTGCGTTGGGCACGCTGGTGCGCCAGACTGGCGAGCACGTGCTGTTGCACGTCTTTGGCGCCTGCACGGTGACACTGACGATCTTGTGGCTTTTGCTGCGGGTGTTCCGGCACCACGGCAGCTTTGCGCCGCTGCGCCGCCTGGGGGGCGCGCTGGGCGTCATGCTGATGTTTCAGGTGTTTCTGGGCATTACGCCTTGGATGCTTACCGCCGGCGAGCTGGTCAGCCATGACCCAGCCAGCCCTGTGGCCCTGATGCGTACGGCACACGTTACGCTGGGCGCGCTGATTCTGGCGTCAGCGTCGGTGCTGGCGCTGTGGCTGCACCGGCTGGTGCTGCCGGCAAATCAAGAAGAGCGCGCGACCAGCACAGCCGCAGGCTTTGAGTACACGCTGGGGCGGCGCCTGCGCGACCTGTGGGTTCTGACCAAGGCGCGGCTCTCGGCGCTAGTGATGGTGACGGTTGCTTCTGGTTATCTGCTGGCGACGCGCGAGTTGCCCAACGTGGTGCACATGTCGGTGGCGTTGCTGGGCGTGGCCTGCGTGGCGCTGGGCGTGGCGGCATTGAACCAGTACCTTGAACGCGAGCGCGACGCGCGCATGGAACGCACCCGCGACCGCCCGGTGGCGGCGGGGCGCATGGCGCCCGCGCACGCGCTGGTCTTTGGCGCGGTCACCGTGCTGGGCGGTAGCCTGGCGCTGCTGCTGTGGGTGAACTGGCTGTCGGCGCTGCTGACGTTCGCGACGGCGGCCATTTATGTAGGGGTTTACACGCCGCTGAAAACTCGCACGACGATCAATACGCTGGTCGGGGCCGTGCCGGGTGCGCTGCCGCCGGTGATCGGGTGGGCGGCTGCCACGGGCACAATTACGCTGCACGCGTTTGTGCTGTTCGCGATTCTCTATGTCTGGCAGTTGCCGCACTTCTGGTCAATCGCGCGGCTGTACCGTGAAGACTATGAACGCGGCGGCATGAAGATGCTGAGCGTGGCCGACCGCGACGGCCGGTTCATTGCAGGCCAGATCGCGCTGTGGTGCGTGGCGCTGATCGTGACCAGTTTTCTGCCCGTGCTGGTCGGCATGGCGGGCGGCATGTACGCGGGGGGCGCGCTGGCGCTTGGGCTGGCGTTTCTGGCGGCGGGGCTGGTCAACCTGAAGCACCAGACGCGCGCGACCACGCGCGGTGTGTTCTTTGCCTCGCTGCTGTATCTTCCTCTATTGCTGGCTGTGCTGATTGCGGACGTGTGGTAGGGGGCAGAGTCAGGGAAAGAAACCACCTCTCGCCCGTGAGCCCGGCACCCTAACTGCTGCACTCCGGGCACAGGCCCCACACGGTCACGCTTACATCGTTCAAGTGCCAGCCCTTGGGCGCGGGCGGCTGTTTGGGCAGCTTTTCGATTTCAACGCACTCGACTTTGCCGCAGCGCGTGCAGCTTACGTGGGCATGCTGGTGCGCGTGGTGCGCGATCTCGTACATTTCGCGCTTGCCCACGCCGCGCACTGTCTGAAGCACGCCTGCTTCGCACAGTGCAAGCAGGTTGCGCCAGACCGTCGCGGGGTCACCGCCCTGCCTGCCGCACAATTTTACGGCGTCCTCCATGCTTGCGGGTTCAGGGTGGCGCAGCATTGCCGTGACCAGTGCGGTGCGGCTGCCGGTGACGCGCAGCCTGGCGGCCCTCAGTAGTTGGCGTGCGCGCTCTTCCATCGCGGCATGCTATCGCGCCCCGGTGTCGTCCTCAATGAACCGCTGCAACAACGTGTACCCCTGCGCTACCAGCCCGGGCAGGCGGTTTTCGGCGTCGCGCCCCGCGTGCCGCAGGTTGCGCACATGCAGGCCGTAAAGATCGACGGGAATCGTCAGCTGGCTGGGCAGCGCAGCCAGCAACGACTCGGTGCGTTCCACCTGCCGCGCGGCCTCGGCCCGTTTGCCGGCCAGCCGGGCCGCTTGCCCGAGGTGAATCGCGGCCACGAGTTCGCGCAACGCCGGCGAGTTCACGGGCGGCGGGCACTCGTCCAGCATGGCTGCATAGTCGGCGTAGTGGTTGCCCTTGCGCCGCGCCAGCAGCGCGCCAATGAGCACGGCGCGGCGGGTTTCGTACTCGTTGGCGGGCACCTGCAGCACGCCATCGCCGACGTCGCTCTTTAACACTTCAGTCAGCAGCTCGCCGTCATCCGTCAGGGACGCGCCGCGCATGATCATTCGCGTCCGGCCGCGGGAAGGGTAGTTCTGGTGGCGCAGCTCGCGCAGGCTGACCAGGTCGGCCAGCCACTCGGCGCGCGCCTTGAAGATGGCAATAAACTCGCGCGCCTGCGCCGGCACCGCCTGAAAGGCCGCGTGAATCCGTGACAGGCCGGTGCGCAACTCACCCAGTTCAATCTGGAAGGCGCCGGCCACGGCGACCATCTCATGGTAAGCGCGGGTGGCGCGCACTTCGTCGGTGCTGAGGTGCAGGGCTGCCTCGGCGACGCGCAGGCCTTCTTTGAAGCGCCCGCTGTCGCGCAACGCCAGCACATAGTTTGCCGCCTCGTCCATTGCCCGTGGCGTTGATAACCCGCCCTGCAACAGGGTTGTGCTGAACAGCCGCGAGTGAAACTTCAGCGCCGCTTCCACGCGCCCGCACAGGTGCTCGTGCATCGCCTGCTCGCGGTCAAACTCGTACAGCAGCTCATCATCCTGGCAGAATCGCGAGACTTGCTGCGCGACCTGCCGTACTCTGGCGGCCCGCTCAAGCTGCATCTGGCTGTCCAGTGTCGCGAACCGATGGACAAGCTCGCGCATCAGGGGCCGCGCCTGCTGGTTCATGCGCTCGCGCAAGCGCTCGTAGGTGTCCATGGCGTCCGACAACTCGCGCAGCCGCTTTTCTTGCTCTTTGCCAGCCAAGGCGCCGACGCGCATGCGCGACACCGCGTTCATTGCCGTGATCAGCTCCAGCAGGTTTCCGCCCAGCTTGGCCGCACCTTCGTCCACGTCTGACAGCAGGGCCCCGCCGTGGCCGGTCAGCAGCCATCCCGGGTTGACTTCAAAGGCATCGACCAGCGCTGCGCAGAACTCGGCGGGAACCTTGCCCTCGCGCATGTAGCGGTGCACGTTGGTCAACGGCG
This sequence comes from Planctomycetota bacterium, assembly GCA_019636195.1. GTDB lineage: Bacteria > Planctomycetota > UBA8742 > UBA2392 > UBA2392 > JADJRK01. Next base: position 103,256 of record JAHBYA010000012.1, on the reverse strand, counting down.
TGTGCGTGCGGCGCGCGATTTTAGACAGGCCGTGGCGGTCGCGCAGCTCGGTCAGGCGTTTGCGCACTGCCTTCTGGTAATCGGCGGGCTTAGCCGACTCGTTCCGGTTTTCCAAGGTTTCCCTCCGTGTCTTCGAAAAACGGAAGACCAACTTGCGGGTATCCTAACATCATCCTTCCGGTTTCGGTACTCTGGTGTCACGCACGGAGGAAACCATGAGACCAGCCCTGATCGCTCTTGTATTGTTTGCTGCCGGACTTGCTGCACAGGACAGTGGCGATGCCCCGGCCAGCTACGGCCTGTTGTACTCGTACATGGGCACAGCCAGCGGCCTCAGCCTTGGCACCCAGATCAGCGACGACGCCAGCAATCCGGTGGGCCGCCCTTGGACCGGCGACGATGACGACGGGATTGTCGGCACACCGTACTGGGATCCCTGGTCTGACCAGAACACACTGACTGTGAACGTCCAGGGCCCAGGCTGGCTGATCATGTGGGTAGATGCCAACGACGACGGCCAGTGGACCGCCGACGAGCGTTACCGGTACTCAACCCTGTATGTGGAAGGCCCGGGCGACTTCACGTTCACCGGCATCACGCTGAGGGCGACGCAGAGCTATTCGTACAATCGGCCCAACAAGATTGCGGTGCGCATCACGATCCAGGACAACTGGGGCGCCAACCCGAAGCTGACCCCCAACGGCTACTTCTTTGCAGGCGAAGTCGAAGACTGGCTGATCGACGTGGCGCCCGTAAGCCTCGCGGTCGCCGACCTTTCGCTGCCTGAAGCGATTGAGGGCAAGCCCTATCAGCATGCCCTTGGCGCGGTGCACAACGCCGGCGCCGTCACCTGGTCGCTGGTGGGGGGAACGCTGCCGGCGGGCTTGGCACTGTCACAGCAAGGCGGCAGTTACGTACTGTCCGGTACGCCTGCCGCGGGCGCCGGCTTTGGCTCGCCGCTGTATTCGCTGACGTTTGAGGTTACCGACGCGGCACAGAACGTGGCGACCCGCACGCTTGAACTGCGGGTGATGTCTCCGGCCACGGCAGCCCCGTTTCTTGATACCTTCAGCACCGACAAAGGTTGGGTGCTGGGCCCCACATGGTCACGCAGCCCGGCAACCTACTACGTCGGCGGCGGCAGCAACTTCGTGGGCGAACTGACGACCGAGCCCGATACCGACCACACACCCGGCACTACCGACAACATGATCCTGGCCGACAGCATCGGCAGCCACTTCGTGTACCAGGGCTTCATGGCCCAGCCGCTGTACGCGGTTTCGCCGATCATTGATTGCAGTGCCCTCTCCAGCGTGACGCTGCGCTTCCGCCGCTGGCTCAGCACGCTGGTCATGTCGGGCTACGGCAACAGCCTCGACCGTGCAGTCATCGAAGTCAGCAACGACGGCGTCAACTGGTCACTGGTGTGGAAGCCCAGCATGAACACCGCGCAAATCAACATGAATGCGAAGTCGCTCGTTGATGTCGGCTGGACGCGCTGCGACTACGACATCAGCGCCATCGCCGCGGGACAGCCGCGTGTGCAGGTGCGTTTCGTGATCGGGCCCGCCATTGACGGCACCATCATCAATACCGGCGTAACGCCGATGCCCGATGATTACGCCGGTTGGAGCATTGACGACGTGCAGGTAATGCAGACCCCTGCCGATGCACTGCAAGTCAGCGCGTTCGACGTGCAAACGACCGGGTCTTCGGTCAACCCGATCTCGCAAGTCACGTACCCGCTGCTGTACCGCAACAGCACCCACAACTGGACGGCGCAGGTGCACAACCCCGGCGCCGTGCCCTTGACGATCAGCGGCTTTGAAGTCGGCGCAACCGTGCCGGTGCAGGCCGGCGCCGGCAGCTTTGACACCCCGGGCTATGAGATGCACCGCAGCTGGTACGACGTCGGCGTGTGGGCGGCCAACCTGCCGCTTGTTGTTCCGGCTGGTGCAAGCGTGCAAGTCAGCGGCACACTTGACTGCGTCGGCGTGTCGGCCTTCCGGCTGGGCAACAATTTTGAGTTGCGCCTGTATCTCACGGGAGGCATGTCTGGCGGCGGCACGTTTGAAAGCAGCGCGCCATTTGAGTGCGTGTTCTCGAACAGCAACCAGCCGGGCCTTGAGGTCTGGGAAGGCCAAACCGGCAGCAGCGGCATGAACCAGGTGCACAACGGCGCGGGCCCCTTTGCCCTGCGCAACTACGGCACCGTGCTGGTGGGCAGCAGCAGCGCATGGACGACATTCATCTGCAAGACTACGACCAGCAACCAGTTCACTGTGGACTCACCGAGCTTCAATGGCGCTGATCCCGGCGAGTTTGAGTTTTATTGGGTCACACCGTGGGACGACACGCCCGTGCAGGGCCAGAACAACGTGTGGTTCAGGGTGCGCTTCAAGCCCACGAGCCCCGGCATAAAAAATGCCACGGTCGTGTTCCATCACACCGCGGGCAACACCGCCGACCCCTTTGTGTTCAATGTGCAGGGAGTGGCGGTCAGCAGCGGCCCGGCGTTGCGCGTGCTGGATGCGGCCGGCACGGCGGTCATTTCGCATACCGATACCCTGGACTTCGCCAACGTGGACATCCACGGACCAGCCGTAACCCGCACCATCCGCATCGAAAACCACGGCAACCAGGACCTGGTGCTGTCGCAAATTCCGTCGATTGTCGGCGACGCCGCGTTCACGCTGGATACAAGCGCCACGCAGCTTACGGTGGCGGCGGCAGGCTTTACCACGTTTGAGGTTCGCTTTGACCCCACGCAGATCGGCGCACGCGGCGCCACGGTGTCGATACCCCACAACGACCCCGGCGCCGCGTCGCCCTTCGAGATTCAGTTCACCGGCTTCGGCATCATCAATGCGCCAATCCTGCGCGTCAGCCTGGATGGGCCGGGCGGGCCGATGCTGGCGTCGGGCGGCGCCATCCAGTTCGCGCCGCGCGACGTTGCCGCCGGCGCAAGCCTGCCGCGCGATGTGTTCATCAACAACGACGGTTGGCAGCCGTTGGCGCTGGGCGCGCTGCCCGCGTTCTCGGGCGGCCAGATCGGCGAGTTCGGCATTGATACCGGCCTGACCACGCTGGTGGTCGCGCCGCACAGCTACACGATCGTGAGTGTCTGGTTTGACCCGGTGGCAAAGGGCCTGAAGGCGGCGGACATCGCGTTCACGCACAACGACTCGCAGGCTGCAGGGCCCTTCACGTTCGCGGTAACGGGCTACGGCGAAGACCCCAACGGTGTTGTGGTCACGTCCGGGATTCTGCCCAGCGCGCAGGTCGGGCAGTTGTACTCCCACGCGCTGCAAGTCGCCGGGGGCACGGGGCCGCACACATGGGCGCTGATCAGCGGCAACCTGCCGCTGGGACTGACGCTGCAAAGCGACGGCACGCTGGCTGGCACGCCGGATGCGCCGCACGCGTTGTTCAACTTCCGGGTGCGGGTGACAGACGCACTGGGCGGCACTGACGAGCGCATGCTTGAACTCGCTGTCGCGCCGCCGGTCGGCCACATCGAGAAAGGCGGCAGCAACGAAGGTGGTGCGGGCTGCGTGGCGGGCAATGCGGGGGCGGCCTGGCTGGTCGTGCTGCTGGCATTGGCGCGCCGCCGCCGTCGCCGCTAACGCAGGTTGCCCAGCCGCCCTCCGTAGCGCTTGGCCTTGGGCTTGCGCTTGAGGGCGGCTTCACTGAGCGGAGCAACGCACTTTGCATCGTCATTGCGCAACCGGTTGGCGCGGGTGCTTACGCGGTATTCGGTGAACCACTCGTCGGGGGCCTGGCGCTGCATGGCAGTGACTGCGGCCTCAGGTGTTGACGGGTCAAGCCACGCGGGCACGTCCTCATGCCGCAGAAAGACTCCCATGCGGTGGTGCAGCGGCTTGACAAAGTTGTTGGGCTCAATCGTCAGAATCACGAACGTGTCTTCGCCCGCGAGCATATAGACGCCCGCCAGCGCCAGCGGTTTGCCATTGGCGGGGCGCACGCAATGCACGCGTTTTGGCTCGGGCCATTCGTACCAGCCGGTGATGGGCACGATGCAGCGGCGTGATGCGATAGCGTCGCGGAAGGGCTGCTTGTCTCGCACTGTTTCACTGCGTGCAAAGTGGTGGGCGCCGCCGATTCCGCGTTGTCTTGCGGGTATGCCCCAGCGCATACGAAGGGCGCGCGGGGCGCCGTCGCGCAGGGCAATGATGTGTACGCCCTGCCCCGGGCCGACGTTGAAGCGCGGTCGCCAGTCGGCGCGCAGGTCGCACACGCCGAACGGCGCGAACAACTCTGCTGCTCCGCAATCCTGGATAATGCGCCCGGGCATGGCAGCAGCATAGCATGGCGCGCCCGGGTGGAATCGAACCACCGACCGTCCGCTTAGAAGGCGGATGCTCTATCCCCTGAGCTACGGGCGCGCGTTGCGCACTACCAGTCTGCCCGTTGGACTTGACGTGTCAACGGGCCGCACGAGCAATCAACCGGCTTCCACCGCCGCCGCGGGCATGTAGCCGCCGGTGGCGGCAATCCCGTGCGCGTCCTTGCTGACGGCAATAAAGCCGACCTCGTAAGGCTCGGGAAAGTCGTCCACTTCAGCCTGCGCCGCGGCTTGCGGGTGCTCGCCTTTTGCAATGCGCTGGTACACGCGCCATGCCGCCATGCGCTTGATGCACAACTCGCCGTGGCCGGTGCTGCACACCGCGCCATGCTCGCCGGCAAACACGCCCGCGCCCCAGATCGGCGTGTCGCCGATGCGCCCGGGCAGCATCATGCTGGTGCCCCCGGTGCTGCACGTGACCGCAAACGTGCCGTCGCGCGCGCGCGCGACCGCGCCGATCGTGCCGTGAAACTGCATCTCCTTCCACTTTTGTTCGTAGGGCCGCAAGTTGCCGGTCGCCAGGCGTTCACGCGCCGCTTTCCAGCGCTTGAGCGCCTTTTCCGTGACCATGCTGGCCTCGGCAAATCCGCGCTGGCGCGCAAAGCGGGTGGCGCCCTCGCCGCACAGCATGACGTGCGGGGTTCTCAACAGCTCACGCGCCACCAGCACCGGGTTTTTCGTCGCGCGCAGGCACGCCACGGCCGCAAAGCGCCCGTCGCCGGTGGCCACGCTGGCGTCAAGTTCAAGGCTGCCGTCCAGCCGCAGGTTGGCGCCGGTGCCCGCGTTGAAGCGCGGGTCGTCTTCCAGCACGATGGCGGCCGCAATCGCCGCTTCAAGGGCCGCGTCGGCTACCCCGTTGCGCAGCGCGCCGGCGCCGGCTTCGCAGGCGGCCAGGCACACCTTGATTGCTTCTTCGCGCGCGCCAGTTGAGTCGGGGGCGTCCGGCGTGGGTCGCCCGGCGCCGCCGTGGGTAAGGATGATGGGTTTCATGATCGAGTTCGTTCTTCGCTCAGGGACACGCCCAGCACGAACCCCCACAATAGAAACGCCACGCCGAAAGGCAGCACCCGCCCCTTCCAGCCGTCGGCGGGGGCCCACTCATGGTTTTCTGTCAGGAACATCAGCGGCGGCTCAATGCCGCCGATGGCTGGGCAGGGCTCCACGCGTGTCATGTGCTCGGCCTGGTCGGCGCGCAACTCGTTGTTGGTGATGCCGCGACCCTGGAACACCACCTGCGTGTTGCCCACCCACTCTGCGATGGTTGCCAGCGTACATGGCACGACCCAGATCGAAAGCACGGCAAAGATCGCCCCGAAGGCCAAGCCGCGCGCATACCCGGGGCCGGGGAACTTCTCGCCAATGTGGCGCGCATACATGTAGGCGAAAAACACGCCCGCGGCGACGATAACGCCAAAGCCGGCGGCGTACTGGTTGCGGGGTGAAAGCCAGGCGCCGATCCAGGCCGCGTAGTTTACGCCCATCGCCCACAGCAGGCCAAGCATCACAGCCAAGGCAATCACTGCAAACAGCAGAATGCGCGGCAATGGCATGAAATGATTATACCTCATTGCCGGGCGGAACGCCTACTTGCTCATGCGCGCGGTCAGGCCAAGCACCAGCCCATACAGCGCGAAAGCCAGCGAAAATGGCAGCAAGCGGGCCACAAAGTCGTCGCGATGTATCCAGTCGTTGTCGGTCCATGAGGCCAGCGGAGGCTTGAAACCAAGGTCCGGCAGCTCAGGCACGACGTGGCCGCCGAATGCGCGGCCGACGCCTTCAAAGGTTCCGCCGTGCAGCATGCCCGGGTTGCCTGCCAGCGCGGAAAGCAGCAGCGGCACCAAAAAGATGAAGACCGCGCCCACCACCAGCCCGTAAACCGTCGCGGCAATCACGTCCGGCACCTTCTTGGCGGCCTTCTGCCGGGCTGCCCACTGCGTCCAGAGTGCGGCAAAACCGATGCCCAGCCCGGCGGCCATCAGGATGCCGACAATCCAGGCTGCCCCCGGCGTAAGCCAGGCGCCCAGCCAGCCGCAGAAGTTCATGTCCATCAGCCAGAACAGGGCAACCGCCGCAAGCATGGCGGACAGGCCTGCTACAGCGCTTTTCTTGAAGTCCATGCCGACAGTCTATCGCGCCAAGTTACCCGCGCCATGGCCGCCGAACCTTGGCATATTGGGGGCCTCACGGAGACCCGCCATGCGATTGATCTGCCTGTTGATGCTCGCGTCGGCGCTTGCGGCGCAGGACGCTCCCAAGCCGACCCTGTTTGACCCCGCCAAGGGCGAGCCCGGCGCGCGCCACCCTGCCATCAGCGATGACGGCGCGACGGTATTCTTTTCCTTGTGGGGCGACATCTGGCGTCGCGATGCGGACGGCCGCTGCACGCAACTGACCCTGCACGAGGCCTACGACAGCTATCCTGCGCTTTCGCCGGACGGCCGCCACATCGCGTTTTCAAGCGACCGCGCCGGAAACTATGACGTGTACGTGATCCCCAGCGACGGCGGCCCGGCCCGGCGCCTTACGTGGCACAGCAGCGGCGACTATGTCGCAGGATACTCGCCCGACGGCGAGTGGATTTACTTTTCCAGCACACGTACCGAGCGACACGCACTGTGGCGCATTCGCGTATCCGGCGGCACCGAAGAACTGGTGTCGGACGACGACTTCATCCCCGGCGACGTCCATGTGTCAGCGGATGGAATCGTGTACGCGTGGGGCAGCGTGCGGCGCTACCGGCGCGGCTACACCGGCTCCAGCAACGAAGACCTGCACCTGCTGCGCGGCGGCGACAATGTTCCCGCGCGCTTGACTGAGTTTGAAGGCAACGACCGCAACGGCAAGCTGCTGGCCGGCGGCAACGTGCTGTTCACGCGCGAAATCAGGCGCAGCTTCCAGTTCATGGCGATGCACGCCGACACGCAGCAGCCCGCGCGGCAGTTGACGCAATTCAATGACGTGGGCGCCGAAGAAGTGGGCGTGTCCGCCAACGGCCAATGGATCGTGTATCAGCGCATGCACTACCTGTACCGCGTTCGCGCCGAGGAGTTGCTGGCCGCCGCCGGCCCCGGCGAGTTGATCCGGCTTGACCCGCGGCAGGACACGCGCGGCCCGCAGGTCGAAGACCGCACGTTCACCGAGGGCATGGCCAATCCGCACCTGGCCGGCGGCGTGCTGGCCTTTGAGTTGCGAGGGGCGATCTGGGTCAGCAGCCCGGAAGGCGGCGACGCGCGCCGCCTGACCGAGCCGGGCAAGGGCGACACGCACCCGCGCGTAAGCCCCGACGGCAGGCTGATCGCATTCGCGTCCACCCGTGCCGGCAACAGCGACATATGGCTGATCGAGGTTAAAGGCGGCGAGCCGCGACAGCTTACGACCAGCCCCGCCAACGACTTCTTCCACAACTGGTCGCCGGACGGCCGCAAACTCGTGTTCTGCAGCGAGCGCAGCGGCAACCGCGACATCTGGCTGAAAGCCATCGACGGCAGTCCGGCCGTGCAGCTCACGACCGACGCGGCCGCCGATGACGACCCCAGCTTTTCGCCCGACGGCCGCCTGATCGCCTTTGACAGCGCGCGCCGCGGCAACGCCGACATCTGGATCATGAACGCCGACGGCAGCAACCAGCGCTTTGTGCTGGGCACGCCTGATACCGAGCAGTGCCCCGTGTTCAGCACCGACGGCAGCATGCTGTACTTTGAACGCTGGCCCAGCGGCGAGCCGGCCGCCAGCCTGCATGTGACAACCCTGAGCGGCGCCGAGGAAATGCCGCTGGCGCGCCTCGCCAACTCGGTCAGCGAAACACCGGACGGCCGTTTTGTCGTCTTCGGGCAGGCAGGCAAAGTCCGCATGCTGCCGGCGCCGCGCAGCATACTGGCGGCGCGCGACGTGCCCGTGATCGCGATTGACCGCGTGGACCTAGCCGCCGAACGGCTGGCCCTGTTCAACGAGGCATGGCAGGCAATCAACACCCGCTTTTACGACGACAAGTTCCATGGCGCCGACTGGCCCGCTGTGCGCGACAAGTACCTGCCGCTGGTCGCGCGCACCCGCACCATCGAAGAGTGCTACTACTATATCTGGATGATGATCGGCGAGTTGTCCGCCAGCCACCTTGGCGTCTATGGCCGCACCAGCGGCAAGGGCCAGGTTGCGACCGCTGACCTTGGCGCAAGCTTCACGCCCGTGACCGTCGATGGCCGGCCGGGACTGCGCGTGGACGAGATTGAAAGCGGCGGCCCGCTGGACCAGGCCTGGGTGCGCAAGGGCGACACGATCATCGGCGTTGCGGGCAGGCTGTTCCCGCGCGAGGGCAATCTTTGGGCGCACTTTGATGTGTGGCAGGCAGGCTATGATCTGCGCCTTTACGTCAGTGAGGACGGAACCCTGAACAAGGCGCGCGAAGTGGCGGTGCGCGCGCAAACCTGGGCGCAAGCCCGGGATCGCCGCTACAACCAGAAGGTGGGCGAGTCGCGCAAGCGCGTCACGCACGCCACCCAGGGCAAGGTGCTCTACATTCACCTCAGCGCCATGAACCCGGCCAACCTCAATAACTTCCGCAACCTGCTGGCTTCGCCGCAGGCGGATGCCGCGCAGGGCCTGATCATTGACGCGCGCGGCAACTCCGGCGGCCTGAGCTACATGGAGATCATGGAGCTGCTGATGGCCAAACCCTACCTGCACATCAGGCCGCGCACCCGCCAGCGCTGGAAGCAGCCGCGGCTTTTCTGGGACAAGCCCGTCACGGTGCTGTGCGATGAACGCAGCAACAGCGGCGGCGAGTGCTTTCCGTGGGCGATCAAGACCACCGGCCGCGGCAAGGTGGTCGGCGAACGCACGCCCGGCAACGTGATCGGGACGTTCTGGGACAAGCTGAGCGATGGCACCACGTTCGGCGTGCCGACGGAGGGCTACTTCAGCATGGACGACAAACGCAACCTCGAGAACGACGGGGTCATGCCCGACGTGCGTGTACCGATGACCGCGCGCGACCGCCTGCTGCGCCTTGACCCGCAACTTGAAGAGGCGATCCGCGTGATCCAGGCCGAGCTGCCGAAGGCCGATGCCAAATGAGCGAGGGCGACCACACGGAAACGCGCGAAACCCAATGGCTTGAAGAAGCCAAAGGCAGCAGCGCGCCCGCGCCCGCACAACCCCAGCCGGCAGCCAGGTCAAAAGACACGGGCCCCGTGCTGCCCGCACTGGGCATGAAGCTGGTGGAGACGGCGTTTCGCGGCAAAGAGCGACGCCCCGATCCGGATGGCGACATCTTTGACGCCGCAAACTTCAAGCAGGTCAAGAACAGCTGGTGGCTGGACCGTTTGCTGCCCGACGGCGCGCGGAAGTACTTTCTGGCGGCGTATGTCATCTGCACCGGGGTGTGGCTGATCGCGCTGGTGCTGCGCCTGATGGAGGCCGGCACAGGCGAGCTGTCCGAGGACCTGTGGTACTTCGTGAAGGACAAGCAGTGGCAATTGCAGCCGCTGCTGCTGTTCGTGCACTTCATTTGCCTGCGGCTGTTCAAGGGCATCTACAGCCGCAACTTCGACCGCGCGTTCACGCACCTGGACGTGCAACAGGGTGAACTTGAAACTTTCAAGCGCTGGTTTTACGGTCGGCGCGTGAACCTTTTTGCGATTGCAATTGCGCTGCCGTTCATCGCATGGGACTTCCTGTTTTTTGCAACCGGCGAGAAGTTCTATGAGACGATTTACGGCGCCGACTCGCGCTACCTGCAGATTATTGACACGTCAACACGCACAGCCGAGGCGTGGCTGCTGCTGACGATCTGGACGTTTGAGTGGCTGATGTTCGGGTTTTACTGCTACCTGATGCTGTCGGGGGCGTTTGTCGTGCGCGCGATCCTGCGCAAGCATGACTTTGTGGACTCGGTCGATCTGGTGCTGACCGAGCGCCAGTACCGGCCCATGTTCAATGTGATCGCGCAGGCCGGCAGCCTGGTCTTCTTTTACGGGCTGATCCACCTGGGCTACATGCTGTACACCAAAAGCGCCGACAGCGACATCGCCGGGCTGATCCTGCTGGTGACGCTGCTGTCCACCAGCTTCGGCATTACGTGGGGCGCCGTTCGCGCCGAGTTGCGCGGCAACGTGAATGCCGCGCTGGAAGAACTTGAGAAGAGCTACCGCTCCTGTCGCGAAAAACTCGCGACCATGAAAGACATCCCCGGCATCGACGACGACATCCAGCGCATCCAGGTGCAGCTCAAGATGCAGCTGGCGTTGCAGCAGTTGGACTACCTGCAGTCCAAGTACGAGAGCCTGGGCCGTCGCGAATTCCTGGGCCTGGTGTTCAAGATGCTTGCGCCGGTCGGCAGCGTGCTGGCGCGGATCATACGCTGGGGCAGCCTGCTGGCGGCGATCGGCCTTGGCAGTGCCGCCGCGCTGGGCGTGAGTGAACGGCAACCCGCAAACGTTGGTACGGAAGCCGAGGCCCCAGCCAACGCGGGCGAATAGCGGGGGCTTGCTGGCAGGTGCGCCGGTGCTACGTTGGCGCGCGACCTGAGGAAACTGGCTGGGTAGCTCAGTTGGTGAGAGCACAGGATTCATAACCCTGAGGTCGAGGGTTCGACTCCCTCCCCAGCTACCAGAAACGGGGGCGGCCCGCGCCGCCCCCAATCCTTTTCATGTGATTCAACCGGTTAAACTGCGCCCAAGCGAAGCGGCCGCGCGAGTCAGAGTCTCGTTGCGGCCGCCAGGAAGTGGGTGGTGGATCGGCCGGGACTCGAACCTCAAAACAGTCCGGTGGACTGTTTTGACCGCGCAGCAGGCTGGCCCAAGCCCGCCCGCAGGCGGGCGACGCCAGCCGTAAGCGAAGAGGCCGCGCGAGTTAGAGTCTCGTTGCGGCCGCCAAGAAGTGGGTGGTGGATCGGCCGGGACTCGAACCTCAAAACAGTCCGGTGGACTGTTTTGACCGCGCAGCAGGCTGGCCCAAGCCCGCCCGCAGGCGGGCGACGCCAGCCGTAAGCGAAGCGGCCGCGCGAGTTAGAGTCTCGTTGCGGCCGCCAAGAAGTGGGTGGTGGATCGGCCGGGACTCGAACCCGGAACCCACGGCTTAAAAGGCCGCTACTCTACCATTGAGCTACCGATCCGTTCTGCTGCGGGGCGCGAGTGTAGTTCTGTGCGCCCAGCCATCCAGACCCCGCCCCTTCAACGGGCGGCGGTTGCGTTTTTCGGCGCTCCTGATTTAGCATGTCAGCGGAGAGACCCCACATGGATGCTTCACGTTTCTGGGCCATGATAGAAGAGGCCCGCGGCCTGGCCGACGGCGACGACGCCGCCGAGCGCTGCGCCAGCCAGGCGCAGCACTTGACCGAGCTGTTGAAAGACCGCAGTGCTGCTGAAATCGAGGCATTCGAGCGCCGCTTTCACGAGTACATGAATGAAAGCTACCGCTGGGACCTGTGGGGCGCCGCCTACATCATTCACGGCGGGTGCAGCGATGACGCCTTTGACTACTTTCGCGCTTGGCTGATCGGCCAGGGCCGCGAGACTTTTGAGCGTGCGTTGAAGGACCCCGAGTCGCTGCTGGCGGTTTGCCAGTCTGAGCCTGATCCCGCCAACGTCGACTTCACGTGCGAAGACCTGATGTACGCCGCCGCTGACGCCTACATTGCGCGCACCGCCGAAGACCTGGACGTGCCACTGCCCCAGCGCCCCGACGACCCGCGCGGCAAAGAGTGGACGGATGAAGAATTGCCCAGGTTGTTTCCAAGGCTCTGGAAGCACTTCGAAGGCTAGGTCGTCTGCTGCTGAAAGTACCAGGCGGCGATGGCTCCGATCGCGCCAACCAGCATCAGCAGTGCAATCACCATCGTCACCAGCGTCGCGCGCCGGCGTTCGCCGCGCGCTTCCAGGCGGCTGGCGACTTCGCTGATCAGTTGCCGTGTCTTGTCGCCTGCATTGCCGACGATCGCGGTAAGTGAGTCCGAGCGAGCGGCGGGCTTGGGTTGGGCTGCCGTGGAAGGCGCAGGCAACTGTGAAGCCGGCGGCCTTTCCTCGCCGGGGATAATCAGGCGCAGCAGCGCGCCCTCCTGGCCAAGGCTGACCTCACTGCCGTCGTACACGCGCACACCGGCGGTGGTGGCGCGGATGCCGTCGGCCCAAAGGCCGTTGGCGCTGCCCTGGTCGCGCACGAACACGCCGTCGCGGGTTTCCACGATCAGGGCGTGGTGGCCGGAAACTTTCAGGTCGCGGTTGGGGTCAAAGCGCAGGTTGCAGTCGGGCGCGCGGCCGACCATCAAGCCGCGGCGCAGGTCACGCACCGCATAGGCAAAGCGCTTGCCCGCCAACGAGCTGGTCTGCACCTCAACAATGATGCGAGGCTGCCCGTTGTCAGAAGCCGAACCGGTCTGTGCCATGGATAGACTTTATCGCATGAGTGGCGGGATAGGAAACTACTCGTCGTCGCTTCCTTTGCCGGTCTTGCGCTTGCGTTTTGCCGGCGCTTCAACCCTGAGCTTCAGGCCGACGATGGCGGCGTTCAGGTTTTCGCGCACGTCTTCGGTCAGACTGATTTTCAGGGCCTTGCGGGCCTCTTCGGGCACGTCGCGCAGGTCTTTGTCGTTGATCTTGGGCAGCAGCACGTGCTTGATGCCGCTGCGGTACGCCGCCAGAACTTTCTCTTTGATGCCGCCGACTGCCAGCACCTTGCCGCGCAGGGTAACTTCGCCGGTCATGGCGATGTCGCCGCGCACGGGCTTGCCCGTGAACAGGCTGACTAGCGCCGTCGTGATGCTCACGCCCGCGCTGGGGCCGTCTTTGGGCACCGCGCCTTCCGGAAAGTGGACGTGTACGTCGTACTTTGAAAAGTCGTCGGCGGCCACGCCAAGCTCGGCGGCGTGGCTGCGCACCCACGACAGCGCCGTGGTCACACTTTCTTTCATTACATCGCCAAGGCTGCCTGTTACGCGGATGTCGCCTTTGCCCTTGTATCGCGTGCTTTCAATCAGCAGCGTGTCGCCGCCCATGCTGGTCCAGGCCAGGCCGTTGACGACGCCGATTTCAGGCTTGCGCGTGGCCGACTCGGGCAGCCACAACCGCGGCCCAAGGTAGTCGCTTACGTCGGCTGTGCTGACGGTGATGACGTCGTCAGCTTTGGCTTCACCGCCCGCGACGCGGGTGGCGATCTTGCGGCAGATGGCCGCGATGCGGCGCTCAAAGTTGCGCAGGCCCGCTTCGCGCGTATAGCCGCGCACGATTTCGCGGATCGTGCTGTGCTTGAACTTGACCTTGCCCCTCTTGAGGCCCGCCTGTTCAATCTGGCGCGGGATGATGTAGGTGCGGGCGATCTGCTCTTTTTCTTCAAGCGTGTAGCCGCTGAGTCGGATCACTTCCATGCGGTCGCGCAACGGGCCGGGAATCGTGTCCAGCATGTTGGCTGTGCAGATGAACAGAACCTTGCTCAGGTCAAAGGGCGTGTCGATGTAGCGGTCAACGAAAGCGTGGTTCTGCTCAGGGTCCAGCACTTCCAGCAATGCTGCCGCGGGGTCGCCGCGCATGTCGCGCCCGAGTTTATCGACTTCGTCAAGCATGATGATCGGGTTGGCAGTGCCGCATTTCTTCAGGGCTTGCATGATGCGCCCGGGCATGGCGCCGACGTAGGTGCGGCGGTGGCCCATGATTTCGCTGTCGTCGCTCAGGCCGCCAAGGCTGATGCGCTGAAACTCGCGGCCGATGGCGCCGGCCACGCTGCGGCCAAGGCTGGTCTTGCCCACCCCGGGCGGGCCGACGAGGCACAGGATCGGGCCCTTCATCTCGTTTTTCAGCTTCAGCACAGCCAGGAACTCGATGATGCGGTCTTTGACTTCATCCAGCCCGAAGTGGTCTTCGTCGAGAATCTTGCGGGCATGTTTCAGGTCAAGGTTGTCTTTGCTGGTCTTGTGCCACGGCAGGTTCAGCAGCCAGTCGATGTGCGTGTGGACGACGTTGTATTCGGCGCTGGCCTCTGAAATGAGGTTCAGGCGCTCGATTTCGGCCAGGCATTCTTTGTGGGCGTGCTCAGGCAGCTTGGCTTCGGCAAGGCGCTGCTTCAGGCGTTCGACTTCGGCCTCGGCGCCTTCGACGTCGCCCAGCTCGGTGCGGATGGCCTTGAGCTGCTGGCGCAGAAAATAGTCGCGCTGGGACTTTTCGATGGCGACCTGCGTGCGCTGCTTGACTTCGCGGTCAACGGCAACGCGCGCGATTTCGTCCTCAATCAACTGGATCACCAGTTCAAGGCGCTTCTTGCAATCAAGCTCGCACAGGATCTGGGCCTTGGTGGCGACGGGCAACTGCATGTATGTGGCCAGCAGGTCGGCAAAGCGGCCCGGGCCCTTGATGTTCATTTTCAGGACGTTGACGAGCTCGTTGGAGTAGTTCGGGTCAAGCTTCACCAGTGTCTCGAACTTGTCCAGCGCCTGGATAATCTTCTTCTGCATCGCGGGCGACTCATCGTCGCTGCCTACCTGGTGCGCCGGGCTGACCTCCGCCACGATGAACGGGTCCAGCCCTTGCAACTTCTTCAGTTTCACGCGGGTCAGGCCCTGCACCGCGGCCTGGATCGTGCCGTCGGGCAGGTACATTTTGTGGATCAGGCGGCCCGAAACCCCGATCGGGTACAAGTCCTCCAGCACGCCAATGGCGTCGCGGTTGGGGTCGCGCTGGATGCCCACGGCAATCAGGCTGTCGGCGGTGGGCAGACCGTTCAGCAGGTTGATGTTGCGCTTGCGATGCACCGAAAAGCTGGCAACGTTGTACGGAAACACCACGACCGAAACGAGCGGCAGCAGCGGCAGGGTGTTGGGCACCGATTGCGCCAGGATCTTCGTGCTGTTGTTGCCTGTATAGACGGCCATAATCGTAGGCTTGTATCAGCCCATGGAAGCGCCAGCAACGCCAACTGATAACCCGCCACCCCGCAAGCCGGGTTACCCGGCCATTGCAGCCGGGGTGGTTCTTTCGCCCCTGGCCTTTGCATTCGGCGGCTGGGCGGGTCTGTTGGCCCTGCCGGCTGTGATCCCGAAGTTCAAGCGGCTGCGGGCGCCGGCGTACGGCTACTTTGGTGGTGTGGTGGTGTGCTGGCTGGCTTCGATGGCGGGTTTCAACCCGTGGCTTGATTTTGCGCGCCAGCAAGCAGAGGCGGAAATGGAGGCTGCGCTGGGGGCGCCGATCCGCTACGAAAAGTTCCGCGGCGACGCGACCCGCGGCGAACTGACGTTCAGCGGGCTCAGCGCCACGCTGCCGGAGGGCGCCGGCGAGCTGCAGGTCGAGACGCTTGAGATTGACGCGGGCTACGGCCTGTTGCTGCGGCGCGGGCCCGTCAGGGTGCAAGCCCGCGCGATGACCGCAAGGCTTGATCCCGCGCAGGGCCGCCTTGAGCGCTGGCTGTCACGCGAGCGCGCCGACGGCGATGTGGTGCTGGAAGTAACGGGGGCGGTAGTCACGCTGGCCGGCGCGCAGACTTCGGCGCGGGTGGAAGTTGCCGGCATCACGGGCGGGCGGCAGGACGGAGTCATGCAGCTGAATGTCGCCCTGCGGCGGATTGAGCTGACGGTACTGGGCCAGGCGCACGACCTGCGCATCGTGGGCGGTTTGTGGGTGCGCGGCCGCGGCGAAACGCTGGCGGTGGGGGCAAATCTGTCATTCAGCAGCGGCGAAGACCTGCACGGCGTGGTGCAGGGCAGCCTTGAGCCGGGCGGCGCGGGCAGCCTGGACTGCACGCTGGACTACCTGGCCCTTGAGCCGGTGTGGGGCCGCTATCGCAAGGTCGATCGTCTGGGAGGCACGTTGCGCGGCCGCGTCTCGATCAGCGGCGCATTGAACGACCTGCACATGGCTGTAAGCGGCGAGGTGATGCAGCTGACGTACTTTCACCGCGCGGTGATGGCGCTGGACGAGACGCGCTCGTTCACAATGGCCAGCGGAGACCTCTCCGGCGAAGTACGGTTGATTGAGGGCGAACGCTGGGAGTTCAAGGGCCTGTCGCTGGCCACCGCGGACTGCACACTGGCCACCGACCCGCGCATGAACGCCATGGGCGGCGGGCGCGTAACGCTGAACGGCCCCGTCGATCAGCTTGCCGGCACGCTGGAAGCCAGCGTGGGAAGCGGCCGGCTGAGTGAACCGATTTCATGGAACCCGCTGTCCGACCGCAGCCTGAGCGACCTGCAACCGAACATTGTGATGATCGGCGAGCAGTTTCATGCGCTGGACCTGGCGTGGCGCGTGAAGGTCAACGCGCTGGATGTCGCGTGCGCGCCGCTGTATGGCAAGGCTGGCGGCGAGCTCAGCGGCACCTTGGTCAAAGAACCGGGCAAGCGTGTGGCGTCGCTGCGGGTTTCGGGCAGCCTGGAACTCCGCGACGGGACGTTCAGTGTTCTGGGCGCGGCAGGCACAGCCGAGGCCAGTGTCAGCTTCAACCCGCAGGGCCCCAGTATGTACGCGACGCTGCGCGGCAAGTTGAAAGGGCAGGTAGGCAGCACACCGTTGTTTGCCAACATTTCGGGCACGCTTCACCGCCCGGCATTTGAGTTCAGGGGCGTGACTATGGCGCCCGACGAGCTTGGCCGGAAGATCTTTGAGCACAGCGAGAGTCCGCTCAGCACAGCCGAAGTGCTGAGGCGCCGCGAGGATTGCTCACGCCTGTGCGGCGTGCAGGCCAGCACCCAGGGCAACCCGTTTCTCGCCCGCAACACCGGCAAAGTGTTTTTCAAGTTCAGCCCCGCCCCGCCCGAGGAGTAGGCGGGCCGCGCATCGTGCGCGGGGCAGTCATTGAACCTGTGTCCCGCGGCCGGTCCTGGTTTCTTCAAGGATTACACGGGCGCTGCGCTGCCACGTGACGTACGCCCACATCCAGTCGAACAGCACGCTCACCCGGTTCCTGAAACCGATCAGCCAGAAGATGTGCACAACCAGCCACAAGAGCCACGCCAGCGCGCCCGAAAAGCGCAGGCCTTTCACGTCCGCCACGCCGCGCCGGCGACCGATCGTCGCCACGTTTGCGATTTCGCTGTAGCGGAACGGAACCGTGGCATCGCCCTTCAAGCGCCGCCGGATGTTCCGCGCCGTGTGCCAACCCATCTGGATTGCCGCGGGCGCGACTCCCGGCACCCAGCCGTCGCGGTGCTTAACCGCCGCCAGGTCCCCGATCACGAACACATCGGGGTGACCCGGTACGCTCAGGTCCGGCTCTACCAGCACGCGGCCGGCGCGATCGGTGGGCGCGCCAAGCGCCTTGCCCATGGGCGACGCCTGCACGCCCGCGGCCCAGATCACGGTGCGGGCGTCTATGCGCTCGTCGCCCAGCTGCACACCGGCCTCGTCAATTGCGGTCACGCGCGCGCCGGTGCGCACCTCAACGCCCAGCGTCTCAAGCTGTTTTGCGGCGCTGGCCGAAAGCTGCGGCGGAAACGCGGGCAGCACCCGGTCGGTTGCGTCCAGCAGCAGCACGCGCGACCGGGCCGGGTCAAAGTTTCGAAAGTCGCGGGCCATGGTCTTGCGCGCGATTTCTGCCAGTGCGCCAGCCAGCTCAACGCCGGTGGGGCCGGCGCCGACAATCACGAACGTGGTCAGCGCTTTGCGGCGCGCCTCGTCGGTCTCGATTTCCGCCTGTTCAAAGGCCAGCAGCACGCGGTGGCGGATTTCGAAGGCGTCGTCGAACGTCTTCAGGCCCGGCGCAAACCGCGCCCACTCGTCGTGCCCGAAGTAGCTGTGCGTTGCGCCCGTCGCGATCACCAGAAAGTCGTAGTCAAGCTCGCCGCCCGCCAGCAGCACCTTGCGCGCGACAAGATCAACCCCTGTTGCCTCTGCCAGCATGACCTCGGCGTTGCGCTGGCTGCGCAGGATCTTGCGCACGGGCGCGGCGATGTCGGGGGCGGTCAGTGCCGCCGTGGCGACCTGATAGAGCAATGGCTGAAACAGGTGGTGGTTGCGGCGATCCACCACGGTGACGCGCAGATCAGCGCGCTTGAGCGCGCGCGCGCAATACAGGCCCCCGAAGCCGGCGCCGACGATGACGACTCGCTTGCCTGCCATGGCGCCCTTTTAACGTCAGCGGGTCGGCCGCTCATTCTGTGCAAATCAGCGTTTTACCTGTTGCGTGTCCAAAGTATCTTGGCTGTCCATTTCCTGGAGAGCTACCATCATGAAGTTCGCCCGTTGGATTGCAGTGTGCCTGCTTCTTTTCATGCCGGTTTGTTTCGTCAGTGTTGACGGGCAGAACGCCCAGCCCGAAGTTCGTGAGGCAAAGGGCGAGCGCTTCAACCCGCGCCACCGTGATCCGGACGCGTGGATCCCGCAGGACCCGTACGACCTCAGCGGCGCCAAGCCCAGCGACGATGCCGTACGCACGGCAATCAAGGAAGGCGCGCATTATCTGCTGACTGCGCAGCTGGAAGACGGCTCGTGGGACGTTGTGCTCAGCGGCCACTTGTTGTCGATGGTTGCTGACGAGGCCATGGACGCCATTGCGGTAACTTCCTTGGTCGGGCTTGGCCTTGCGCCGCATCGTCACCTCGACGAACGCATTGAACCCGCGCTTGAGCGCGCGGCCGACTTTGTCATCAACCGCATCACGCGCGGCAAGCTCAGTTTCACCGTGGACTACGCCTGCTGGCGCTACACGCTGGCGCTTGAGTTCATGATTGAGCGCTACCAGTCCGCCAAAGACGCCGCGCGCAAGGCGCTGCTGCACAACACCGCCAAGCGCTGCATGGACGGCCTGTTGCGCATCCAGCTGAACAACGGCGAGCGTACCCTGATGGACCAGCGCCGTCGCGCCCGCGCCGACAGCCGTGCCACACAGGCCGCGCTGCCCGGCGACATCGGCGTAACGCTGGCCCTGCCGAGCGATGAAGACTTCCTGGGCGGCGCACTGGTTGTGGACGCGGTGGAAGGCGGCCCCGCGGCCAAGGCGGGCCTGACGGAAGGCGACCGCATCGTGGAGGCCGAGGGCATCCGCATCGACAACGCCTACGACTACTACATGCTGGAACTTGAGTTCATCCAGGGCCAGACGATCGACCTCAAGGTCAAGCGCGCCTCCGGCAAGGTCGATTCCCTGAGCTTCCAGATTCCGGTAAACTGGCCGATCTTCGTCGGGATCAACGTCAAGTGGGACGGCGCCAAGGCAATCGCCGACAACTTTGTGCCCAAGTCACCCGCGCTTGCTGCCGGCATGGAAGTTGGCGACATCGTCACTGCCATCAACGGTACTTCGATCAGCAGCGCCGATGACTGGGCCAAGGCCGTCAAGGCGCTGGCTGTGGACAAAGATGTCCGCATCAGCGTCAACCGCGGCGGCAAGACTGCCACGGTGACGTTCAAGGGGCGCTACGCCCCGGAAGGCACACTGGACATCCTTTCTGTTACTGAGGACGCGAGCGGCCTGCCCGGCGTACAGGTTGGCGCCTACCGGCGCGAGGCACAGGGCAGCGGCCATGCCGGCCTCATGAGCTTCCCCGGCTTTGCGGCGCTGCGTCTTGGCATCAAGGTCGGCGACCGGATCGTCGGTATCAACCATGTGCCGATCTGCGGCATGGACCATTTCATGATGCTTTCAAGCCGGCTGCCTGCCGGTGAATTTGCAACCATCACATGGCTGCGCGGCGAAGAGATCATGAGCAACAGCGTCGTGGTCAACCCGACCAACGCGCCTGCCAGCATGGACGTGGTGTTTGTCGGCGGCGTTATCGCCGGCCAGGCGGCGCAGTTGCTTTACTCCGAGTGCCGCATCATGAAAGTCCACGCAGGTGGCGCAGCGGACAAGGCCGGCCTGCGGCCGGGCGATATCATCACGCATCTGGATAACCGGGCCACCGCCAACCGCATCGACTTCTCGGACGTGCTGGGCTACTACAACGCCGGCGACGAAGTCACGGTCAAGTACAAGCGCAAGGGCAAAGAAGCGACCATGAAGGTCACGTTGACCGCGCCCTCTGAAGTCGCCCTTGAGACCGGCGGCTGGGCCTACTACCCGTGGATGGGCCTTGCCACGACGCACTCGACTTCGGCGGCGCTGATTGCGCTGTATCGCGGTCGTGACCTGCTGGGCCTGCAGCCGCCCAAGGTGGCGCTGGCCGCGGGCGAGCGCCTGATTGCCGACATGCGTGTGGAAGATCCGAACAACCCGAAGATCGAAAGCTACTTGTACAAGGCGGACGCCAAGGAATGGGCCTTCTCGCTGCCGGGTGCGTCGGATGTGCGCGGCAACGTCGGGCGCATCTGCGCCTGTGAGTTGCAGCAGTACCTGTGCAAGGCGCGCAGCAAGGAGCAACTCAAGCGTTCAGTCGAGATCTTCCACGCATACCGCTACGAGCTCGACCGCGTGCGGGACTTCTGGCATACGCACGCCCGGCACCTGTACCAGAACGCGGCCTACTACTGGATGTACGGCCACTACTATGCGCTGGTTGCCGCCAAGTTTGTCGGCGGTGATACCTTCACCAAGACCAACGATGCCGTGCTCAAGGCCGTCATGCTCGACCGGGAAGAGTCGGGCACATGGCTCGACCACCACGCCTTCGGGGACTTGATCGGCACGGCGCAGGCCTTGCAGATCCTGGGCGAGTGCGAGGGCGGCTTCCGCAAGTAGGGCAAGTACCCTTGGCAATGCAGCGGCTGCCACTAGAGTTGCCGCTGCATTGTTCATTTGGGGCCGGATGTACGACCCGACCAAAGCCGCGTCGCTGTTACCTCTGCTGCCGTTGCCGCTGGCGCAGGCGCTGCGGCGTGCCCTGAACGCAAAGTCGCCCGAGGGCGCGCACCTTGGCGCGTACTACTTTTTTGAAGCATCACTGAAGCTGACGGCGGCCAGCCTGGTGGCGGTGTACCTGCAGGACGGGGCCAAAGAGCCCAAGCTGAACAAGGTGATCGAGAACCTTGCGCGTCCCAGCACCGGGCACTGGCTGAACCTTTTGCGCGAGATCTCGAACTGGCTGGGAGGCCGCCCGGATGCGGGCCTGCTGCCGCTGTCGGGGGTGGGCAAGCGCCTGACCGAGCGCGCACCGCGGCCTGCCTGCACGGCGTTTATCCGCTTTGCGGCCAAAGCCCAGGACAAGGAAGACAACCGCAGCAACGTAAGCGTGCTGGACCTGTTTGACGCGATTGTCGGCTACCGCAACGCCGAGGTCGGCCACGGGGGCCAGCGCACGCAGGCCTTTTACAGTGAAGCGTCGCCGCTGCTGGTGGCGGCGATGCTGGAAGGGTTCGAAGCATTAAACCCCTTTGAAGGCCTGATGTTCTGTGTGGCGCGCGACGTGATTGACACGCGCAGCAGCCGCACGGTGCGTCGCTACGAGGTGCTGCGCGGCGACGGCATCCACGTGCCGTTTGACGACGAGAATCGCGAGGCGGATACGCACATCCCGGCTGGACAATTGCTGCTGGTGGGGCGCAACGTGCGGGTAAGGCTGCACCCGCTGCTGGTGTACGAGCTGGACGAGCTTGAGCGCGACCGCGTGGGCTTTTTGAACAAGGTGGGTGTGCGTCGCGGCAAGACCGAGCAGGTGGGTGTCAAGAACGTCGAGTACCTGGACTATGACTCCGGGGCGCGTCTGACCAGCCACAACCCGACCGAAGAACTGGCGGCGCTGCTGACGCGGGTAAGCGGGCAGCAGGTGAGCGCGGGTGACATCGACAACGCGGGCGAAGCGCCGGACAGTGAAGCGGGCCTTGGCCAAGCCGTGCCCGGCGGCGCTGCGGCGGAGTGGATCGGTGACTTCGAGATCCTGGGCGAGCTGGGCCGCGGCGGCATGGGAATCGTGTACAAGGCGCGGCAGGGGAGCCTGAAGCGTGTGGTGGCGTTGAAGGTTCTGCCGCCGGGGGTAAGCGGCGACCCGATTGCGGTGGCGCGCTTCAAGCGTGAGATCTCGGCGCTGGCGCGGTGCGACCACGCGAACGTGATCAAGGTGCTGGCTGCGGGCCAGGACGGCGACCGCTACTACTACGCGATGGAGTACGTCGAAGGCAGCGACCTCGCCGGCGTGTACGGCGTGCTGACCCAGCACCGCGACAAGTCCGGCGAGTTTCGCGACCGCGACTTGCTGAAGGCCATCAGCAGCGCGGGCCAAAGCCGCGCCGAAAAACACCCCGCCGACATGGGCTTGAATGTGCCCAAGTTGAGCAAGGGCACGGCTGTCATCAGCCGCGACAAGGGTAAGGATTATTATGTGCGCCTTGCCGAGATCGTGGGGCAGGCGGCAGCGGGCGTGGCACACCTGCACAGCCACGGGATCATCCACCGCGACCTCAAGCCCGGCAACATCATGCTCACGACCGACGGATCGCGCGCGATCATCATGGACCTTGGGCTGGCCCAGATGCAGGACCAGAGCGTGGCACTGACCATGAGCAGCGTGAAGGTGCTGGGCACGCTGCGCTACATGCCGCCGGAGCAGTTGCAGCACCAGATGCTGGAGATCAAGGAGACGGCGGACATCTACAGTCTTGGCGCCACGCTGTATGAGCTGGCGGCACTGGCGCCGATGTTTGACGGAGACTCTGAAGCGCGCCTGATGCAGCAGGTGCTGCAGGAAGAACCCAGGTCACCCAGGCAAGTCAACAGTGCTGTGCCGCGCGACCTGGATACGATCATTCGCGTCGCAACCAGCAAGCTGCCCAACGAGCGCTACCCGACCGCGCTCTCGCTGCAACAGGACCTTGAAGCGTTTGCCCGCGGCGAGCCGGTCAAGGCGCGGGCCCCCGGCACCTTTCACTACTTGCGGCTGTTTTATGCGAAGAACAAACCGCTGGTCGCCACAATCGCCGCGGGCGTTGCGCTGCTGATCGCAGTTGTCAGCTGGTTCATCGTGAACCTCAATGAGTCCCGCGCTGACGCGTTGGCAAAGAAAGCTGAAGCCGAGCACCAGAGGCAGGAGGCAGACAGCCAGCGTGAGATGGCGGACAGGCAACGCCAGGAAGCCGAGAACCAGCGCCGCGCGGCAGTGACCCAGCGCGCTGAAGCCGAACGCCAGGCGGGCATCGCCGAGCAGCAGAGGCAGGAGGCCGACAACCAGCGCGCCCGCGCCGAGATCGGCGAACAGCAGGCCCGCAGCGCTCAAGTTGTCGCCGAACAATCCGAGCAGCGTGCAATGGAGGAAAAGGCCCGTGCAGTCGCCGCTGAACGGATCGCCAGGGAGCGATTGGCATCCGGCGCCATCATGTACGGGGACCAGTTGCTGAATTCCGGACGATTGATCGAGGCCCGCAAGTCATTCGAAGATGCGCGCCGCATTTACCGCGAGCTGGGTATCAATCCGGTCCCGGCCGAAAGCGGGCTGAACAACTGCAACTGGAAGTCGCCGTCGCCGGCAGTCACTTTCGGCGCGACTTCGTACTCGCCTATGGGAAGCATTGCGGTGGCGCCGGATGGGAAGCGGGCGTACTTCTCGGGCAGCTACGGCTACCTGGTATGGGACATAGCGGAGTGGCGCGAAGTGCGCAGCGTACAACGTCATGGCGGTGTATGTACGGTGCTCGCGCTTACTCCCGACGGCGAGACCGTGATAACGGGCGGTGAGGGCGGCGTGCTCAAATTGTGGTCGGCGAAGGATGACAGCCTGCTGGGCGAGCTGTGGGGCCACGACTTCATGCTTGCCACGATGAAGCTTGCGCCTGACGGGCGCACGCTTGCGAGTCTCGAAAGCAGCCGACTGATTGTGTGGGATCTGCCTTCGCGCCAGATGCTGTTCCGCAAGGACTATCAGTCTGCGGGCTACTCGCGCATTGCTTTTGCCCCGGACTCGGCCCGGGTCGCTGTTTGTGCGTACAACGGCGCCGCCCATGTGTATGACCTGAAGGGCAACGAGCTTGCCCACCGCAAGCCGGCCAAAGAGTTCGAAGAGCTGTTGGGTGCCGTCTGGGGCGCAGACGGGATGCTGTACGTATCCATGTATCAGGCAGGCATTCAGGTGTTCGACCCGGTTGATCTCTCACGTTCGCGCGTGATCAAGGTCGATCGTGCCACGGCGATTTACGGCGCCTCCGGCGGATCGTCACTGTTTGCCGCGACTGACAAGGAACTGTTGCTTCTGGACACGGACAGCGGTGCCACCACAGTTGTCACGGGCGCGGTGACACGTGTATGCACTGACATGGCGTACCTGCCTGATGCCGGCCGGTTGATCATTGTCGGTGGTGGTGGGCAGCCGCAGCTTGTGGACCTGGCAGCAGGCAAACTGTTGCACGACGTAGTCGGACACGGGGCCGATGTAACCGGGTTGGCGATCAGTGACAACGGCGGCATGGCGGCGACCCTGGGGACAGACGGCTTCATGTGCGTCTGGGAGATTCCGACCGGGCGCATGCTGTATCGCGCATACAGTATCACGCAGTCCGCAATCGCATTCGCGCCCGGCAGCCGCAGGCTGAACTCATACTCATCCAACGGCGAGCATGCGGTCTATGACATCGTGGGAGACACGTTCACTGAGCGCACGCTGTCAAAGTCGCCGCCCGTGCACAACGCGGTCTTCTCGCGGGACGGCTCCCTTGTCGCAGGAGTTGTGGAAAGCAATGCGGTCCAGGTTGTCCGGCACGATACAGGGCAGGTGCTGCAGAAATTCAAGCCTGACCGCGGTGTCGGACAAGTAGTCAGTATGGTGATCAGCGGCGACGGAAAGTCGGTGCTGACAGGCTACTCTGCGGGCCTGGTCATACGCTTCAGCATTGAAGACGGGGAAGTACAGGACCGTTTGATCGGTTTCAAAAGTTCGCCGCACCGGCTCGCGTTCGGCACGGGCAACACGGCTGTTGTTGGCGACACGGGCGGCAGCATTACGACATGGAAACTGGGCACGGGTGCACCGCAGGTGCTGCCGGCCCATAGCATGCGGCCTTTCAGCGGCGAGGTAATCGCGCTGGCCGCGAATGTCCGCGGCGACAGGCTCGCGACCTCAAGCTACGACGGCTACCTCCGCACCTGGGAGTGGAAGGACGGCTGGGAGCCTGCAAGCGTCCTGCATGCCGGCAGCGTCACGATGTGCGCGGCATGGCTGGGCAACGGCATAGGCGTGATAGCAGGTACACAGTCAGGCCGCGCGCACTTGTTCACGACCGGCGCCTCACCCGACGTCGCAACCTTTGACCAGTATCGCAGCAAAAACTCTGCGGTGACTGCAACAGCCATCTCGCCGGGCGGGCGCATGCTGGCGATGGGTAACGCCGACGGCGGCGTCGAGTTCTGGTGCTGTGAAAGCGGCATGCTGCTGGCCGAACAGAAAGTGGCCACGGGCCGCATTCTCGCGATGACGTTCAACGCGCAGGGCGACAAGCTTTTCGTTGCCGATGAAAAGCAGGGCGTGCGTCTGTGGGACCCGCTTCAAGACAAGTCCACGTGGAAGCGGCAGATGGGCGAGGATCTTGAGGGTCTGTCGATGGCCGTAAGCCCGGCGCGTGACCTGTTGGTCTTTCAGCACAGCGAGGCGTTGATCCTGATGGACGCCGACACCGGCAAGACCGTGCGTTGGAAAGACAAGGACTGGCAGTTTGAATGGAGCGCCGACGCCATCTGCTTCAGCCACGACGGGCGCGAACTTCTGTACGGTTCGGCGGCGGGGGCAATCCGCATCATTGACCTTGAAAGCTGCACGATCCGGACGCCCCTGACGGGCGGGCCCACCAGCTCACTCGTGTGCTGCGCGGCGTACTCACCGGACGGGCGTTGGATTGTCACGGGCCATTTTGACGGCCACGTGCGCGTGTGGTCGAACGCGACGGGTCGCTTGCACGCCAGTCTTCACTGCCATCGTTCAAGAGTTTCGGCCATTGCCGTCGGTGGCGACCCCAGGTTCGCATTTACCGTCTCGAACGATGGCTGGCGCCGAATGGTGGACCTTGAGCGCGGCGAAGAAATCGCGGGCTGGCAGTTCGTCAGTCGCGAACTGTATTGCATCGCAGTTCGCCCTGACGCCGGGTTGATTGCCTCAGGCGGCGACCAGGGCACGCTGTTCATTGAGTTGCCCGGACGCGTGGCTGTCCTTGAAGCGTGGGACGCCCGTCTTCACGCCGTGCGCAGCCAGATGCAGGCACGGGGGCCTTCACCTGAACTGGTGGCGCGGCTTGGCGAGTACTTTGCATTCAGGCAGTACGACTATTGGGGCGCGCCATTCCTGCGCTCGGCCCGAAATGCGGGTGCGACCGAGTTCCCGGAACTTGCTTTCGCGCAATCAAGTTGGCGCCTGGCAAGACGCATCCGGAGCCATGAGTGGGCCCGCGAGGCGCGCCAGTCCATGGAACGCGTGGAGGCAGGCAGCGAAACGGAGATGCGGTGCTACCTGACTCTCGCGCGGCAGATGTTGAGTTTGCTGGAGAATTCGCTCAAATCGGGCGACTGAATGTACGACCCGACCAAAGCCGCGTCGCTGTTACCTCTGCTGCCGTTGCCGCTGGCGCAGGCGCTGCGGCGTGCCCTGAACGCAAAGTCGCCCGAGGGCGCGCACCTTGGCGCGTACTACTTTTTTGAAGCATCACTGAAGCTGACGGCGGCCAGCCTGGTGGCGGTGTACCTGCAGGACGGGGCCAAAGAGCCCAAGCTGAACAAGGTGATCGAGAACCTTGCGCGTCCCAGCACCGGGCACTGGCTGAACCTTTTGCGCGAGATCTCGAACTGGCTGGGAGGCCGCCCGGATGCGGGCCTGCTGCCGCTGTCGGGGGTGGGCAAGCGCCTGACCGAGCGCGCACCGCGGCCTGCCTGCACGGCGTTTATCCGCTTTGCGGCCAAAGCCCAGGACAAGGAAGACAACCGCAGCAACGTAAGCGTGCTGGACCTGTTTGACGCGATTGTCGGCTACCGCAACGCCGAGGTCGGCCACGGGGGCCAGCGCACGCAGGCCTTTTACAGTGAAGCGTCGCCGCTGCTGGTGGCGGCGATGCTGGAAGGGTTCGAAGCATTAAACCCCTTTGAAGGCCTGATGTTCTGTGTGGCGCGCGACGTGATTGACACGCGCAGCAGCCGCACGGTGCGTCGCTACGAGGTGCTGCGCGGCGACGGCATCCACGTGCCGTTTGACGACGAGAATCGCGAGGCGGATACGCACATCCCGGCTGGACAATTGCTGCTGGTGGGGCGCAACGTGCGGGTAAGGCTGCACCCGCTGCTGGTGTACGAGCTGGACGAGCTTGAGCGCGACCGCGTGGGCTTTTTGAACAAGGTGGGTGTGCGTCGCGGCAAGACCGAGCAGGTGGGTGTCAAGAACGTCGAGTACCTGGACTATGACTCCGGGGCGCGTCTGACCAGCCACAACCCGACCGAAGAACTGGCGGCGCTGCTGACGCGGGTAAGCGGGCAGCAGGTGAGCGCGGGTGACATCGACAACGCGGGCGAAGCGCCGGACAGTGAAGCGGGCCTTGGCCAAGCCGTGCCCGGCGGCGCTGCGGCGGAGTGGATCGGTGACTTCGAGATCCTGGGCGAGCTGGGCCGCGGCGGCATGGGAATCGTGTACAAGGCGCGGCAGGGGAGCCTGAAGCGTGTGGTGGCGTTGAAGGTTCTGCCGCCGGGGGTAAGCGGCGACCCGATTGCGGTGGCGCGCTTCAAGCGTGAGATCTCGGCGCTGGCGCGGTGCGACCACGCGAACGTGATCAAGGTGCTGGCTGCGGGCCAGGACGGCGACCGCTACTACTACGCGATGGAGTACGTCGAAGGCAGCGACCTCGCCGGCGTGTACGGCGTGCTGACCCAGCACCGCGACAAGTCCGGCGAGTTTCGCGACCGCGACTTGCTGAAGGCCATCAGCAGCGCGGGCCAAAGCCGCGCCGAAAAACACCCCGCCGACATGGGCTTGAATGTGCCCAAGTTGAGCAAGGGCACGGCTGTCATCAGCCGCGACAAGGGTAAGGATTATTATGTGCGCCTTGCCGAGATCGTGGGGCAGGCGGCAGCGGGCGTGGCACACCTGCACAGCCACGGGATCATCCACCGCGACCTCAAGCCCGGCAACATCATGCTCACGACCGACGGATCGCGCGCGATCATCATGGACCTTGGGCTGGCCCAGATGCAGGACCAGAGCGTGGCACTGACCATGAGCAGCGTGAAGGTGCTGGGCACGCTGCGCTACATGCCGCCGGAGCAGTTGCAGCACCAGATGCTGGAGATCAAGGAGACGGCGGACATCTACAGTCTTGGCGCCACGCTGTATGAGCTGGCGGCACTGGCGCCGATGTTTGACGGAGACTCTGAAGCGCGCCTGATGCAGCAGGTGCTGCAGGAAGAGCCAAAGAACGTGCGCCAGATCAATCGCGCCGTTCCCAAGGACCTTGAGACGGTCATCAAGGTCGCCACCAGCAAGCTGCCCGGCGAGCGTTACCCGACGGCAGTCGCGATGCAGCGCGACCTTGAGGCGTTTGCCCGCGGCGAGCCGATCGTGGCGCGCGCTCCCGGCACGTTTCACTACCTGCGCCTGTTTTACCGCAAGAACAAGTCGCTGGTTGCCACGATCGTGGTTGCAATGGCGATGATGGTGGCGCTGGTCAGCTGGTTCGTGATCAACCTGAACGCAAGCCGCGCCGAGGCCGTCGCCCAGAAGGAAACCGCCGAGCAGCAGCGGCAGGAAGCGGACAAGCAACGCGAGTTCGCCGAGCAGCAGCGGCAGGAGGCAGACAAGCAACGCGAGATCGCCGAAGTCCAGAAGCGCGAGGCCGAGCGGCAGTCACGCATTGCCACCGAGCAACGCAACGAAGCAGAGCGCCAGACCGAAATCGCCAACCAGCAACGCACTGAGGCCGTGCGCCAGACCGAAATCGCCAACAGCGCGCGCAAGGCTGCAGAGGAAAGCGAAGGCCGCGCAATCACCGAGGCCGAGCGAGCCCGCAAAGCCGAGCGCGAATCACAGGTCCGGCTGGCTGAGAGCCTGATGAGCAGCGGCGAGTCGCTGGCAAGCGCCGAAGCCTGGGAGCAAGCCCGCGAAAAGTACAAGGCCGCCCGCAAGGCGCTGCAGGATGTGGGCATGTCCACGTTTGCTGTGGAGGCTTGCTTGTCCACAACGTACGGCAACGCTCCGCCGGCAGTCATGGAATACGGCGGCGGCGACTTCGGCGACCTGTCGCACATGGCCCTGCACAGTGACGGCCGCACGGTCGCGCTGGCAGGTGAAGCCGGCGCCGCACTTTTCGACTTTGAAGACTGGAGGCGCGTGCGGGTGCTTGAGGGCCACCGCGGCCCCGTGCTGGCGGTGGCGTTTTCACCCGACGGTAAGCGGCTGGCAAGCGCCGGAGCGGATGCATCGGTGCGGATCTGGCAGGTCGAGACGGGGCAGCTTCTGCACACCATGTGGGGCCATACAGACCGCGTGGTGGCGCTTGCCTTCACGAAAGACTTCGTGATCTCGGCGGCGCGGGACAACACGGTGCGCGGCTGGAACCCGGAGACGGGGCTGGAGCAGTACCGGACCGAGCTGCCCGCGTCCGCTGCGGCAATGGTCCTGTCGCCGGACGGCACGGTACTTGTGGTGGCGGACGGCAAGCGCGGCCTGCATGTATTGACGCCGGCGGGCGAAGTCACGAGGTCCTTTGAGTTTGACGGCGTCAACTTTCCAACGGCCCTGGCATTTGACCCGGACAGCAAGGCGTTGTGGTGTGCAGGCTCACGCGGGCTGGCGCGGCACTTTGGCCTGACCGGCGAACGTCTGGGTGAGTTCCGGGGCGAGGAACGCCGCATTGTTTCACTGGCGGTCTCGGCGGACGGCGAAGTGCTGGTTGCGGGCTCTGTGGACCACCCGACGACGCTGTACCAGACTGCGGACGGCGCCGTGATACGCAAGATCAACGGGCACTTCAGCACCACGGCGGCTGTGGCGTTTCACGCTGACGGCAAGCGCCTGCTGTCGTGCGGCGACGACAGCCAGTTGCGGCTGTGGTGGCTGGAAGACGGCACTGAGTTGCGCCGCTTTCACACCGACGACTCGCCGACGCGCGCGATGGCATTCTCTCCCAACGGTCGCCTGCTGGCAACCGCGCCCAGCTACGGCGGCTTGCGCGTCTGGGATGCGCGCAGCGGGCGGCACTTCTTCTTTCATGAGACGTTTCCGGAGATCAAGGCCATGGTGTTTGTGCCCGGCACGGCGCTGCTGTGCATGGGTTGCGTCGATACCAACATCTACCGATATGACTTTGTCGCTGACGAAGACCTGCCCGCGCTCAAGGGCCACACCGGCCCGATCGCGTCGATGGCGGTTTCGCCCGACGGTACATTGCTGGCCTCCGGCTCATGGGACCGCACGGTGCGCATCTGGGACCTCAAGACGGGCGAATGCAAACGCGTGATCGAGGCCCACCAGATTCCCGAGGGCAGCCATGCGGTGGCTGTCACGGCGCTGATCTTCGCGCCCAGTGGCAAGCTTGTCGCCAGCGGCGGCGGCGACCGCATGATGTACATCTGGAGCCTTGAGACGGGCAAGCAACTGTTCAACGCCACGCACGACGCGCCGGTGAGCGGCATCTTTTTCACGAACGAAGGCAACTGCTTTACCAGCGACACCGAGGGCAACGTCCACTTCTGGGACCTGCACAACAGCCAGCACAAGACCTACCTGTTGCGGCTTACCGGCGCGGCGTGGTGCTTGCGGCGCAGCCCTGATGACCGCTACTTCGCAGTGGGGCAGGCCGACGGTTATGTGCGCATTTGCGACACGCGCACCGGCGTCACCAAGCGCGTCTGGAAGGAAGAAACGGACATTTCCGCGCTCGAGTGGCACCCGTACCACCCGCTGCTGGTGACCGCCAACGACGCGCGGCGCATCAAGCTCTGGAACACGAACATGGATGGCGAAGTCCGCGGCCTGGTGAATCCGCGCACTGACTTTGTGATGCGCCTGCAATTCAGCGAAGACGGCGAACTGGCATTCGGCAGCGGCGGCAGCAAGGGCCTGCAGGTGTGGCACCTGCGCTCTGCGGCGCACCTGGCGTTCATGGGCGGGCACACTGCCGCCACGCAGGACCTGCAACTGTTCCCGGGCGCCACGCGCGCTATCACCGCGGGCCGCGAAGGCATGCTCAAGGTCTGGGATGTGGAAGAGGCGAAGGTGCTGCACGAGTGGCGCAGCGACCACGGGCCCACCTGGACGTGCGCGATTTCGCCGGACGGCGGCACGGTGGCCGTTGCGACTTCCAACGGCAAGGTGCTGCTGCTGTCCCCCGAGCTTGAGGTGCGGCTGGGCCCGGTCACCATTGACAGCGCTGTGCGCATGCTGCGCTACTCACCCGACGGCACCAAGCTGCTTTGCGGTCTTGAAGAAGGCCCGCTGGTCATGCTCAACGCAAGCGATCTCACGCTGGCTGGCCGCTTTGTCGGGGGCGAGCCCGGGCTGGGGCTGCTTTCGGCGGCGTTTTCGCCCGATGGCACGCTGGTGGCAAGCGGCCACGACGGGGGCACGCTGCAAGTGTGGGACGTGGCAACACTGCGGCAGCTCACGTCCGTCAAGCTGCACTCGGGCGACCTTTACGGCCTGCGTTTCACCACGGATGGCGGCTACATTTTGACCGCCGCCGCCGACAATCGCCGCCGCATGTATGATGTGCGGCGCCGCGAATCGGTTGCGGCCTGGATTTCTCTACCCACGGTGATGCTGGATGCGGGGCAGGTGCCCACCGACGCGCGTGTGGTCGTGGCCGCAGACGGCGGGTCCGTGATGGTGGAAGATTTCAGCCGTCCCGCTGCCTACGATGAGTTTGAACGAAGACTGCCTGCGCTGTTTGAGGCGCTGCCATGGCAGGAGGACGAGCTTGACCCCGAACTGGCAGTGCTGCTGGGGCGCTGGTATGCGCACTGCGGCATCGACGAGTGGGCGGTGGTCATGCTTGAGTACGCTCTGAACAAGGGCCAGCGGGTTGACCTTGAAGAGTACGCCGCGCTTCACTGGCGCGAGGGCCTGCGCTGGGTGAGCGTCGAGAGCCTGTACGCGGCGCTGGGCGTGTACGAAGCGCTTGAGAAGGCCGAAAGCACGCTGTCCCGGCGGCTGGCCATCAAGGCCATCAAGGCCCAGATCAAGGAATGGGAGTAGTCGCCCCGAATGAGCAGGCCCCCGCCAAGGGGCGGGGGCCTGCGCTTGCGCTGACTGGCCGGACTACTTGTCGCTGATGGTGACCTTCCATTCCTCGCTGTTGGCGCGGACTTCACTGACGTACATGCTGCCGCCCTGCGTGGGCAGCGCGCTGAACGTGCCGGGGATCTCGCAGCGCAACTGGTAGCGCAGCGTGAAGTACCCCTGGCGCATGTAGCTCATGAAGAAGGCCACACGGTCGTCCCGCAGTTCGACGTTCTGGACTGTGCCGCCGGCGTATCCGCCGCCGCTGCGAAGGGCCAGCGGTTCACAGCCCGCGGGCTTGAAGTCTTCGAAGCTCAGGTACTCGTAGTCATTGTCAGCGGTGATGCCAAGTTCAACTTCAATCTTGTCGCCGCTGACCATCTTCGCGCCGTACTCAAGCAGTTCACGGTCGTAGGTCTTGCGCATTTCTTTGACTTCCTTGACCGTGCCGTCGGGCATGGTCTTCCTGACCGTGACTTCTTCGTTCTTCTCGATCAGCTTGTAGTACTTGCGCTCGATGTGGATCTGGTTGCCGGTTGCCTTCAGCTTGTCTTCCTTGCTGAAGTAGCTGACAAAGCTGCTGAAGTAAACCTTGCCTTCGCCCTCGCGCTCAATCGTGAAGTTGTGCTTGCCCGGGGGCAGCTGGCTGCCGCGCAGACGCACGTTGGTCTGCATGCTGAACACGTTCTGGGGTGTGACCTGCCAGCTGTGGATCGGCTCGCCGTTGCGCTTGACCGTCACCGTGTAGCTGCGGCTGAGCTCGCCCGTGGCCTTGGCGTAGGCCATCAGCGCTGACACCGCGTGGCTGGTGTCCTTGGTGCTGTTCCAGCGGCTGCCTTTGCGGTTCTGGGCAAGCCAGCGCACGTGCTTTTCCAGGTACTTGTTGGTCGGGTCAACCATCGTGAATGCCTGCATCACAAACGCGTTGGTCTCAATCTTGTCGTTGTACCACCACCAGTATTCCTTGCCGCCGTCCCACCAGGTGGTGCCGTTGGCGGTGTCTTCCTTGCGGTAGTCTTCAATGTTGCTGATCAGGATACGGGCACGTTCCTTGTCGCCGGCCAGCCATTGGGCCATGCAGTTCATGGCGCGTGACTGGTGCGTCAGGTCGTCGCGACGGTCATAGATTTTGTCCAGCAGCTCCTTGTCGGGGTTGCCGGCGTAGCTGAGCACATAGGCGATGTAGGCCACGCGGTGCAGGTCTTTTTCCTTGCGTGCTTCGCTGCGCAGGAAGCTGATGCAGCGCGTGAGCATGTTGTGGTCAAACGCCACGCCCGCTTCCTTGGCGGTGTGCAGGCCATAGGCCACGTATGCGCTCATGTAGGTGTCGCTGTAGCCGCCCTGCCACCAGCCCCAGCCGCCGCTGGCGTGCTGCATGAAGGCAAGGCGCTTGATGCCCGAGTCCAGGATGGCGTTCAGCGTGCCGGTGTCGAACACCGGGTTGCGCTTGTACCAGTATGCGGCTTGCGGGTTGACGCCCTCGTAGTCCATCTTGGAGCGGCGGGCCGCGATGTCTTCAAGGTTCAGGCCGGCGTCCTGGAGTGTCTTACGCACCAGTACCGCGGGCAGGAAACGGCTCATGGTCTGCTCGACACAGCCGTAGGGGAACTCAAGCAGGTACGGCAGGGCGTCCATGGCCAGCGCCGCGACGCTGGGCGAGAGTTGCAGGTCCATGTACGTCTGCTCGGGGTCCATCTGCTGCGGCAGATCAACCATGAACTGCGCGGCCTTTTCGCCGTCGTTGATCACGGCGGTGTGGGCCTGGTACATCTCGGCGCCGCGCACCTTGCAGTAGAAGCTCTTTTCGGTGGCGTCGGATTCAACTGTGGTCAGGGCCAGCATGCGAATGTTGAACTTGCCGGCGCCGGTCATGCGGATGCGCCAGTCCACGCGAATCTCGCCGCCCGCCGGCACGTCAAACACCTGCACGTCCGGCGTTTCAGGGAACAGTTCGAAGCGGCAGAACGCCGCCAGGTCTTCCTTCGTGGCGGTGTCCTTCGGGTTGAGCACCAGCATCGCCTTGACGGCCAGCGCTGTCTCGTAGCGGTTCATGATAATGCCCGACAGCGTCACCACGTCACCTTCGACAAAGAAGCGCGGGGCCTGGTCGCGCAGGATCAGGCGCTTGGTGGTCTTCACGCTGTGGAAGGCCTCGCCGACCTTGGCGACGCTGGTGATACCGCGCGCCGCAATGCGCCAGTCGGTCAGGTTGTCCGGGAACTGGACTTCGACGGTGGCCTTGCCGTCGCGGCCCGTGGTCACGCGGTGTGCGTAGAACGCGGTGTCCTTGAAGTTGCTGCGCACGCGCGGCACAGCCACGCCTTCTTCGTTGGCCAGCGCTTCGCCCCAGTCGGCCTTTTCGGCTTTCTTGTCGGCTGAACCGGTCTTGGCGCTTTCGCGCGTCTCCTCATTAGCGTCTTCTGCCTCGGCCCCGGGCGCAGCGCCAGGTGCTGCCGCATCAGCAGCGCGGCCTCCGCCGCCACGGGCGCGGCGTGCCACGTTGCCGCCGGCTCCGCCCCCCAAACCTTCTTCGTCGCGCAGGGCATCGTTGAGCTCGTCTTCAGGGTTCTCTGCGTTGCGGCCGCCGGCTTCTTTGGTCTTGCCGGCAAACCCGCGCTGGTAGCGTTCGGTGCGGTCCTGGCGCTCGTCGGCAAAGTTGAAGGCGTTGCGCTCCCAGTCCATCCAGTTGCGCACGCCCCATCCCAGCGGCGCGCCGTACCAGCGCAGTTCTTCGTACTTCTGCAGATCGACCTGGTTGGGGTTGACCGCCGTCTGGTAGCTGTTGCGGTAGTTCAGGCGGTACCAGCGCCGGTCGCCGTAGAAGTGCTTGATGATGTTCGGCGTGCGGTCCGGGGCAATGTAGGTCACGCTGCGGTCGAACACCGTCAGCGCAAACTCGGCGGCGACGGGGTTGCCGAACTTGTCCTTGGCGGTCACGGTCAGCTTGCCCTTTTCGCCCGGCTGGTACTGGTCCTTGTCGCTGGTGACCTGCACATCCAGGAACTCGTGATCAGGCGGCACGAACAGCTCAAGGGTGTTGGTGTGCAGCTCGCCGTTCTGCACGGTCAGCACATTGATATGGAAGTTGGGGATGTGCTCACGGCCCATCAGGATCTCAAGTTCAAACTGGCCGCCGGTCTCGCCGGTGGACAGGAAGGACTGTGAGATTACCTCACGGCCCGCGATCACGCTGATCAGCATCCAGGCGTCCTTGAAGTCGCTGGCCAGCAGCACCTTGGCGGTTTCGCCCTGCGTGTACACGCGGGTCTGCGGGATCAGGCTGAGCGTGCCGAAGCGATAGCTGCCGGGCATCCAGGTGTCGGCCTTGACGATGATGCGGGTGCTGCCCTCGATCGTGGTGCCCCATTCGTCAACGGTCTTGTACACGAGGTCAAAGGTTCCGGCTTCGGTGACCTTTTCATTGAACAGTGCCAAACCGCGCTCGTCGGTGTTCAGATCCCAGGTCTTGACCAGCGTGCGGCTTTCGTCGATGCGAGGCATGCCGTTTTCGTCGGTGCGCTTGCTGAACGTCACCTTGTGCATTTCCAGCGTGCCCTTGGCCGCGACCGGCTTGTTGTCGGCCGTTACCGTGCGCACTTCAATGTCCAGCTTGTCGTTCGGCCGGTAGAAGCCCAGCCGGTTGTCCACGAAGGCAAAGAACGCGCGGCGCAGAGCCTTGACCGCCCCGCTGCCGTTGATGGTGCGGCGGCTGGCGTCGGTCACTTCGCACTCCACGCGGTACTGGTGGTCGTACTCGGGCCAGTCAGTCAGGGCTTTGGCGGTGTTCCACTCAATGACCAACTCGCCTTGCTCGTTCAGTTTGCCCTTGCCCTCGGTGATCAATTCGCTGCCGGCATTGCGGTTGAACTGCATGTCGGGCGTGCCGTACCACACCGGCGACTGCCAGTTGTACAGCCAGTCATAGCGGCGCGGGAAGTACACCGAGTGAAAGTAGAAGTCGCGGAAGACCTTGTAGTTCACGTCGGCGCCGGCGGCTGGACCGCCGAAGTAGTACTCGCCGCGGATGTTGGCGCTGATGGCTTCGCCCAGCTTCACAGGCTTGTCAGGCGGCGAGACGAGAACTTCAAACTCGGGCTTCTTGTATTCTTCCACGGCGAAGTGTCCGCTGCCCAGCCAGTTGCCGGACTTGCTGGAGCGAATGATGAAGCGCCAGTTGCCCAGCGCCGCATCCTTGGCCAGCGGCAGGTCGTACTCAAGCGCGCCGAAGTCGTTGGCGCTGATCTGGCGGCTGAAGCGTTCTTCGCCGCGGGCGTCGCGGATTTCAAGGTGCGCGCTCATGCCGGGCACGTTGCGCCACTCGCCGCCGTCGCGACGGCGCAGGATAATCTTGCCGTGCACTTCGTCGCCGGGGCGGTACACCGGGCGGTCGGTCATCGGGTACACGCGAACATCGGCGGTGGTGCTGTCGTCGGCGCCGCGCTGCTGCCACCACTCAAACCCGGACTGGTGCCACGCGTAGCGTCCGGCGCTTTCGGCGTACAGCATCCAGCCCTGCCAGCCCACGCTGCCGCCGGTGGGGATGCGCACGCGGCCCTGCGCGTCGCTGGTGTAGCGGCTGCTGTCCACCTGCCAGACGTAAGTATCGTTGCTCCAGTACTGGCGCCAGCGCTTGTACACGAACTCGGTGTTGGCAAGCGGCGCGCCGCTGGTGGCGTCCACGAAGATAGCCAGGTTTTCAACCGGGTTGTAGGTCTGCACGACCAGTTGTGACTCGCTGACCATGATCAGCCGGCGGTTAACGACGCTGCCGGTATCAACTTCGACGAGGTAGCTGCCGACGGGCAGCGTTTCCGGAAGCTGGAAGTTCATGCGCGTGTAGTTGCGCTTGCCGTCGTCGCCGGTTTCGTACGCCTTTTCAAAGACCTTTTCGCCGATGTAGCGGGCAATCACGCCTTGCAGCGCAGCGTCGCCGATGTGCGACAGGCCCGCGGTGTGGGCCGCGAGAAACTCGGCGTCTTTCATCATGCCCGGCAGGTTGAAGGTAAGGGCCCGCACCTTGAATTGCTTGACGTTGCGGGTCTCGGTCCACAGGCCGATGCGCTCGCCGCGCTTGAACAGGCTGCGGTTGCTCGCGCCGCCTTCGCGGAAAGACCATGAAATGCCGTCGTGCCACTTGGTGATACGCTTGTCGCTGGCGATGTCAGTGTCGGAGACCTTGGTGCGGGTCTGCAAACGCTCGGCGCGCAGCTGTTGCAGCATGTACTTCGCGCTGGCAGTCTCGGTGCTTTCCTTGAACGCTTCGTCCTTGACCAGCACTTCATAGGCCTGCTCGGACTCCTGGTGGCGGCCGACCTGGCCCAGCACATACCCGATGTAGAACTGCGCGTCGTCCGCGAACTCGGTGTCGTGATAGTCCTTGTACACGCTGGCCAGAATCGGCAGCGGCGAGTACTCGCCCTTCAGCGGGTCAAAGTCCTGCAGGTCCGGGTGATACAGCAGCTCGCGCATCGACCAGTCATCAAGCTGGTTGTACGACACCAGGAAACAGCCCTTGCGGTAGGTCGCCATCGCAGCCGCGATGTGCCCGCGCGTGCGTGCTAGCTTGGCGGCCTCGGCGATCGGGGCCTCGAGCTTGCGCCCCTGCTTCTCAAGGCTGGTGGCCGCCTGCTTCAGCCCCAGCGCCATGGCAACCAGGTCGTCGTGCTGCTTCAGAATGGTGTCGCGATCGGGAAAGTCGTGCCGGTAATAGTAGTAGCTCTGCTTTTGCTCGTTGCGGTCGAAGTAATCGACCTGGATGCGCTGCTGGCCCAGGTAGTACTGCCAGGCTTGCAGGGCGGCGGCTGCATCGAGGCCCGCGTTGAACGCCTCATTGAACATGGCGACTGACTCGGCGCCTTCCGTGCCCAGCTTGGCGACGCTGTTCAGCGCCAGCGGGCGCAGCTTGTCAAAGGAGAGTTTCAGGCGTTTGTGGGCGCTCTCGGCGTCGCTGCGGGACAGGTCAACGTACTTGCTGTCCTGCTGCCAGGTGCCCCAGCTCTTTTCGCCCTTCTTGTTCTCGTAGTAGTAGTGGGGACGTTCGGCGAAAAATCGGCCAAGGCGGTAATTGGCGCGCCCCTGCTGGATCTCCGACAGACCCTTGTGGTCAGCGAGGCTGAGCAGCTCAAGCTCGGCCTTGTCAAAGTTCCCGAGTTGGGCCTGGCAGTGGCCCATGCGCAACTTCAGCTCAAACCAGTTGGAGGGTTTGGGATTCTCCTTCAGGTAGGCTTCGTAGGCTTCATAGGCCTTGCGATAGCTCTTCTCGGCGAAGTGCTTGTCGCCCTCAGCCAGCTGGTTGGGCTTGTCCTGTGCCATCGACAAGCCGGCGAACACTCCGCCGACTGACAGCAGCAGGATGACTGCGAACGAGGCCATGAAGGGCTTGGAGCGCACGAACTTTGGCATGTCTGGTCTCCGCATCAAAAATGGGTGCCGCCGGGAACGGACCCGAATGTTGGGATGGGACGCACCGATCGCAAGGACGGTTCCGGAATTCCTGCGATTTGACCACATAGCGTAAATGACTTGTGCCTCAAGGGTTAGTTCACTGGCCCCAGAATTGTCCTGAATCCATGCATGAAGCCGTGCCCGAGGTCCTTAAACCTTCTGCCTGACACTTCCATGACAGCGCAAGCCTTGACCGCTACGCGGCTTGGGCTAGGATACCCGCTCCCCCCGAAGCATCGTTTGCCTCCGAAACCTGGAGTTTCGCATGCGTTATGTTTTTCGCGCACTGGCGATCATGATGGCGCTGGGCCTTGTCTTGAACCTGGCTGTCGCCCAGAAGTCACTGAAAGAGCTGCCGGACGGCGCTGATCAGGACCTTTACAAGCCCGGCGACCGCGAGTCGCATCAGGGCGCCGACAACCCGATGCAGGGCAGCCGGGGCAAGCGCGGCGGCAGCCCCGATCCCTACGGCGGCGAGACCTTCAAGGACTTCATTGAGAAGGCCGAGATCAAGCTGAATGACCCGCAGTGGCAGTTGAAGCTCGACATGCAGTACCCCAAGCGCATTGTGGTCGATAACCCCGACGGCACCGCGCGCGAATACTGGTACGTGCTGTTCCGCGTCATCAACGACAACACTCGCAAGATCAAGAACACCACGTTGCCGACGCTGCACGGCGACGAGGTTGACCCCGGCAATCCCAAAGACCCGCTGCAGGTTATCGACAACATGGCCGGCGCCGATGAGCGCCAGGGCGTGCCCGCCGACGCGCACCTCGACTTCGAGCTGCACGTCTTCAATCGCGACATCGAGCGCGACCCCTGGGACACCGCGTGGCCGGAAGACCCCGAAAACGAAGTGCTCACGCCGGAGGGGCTGGAGCAGCGCCGCGCCAACATGAAGCGCGTGTACCGGCCCGTCAGCAACCACTACGTGCTGCAGCGCGTGGCGGCCAAGGAAGGGCTGTACGAGTGGCAGGGCAACTGGGACTTCATCTCAGAGCCCGTGATGCTGCTGCACCCGCTGTCGGACTTCCAGCGCCAGGTCGGCTTTGAACACGACCTGAGCGCCCCGGACTACAGCGGCCCGCGCTGCCTGCCGTACCGTTTTGTGGTGTTCCGCGACGGCGCGCGCACGGAGGACATGCGGTTTGTCGCGGTTTACAGCGACAACGCCTTTGCCGGCTTCTACGGCAAGGGCGACACGCTGCCCGAGGGCGCGCGGCTGGTCGATAGCGGTGACGACGTGATGTGGGGCAAGCTGACGGCCCGCCGCTACCTTGCCGGCGATTGCGTGGACCGCTACGGGCGGCCCCTGCGCGCGAATGACCCCGGTTACCTCAATGCTCGCGTTGCCGGCGGCCGCCAGGACGACGCCACCGGCTACGGCATGCTCAAGGCCGAAGACCCCAAGGTCGGCACGCCCGTCAACATCCCGCACGTTCGCTTCTACAAGGACGGCGACCACGTGCTGTTCAACCACGACACCGGGCTGCCGCACAAAGAGTTCCCCAACGCGAACTACCGCATCAACGGCAAGATCGTCGGCCCCGGCGACCCCCGCCACGGCGAAGCCGAGGCGATCAGCGGCAGCACCGAGATGTTCGGCGGCCGGGTGGTCGGCAAGCCCGTCAAGCAGATCGACCAGCGCGGCCGCGCCATCCGCCGCTACATCGTGACCTACCAGGCCGGCGACGTGCTGACACAGGCCGAGTGGGACATCTACCGCCGGCGCCTGGGCCCCGCGATTCTGAACCGTTACAAGGACATCGGCAACATCGTCGGTCGCCCGCTGACGGCCAATGATCCGGTGGTCGGGCTGCCCAAGATCAAGCTGGGCTACTACATCGGCGAAGAAGACCGCAAGGGCGAAGTGATCGACCGCGGAGTTGACACCGGGCGCCGCGGCCCCAAAGGCGAAGTGATTCTGCAAAGCTCGCCCAACTACAAGACTGGCCGCGAGTACAAGGCCACTGATATCGGCCCTGAAGACTTCATGCGCGATCCGGACGGCGAGTTCACGACCAACCGCGTTGCGCCCGTGCCCGACAACAGCGGCCTGCGCGACGGCGAAGAGTACATCTACGCCCCGCTGGGCGCAGCCGGCGACGACGCCGTGCCCGTGCCCGCCTTCAACCAGTACGGCGCCTGGAAGGATTATGTGGATGAGCTGTCCGGCAGCCGCATTCCGCTGTACGACGAAAAGGGCGACCTGGTGCGCGACATTCAGGACCAGATCCTGTACCTGAAAGAGTATGAGTACGAGTACGTCTATCTTTACGAGTTTGCGCCGGTTTCGCAGGACGATGACGGCTTCAAGGGTGCCCACGGCGGCGAGAAGTTCAAGCTCGTGAACGAGAACATCCGCTTTGCGGTCATTCCCAAGACCGTCAAGCGCACCGACGCGCAGGGCAACGTCGTCGAGGAAAAGGTGGAAGTGGCCCTGCCGCTGTCGCGCCTGATCATTGAGACACGCATGGTCGATGAGCCGATCGTGGTTGACGGCTATGAGCTGCGCGACCCCGAAACCGGCACCGTTACGATGGTGACCGCACAGGAGTATGAGCAGCGGACCGGCTCCGTACCCGACCCGGATAAGGTCGTCAATGCCAAGATCGTCACCACCACCAAGACCGAAGACAAGGTCGTGGTGGGCGTGTTCGTCGAAGGCAAGGCGCTCGGCGCCAACCAGAAGGCCGAAAGCTGGGAAGAAGCAGAAGCGCGCGTGCAGGCCGACGGCGGCCGCGTTGAGAACCGCCCGGTACTGCGCTATGTCAACCGCTTCCGCAACGCCCACGCCGCCACCAACGACCCCAGCCGCTTCCCCAGCGGCGCCGGCCCGACCGACGACGACTTCGAGACCAGCCCCGTCGAGGACAACAACGCCGACTTTGACCAGATCTACAAGACCTGGTCACGCTGGACCGTGCCGCCCCCGATGGTGTACCGCGACGAGCAGGGGCAGTGGCAGGTAATCACGCGCTTTGCCGACAAGTACGGACCGGGACGCCGCTGGGACGACGGCGATGCGCCGCGCTTCCTGACGCGGTACGTCAGCGAGATGTGGGGCGTGGCGATCTTTGAAAACGTGAGCCGCGACTGGGACTTCGCCAACGTGTACGTGCGCGGCCTGCGCCACACAGTCAGCAGCGCCGGCCTGAAACAGGACGGCACAGTGCCTGACCTGAAAAGCCCCGTTGATGGCCAGGGCGCGGTCAGCAAGACCTTCTTCAAGCCCCGCATGGTGACCCAGGAGTGGATCTATCGCGTCCGCTATGAGCGGCTGGGCGACGAGTACGAAAACTTCGCCGACCTTGTGCGCAAGACGCGCAGCTTCTGGTACCTGGACACAGCCGAAGGCCGCGCCGAAGCTGAGCTGGGCAATTGAGCGTGGCGGTTTTCCGGGCGGGCGCACATGCGCCCGCCCGTTGCTTTTTCATGAACAAAGTGGCCCCTTTCGGTGTTAAGAACAGACACCGACAACTGGGCCTCTTATGCCGGACCTCCTGGTTGACATAGACAGCGCCCGAGACGGCGCGCCGTTGTACCAGCGCATTGCGGACAGCATTCGCGCCGATGTGCTGGCGGGGCGGTTGCGCAGGGGCGAGCGCGTGCCCAGCACGCGCACACTGGCCCGCGAGCTCAGGGTCAATCGCAACACCGTGGCGCAAGCATACGACCAGTTGATCGCGGAAGGATTTCTGGCGGGCCGCCACGGCAGCGGCACCTATGTCGCTGATGAACTGCCGCAGGCCAGTTTCAGCGTGCGCCGCGCCCGGCAGAACCAGCGACCGCTGCGCCGCGTTGCGCTGGCCAACACGCCGACGCCGCCGGACTTTTATCGCCGCGTGCTGCAGCCGGACGACAACAAGCCCTTCAAGGCAGGCTATCTGGACCTGCGGCTGGGTGCACCCGATGTTGATGCGTTTCCACTGCGCAACTGGCGGCGCATGGTGGGCAACCAGCTGCTGGTCGCGCGGCGCAACCGCATGAACTACGGCAGCGCGTACGGCATGCAGGAACTGAGAGAAGCGATTGCCGCCTACCTGGGCCGGGCGCGCGGCATTGACTGCACGCACCGCAATGTGCTGATTACCAGCGGCAGCCAGCAGGGCCTGTGGCTTGCGGCCTCGCTGCTGGTGGACAAGGGCGAAGAAGTGCTGGTGGAAGACCCCGGCTACCTTGGCGCGCGCAGCAGCTTTGAGGCGCTGCACGCCAAGCTGCTGCCCGTGCCGGTGGATGGCGAAGGCGCCAACCCGGCTGCGGTCGTGCGCGCGATCAACCGGGGCGCAAAGCCAAAGCTGCTGCACCTGACGCCAAGCCACCAGTACCCGACAGGCGTTTCGCTGAGCGCAGGGCGGCGCATGGAGTTGCTGGAGCTTGCGGCGCGCCACGGCTTCATGATCGTTGAGGACGACTACGACAGTGAGTTCCGCTACGAAGGCCGGCCGCTGCGCGCGCTGGCGGGGATTGACCAGCATGGCGTGGTGATCTACGTGGGCAGCTTCAGCAAGGTGATGTACCCGTCGCTGCGCGTGGGCTACGTCGTGGCGCCCCACTGGTTGATCGACGCGATGGTGGGCCTGCGCTGGCACATCGACTTCATGCCGCCGATGCTGGAAAGCGCGGCGCTGGCGCAGTTCATCGCCGAAGGCCACTTTGAACGCCACTTGCGCCGCATGCGTACGCTGTACGCCGACAAGCGCGACGCACTGGTGGGCGTGCTGCGCCGCAAGCTGCCCGCGGTGCTGCCTGATC
The DNA here is from genome assembly GCA_019636195.1 of Planctomycetota bacterium. Classification (GTDB taxonomy): domain Bacteria; phylum Planctomycetota; class UBA8742; order UBA2392; family UBA2392; genus JADJRK01. The sequence continues at coordinate 59,673 of JAHBYA010000012.1, read as the reverse complement.
CGCTGCCGCCGGGCGGCATGAAGCTGGTGTTGCACGTGCCCCGGCACTTGACGCGTCAACAGGCCAAAGAGAAGGCAGAACACGCCGGCGTGCGCGTGTACGACCAGAGCGTCTGCCACTTTGACCCAGCCGGGGCGCCGGAAACCCTGACCATCGGGTTCACGGCGTTGCCGGTGCGTCAGGTGACGGAAGCCGCTGAGCGCCTTGCCGGTGCCTGGGCATGACGTGCGCGGTCAGGTGCGAGAAACGGCGTGCGCGGGCTCATAGCCAAGGTTCGCCGACAGCCACTTCTGGGCTTGCTCAAGGCTGAGGGCTTTGCGGCGCGCGTAATCTTCCAGTTGGTCAAGGCCCAGCTTACCGACGCCGAAGTAACTGGCATCGGGGTGCGCGAAATACAAACCACTTACCGATGCCGTGGGGTACATCGCGAAGTGCTCAGTCAATGTCACGCCCGTGGCCCTTGACGCGTCAAGCAGCTTGAACAGCGTTTCTTTTTCACTGTGGTCGGGGCAGGCCGGGTAGCCGGGCGCGGGGCGAATGCCGGTGTACTTCTCCGCGATCAGGTCCTCGTTGCTCAGGTTCTCGCCGGGCGCGTAGCCCCAGAACTCGTGGCGCACGCGCTCGTGCAGCCGCTCGGCAAAGGCTTCGGCCAGCCGGTCGGCCAGTGCCTTGGCCATGATCGCGTGGTAGTCGTCGTGCTGTGACTCGTACTTCGCAACCAGCTTTTCCAGGCCCAGCCCGGCGGTGACGCAGAACCCGCCAATCCAGTCGGGTGTGCCCCTCGGCGCCACGTAGTCGGCCAGCGCCAGGTTGGGCATGCCCGGCGCGCGCTTGATCTGCTGGCGCAAGGTACGGAAGACAGCGGCGACGTCGCGGCGCGATTCATCCCGATAGACCTCGATATCGTCGCCGGTGCTGTTGGCCGGCCACAGGCCCAGTACGCCGACTGCTCGCAACAGGCCCGCTTCAATGATCTCGTCAAGCATGCGGCGCGCGTCGTCAAACAGTGCGCTTGCCTGTTTGCCGACGACCTTGTCGCGCAGGATGGCGGGGTAGCGCCCCGCCAGCTCCCACGCCTGGAAGAAGGGCGTCCAGTCAATGCGCTCACGCAGCTCTTCCAGCGGGTAGTCGGCCAGCACGTGGCGGCCAGGGCGCGCGGGCGGGCGCGTGGCGCCAAAGTCCAGCCTTGCGGCGTTTTCGCGCGCCTGGGCAAGCGGCAGCAGGGTGTGCGCCGCCGCGCCGCCCTGGTGCTTTTCACGGATGCGGGCGTAGTCGTCGTGCGTTTCCGCGATAAAGGCATCGCGCTGCTCGGCGGACAGCAGGCGGCTGACAACGCCCACGCATCTTGACGCGTCAATGACATGCACGACCGGCCCGTCGTAGGCCGGGTCAACCTTTACCGACGTGTGCAGGCGGCTGGTAGTCGCGCCGCCGATCAGCAGCGGCAGGGTAAGGTTCAAACGCTGCATCTCGCGCGCAACGTGCACCATTTCGTCAAGGCTGGGGGTGATCAGGCCGCTCAGCCCGATCATGTCGGCGTGGTGCTCGCGCGCGGCGGCGAGAATCTTGTCGGCGGTGACCATCACGCCCAGGTCGATGACGTCATAGCCGTTGCAGCCCAGCACGACGCCGACGATGTTTTTGCCTATGTCGTGCACGTCACCCTTGACGGTGGCCATCACGATGCGGCCCTTGCTTTCGCGCTTGCCGGCGTTGTCGGCTTCGATGAACGGCACCAGGTGCGCCACGGCCTTCTTCATTACTCGGGCGGACTTCACTACCTGCGGCAGGAACATCTTGCCGCTTCCGAAAAGGTCGCCGACCACGTTCATGCCGTCCATCAGCGGGCCTTCAATCACTTCAATCGGCCGCGGGTATGACGTGCGCGCTTCTTCGGTGTCTTCGACGACATACTTGTCGATGCCGTGCACCAGCGCGTGAATCAGCCGCTCGCGCACGTCGCGTTGCCGCCACGACAGGTCTTCTTCGCGCGACTGCTTTTTACCCTTGAATTGCTGGGCAAAGTCCACCAGCCGCTCGGTGGCGTCGGCGCGGCGGTTGAACAGCACGTCTTCAATCAGCGCCAGCAGCTCTTTGGGAATGTCTTCATACACCGCCAGTTGCCCGGCGTTGACGATGCCCATGTCCATGCCGGCCTTGATCGCGTGGTACAGAAACGCGCTGTGCATGGCCTCGCGCACGGGCTCGTTGCCCCTGAATGAAAAGCTCAGGTTGCTTACGCCGCCGGACACGCGGGCGTGCGGGCATTCGGCCTTGATGCGGCGCGTGGCCTCGATGTACGCGAGGGCGTACTCGTTGTGTTCGTCAATGCCGGTGGCCACGGCAAAGATGTTCGGGTCGAAGATGATGTCCTGCGCCGGAAAGCCCTGTGCGGTCAACAGCCTGTAGGCGCGCTTGCAGATCTCAACTTTGCGCTCAACCGTGTCGGCCTGTCCCTGCTCGTCAAACGCCATCACGACCACGGCCGCGCCGTAGTCGCGGCACACGGCGGCCTGGCGCAGGAACTCGGCCTCGCCTTCCTTCATCGAGATCGAGTTGACGATGCACTTGCCCTGCACGCATTTCAGGCCGGCCTCGATGACCGCAAACTTGCTGCTGTCAATCATGAAGGGCACGCGCGCGATATCGGGCTCGGCGGCGGCAAGGTTCAAAAAGCGCCGCATTGCGGCGGCGCCGTCCAGCATGCCCTCGTCCATGTTGACGTCGATGACCTGCGCGCCGCTTTCAACCTGCTGGCGCGCAACGGTCAGCGCTTCGTGGTAGTTTGATTCCTTGATCAGTCGCGCGAACAGCTTTGAGCCCGTGACGTTGGTGCGCTCGCCGATGTTACAGAACAGGCTGCCCGGCCCGATGGTGAAGGGTTCCATGCCGGAAAGCCGCAGTCTTGGCTCAATCGTCGGCGGCACGCGCGGGTCAATGCCCGCCACGGCGTTTGCGATTGCGCGTATGTGGTCCGGCGTCGTGCCGCAGCAGCCGCCGACAATGTTGACGTAGCCGCGCCTTGCAAAGTCGGCAATCACGCCCGCCATGTATTCGGGTGTGTCGTCGTAGCCGCCCATGGCGTTGGGCAGGCCGGCGTTGGGGTAAATGCTGGTAAACGTGCCGCAGCGATTGCTGATGCTTTCAATGTGTTCGCGCAAATCTTCCGCGCCCAGGGCGCAGTTCAAGCCCACGGCCAGCGGCTCGGCGTGTTCCATGCTGTACAAGAAGGCTTCGGCGGTCTGGCCGCTGAGCGTGCGCCCTGACTTGTCCGTGATCGTCCCGCTGATCATAACCGGCAGGCGCCTGCCCGTTTCACGGAACAGTTTGCGAATGGCGTAGATGGCGGCCTTGCCGTTCAGCGTGTCGAAGATTGTCTCCACCAGCAGGATGTCGGCGCCGCCGTCCATGAGGCCGCGGGCGGCTTCGTGGTATGCGGCCACCAGCTCGTCAAAGCTTACCTTGCGCCAGCCGGGGTCGTTGACGTCGGGGCTGATGCTGGCGGTAACGTTGGTGGGGCCCAGCGCGCCCGCCACAAAGCGCGGCTTGTCGCTGAAGCCGGCGCAGGCTTCTTTGGCAATGCGCGCGGCGGCGGCATTGAGGTCGTACACATGCGCTTCGGTGTCATAGTCGCGCTGCGAAAACGCGTTGGCGTTGAAAGTGTTCGTCTCAATGATGTCGGCGCCGGCTTCAAGGTACTGCACGTGAATGTCGCGGATGATCTTGGGCGCGGTCAGACACAGGATGTCATTGTTGCCCTGCAACGGCTTGGGGTGGTCCTTGAATTGCGCGCCGCGAAAATCGCCGTCGTCCAGCATGTAACGCTGGATCATGGTGCCCATGGCGCCGTCGATCACGAGTATGCGCCGGGCCAGCAGCTCGCGTAACTCAACTTCACGCATGGCCGCAGCATAGCAGGGCGCAAGCGCTCGGAAATGCCATGGCGACCGTGAAACGTGATGGGGCGCGGTGATCCGCGCCCCCGATTCCTGGGTGTGCGTCAGGTCAGGCCTTGCGTCGCCGCATCGCCAGCGCCAAAGCCGCCGCCGCGCCAACCAGCAGGAACATGCCCGTCGCCCCGGTGGCGCTGCACCCGCCGCCGTCGCCGCCGCCGCTGCTGCCCCCGCCGCCACCACCACCGCCGCCGCCCGTGGTGCCGACAACAACCGAAGCACTTGTCGCAGGCGTCAGCCCGCCGCTGTGCGTAAACTCCAGCGTGTATGTGCCCGCTGTGTCGATGCCGAGGTTGGTGTACTGCGCGACTCCGTTGACGACGTTGACGATGTTGCTTCCCACAAACAGCGCTGTCGGGGGTCCCGATACGATGGCCGCACTGACCAGCGTGCCGTTTTCCGGCACCAGGATGCCGCTGGCGTCGTGGACCTCTATCATAGGCTGCGTCGCAAACGCGGCGCCCGGCGCCGCCCCGACGGGCTGTGTGGCGATGTGAAGCCTGTCGGCCGCGCCGGGGGCAACCGTCACGTTGAACGTGCCCGACGTCGCGCCGGTCAACACCGGGTTGGACGAAAACTGGATGCTGTAGCCCGTGCCCGCCGTGTCCACCCCGAGGTTGGTGTACTCTGCCCGCCCTTGCGTCATGCTGATCACGGCTGTGCCCACGAACGCCGCGCCGACGGTGCCGCCCTGCAGCGTGGCCGTGACCGTTCCGGTGAAGGTCAAATCACGTCCAGCCGGACCGTGCGCCTCAACCACCGGCTGTGTGACAAGCGCGAGGTTCTCGATGCCGTTGCCGGGATGTGTTACGACGACCAGGTGGGTCGCCGCATTGCTTACGGCATTGCCGATCATCGAAATGACGTACGGGCTGGCGGAGGAGTTGTTGTCAATCGAGATCATCAGCCCGAAAGCGCCCGTGGTAACCGGGTCAATCAGAAGCGTGAAGCCCACACTGTTGCCCGTCGCAACCGTGCTGCTGACCGGCTGTGTGATGGTGACGTTGCAGTTGTTGTTGGCGACCAGTTCAACCAGGTCGGGGCTGCCCGTCAGGTTCAGCGGGCCGTTGGCTGTGCAGTGAATCGTGAAGTTGTAGTTCGCGCCGGTGACGGGCGTGTCGCCGTGGACAGCCTCAATGTCATAGGGCACGATCCCGCCGCTGGGGATACCACTGCCGAACGAGTCCCGCACTTCCATGTCGGGGACAGACGCCGAATTGCTGATTGTGTGAGTGCTGCCGACAATCGGACCGCCGGTGACCGGAATCGTGTTCGGGTTGATCGTCACGCCGTTGCCAGCCAGATTAAAGATGAAGGTAGCGTTGTGCGTCGCGCCGGCGGGCAGGTCGATCGTGACAACATAGTTCACGGGAAGGCCCGAAATCAGCGTCTCCGTGAAACCCGAGAACGCAAAGCTCGGCGAATTGGCCGTGGCCACCAGCACAAGCGTCGGGACAGTGGTGCCCGACACGCGGTGCAGCTGCACGCGCGTGTAGTCCGCTGCAATGGCCGTGCCGGTGTTCGTCAGCGTTGCGCCGGTGAAGCTGACAGGCGTCGTCGGGCCGCTGCTGGTGTAGGTCAACGTAAACTGAAAAACCGGCGTGTCGGTCTGGCCAGCCGGGATGGTCGATGGCGGCGGCTGTAACGCCACGCCGAGAGCTATCGACTGCGCCAACAACGCGGGCGCCAGCGCGAAACAACAGAACAGAACAAGTGTTTTCATGGTTTCCCTCCTCCAAAGGGTCACATGGCCTCGGAGACCGGCCCCCAAGGTGGCCTCCCGGCTGAAGCGCGCAGGCAATTCGTGCGTAGAGCGATGGTGCCAATGGTCTCATGGGTGTCAACGTGAATTTGCCGATCCGCCTTGGGCAGGCGCGCAAGCCGCTTTTGCGCAATGGGTTCGGATGTGTGCTGTCAGTTCAACTGCATTTCGGATACATTTGTTAGGGGCGTTGGCCCCAACCCCGTGGCCCGCCCCTTGGGTCAAGTATGCTGCTGCAGTTCTGTGACAAGTGCGGCAAGCCACTTTCTGAGGGCGCAATCGCCCGCGGCGAAGCCATTGAACGCGACGGCGAAACGATTTGCGCCCATTGCCAGAGCAAAGAAACTGTCCGCAAGCCCGACGCCGTTGAGACCGGCCCGCTGGGCGAGTACCACGCCGCGGTCTGGCATTGCGAAGGCTGCGGCATACCCGTGACCGCGCTGGACTTGATTGAGGGCCGCGCCTCGCGCGTGGGCGGTGTGCTGTCGTGTTCGCGCTGTGCATCCGTCAAGGCGCAAAAGGGGTCAGACCCTGTTTTCGTGTCGCAGGACTCGCGGCAGTCTGCAGCCGCACCGCGAAAACAGGGTCTGACCCCCTCAGCCCGGCCGTCACTGCCGCGCGCGCCCATCGCCAAGCCCACACCGGCCCGCGCAGCCACTGAGTTCGTGGCTGAAGCAAGCAAGGACCAGCGCAAGCCCGTGCTGCCGGTGGTGCTGTTCGTGATCGTGCTGCCGATGTTTGCGGTATCGCTGTGGTTCGCGATCAGCGCCCAGAGCAAGCTGAGTGAAATGGCGGCCCAGCGAAACACCGAGCCGGAACGCCGCCGCCCGGCGCCTGACGAGCCGGAGCCGCGCCGCGACCCGACCCCGCGCATCGACAACACGAGCGTCGAAAGGCCCGACAAGCCGCAGCCCGAGCAACCCACGCCCGTTCCCACGCCCGTTCCCACGCCGCCGGACGCCGGGCCGTCGCCCGTGCCGCTGCCACCGGATGTGCAGGCAGACCTGTTGGGCATTGAGCGCGACCTTGCGGCACCCGTGCTCGCGAAGCTGCGCAGCAGCGACCCAGGCGAAGTTTGGCAGGGCCTGATTGAAGCGGGCAGCAAGCGCCTGATTGCCGCGCGTTCACAGGTGCGCGCGCTGCTGGCATCGCGCGACGACGACATCCGGGCTGTGGCTTGCCGCGTATGCGCGATGCTGGACGATCGCGAAGCCCTGTCCGAGCTGGGCCGCATGGCCGAGCATGACCCCAGCGAAGCCGTGAAGGTCGAGGCTCGTAAAGCCCGCGACCGCATGGCCGGCATCAGCACCCGCGAAACCAAAGACATGACCGACGCCGAGCTCGAAGAGCTGATCCGCGAGTTGCAGGAAGAACTCAAACGCCGCAGGGGGCGCAATGACTAGGCCCCGCAAGCGTCGCGACTGGACCACGCCGCTGCTGCTCACACTCAGCGTGCACCTGATGGCGTTTACGTTGTTCATCAATCACCGGCTGTTCACGATGTTTGAACAGCCGCGCAAGGGCGACCACATTACCCGCTTCGGCGGCGTTGAAGGTGTTGACCCAGCCGACGAAAAGGAAAAGGACGAAGGCGCAGCCCCCGGCCCGCAAGCTGAGGAAAACCAACCATCCAAGGCCAGCGTCAGCGAAGCGCTGCGTGAAGAACAACTGCCCCAGCCGCAGCCGCCGGCAACACCCGCCAGGCCGGTCGAAGGCCCAAGCAAACCCGAAACCACGGACAGCCGCACGCTGGCCGAACGTCTGGCCGCAAGCCACGGCGGTTCAACGGTGGGGGAAAGCAGCGTGAATCTTCCGGGCGGCGGCGTCACCGGCATGCGCGGCGAAGGCCGCCGGCAGGATGGGTTGCGCAAGCACGGCGGCGGCAGCGACACCGAAGACGCCGTTGAATTGGGCCTGGCGTGGCTGGCCAAGGTGCAGGACCACGACGGCAAGTGGGACAGCGACGGCTACATGGTGCACTACATGCCCGGCGCGACCGGCAACGAGCGCTACGACGAAGGCGTGGGCATGGCGCGTAACGACGTGGGCATCACGGCGCTGTGCCTGCTAGCGTTTACGGGCGCCGGCCACGACGGCCGCAGCGGCAAGTACGCGGCCAACGTGCGCAAGGCCCGCGACTGGCTGCTGTCGCGACAGCGCGTTGAAGACGGCGGCTTCGGCCTGCCCACCGACACCTATCGGCCCACCTACTATGGCGTATCTCTGGCCACGCTGGCGCTGTGCGACCTGTACCTGCTGACAGGCGACCAGAAGTTGCGCACGCCCATCCAGCGCGCGGTTTATTTCTTGTGCGACTCACAGGGCGACGCCGGCGGCTGGGATTACAGCCAGCGCTACCCCGGCGACGACAAGTGGCAGCGGCCCGAACGCAACGACTTGTCGATCACCGGCTGGGCGGTGTTGGCGCTGACGGCTGCGCGCGAAGCGAACCTGGATGTACCGCAGGATGCACTGCGCAAGGCGGCGGAGCTGTTCACGCAGCAGACGCGCAAGGACGGCGAAGCGATCTACGCCAACAAGGGCACGCGCGAACACCAGCGCGGCATGGGCATGCTTGCGGTCAGCAACGTCTGTCGCAGGCTGCTGGGCGAAGACCGTGAAAGCGAAATCCAGCGCAAGCAGCGGCAACGGCTGGACAAGCTGCCGCCGAAGTGGTCTGAAGCCAATGAGCTGCTGGGCAACAACATGTACTACTGGTACTACGGGTCGCTGGCGCTGATGGTGGGCCGCGACGCGGAAGGCGGCGAAGACCGCTGGCGCAAGTGGAACATTGAGCTCAAGAAGACGCTGCTGCCCCACCAGGTGAAGTCCGGGCCCCGCAGGGGCAGCTTTGATCCCTACAACGACGCGTGGGCCAAGTCTGGCGGCGGCCGCCTGTACTCAACGGCGATCTGCATCCTGATGCTTGAAATTTACTACCGCTACGAGCCCGAGTACCTGAGGGCCCACGCCAAAGAACTCGCCAAGCTGTGGGAGTAGGCGCAGCCCTCCGTCAAGGCCCCGAGATCTGAACTGGAATGTGCCCGGCCTGTCGTTCGTTCTTGGCGTGACTTGTCCACGGGATGCTGACAGGCCGTTTGCAAATCTTTTTGTTGGGCCTCTTTACAACCGGGGCCGGGGGATTCAAAAAACGGCCTCTGCGGTACTCCCTTCGGCTGCTTCCCACACGGGACAACACGGCAGCCGAGCGGAGTGCCGGAGCCGCGCACCGGGGCCGAACGTGAGGCACCGGGAGGCGGCAACCAACAGCCAGGAGCCGTTGGATGCTGCAACTCGTTCCCACCCGCGCCTTTTTCACAAAGGGCGTGGGCACACACAAAGAGTACCTTTCCAGCTTCGAAGACGCGCTGCGGGACGCCGGCATTGCCGCGCTGAACGTCGTGACCATCAGCAGCATCATGCCGCCCGGCTGCAAGATCATCAGCAAGCAGCAGGGGCTCAAAGAACTGCACGACGGCCAGATCGGCTTTTGCGTCATGAGCCGCCAGGCCACGAACGAGTACCGCCGCATGATCGCCGCCGCCGTCGGCGTGGCGATACCGAAAGACCCCGAAAAGTTCGGCTATCTCAGCGAGTACCACACCTACGGCGTAAACGATGAGCAGGCGGGCGACTACGCCGAAGACCTGGCCGCCACCATGCTCGCGACCACGATGGGCCTGAAGTTCGACAGCAACAAGGCCTGGAACGAGCGCAAGCAGGAGTGGAAGCTGGGCGGCGACATCGTGACCACGCGCAACATCACGCAGTCGGCCGAGGGCCCCAAGGACGGGCACTGGTCAACGGTGATCGCGGCCTGCGTTTTCATCTTCGACAACTGGCAGCTTTCGCCGGAGCAGTTGGCAAGCGTCAAGGCCCATGGCGGCCTGCACGTGCCTCTGCCCCAGAACCCGAAGATCAAGCGCGCCGGCAACGGCAGCGCCTGACAAACGCTGTGCCAGCCACCGCGAATGCATCGGCCGCAGGGCCGAGATCAGGACAATCCATGGCCAAACAAAGCGGCACCAGGAAGCCAGCCAGGAAGTTCAACACCGACATCGAGAAGCTGGTCGTCAAGGGTGACGACAACTTCTTCGGCCTTGAGCCGGAACTCGCGACGCTTGAGCGCGCGCGCTTTGTGGTGATGTCGGCGCCCTTTGAGGGCACCGTCAGCTACGGCGTCGGCACCGGCGCCGGCCCGCGCGCGATTCGCAGCGCCAGCCAGCAGGTGGAGCTGTTTGACGAGGTCACGAAGGCCGAGCACATCCCGCGCCACGGCGTGTGTACGCTCAAGCCGTTTGATCCCAAGTGCAGCGCCGAAGAAATGACGATGGGGCAGATCTACCCCGTGACACAGCAGATTCTCGGCCTGAACAAGTTTCCGGTGCTGGTGGGGGGCGAACACTCGGTGACGCCGGGCGCGATTAAAGCCGTGGCCGAGGCCTACCCTGAAGTCAGCGTGTTTCACATCGACGCGCACAGCGACCTGCGCGACAGCTACCACGACGACAAGTTCAGCCATGCCAGCGCCGCCGCGCGCTTCAATGAGTGGTGCCCCGTGGTACAGGTGGGCATACGCTCGCGCGAAAAAATGGAGCAAGGCAGCGGCAAGCACCCGGTGCACTGCTACCACGCCTTTGACTATCACACCGAAGGCCCATGGATCGACGAAGCCATCGGGCACCTCACGCGCAACGTGTATCTCACAATCGACGTGGATGGCTTTGACCCCAGCGTGTTTCCCGGCACCGGCACGCCGGAGCCGGGGGGCATCAGCTGGTACCTCGGGCTCAAGATGATCCAGCGCCTTGCCCAAAGCCGCAACATCGTGGGCTTTGACGTGGTGGAAGTCAGCCCGATCAAGGGCCAGCAGGTCAGCGAGTTCGCGGCGGCACGCCTGATGGGCCGGATTATCGCCTTTATCAGCCACTACTGCTGGCGCGGCGAAGGCGGCGTCTGAAAGATTGACGGTTAATCGACAAGGACTGCCGCAATCGGCAGTCCTTGTTTCATTCGGTGCCGGCTACTTGTGCTTGAAGGCGGCTTTGGCGCGCGCGCCTTCTTTGAGAAACGTCTCCATGCCGATGTGCATGTCCTCGGTTTCCACGCACTCGCCGAACGCCTTGCTTTCGAGCTTCAGCCCGTCGCGCAGGGGCAGCTTGCAGCCGTTGATCACGGTGTCGCACAGGATCTGGTCAATGCGCTTGCTCAAATGCCCGATATCAAGATCAGGCGCTTTGCCTGGCAGGCCGGTCAACGCTTCGCGCGCAATGCGCTTCAGTTCGCGTTTGCCGCCTGCGTACTCGTTGACCAGTTCAACCGCACGGGGCACCGGGTCGCCTTCAACTTCTTCGACTATCAAGCCCAGCTCAAGGCCGGTTTTGCCGTCGATCGGCTTGGCTGTGCGCATCATTTGCAGCGCGCGATCAAACCCTATCCAGCGTGGCAGGCGCTGCGTGCCGCCCGCACCCGGGATGATGCCAAGGTTCACTTCCGGCTGGCCCGCCAGCAGCTTCAGGCCCTTGCGGGCGATGCGCGCGTGGCACGCCATTGCAAGCTCGTTGCCGCCGCCCAGCGCCAGGCCGTTGTAAGCGCAAATCACCGGTTTGCGCATGTCTTCAATGTAATCGAGCGTCACGTGAAACTGGCGGCTGTTGGCTTCGCCTTCGGCGGCGGTTTTCAGGGCCGCCAGCATGTCGATGTCGGCGCCGCTGACAAACGCCTTTGTGCCAAAGCCCGTGATCACGGCGCCCTTGATGCCGGCATCGCCTTCCACGGCTTCGCAGTGGGCGCGCAACTGGCGGAAGACTTCCAGATTCAGCGCGTTCAGCACAGCCGGGCGGCGAATCTTGATCACAGCCACGCCGTTCACGTCGCGCCGGAACACCATCGGTATCTCGAACGGTTTGCCCGCGCGCTCTTTGATGCACTTTGGTACCGGAAAGCCGGGGTTGGATGCGGCGTACTGCTCGACCAGCTTCAGCGCGTTGCCGGTGCCGATCTCGTTCATCCATTCGAACGGCGGCTTGACAACCAGCGCCGTGCTGACGGCCATGTTCATGTCGCCGACGTTGCTGATGCCTGAATCGACAATCTCGCCGACCAAGCCGAAGTAGGCGCCGGTCATGGCGTCGGCAATCTTGCGGAACTGTTCTTCGGTGTACTCGATCTTCTCGCCCTTGCCGGCGGTTTCCCACGGCTCTTTCTTTTCGACTTTGGCCTTGAGGCTGGCGGGCGTGCGGAACCACTTGTGAATCTTTGCGGTGTAATGGTCGAGGCCGACCGCGGTAATCGGGTTGCCGCCGGTCAGGTTCATGGCCGTGAACGGGCCGATGCCCAGCCCCAGCGCCTTGCGCGCGATCTCGTCAACCTGCTTTACGCTGCCTGCGCCGCTTTCAACCTGCAAGGCGGCGGCGAGAAACAGGCCTTCAAAGACAGGGTCAATTGCGTAGCCGTAGCGCGACCCGACAAGGATCGGCGCCTTTCCGATCTGTTCATAGAAGTCCATCACCCAGTCGGTGACTACGTCGTGCGTGGCTTTGCCGGGCACGACTTCAACGATGATGTTGCGTTCGGCGGGAAAGAAGTAGTGCACGACCAGGCCGTGCTCGGGGGCTTTGGCCTTTTCAAAGATGACTTCGGGTTCAAGGTGCGAGCTGTTGCTGGCAATAATGCAGTCGGGCTCCACCACTGCTTCAAGGGCCGCAACGATCTTTTGTTTGATGCCGGGGTTTTCGGTGGCGGCCTCAACGACCAGGCGGCAACCCTTGAAGGCGCTGTAATCAGTGGTCCACGTAATGTTGCCGGTCATGCGCTGGGCTTCGTCGGCCTTGAAGGCGCCGGTTTCAACACCCTTGGCGACCTTCTTTTCGAGCTTGGCTTTGCCCGCGTTCAGCGCGTCCTGGCTGACGTCAACAACGACCACCGGCACGCCAAAGGGCGCCAGCACCTTGGTGAAAAACAACGCGATGTCCGGCCCGATCTGGCCTGAGCCCACAACGCCAACCTTTTCGAGTGACCAGTTCTTGAGCGTGAACGCCATAGCAGCCTCCGGCCAAGGGTTTAGCGATTGCATTGCAGTGCGCAAGCACAACAACCATCACAAGCCGGCCTGGAATAGCACGCGGTCAGTTCAGGGTTTTGGCAGGGGTCGTTGGTGCATCAGCAGTCGTAGCGCAGGCGCCCCGCCTGCTCGACCGCAGCGCCTCGCTGCGGTCACGAACATCGCGGGAAAGGTGCCCGCGACGCGGCAGGCAAGGTGCCTGCGCTACGAAAAACCGGGCTGTGATTGGATCAGCGCTTCGGAAATGGCCCCTGCGTTGACCATTGCGGAAAACGGGCACATACTCGCGGGCAAGGAGACATCATGGCCCTGAAGAATGTGTTTATCCCGTACGGCGCTTACTGGAGCTCGCCCTTCATCAAGTGGCAGGGCAGCATCAGCCACCTGCACAGCGGCATGCTGGCCGCCGACACCGCCAAACGCTGGCTTGCGGCGCGCAACATTTCGGCCGAGATTTTTGACAGCATCAGCCTTGGCTGGACCGTGCCGCAAAAGCAGATCTTCTACGGCGCCCCGTGGCTGGCGGCGCACCTTGGCGCGCCCGGCATCAGCGGGCCGATGTACGCGCAGGCCTGCGCCACGGGCGCGCGCGTGCTGGCGGGCAGTGCCCACGAGATCGAAACCGGCTTTCGAGAGTGCGTACTTGGCCTTACGTTTGACCGTTGCAGCAACGGGCCGCACGTCGTGTATCCCAACCCGATGGGCCCCGGCGCCACGGTCGATGCCGAAAACTGGGTGCTGGACAACTTCGGCCATGACCCATGGGCGAAAAACTCCATGATCGCGACGGCTGAAAACGTCGCCAAAGAACACGGCATTTCACGCGCCGAACAGGACGAATGCACCCTGATCCGCAGCAGCCAGTACGACACAGCCAAGGGCGACTTTCACAGCCGCTACCTGTTTCCGCTGGAGGTCTCGCAGGGCAAGAAGACCGCGCTGGTGGAAGCCGACGAAGGCGTGTTTCCGACCACGGCCGAAGGGCTGGCCAAGCTTAAACCCGTCATGCCCGATGGCAGCGTGACCTTCGGCAGCCAGACCCACCCCGCCGACGGCAACGCCGGGATCATCGTGACGACCAAAACCCGCGCCGAACAGCTCAGCAAGGACAAGAGCATCCCCGTGCAGGTGCTGAGTTTCGGCCAGTGCCGGGTAAAGAAGGGCCACATGCCCACGGCGCCGCTGCCGGCTGCGCAGGGTGCGTTGAAGGCCGCCGGGCTTGAGTTGAAAGACATGAAGGCAATCAAGACCCACAACCCGTTTGCGGTGAATGACGTGTACTTCGCCAAGCAGACCGGGTTGAAGCTTGAGCAGTTCAACAACTACGGCAGCCCCCTCGTGTACGGCCACCCGCAGGGGCCGACGGGCCTGCGCGTGATCATTGAGCTGATCGAAGAGCTTGCAAAGTCAGGCGGCGGCCACGGCCTGTTCACAGGCTGCGCCGCCGGCGACTCGGCCATGGCCTGCGTACTCAAGGTGGGCTAGCGCTGCAGCGCCATCGGCAAAACTGGCGCGGACACTCGTATTCGCGCCAATAGCAACCGGGCGCAAGTGATTTCAATTGCGTGGGGACTTGCATTCGTGAGAATGGAAACCCCTGCCTGGGAGAGCGCGATGCGTTGGCTTCTTGGGTTGCTGCCGTTGACTCTGCTGGTTGCGTGCTCGCCTGAAAGCGGCCCGGCTGAGGCGCCCGCTGCGGCCACCGCGACCCCCAACGACGCGCAGCCGGCTGTGCAGGCCGCGCACTTCAATGAAGAAACCGCCAGCCGGCCCGCCGACGAGAAGGCAACGCGCGAACTGAACAGCCTGCTGGTGCAACTCGGCCACGCCGCGCGCAGCCTTGACGGCGCCGAGGGCGTCAAACTGATTGACTTTCACGTCATGATCAGCGTGCTGCAGTCCTCGTCCGGCCTTGAGTTCCCGGACATGGAAACGCGCAACGCGTTCACCGGTGGCATGCAGTCCAGCGCCCAGCAGTGGTTTTCGGGCCCGGTCAGCCCGTTCCGCTGGCAGCGCGCGTCGGTGCGCAAGGCCGCCGTGTCGGAAAGCGGCAACATGGCCGTGTGCTTTGTGCGCGCCGAGATCGACGACGAAGGCTCGCTGGGCAAAATGCGTTTCTGGATGGTGCGGCACGACGATGGCTGGCGCGTGTTTGACTGGGAGAACCTGAACCTCGGCATCCGCACCACGCGCACGATGGCCGCGCTTGTGCCCCAGAAAGTACCGGGCAGTGACCGCTGGGCCTACGGCGTTTCGCTGCTGACGCGCGGCTGGGCGCTGGTTGACCAGGGCGACTACGACCGCGCCTTCCAGAGCCTGTCGATTGCCGGGCGCGGCCGCCTGCCCAGCGACCTTGAGGCCACGCGCCGCGCGTTGCTTGGCCTGTGCCTGGAAGTGCAGGGCCAGCCCGAGCGCGCGATGGAAGAGGTGCAGGCGGCGCTGGCTTTGCGCCCGGACTTTCCGGACGCGCGCTTTACGCGGGGGCGCGCGCTGATGTCGCTGATGCGCCACGAAGAGGCGCTGAAAGACTTCGAGTATTACATCGAAACGCTGGGCAGCGACCCGATCGCGTGGGTGCAGGTGGGCAACTGCCTGACCTGGCTTGACCGCAACGAAGATGCGCTCAAGGCCTTCATCGCGGGCGTGGAAGACCTGCCGACTGTGGACGGGCTGATCGGCCTGGCGGTGTGCCTACCGCCGGGGCAGGCGAGCCGGCTGGCGCCGTACTTTCGCGCGCTGCGCAACCAGGCCGCGAACTACCCGGCGCTGATCGAGGACCTGTGGGACAACCGCGGGCTGCTTGAGCACGCGCAGGTGATCAACGCCGAGTTCAAGAAGACGAACCCCGAAAACAACACTCTGGCGTGGTACGAAGCGGACATCGCCGTACACGAGGGCCGTTATGCCGACGCCGCCGCGCTGCTGAAGGCCGCGCAGGACCGCGGCCTGGGCTCGACGGACGTGGTGCGTTTCCGCGACACATACCGCTGGTGCATGGTCAGGGCCGGCAAGGCCGTGGACCTGCTGCTTGAAGAAAAGCGCTCGCAGTGGATGTTCAATCACCTGGCTGAGGCGCTGTTTGACGAAGACGACGCGGAGGCACTGGAGAACCTGTGCGAGGCCTGGCGCGAAGGCAACGAAGGCAAGTCGCTGCTGCACTACTGGCTTGGCGTGGCGGCTTACATGCAAGGCGAGTATGCAGCCGCAGAGACGCGCTACGCGCAGGCGCGCAAGCTGAACAACATGCCCAAAGAGCAGGCCGACGACCTGCATTCCGGCCTTGTCCGCAGCATGGCGCAGCAGGGCAACTGGCTGGAGGCGTACCGCAACGTCAAGCCGACGCCCGCCACATTCATGCACCTCGCGGACTGGGCGTTTCTCGGCGACAACAGCGAGGCGCTGTCCCGCCTGATCGACATGCGCAGCCGCGAAACCACCGCCGACACCTATCTGCCGCGCGCCCGCGGCGACCTTGCCTGGCTGAAGCAGGAGTACAAGTCGGCCGCGACCGAGCTGTCGGTGTACATCGCGCGCGAGGGCAAGAAGCGCAACCTGCCCTGGCACGTGCACGCGCGCTGCGTGCGCGCCCTGCTGCGCAGCGGCCAGCCGGCCGTCGCCGAGAGCCAGGCGCGCAACCTTTGGGTGGACGGGCGCGCGACCGAGGACGACTACATGCTGGCTGTGGTGTACGCGGCAACGGACCAGGCGGCCAAGCTGCTTGCAAGCTTGCGCAAACTGGACGACACGGCCCACTTCATGGTCATGCGGCTGTATGCCGACGAAGACGCGGGCGGCAGGCTGCGCGGCGAAGCATTCACGGAGCTTCACAAGCAGTTTCCGCCGCCGCCGGAAAAGCCGACGACAGACTAGCCGGCTCGCCTATACTGGCCCGATGCCCCGCGACGTAGTGCGTGACTTGCTGGTGTTCACGGTTGCCTTGACCTGCATCGGCACGGCGTGGTCGCTCCTGACCGCCAGTGGCCCTGTGTTCACCTTGCTGTGGATCAACTTCGGCTGGCATGAGGGCTCGGCGCTTGCCGCAGAACGCGCGGCGGCATTTGTGATGTTTGTGTGCGCGGCGCTGCTGCCGGCTGTGTACGCGCGGCAAACCGTCGCGTGTGTGGTTGCCGCGGTCGTGGCCGGTTGCTGGCTCGCGCTGGCGGCTGTCGCGGCCGCGCTGACCGAGTCGTGGCAGCCGTGGCTGATTATGCCCGCGCAGGCGGCGCGATTCGGCGCGTGCTTTGCGCTGGTGCTGCTGGCGGTCAACCGCTGGGCCGCATTGGCGCTGATTGTCTTGTGCAGCAGCGCCACGTTTGCGGCGCATGGTGTTGAGGCGCTGCTGGGGCGCGGGCTGTTCATTGACTTCCTGATCGGCGGCGCGCTGCGTGTCGGGTGGCAGTTGCCGCAGGCAACGGCGGCGATGATGCTGTTTGCGATCGGCGTGGCCGATCTGGCGTGCGCCGCGGCGCTGCCCGCAATTGCCCGGTGGCGGCACCGTCCGCGGGTTGCGCTGCTTGTGCCGGGGTGGATGGCGCTGTGGGGTCTTCTGACGGCGCTCGTGCGTACCCTTGAGTTTGGCGCACCCGGCGGGCCGGAAACGCTGATTCGGGTAGCAAACGGGGCACTGCCGCTTACACTGCTGCTGGTATGGATGCGCCGAGCGCCGGAGAGCCAGTGAGTCGCAATCTGCAATTGCTTGTCGCAGTGCTTGCCCTGTCGATGGCCGCCGCGCTGGGGGTGCTGACCGCGCCTGAGGGCCACGGCGACCAAGCCGCAAATCCTGACCCGCTGCCCGCAACCCGCCTTGAGGGCACGACGCCCGCGCACTGGCGCCTGGTTTGGCACGAAAACCCGGCAAACGAGGCATTCATCGGCTGGAGCACAGCCGAAAAGCCCGTCGCCAGCGCTGTGTATTACGATGACTTGCCGCGCGGCGGCAAGATCGATGAGTACCGGCATAGGCAGTCGGCGGTCATCAGCAAGTACACTTCCAAAGAGGCGCTGTATTGCTCAACTGTCGAGTTGCTCAAGCTGAAGGCGGACACGACGTACTGGTTTGTGATGGTCAGCGACGAGAAGGCCAGCCGCGAGTTCCACTTCAAGACGGCGCCTGAAGGCGACACCCCTTTCAAGCTGCTGTACGGCGGTGATTCACGCAGCAACCGCGACTCGCGCCGCGAGATGAACCGGCGCCTGCGTGCACTGCTGACCGACGAGCCCGAAATCCTGGCGCTGGCCCACGGCGGCGACTATGTGGCCGACGGTGACAAGCTTGAGCAATGGACCGAGTGGATGAGCGACCACGAACTCACGGTCACGGCGCAGGGTCGGATGCTGCCGCTGATCCCCGCGCGCGGAAACCACGAGACGGGAAGCGCGCTGTTTGACGAGGTCTTTCACAACCCCGGCGGCAAGGGCCTGAACTACTACGCCACCAGGATCGGCAGCCAGTTCCTGCTCGTCAACCTGAACACCGAGATCAGCGCGGGCGGCGACCAGGCCGAGTTTCTGGAGCGCGTACTCAAGGGCCACAGCACCGTGCGCTGGCAACTCGCCAACTACCACCGGCCGGCCTACCCGGCCGTCAAGAAGCCCGGCAGCGCGCTCAAGTACTGGGTGCCGCTGTTCGAGAAGTACGACCTGGACGTGGCGCTTGAAAGCGACGGCCACACCTACAAACGGACTTGCGCCATTCGTGACGGCAAGCCCGATGCCACCGGCGTTACATACATCGGCGAAGGCGGCCTCGGTGTCAAGCAGCGTACACCTGACGCCGAGCGCTGGTACTTCAAGGGTGGCAAGGTCGGCAGCAGTCACCACGTGCAGCGACTGACAGTGAAGGCTGACAGCCTGGTCATCGACACGATTGCGGACGACGGCAAGCTGCTTGATACGTGGCTGGCAAAGCCGCGCGCCACGCGCAATGACTGACTACTTGTTGATGGTGTCCGGGTCCAGCTTGCGCGAGACGATGCGCTCAAGGTCGGTCATGGTCCAGCGGTCAGCAATCGGGTCCATGTACGTCTCGCTGAGCTTGTCGAGTCCCGCCATCGAGTACTTGTCGCCCTTGTCGGCGAGGTGACGGTCACTGAGGCTGTTCAGTGTGGTCATCGAAAGGTGATTGCTTGTGTCTTCCAGCGTGCCGGCGGTGATGCGGTCCAGGCTGGTCATGCTGTAGCGTTCGTTGGTGTCGTCGGCGGATTCGTGCGACCACTTTTCCAGCCCGCTCATGTCGAACGAGAATCCGCTGCACCCGCACAGCAGGCCAGCCAGCAGAATGATCAGTGCGCCACTTCGCATCGCAGAATTGTAACGCCGTGCGCGGCCGGGGGTTGGCAAATCTAGACGTCAAATTCGTTGCGCGGGTAAAGCTTGACCAGCACGACCGTGGACGCGAATACGGCCACCACCCATCCAAGCATGTAGTTGTAGGGCTCGAACACGCCGATGGCGCTTGACACGTGAAAAGTCAGCCAGCCCGTGACCGGCGCGAGCACCAGCGCCGCGGCGATGGCTGTGAAGATCTGCCGCAGGGTGTACACGCCCGGTGAAACGCGCGATGCCTAGAAAAGTTTGCCCTTGGGCTCTTCGTCGTTGCCTGCAAACTCGGTGGGCTCGGTGTCGCGCTCGGACAGTTGCATGACCTTCTTTTCGGCCTGCTTCAGGATGTCAAAGCAGCGGCGCAGGGCGGCCACGCCGTCTTCATAGCGCTTCAGCGCCTCTTCAAGGGGCAGGTCACCGGCCTCAAGCTGCTGCAGCGCGGCCTCAACCTGCGCCACCAGCTCTTCAAATTTCAGGTCTTCTTTCTTTTTTGCCATGGCGTGCATCCAAACATGCCGGGTCGGTCCGGGCAATACGCCCGCTGCCGTGCCAGGTTGAGTAGTTCAGGGCTGGCTGTACTCGACCGCCGCGGGCCTGAGTGCGCCAGCCAGATAAGTTGAGCCGGTAACCAGCACCAGCCCGGCTTCCCCGGCTTGCTCAAGCGCGGTTTCGAGCGCGGCTTCGGGGTGCTGCTCGGTGCTGCCGCCTTTGCCGCCGAACTTTTCGTAAAGACTCAACAGGACACTCGGGTCAGTCTCGCGGGGCGAGTAGTAGCGCGTGAACACGACGCCGTCAGCGACCTCGGCGATCCGGTGCACGCACGGTTCAATGTCCTTGTCGCCGGCAATGCCGACCACGCACACCAGCGGCCCGTTCGCCACAGCCTTGGCAGTCGCCATGGCGGCCTTCAGGCTTAGTTCATTGTGGGCGCTGTCGATCACCAGCAGCGGCCGGCCTTCGAAGATTTCAAAGCGCCCGGGCTGTTCCGTGCGCGTCAGGGCGTCAATGGCGCGGTCGCGGTCAATGAAGCCCTCCGGCAACAGATCAGGCTCAGCCGCCATTACCTCCAGCGCGCACAGCGCATGCGCAGCGTTCTCGGCCATGTAGCGCGCCGGGTGCGGCAGCGTGATGCCCTCATAGCGCACGTCGCGCACGTCGGCCGTGAAGCGTATGCCGCGGCCCTGCCGCTCAAACCAGCGCACGCTGTAGTCCTTGCCGAACATCAGCAGCGGCGCTTCGGTGTCGCGTGCGGTCAGGTTGATCACGCGTTGGGCCGTCTGGTCACTGGCGCCGCAGACCACGGGCACGCCGGGCTTGATGATGCCGGCTTTCTCGCGGGCGATTTCTTCAATCGTGTCGCCCAGTTGTTTCATGTGGTCAAGGCCGATTTCGGTGATCACGCTGACCAGCGGGTTGATCACGTTGGTGCTGTCAAGCCGCCCGCCCAGGCCAACTTCAAAGACCGCGGCATCCACCTGCGCCTGCTTGAACGCGACCATGGCCGTCAGCGTCAAGAGTTCAAAAAACGTGATGTCGGGCGCGCCGCCGTGTTCGCGCTCAAGGGCGTTGACGACCACCTGGAACGCCTCGATCATCCCCCGCTCGCTGACTTCCTGGCCGTTGATCTCGATGCGCTGGGTAAGCCTTTCAAGGTGCGGGCTGGTGAACAGGCCGACTTTGAGCCCCTGGCTTTGCAGCAACGAAGCCAGAAAACGGCTGGTGCTGCCCTTGCCCTTGGTGCCCGCGACGTGGGCGGTGGCGTAGGCCAGCTCAGGCCGTGCCAGCCGGTCGAGCACCTCGTTCATGCGCTCAAGGTCAAAGATATCGCGGGTGCGGCCGCCTTGCTGGCGCTCGTAGTCGGTGTGCTTGTTCAGGAACGCAAGCAGTTCGGGGAACGATGAAATGTTGGTAGGCATGAGTTTCGGGGCGGGAAGGTAGGTCGCCCGGCGTCGATGTTCAATGAAGAAGGTGCAATTCCCAACGAAAACGTGCAACGGTTGCCGATAGAAGTGTCCGGGTACATCAGCCGCCAAGCAGGACTCTATGTTGTCTGGGTACTCTGTGGTGAAACAGCAGTTGCGTGAAAGCCGACGCGCCCCAAACCATGAGCAAACCAATCATCGCCATCTGCACCGACCATGTAACGCACTTTCCGGTGCCCGGTCGCGACCGCAGCTACCTGAAACTTTACCCGCAGTACGCCTACGCGGTACTGGCCGGCGGCGGCACGCCCATGGTGCTGCCGATGCTTGATGACGTGAACGAACTGCGCCCGCTGCTTGAAGTCGCGGCTGGCGTCATGCTGGTCGGCGCCGACGACTACCCGGCCCAGTGGTTTGGCAAGCAGCCCGCGCCGACCGATGACCCGGTCACGCCGGTGCGCGCGGCGTTTGACAGGGCGTTCATCAAGCTGCTGATGGACGAGACCGACTTGCCCGTCTTCGGCGTGTGCGGCGGGATGCAGCTTATGACTATCCACGCCGGCGGCGCCCTGGTGCAGGACCTGCCGAGTGCCGGCAAGCAAGGCCACAAACAGCCCGACCAGCCGCAAGCCCACGAAGTTAACGTAACCGGCGGCGTGTTTGCCGAAGTCTTCGGCAGCCGCACAGCGGTCAACAGCATGCACCACCAGGCGATTGAGCGGCCGGGCAAAAACCAGCAGGTGACAGCGACCGCGCCGGACGGAGTGGTGGAAGCCATGCAGCACACGGACCACAGGTTCAGGATCGGCGTGCAATGGCACCCCGAGCGCATGCTGAACGACGCCGGCATGGTCAAGCTGTTTCAGGCGTTTGTGGCGGCGGCCCGGCGCTGATTGCTAGTCTCTCTTCTGCGCGGCATACCACGCGGGGTAGTCGATGTAGCCCTCGGCTTGGCCAATCGGCAGGCCATTGGCATCGACCCTTCGGGCGCGCACGGGCTTGCGGGTCACGTTGCCGTGCGAGTCCTTTTCTTCGGTGTACCGGAAGCCCTCAAACTGCGCCTCCCAGCGCAATGTGGTCAGTTGCAACGCGGCCAGGGACTCGGCTGCCTCGATGTTGAACCAGTCCTGCACAACCTGGGGTACGGGCGGCCCAGGTGGCGGGGGCGACAGCAAACCCTTGTGCTCAACTCTGGTCCAGGGCGAGTCCGGCAGTACCGTCCACTTCCACGACACGGTCGGTTCCAGAGCTCCAGATACTTCAAGGTCAGCGACTTTCAGGCGGCAGCGTTGCCGGTACCACTGCTCCAGGGCCGGGTCGTCACACATGTTCAGCATCTGAACCGTGCGTGAGCCGCCGGAGATCCGCCAGGTCATCACGTTGCCATTCTGGCCGGCGGCCCACACCTGGCTGGCGTCAGCCGCGATTGCCAGGCCCACAATTGTGCTTGTATCGCAATGCAACACTTGGCCGGGCGTGCCGACAGTCAGATCCCAGATGCGCAGGGTCCGGTCATCGCCGGCAGTCACGGCTACACGTCCGTCTGCGGACACGCGCGTGGATATCACTTCGCCCCGGTGGCCGCGCCCCAGCGAGAGGATTCCGCCATCGGCTATGCTCAAGCGCAGCAACTCGCCATCGCGGTTTACTATCCATGCAAACCTGCCTGATGGATCCCATGCCGGGAAAGAGAGCTCAGAAAGCTGCACCTGAAACTCGCGCTCGATAGTGCCGTCGTCTGCTGAAGCAATGATCGTCCTGCCGCCAACTTCGTACAACAGCAGGCGCGTGCCATCGGGGCTGAACAGCGAACATGTGATTGGCAGAGGCAGCTCAGTCACCGTCCGCAAGCGCTTGCCTGACGCCAGGTCCCACTCGATGACTGGCCCCTTTGAGTCCCGCCGCTGGCTGGTCGGGCCGGCAGTGACCACTCGCTTGCCGTCCGGCGACACGCTCACCGAGAACACGAGTTGCTGTTCCGGCACGGGTGCCTGCCACAAGAGTGTGCCGTCCGAGACCCGGAAGCACGCGATGCAGCCCTGATCAAGTTTGCCTGATGCGCCATAGGCTCCCCCGACCAGAAGCAGCTTGTCATCCGGGGAAAGGGCGACGCCAACGAACCCTACTGCGTCAGGTACCTTGAACGTGCGCACGACTTCACCGGTTGACGCGTCCAGTTGCGTGATCGAATCCGAAACACCCGAGACAAACAGGTACTTCTCGTCTTGAGACAACAAAGTCCCGTACACTTCGTTGCCCCAAGCGGCCAGTCGGACCGCCTCGGCGGACCGGGCCAGCCGCCAGGCCTTTACTCTTCCGCTGTAATCGCCTGTGAAAAGCAGGTTGCCACTGCCGACCAGTTCTGCGCACAGGCACTCGTCGTCCTTGAACGCAAGCAGAGTTGTCAGGCCTCCGGAAGCCAGGTTCAGCAATTGCACTCTTTGCCGGTCCAGCATGACAAGGATGCGTTCCGGGTCAGGCGTGAACCAAGCGCGCACCCACCACGCGTTGCCGCTGCCGCCCGCAAATGAGTCATCCCTGCCCATGTACTTGCCAAGCGGTCGTGGCGCAGCGCCGGTCAGTGGCTCCCAAAGCTTGACCTCGGCGCCTTTGGCGACGTACAGCACGCGAAATCTGGCGGCGTCAAACCCCCGTACATTGTCGATATCCGAAGGGACCGGGTAATCGTCCTTGACGGCGCCGTCAGAAAGGTTGACCCGGATCAATTGGCCGAATGCCGTGCACGCGTGGACCTGTTTGCCGTCCTCGCTGAATCCGACGTGATTGAACTCGAAGTTCGCATTCCGCAGCACAATCTCCGCCAAGTCGCTTTGGCCGGGTGAGCTGCCCAACAGGAGTCGCCCTTTGGCGGTCGTTGCCGCCTTCGTGCCGTCGGGCGACCATGCCGTCGCATGAAACGGCTCCCTTGATCGCACACTGTGGGAGTGCGGCTTGAAGCCATTGGCAGCATCCAGCACCACGATCCCCGAGTCGTCAGCGAACTGCAGGAATGCCAGCAACCTGCCATCCGGCGACCATTCCGGGCGCTGCCAGTTGTTGAGCACGCCCGGCTGGCGCGCCACAATCTCGCCGCTGAATGCGTTGCGAACGACAATCTCCCGAGAGTGGCCCATTTGGACGATCCAGCGCCCGTCCGGGCTGGGGACAATGTAGTTCACTGCTGCGATGGTGGCTTCGGACTGCGCCACCAACGCCCCGGTCTGCAAGTCATAGGCTTCCGGCGGACCGCTTCCCTGAAACATGACAATCTTTTCATCCGGGCTGACTTTGGCGTACCAGGTTCGGAGCTCGGGCGGAAACGGTCTGGTGACCCGCATGGTTGCAGTGTCAACAATGGCCGGGGACGAGTCGTGATCGCAGACGAGTAACCTCGTACCGGACAAGAACGAGATGTTCCCGCTGCGAAAGTCGCCCAGCACCTTGCGCGCGGGTGGGTTGGTAGTGAGATCAAGAACCTCCAACTCGCCCTGGTTGTAGTTTGCCGCAACGATTGACTTGCCATCAGGTGAGACAAAACCTCGGCCCTGTACTTCTACGGGTCCGCGGCGCTCACCTGTCAGGACATTCAGTGCAAGGGCCTGCTTGGAATCCCAGGATTCCCGGTAGCTGAGCCAGTGACTCCCGTGAAGGTGGCAGATGTCCGCTCCGGCTTTAATGACGGTCTCATGAACGATTGACCAGTCCTGCGTTGAGTACACACGGACCCGACCGTCGTACCCCACAGCCAGGAGCCGGTTATCACGCAAGTAGCTGAGTACAGCCAAGGTGCCCACGCCCTTCAGTTCGGCTACCTTAGAACCGTCGGCAAGCGAGAGCACTTCGATTGACTCGCTGCGTGTCGCATACGCCACATGGCCGCCACCGGGCTCAATATCCAACGTTTCCTGGACGTGGGCGTTCGTGACTTTGGCAAGCGCTTGACCCGAGACAATGCTTGAGAACCTTAGCGTCCCGAACTCGCTCCGGCATGCTACCGTCCAATCCAGGTCGAAGGCGGTCATATCGAAGTAGTTTGAAAACGGCGCAGCCGGCGACTCCCACAGCAGCATGGGGGCCTTGCTGTCTGTCGCCACCAAGTGCTGGATCGCGTCGCGCTGCAACTGGTCACCGGCGTACTGACGAGCGCGCTTGTACGCCTCTGCCATGAACGCCAGCGCAGCCTGATTGTCGCCCTGCTCCTGTGCAGTCTTGGCGCGTTCAAGGTACGCGCGGGCGAGGTTGCGGTTGGCCGCGATCAGGGCCTTCTCGGCTTCTTCGGCTTTTTGCTGCGCGACTGTGCGTTGCTCGTCGGCGTCTTTGCGGGCGCTTGCCTCTGCCGTTGCCGCGTCTTCGGCTTCGGCTTGCTTTTCCTCGGCCAGCTTCAGCGCGTCGCGGGCCCGGGTTTCGGCTTCCACGGCGACCAGCCTTTGCGTCTCGGCCACTTGCCTTTGCTGCTCAGTGCTGGCCAGCGCGCTTGCCAGTTGCTGCACGAAGACTGTCACAGTCGCCACCAGGATCACGAATGCTGCCGCGATCGTTCGCACGAGGCCTTTGTTCTTGCGATAGAACAGCTTCAGATAATGAAACGTGCTGGGCGGCTTGGCTGTGATCGGCTCGCCCTTTGCAAACCTTTCAAGGTCATCGGCCAGGTGCGCCGCTGTGGCGTAGCGTTCGGCGGGGTTCTTGGCTGTGGCCACACTGATGATGGTTTCAAGGTCGCGCGGCACTTTGCTGTTGATGCTGCGCGGCGGCTTGGGTTCCTGTTGCAGGACTTGTGCAATCAGCTTGGCTTCGCTGTCGCCATCAAAAATCGGCGCCAGCACAGACAGCTCGTACAGCGTGGCGCCCAGTGAGTACACGTCGGCCTTTGGCGTCACCTCCAGCAGATTGTGCTGCAACTGCTCGGGCGGCATGTAGCGCAAGGTGCCCAGTATCTTCACGCTGCTTGCGGTCAGGCTCAGGCTGCGGTCCTGCATCTGCGCCAGCCCAAGGTCCATGATCACCGCGCGCTTGCCGTCACTGGTGAGCATGATGTTGCCCGGTTTCAGGTCGCGGTGGATGATGCCGTGCTGGTGCAGGTGATCGACGCCGCGGGCGGCGTCGGCCAGAATCTCGGCGATGCGCGAGTAGTAGTCGCGGCCTTCGGCGATGTCGGGCAGGTCGGCTTCCTTTTGGGGCAGCGCGGGTGTTTGCTCGGCTTTTGCGTTGCGCCCGCTGCCGCTGCTTGGCGCGCCGCGGCTGCTGCGGGCACTAGAGATGGCTTCGCGCAGATGCCCCTCGCGCAGGTCGCCGCCGGACTTCATACGCCAGTTCGTCAGCACGCCGAAAATCTGGCCCAGGTCGCTGCCTTCCACATACTCCATCGCGTAGTAGTGGCGGTCGCCCTCCTGTCCAGCCGTAAGGACTTTGACGACGTTGGGGTGGTCGCAGCGGCCCAGCGCCGCGATCTCGCGCTTGAAACGCGCCACGGCAATCGGGTCGCCCGCAATTCCCGGCGGCAGCACCTTCAGCGCGACGTGCCGTTTCAGGCTGCCCTGCAATGCCTCGTACACGATGCCCATACCGCCGCGGCCCAGTTCGCTGACCAGTTCAAAGTCGCCGATCCACTGGCCGGTGTCGGGTGCGGCTGTGCCGTCGTCGATGACGGCTTCGGCGCGGGTCATGCCGTCAACGCTTTCGGCGGTGACCTTGGCGCCGCGCACGCGTGACAACAGCGCAGCAAGCTCGCTGATGGCATCGTGGGCCTCAAGGCGCTCGCCGCTGTCGTAGTCAAGATACTCAACGCGCTTGATCTGGGCGGTGTCGCCGCGGCCGCGCGTGCCCACCTGGTTCAAAAAGCCCACGCGGTCGCGGTCCATGCGGTCGATTTCATAGACCACCAACGGATGCAATTGCACGCGCGTGTTGCCAGCGGCCAGCACCAGCCTTCCGGCCGCGATCTTGTCGTCGTCGGGGTGCTGCGCTTCAAGGGGCAGGTGCAAGCCGTCGCCGCGCAATATCTCGTAGCGGCGTTTTGCCTTCTGGCTGGCACCTTCAAGCACGTCGCGCGCGACGGCAAGCTGCAGGTCACCGAAGGGTTTGGCGGTTTCCAGCGCTTCAAGCACGGCGGCTACCAGCAGCGGCGCAGCTTCGGCATAGAAGGCGCGCTCGCGCTGGGCGCCGTGGCCAAGCTCCTGGTTGCGGTAGGCGACAATGCCGTCCAGCACGTCCAGCACGCGCAGTTGTGTGCGGTTCTCGGTCCCGCCGGAAGCCTGTGCCGCGAACTTCAGAAAGGCCTGTGACGCGGGCATGGGCGCCTTGGCAGTCAGGCGCTCATGCGCGCCGGACAGCGGCAGCAACGACATGTCTTTGCGCGCGCCCAGCACGCGACTGACCTCGCGCAGCAGTTGCAGCCATTGTCCGACCGATGGCCGCGTCAACGACTCAAGCAGCTTGTTAACTTGCGCGTCGGGGCAATCGACGGACAGATATACGCCCACCTGGGCGCTGGCAGCCAGCTTCA
Source organism: Planctomycetota bacterium (assembly GCA_019636195.1). GTDB lineage: Bacteria > Planctomycetota > UBA8742 > UBA2392 > UBA2392 > JADJRK01. Next base: position 32,150 of record JAHBYA010000012.1, on the reverse strand, counting down.
GCGCCGATTCAAAAAAGTAGTACGCGCCGTTGTGCTGCTCTTGCGGCGACTTGGCATTAACCGCGCGGCGCAACGTTTGCGCCAAGGGCAGCGGCAGGAGGGTGATCGCGCGACTTAACCGATTCGGGTCGCTCATTCACTGCCAGTATGAATTACAAGCGCCACTGAATACAGGGCCGCTTGCCCGCAGAATTTCTTAGAATTCATGCACCCAGCCGCCGGCCTCGCGACGGTAAGGGTTGAGGGCTTCATGGACGCGCTGCTGCTGGTCGAGAATTGCGTAAGCATGCACGCCGAGCAGGCGTGGCGCCTGGCGATCAGCCTTTCCGGCAATGCCGCCGACGCCGACGATCTTGTGCAACAAAGCCTGATCATCGCCTGGCGCAAAGCCGCGCACGCACCGCGCGACACCTGGCCCTGGCTTGCGGGCATACTCACGAACGAAGCCCGCAATCTGCGCCGCAAACGCGCAATGCGCAGCCACGCGCCCCTTAGCGAGGATTCCGCCATGAGCATCGACCGCCGGCCCGAACGGGCGGAGCTTTCGCGGCTGCTGGATGAAGCGTTGCAGTTGCTGCCGGATGACCAGCGCGAGGCGATTGTGCTGACGCACCTGAGCGGGTTCACGCAGCAACAGGCCGCAGACATCGCGGGCGTGCCCCTGAACACGCTCAAGGCCCGCGTGCGGCGCGGCCTGGACAACATGCGCGAAAGGCTGAACGCCCGCGAAGAAGAAATCACACTGGCGCTGGCGGCGCTGCCGATTGCCATGCCGCCGGGTGGCTTAACCACTGCGCAGATCGCATGGACAGCCGGCGTGCAGCAGTATGCGGCCACGGCGGCCACCGCGGCAGTGGCGACCAGCAAAGCCAAGATTCTGGCGCTAGGCACGGCGGCGCTGCTCGCGATCGCGGCGCTGTTGCTGGTGCTGATGCAGGACCAGTTTCGCCCAAGCCCGCGGCTGGACGAAGTCGGCAAGGGCACCACAGAGACATCGGAAACTCCGCAGAGAGCTGCCCGAAAGAAGGCCAGTTCGTCGCCCGATGAAGCAGAAGGCCCCGGTCGCAAGCCCAACGGAATCCAGGGCCAGCCGCCCGAGCCAAGCGACGCGTCAGGCCGCCAACCACCGGCGGATGGTGGATCGTCGGTGCAGTCGGGGGAAACGGGTCAGGGCGGGCCGCACGGGGCCATCATTAAGATCCCGAATGCACCGACAGACGATGGTGGAGGCGAAGGCCGCACACCCGCCTGGCAAGAGTCCAAGGACCTGTCGCGCTCGCCGGTTTTGTGGCTGGCCGACTGGCCGCCGAAGTACGTCAAGGAGTTGAAGTCGCTGGGCCCGGCGCACGTTGCAGCCGCACTGCGCGTATTCGAGAAAGCGTGGAATGACCCAAGGTCAGATGACGAGAAACGCTTCAAGGTCTTGTTGAGCCTGCCCAGCGGCGACGCTGACCTAGTGCCGGCGATCATGCAGGCGTTGGCATCTCCCTGCGCGGCGCACCAGCGCTTCAGTTTGAACTGGATCATGGCTCAGTCCGAGAAGCGGTGCCTGGAGGTTCTGGAAGCACTGCTGTGGGAGATACGCGACGGCGTCGTTGGCCCAAAGCTTGTGCACGCCATGTTTCGCAACCCGCATTGGGTTGAACAGAAAAAGTGGGAAAAGGGCGTTGCCATCTGGATCCGCCAGCATTCAAGCGTTGCAAGCGAGCTGGTGGCGACATTCCTGCTAGAGATGGGCTATGTACGCGGTGATTACGGCAGCAACGAGAATCGCCAGCGCGCCCTGGTCCTGCTTGATGCCGCCGACCAGCTTGAGCGCAAGCGCGAGCCCGACGCAATGATCCTGCGCAACCTGCGCATCGCGCTTGAAAACCTGGCACGGGCCGGGTTCGTTGACTCCAAGGAACGTTCGAAGATTGAGAAGAAGCTGCGCGGCAAAGACGTCAAACCCGACGCCCTGATGAAGCTGCGCCGCACGTACAAAGTTCAGGACCGAAGCTGGGACGTGACCACCATTGACGTGTACGGTCCAAGGGCGCACGCCTATCCGCTGGTCGTGCTTTGCGGCCCTGACGTGAACGCTGAACACTGGCTGCCGTGGATGATCGAGGCCGACGCGCACTTCCGCTGCTATCTGGTTGAGTACAGCGGCTGGCGAGACGACATGGATCGCCAGGAGTCCGGCGATTGGGCGGAGAGCCTTGCAGCAGACCTTGACTTGGTGATCCGACAGCTTGGCCTGAAGCAGTACGGCGTGCTGGCGCAGGGCTGCGTGGCGCCCGTAGGCGCAGAACTGTGCCATGTTTCAGAGTCCGGCGTTGCCTTTGCCGCGCTCGACTCCTGGGAGTCCGTTGACCAGATCATCGCTTCCCTGAAGGGTGACGAGCAGGATGAAAGCAAGCTCGGGCCCGCCGCGCGCATCGCAATCAACGACCTGCAAGGGCGCATTCGCCCAACAAAGGGCTGGCCAGCGTTTGAAGCCGGGGACGCGACCACGACGGGCTGGTTGTCTGCTGATGGCGCCGGAAGTGCGCCGCAAGACGCGTATGCGCGCCAGGCGCCAATGTTGTCCCAGACGACGTTCTTTCACGCCCATCCGATCCAGCGGCTGGCAAAGTACGAGTTCAGATCCGGCACCCCCATATCGCAGCCGGTGCTGGTGCTGTCTTCGCGCTGGCCCGAATCGGCGGTCGAGAGCGACTCGCGATTGCGCAGGGCCTTCAACCGACCCCATGTACCGGAACCGCCATTGGGCAAGCGACCGGCGTGGGCCCTGCCCGCCGACCGGTGGATGGCTCAGTTTGTGGCCATGCTCGAGGATGAGCGGCTGATCAGGAAAAAGTAGCCCGGCGCCTAAGCACCGGCTGGGTGCGGGGATCACAGCCATTCGGATGGCGAACAGCCTTGCCGCGCTCACTCACGCCCGGTCCTTACGTGCCGGGCTATTTCAGGGCTTCGATGGCTTCTTCCACGGCCTGCCTGGCTTCGGCGGGCAGGTCGGTGCGCTTGGCGACGGGCTCAAGTTTCTCACGGGCGGCCTTGAGCGCCTCGTGCAACTCGCCGTTTTCCTTCAGCATGGCGGCGTTTAGCTGCAGCGAAATCGGTTCGGTGTTCTGGGAGGCTTTGCTTGCGTCCAGGATGCCGCGCTCGTAGGCGTCTTTCTGCGCGTCTTTCAATTGCTGGCCGGACCAGAACACCACCGCCACGCAAGCGACCGTGCCCGCCGCGATGCCGCACAACAGCCCAAGCCCCAATCCTTGTTTGCTTGTCATTCGTTCCCCGTGCGGTTTTCAACTTCAATGAGCACTTCCAGCCCTGTCGGCGCCGCGCTGCCCACCGTGAATTGCAGGATGGCGCGCTTGCAGCCGCGGTGCGTGACCACCAGCGTGTACTCGCCGGGCACCACGTCGCGCAAATCCACATGGCCGGTGTATCTGCCGCCGCCGAAGTACAAGCCGCTCATGCGCCCCTGCAAATCAAACAGGTAAGCCAGCGGCCCGCCGCTGATCACCGGCCCGCCGTCGGCGCGCCGCCAGTTCACGCGAAACGCAACGCCGCCGGGGGCAACTTCAATGTGCGCCTCCACCGGCGTGTCGTCCGACGGAATCACCACCTGCTCGCTGAACGCCGTCCCGGTATCGGCATCGTCGGCGTAGCCGCCCACGCGCGCGATCATGGTTGCGCCGTTTTCCAGCCGCTCGGCGGTGTACCAGCCGTCATCGTCGGTCACCACGTAAGCCGCCAGCAGGGCGCGCTCAAACTGCGCGCTGAGATTGGTCACGGCCACGCGCGCCCGCTTGACCGGCGCGCCGCCGGGGTAAGTCACGCGGCCGCGCATCACGCCCGTGATCTGCGGCAGGTCGATATTGATGTCGTTCCAGCCGGCCTTGGTGACGCTGACGTGCACGGCAAACTGTGCGGCTGTGTCGCCCTGCGACTTCAAGGCGCAGAACACCCATTCGCCGGGCCACAGGTTGCTGACTTCGTAGCGTCCGTCGGGGCCGGTGTGAATCGTCGCCCCCCAATACACGTTGTCGCGCCGGTAAATGTACACGCCCGCGTTGGCGTGGGGCTGGCCGTTGCTGCGCAGCATGCGGCCGCGGATGTGGCTCAGGGGGCCGATTTCAAGATTCAGCTCGGCGCCTTCTTCAGTGAGTTCAACCATGCGCGGCGCGTAGCCGTAGTCAGGCAGGGCAACGTAGTAAGTGCCCAAAGGCAGCGCGTCAGTCTGGTAGCGGCCCTGTGTGTCTGTCTGCAGCGTGACGACCAGCTTGCTTGTGTCCCACACTTCGACGTTGCTTGCGGCAGGGATCGAGCTGGTTGAGCTGGTGCACACGCCGCTGAGCACGGCGCCGGGCGTCATGATTACTTCCTGGGGCGGCGCGCTTGCCACCTTGTCGCCGACGTCGGCCTTGATCTTGGTGCTGATCTTGGCGTAGCCGGGCTTTTCAAACACCGCGTCAATCGTCATTGCGCTCAGGCCTGTAAAGTGCAGCAGCCCGTCCTGCCCGCTGGTCTTTGTCTGGCCGTAGGCGGTGAGGGTGCCCTTCACGCCGGCCAGCGGCGTGCCGTCCGCGAGCTTGACCAGCACGCGCGCTTCGAACGCGGCTTTGCTGAGTTCAATGTCGCGCTCGATTTCATATTGGCCGGACACGGGGGTCACGTTGACCGCGCTGCCCAAGTAAGCAGGGTGCAGCACGCGGATGATAAACGTTTCGGTGCCTACGCCCTCAATGCGGTACTTGCCGTCCTGGCCGGTCGTCACCTTGTTCGGTCCCACGCTTACATCGGCGCCCTTGATCGGCACGCCGTTGTCACCGGCTTCGCGAATCACGCCGTACACGGCATAGCCGCCGTCCATGTACAGCACACCCAGATCGACTTCGCCGCCCGGTTGCGGCGCGTAGTCGGCTGTCACGTTGGCTTTGCCGGGCGCGCTGACGACCAGCCGCGTGCCTGCGGGCTCAACCTCGCACCAGAAGTAGCCTTCGGCATTGGGCCCGACGCTCTGGGTCACCTTGACGTTCTTGCCGGTGTTGTCGGCGGCTTTGAAAGTTGCCTGTGTGATCGGCAGGCCGTCCTTGGCCAGCAGTCGGCCGCGTAGCACAACGTTGCCGCTGGGCTTCAGCGTAAAGTCAACGCCGCTGGCGGCGCTCTTGACCAGCGTGCGGTTCTGCGACACAAAGCCGGCGGCAACCACGGTGATTGTGTTGTGCTGGCTTTCCGGCTGGCACTTCACGGCGTAGAAGCCCGCTTCGTCGGTAAAGGCTTCCGTGTGAAAGTGCTGGGCGGGCTCGGCGTGGAAGTCGCAGGCGATACGGGCGTTTGCCACAGGCTCGCCGCCCTGGGCACGCACGGTGCCACTGATGGCTGCGCCGGGCGTGAGTTCAACCTCAAGCTGCATCGGCGGGATCACGTTGTTCAGTATGCGCGGTGTGTAGCCGTCGCGCGTGACCTGCACGCGGTACGCCACCGGCAAGAGATTCTTGAACTCAAAGTAGCCGTCGCCCTGCGTGGTCTGGCTGCCGTTGACTGTAATCGCATGGCCGCTGGCCGTTTGCAGCAGCACGGTCGCGCCCGATACCGGCGCGTTATCCGGCGTGCGCACATAGCCGCGAATGCTGGTGTCGCGCGGCAGCACCAACGGGCTTGGCAGACGGGTGTGGCCGGGCGCGAGCTTGGTGTTTACGGGCTTGCTGGCGTTGCCTTTGCCGTCGCTGGCCAGCACGGTCAGCGGCACCTGTGAGGGCAACTCGCTGAACTGAAAGTTGCCTTCATCGTCGGACCGGGCCCATTTGTCGCCGGCCATGACGCTGGCGCCGGGAAAGGGGTTGCCGTTGTCGTCCTGCACGTGGCCGCTGAGTGACGCAGGCTTTGGTTTCTCTTCTTCGGCGTCGGGATCACTTTCGCCGCGTGAACCGGGGCCGGGGCCGGCGGTGCTTCCTTCAGGCCCCGACCTTACGGCCGGGGCTCCCTGGTTGCCTTTGATTGCTTCGTCCAGATAGATGCGCTTGCCGTCGGGGCCGATGATGTAACGGCGGCCCTGCTGATCGCGGTAGATGCGCTTGCCGTCGGGGCCGATTTCGTAGCGGCCTTGCGCGTCGCGGTAAACGCGCTTGCCGTCGGCATCGACTTCGTACTCGCCGTGCTGATCAACGCCGATGTAGCCCGGCCCGTCAGGGCCTGGCGTGTTCGAACGCCCCAATGCATCGTTTCGTGAACCGGTGGGCCCGAACAAACCAACTTCAGGCCCGACAAAGAAGACGCCCGCAGCCAACAGCAGCAAAGCGGCGCAAGCGCCAAGCGAGATCAGCAACGTCCTCTGGCTCATGGCAAAGTCTCGATTTTCGATTGGCGTCGGCTCAGTCCGGAAAGCAGGTTAACGGGGCATTGCCGGTTTGCCAGCAAAAGAAGGGTATGACGATGAACTCACGCCAGGGCGCAAGGTCGCCAAGAAGTACGGTCCCGCACAGAGAGCACGGAGACCAAAGAGAGATGATCAACAACGCAGAAGTCTCTGTGAACATTGCGCTCTCTGTGCGCGGCCGCAGTTTGCAGTTCCTGGCGACCGGGCGCCTTGGCGTGAGACTGCTGTTTGCGGTTGCCCTGTGCGCGACGATTGCAGCGTCTGCCATCGCGCAGGACGACAAGCCGCCGCGCAAGTTCACGTTCGGGTCGATGGGCGTGGCGATGCGGGCCGACTTGACGGTGTATCAGGGCGGCGCCCGCGACGAGCAGGGCAACATTGTCATCAAAGAGAACGACCAACTGCGCAAGTGGCATGGCAAAGAGCTCAAGACGCTCGACGACTTCTGCCGCGCCCTGTACGCGACCAAGCCCGGCGAGCTGGTCGATGTCGAGATTTCGCGGCCCGCCGAAGGCGACAAGCGCGAGACGTTGACGGTCAAGATCAAGCTGGGCGACCCGCGTGTGGCATACAAAGAGCTGTACACACACCTCGACCAGCGCAAACGCGCGTTTGACTGGCGCCAATACGAGGCCGTCAACAAGGGCGGTCCGTTGCGCGACAAAGTCCTGCCCCTGCTGAAAGAGCACAAGCTGGAGCGCGCCTGGGACGACCTGGTCGCCGCCCACGACCGCGAACTGGACTTGTGGAACAGCTACGAAAACCTGAGCTCGACCGACCTGCTGCTGTCGGACCCTCTGGCAAGCCACCAGTGGATCAAGCACATCGGCGAAGAAATGGCCGCCGGCCGGTATAGCGCGATGATGTTGGCGCTGCTGGATGCCGACGCCGCCCGCATTGGCGCGTACCAGCCGCCTGAGCTGCCGCCTGCCGACGACAACAAGAAAGATGCGCTTACGTGGTTCAAGCGCGCGGGTGACGCAATCCTTGCCGAGCTGGTCGCGGTTGACATGCGCCGCGCGATCGAAAGCGCCGAGGCACGGGCCACGGCCGTCGGGCAGCTTCGCGACATCGAGTTTCATTGGCGCGGCAGCCCCGGGTTTGAAAAGTCCAGCCAGGCTGTACAGCTCATGCGCGGGCTTGAAATCGACGCTGCACGCCCGGTTGCGGCGCTCCCGCATGCCATCCGGCTGCTGAAAACCCTGGCCGATGGCTACTGGAACAATCACAAGCAGGGCGCGAACCTGCCCGTGCCGGTCGGCGTTGACATGAGCAAGTTCGTCGAGGGCGAGGCCGTGTGCTTTCACACTTCGTACGGATTGATCGCGATCGGCGGGCCGGATCGCAACGTCTGGAAAGGCGGCCCGGACTCGCCGGCCGTTATCTTCGACGTGGACGGCGATGACGAATACATCGACTGCGCCGTCACCAGCGGCGACAGGCCGGCAAGCATCGTGATTGACCTTGCGGGCAATGACCGCTACCGCAGCACGGGCAAGTGGGGTGTGGCCTGCGGCATGCTCGGCACAGCCATCATCATCGATGAAGCCGGCGACGACACCTACGAGGCCGGCGACTGGGGCATCGGCGCGGCGTTGGGCGGCGTTGGGCTGATCTTCGATCTTGCGGGCAACGACCGCTATCTGGGCGGCAGCAACAGCATCGGCTGTGCGGCGTGGGGTATCGGCGGCGTCATCGACATGACAGGCAACGACATCTACGACGCGCACGTGTACAGCGTGGGCTGCGGCCAGCCGGGCGGCGTGGGCTTTGTGCTGGATTTCGCGGGCGACGACCGCTACCGCTGCACGGGCAAGCAACCCAGCGGCTACGGCACCAGGGGTGAGTGGATGGGCGGCGGCATCGGCTGCGGCTTCGGCTGGCGCACGCTGGCTTGCGGCGGCGTGGGGCTGGTGGTCGATGTCGCGGGCAATGACGTGTACGACGCGGGCGAGTTCGGGCTTGGGTGCGGCTACTTCATGGCAGTCGGCGCCGTGCGCGACATGGACGGCGACGACGTGTACCTGTCAAGCCGCTACGGGCTGGCCACCGGCGCGCACGCGGGCGTGGGTGTGTTCATGGACGACAAAGGCAATGACGTGTACGAGGGCAAGACGGCGGCCAGCATGGGCGGCGTGTGGGACATCGTGACGGGCTACTTTTACGACGGCGTGGGCAATGACTTCTACCGTTGTGACGGCCTGGGGCTGGGCGCGGCCGCGCAAAACGCGTTCGGCATTTTCTGGGACGCAAGCGGCGACGACGTGTACCGCGCGGGCGGCAGCAGCATCGGCGACGTGGGCGCCTACGAGTACGCGGGCGGGCGGCTGGCGCGCAACTTCGGGATATTCATCGACTCCGGCGGCGACGACAGCTACCCGCCGCGAAGGCAGAACAAAAGCAAGGTCGTCGAAAAAGAGTACGCGATTTTCTGGGATGAATAGGGCCGCGCGAGTACCCGCCTAGACGTACCCCGCGGGGTGCAGTAGGCCTGTTGACTCGTCAAGACCCAGCATCAGGTTCAGGTTCTGCACCGCCTGGCCGGCGCCGCCCTTGACCAGGTTGTCAATCGCGCACATGCCCACCAGCATGTCGCCCTGCGCGCGGTAGGTCAGGTGCGCCATGTTGGTGTTCTGGACCAGCCGCATCTCGGGCGTGCCTTCCACCAGGTGCACGAAGGTTTCATCGCCGTAGGCCTGCTTCACCATTTCGTTGACTGTGGCCAGGCTCTTCTGGTTGTTAAGCGGGATGAATGCGGTCGTAAAGATCCCGCGCACAAACGGCCCGCTTTGCGGCACGAACAGCACGTCAAACTCATTGCCCTCGTGCAACGAAGCCAGAAACGGCACGCACTCGACCATGTGCTGGTGCTCAAGCACCTTATAGGCGCGCACGTTCTGGCCGCGCTCAGGGTGGTGCGTGGTCTGGATCGGCTTGTTGCCGGCGCCGCTGCTGCCGGTGATGCCGGCCACGCACACGTCGCCGACCAGCTCGCCGTGTTTTGCAAACGGGGCCAGCAGCAGGTTGATGCTGGTCGCAAAGCAGCCGGGGTTGGCGACGTACTGCGCCCTGGCAATCTTGTCGCGATTGAACTCGGTGGCGCCATACACGAAGCGGCTTTGGTATTCGCGGGCGGTGTGGCGCGTCTTGTAGTACTGCTCCCACTTGTCGAGCGCGGGGCTGCGAAAGTCGCCGCTCAGGTCAACCAGCTTTGTCTTCGGGTACTTGTCCACGGCGGCTTTGATCGTGTCCATGGCGCCGCCGTGGGGCAGGCACATGAAGGCGGCGTCCACGTCGCCGAGCAGTTCGTGCTCGTACTGCCGAAATTCGTCGCGGATGTAGCCAAGCAGGTTCGGAAACTCGTCCACAACCTTGCGCCCGACGCGGCTTTCGCTCGTCACCCACGCGACTTCAAGGCTCGGGTGCGTCGCGCAAATGCGCATCAGTTCGCTGCCGATGTAGCCGGTGGCCCCGGCAATGCCGATGCGAAACTTCCTGGACATTCGTTGCCTCGCTAAACAAAGAGCCCCGAACGTAAGTTCGGGGCTGACAGGTGCAAGAGCCCGGGGCTCCCGGTCAATTCTGGAAAATCGGCAGGTAGCCGCGCGGGATACTGAGTATCAGGCACGCCATGGCCGTGGCATAGGCGTTCTTGCGCTGGTCCCAGCCGCCGATCTCGTCGGTCCAGGCGCCGTTGTCGTGCTGAAGCTTCAGGAAGTGCTTGCGGTTCAGGTCGTTCCATTCGCGCCACACGCGCGGGCTGACAAACTGGTACTGGTACATCGCCTGCGCGGCGTAGTAGTGCCCGTACCAGAATCCGTAGTTGCACTCGCCCCAGCCCGGCCGCAGCCAAGTGTAGCGGTTGGCCTTGTCCGGCCGCTCCTGCACCAGAAAGTTGATGCTGCGCGAAAGGTCCAGCCGCGTGTTGATGCCCGTGGCCTTGTCAACGTAGCTGTGGCTGTCGTATTCGCCCAGGCTTTGCAGGCCGACGACGCCCGCGGCGGTCAGGGCAAAGGTGCTGCGGTCGTCCCAGTCAAGCTGGTACTTGAAGCTGCCCGGCAGCCGCCAGCGGTTGTAGCTGGCGCGCACATAGTTCTTGGCTTCTTCAATGGCGTTGATCGGCACCTTCACGCCCACGTTGTTGGCGGCGCGCAGGGCCTGAAGCTGGCAAACGCAGATTGACATGTCGCTGTCAATCTGGTGCGGCACATAGCGCCAGGCGCCCTGCTGGTTCTGGCTGTCCACAATGAACTTGATGGCGTTGCGCAGGTGGCTCAGCACCACGGGATCCTTGGTCTGACCGTAAACCTCGGCCAGGAACATGGTCGCGAACGCGTGGCTGTACATGCGCGTGCCGAACGCGCTGATCCAGCCGGTGTCGCGGTCGATGTTGCGCAGGACAAACGCAAGGCCTGCGCCCACAGTGCGGCTGTACTCGCCGCGGTCCGGCGTATAGCCAGCGGCCATGAAGGCCATACAGCAGATGGCGGTGACGCCGACGTGGGGCTTGCCGATGCCATCGACGTTGCGCTGGTAGTTGTGGCCGAGCTTGTTGCCGATGTCGTTGGACCACGAGCCGTCCTGGTTTTGAATGCTTGCCAGGTGGCGCAGGCCCTTTTCGACGGCGGTTTTTACCGTGACGTCTTCCTGGGTGGGCTCGGGGTCGCCCATGTCGTCGCCCACGCCCTCGCGCGGGTTCACGAATTCGGCGCCGTCCTGGGCTGAGGATGAAAAGGCGGGCGAAAGCAGCATTGCGGCAATGATGGCCAGCCAGGTTGCAAGTCTGCGCATGCCGGTCTCCGGGCGCTACGAGGCGTTAACACTATACGAAACAACAGGAAAAAGGCGCCAGATGTTCCATAGACTGCCGCGCCGACCCGCAAAGCGCTATAGTCGCCCCATGGACCTGCTGGCTGAGCTGAATCCCGAACAACGCGAAGCCGTCACATGCGTTGACGGGCCCCTGCTGGTGGTGGCAGGGCCCGGCAGCGGCAAGACGCGCGTGATTACCACGCGCATCGGGTTCATGCTTCAGCAGGGGATTGCGCCCTGGCGCATTCTGGCCATGACGTTCACGAACAAGGCCGCCGCAGAAATGCGCCACCGTGTGGCGGCATTTCATGACACCAGCGAGTTGCAGATCAGCACCTTTCACAGCTTCGGCGCGTGGCTGATGCGCCGGCAGGCCGATGCGCTGGGCTACAGCCGTGACTTCAGCATCTATGACACCGACGACCGGGACGCGCTGGTGCGCCGCCTGTTGAAAGAGCTCAAGATTGACAGCGCCGTCGTCACCGCCAGCACCGCCAGCTACGCGATCAGCGATGCCAAAAACCGCGCTGTGACGCCTTCAGCCTACCGCGGCGGCGCCTATGACCTCCAAAGCAAGGCCGTCGCCGAGGTCTTTGAACGCTATGAAGTCGCACTGCGCGAAGCCAACGCCATGGACTTCGACGACCTGCTGATCAAGCCGCTGGAGCTCTTCCTGAAGCACCCCGACGTGCTGGCAAAGTACCGCGAAAAGTTCAGCCACGTCCTGATCGACGAGTACCAGGACACCAACGCCATCCAGTACCGGCTGGCTAGGTTGCTGGCCGAGCACCATGAAAACCTGTGCGTCACCGGCGACCCGGACCAGAGCATCTACAGTTGGCGCGGGGCCGACATTCGCAACATCCTGAATTTTGAGCGCGACTTTCCGCGCGCCAGAGTCGTGCTGCTGGGCCGCAACTACCGCAGCACCGGCAACATTGTCGCCGCCGCCGACGCGCTGGTGCGCCACAACGTCAGCCGCAAGGACAAGCGCCTGAGCACCGAAAACGAACAGGGCGCGCTGATCAGCATTTTGAAATGCCAGACCGAAACCCATGAGGCCCGCTGCGTGGCCGGCGCCATTGAGCGCCTGCGCAACGAGCAGGACTTCCGCTACGGCGACGTGGCGGTCTTTTACCGCACCAACGCCCAGAGCCGCGCCCTTGAGCAGGGCCTGCGCGAGCGCACCATCCCGTACCAGGTGGTGGGCGCCGTCAGCTTTTACCAGCGCCAGGAAATCAAGGATGTGCTGGCGTACCTGCGGCTTGTGCTGAATCCGCGCGACCCGGTGGCGTTTGCGCGCGCACTGACGCGCCCCGCCCGCGGTGTCGGCGAAGGCACGGTCACCAAGCTGCACGAAGCCGCCCAGAAACACGATGTTGACCTGCTGCAGGTCGCCCGCGACCCCAAAAAGTACGGCGTGCCCCGCGTGCAGGCCAAGGCGATGCGCGGACTGGAAGAGTTCGTGGCGCTGTTTGACGGCCTGCGCAGCCGTGACCTGTTCCCGATTGCCGAAGTCGTTGAAACCGTGATTGACCAAAGCGGTTATCGTCGCATGCTTGAGGGCGACACCGCCGACGCCCGCAGCGCCGACCGGCTTGAAAACGTCAACGAGCTGCTGTCCGACGCCCGCACCCGCGAAGAAGAAAACCCCGAGCTCGACCTTTCCACATGGCTGGAACAGATCGCCCTCGTCAGCGACACCGACAAACTGGACATGCAGGGCGACGCGGTAAAGTTGATGACCCTGCACAGCGCCAAGGGCCTTGAGTTCCCGGCGGTGTTTCTGACCGGCATGGAAGACGGCGTGCTGCCGCACAGCCGCAGCATCCAGGGCGACGGCGACCTTGAAGAGGAACGCCGGCTGTGCTACGTCGGCATTACGCGCGCGCGCAAGCTGTTGACTCTGAGCCTCGCGCGCCACCGCGAAGCCTTTGGCCGCAGCCAGCGCAACGCGCCCAGCCGCTTTCTCAACGAAATCCCCGGCGAACTGACCAAGGTGGACGACCAGACGAACTTCGGCGGAGCGGGCATGGCCGAGTTTGCCCAGTGGTTCACGGGCAAAGGGGTCAAGCCGGTCACGCGGCAGGACGATGACGACGACCCCTTTGATTTCGGCGACGTGCCGCCGGTTGAAGACGGCCCGGCCAACCATCTGGGCGCGACGACCAAACCGCCGCCTGTGGCGGATCCCACGGATCCTGCCCACCTGCAAGCCGGCGACCGCGTGCGGCACGGGGTATTCGGCGTCGGCAAGGTCATGGACGTTGCGGGCAACGGGCGGGTGAAGGTGTTCTTTCAGGGCTGGGGCGAGAAGAGCCTGGCGCTTGAGTTTGCGCGCCTTGAAAAGCTGTAGCAGCCCTACTTGCTGATCAGCCTGACGTGCGCGATGCGGTCGCCCTGCACGCGGTAGATGGCGACTGCACGGCGGGTCTTGCCGTCCTTGCGCCCGAGCACGGTTTCGTCGTCGATTACCCAGTCGCCGCCCGTGATGCGGTAAGTAATCACAGCCAACTGGTTGGGGTTGTCCTTGAACACGGGGCCGTAGCGTTCGCGCAACTGGGCGAGGCCCTTGCAGATCACCTTGCCCGCGCCGTCGATCACTTCCACATCGTCGGTGTACGTCGCCGCAAACGCGTCAAGATCGCACGCGCTGTAGGCATCAAGCTGTTTCTGGACTACTTGTTCCGGTGTCATCGCGCGAGACCTTTGCGAACAGTGCCGCCAGCAACACCGCAGGCGGCAGCGCGGCCATCATTCCCAACGCCGCGCAAACGATCAAGCGCCCGGGTCCGACCGGCTGGTAACCCTCTGCGGATTCAACCCCGGGCGTAACATCCACCCCGTGCATCACGCCAAGCGCGACACCGAACGAAGCGCCGAATACAAGGCACGCGACAATCGCCGAGTACGAGCGCTGCGTCAATCGCGCGCGCTCAGGGTTTGCGTCCGGCGGCGGGCGCCTTTCCGGCGGCACATAGGGCTCGCTGCGCGGGATCATGCCGATGTAGTTCTCGAAGCTGTTGGCTGCGCTCAGCCATTGCTGCAACTTGCGCTCGCCGGACTCCGGGTCACCGACGGTGTTGTCGTCAGGCAGGTCGTCAAACTCAACTTCGCGGTCGTACAGGCGAAACCAGCCAAGGACCAGAAAGCCGTAGGCGACAAACAGAAAGCCGGCAAAGACGAGGCCCAGCAGCGCCACGAGGAGCGATGCCAGCAGCAGATCGACGGCGCCGGTGCGCCAGGCCGCGATCAGGGCATCGGCGCGCAGCATTGCCGCGCTCGTCAGGCCCAGGGCCAGGCACACGGACAACCCGATCATGGCTCGCAAATGGGCCTGCTGTCGGCGTTCGGCACTCATGCAAGTATTGTGGCCCGGCGGCGGTGGGGGACGCAACCGCAAACCGGGCGGCCTGCAATTACGAGCGCCGCTTTTGCAACCATTGCAGGAGGCGAACCATGATGTTCATCAATGACACCGACATCGGCACCGTGACCCGCGTGGTCGGCCTTGAGCCCGGCGTGGAGATGCTGGACCTTGAGAACGGCGTCGGCGACATCAAGATCGAGCCCGGCCGGCCCGGCATGATTGAGGTGATCGCAAAGTTCAAGGCCAACCGCGAGCACGGCCCCGCAACCGACCGCGACATTGAAATCACGCAGGGCGACGGACGCATCAAGGTGCGCGTTGCCGACTCGCCGTTTGCCAGCCGCCGCGTGAGTTTTGAAATTCGCGTGCCGATGACGCTGAACGTGCGTGTGCGGCTGGGCGTCGGCAGCATCGACGCCAGTGGCCTGAACGCGCGCCACGACCTGCGCACCGGCGTGGGCTCGGTCAACGTGCAGGCAGAGCGTATCTCGGGCGACAGCCGTTTTGCGACGGGCACGGGCAAAGTCAGCGTCAGCGCGCACCGTGCGGAAGGAAGCATCGAGGGCAAGGTGGGCGCCGGCAACTTCAGTTTCACCGCAGGCAGCGCGATGCTGGACCGGTGCAGCTTCAAGGTTGCGACGGGCAACATTTACCTGCACTTGCCGGCGACCTACATCGGCGCAATTGACCTCAAGACCGCGCTGGGCGCCATCAAGCTCGGGCCGGACGCGCAGTTTGTGCCGCTCCAAAGCATGCTGGTCGGCAGCCGCGCCAAGGGCTCGCTGGGCCAGGGGCAGGGCGAAGTCGTTGCCCACGTGGCGGTGGGCAACATCAGCCTTGAACGCAAGTAAGCGGCAAGTCGCAAAAAAACAGCGGACGGCATTTGCCGTCCGCTTTGAGTAGGTGGGCGCACCCGAGGGGGTTCGCTATGGCTGCTTCCTTTCGGACCTGACCAGGTTCACGGCCTCTCGCCGCGCCCAAGACAAGTTTAGCGTGCGCGTCGCCTGTGTCCAGCCCGCGGGCGTACGCAAGTCCCGGCGATGGCCAAGGCCGTGACGGCCTTGAAACGACATCGCCGGGACGACGATGCTACGCAATGCGGCAGCGCGGATGTTTCACGCCAACCGGCGCGTTATCATTGCGTTCAACCTGTGAGGCCCTGATGCGCGTGCTGCTGCTTGCGTTGCTGGTGTCACTGCCGCTTGCGGCGCAGGACAGCGATTCGCTGACGGGCTCGGTGCCGACGGGCCGCCGGCTGAACTTCCGGTATGCGATCGACTTCGGCCCGACCGTCGTCAACTGGACTGTGGCCTGCAACCTGAACACGCCCTCCAGCGCCGGCATTGTCGTGCGGCTGATCGACGTGGACGGCCTTGCCGCCAGCGCACAGCCGCAGCCCAACGCGATAGACGAAGTCATTCTGCCGGGGCAGGGCACCGCCAACGCCGCGCTTTCGGGCAGCTACGACGGCGTGCGCGAGTTCGTGGTCGAGATTGAGAGCGCGGGCGGCGGCTCAAGCTATTCGGGCAGCATCACGACCAGCGCGGGCACGCTGACACTGGAAATGCAGGACCAGCTTGTGCTGTCCGCGACCGGCCTCAAGACCGCGGTTGAGCGGTTTGCCTTCTGGGACGGCACGGTGCCGTCGGGCTCAGTTTCAGCGGCGGGCGTTGAACTGGATTTCGGGCCATCGCAGCAGACGCGCTTCGTTCGCTTTGAGGGCATCGGCACGAACATCGAAAAGCTGGAGTTGCTCAACACCACCGGCGGCAGCGCGACGATTCTGGCCACGTTCGCGTATCCGGATGCGGGCGCGGTGACGGCTGTGCCGGTCAGCGGCAAAGGCATCGTGTATCTGCGCGTGAACGCCAGGGCGGTTAACACACAAGCGGGCAGCGCGTCGTGGGCGCTGAGCGTCCCCAGCGGCATCACGTTGCGCCGCGTCGGCAGCGCCAACACCGGCGGCACCAAAGACGGCGAGTGCAGCACCGGCACCGGCGCCGGCAGTCTGTGGCTGTTGTCGGGCCTTGTTGCGCTTGCAAACCTCGGGCTGCGCGCCCGCCGAAAGCCTTCAGCATAAGCAAGGGGCGGGCCATGCCCGCCCCGTACTCAACAAGTGGTATGACTAAGCGTGGCGCAGGCGCACAGCCAGCGTGACCGCCGCCAGCAGCGCAATCAGCGCCAGCCAGTTGAAGCCCCTGCCGCCGGTGCTGCAGCGCGCATCGCCCTCGCCGCCGGCCTGGCCGCCTGTGTTGGGCGGCGTCGCCCCGAACTCGTAGCTGCCGGCGTCGGGGATGCCCTGGTCGCGCGGCGCCTGTCGCTGGTCCACGCTGGGGGCGCCCGTGGTGCCGCCCATGTTGATGGCTGGGCTGCCGGTCAGCAGCGCGTGGGTCGGTGTGCGTCCGCCGTTGTTGACCAGCGGGCCAAGCACCGCGTCAAGGGGCGTGCCCGCAGTGCCGACCTGGTTGCCGTTGACGCCGTTGACGGCAATGGCGTCGGGGTCCTGCACGCCGATCACGCAGTTGGTGCTGGTGCCCGTGCCGGCGCCGTTGAAGTTGACGTCCGGCGCGCCGACGCCCGAGTTGCCGGCGATGATGCTGCCGATCAAGGTCAGGATCGACGTTCCGCTGCGGTGGATCCCGCCGGTGGTTGAGCCGGTGTTGTTCGTGATGGTCGAAAAGCTGACTTGCAGTACGCCGTCATGCAGGGCAATGCCGCCGAAGCCGCTGTTGTTGGTCGTGTTGCCGCTGACTGTGGAGTTGATGATCACGCCGGTGCTCATGTCGTACAACTGCAACCCGCCGCCGGTGCTGCCGCTGACCGTGCTGCGCTCAAGCCTGAAATCGCTCGCGTCTGTATGGATGCCGCCGCCATCGCCGGGCGCGGTGCCGGTGTCGGCGGCTGTGTTGTCCTTGACCCAAGAGTCGGTGATATGGAGTTGATTGAAAGTGGTCGTGAAGATTCCGCCGCCGCTCACGTTGCCTGCAGGGTCACAGACCGCCGTGTTGGACTCAATGCGGCTGCGCACGATGATCAGGCTGCGCGTGCCAGATGGCGCATAGGCCGCCACGGCCCCGCCGCGCGCCTGGTACCCGGTGGTCTGGTTGGCGCTGAACGTGCAGTTGGTGAATGTCGCATTGTGTTCGTGGTATGTGGCGCCGCCTTGCGTTGAGCCCTGCCAGAAGCCACTGCCGGCCGTTGCCGTGCAGTTCGAGAACACGCTGTCCAGCGCCGCGCCGCCGGCCAGCGCGTACATTGCCCCGCCCATGCCGGTGCCGCCGGTCAGTGTTCCACCGCCGCCCCCGGTGGCTTGGCAGTTTTCGACGGTCAGTTGCGTAAAACCCCACGAGCCGGTGGCCACGTAAATCGCGCCGCCCTGTCCGGCCCCGCCGCCGGTGCCGCCGTTGCCGCCCGTGGCGCTGCAGCCCGTGATGATCGAGTTCCAAATCGTCAGCTCGGCGATCACCGGGCTGTGAAACACCGCGCCGCCGCGCCCGGCCACGCCGCCCCCGGCGCCGGAGTCAGCCCCCTTGGCTGTGCAGTTCTGGATTCGCACGTCGCTCAGCCATGTCCAGCCGCGGCTGTAGATCGCGCCGCCGTCGCCGTCGGCGCGGCCGTTGGCCAGCGTCATGCGCGAGATGCCCATGTAGTGCCCGAGTGTGGACTCAAAGATGCGGTGGGTGTTAGCGCCGCTGATGGTCAGCAGGTTGCGCCCGGGGCCGATGATGCTGATGCCGTCGGTGATCTGCGGCAGGGCCGACAGCAGCGTGATGGTTCCGGTCACGCCCGAGTTGAAGCGAATCTCGTCAGGCACCGACACCATGCTGACGACCTGGTTGGTCGTGCTGTTGGCATCCATGATTGCCTGGCGCAGGCTGCCCGCGCCGGAATCGTTCAGGTTGCTGACGTTGAAAACATTTTGCGCACTCAGGCCGCCCGCGCAAAGCGCAACAGCCAGCACTCCCAGCCACTTCGCCAGTGCCATACATCCCCCATGTTCTGCGGGCGCAGCGCGCCCCGTGAGCGTCGGATGCTGATACTTATCAAACCCGGGTGCGTGCTTTCAGTCTCGCGTTTCTTGCAAGGATTGCAGCCAACAGCAGCAGGATCGCCAGTGGCAGGCCGCGAGCGCCGCTGCGGGCCACGCAGTCATGCTCGTCGTCGTCGTTGTCATCCCGGTCGAGGTGAATCACCAGCAGGCGCGGCGTTGAGGTGTCATTGCCGCCGCCGTCATCGACCAGATAGACGTCGAAGTACCAGGTTCCCGACTCGTCCTTGTGCGGCGTGAAGCTCAGGTCGCCGGTCGCGGGGTCAATCGAAGGGCCCTGCTTGAAACCGTACCGGCTGCCCACCAGCAGGAATTGCAGTTGCTGCCCCTGCTCCCAGCTTGCGCCGGCGCTGATGTTGGTGGCCCAACTTGCAACCACCACCTGCTTGCCCTTCGGCTTGACAGTCACGCTGCCGCCGCCACTGAAGCTGGGTGCCTGGTTGTCGATTGCCTCAACGGCGCCGATGTCGGGCGTGCCGCCGAACAGGCGGTTGGCGCCGCGCTGGTCGTCGTAGGGCGCGTTGCTGCTGCCACGATCCTGGGCAAAGCTGCCCCACATCGGCACATGGCCGCGCGTATAGCCGAAGTTGGCCAGCGGGCGCAGCCCGGCGGGCACAGGGCTGAAGCTGTCGCCGACCAGCACGCTGGACGTGAAGCCCGAAGCGCCGCTGGCGTCGCCGATCAGGTTGTAGCCAAGGTCAAGGAAACTGCCGGAAACGTCAGCAATTGTGCCGCTGTTGCCGGCGACGATGGTGCCTTCCATTTCGACGGTGCCCATCACCTGCGCCACGCCGCCGGTCAGAGTGCCCGTGTTGTCGTACACGGTGCAGTAGCGAAAGCTGGCGGTGGTCGGCGCCAGCACGCGCACGCCGGCAATGCCGGGGCCGGTGTTGCCGCTGACGGTGACGTTTTCAAGGTTCACGTCGGCGGTCAAAATGATGGCGCCGCCCTGGTTGCCGGTCACGGAGCAGCGCCGCAGCAGTCCGCTGCCGTCCAGCGCAAGCGCAAAGCCGTTCGTGACCGTGGTAGGGCCGCCCTCAAGGCATGTGCAGCCGCCGATGTGCGAGTCCAGCATCGCGACGCTGGCAAACACCGTGGCGCCCGACGCGTTGACACTGCCCACGTTGGCGGGCGTAGCCGAGTTGGCTCCGCTGCGCGCCACGCCGTTCTCAAGGCTGCTGCGGGTCGCGAGGAAGGCGCCGCCGATGTATGCCACGCCGCCCACCGCGCTGCCGCCGAATGCCGTGCCGTCGCTGGTGTCGCCGCCGCGCGCCGTGCTGTCGCCCGCGTAGCTGTCCACCATCGTTACGGTGCCGGAGCAGAAGATCGCCCCGCCGCGCGCCCAGCCGCCGTCGCCGGTTGCTGCGTCGCCACCGCGGGCCGTGGCGCCGCTGACCACGCACTCGCGCAGCGTCAATGCGCCCGTGGCATGAATCGCCCCGCCGGCGGCATCGGTGCCCGCGGCCGCCTGCACGCTGCCGTCCATGATCCACAAGTGGCGCAGCTCAAGGCTGGTTGTCGTGGTGAAGATGCGAAAGTGGACCGCGGTAACGCCGCGGCGCACGATGATGTCGTTGCTGGGCAGGCCGATGATCGTGACTTCCTCGGTGATGTCCGGCAGCGCCGTCTGCAGGTTGATCGTGCGGTTGCTGCCGATCGCGCTGGTGAACTGGATGGTGTGCGGGCCGGTTGCCGCGTTTGCGTCAACAATCGCCTGCCGCAGCGAGCCCGGGCCGCTGTCGGCGTTGTTGATTACATTGAATGTGTCGGCGGCAAGCGCCGGGGCCAGCAGGGCAAGGGCAAACAACAAAGTCTTCATTGCAGTCTCCACTTGATTATGCAGCAAACGGGGACAGGCACGCTGGGTGCCTGTCCCCGTGTCGTCTGCTACGCAAACACAGTCTTATCACCGTTTTGGCAAGGTCAAGGTCAATTCTCGCTGTCGCTGTCGGGCAGGGCCTTACTGAACAGCTCGACACTGTTGCAGCGCCCGGTGCCGGTGTTTATGTCAAAGATCGCGCCGGTCATGCGGATCCATTGCTTGGCCACGCGCATGTACGCCTTTTCTTCATCGCGAAAGCGCTTGAGCACGGTGTCTTTGTCACGGCCGATCACGCCGAAGTGCGGGCCGGTCATGCCCAGGTCGGTCAGAAAGCCCGTGCCGCCGGGCAGCACCTGCGCGTCGGCGGTCTGCACGTGGGTGTGGGTGCCGAAGACGGCGCTGGCTTTGCCGTCCAGCAGCCAGCCCATGCCGATCTTTTCGCTGGTCGCTTCGCCGTGGATGTCAACCAGCACGACCGGCGTGCGCTGCCGCAGCTCGCCGACCGCGGCCTCGGCGGTCTTGAACGCGTTGCGCGTGGGCACCTTGTCTTTCATGAACACGTGCCCGACCACGTTCACGACACCGACCGGGCCCTTGGGCGTCTGGTACACATGCGCGCCGGTGCCCGGAATGTCGTAGTTGTGGGGGCGCAACAGCCGCGGCTCGCGCCGCAGGTACTCGTACACGTCAGGAAAGTCCAGCACATGGTCGCCGCTGGTCATGCAGTCGATGCCGTAGCCCAGCAGCTCGGCGGCTTCCTTTTCACGAACGCCCGCGCCGTTGGTCGCGTTCTCAATGTTCACGATCACGAAGTCGATGGCGTGGTCACGCCGGACTGCCGGCAGGCACTCGCGGATCACGCGGCGCCCGGGCCGGCCCACCAGGTCGCCAAGGCAGAGAATACGGATGCTTGTGTCGGGCAAGGCGTTGTTCCTGTCAACCACCGCAGCCTATCAACCGCGCCCGGCGCCTGACAGGTCCGGGGGCAGGCCGTGCCGGAACAGTTCATAGCCCGCGTCCAGGTAGTGCTGCAGGGCCGCCCGCGCTTCCGCAGAGCCCGCAAACACAAGGCTGTTGCGCCAATGGGTGGCGCGATGGGCCAGCCCCAGTTTGCGGGTGGCGGCCTGCTGCACCAGCCGGCTGGCCTGCGCGTGGGCTTTTGCAGCGTCGCGGCCAAGCGCGAGATCGGACTGCACGCGCCAGACCATGATCTCGGCGTCGTGGCCCGCGCCCAGCCACTTGCGCTCAATGGCGCGCCACGCGCTGTCGGCCTGCTTGCGCTGCGCCGACAGCGCATGCAGCAGCGCCCCGGCGCAGTCGGTGAAGAAGTCCCAAGGGCGGTACACATCCGCGCGCTCAATCCGCCCGCTTTGCCGATAATCAAGCGCTTTGCGCAGCAGGCCGGGCTCGGCCACGTACATCGCCACGCACAGCAGGTCAAACGCCTTCACGTCGTAGTCGTCGCCGCTGTCGATGGCCTGGCTGGGCAGCATCAGCCCGCCGTACACCAGCGCCATGGTCAGCATGTGGCGGCCGGCGCGGCGGCGGCTGGCGTCCGGCACGCGCGGGATGCTGCGTTGCAGGCCGGCCAGGCCGTCGTGCAGGCGGCCGGTGTGCACCATCAGGTTCGCGGTCATCATGTTCAGCATGGCAAACGCGGCGCTGCCGCGAATGTCAGGGTGTGCCAGCAGCATCGCGGCTTCGCCAAGGCGCAGGGCGTCGCCTTCACGCCCGGCGTCGGACAGCGTGATCACAAGGCGGGTCGCCTGCTCGCACATCGCCTCGGTGTCGATGCGCCCCTGGGCCATCGGCGCCCGGAACATCTGCTGTTGCAGGCGCAGCGCCAGTTCGCGGTCGCGCGTCAGCACCGCGTAGTGCGAGCGCAATCCCAGCTGAATGTCCTCGGCGCTGGTGTCGCGGCACAGCCGCACCACCTGTTCAATCGCGCGCAGTAGCTGCCCCGCGCGCTCGACGTCCAGCCGGTTCAGGGCGGTTTGCGCGTCGGTCGCCAGCTTGCGGAAGATCGGCATGGCGTGGGCGTCCAGCCGCTGGCGCAGGTTGTCGTAGCGGCGCAATGCGTCATCCAGCTCGCGCAGCACTTTCAGGTGGTGCTTGCCGGTCAGCGCGCCCAGGCGCATCTGGGTTACGGCGTTCATCGCCTCGACCAGCTCAAGCAGGTCGCCGGCCATGCGCCGGGTGCCGTCGGCCACGTCGGCGGTGCTGATTGCGCCCTCACCATTGAGCAGCCACGCCGGGTTGACCTTGAACTCGCGCACCAGCCGCGCGCAGAAGTCGGCGGGGACTTTCGCGCCGCGGCTGTAGCGGTGCACGTTGGCCAGCGGTGTGCCGGTGCGCGCGGCGACGGCGCTGAGGGTGTGCTGCTCAATCACGCGGGTGATGCGGGCCGCGACCTCGCCGGGCGCATCCTGTTTCCGGTTCTGCATGGGGAGTCTCCGGGTTTTCTATAATGGAAATGTATCACCGGCTGCTGTTGGCAACAACTTTCCATTTACGGTTAGATGGCGGTGACCCAAGGGAGAAGAACCATGAAAGCCGCCGCACTGTTCACGATCCTGGCCCTGGTGGCCGCTGTTTCCGCCGCCCAGTCCACGGTCTCAATCACGATTTCGTCGAGCGTCGCCCCGCGCTACCAGGGCGACATGGTCACGTACGCGCTGCGCAGCGGCTCGGTCGTGTACCCGGGCACGCTGTTCACCGTGCCCAACGGCACCACGGTTTCCGACCTTGGCTTGTCGATCACGGCGGACAACAGCAACCAGAATGATGCCACCTGCAACGCCGCCGAGATGCGACCCAAGCCCACCGCCTACAACGCGGCGGAGTGGTCACTGGGGGTAATGGCGCCGGTGCCGTTTTCACTGACGCCGACTACCGGCACATTCGATGACGACACCACCTACTACATTCACATGCAGGCCACCGACTTCGGCTCCGGCCTGCTGATTGAAAGCCATGTGCTCGTGATCGTCGTGGGCGACCCCAACGGCACCGGCTTCGTGCCCAACTACCCCGCACAGCCTTACGCCACCTCCATCGCCATTGAGCCCAAGCTGAATGGCCAGCCGATCACCGGCCCGCTCGATGTCGCGATCGGCACGCCGCTCAGCGCGCTGGGTTTGGGCATCATCGTCCAGCACGGCGTGTATGAAAGCGTCGGCGTGCACACCACAATCAGCAACGTCGGCGCAACAGGGCTTGAGCCCGCGCAGTTCTGCGCTTACGGCCACCACAGCCTCAGCGTCCCGGGCACCTCGCCGGCTGGGCAGTTCAACCAGCTTGGCACGCACGAGATCAGCATGGTCGCGTGGGGGCATCTTGTCGGCCTTGAGCTGCGCGGCGGCTACACGCACTGGACGCACGGCTGCATCGCGATCAAGCACACGCTGACGATCAACGTAGTGCCGGACCCGCGCATCAGCGTCTCGGACTCGCAGGGTGCCGTCGCGTACAACGCAGCGGCTGCCGGCGACCGCGATTTCGGCGTGCACGATGCCGCGATGCTTCCGACACCCTGGATCACGATCAGCATTGCCAACACCGGCAACGGCGACCTTACGCTGGGCGGGTTCAGCTTCGGCACTCCCGCGCAGGGCAGCGGCGGCGCGGCGTTCGGCTTTGACACATCTGCTTTCAACACCACCGTGGCGCAGGGCGGTCACACCGTGCTGCGCTTCAGGCTTGAGGGCGGCAGCCTGGGCGTGAGCTCGGTCTGGATCGAGCTGCCGCACGACGACCCGACCACGCCCAGCCCGTTCCGCTTTGAAATGCGCGGTGAAGTCACCGCCGCGCCGCGCATTGCCGTCAGCGACGCCGCCGGGGCGATCACGCCCGGCGGCGCGGCGGCCGGCCCGCGCGACTTCGGCATGGTCGATATCGCAACCATGCCCACCGCAGCGGTGCAGGTCACCATCAGCAACCCCGGCAGCGCGCTGCTGCAACTCGGCACACCCGGCTGCGCAAGCCCGGACTTTGTACTGGACCTGTCCGGCTTCAACGCCTCGGTACAGCCGGGCGGCAGCACCAGCTTCGGCATCGTGTTCTCTGCGGCCACGATCGGCCTGAAGTCGGGCACGGTCACGCTGACCCACAATGACGGCACGGTCGTGTCGCCCTTCACGTTCGGGGTGGCCGGCATTGCATACTCGACGGCTGTGCCGCTGATCGTGACCACATCATTGCCCGGCGGCCTTGCAGACGCGCCGTACGGGCCCCATGCGATCCAGGCCGTCGGCGGCACGGGCAGCTTGGCGTACTCGGTGGCATCGGGATCGCTGCCCGGCGGGCTTTCGCTGTCGGCTGGGGGCGTGGTGTCGGGGACGCCGCGCGCGGCTGGCCTTTTCGGGTTTGTGGTGCGCGTGCAGGACAGCGTGGGCGCAGACGCGACGCAGGCGCTTGAGATCACGATCGCGCCGAATGCGATCAGCGGCGGCGGGTCAGGCGGCGGCAGCGCAGGCGGCGGCGGTTGCGTGGCCGCGGGCGGCACACTGGCGACGCCCCTGCTCATGGCGCTGTGCCTTGTCTGCCGCCGTCGCAGACGCGCGTGAAAGCCTTGCCTGCGCGACTTGCCGTGGACGCAGGCATAACCGCCCGGGGTGTTCCCGGGCGGTTTCACGTTCAGCTGCTTGCGGCGCGTGGTCACGCCTTCGGTCTCTTTGATCCCGGCGCAAGTGGACTGTCTCAGGGTTGCGTTACAGGCGTATGCCGAAGCCTACTTCAGGCCCGAGGCTGTACCACAGAAAGCGGTCGCTGCGCCAGCCGCCATACAGCTTGGTGTAGAAGTAGCGCAGCTTGACGCGCGCCAGCAGCGTGAACCAGTCGGTGATAGCGTACTCAAAGGTGAAGTGGCTGCTGATGCTGATGACCGACTGCTTCATGTCGTCTTTATCGCGTTCTTGAAAGGTGGGGTAGCCGATGGCGTAGGTGCCGCGCGCGTCGGCGGTAAGGCGGATGCGCGTGCCCAGTTCAAGCTGCATGCCGATGCCGGCGTTCCACCACGGCAGCAGCTCTTTGAACGTTTCTTCGTCGCGGTTCTTGCTGACGGGAAAGGTGTCGCTGCCGGTCTGCACCCGGACATAGCTCCATTCCAGGCCCGCGGTCGCGTACAGCGTGAACTCGCGCCCCAGCCCGAAGCGCAGCAGGTCGCGCCGGTAGTGCAGCCGCACTTCGTGCCAGTCGGCGCCGAAGTCAATGTCCGTGCCCGGCGGGTAGATCACGCCGTTGAAGCGCACGAACTTGCCGAGGTCGTCCTTGAACGCGCGGGTCAGCGCGAACCCGTACCCGACTTCAATGCTGTCGTGCCACGAAAAGCGCAGCCGCGCCTCGGTGTCAAGGAACACGCCAACCGGGAAGCCATCCATGTCGCGGGCAAAGCCGATGCCGTCGCCGCCGAAGCCGTTGGCGCGCACCTTGTGCTGCTGCTCAAAGAATGCGGCGTGGGCCATCACGTCCCACTCCAGCGTGATGCCGTGCGGGCGCGAGAACTTCGCTTCGGTGCGGGCGCGCACGTAGTCTTCGCTCATGCCCTGCGCGCACAGCGGCGCAGCCAGCAGCAACAGCAGGCAAACGAGTCTCGGGTACATCCGGCCTCAACCTCAAACAGTCCGACGAAAGGTCCGGCAATGTAACGAGCAAACCGCCCGGGGCGACGGAAAAGTTTTCAGGCTTTGGGGTTACCGCTCGAAGTACTTGCGGGCCGCCTCGCGGTAGCGGCGCGGCAGGTGATCGGTGTCGTTGCGGGTATCGACGCCGCGGCTGGTGGCCTCGCGCCCGGAGGCATCGCGCCTGGCCTTTTCTTCGCGGGCCTTTTCCGGATCAAGCTCGGTCATCTCGCCGTCGGGGTCTTTCTCGCCTCGGCCGGTGTCCTTGGTGTCCACGCCGGCTTCGGTTCCGCCGCCTTCAATTTCGCGGGGCTTGCCTGTGCCGCCGTTCCGGCTGTCCTCACCGCCGCCTTCGCCTTTGCGGCCCTCGCCGCCTTCGCCATCGCGGCCCGGGCCGCGCCGGCCGCGGGCTTCTTCCCATTGCTTGCGCAGCTCTTCGGGGATTGCGCCCTTGGCCCAGTCTGGTACGCCTTCTTCGCCGGGTGTGCGGCCTTCCTGCTGCGCGCGCTCAAGGGCGTTGCGGGCGGCTTCTTCAAGCCCTTCGAAGTCTCGGCCCTGGCGCAGCATTTCGCGCAGCGTTTCCGCGTCAAGTTCCATGCGTTGCGCAAGCTCGCGGGCGGCCTCGGCCAGCCGGCGCGCCTGTTCAGGGTCGATCTGGCCCTGTTGCAGGCGCTTCAACAATTCCTGTGCGGTTTGCGGGTCGATGTCGCGCAGCGGGCTGGCGGCGTTGGCCAGCTCTTCCAGCGCCTTCTTCAGTGTCTCGGCATCGACCTTGCGCATGGCTTCGATGGCGGCTTCGATTTCCTCGGGGCTGGCGCCGGAGCCCTGCATCTGCTCGCGTGCGCGTTGCTCGGCGCCCTGGCGGTCTTTCAGGGCCTCGGCGGCTTTCTCGGCCGCGCGGCGCAGGGCCGGGTCGTGGGGAGCGCCGGCAGCGGCTTCCTTGATTGCCTCGCGAATCTCGGCTGCCGCCTTCGGGTCGATGCTGCCGTCAGGGTTGCGGGCGGATTCAACCAGTTCATTGATCGCCTGTTGCGTCTGGCGCGCGTCGGAATTCTCCATTGCCTCGGCCAGCCGCTTTGACGCGGGGTTGTCTTTCAGGGCCTGCCGGGCGCGCTCGCGCCCTTCCTGGGCATCGCGCTGGGCGCGGGCCCGGTCCACAAGGCTGTTGGCTTCGCGCAGGGCGCGCTCTTTGTCCTGCCCGCCGGCCTGTGCATTGCGCGCGAGCTGCTCAATGTCGTCGGCAAGCCGCTCCTGCGGCCTGGCGCCTAGTTCCTTGGCGCGCTCGGCGGCGTTGCCGGCTTCACGGGCGAGCTTGGCCGCGAGTTCAGGATCGACGTCCGTCTTGGCCGCCTGCTCGCGTTGCTTTTCTTCTTCTTTGTCCTGCTGCAGCTCGGCGTGCACAACGCGGCTGAGCGGCACCAGCGCCAGCAGCACCAGCATGGCGACAAGCAGTTTGCGCATCAACGGCGGCTCAGGCAGGCGGCGGGACTTCAGTGACTCAAGGGCCTTGGCGGTCACGGGCGCGGCAAACGGGCTGTCGGGGTCGCGGCGGCGCAGCTCAAACGCGGACACGACTTCACCCTTGGCGCCGCTCCAGGCATCGGCGGCCAGCACGGTCGTGCGCTGGTCGGGCTTGCGCATCCATGCCAGCGCTGCCCAAAGCGCGGGCAGCAGCACCGGTGCACCCAGGGTGATCCAGAACCAGTGTTCGCCCATCCATTGGCGCAGCCAGGGCGACGCAATCACCAGCACCAGCGCCAGCAACAAGCCGCAAAGCGCGGCATAACTGAGCGCGCGCAGCATCAGTGCGATGCGAAAGTTGCGAAGCCTGCGGTCAAAGTCGTCCAAGGTGCCCTCAGGTGTATGTTACGAATTCATGGCCGCCACTGTCGCTACTATATGGACGGCAACGGCTTGCACACGGTTCCGGTATGTCAGAAATTGACGCAAGTCGTTTGCCCGAATTGAAATGCGTTGACGCTAACTACGCCCCCTGATAGGGTTTAGTTCACCCCCGCCGATGCGACTATTTTGGTTCGCTGCGCACATGCCCATCGGAAGGCTTCGGTGTGGGCGTTACGGGGTGTTGCATGCTTGAACGCTTGAAGTTGGGTGAAATGCTCCTGAAAAAGGGGCTGGTCACCAAGGAACAGCTCGACACCGCGATCGAGTACCAGAAGTCATTGGGCGGCAAGATCGGCAACATCATCGTCAAGCTCGGGTACATGACCGACGAGGGCCTGACCCGCGAGATCGCCCGCCAGTACAACATGGAAGTCACCGACCTCGCCAACATGATCCTGCCCGTCAACCTGCTCAAGGCCGTGCCGCGGGACATTATTGAAAAACACCACCTGATCCCGGTGCACCAGACCGAAAAAGTCCTCACGGTCTGCATGAGCGACCCGACCGACTACGAAGCACTTGACGAGCTGCAGTTCGTCACCGGCAAAAAGATCGAAACCACGCTCGCCACCCGCGACAGCATCAAGCGCGCGATTGCCGAGTTCCTTGAAGAAGCCGACAAGGAAGCCCGCAAGTCCGGCAGCGCCGGCGGACTTAAACCCGCCAGCGCCGGCAAGCTGCGCCCAGCCAGCAAGGGCAGCCTGGCCGCCCTGCGCGACGCCACCGAATCTTCCCTGGTTGAAGAAGTGCGCAACCGCCTGAACGACGCTGGCGCCAAGGGCGTCAGCGCCCAGAACCTTACACGCGCGGAGTTGCGGGCGGCTGTGATTCCGGTCCTGATCAAGAAGGGCATCATTACCGAGGGCGATTTGTTCGACGCGGTCATTGAGCTGCTCAAGCGCAAGGGCGTGATTGACCAGCGCGAACTGTCAGAGCGCGCCCGTGACCTCGGGGGGCGCTGACAAACGCCGGGCAGTACGCTAGAATACCGACCATAGGCAACGCGAGGCATCGCAATGAAGACCTGGACCTCGGCTGAAGTTTTCCCTGAAATCGCCCGCAGCAGCGGCGTGAACGCGGCCACAACCCAGCGAATCGCGGAGGCGGTGCTGGGGTTTGTCCGCGACAAACTGGCCGAGGGCAAGCGTGTCACCATCGCCGACCTCGGCACACTGTACTGCGGCAAGCCCGCCGGCAGCGCCGTCGTCGTGCCCGGCCCCGACACCCAGGATGCCATTGAAGGCGCCCACGGCTTGAACTCGGGCGACGTGCAGAAGGTCAGCGCCGCGCTGGTGGACGCAGTTATTGCCAAGGTCATGCGCCACGACGTGGTGGACCTGGCGGACTTCTTTTCGCTGCGCCTCAAAGAGCGCAAAGCCAGCATCGTCCCCGCCGAAGACGGCCACGAAGGCGTCAAGACCATCGCCGTTACCAAGCGCAGCGTGGAGCTGACCGCGTCACCCGCCCTGATTGACGCGGTTGCCCGCGGCGCCATTGAGTTTGAAGCTGCCGGCAAGTTGAAAGAGCAGCTTGAAACCGCGCGCGCCAACAAGATTCTGCTCGCCAGCAAGGACGCGGAAGACCCCTTCATCAAGACCATCGAGTACCACTTCAGCAAGGCCGGCTGGATCGTTGAGGTCGTGACCGCGTTGCAGCAGGCCAAGCAATACCTGATTGAAGACCCGATCAGCCTGATCATCGTCGATTGCGTGATGCCTGAAGCTGACGGCGTCGTCGAGTACGCCAAGACCCACAAGAAAAGCTCGCTGGTGCCGATCCTTGAGATGCTGCCCGCGGGCAAGGAAAAGGCGTGGTTCAAGACCTTCCGGTTCATGGGCAACGAGCAGCTTTCGCAGCCATTTGAAGTCAAGGAAATGCTTGAGTTGGGCGAGCGCGAACTTGAGCGCAGCACCGAAGAGCAGGCGGTGTTTGAACAGGAAGTGTATTTCCGCTTCCCGACCGAAGACCAGTGGATCGACCGCGCCAACGAAATCGGCGCCCGCCTGTTTTCCGACAGCGGCCTGAACGAGGGCCAGCAGGTGCAGATGTGTACCGCCTTCCGCGAAGCGTGCAGCAACGCGGCCCAGCACGGCAACCGCCACCGCCGCGACCGCTTTGTCGATGTCGAGTACTACCTTGACGCCAAGCGCCTGACCGTCGTCGTCAGCGACCAGGGCAAGGGCTTCGACTGGCGCCTGTACGTCGCGCCCGCCGAAGGCGCCGTGGACCGCGTGCGCGACCGCCGCTCGCAGGGCAAACTCGGCGGCTTGGGTATCATGCTGATGACCAAGTGCGTCGATAAGGTCGAGTACAACGACGAGGGTAACCGCGTCACGCTCACCAAGTTCAAGGAAGAACGCACAAAGGCCGGCGTCGCACAGCCGCAATCAGCCTTCCAGCGCCGCTAAGTTGGCCGCACCTTCAAGCCCGGCCAGCAATGGCCGGGCTTTTTGTTTCTGTACCTTGCAATGAGCGCGGGTAATTGGTTATTGGTCACCCGCTGCACACACGAGAGGATGCATGTCCGCCAAACCTGCCCGAGTCCGCGTTGCACCTTCGCCCACTGGTGACCCGCACGTCGGCACCGCCTACATGGCCCTGTTCAACAAGGCGCTGGCCGACACCACCGGCGGGCAGTTTATCCTGCGCATTGAAGACACCGACCGCACTCGCTACGTCGCCGACAGCGAAGCCCAGATTTTTGAGGCGCTGGCATGGCTTGCACTCACGCCCCATGAAGGTCCCCACAAGGGCGGCCCCTGCGCGCCCTATCGGCAGAGCGAGCGGCTGCCGATGTACAAGGAAGCCGCCGACACGCTGCTCAGGCACGGCAAGGCCTACAAGTGCTACTGCACCAGCGAGCGCCTGGAAACCCTGCGCAAGATTCAGCAGGCCGAAAAGGCCAAGCTGCTGGGCTACGACGGCTTGTGCCGCAGCCTTAGCGAAGCCGAAATCGCCGCCAACGACGCCGCCGGCAAGCCCTGTGTCGTGCGCCTGAAAATGCCGCGGGAAGGCGACATTGAAGTGCATGATTTCTTTCGCGGCGTGCTGAAGTTCATCGCTGCCGAGCAACAGGACGCGGTGCTGCTGAAGTCCGACGGCTTTCCCACGTATCACCTTGCGAACATTGTCGATGACCACGCGATGGGCATTACGCACGTGATCCGCGCCGAGGAATGGATCCCCAGCACGCCGCTGCACTTTGAGCTGTACCGGGCCTTCGGCTGGGATGCACCGGTGTTTGCCCACATGCCGCTGCTGCGCAACAAGGACAAAAGCAAGATCAGCAAGCGCAAGAATCCGACTTCACTGTTGTGGTATCGCGACGCGGGTTTTCTGCCTGAGGCGCTGCGGAACTTTCTGGGCCTGATGGGCTTTTCCCTGCCCAACGACCAGGAGATTTTTACCTACGACGAGTTTCTCAGGCACTTTGATCTCGCCAAGGTTAACATCGGCGGCCCGATCTTTGACCTGCAGAAGCTGCACTGGCTGAACGGCGAGTACATCCGCAAGCTGCCCCACGCCGAGCTGGAAAAGCGGCTGGTCGAGCAGGCGAAGTTGCTGATGCACCGCGAGCGCGAGTTTGCCGACCTGCCCGAAGACCAGTTGCCGCAGGAGACCTTCCTGCGCGACTTTGAAACCAAGCGGCGTCAAAGAAGCCGCGTGCTGGGTGCGCTGGCCCCCGAGCTGATGACCAGCTATGAGGTCAACCCGCAGCTTCTGGCGCCGATCATCCCGCTGATTCAAGAGCGCATGCACACGCTGGTGGAAGCCGCGGACTATCTGCCGATGTTCTTCACGCGCGAGTTCGCGTACACGCCCGAAGACTTCATCCAGAAGAAGCACACGCTCGACGACGCAAAGAAGGCGCTGGCCGCCGCCCGCGAAATGCTGGCGGGCAGCGACCTTGAACACCCGGATTGGCTGACCCGCATGGACGAGCAGTCCCGCGCTAAAGCCGAGCAGTTGGGCATGAAGATCGGCCCCTACCTCGGCCCCGTGCGCATGGCCATCACCGGCAGCAGGGTAAGCCCACCGCTGATGGAGAGCATCCGCGTATTGGGCAAAGAAGAAGCCCTCAGGCGCATCGACGCAGCAATCAACGCGCTGGCGCAAGGTTAGCACCACCTGCGTGAATCTGCGGACTGCTTTTGCAGTCCTCCGTGACTCTGTGGCTCTGTGGTGAAAAACCCCGTCGATCCCTGCGA
>JAHBYA010000011.1 GCA_019636195.1 Planctomycetota bacterium | reverse complement strand
CCAGCGCTTCAGCTACAGCAACGTCGGCACGGTGGGCGGCGGCAAGAAGGGCAAGGGCGGCGGAGGCGGCGGCTGTGAAACCGGCAGCAGCACCTGGCTGGCCCTGCTGGCGCTGATGGGCCTCGCGGCCACAGCAACCCTGCGCCGCAAGCGCGCGTAGTGATAAGTGTGAAACAAACAACCCCCCGCCTATGCGGGGGGTTGTTGTTGCAGGGTTTGGATAATGCTCTCGCGCAGCTCTTCGTTGGTTACATACTTTTGCGCGCGGGCGAGCAGCGACCTGGCCTTGGGTGTGTTGAACTGCCGCAAGGCCCAGACGACAGCCTCCTGCAACTCCTCATCTTCCGTTTGCAGGGCCTGCTCAAGGCTTGGCAGCGTGCGCTCATCCTTCTGGTTGCCGGCCACAATCGCGGCGTTCACACGCAGCTTGGCAACGCCCGTGCGGGCCAAGGGCGTGCCCGCAATGCGTTTGCGCAGATGTTCAGGCTTGGAGGTCAGAATCTTCGCAACCGTCAAGCCGCCAATGTTCGGTGTCTCGCGAGTCATCTCTGGCGCCTTGCTGTTCCAGGGGCACACTTCGTTGCAGATATCACAACCGTAAAGCCAGTTGCCAATCTCCGCTCGCAACTCCTGCGACACGGCCCCCGCGTGCTCAATCGTCAGGTAGCTTACGCAGCGGCTTGCATTGAGTTGATAGGGCGCCGGGAAAGCCTGCGTCGGGCAGGCATCCAGGCAACGTGTGCAGTTGCCGCAGTGATCGGTCCCGGGCGGGTCAGGCGGCAGCTCAAGGCTGGTCAGCACCAGCGCCAGCAGGGTCCAGCTTCCGCGCTCAGGGCTGATCAGCATGGTGTTCTTGCCCACCCAGCCCAGGCCCGCCTGATGCGCAATTGCGCGTTCCAGAAACGGGCCGGTGTCCTGGTACCACAGGGCGCGGGTGCCCGGGCCGCCAATGCCGATGATGTCGTCCTCAAGCTGCTTCAGGCGCGGCTTGTACACTTCATGGTAATCCGGCCCGAAGGCATAGCGGGCGATGCCGTTGGGTGTGGGCTGGCTTGGGTAGTCAATGCTGATGGCCAGGTAGCTGCGCGCCCACGGGTAGCGCGTGCTTATGTCCTTGCGCCAATCGGGCGTGCGTTCAAGCCAGTCCATTGTGCCGTGCCAGCCACGCGCCAGCCAAGTATCCAGAAAGTCGGCGTGGGGCGTCCTGGCGGCTGAACACACGCCAGTATTCAGGAAATCCTGCCGTCGGGCGGCGGCAATGACGGCATCTTTGAGTGCGCTGGAAGTCACGGCGGCCATCGCCCCAGCATAGCGCCACAAGCCCGTTGAATCCCGCCCCCGCCCCGCTAGATTGCGCGCCATGTTTCTTGCCGATTTCACGATGACGGACCACCCGTTGAACTACCTGTTCAACGCGTTGAAAGTGATTGTCGCGTTCGCGGCGATCATGAACGTGATTCCGTTGATGATCTGGCTTGAACGCAAGATGGCGGCGTGGATCCAGCTTCGTGACGGGCCCAGCAAGGTGGGCTTTCCGCGCTGGAAAGTGCTGGGGCCATTGGCCGGCTGGGGTTTCTTCGGCCTGCTGCAGCCGCTGGCCGATATCATCAAGCTGCTGATGAAGGAAGATTTCATGCCCGCGCGCGCCAGCAAGCTGCTGTTCGCGATTGCGCCGGCGCTGGTGTTTGTGCCGATTGCGCTGGCATTTGCGGTCATCCCCTTTGGCGACGGATTTACTTACGTTTATGGCGATGAGCCGGGCCAGAGCTTCTTTGTGCAGTACCAGATTATCGACCTTGGCGTGGGTGTGCTGTTTGCGCTGGCGGCGCTGAGCCTGGCGGTGCACGGACTTAGCCTTGGCGGATGGGCCAGCAACAACAAGTACGGCATGTTCGGCGCTGTGCGCGCTAGTGCGCAGTTGATCAGCTATGAGGCCGCGATGTTCATGGTGATCCTGGCCATGATCATGGTGTACGGCACGCTGGACTTGCGCGAGATGGTGCTGGCGCAGACCAACCCCGAGGGCTTTGCCGGTGGCGTGTTCCGGTGGGGCCTGTTTCAACAGCCGGTAGCGTTCGTGATTTTCTGCGTGTGTGCGTTCGCCGAAAGCAACCGCCTGCCGTTCGACTTTCCGGAAGCCGAGGCTGAACTGATCGGCGGCTATCACACCGAGTTCAGCAGCATGAAGTTCGCGATGTTCTTCCTGGGCGAATACTTCGGCATGATCATCCAGTCGGCGCTGATCGTGACGCTGTTTTTGGGCGGCTGGACGCTGCCAGGCATCAACCCCACGCCGGGGACGTTCCTGGCAAGCCTGGCCGGGCCGCTGATCTTCAGCGCCAAGGTTGCGATCTTCCTGTGGATCTACGTGCAGGTGCGCTGGACGCTGCCGCGCTTCCGCTTTGACCAGTTGATGAACCTGGGCTGGAAGAAGCTGATCCCGATCAGCCTGGCCAATGTGGTGGTCACCGCCCTGATCCTGAACTTCATCATCCGCGGCGAGTAGCCTTTGGCTACCCCGCAATCATTGCCGCTGCGATGTTGAAGTAGATCAGCACGGTCACGATGTCCGCGGCGGTTGTGATGAACGGCCCGGCGGCTACCGCCGGGTCCACTTTCAGCTTCTTCATGACCAGCGGGATCAGCGCGCCCAGCGTGTTGCTGGTCATGATGGCGGCGAACATGGCCAAGCCCAGGATCAACGCGACCTCGTGAACTTCGTGGCCGGCCAGTGACGGCGCCTCGGCTCCGCGCAGCAACACCAGCGTTGCGGCAGCACCCGCCAGGGTAAGCGCCAGGCCCACGCCGACGGCAACCTCAAGGGCAAAGATGCGCCAGCGGCGTTTGGGTTCAATGTCGGGTGTGCTGACGGCCCGGATCAGGATGCCTGCGCTTTGCGTGCCCACGTTGCCGCTGCTGGCCGCCAGCAACGTGATGTACGCCGCCAGCAACGGCAGTTGCGTGAGGATAGGGTTGTATTCCTGCTGGATCAGCACGCTGGCGGCACCCACCACCACCAGCGCCAGCAGCCACACGATGCGGCTGCGGTACTTCTTGAACAGGGTGGCGTCAAAGTAGTCGTCGCGGCGGGTAACAACGCCGTGCATCTTCAGAATGTCTTCGGTCGCTTCCTCTTCAGCAACGTCGGCCAGATCGTCGAAGGTCACAATGCCCACCAGCCGATCCTGTGAGTCCACCACCGGCAGGGCCAGCAGGTCGTACTCACGCAGCAACGCCAGCGCGCGTTCGCGGTTGTCCGTGGTGTGAACAAACGCCACGTTGCCGGTCATGAAGTCGTTAACCACTGCGGACGGCTCGGCAATCACGACATCGCGCAGGCTGATGGTGCCGACCAGCCGCTGCGACGCGTCGATCACGTAGATCACGTACACTGTTTCCACTTCGTCGGCGTAGCGTCGCACCTTAGCCAGCACGTCGGCGGCGGTGGCTGTGGCGCTGACGTGCAGGAACTCGGG
Source organism: Planctomycetota bacterium (assembly GCA_019636195.1). Lineage (GTDB taxonomy): Bacteria > Planctomycetota > UBA8742 > UBA2392 > UBA2392 > JADJRK01. Next base: position 139,765 of record JAHBYA010000011.1, on the reverse strand, counting down.
CGTCATCAGGCGGCCGGCGCTGTTTTCGGGGTAGCCCAGCAGCGCCAGTGCCTGCTTGCGCTCGTCGGGGTTCAGCACCTCGACCAGACGGCGGGTGACCGGGCCGGGCAGTTCGCGCAGCAAGTCGGTGCGCGCGTCGTCGGACAGCTCGTTCAGCAGGCGGGAAAGTACTTCGGGCTTGAACTCGTTCAGCAGGCGGGTCTGGCTGTCGGGCGCAATGTACTCGAAAATCTCGGCCTGGCGGTCGCGGGCCAGCGCCAGAAAGGCGACCAGTAGTTTGTCGTTCGGCACGTGCTCAAGTATCTCGGCCATGTCGGCCGCGTGGAACTCTTCTGACAGCGTGCGAAAGCCCGAGTAATCGCCCGAGCGCAGCATTTCAGCGATCTCGGGCTTGATGAGTTGCGCCAGTTTCATGGGCAATCCCTCGCGTTGCAGGGCGGATTAGGCATTTCCCCGCAACGATCCACAAGCCACAATCAGCGCATGCTTCAGCGCACATGCCTGCTGCTGGCTGTGTTTGCCGCAATGTTTGCGGCCGGCAACGGCGCGGGCGGGCAGGCGCCGTCGTCCAAGCCCCCGGCGCCGCTGGTGCTTGCCGCCGGCGAAGGCGTGAGCCTTGCGTTTACGCTGCCCGCAAAGCCCAGACCGCACGGCATACAGGTGCTGCGCGCGACCAAGGAATCCAGCACGTTTGCCGTCGCCGCTGAGATTGATGCGTCGGCCCTGACCTGGGTGGACGACAATGTCGTCGCAGGTCGCACTTACGTCTATGCGATTCGCACTGTGCGCGACGGGCAGGCGTCGGACATTTCACCCACCGTGGAAGTCACGGTCGGCGGCAGCGCGCGCATCACGCTGCTGGGCGGGTCGCTTGAACGCGCGTTGTTTGAGGTCGTGATCTTCCGGCAGGGCAAGCGACTTGCTTCGCGTTTTGTGCACAAGCCGGGCGACAAGATCGGTGATCTTGCCTGGGTCGAAGAGCTGGATGCCGTTGCCGACTTCCGGCTGGGACCGGTGCTGGCGACGATCACGCTGACGCAAAGCGAAGCCGTTGAGACGCAGCGCGAGGTCCTCAAGCGCGCCGACGGCGGCGGGCTGACCGACCTGGCCGGCCGGCCGATCGAGCTGGCGTTCAAGGTGCCGACGCACAGCCACGAAGTCGTGCAGGTGCGCCTGCTGGACGCGCAGGGGCGCCCGCGCTTTCTGCGCGAAGGCGAAACACTCGCCGTCGATTGAGCGGGCTACTGCACGTACTTGTCGTACAGGCGGCGGGCCGCTGCGGTGTGCCACTGCAGCTCTTCGGTCAGTTGTTGCAGCGCGTTGCCGGTGTAGCCCATGCGGCGCGCGAAGACCTCAAGCTCGGGGCCCGGCGGCAATTCGTGGCGCGATGTGCCGTCAAGCAGTTGCAGGCGATTGACCACCCCGCGCAGAAATGCGTAGGCGCCGCCAATGGCGTCTGCGTCAGCGGCGGAAAGCACGCCCCTTTCGGCAAGGCTGTCGATCGCCTCCCACAGGCCCGGCTCGGGCACGCGGTGCTTGATCTGCAAGTGCGCCAGCAGGAACTCGATGTCCAGCGTCCCGCCGGGCCCGCGCTTGAGGCGATTGCCGGGCTCAGCTTCAAGGCGTGCGCGCATTTCCCGCGTTGCGACCGCGTCGGCTTTCGCGCCGTACACGAAGCCTTGCAGCACTTCATGCGCACGCCCGCCCGCCGGCGTTGACGCGTCAAGCACGCGCGCGCGCGTGGCGGCAATGCGCTCCCAGTAGCTTGCTTCGGCGGATAGATAGCGCGCAAGCTCGTCCAGCGAGTTCGCCAGTGGGCTGGCGCTGCCGCGTGGGCGCAGGCGCAGGTCAACCTCGTACAACCGGCCGCGCTCGCCGCTTTGCGAAAGCATGTCGCGCGTTGCGCGAGCGACGCGCACGCTTGCCTGCTGGGCATGTGCAGGGTCACTGAAGTGCGCGGCATCGTAGGCAAACACCAGGTCAAGGTCGCTTGCATAGTTCATCGAGCCGCTGCCCAGCTTGCCCATTGCGATCACGGCGAATCCTTCACGCAGAGCCGCCGGGTTCAGCGCGCCGTCGCGCCGACACTCGTCGTCCAGGGTGCGCGCGAGCGCGAACTCGAGCAGCACCTCGGCCAGCGCGCACAACTCGCGCAGCGTCTCAGGCAAGGGCGTGCGGCCCGTGATGTCGAACAGGCCGATGCGCAACAGCTCAACGTCGCGCTGCCAGAACAGTGCGTCGGTCGCGTCGGCGGCAAACGCCAGCCGTGCGTGCAGGTCGTCGCGTATGACCTGCCGGTCAAGGGCCGTGAAGGTCTGCAAGCGGTCAATGAACTCATCGACCAGCCCCGGCCTGCGTGCCAGTATGTCGGTCAGCCACGCCGAGTGCGCGGCAATGCTGCCGAATATCGACAGCGCGCGGGGGTCTTCCGCGACCAGCTCAAACAGCATGGTCTTGGCGCCGAGGTTTGCGCAGATTCGCTCAAAGTTCAGCAGTGTGAAGTCCGGCTGGGGAGAGTCCGCACAGAACTGCAGCAGCGCGGGCATCATGCTGGCCAGGTACTTGCGCGCGCGCGGCGCGTACAGGCGGTTCTCGGGCGATTCTTCGGACAGCTCGCGCACCGCCCGGAAGGCGGCGTCAGGATCGGAAAAGCCGTAGCGCGTGAAGATGGGCCGCGCCTGCTGACCGGTCATTTCGGGGTCCAGCACCAGCTCGCTTTCCGCGGGCGAGCGGTGCGCGTCGAACAGGCCCGCGAACAACCGCACCATAAGGCCCCGCGAGCGCAGCGTGTGCTTGCCCAGCGTGTGCAGCAGGCGGCGCGCGGCATCGATGGGCCCGCTGCCGCGCAGGCCGAGCGCCCGGCCAATGCGCGCCAGCGCCCCCGGGTGGCTTGGCAACGTGTGGGTCTGTGCGCCTTCCCACAGTTGCAGGCGATGCTCCACGGCGCGCAGAAAGCGGTACGCGTCTGCCAGCTCCAGTGCTTCGTGCGGGTTCAGGACACCGTTGCGCGCCAGCGCGTCAAGCGCGTGCAGCGTGGCGGGCGTTCGCACAGCGTCGATGCGCCCGCCATTGAGCAGTTGCAGAAACTGGGTAATGAACTCGATGTCGCGTATGCCGCCAAAGCCGGTCTTCAAGTCGGCCAGCTGATCGGCGCTCTGCTGCTCAATGCCTCGTTTGAGGGACTGGATCTGGTTGATTTCCTCGACAGTGAGGTACTTGCGATACACCCAACCCTGTACGCCGCGCACCAGCTCATGGCCAAGCGCAAGATCGCCAGCCGCCGGCCGCGCCTTGATCAACGCCTGGCGCTCAAGCGTCGTGCCGAAGCTGTAGTAGTAGTCCAGCGTGCCCTTCAAGCTGCGGGCCAGCCGCCCGCGCTTGCCCTCGGGCCGAAGGCGCGTATCCACGCGGAACACCCGGCCGTGCTCGGTGACGTCGTCAAGCAGCGGGATCAGCGCCTCTGCCAGCTTGACGGCGTAACCTTGCGCGCCGGTGCGTTCCGGCCCTTCGCCGTCGTAGATGAAAATCAGGTCGATGTCGCTGGCATAGTTCAGCTCGTTCGCGCCAAGCTTGCCCATGGCAATCACGCAGAAGCGAAAATCGGCGCCGGCCTGCAGGCCGCGCGACTGCAGCAACTCGCGGCGCGCGTGCTCAAGCGCGACTTCCAGCGCCGCGTCCGCCAGCGCGCTGATCTCGGCGCCGATTTCCTCCAGCGGGCGCAGCAGCTGCACTTCGCGGTACAGCACGCGCGCCGCCCACAGGTAGTGCGCGTGTCGCAGCGCGGTTTTTACATCGACGCCCGCAGCGATGCGCGCACGCGTGTCAGCGGCCACGTCTCCCGTTGTCACCGGCTGGCCAAGCTGTTCGTCGCCCAATTGCAGAAACTCACGCCAGCCGTGCTGTAACAGAAAGCGACCCAGCACGCGAGAGTGCCCAAGCAGTGTGAACATGCGCCGGAACGCGCGCGGCGAAAGCAGGCTGGCAGCCACGAAGTCCTGCACATGGGCAGGGTGAGTCGCGAACATGCGCTCTAGGGCATACACCGACTCGCTGGGCGCCGGCGAATCGTCAAAGCACTCAGCCAGCAGGTCGGCAAAGCCTTCTGACAGCATTGAGGGCAGGCGGGCCAGGTCTTCGCGCAGGCCTTCGGCGGCCTTCAGCGCCGATTCTTCGGCGAAGGCCTGCTCGGCTTCGCTGCCGGGCTCGGGCAATGGCCAGTCGAATTTTCGCGGGTCGTGCGGCTCCACACCGCAAGTGTGCCAAGGCAATGCCGGCGTGAAAGGGTTAGCGCACGCGCACCACGACGCTGACTGTGCGCAGGCCGACCGCAGGCTTGTCGGGCATGAGTTTCTTGAACCCGGCGGCCTCTTCCGGGCGCTCTTCGGCGTTCAGGTCTTCGGCGTTGTAGCCCTGGGCTTCGGACAGGCGCTTGATCGACAGCAGCAGCGCGTTCAGGCCGTCTTCGGCCACCTCAATCTTCACGTTCTCGCCGTCGCCGTCGGCTTCGATGGCGGCGTTGGCGCCGTGCAGCGCCGCAACCCACAGCAGCTCAACGACCGCGCCGCTGGCCTTGCCGGGCTTGAGTGTGACCGTGCGTTCTGCGGCCTGTCTTTCGCCGGCCTCGTCTGCCTGGCGTGCGGGCCTCGCGGCAGCGCCCGGCGCGGCCCTGCCGCCGCCGCCGCCCTGCCCGGGGCCGGCTGTGCGTGCGGGATGTGTCTTGGCGCCGGCGTCTTCCTGGGCGTCATCAAGCTCCTTGCCCTTCGCTTCTTCCTTTTCTTCGTTGCGCGTCCGGCCGTTGCGCGACTCGCGCAGGCTTTCCTCGGCGTTGGTGGCGTCTTCGGGTTCGTTGGCGTCTGAACCCGGCTTGACGGCCTTGCCGTCCTCAACTCGCTTTTCCGGCGGCGTTTCAACCGCGCCTGCCGCGCGGGCACTGCCGCGCTTGGCGCGGAAGTCGTTGTCCGGGTCGCCCTCGGCGCCCTTGTCTTCCTTGGTGCCGGGTTTCTTCAGTGAGTTCTGGGGGGCTTCAGACGGGGCCGACGGCGGCTTGGGGGCCGCAGGATCTTCTTCTGCATCACGCGCGGCCTTGGGCTGTTCGCCCCAATCCGAGTTGCTGTCCTTGTCCAGGCTGCGGCGGCTTTCGTCCAGCGCGCGACCCAGCTCTGCACCTGTGAACTCGGACTCGCTTGTGCCCGCGCCCTTTTTGAACTCCATGGCCTCGGTTTCGCTGCCTGAACCTGACGGCTTGCCGGCGCGGCGCTCAATCACGTCGCGTGCCACATCGCTGCTTGTCGTCGGTTCCGGGCTGAACAGCGACGGTCCGAACATGATGCCCAGCGCCACCAGCAATGCCGCCGCTATCGCGTACAGCGGCGTGCGCCAGGTGGCGGTCGGCAATTGATGGATCTGCGCGGGCTTGATCGCTGCCAGCACCCGCTGGTCCAGGCCGGCGGGCGCCTTGACCATCGCGTGCCGCGAGACAATCAGGCGCGTCTGCTCCAGTTCAGCAAGGTACTGCCTGGCCTCAGGCTGCTTGAGCAGCTCGTTGACAACAACCTGCTCCGCGGCGGTCAGTTCACCGTCGAGGTGCGCGCTCAGCAGCTCAAGTTGTTGTTCATTCAATGCCATGGCTTCACCTTACACCGGGTCGCGCTTCCTGCACTACCCGCACTTTAGATGCAGGCCGCACGCGCAGGGTTCCAGTTTTCGCCGCTTATCGCAACTTTATGTGTATCAACATGTTGCGCTCAGGCCCGTGGATGGACCTGGAAGCCCCACCAGCCGGCTGGCCAGCCATGCTTTCCTGCAACGCCATCGGCATCCAGGGGCCCATGCTGCCCTTTCGCGAAAGCGCTTCCGAGCGCACGGCAATGTTGGCCGCGGTCTGGCGCAGGTCGTCAGGGATCCAGAGCACCCCGTACTGCTGCTGTCTGGTCATGCTGTTGACGGAAGACAGCAGCTCCGGCAGCAGGCGCTCGGGGATTTCGACACGGACATGCTCATATGCCCCGAAGTCGTGGCCGGCAAACGTGGGGTCGGGCCGCGATTCAACCAACTCGGCGCGGCCGTGGAGTGAAGCCAGCATCAGCAGGTCGGTGTACGCCTGGTGCACGCTGTCGCGGCGTGAAAACTCGACCACGACGTCGCAGGGCGCGTCTTCGCTGCCGCGGTCAAGGCGTACCACCTCGCGTTTTTCGCGGGCCTTTTCGGGCTCTGCGGGTTTGACTGGCCCGGCCGGCGGCGGGGGCGCCTCAATGCTTCCGGTCAGTTTGGACTTCACATCGTCTGAGGTGTCGGGGGCCGGCATCAGCCTTGGCACCGCCCGGCCTTGAGCCTCGCGTTCAACGACGGCGCTTCCGGTCGCCACCTGCTGTGTGTCAGCGACATCGCCACCTTGCGTGCCCAGCATGATGCCGACAGTCAGCAGCAGGGCAGCCGCGGCGGCAGTCACCAGCGCGGCGCCAAAGCGCGGGCGCATCACGCGCCCGCGGCCCTCGGCCTTGACGGCTGCAAGTACTCGGCCTTGCAGGCCGGCAGGCGCGCGCACCTTGCCGCAATCTGCCACCAGCACGCGCAGGCGCCGGATATCGCGCAGGTAGGCCCTGGCTTGTTCGCGAGTCTGGGCGTCTTCCAGAAGCCGGGTGGCCAGTGCCGCCTCGGCTGTGCCGCATTCGCCGTCGGCCCAAGCGTGAAGGAGAAGCTGTTGTTCCTGCGTAAGGGGCATGATCGTGTCCTGCGCGTCTGCTGATAAAGTGGACGCACGGGCCGGTCAAATGGTTCCCGAAAACGCCGTCGGGAATGGTTCGATATCGAACAGTCGTTAACCTGCTGTCAGGGACAAGTGACACCTTCACCGGAGCAAGTAACTGAGATCGTGAGGACGCCATGACCGAGCTTGCCACCATTGACGCCATCTACGGGCCGCCCGCGCCGCACTGGGTTGGCGACGGCTTTCCTGTGCGCGGCTACTTCAGCTACATGCCCGGCGGGATGCGGCGCCTGAGCCCCTTTCTGCTGCTGGACTACGCCCAGCCCTACGACTTTGAGCCCACCGACAACATGCGCAGGGGCGTCGGCCCGCACCCGCACCGCGGCTTTGAAACGGTGACCATCGCGTACCAGGGCAGCGTCGCGCACCACGACAGCGCCGGCAACGGCGGCGTGATCCACCCCGGCGACGTGCAGTGGATGACTGCCGGCAGCGGCATCCTGCACCGCGAGTACCACGCCGCCGAGTTCGCGCGCAAGGGCGGCACGTTTCAAATGGCCCAGATCTGGGTCAACCTGCCCGCCGAGCACAAGATGACCGAGCCCGCCTACCAGGCGCTTACGGCAAGCCAGATGGGCGTTGCCAAGCTGCCCAAGGGCAGCGTCACCGTAATCGCCGGTGAGTTTGCCGGCGCCAAGGGCCCAGCCCGCACCTTCACGCCGATCAACATGTTCACGGTCAGGCTTGAAGCAGGCGGCACGGTGGACCTGCCACTGCCCGAGGGCTGGAACGCCGGCCTGCTGGTGATGAGCGGCGACGTTCACGTCAACGGCAAGGACGCCCGCGGCAACGACCTTGTGGTGTTCAAGCGCGGCAGCGGCGGCATTTCGGTGCGCGCCGAGACACCTGCCGAGTTGCTGCTACTCAGCGGCCAGCCGATTGACGAGCCGGTTGCCAACTACGGGCCGTTTGTCATGAACACGCCCGAAGAGATCGAGCAGGCGATTCGCGACTTCCACGCCGGCAAGTTCGGCCAGCTTGATGAGTAGCCACCGCCCTTCGCTGCCCCCGGCTTGCGCCGGGGGCAGCGTTTTTGTGGTATCGGTTCATGCCGATCGCCAAACGAGTTGAGCCCGCAACCATCAGTTTCCTGCTGACGGGCATTGATCCGCTGACCCGTGACGACGCGGCGCTGGGCATGTGCGCCAGCATTACCGCCGACGGCCACGGCGAGCACTGCCGCCGCCTGTTTGACGCCCTGCTGAAGCTTGACCCGCGCCCCGACCCTGAGCGTATGCGCGAGGCGATACTGCAAACCCACCTGTTTGCCGGCTACCCGCGCTGCCTGAACGCGCTGGCTGCGTTCAAGGACGCCTGCAAAAAGGCGGGCAACCCCCTGACCGGCGAAATCAAGCTGCGCGAGCACCCCCTTGAGGGCGACGACGTGGCACTGTTTCGCAAGCGCGGCCGCGAACTGTTTGACGCAGTCTATGGCGACAAAGCCGACCAGGTTGACCGCTACGCCCGCGGCAACAGCCCCGACCTTGGCGACTGGGCGATTGTTGAGGGTTACGGTCGCGTGCTGGGCCGCAACGTGCTTGAGCCCCGCGTGCGCAGCCTGTGCATTGTGGCAGCGCTGATCCCGCTGGATGTTGCGCCGCAGCTTAAAGGCCACGTGCAGGGGGCGTTGAACACCGGCAGCACGAGCGAGCAACTATGGAAGCTGCTGGACTTGTGCTCTAGGCTGTTCAATGAAGGGGCCGAAACGCGCAGCGCAAAAAAGACTTTCGAAGAAGTGCTCGGCAAGCAGATCATCAGCGAAGAAGAGTTCCTCGAAGACCGCGAGTGGCGCGGGCTGTAGTTGTGTGCCGTGACGTCCGCGTTTCAGGTTCGCGCTCAGCTTGATGCGAGCTTCTGCAACTCCTTGAGCGCCATGGCTTCGACTTCGGTGTCCTTGCACTCCCGCGACACTCGTAGCGATTCCCTCAGCCATTGGACAGCCGTTTCAAGCCGCCCCGCGTCTGCCGCGATGACGCCCAGCGCGTGCAAGGCCAACGCTTCCCATCTGCGGTTTTGCACTTCACGGTGGATTGCCAGCGCCACCTCATATTCCTTCCCCGCCTCCACCTTCTTCCCAATGTTGAAGCAAAGCGCCGCCAGATTGTGCGTGGCAACACCTTCAAACCGCCTGTTGCCGGTTTGGCGGTTGATCTCGTTGGACCACAGGTACAGCGCTTCCGCCTCTTCACTGTCTCCGCGCTGCTCCGCCAGCACTGCCAGATTGCCCAGCGCAACGCCCTCGCCGCGCCGGTCTGCACTTGCGCGATAAAGCTCCAGCGCTTGCCTGTAGGCTGCCTCCGCGCCTTCGAGGTTGTCTTGCGCCCACAGGATAACCCCGATGTCGAGTGTGGCGTCAGCCTCGCCTGCGGTCGCCCTTAACTGCCTGAAGATTTCCTTGCCTTCATTTGCGCATGCTCCGGCTGATTCCAGGTCGCCTTGCTCCTGGTACAGCAGCGACAAGTTGCAGAGCGTATGCGCAAGCTGAAGTTGGACCGAGCGCGCACGAAAAATCTCCTCCGCGCGCTCTAGGCCGTCTCTGGCCTTGTCTGGACGACCTGTCAACCAATACACGCTTGCCAAGAGGCTCAAGGCATATGCCGTTAGCTCTGGAGACTCAGCCGCATGGCTCAAGGCGGAAGCAAAACTTTCTTCAGCCAAGGTAAGGCGCCCACCATCACAGAAAGAACCTCCGACTTTGCAGAGTACGTACACCTTATCGGCGCCGTGCAGAAAGCGCTCGAGCCGCGACCACGCTTCCGCAGCAGCCAAGGGCTGGTATGTGGCATCCGCGTACTCGGCTGCGCGCCACAGGTACAGGCGCTGCGCATTGACGGCCCCGGCCCTCTCAGCATGGTAAGCGAGTTCCAGGGCCATGGAATCGCTTTCATGCGGCAACTTCTTGCTCGTTGTCGCCAAGTCAAAGGGCGCAGGTTGAGGCGCACGACCGCCGAAGAGGCCCTCCAGGATCGTCAGCACGAGGCTATGCAGGCGCGCGCGCTCGGCCGGCGGGTGCAGAGTGTATGCTGCGTCACGCAGCACAGCATGGCGGAAAAGATACGCGGTCTCGGCGTCCACGGCTGGATTCTAGCAGACGTGCCCTAGCGCACGATGCGGTACAGGGCCCAACTGTCGTCGTTGGCGCGGGTGCACAGCTCAAGGCGGCCTTGCTGGGCGTACTCGTGCAGGCGGTGGTAGAAATACTCGCTGCTGCCGCGACGGGCCAGAATGTAGTCCGCCTCGAAGTCGTCCTTCACTGTGTCCAGAAACTCGCGGCGCTTGCCGCGTTTGATCTCGACCCAGTCCTTGTAGCGCTTGCTGTCGTGCGCATAGAAGAACGTGGGGTCCAGGCCGATCAGATAGTCGCACTCGCTGGCAAAGAAAATCAGGTCGGTAAAGTCGTCCCAGCGGTCGTGCCACACCACCTTGCCGTGGGCCTCTGGGTTGCTTTGCAGCCAGCGGCCGGCCTTCTCCAGATCCCCGTAGTCGGGGATGCGATAGCTCAGCGAAGTGCCGATCCACATGCTGAGGCTGGCAATCAGCGCAATCACCGCGCCGCTGATCGGCAGCGCGCGCGACCACACCGGGCGCTTCTCCATCCAGGCCTTGTAGCCTTGGCTGGCAAGGATCCCCTCCAGCCACATGCCGATCGCGATTGCCATGAAGGGCGCGGCGTACTCAATAAAGCGGATGTTCACCATGTAAGCGACCAGAAACGCCAGCGCCGCGCCGCTGGTCAGCACCGTTTCGCGCGCCGGCCGGTGGCGCAGCATGGCGGCGATCAGCGGCAGCACAATCGGGCCGAAAAAGATCAGCGGCGATGAAAACGCCAGCGCCGGCCCGCTGGCGGGCTCAAGCTCGCGGCCCAGGGCGATCTCTACCTCCGTTTGCAGGTCTAGTGTCAACCCAAAGGCGTTGCTCAGGCCCTCTACGACCGGGGCGATCGTGCCGCGGTGCGACAGCGCCAGCACCACCACATTCTGCACCCACCACAGTTTCATCAACTCCAGCGAGTTCGGGTGCAGCGCGCAGCCCACGGCGATTCCGCCTGCTATGCACGCCATCAGCACCAGGTTGCTCTTGAGGTCCTTGGCCCGCGTGCTGCCCTCGCGTGCCCCCAACAGCAGCTCACTGGCGGCGCGAATCACAGCCAGCGCCAGCAGCAAGTGGCTGGCTGTGTACGACAACGTGTAGGCGACCGAGATCAGGAACAGCGGCAAGCGCTTGCCGCGCGCCAGCATCAGCCAGCCCGTCAGCGCAAACATCAGCGCCATCAGGTAGCTGCGGCACATGTTGAGGCGAAAGATGATGTATGTGCCCCCGACTGCAGCCAGCGCCAGCGCATACAGCCAGGCGTGCTTCAACCCGAACTTGCGCATCACCGCAAACAGGGTCAGCACCAGCAGCATGCCCAGCAGCGAAGTGCCGAGCTTGCCCGCGGTGGCCAACCCTTCGGCGTCGGCGGGCCCGTCGGCCAGCAACGTGAACGGGATCAGATAGACATGAAACAGGTAGTCCTTGTCTGAAAAGCTGTCCGACCATGTGCTTTGGCGCGTCCAGTGAAAGTTGGGCCCGGCGGCCTGGACCTCGCCGGTGCGGTACAGGTAGCCCATCTTGACGTGGTAATAGCTGTCGGGGTCAGGAAAGCCCACGCTGGCTGCGTGAATGGCGCGGCCATCCGGCGTGTCCACAACAGCGGGCACAAACTGGTAGTACAGCATGCCCAGAAGCGTCAACAGGGCGACCGCCAAGCCCTGCACCCAGCCCTTTTCAAGCCATTGGCGGGCCTTGTCCCAGAAGGATTTTGGCGTTTCTTCGGCCATAAGGCGGCGGAGTGTAGCATCGCCACCGGATTCTGGGCGTTCGGAGTTTGGGCCCGGGCACATGGGCCCGTCAACTCCGGCCTGCCCCTGCCAGCCTGTCGATAACTCGTGGAAGGGGTCGCAAGCCTTGAGATTATCAGTCGTTAGGCCGGGCGGTTTCAATTGCAAAGCGCCTGGAACAAGCTACTTTGACGGATGCAGCCAATTTGGCTGTGCGTTCAGTATATGAGGTCTTGATGTCTGAGACGGCGGCACCCGCAGAGATTGAAATCGGCGACTTTGCCAAGGTGGAGCTGCGCACGGCCCGCGTGCTGAGCGCAGAAGCCCACCCGGAGGCCGACAAGCTGCTGGTACTGACCGTGCAGTCAGGTCCGGAAACACGCACCATCTGCGCCGGTATCCGGCAGTGGTGGAAGCCCGAAGACCTGGTCGGCAAAGACATCGTGATCGTGGCGAATCTGAAGCCCCGCAAGTTACGGGGCGTGATGAGCCAGGGCATGTTGCTGGCGGTACAGGACGGAGACGACGTGATCCCCCTGACCGCCATGAAACCTGTGCAGCCGGGTCTGCGCGTAAGCTGACCCGCCGCAGGGCAGGACGTATGGCAGGCTACCTGGAAGCAGCAAGCACCAGCGACGCGGTATATGTACGCGTGGTCGGTCTGGGAAACTTCAACAACGCCGGCCCGATGCGTGAATACGCTGAGAAGGCCTTCAACGACGGCGTTCGCTGCGTCATTGTTGACCTGGCCGAGTGCACCGGCCTGGACAGCACCTTCATGGGCACGTTGATGGGCTTCATCGGCTACGACACCGACAAGTCGCCTAACCCGCTGCCGGTCACCGTCACAGTCGTCAATGCCACGCCGCCGACGATGCGCGCAATGAACAGCCTGGGCCTGCCCAAGATCCTGCACGTGCGCCCCGACCCGGTTGACTTTCCGACCTGTCGCCTTGAGCGACTGCGCGAAGGCTGGCAAGACCGCAGGCGCCGCACACTGCTGATTCGTGACGCGCACGTCGCCCTGATGAAGGCCGACCGCGAAAACGAAGCGCGCTTTGGCCCGTTCGTGGCTGCGCTGGTTAAAGAAACCCGCGACATGCTGGACTGCGGCGACTGATGCACAGCGTCGAGTGCGAGTGCGGGTGGCGACAGACCTTCAGCATTGCCTACGCGGGTGTGACGGTGCAATGCACGCAGTGCGGGTTGCAGCACACGGTGCCGACCTTCGGGCGCGACGACCACGGGATCGACATGCCGGTTATGGAAAAGCTGCTGGCACGTCACGACGCACCGCGCGTGCACTTCAAGCCGCTGTTGCTTGCGGCGCTGGCGTTTGCGGTCGTGGTCGCGGCTCTGGCGCTGTTGTTTGTGCGACCGCTTGTGCCGCACGCGGTTGCGGTCGCGGGCGGCGCGCTGGCATGGCCGATCGCAATTGCCGTGGCATGGTGGGGCCAGAAACGACAGCGTGCAGCGGTCGCACGCGAGCAGTTGCCGTCAGGTTAGTTGCCCCATTGCGCCGGGTGCTGTCAGCTAGAAAAACTTGCTGATTTCTAAATCACTCGCTTGCACAGACTTTCGCCGTTACTGACACCTTTTCCCGCGTGTCGGTTGTCTGACCTCCGTTGACCCGCCTTTTCCAAAAGCTAACAAATACCCCTGTTACGAATTGAATCACGACAGGGGGGTGGGCGCCGGTCATCGACCGGCGGGTTCCCGACAGCGGCATAAGTCTTTTATCCCGCGCCATTTATAGCGTGGGCCGGTGCTGTTGTCCTGCCTTTCTGTTGTGCCTTGGATGGCCTTTACCACTTGAGGTGAAAATGTCCGCGACTGACGGCGATGTCCTTAGCCAGTGGCCTGCAATCGAAGAGCTGGCTTTGACACGCTCACGGGGCTTGCCCGTGCATGAACTACTGCGCAACAGCAAGGCAACCGGGTATGACCCTGAGCGCGATGTGCTCAAGCTTGCCGTTGCATTCGAAAAGATCGGTAAATCCGAACTTGAAGGCCTGCGCAACTGTGTTGCCAAGGCCTGCTATCAGGTGCTCGGCTTTCAGCCCAAGCTTGAGGTTGTCACCTCAAGCCACGGCCATGCCGCCGACCTGAGCGTCGAAATTGCCGGCAAAACGCCGACCCTGTCACAGACGCTGGCGCCCGGCAGCAGCGAATTCCTTACCAGCAGCCAGCTGCAGAGCGGGCTGGACTTCGGCCACTTTGTGGTCGGCCCCAGCAACCAGCTTGCGGCCGCCGCTGCGCAGGCTGTCTCGGAAAACCCCGGCAAGACCTACAACCCGTTGTTCATCCATGGCGGCGTAGGCCTGGGCAAGACGCACCTGCTGACGGCCATCGCGCGCAAGCTGCTGCCGCGCATGCCCAAGATCCGCATGATGTCGTGCGAAGAGTTTGTCAATCGCTTCGTGAGCGCGCTGAAAGCCGGCAGCACCGCCGCTTTCCGACAGGAGCTGCGCGAGTGCGACGCGTTGCTGATCGACGACATCCACTTCCTCGCCGGCAAAGAACAGACGCAGGAAGAGTTCTTTCACACCTTCAATCACCTGTTCCAGCTCGGCAAGCAGATCTGCCTGACCAGCGACAGCGTGCCGCGCGACATTCCCAACCTCGAAGACCGGTTGATCAGCCGCTTTCACTGGGGCCTGGCCGTAAAAGTTGAAGCACCGTGCACCGAGACGCGCATGGCCATCGTACGCAAAAAGGCCGAATTGCGCGGCATTGAAGTGCCCGACGAGGTTGTGCACTTCCTGGCCGAGAACATCGTGACAAACGTGCGCGAGCTTGAGGGCGCGGTAGTGCAGTTGACCGCGCTGTCGGGCATGAGCAAGCGCCCGATCAACCTGCAGCTTGCCCATGAGGCGCTGCGCCACCTGGTCAAGGCCAAGCCGGCGCCCGCGCGTATCGCCACGGATGACATCATTGAAGTCGTTTGCGAGCACTACAACGTGCGACTGAATGACCTGCTGAGCCAGCGTCGCACCAAGAACCTCGCCTTCCCGCGCCACGTGGCGATGTACCTGACCAAAGAGCTTACGCAGCTTACCCTGACCGAGATCGGCAGCTTCTTTGGCGGGCGCGACCACAGCACGGTGCTGCACGCAATCAACAAGATCAAAGGCCTGCGCCTGAAAGACCCCGACCTGCGCAGCGAGCTTGAACGCTTTGAACTGCAATTGCGCCGGCCCGTCGCCTGATGAAGGCCGCGGATGAGCGCCCAAGAAACCCCCGCTACCGCGGGGGTTTTCGTTGGCAGGCCGCCCCACTTGTAACACTTGCCGCGCACACTCTCCCCAATCTGTTCGGGTGTCAGTGCGCGCCGGAAAGCGTGCGCAGAGCCTGCGGGTTTCATCCTTCGCTGCTGCCATCTTCCAACATGCGCTGTGCCATGCACTCGTCACAGCCGCCGCGGATAAAAGTTTCTCCCGTACTTTTCCAGTTTCGACTGTGCGTCGCCAATCTTTGCTAGTGTGGCGCTGCCGGGGTATGTCCACGACGCTGCTGACATTCGGACAGGGCCTGTTAATAGAACACTGATTGAATTCTCTATTGTTCAGGGTACAGCAGGGGGGCAGGACTGCGCTCGACTACTGACATCTTTGCACGACGTTGAAACGCCGGCCGCGATGGGTACAACCGCCGGACCAAAAGGAGCCGCCATGCACGTAATCTGCGCACGCGATCAACTGGCTGAAGCACTGGGCCTGGTCAGCAGCATTGTCAACCAGCGCTCGACCAACCCGATCACGCAGAACGTGCTGCTGATCGCCGAAAAGAACGGCCTGGAGCTGCGCGCCACGGACCTCGAGCTCAGCCTGAAGCGCACGCTCAGCGAAGTCGAAACCAGGAAGCCCGGCAAGGCGCTGGTGGCCGCCACGCTGGCCGGCAACCTGCTGCGCGACATCCGCAGCGAAACTGTTGAGCTGTCGGTCGATGGCACCACGGTGCAGCTGAAGGCCGGCCGCGACCGCTTTGAGCTGACCAGCGCCGACCCCGACGAATTCCCGAAGCTGCCCGAAGTCGGCGGCGACGCTGAGCTCAAGCTCAAGTGCGCCGACTTCGGCAACGCGATCCGCAAGGTCGGCCGCAGCATCGCCCAGGAAAAAGGCCGCTACGCGCTGAACGGCGTGCTGCTTGAGCCGCGCAAGAACGGCATTGAATTCTGCGGCACCGACGGCCGCCGCCTTGGCTACTGCAAAGTCAGCGCCAAGGGCAAGGAAGTCGGCTACCAGGTGATTCTGCCGCGCAAGGGCTACGACCTGATCGCCAAGGTGATCGGCAACGACGGCGACATGGTTCTGAAACTGTCCGAAAACCGCGTGCTGGCAGTCGTGGACGGCACCGAGGTCGGCGCGCAGCTCGTGGAAGGCCAGTTTCCGGACTACCGCAGCGTGATCCCCGGCGACCTGGACAAGAGCTTCGTCATCAACACCGAGGACTTCCGGCTGGCCCTGAACAAGGCACGCCACCTGACCAGCGTCGAAAGCCAGGCCGTGCGCCTCGAGATTGCCGACGGCGAGTTGACGCTGCGCTCGCGCAGTCCCAGCCAGGGCCAGGCCGAGGTGAAGGCGGAGATCGAGTACAAGGGCGACGAGTGCGTGCTGGGCTTTGACCCGCAGTACATCCTGCAGGGGCTCGACGGCTTCGACAGCGACAAGGTGACCTTCGAGTTCAAGGACAAGGACACCGGCGCGGTCATGCACGCCGGCGAGAAGGAAAAGTTCTACTACCTTGTGATGCCCATCGACATCTAGCGGCGCAGGGGGCCTACCGCGCTACGCGAACCTGACGGCGTAGATTGGCGGGAAGTTGTGGCCCAGCGCCTGCCAGCTTTCGCCGCGGTCGTGGCTTATGTACAGGTTGCCGTTGGTTGTGCCGAACGCCAGCGACCCGTTGCTGTTGTCCAAACCATGCCGATAGATCGTGTCGAAGCAGCCTTCCTGCGGCAGGCCTTGCCGCAATTGCTCCCAGGTCTTGCCGCCGTCCCGAGTGCGGCCGACGAACAGGCCCTGGTCGATCGTCATGCGCTGCTGGTCTGAATGCTGGGGCACGACCCACGCTGTGCGGCCGTCGCGCTCATCGACGGCAATGGGCCACCCGAAGTGGATGCCCTTTTTCTTGTCATCGACGCAGCGCCAGCGCTCGGCGCCGTTGTCGCTGTAGAACACGCCAATGTGGTTCTGGTGCCAAACGTGGCTGGGGTCGCCCTTGCACATGGCCATGTAATGCACGTCGTGGCCCCACTCAACGTCTTCGGGGTTGGGCACGCCGATGGCCGCCACGCCCTTGTTGCGCGCGCGCCAGGTTTTGCCGCCGTCGCGGGTTTCCGCCGTGCCGGCGCACGACACGGCAATCATCACGTGGTCAGGGTCGTGCGGGTTGACGGCAATGCTGTGAATGCCGGCGGCAAACTCGCCGGATTCGGCGCTGGCGGGCGTGCCGAACCACAACTGCTTTAAACCTTCGCCGTTGCCCGTAAACAGGTCGCCGCCGCGGGACTTGTCGTTCCAGAGCGGCAGATTGAGCTGCCAGCTTTGGCCGTTGTCGTCGCTGACAAACAAGCCGCCCGGAATTGTGCCCACGTAAATTCGACCGGGCTGGTTGTCGCCGCCAAAGGCGATGCTCCACAGCTTCAGTACGCGAGCGTCTTTAAACTTGGGCTTGGGCGGGGCGTCGCCTTGCCCGGGCGCGGGGTCGGCCCAGTGCCATTCCATGTAGCGGGCGCCTTCAGGGTACTTAATCTGGCCGGCGTCGGCCCAGGTTTTGCCGCTGTCGGTGCTGCGGGAAAGCTTGCTGCCCCAGTGGCCGTGGTCCAGCGCGGCCCAGATATGGCCTGTGCGCGGGTCCTGTGCGGCGTAGGCCACGTTGGTGCCGGCGTGGCCGTGGGCGGCTTCGCGCCAGCCGCTGCCGTAGCGCTCAAGGATAAAGACGCCTTTGCGTGTGCTTACGATCAGTCGGTCGGACATGGTTGGCCTCGTTAGCGCTTCTTGCGTTTGATGGGCTTGCTGGCTTTCTTAGCGGGCTTCTTGGCCTTGATGGGCTTCTTGCCGGGTTTCTTCTTGATTGCCCTGCCCTTGCGGGCAAGGCTCTTTGTCTTTGCTTTCTTTGCGGGCTTCGCGTTTTTTGCGGCGGGTTTCTTCTTGATGGCCCTGCCCTTACGGGCAGGGCTCTTTGACTTTGCTTTCTTTGCGGGCTTCGCGTTTTTTGCCACGGGTTTTTTCTTGGTGGCCCTGCCCTTACGGGCAGGGCTCCCTGATTTGGCCTTACGGGCAGGGCTTGCTGCCTGCGGTTTCTTGATGGCGGCCTTGGCTTTCTTGGCGGGCCTGGCGGCCACGCCGACTTCGGCAAAGCGTACCGAGTGAATGGGCGGAAAGTGGTTGCCCACGGTCTGCCAAGACTCGCCGCGGTCTTCGCTGATGTACAGGTTGCCGGTGGTGGTGCCGAAGGCCAGCGTGTTGCCGCTTGCGTCCAGCGCATGGCGGTAAATCACGTCGTGGGCGCGTTGCTGCGGAAGGCCCTTGGTCAGCTTCTGCCATGAATTGCCGCCGTCCTGCGTGCGCGCGACAAACAAGCCGCCGTCAATCGCCATGCGCTTGTTGTCCGCAATGCCGGGCACAAGCCACGCCGTGCGCCCGTCCTTTTCATCTACCGCGACGGGAAAGCCGAAGTGCACGCCCTGCTCGGGCTTGCTGACTTCCTGCCACGTCTTGGCGCCATCTTGCGAGTAAAACACGCCGCAGTGGTTCTGCTGCCACATGTGCTGCGGTGCGGCCGGGCAGGCCGCCATGAAGTGCGGGTCGTGGCCCCACTCGGCTTCCGGGTCTGGCAGGAATGTGGCCTTTAGACCTCTGTTGCGGCCAACCCATGAGCGGCCGTCGTCGGTGGATTCCAGAACGCCCGCGCAGCTTATGCCCACCAGTATGCGGCGGCTGTCGCGCGGGTCCACCACGATCGAGTGTATGCCGGGATAGCTGCTGCCTTCCACGATCGCGCCGCCGCCGAACCATGTCTGGCGGTGTTGCGGCGGGCCCTTGCGCAAGTCGCCGCCGCGGCTGGGGTGGTCCCACAGCGGGCGATTGAGCTGCCAGGTCTGGCCGCCGTCGTCGCTGCGAAACAAGCCGCCGGGCAATGTGCCGACCCAGATGCGGCCGGGCTGGTCTTTGCCGCCAAAGGCGATGCACCAGATTTTGGATAGCTTGGCTTCCTTGATGACGGGCCTTTTCTCGTCGCCGTTCTCGTCTTTCTCGTAGCTGTCGATGAACTTTGCGTCTTCGGGGTACATGATCTGGGGCGCGTCGGCCCAGGTCTTGCCGTTGTCCTTGCTGCGCGAAAGTTTCGTGCCCCAGTGGCCGTGGTCCAGCCCCGCCCAAAGCGTGCCGTCGCGGGGGTCGCGCGCGACAAAGCTGACGTTTACGCCGGGGTGGCCGATGCCGGAAAGCTTCCAGCGGCCGGCTGTGCGGTCCAGGATCAGTGTGCCCTTGCGGGTGCCCAGCAGCAGTCGTTCGGCCATGTTATCCCCCGGAAAGCGCTTGCAGTATGTACACGCGGCCGTCGGGCTTCACTTTGTCGGTGAGCTTTTTGCGGTCGGCGATCAGGTCGTTTTCAATGAAGATGTTCACGTGCGGGCGCAGGCCGCCGCGTTCGTCACAGATGTAGAAGGCAAAGCCCGGCGCCAGTTTTTCCATGGCCGCCACGACTTCGGCGGCGGTGGCGGCGGTTACGCTGATTTCTTTTCCCTCAAGGTGCGGAAAGAAGGCGTACAGGTGGCGTGCCAGTTCAACCTTGGGCATCGGCGCGGAGCATAGAAAGCATGGCGACAGTGTCCAAGGCTTCGTTGCATCAACAACTTTGCAGAGCGGTAAGGCCGTCCACAGATTGCACAGATTACCCAGATGCATCTTCATCTGCGCAGTCTGTTGAATCTGTGGACGGCCCCGTTTCTGCTACATCTTGCCGATGATCGCATCGCCGAATGCTGCGGTGCCCAGCTTCTTGGCGCCCGGCATCTGGCGTTCAAAGTCGTATGTGACAGTCTTGGCTGAAATCGCGCCCTGCATGCCCTTGAACACGAGGTCGCGCGCTTCAAGCCAGCCCATCCACTCAAACATCATCGCGCCGGACAGAATTACAGCGCCCGGGTTGATCACGTCCTTGTCGGCATATTTGGGTGCCGTGCCGTGGGTGGCTTCAAAGACCGCGCCGTGGTCGCCGATGTTGGCACCCGGCGCAATGCCAAGCCCGCCCACCTGCGCCGCCGCGGCGTCGGACAGGTAGTCGCCGTTCAGGTTCATGGTGACCAGCATTTTGTACTCGGCGGGGCGCAGCAGAATCTGCTGAAAGGCGCTGTCGGCGATGCGGTCTTTGACCAGGATTTTGCCGGCGGGCAGCTTGCCGTTGTGCTGCTCCCACATTTCGTCTTCGGTGACAATGAAGTCGCGGAACTCGGCCTTGGCAAGCTCGTAGCACCAGTCACGGAAGGCGCCTTCCGTGTACTTCATGATGTTGCCCTTGTGGATGATCGCCACGTCGTTGATCTTGTGGCGAATCGCGTGCTTGAGCGCGCGGCGCATGTGGCGCTGGCTTTTGAACTTGCTGATCGGCTTGATGCCGATGCCGCTGGCTTCAGCGATTTTCTTGCCCTTGGTTGAGGGGTCGCCGGCGAGCACGCCGTTCAGCAGTTCAATGACCTTCTTGGCTTCCGGCGTTTCGGCCTTCCATTCAATGCCGCTGTACACGTCTTCGGTGTTTTCGCGGTAGATGATCAGGTCAACGCTGCTGGGGTCCTTCATGGGGCTGGGCACGCCGTCGAAATACTTCACGGGCCGCACGCATGAGTACAAGTCCAGCACCTGGCGCAGCGTGACGTTCAGGCTGCGGAAGCCGCCGCCGACGGGCGTGGTCAGGGGGCCCTTGATGCCGACACCGTAAAACTTGATGGCTTCGGTGGTGTCGTCGGGCAGGTAGGTGCCATACTTGTCGTTGGCTTTTTCGCCGGCGTAAACCTCAAACCAGTGAATCTTGCGCTTGCCGCCGTAGGCCTTCTGCACCGCGGCGTCCAGCACGCGCACGGATGCCTTCCAGATGTCGCGGCCGGTGCCGTCGCCTTCAATGTAGGGGACGATCGGGTTGTCGGGGACAACCGGGTCGCCGTCTTTGAACGAGATGCGCGCGCCCTCTTTGGGCGCCTTCAGATCCTTGAAATTCGGAGCGTCAGCCATGGAAGTCCCTCAGGAAAAGAGCGCGCGCATGTTAGGCACAAGGCACCCGGGGTCAATCAGGGTTAGCCGTGCATTTGCGCACACGGGATCATGCCGGCGCGTACAGCCGGTTGGCGCGGATGTAGGCTTCTACCGCGGGCGGCACCCAGGCGCTGATGCTTTCGCCGGCTGCGACAGCCTGCCGGATGCGGGTGCTGGAGATATCCAACTGCGGCGCCTGCACCAGATTGGCTTGCAGCGACTGCACGGCTGGACCGTCCAGCCCCAAACCCTCGAACACCTGCATCGAAAAGCCGGGCCGTAGCACGGGCACGAAGGTCGCCAGCCGCAGGCATGCGGCGGGTTCTTTCCAGTTGGGCAGGTCCGCGACCATGTCGGCGCCGATGATGAAGTAGTACCGGGTGGATGGGCTGGCTTTCGTCAGCTCGCGCAGGGTTTCCACGGTGTAGCTCTTGCCGTGCCTGCGCGTCTCGCAGTCCTCGACGCCCAACCCGTCCTGCCCCTCCACCGCAAGGCGCGCCATGGCCAGCCGGTGCTGTACGGGTGCGGCGTTGTTCTTGCCATTGGCGTGGGGGCTTCGGGCGCTGACCAGCAGATCAACCCGGTCAAGGCCCTTCGCGGCAAGCACGGCTTGAGCGACGGCGATGTGGCCGTTGTGGGGTGGATCAAACGCGCCGCCTAGCAGGCCGATCTTCATGAGCGCTTTCGCCGACTGCCAATGCCATTCAACCACAGAGGACACACCGCACCCAAAGAAAGGCAAGGGCGAAATTCGTGCGCCGGGGCTATGTCGGGCAGGGGAACTGTTCCGCCGCTGAAATTTGCGGCGGGTCTTCCGTAAGCATGCGTTGTCCATCGCGCATTTCCCGGAGACCCCACATGAAAAAGTTCTTCAAGACTGTGTTCATTGTCAGCCTGGTCGGCGTCGGCGTTGTGTTCGCGGCGCACGCCGTGCTGGGCAAGCAGCGCACCCGCGACGCCGTGAAGGCGCTGCGCGGCATGGCGCAGGGCGAAGTTGACGAGTTGATCAAGCGCCAGAAAGACATGGAAGACGAGTTGGCCAAGCTGCGCGCCGAGTACCCCAAGCAGATCGCGTCGATCCGCAGCCAGATCAGCGAAGTCGATCGCCGGCTTGCCGAGATCGACAAGGAAGAAGCCCGTACAGCCGACATCGTGCGGCTGTGCGAAGAAGACATCAGCTACCTTGAAGATCAGCGCGGCGTGCTGGGCACGGTGTACGCCAACGAGCGCGCCATTGAGCACCGCGGCAGCCGCTACACGCCTGCCGAAGCGGAGGTGCTGATCGGCCGCATTGCCCAGACCCGGGCGCTGTACGCCGATCGCCAGGCCGACCTCAAGACCGAGCGCGAAGTGCTGGCCGCCGAACGCGAAGTCCTGCTGGTTGAGATGGAAGAGCTGAAGCTGGAACAGGCCGAGTTCGAGGCGGAGTACAACAGCCTGCTGCGCGAGATTGACCGCCTCAAGCGCAACGAAGAGCTGCTGAAGATCAAGGAAGGCCGCAACGGCTGCGGCAAGGACAAGCATGGCGAGGCGATGAGCACGCTGGGCGCGGTGAAGTCCTCAATTGAGAAGGCGCGCTTTGAACAGGAAGAGCGCATGAAGTCGGCGCGCATCACGCCCAAGGCGCTTGACTACGAAACGCGGGCGCGCCTGCTGGAAGTCCAGCGTCAGCGCGAAGCCAAACAGAAGACGACCTCGCAACCCGAAAGCCCCGCGCCGAAGGCGGAGCCGATCAAAGAAGAAACCGAAGAGGAACTGAACGTCGCCCACAACCACGAGTAAGCCCCGGGCACTCCGCGACCGAGCACCGGAGAGACTTGAGGCACAGGAAGGCCGGGAAATCCCGGCTTTCCTCAATTTGGCGAAGCTGCGCCCTGACAACTTTGACTGGAGCATTGGGCGGCAAGTTGCAGTTTAGAAGCAGCAAGTTGAAAAAAGCTCTGCCATAGGGTAGTTAGGTTTCTAGAGCATGGTCTCACACATGCGCAGGGTCAGGATATGGGGCGGGCAGGCACGGAACACCCTCAATTGAAGGCGCTGGCTGACCTTTTGCGCAACGCGCACGAAGCCACTGACTTAAAGCGGCTTGCCGATGCGGTCGTGGCGCATGTGCGCGACGGCATACCGCCCAGCCGCCGCAGCCCGACGCAGTTGAAAAATCTTCTGGAACGCCTGCTGAGCGCGTTTGACGATGTTTATGCCGAGTCAATCCCGTACTCGGATCATCACGCGGCTGTGGTGGTGCCGGTGCGGCCGGGCTATTCGCCCTCGCCGCTTCAGACGTTGGCGGAGTCGATCCGCGCGGCGGCGGCGATTCTTGATCGCGTGCCGCAAACGCGCTGGGACGGTTCCGCGCTGCGCAGCGCGATCGACGCGCTGGCTGTGGCGGCGCGCAACCTGGCCTCTCGCCGCTGCTCAATGCATGCGATGCAGGTGGTGCGCGACCTCGAACAGCCGGGCGCGCCGCCGGCGCTGGTGTACCTGCCCAACGGCGCCCTGTTGTGGGAGAACTACTCCTTGCGGGACTTCATGGCACGCCGCGGTGTCGATCGGCACGCGCTGCTGAACGTGGCAGGCTCATTCGCCGGGCCCTTTTGCCAGCATGCCCGCACGCCGGCCAAGGGCGCGCCGCGCAAGGCGGGCAGGGTGCCGCACCCGCCGGTTTACCTGGCAGGCGAGATACTGCGCGCACCGGGCAACAGCGAGGCCGCGGTGGTCATCAAGGTGTCAGAGGCGCAGCGCGCCACAGAGCTGAGCAAACGCGAGTTGCAGGTGGCCAGGACCCTGTGCGGCGTGACCGGCTACCGTGATGTGGCGGACAGCCTGGGCATCTCACTGGACAGCGTGCGCACCCACCTGCGCCGTACATACCGCAAGCTTGGCATTTCGAACCGCCACGACCTCAAGGATCGCCTGATCCGCGACGGCCTGCTTCAACCCTGAGCCGGTTAGCCGCTACTCGAACAGTGAAGGATGCACCGACGCCAGCTCTTCCGACGGGCTGGCGCAGCGCAACAGCAACCGGCGCAACCGCACAGCCGCGGCCTTGCCCTCGGTGTCGGCCTCGTGCAACTGCAGCAGCATGGCCCAGCCCACCATCACGTCAGTCGAGTCCGTGAGGCCAGTCAGGCGCTGCATCTGTGAACTGATGGCAAAGTCCGACACGATCGTCCAGGCCGCCAGCCGCCGTGCAACGCGCGGTGCGCCCATTGACAGCACAACCGGCCACTGTTCGCGGATATGTGTGCACTGGCCCCCTTGCAGCGAGGCCTGGAACAGCTCGGTTGCCAGGCGGGTCGGCACGGTGTGCGGTGCCCAGATGCGCGCGCCGCCATCGGGGTCAAGCTCGCGGATTGCGGCCACGGTGCGACTGTCGCCGGGGTAGGCGGACAAGGCCTGCGTCTCGCGCGCAACGGCTGCCGCACCGCCGAACTCGCGCAGCAGAGGCACGATCACCGGGGCCTCCAGCAGGCGCATCAGTGGATGCGCGGCTGGACCGTCTTGGCCGCCGCGCGACTGGGGGTCGGACGCGAGCAGCAGCCTTGCCTGAAGCACGTCGTTGCCGGCCTTTGCCGCAAACGCAGCACCCAGCGCCGCAAGCGCCTCGCGGGTGTGCAGGCCCATCGCGATGTCGCGGTTATGCCAGATCAGCGCGGCGGCCTGCGCGTGCCTGCCGGCGCGTGCCAGCAGCACGGCTGCATCCAGCAGCAGGCCGCTGTGGACGACCTCAGGGACGCCGGCCTCGCGGCGCTCGGCGTTCATGCGCACGTAGTCTTGCGCGCTGGTGGCGTTGCACGCGCGACGCAGGTCAATCTGGCGCTGGTGGCGTTCCAGCCAGGCTGCCAGGTCAGCGGGCTTGTCGCGCAGCAGCAGCGCCCGCAGCAGGGTCGCGTGGGCCTCAAGCATGCCCAGCATCGGCGCGGCCTTTTGGGTGACAAGGTTGCGCGTCTGCCAGTCCTGGGTCGAGGCAAAGCGGGACACCGCTTCACCGTAAGACTGAAGGTTCTCCGCAAGCAGCTTCATGCGCGGCGAGTCAGGCGCCAGCGCCGCGTCAAGCTCGGCGGCGGGGACCTGCGCGGCAATCCGCGACGGCAGCAGGTACAGCGCGTTCAACGCGGCCTCGCGCCCGCCCGGTACGGTCTGTTGCGCCCGCAGCAGGTTGTCGGGGCCGTAGCCGCCGCCCCAGATCTGCGTGCCGGTCAGCGCAAGCAGCATGGCTCGGGTGTCCATCTGTGCGGCGGCAAGGCCGCCCGCGCGCGTGGTGGCGCGCAGCAGCGGGTGCAGCTTCCCGTCCACGCTGCCAAGGTCCACAGCCGGGTCTTCGTCATTGTTGCCGGGCTGTGCCGGCTGTTCAGGATTCTCCGGCGCGGCTTCGCCCTCGCCCAGCGCCAGCAGCGCCAGTTCGGCGGCTTGTGCCTCGGGGCGCACGGGGCGGCCCGACAGCACGCCTTCCATGCGGCTGGCCTCCTGCAGGTAGCGGCGCGCAAGTTCCGGCTCGTTGCGCTGGCACAGCCACACGCCCAGCGTCGCGGCGCGCACCGGCAGCGCGCGGTCAGGTGCGCCGAACGCGCTGACCAGCTCGTCAAACTGGCGGCGGCCGGCCTGCGGGTTTACGCGGTACAGGGCCAGCGCCCCCGCGAACAGGCGCTCCGGCATTTGCGACTGCACGCCGGGGTCAAGGCTCATCCATGGCGTGGCGTGCAGGCCAGCCAGCACGCGCAGTTGTGCCAGCGGACCCTGGCGGGCTTCTTCGGCGCGGCCCTGGCGGGCCAGCGCGATCGCGTACAGGTCAAGCAGCGCCACGTCTTCGGGGGCGACTTCCAGCGCGCCGCGGGCAAGCGCGGCCGCCTGCTCCGACTTCGCGGACGCGAGCAGCGCGTGGCAGGCAATGCGCGCGGCGCACGCGGCCCTGAATTCGGCGTGGCGGGCGGTGCGCTCAAGGCCTCGGCGCTGTTCGTCGTCGCCGGTGCGCAGCGCGGCGACTGCACTGCGCGCCTTGCGGGCGGCTTCAAGCAGCGCGGGCAGCTCCTGCTCGGCACGGGCGGCCACGCCGCTGTCAGACGCCATCTCGGCGATGCAGCGGTCAAGGCCGGGCAAGTCGGTATTGAACCAGTGCATCGGCGCAACCAGGCTGGCGTGGGGCTCAGGCTGGCGCGCCGGGGCGACGTCGGGGCTGTCCTTGAAGTTGCGGGCGTCCTGCCAGCGCCCCATGTGCGGCACAACATAGGGATAGCGCGGGTTTTCGTGCTCGGCGACCATCAGCGTGAAGGCCTCCAGCGCGGCGGTGTGTTCCGCGCCCAGGTACAGCAGGTCCGCTTCAAGGCGGCGCAGCGCCGCGGAGTACGGCGCCTGCGCGCGACCCTTGCGCACCAGCAGCAGCGCCTGTGGGTGCGCGTCAAACAGCACCAGCAGGCGCGCAGCCCGCACGTACCCGCGCGGGTCGTCGGCCCCGGCGGCTGCGCCCGCCAGCACCTCAAGCGCCAGTGCGTGGTCGCCGGCTTCAAGGGCAAGCCATGCGCGCATGAAGGCCACCCAGCGCGGCAACTCGCCGCGCAGGCGGTTGTCGCCCAGCAGGGCATCCAGGCGCGCCGCGGCGGCTTGGTCATCACTGCTGATCCAGGCCTCGCTTACACGCGCAAGTTCAACGGCAAGCGGCGCACCCTGCGCATCGGCGCGCGCAGGCGGCTGGGAGGCCGCTGCGACCGCCAAACCAAACAGCAGCATTGCGGCAAGGCGCGCCTTCATGGCAGCTCCTTGAACACAAACTTGCCGTCAGCCTGCTGCAGCAGCCCGCGGCGGCATCTCCACCAGTCAGCCCAGTTGCGCGGCGGCGCAGGCAGCCAGCGTGCGACAATACTTGCGGGCAATTCCGGCGTTGCATCTCCGCGCGCGAACGCGTGGCCTGCGCCTTCCATGGTCACGGTGCTCTGGCCCCAGCGGCGTTCGGACACGATGACGGAGGCTGTGCCGTTGGTGGCCATGCGGTTGGGGTACGGGCCCAGCCGGTCCAGCAGGCGGCGCAGTGCCGCGACGTCGCCGCCATCAGCAAGGCTGGCGGCGCGCACCGCACCCCACGACCGTGCGGGGTCGCCGGCGACAGCGGCGGCAAGGCGCGAGTCTTCGGGCTCGCCAAGCATGCCTGTCCATGCGCGGGCGACGCGCAGGGCGGTCCAGTCGGCGCCGTCGTCGCGCGGTCTTGCCGCGGCCAGGATGTTGCGCGCGCGCTCGCGGTCGCCGAACAGCGCTGTGGTAAGGGCCTGCCCGGCGTCGGCGGGTGCGGGCGACTGCATGCTGCCGTAAAGAAGGTCCAGCACGTCCACGCCGCTGTGCGCGATCCACAGTGCCTGCACCGGGTGGGAAATGCCCGTTGGCGCTGCCATCAATTGCGCGGTCACAAGGTTACGGACCGCGGCGGGCGGGGGCGGCAGGTGTTCCCAGCGCCAGGCGTGGATGTAGGGGCGCGCGGTCTCCGGTGTTTCGGCAATCACGCGGTAAAGGTCGGCGACGTCCAGCTCGGGGCAGCGGCCCATGTGGAAAGACTGCAACACCCATACAAAGCCGGGCGCCCGCAGGCCCTGCTGCAACGCGTCGCGCCGGTACTGCTGCGCGGCGGGCGTGGCGCTGGCGGCCACGGCCAGCCCCAGCTCAGCGGCGCGGGGGTCAGGCACTTCGCCAGCCAGTCGCTTCAACCAGTCGTCCACCAGATCGGCGTCGCGGCCTGCCAGTGCCAGAGCGACACACGCAAGCTGGCGGTGGCTGTCGGCGGCATCGGTGGCGACGGCGCGCAGCAGGGCAAATCCCTGCGCCGCGTCCTTGGCCAGCAGCAGCGCCAGCATGGTGTGGTGCGCGGCGCCGCCCACCCGGCTGGGTGTCCCCGTCATGCCGAAGGGTAGCGGCGGCTGGGGCGAACCGGCGCCGTACGCGGCGGTGGAAGCAGCGCACCACGCCCCGACCGGCGTGGCGGAATCTTTGGCAAAGTGCGCCACGGCAAGCGGCAGCTCGGCTGCGGGCAGGTCAATCCGCCAGCTTGCCACAACGGCGTCGGCTGCGGGCTTGTCACCGCACTCGGTCAGCAGTCGTGCCAGCAGCGGGCGCTGTCCGGGGGCCGCCGTCGCGAAGGCGGCTGCCAACTGCGCCAGGCCCTTGGGGTCGGCGGCGGGCAGAAGGTCGGCCATCGGCAGAAGCGCCTCAAGCGCGATGTCGGGAAAGCGCGGCAGCGCCGCCACAAGCTTGCGAACCGTGGAGTGTGAGCGGTACTGGCCCAGCGCATACACCGCCTCTGCTGCCAGCGTGGCGCTTTCGCTGTCGGCCAAACGCAGCAAGAAGGCGTGCAGCGCCTGCGGCTCTTTGGGGTGCGCCCACCAGGTGTCGAGCACCGCAAGCTGCGCCGCCGGCGGCAGGGTGTCAAACACCTCAATCACGTCGGCCACCGGCGCAACGGCGGCCAGGGCGGCAGCCGCGAGGCGGGCGTTGCCGCCGCCGGCGATCAGCGAAAGCAGCGTGCCTTCCAACTGGCGTACCAGACCGGATCGCGCAAGCAGCGCAAGCCAAGCCGAAAGCACCAGCGGGCTCATCTGCTCAGCGGGTGGCAGGTTGGCGGCCGCCAGTTCGTCGGCCGTGACGCGCGATGCCATTTCAAGGGCCAGCGCCAGGCGCAGCTCGTCGGCGCCGTCGGGGGGTGCCGCGCCCGGAAGCGGCGGCGCGAGCCGGGCCGCGAGCACAGCGTCGGCCGCGTAAAGCGCGCGAAAGTCCTCACCGGCGGACAGCACGGCCTCCAGGGCGGTGGTGTTGCCGGCTTCGGCAAAGCGCAGGCGAATCAGCGTCTCGAGGGTGTGGGCCGGCTCGGCGGGCGGCAGCAGCAGGCACGCCAACAGCAGGTTGCGGTAGTTGTTCGGCATGGCGTGGACCTGCGCGCAGCGGGCCAGCGCAATGCCGTATCCTTCATCGCCCTCAATCTCGCGGCACATCTGCGCGACCGGGAACAGCCGGTTTTCGACCGATACGCGCGCCAGCACGCGCGCCCAGACCGCCGACATGCCGGGCCGACCGCGCGATTTCAGTATGCTAAGCAGGGGCGTGAGGTCGTTGGATGACAGGTAGCCGTTCAGCTCGGCGATGCTCATCTGCATCGCGCGAGCCGACAAAAACAGCTCGCCCTGTCGGCTCTGGATCACCTCTTCAAGCAACTCGCAGCGCCACGCGATCTCGTCGTCGTCGTGCTGCATTGCCGCGCGCACCTGGCCCAGCGCCTTGCCCTCGTACAGCGCAATCTCGCCCATCGCGCGGTCGCGCTGCGCCATACGCGGCGAACCCAGCTGCTCGATCAGCTCGGCGATTCGCGCGCGCTCGTCGGGGAAGGGTTCAATTTCCGGCACGGCGTCCGGCGGCTGCGGTGCAGCGCCGGGCCGCGCGGGGGTGCTGTTGGACGGTTGCAGCCGCACAACCGCCTGCGCGCTTGCCAGGTAAAACGCCAGCGGTCCCGCGCTGATCAGCAGCGCGGCAACCAGCACCCTGGCGGCGAGACTATTGCGCATGACGCTCCAGCCACAGTCGAAGCCTGTCGGCGAGGAAGTCTTCATCGCCTTCCTCACTCATCAGGCTAAGACGTGCGACGCTTTCCGCAAAGGAAAGGTCCTTTTCGCTTCCCATCCGGAACCACGGGGGCAGCAGGGCAACTTCGTGCTCATCGTCGTCCAGCAGGTCAGTGACCGCCGCCAGCGCGTCGTCAGCGGGGCCCAGAGCGGCCTGCGCCAGCCCGGCGACCAGCGCGGCATCAAGGCCTGGCGCCAGGCCCAGCAGGTACACCGAACCGTCGGCGCAAGGGCCGACCACGGCATGGCACTCGGACAGTTCGTCCAGCGCGGCTTCCACCGACAGCGCGGGCAGCGCGGGCGTATCAGAAAACGCGATCAGCAGCGGCCGGGGCTCGCGGGCGTACACCCGTGCGATGTCTTCGGCGGCTGGCTCAATCCGCAGGCGCAGCGCGCCCAGCAGCTCAGACAGGTCGTCGCGCAGCGCTGCCGCCAGTTCGGCGCCGCCTTGCCCCGGTGTCCATGGTTCGCGGTTGACAATCAGCGCCGCGGGCCGCGGCCCGGCATCTCGTTGCGGTTTGGCCATGCCGCGAGTCTATGCGCGCGCCCAGCCAATACAACGCTAAGCGGTGGAACCCTGCGTCTCTACGTGGGGTAGTGCAGGAGACGAATCAGTTTCGGGTTGCGGCGTGGGGACGGCGTCCTCGCGATCGCGGCCTGTCTCCGCCTCGGGCGACTGCCTGCGGCGGCGCAGGTAGCGCACGCCGTACAGCGTGCCCAGCCCGAAGGCAAACGACGCCGCAAGCCCGATGATCACGCTGCCCAGCAGCCACGCGCCGAAACTCTGGTACGCGAACTTGCCCAGCACCTGCCAGTGGGTCGTGCGCGGGATTGTCATCGGCTGGCCCAGCAACAGCTTGCCCAGCCAGATGTTCGCAAAGGTGATTACGGCGGTCAGTGGGCCGAAGCTGACGTTGGTCGCGGCGATGCACGCAATGCGGTTCAGGTGTACCCGCGTGGCGCTGTACAGGGCCAGTATCCAGTGAAAGCCGATCCAGGGGCTGCAACCCCAAAACGCGCCGATGCCCACGGCCAAGCCAAGTTCGCCGGGGGTGTTCTTTTCGTGCGCAAGATAGCGCAGTAGCGCCCGGGTGCGCTTGATCGGCCCGCCCTGGCCAAGCTCGACGGGCAGGTCGGCCAGTTGCTTCATGCGTCGCCACCCCGCGCGGATGCTGGCACCCACGCCGCCATGCCAGAGGGGCTGATTGCGCCGCACCAGCCGCTTGTGCGGCAGCGGGATCAACAGGTGGCTGAAGTTCATATAGAGGTAGAGACAGGTAAAGCGCACGTTGTCCCAGAAAGGGTGAAAGTGGCTTACACGCTCGCCGGCGGGCGGATAGTGCACGCGCACCGGCGTATTGATGATGCCGCAACCGCCCCACGCCATGCGGATGATCACTTCGCATTCATAGGTGAACTTGCTGAATAGCGTGCGCACGCGCGTCACATGGCGCAGTGGATAGACGCGCATGCCGCTTTGGCTGTCGCCGACCTCAATGCCGGTGGCGACCTTCAGCCAGTAGTTGCTGAACATGCGGCCGAAGCTGCTGCGCTTGGGCACATGCTCGCCGCTCATGTCGCGCGCGCCGATGATCACTGCGTCAGAGTTCTGCCGCGAAACCGCCAGCAGCTTGGGGATCTCTTCGGGGAAATGCTGGCCGTCACTGTCCAGCGTGACGGCATGGGTGTAGCCAAGTTCAAGGGCCTTGGCGAATCCACTGCGCAGCGCCTTGCCCTTGCCTTGGTTGCGTTTGTGCCGCACCAACACGACCGGCAGGTCGTGCAGTGTCTCAAGTGTGTTGTCGGTACAGCCGTCGTCCACCACGATGACGGTCTGCGCCTGCCGCAATGTACGCTCAATGACCGCGCGCGCCGTGGCGGCGTTGTTGTATGTAGGAATGACAACGCAGTAGCCGCCGGACGCGGGTTCAGGCAGGGTCGCGGGGGTTGTCACGCAACGGCTCCGGCTGGCAAAAGCCCCAAAGGTTCAGTTTCGGCGTCAAGGGCAGCCAAGTCAAGGATAAGTGGCAGGGCCGGTTTCGCTTGCGGGGCGGTTGGCGGTGGGTAAACCGCATGCATGGCTGGCCGCAGATTCCGTGAGCTGATCCCGCACCGCGCCCCGATGGTGCTGATAGACGACGTGCTGGAGTGGGGCGCTGAGCGTATAGTCGCGCGCCGCACCGTGCGCCTTGGCGACCCGTTTGTGACCGCGCAGGGGCTGGAAGACGCCGCGCTGCTGGAGTGCATTGCCCAGACCATCGCCGCCGGTGATGCCTGCTTTGCCGTCAGCAAGGGCGGCAAGGTCCAGCGCGGATACCTGACCGGGCTTACAGGCGTGACCATCCACGGGCACGCAGAAATCGGCGACACAATTGAGGTCACGGCGCTGTGCCTCAAGCGCATGGACGGCATGGGCCTGTTCGACGTAACGGCGAAGGTGGGAGAGCGCCTGTTGGTGGATGGGCGCTATAAGCTGTTTGTCGAAATCGATTACGGCGACAAGTGATATTTGACAGTTGTCGCAACGAAGGCAGAATTCCCCGCCCAATCTGAGGTGCAACTGCAGACGGTAGTCGGCCCGTTCGCCGATCATGGAGAGTGTATGCGTACAGCGCTTGTAACAGTGTTGTTGTTGTTTTCCGCCATGCTGACCGCGCAGGTCAGCACACCGATTTCCAACAGTGTCGATGAAGACCAGGAGCGGCTGCACCGCTTTGATATCAACTTCGGCGCCGGCGGCGCCGCCACGGTCAGCGTGAACCTTTCGGGCGACAACGGCAGTTCCGGGCTCCGCGCAATGCTGATCGACCGCGACGAGCTGGTCGTCAACGGGGCAGCAACGGCCTTCAACCAGGACAGCGACCCCGGCACCGGGCCAGTAACGCCATCGCTTGCTGTAAACTACAGCGGCATCAGGACCTTCATCGTCGTCGTGAGCCTGGAGAACAACTCAAGTGGTCCGGCCAACTACACCGGCACAATTTCCGTCGCCACGGTCGCGACGGCGATCACCGACTCCGGCAACGAGCTGCGGGATGACTCCGTTTCTATGGCCAACCCTGAACGCATGTTCAACATCGGCGTGCGAGGCGGGGGGGCGGCCAACAACGGATCATCCGCCATCGAGTTCCGGGTGGATTTCGGCGCAGGCAACGCGGCAGATTTCTGGGTGCACGTTGAGGGCCAGGACGAGGGCACGGTCGAGGTGTTCGTAATGAACGCCGGCACCGGCTTGCCGGTGGCCGTTTCGCCGTCTGGCGGCATCACCAACACAGTCGGCGGCAACTGGGAAGATGAGGGCAACTTCACGACTCCGACCCTGACGGGCATGCAGCGCATCCGGGTCGTCATGTCCACGGCGCTGACAACGGACGTGGGGTTCAGAGTAGACCTGGCGTTTTCAAGCAACGTGACTGTGCCAGCGTTTACCGAGATTCACATCATGGGCAGCCTTTCAGCGAACCAGCGGCGCTTTCACCGCTTCCAGCTTGATTACGGGTCGGTGGCGACATCGCTGGTGATCATGCAGTACGACATGATGGAGACTGGCAGCATCCGGACCGTCGCCTTTGACGCCGACGACCTCAGCAGCAACGGCCCGGCAACCGCAATGATCAACCCCCCGCACTGGACGCCGGCGTACACCGGCGTGCGCGATTTCTTCATTGTTGTGGAGGAGGACGGGGGCAGCACCGCCGACTACCACTATGTGCTCACGGTCGCCCTGCCCTTGGCGGCAGTTACGGTTTCAACGCCGCAAACCGGCTTGAGCGATGATCCGTACGGCCAGTACTTCAACCGTATTGTGGTTGGACAGGCCGAAGTGGACATGGGCGCAAGTGCTTCGATTGAGTATCTGGTGGACTTCGGCACCAGCAAGTCGATCGACTTCTGGGCCAACGCAGACGGGGGCGACGACGGGCAGGTCGTAGTCAGTGAAGTGCTGGCCACGGGCGCATTGTCAGCGTTGGGCAGCCCCCTGAGCGGAACCGGAAGTTGGGACGACAACGACCTCTTCACGAGCAGCACCCGCAGCGGCCTTGTCCGCTTCAGGTTGACGGCCACGGCGCCGCTAGGCATGGACTTCAAGTTCTCGGTATTGTTGCCATCGAACGTCACTTTGGTTGCGATCACGCAGCTCACGTTTACGGGGACGCTGACGGCTGACCAGAGCCGTTTCCACCGCTTCCAGATCAACTTTGGATCCAACGCCACGGACTATTCAGTGTTTCTCCACTCATACACCGTCACAGGGACGATTGACGTGCAGTTTGTGGACCTTGACGAGTTGGCTGCCAACGGCTCGAGCACAGCGTTCGCCACTCAACCGCCGTTCCAGACGGCCCTGTACACTGGTACGCGCGAGTTCTTGTTCAACGTTATCGAGGGGTCCGGCACCGCGGGCGCGACCTACACGATCACCTTGGCGGTGGCTTCAACCGCAGCCAGCGTCACGGGGTCGCAGGTAATGGCGGACGACGACTCGTTGCAGTTCATCTTCAACCGTGCAGCCCAGCGCAAGTCGGCCTTTACCGCTGCGGGGTCCGTAACCTCCGAGTTTGAGGTCAACTTCGGTGGAACGGCGCACACTGCCCAGTACTGGTTCATGGGCAGCGCGGACGACGCGACGATCGAGCTGTTCGAGATTGCGTCCGATGGCAGCGCCGTCCCCCTCGAGGTGCTCATCATTTCCGGCGGCGGGATGACCGAGAGCAATGGCGTCACCAGCAGCCGCTCCGGGCGCGTGCGCTTCCGGGTCGTGGTCACAGGCAATGCGGTCGGTGACAGCGAATGGGCGGCCGTGTTTGACAGCACGGTGACTGTCGGCGCGATCGGCTCGGGCAAAAAGAAGAAGGGCGGCGGCGGCGACGAAGGCGGCTGCAGCACCGACGGCGGGAACAACCCGTGGCTGGCGCTGATGGGCGTGTTGGCGCTGTTGGCCTTGGCCACAAGGCTGCGCCGGGCGTAGTTGCATCAAGTTTCAAGCAAGGCCGGGGCGCTTGCCCCGGCCTTTTCCTGTCATGGCGGATTCATGAATCGGCCAAGAATCAGGCTTGCGAAGCAACTAACTGATTTTTCAGTTGCGGCGGGCTGCCACCCTTTCGTTACATATCGCACGGAGAGACTTCTGCAAAGGATCTCCCCACACTGGCCCGGGCGGACCCCACGCCGCCCGGGCCTTCTTTTCCTCCACTCGACATAATCGTGCCTGTGCCCCACAATTGCGGGCACGCATGTCCACCAGCGTCGAGACTACGCTCACTGTTGACGGCATGCCCGTTTTCGCCCACGAACAGTGCGACAACGCGGCACAGCAGACCGCGTGGCTGCTGCTTGAAGAAGGCAAGACCAGCCTGCGCACCGTGCTGATCACGGCCAGCCACGGCGCCGGCAAGACCACCCAGCTGAAACTGATCGACTATCACCTGCGCAAGTCGGGGGCCGCGGTCGCGTGGTTCAACGGCTGGGCGCACAAGGAAGACATTGACCCCTACGCCAGCATGCTGTTCTGCCTGTGGGACGAAGTGGATATCCGCGGCGAGCCCAAGGCCAGCAGCGGCGAAAGTGTTGACGGCCTGGTCAGCGCCGCCATGCGCCGCAAGGGCTTTCCCAGCACGACCGGCGTGGTCAACCGCGAAGCCGTCGATGGCGGCGAGCGCGCGCTGCTGGTGGCCGCCGACCTGATCAGCCAGCTTGTCACGAAAGACCAGACGCACACCGAGCTTGCGCACGCGACAAAGCTGCTTTCCGACGCCGCCAGCGTGAACGAAGACCGCTTTCGCCAGTACAAGCTGCTGGAGCGTTCACGCAGCTATTCATTTGCAAGGCGCTTCCGAGAGCAGATGGAGTTCATTGTCAAGCACATCCGCCACCGCCAGACTGATCCGCACCTGCCGTGCTTTCTGCTGGTGGATGACCTTGACCGCTGCCCGCCCAAGCTGGGGCTGAGCCTGCTGGAAGCCGCCGCTCGCTTTTTTGCCGTGCCCGGCATTGTCGTCGTCGTGGCGCTGGACGAAGCCACCGCCCGCCGCTGGGTGCAAAGCGCCTACGAAGGCAACGTCGATGGCCACAGCTACATCGACAAGCTGTTTGACCGCCGCATCCTTGGCGTAGAAGAACGCGCCCGCATGATCTGGGCGCAGATCCTGGGCGTTGAGTGGCGCATGGCCGAATGGGACTGCCTGCAAGGCCGCGCCCACCCCGAAATGGCCGACCGCGCCGTGATCAGCGCCACGCGCCTGCTGCGCATTCACTCGGGCAGCGACATCCGCAAGGTGCGCCGCACGCTCAGCGAAGTGCGCACGATCATCCTGGACGAAGCCGACTACATGAGCAAGGTAACGCTGATGCCCGACGTCGCGCGCCTGGGCGTGCTTTGCGGCTACCTGGTGCGTGACCGCTTTCCGCGCGTTGTGCAGCGCATCAGCGACATGCGGCTGCTGGATGCGCGCATTGAAGTGATCTACGAGCTGATGAACATGGCTCCGAGCTGGGCCGATGAAGAACCAAACGAAACGCTGATCTGGCTGCGCGAGTTTCTGGAGCTGACGCCGCAGGAAGAGCGCGAGGTAGGCTATATCCTCGATATCCGGCATTTCCTGCCGACAGACGTGTTGACCAACGTCGGCGCGAACCTGGTATTGATCGGCATGGGCCTGCGTTAGCCCGTGCGGATTGGCGAAGCAACGCCGCGGCCATGGTTGCCCCGGCGCGCGCGCCCGGTACCCTTAAGCTATGCGCCGCCTGCTGACACTTGCCTGCGCGTTGGGCCTGCTGGCCGTGGTTGCCGTTTCGGCGACCGCCGAGACAATCTACATGAAGTCGGGCAGCAAGATTGTCGGGCGCATCGTCGAGGAGACCGAGACCGAGGTCAAAGTAGAAGTCGATGTTGATGGCAAGAAGGCGATCATCGGCATCAAGCGCACCCGCATCGACCGCATCGACAAAGCCACCACATACGATGAACGGCTGGAGTCCGCCGAGGCGCTGTTGCGGCAGGGGCAGGGGATCGCCGCCGAAGACGCGTTTCGCGACCTGGTGCGCACCGAGCCTAAGCACAGCAAGGCGCGGCTGGGACTGGCCCGCGCCATGGTCGCCAACTTCAAGTACGAAGAGGCGATCAAGACCCTTGAGCACTACCTGATCCTGGTGCAGACCGGCCGCGACCCGGTGCTGCTGCTGTACCTTGCCGAGCAATACCTGCACGCCCGCAACTTCCGCGACGCCAAGCGCATGGCCCGCGAAGCCGCGGCCCTGACGCCCGAAGACCGCGACCTGCAGGCCGCCGCCGACGACTTTCTCAAGCGCATCAATCGGGTCGAGCGCGGCGTTGAACAGCTTGAAGAGCGGCGCACAGCCGAGCAGGCCGAACGCGAACGCCTGAAGGCCGAGCGCGCCGAGTTCAACAGGGACGTCGGCAACAACAAAGAAGCCGAGATCGCGGGCCAGAAGCTGGCGGACTGGACCAGCGAGGCCCAGCCGCGCATGCTGCTGGGGCGCATGCTCGAGATCAGCGTGCCGCCGGATGCACTGGGCGCCTACAACATGGGCGGCCCCGAAAAGCAACTGCAGGAGAAAGTCAGCAAGTGCGAGTTCAAGGCGGTGGTGGACGAGACCATCTGGCTTGGGTTGTACGACCACCAGAAGGCGGTGTTCATCTACGGCTGGTACTACCAGTTGCGCGACCGGTACCCGAAGTGCCTGCCGGTGATCACGGTAGTCAGCGAGGTTGAAGAGCGCGGCCGAAAGGGCGAGAAGCGCCTTGCCCGCGGAAGCTGGGACGGCCGCCGCGACAGCGTCACCGTCGATCGCTTCACCAAAGAAAATCGCGACCCGCTGCGCCCTGCCCGTCCTGTGGTGCGGTAACGAGGGCGAGCCATGCGCACGCTGACTGCCGCTGCCCTGCTGGCTTTGCTGTTCTGCGCCGCGCACACCGCGCAACAGAAGCCCGCCGATCTTTACAACCTTGGCCCGGTCGGCGGCAAAGCCTCATTGACCCGCCACGCCGACAAGCCCGCACTACGCATCGTCGAAGTCTTCAAGGACAGCCCCGCCGCCCGCGCCGGCCTGAAGCCGGGCGACGTGCTGGTCGGCTTTGAAAAAGACGCATACCTTGAACTGGGCGACGCGATACTGAAGGCCGAGGCAGACGAGCACGCAACGCTTGAGCTGGCTGTGCGGCGCGGGGCCGAGGACCTGACGCTGAAGGTGGTGCTGGCCCATCACAAGAACACTGCCGACCGCGACAAGGCAATCCTGTCGGCTGCCTGCAAATGGCTGGCATCGCAGCAGGACAACGAGGGCGCGTTTCGCTGCACCATTTCGCCGGAAGTCAGCCAGGTGGTGCTGACGAGCCTGGCGGGCATGGCGTGGCTTGGCGCGGGGTACAAGCCGCACGAGGGCGAGTATGCGGGCAACATCGTGAAGGCCGCCGAGTTTGTGATCGAGCACGTCGGCGAACAGAAGAATCACCGCAAGCTGCAGGGCAAGAACAACGACCAGACCAACTGGAGCCTTGGCTACGGCGGAATTTTTCTGGCGCATGTTCTCAAGACCTCGGATGAAAAGTGGCTCAAGCGCGGGCCACTCAAGCGCCTTGAAAGCAAGCTGAAGTGGATCCGCGACCGCATACTCAAGCAGGCTGAGGGTGACGGCGGCTTCGGCGCGGGGCCGGGCGGGGCCAACCTGCTCGATTACGTGCACGTTGAAGTCGTCAGCAACTTCTGTGTGGCGGCGCTTGGCTGCATCAAGCAGGCGGGCGTGGACGTGCCGGCGGACAAGCTGGAGCCTTTGCTTGCCTACATCGAAAAGTGTATCGGCGGCGACGGCGGCGTGCACTACAGCCATGACAAGATGTGGGGCGCCGAGGTCGGTCGCACAGCCGGCGCGATGAACGCCTTTGCGGCCTCGGGGGCAACGGGCCGCGAAAGCTACGCCAGGATGAAGGCGTACTTTGCCAAGAACCGACAGCACGCGTTCGGCGGCCACAGCACGCCCACCATGCACCAGCTTGCGGTGGCGATTGCCAGCGCGCGCGAGGGAACTCTGGATGAATACTGGAGCGAGCAAGGCCGCGAATTCACCATGGTGCGCAACCCGGACCACACGTTTGCCTCGCGCCCGACCGCCGACACCCAGCGGCTGGGCATGAACCTTGACCGCGACCTCGGGCCGGTGTGGACGACCGCGCACTGGGTGTTGATTGTCTCGTTGCGCACGGGCGGGTGCCCGCTGCTGGTCAGTCGCGGCGCTTGACGGTGATTTTGGGTTTGGGCTTGGCGGGCGCCTTCAACAATTCCATGCGGAAGGTCTCGTTGGTGCCGAGTCGCAACTCAATGGGCCCTTTTTTAAGGCCGATGATCTGGTCGCGACCCTCGACGGGCTTGCCGTCAAGGAACGTGCCGTGCTTGCTGAGGTCTTCAATGAAGATGGCCTTAGCATTCTGGAACGTGAGTTTGACGTGCCGGCCGCTCACGGTCAGCAGGTGCTTTTCCTTGTCGCCGTGGCCCTTGAACGGTTTGTCGCTGGGCGGCTCGCTGAGGTGGTCGGGCCCGGCAATGCGCAGCCCGGCATTGCGCGAGCGCCCGATCACGACCTCGCCGCCTTCTTCAATGACGAACTCGCTGCCTTTGCAGAAGCCGGCAATTCCAGTGAGCTTGATGGTCAGGACTTCAGACATGTGTGACTACAGATTGGGTTCGGGTCCGGGCTGGTCTGTGAAACGTTGAACCGGCTTTCAACCCGCGTTGGTGTAAACGTTCTGGACGTCTCCGTACTCTTCAAGTGCTTCAACCAGCTTGTTCAGCTTCTCCCCGGTTTCGCCATCGACTTCCGTGCGGGCGTGCGGGATGTACTCGAGTTGCGCCTCAAGCCATTCTACGTTCTTCTCTTTCAGGGCCTTCTTTACAGGCTCAAGCTCTGTGGCGGGCGTGGTGATCGTGTACATGTCTTCGCCGACTTGCAGGTCTTCGGCGCCCGCCTCAGCGACCAGCATTAGCAGCTCTTCTTCGGTAGGCGTCTCATCCGTCTTTTCGATGACCACAATGCCCTTGCGGTCAAAGCTGTGCATCACACTGCCCGTGGCGCCCATGTTGCCGCCGAGTTTGTCAAAGATGTGCTTGATGTCGGGGGCGGTGCGCTTGCGGTTGTCGGTCAGCGCTTCCACGATGATCGCGACGCCCCCCGGCCCGTAGCCTTCATACACCAGCTCTTCGGGGTCTGCCTCTTTCAGTTCGCCGGTGCCGCGTTTGATGGCACGATCAATGTTGCCGGCCGGCATGTTCTCTTTGCGGGCTTCTGCAATCGCGTCCGCCAGCCGGTTGTTGGCGCGTACGTCACCGCCGCCAAGGCGCGCCGCGACGATGATGTTCTTGGCAAGGCGTGACCAGATCTTGCCGCGCTTCTTATCGACCGCGGCTTTGCGGTGCTTGATGTTCGCCCACTTGCTGTGTCCTGCCATGACATTCCCCGCCCGATGCTGCCCGATTGGAACTTGTTGACGGCCTGCTTGTCCATAGGCGGGTAGAATTCGTACGACAGTCGGCGATTCCCGGAAGAGGGCGCCCCGCAAGCCTGTTTCAAGGCGCGGACTACAGGAGGCAAGTCATGGATCGACTTCAGGGCAAAGTGGCGCTGGTGACCGGCGGAGCGCTGGGCATCGGCAGGTCAGTGTGCGAGCTGATGGCGCGCGAAGGCGCAGCCGTGGCGGTGGCCGACCTTGACCAGGAACACGGGAACGAAGTGGTGCAGGAAATCCGGGAACGCGGCGGCAAAGCCGAGTTCTGGAAGCTCGACGTGAGCGACGAAGCCCAGGTCAAGCTGGTCCTGCACCAGATTGAGTTGAAGTTCGGGCCGGTCACAGTGCTCGTCAACAACGCCGGCATCGGTGGCGCCAACAAACCCACGCACGAACTGACACTGGAAGAGTGGGAAAAGGTGCAGGCCGTAAACGTCAAGGGCGTGTTCCTTTGCACCAAGTACGCGATCCCGCAGATGCGCCGGGCGGGTGGCGGCAGCGTGATCCACATGAGCAGCATTTACGGCATCGTCGGTGCGCCGGATGTTCCGCCCTACCACGCCAGCAAGGGCGCGGTGACGATGATGGCCAAGACCGACGCGCTGATCTATGCGCCCGATCGCATCCGCGTAAACAGCGTGCACCCCGGCTTCATCTGGACGCCGATGGTCGAGAACCACCTGAAGACCATGCCTGACCCCGACGCCGCGCGCGCAGCCATCAGCTCGCTACACCCCTTGGGGCACATGGGGCAACCGGAAGATATCGGGTGGGCATGCGTGTACCTTGCCAGCGATGAAAGCAAGTTTGTCACGGGTGCGCAGATCGTCGTGGACGGCGGTTACACGTGCCGGTAGCCGCGCTATAGTCGGCGCATGAAGTACAAGCCGCTTGTGGCCTCGTTTTGTGTCATCGCGCTGTTCTTTGGCGCGATGGCGATTTGGCGCTTTTCAGGCAACCGCCCATCGGGCAACTCCGCCAACACGCCCGCCAACAACGGCGGCGACGTCATTTCGGTTGATGGCGAATGGAAAACCGTGCGCCTGCGCGAGCTGCCAAGTTTGGACCCCGAAGGCTTGTGGCCCGACCACGGCACCCGCGTTTCGGACCCGAACTTGTGGGTAGGCTGGCGCACTCGCGAACACGCAAGCTGCCGCGTAATCGCCCGCACCCACACCAGCAGCTGGTTTGAAGTCGGCGCCACCAAGGCCTACACCCACAACCTGAAGCTGGACCTGTCGCGCTTTGACGACGAGGCCTGGTTCTGCGTGGAATGGAACGAGGACGGCCGCGAGTACCGCAGCCATGAGCGTCTGGTCAGCTTCGGGCGCGGGCCTTCGTTTGCACAGCGAGAGTATCGCTTCCGGGCAAAGCCGGGCGATCACCTTGAGGTGGAGCTGTTGGGCGAACTCGGCGGCTTGAACGCAGATGCGTTCTTCACATCGCTGTTTCCTGAAAACGTGGCGTGCTACACAATCCCGGTGCTGCACCAGCGCAAGTTGATGTTGGGCGTGGCCGACCCGGCACAGATTCCGGCCCCCGCGTGCATCGGCTTTCTTGAGCTGCGCGACCCAGCCAGCGGCACGCGCGATCGGGTGCTGATAGAGCTTCGCCCATAGATCAGGCGTGGGCAAAATATGCAGTTGCGCAATGCAACTTTTCTAAGTGTAAGATAATCGAATTGATCTTGGGTGGCCGTGCATTGTATCATCTGGGACTTATGATCCTTCCCAGAGACCGGCTTGGAGGTTGTCATGCGGCGTTTGTTCACAATTCTTGCCGGCGTGAGCGCGCTTTTGGGGGCCGTTCTCACTTCTGGATGCGGACCTGGCTTGGTGGCCCTGATGGGCGGCGGGACAGGCACGTTTTTCGGGTTGCAAGGCAGCGGCGACGAAAAGACGAAAGACAAGAAAGAGCCGCCAGCCCCGACCACGAACGTGGCGCCGGCGGTGATCGTAACCGCGCTTGCGCGCGGTGACTCGCCGGTAAACGTCAGCTACACGATCCTCGACGCAAACTCTGACCAGTGCAGCATTGAAGTGCAGTACTCAACGGGCGGGCCGTTCGCAGACTGCTTTCCCGGTGCGGGCGGGGACGGAACCACCGGTCTTTCATCCAGCCCGGCGGGCAACGGCCATACTTTCAGCTGGGAGTTCTTTGCAGACCTCGGGCCGCAATTGACCACCGGCGTCACCCTGCGCATTCGCGCCAACGACGGGCAGGTGACAGGCAGCTGGAACGAGCTTTCCGGCTTGACCATCGGCAACAACCCGCCGTCGATCGACAACATCACTTACTTCAATACCGGCGGCATTGTGCTGTTCACGTTTACCGTCGCCGACGAGAACAGTGACGCTGCGACGCTGGACCTGGCGTACTCCATCGACCAGGGGCAGAGCTTTGTCCCCATCGACACCGATCCGGGCTCCAGCACCTTTGAACTGTTGGGCAACCCGCCCGACAATCTTGCCACCAGCCCCGCCGGTTCTCCCAGCCAGCTGATCTGGGACAGCACCATAGCGCTGCCCGACTACCAGGGGCAGGTGCTGCTGCTGTTTACGCCGCGCGACCACCCGGCGGGCTACGCGGCGCCGCTGGTAGGGCCATCGATCGTGGCTGGGCCCTACTCGCTGGACAACCGCCAAAACGGCCCGCCCGAGCTTTCGATCGTCACTGACCTTGATGGGCGACTGTTTGTGGGCAAGGTGCCGTTTCAGGTCGCGGTGTCCGACGCTGAGTCGGACCCGGCAGCGGTCGTCGTTGTGTATTCGTTGGACGACGGCGCCAACTGGCACCCCGCGACGCTGGTCAACCAGTTTCAGCCGGGGATTGCCGGGCCCTTCCCGGCTGGCGTGAACCCGACGATCTACGACATCGTGTGGGACGCCCTGGCAGACATGGACAACCCGCCGCCGCCGCAGGTCGGCTACTTGAATGACTGGTCCAACGTGCGGATTGCTGCCATCCCGGTGGATTCGCAGCAGGGCGAAGCCGATGTGTCGGAGCCTTTCTCGGTGCGGGGCAACTCTGCGCCCGTGATCGTGCAGGTCGGCGTGTTGCAGGACTCAGGCAATGTGCCGGTTGTCGTGCGCATCAGCGACGAAGGTGCCGACCCGGTCAGCCTGGCGATTTCGTACAGCACGGACGGCAACGCATACTCGCCGCTGCCGCCTGCGGCCATCATTGTCGGCGACCCGGCGGCCGTCGGCAGCAGCGTGACTGGCCATGACAACGTGCTGATCTGGGACTCATCCCTGACCTTCCCGAACCAGAACCACAGCACCGTCTATCTGCGCTTCACGCCCACCGACCATCCTGCCAGCGCGCCCAGCGGCGCCGCGGACATGACGGGCACGACGTTTACGTCCAGCCCGTTCCCGATCATCAACAACCCGGCTGGCACCGACCCCGTGAGTATCACGGTGTTCACGACCGATGCAGGCGGCACGCCCACGGCCAACCCGGTGGTCACGGTACAACCCGGGGCCGGGCCTGTTTACTTTGACCGTGAGGTGTTCCCGTCCAGCGCGATCGCCAACGAGACCCTGTGGAAGATCCTTCAGACGGGTGACGACTGGGGCAACTTGCAGACTGTCGCCGGCGGTTCACTTACGTATGCGACCGGCAGCTTTACCCTCAGCGGCAGTGCGGGGCTTGGCGACGTCTTTACCGTGCACGACGGCCTTAACGCGCCCGTGCAGCTTGAGTTGTGGCAGAACGGCAACCCGCTCGGCATCAACTCTGTGCCGGTGGACATCGGCGGCATGAGCACGATCGACGAGTACGCCCAGGCGCTGGCCGATGCCATCAACGATCTTTCCAACATCCGCTGGTCTGCGGTTTTTGCCGGCGCGGGGACAGTTGACCTGACGCACACGATCGCGTGCCGCGTGGGCAATGCCGCGTCGGCAGACCCCGGCCGCGGCAACGCTTCGGACATCACGGCAAGCCCGCCGTCTTCGCTTGCGGCGGTAACGCAGATGGATGGCGGCAACGGCACCCAGCGTATGCGCTATGTGCCGCCGGCAACTGCACCTGCGGGCTCGACGTTCGTGGACCTGTACTGCGAGATCGACCACCCGAACTTCTGGTACTCGGTGCAGCGCTCGTACCGGCTATTCTGGGGCACTGCACCGCAAAGCGTGAGTATCAACGCCTACAACCCGCCGGGCGCCACTACGGTTCTGGTCAGCACTCCCGTTGAGTTTTCGGCCACCG
Source organism: Planctomycetota bacterium (assembly GCA_019636195.1). Lineage (GTDB taxonomy): Bacteria > Planctomycetota > UBA8742 > UBA2392 > UBA2392 > JADJRK01. The sequence goes on along the minus strand of JAHBYA010000011.1, from coordinate 95,603 downwards.
TTCTGCAGGCGACAGCCCCGCAGCAGGTGGTGTGGTCGGTCGATGGCGGCTCACCCAACGGCACGATCACGCAGGGCGGCCGCTACACGGCCCCCCCAACGGTTCCCAACCCCGCCAAGATTTACGTTCGCGCGACGGCCGTAAACGGTGTGTCCGGCACCTACGAGCTTACCGTACAGCCCATGCCGACCAGCATTGCCGTCAGTTCAGTCGGCAGCGGCCCGTTGCTGCTGGACGGCCAGCGCACATTTACGGCGGTCGTGTCGCCCTCGGGCGCGCCGCAAGGCGTGAACTGGCGCGTGTGGTGGAACGGCAGCGAACGCGGCCAGGGCAACAGCCAGGTCGGCATCATTGACAGCAGCGGCCAATACACCGCGCCGCACTTCCTGCCCAACCCGCCGCAGGTGATCATCCAGGCGGTGAGCCAGGTCAACCCGTCGGTGGTCGGCGGCCAGGTGCAGGACCTGCAGGCGCCGCCTCCAAACAGCTTTGCGCTGTCGCCCCCGACCGCCACGGTCTTTGCCGGGGGCAGCGGCCAGCAGTTTACGCCCGTCAACCCCAACCCGGATAACGCCAACATGTCCGTCACCTGGGAACTCAGCCCGGTTGTCGGCACGCTGATCAACGGCTTCTACACGCCGCCGGCGACAGTACCGTCGCAGACGCAGGTGACAATCACGGCGCGCAGCACTGCAAACACAGCCATCACGGCGCCGGCCACGGTCACGGTTATGCCGGTTGCTTCCGTGACGCCAACGGGCGTTACGATCTCGCCGCCGGAAGGCACGACGTTCTCGGCGGGTCCGTTCATCCAGTTTTCAGCGACGGTTGATCCGCCGGGCGCCAACCCCAACATCAACTGGACAATCCAGGGCACGCAGTTCGGAAGCATTGACAACACCGGCAGGTACACGCCGGGTACTACTACCATTGACCGCACCGTGACGATACGCGCAACCGCAGCTACGCCCCCCAACCCCTTTGATGAAGTTGAGATCGTGGTTGCGGGCTCGGGCCGCAACTGGGTTGACAACGCGAACTTCGAGCTCGCGCGCAGCAGCCCGAACATGGTGTGGGACAACACCAACCAGCGCATGTGGATGATCGGCGGCAAGAGCCCGAGTTCCACTTCGGGCAAGCATGAGCGCCTGCCGGTCATCATTGAAACCGGCGGCGGCGGTTCCATTTTCGCGTCCAACATCGTCGGCGGCCCCACCTACCTCGGCGACGAACCCAGCACCATCGCCGCGTGCCTGGACAGCACCAACAACCGGATCGTCGCTATCCTTGGCCAGGGGCCGGTTTCCCGCCCGAGGGTCTATGCCCTGCCGCTCAACGTACAGCCCCTTACATGGGTTGACCTGGCGCCGCCGGTGGTCGGAGACGCGCCAACCCTTGGCGGCACGTTCACATACCACTGCTGGTACGATGCTTCGGACAAAGAGGTGCTGCTGCTTTACAACACGGGCGAGATCTACCGGTTCAGTTGTGACCTGCTGTCTGCCAATCCCAACCAGTGGCTGAGCAAGCGGACGGTCGGCAAGATCGGCAGCGGCCCGACGGTGGTTGAACTTTGCGGCATGAGCTATCACCCCGGCTCGCGCACGGCGTTCTTTGTCGGCCCGTCCAGCAACAGCTCAGGCGCAAGCATGGAAGTGTACCGCATCGCCGCCCCAAGCTGGCAGTGGGACCGCTACACCAGCGCCGGCTCCAAGCCGCCGGGGGGCATCAAGAACCCGGCTGTGCTGCACCACGCCGGCAGGCTGCATGTGTACAGCGGGCAGCGATCGAGCGACGGGGTGTTCGTGCAGCAGTTGTTCAATGTCGAACTCAGCGGGTTTGACGCCACGTGGACCGAGGTGACGCAAGGAACCGAAGAACGTCCGCTGCCCCGCGGCGATGCAGGCTTTGCCGAGATTCCCGGCAGCGGGTTCGTACTGTACGGCGGTGAAACCACGCTGGGTTCGCACGGCGATGTGTACGAGTTCACGCTTGGCGCAACCAACCCGCCAATCTTCCGGCCGCTCAATATCAATCTCATCCGGCCGCAGGGCCGCAAACACGCGGCTGGTGTAATGATCAGCGGCAAGGGCTACATCTATGGCGGCCTTTGCGACCACGGCGTGTCGAATGAATTGTGGGAGTTCGAGTGGAACAACTCAGAAAGCCGCGGGGAGTGGACGCGCCTTGAAACCACCGGCACGCGCCCGCCGCAGTTGTGGGGCGCCAGCATGACCTACCACGAAAACCAGGACCTGATCGTGCTGTTCGGCGGCGACACCGGCCCGCCCGCCAGCCCCGCGGTGACCAACCTGATGTTTACCCTGAACCTCAACACCATGGTATGGAGCCAGGTCTCACAATCCGGCAGCTTCCCCTCTGGGCGGCGCGGCGCAGCCTTCACGTATGATCCCGACAACAACCGCATCTGGATGTTCGGCGGCGAGACAAACACTGTCCGCGTCAACGACTGCCGGCATTTTGTCCTGAGCTCAGCGACCTCGGCAGCCTGGGCGTCCGTCGTCAGCCCCAGCGGCGACGCGCCCGACGCGCGCGCGTGGTCTACGTTGGGCTGGAACGAAAAGACCGGCCGTCTGCTGCTGCTGGGCGGCGAGAACCAGGCCTCCGGCGCAAACAACCACCTGTACCAGTACAACCCCGGCGCCAACCACTGGTCGATCCTGCTGCCCAGCAACGCCGGGGCCGCCGAGCCCGTTGCACGCAGCGGTGCCGTCTTTGACCGTGAAATTGTGCGCTTCATCCACGCGCCTGCCAGTCGCGGCAAGGCAGAAGCGCTGGTGATGTGCACGCCGGGGCCGGAGTTCCAGTTCCTGGCGACGCCGCCGTCCGGCAATAACGGCACAGGCACGACGGGCCTGTACGATGAAAGCGAGCAGCGCTACTTTGTACTGTTTGGTGAGCGCAACGTCGGCGGCAAAACCACCGGCACCAACATGTTGCGCACAGTCGAGTTCAAGTGAACGCGGGTATGGACGACAACCAGCAACTTGACGAGTTGTTCTTTGACCGCGCTGAGCGGCGCGGGCTGCTGACCGTCGGCCAGTCAACCGCCCTGCGCATTGAGCTGGCCCGCCGCCGCCGCAAAGAACCGGACCTGTGCGCGTACGAGCTTGTCGTCGAAAAGGGCTGGCTGAGCGTTGAGGCAGCGCTGGCTGTGCTCGAGGCGCACCCGGACGAGACGCTGGACGAGTTGAAGCAGCGCCTGCTGTATTCGGCGGGCAGCGCGACCGTGCTGCCTGAGGCCAGCCCGTTCCATCGCGACACCGAAAAACTTTCGCGCCCCGGCCTGGACCCGGAGCCCGAACTGGCTCCGGAGGGCGAACTCGCCCCGGAAGACGAAGTGTTCTCGGAAGTGCCGAAGTTCGTTGAGCCACTGGCGCCAAACTACGCCTACGCCGACCCCGGCGACACCGACAGCAACCTTGAGATGGAGCTGCCCCCGCCCGATTCGCGCAGCGGCGACAGCCTGTTTGAAGACCGCCAGACCGGCGAAGTGGAGGCCCTGCCTGAGCCGGAACTGATTGAGCGCACGCCGAGCGCGCGCATGGCCCAGGTCAAGCTGGACGACCTCGACCATGTGGACCTCGACGAAGAAGAACTGATCCAGGCCATCAACGCCGATGAAGGATTTCAGCTTGAGCCGGAAAGTGAGTCCATCGAATCGACTTCACTCGGCATGTCGGCCACGGTTGCGGGCGACACCCTGCACGGCGACAAGGAAGACACCAGTCTGGGCATCACCGGCATGCGCGTCGGTGACACCCGCAGCGACACAGCCACCGGCGACTCAAAGCGGCAGCCGGCTGCGCCCGCGCCCACGTTTGCCATGCGCGCGACCAAGGGCGCCAGCGACGACTTTGCGAGCTTCGGCGATGAAGACGAACTCTCGCCCGACATGCTCGATACCTACGCGCCCGACGAGTCGGAAGTCATTTCGCAGCTGATGAATGACAGCGCGGTCAACGAAGTCATGGAGCAAGCCGACGACAGCTATTTCGGCCCGCCCGCAGACCTTACCAGCACGCCCGAAGAAGTGCTGCACGACAGCATCGCGCCGCCCAAGCCGCTTGACGGCCAGACACTGTTCGACAGCGAGGAACTCACGAAGGGCGCCACAGCGTCGCACCGGATATCCACCGAGCAGGATGACTTTGTCGCGACCGCTCCGCCGCAGAGCGAGGCGCAGGAGCCGATCTCGACCCTCGACTCTGACCTGCTGGTCACGGTCAACACGGATTTCCCGACCGGCGAGTACACCGGCGGCACGATTGTCGATGACAGTGACGTCAGCCTTGCCGACCTCGCCAATGACTCTGAGGTCACGACCGGCAGCCACCCCAGCAACGCCAGCACCGGCGGGCGCACGCACTTCCAGACCGGCGAAGGCGGCCGGCCCGGCCTGCGCGATCGCAGCGAAAGCAAGCTGGGTGTCGAAAGCAACGTCACCGGCGACAAGCTGGGCGACACGATAGAAGCCCACGAGATGACGCTGGCCGACCTGCGCGCGCAGATGGGCATCGGCTCAGGCGTCAAGATCGGCAAACACACCAGCAAGTTGAAAAAGCTCGCCGGCAGCAAGCGGCGCTATAGCGTCGTGCGCGAAATCGCCCGCGGCGGCATGGGCAAGGTCATCGAGGTCGAAGACAACGACCTGCGCCGCAGCGTCGCGCTGAAAGTGCTGCGCAAAGAAATGCTCGACCGCCGCGACCTGGTGGAGCGCTTCCTTGAAGAAGCCCAGATCACCGGCCAGCTTGAACACCCCAACATCGTGCCGGTACACGAAATCGGCGTGGACGGCCGGGGCAACCTGTACTTCACGATGAAGCTGGTTGAAGGCGAAGACCTGTCCAGCATCCTCAAGCGTCTGCGCAAGAAAGACCCCAGCGCCGAAAAAGCCTTCCCCGTCAACCGGCTGGTGGACATCTTCATCAAGGTCTGTGAAGGCGTGGCGTTTGCCCATTCCAAGGGCGTGATCCACCGCGACCTGAAACCCGCCAACATCATGGTCGGGCGCTTCGGCGAAGTGCAGATCATGGACTGGGGCGTGGCCAAGATTGTCGGCCGCAAAGAAGACACAGCCGACCGCGCCGTGGTCAGCGACCGACAGGACGACGACGCCGCGCGCACCATGGCCGGCAGCATTCTGGGCACACCCAGCTACATGAGCCCGGAGCAGGCCCGCGGCGAAGTGAACACGATGGGCCCGGAAAGCGACATCTTTTCGCTGGGCGTTATACTGTACGAACTGCTGGCGTTGCAGACGCCCTGGACGGCGCAGACCAGCGCCCAGGTGCTCGACCAGGTAAAGAACTTCAACCCTGAGCCGCCCAGCGTCATGAACACCGAACGGCGCGTACCCGCCGAGCTTGAGCAGCTTGCGATGAAGTGCCTTGCCAAGCAGGCACACAAGCGCATCGCCAGCGTTGCCGAGCTGATTGACAACCTGCGCAGCTGGCAGGAAGGCCGCACGCTTGCCGCCGTCGAGTACAGCTTTGGCCAGCTCATTGCCAAGTGGATCAAGCGCAACAAGGTCGCCGTCATCACCAGCAGCCTGGTGCTGGCAGCCCTGATCGGCGGCAGCATTTTCGCCTGGCAGGCGGCGCAGCAGGCCGGCATCCGGCGCGCCGAAGCCGCAATCTCGGAGGCCGACGGCTTTCTCAAGGAAGCCCGGACCGCACTCGGCGCCGAGAACTTTGGCCAGGCGCGCAAACTGGCCACTGACGCCGCGGGCAAGTACCAGTCGGCGCTGATCACGCTGGGCGACGACGAACGCGCCAGCACCGGCCTGACCCAGGCCAACACCGTCAACGGCGAAGCCACCGTGCGCGAAGAAACGCTGCGCCGCGAAGGTGAAGAACGCCGGCGCCAGCAGCAGTTGCGCAAGGAATTCAACGAATCGCTGGCCGCCGCCGAGGCGTTGCTGACGAGCGCCAAACGGCTGGAAAGTGACGGCAACACCGGGCTTGAGAAGCTCAGCCAGGCTTACGCGGACGCCAGCAACGCGTTTGTGCAGGTGCGCGCCATCCGCGTGGAAGGCCTGGAAGAAGAAAAGCTGCGTGTCGCCAACGCCATCGCCGAGATCGGCGCGTGGATGCGCGATTATGAGCAGCGCAAACAGCAGGAAGCCGACATGGACCGACTGCGCGCGCTGGTGGAGGCCGCCGAGGGCAAACTGGTGGCGGCGGTCGCGGCCAAGAAGTACGAAGACGCCACCCGCGCCCTGATTGACACGATCAGCACCTGCGACCAGGCCATGGCTGTTTCCGCGCCCGGCGATACCGGCACGCGCCTGCGCAACCGCGCGCTGGACACCAAGGCGACGGCCGCGCTGAACTTCGCAACCCGGGCGATTGACGCGCAGCGGCTGGACGTTGCCGAGCTGATGCTGGACACCGGCGCCGGCACCGGCCGTAAAGCCGCCGAGATTGACGAAGCCCGCACGACTCTGCGCGAGCTTGTGCAGAAGCAGTCACGCTTCCGGCAGGCGATGGCCGCCGCCGATGAAGCCGTCAACGACAAACGCTGGACCGAGGCCCAGACCCACATCCGCACCGCCATCAATGAGGCTGCCACCAGCCCGTTTGCCACCCCCGCCGACCGCTCACGCCTTGACCGCATGATGCAGCTTGCGCGCCTGGAGCAGTTGCGCGCCCGCGACACCGGCGCCACCACCGGCGAACAAATGGAAGAAGTGCTGCTTGATTACGACGAGTTGCAGCCGTCACTCACCGACCCCGATTACGCTGCCCGAGCCCGCACCTACCGCGAAGAGTTGCGGCGAAAGCTTGGCGCCACGCTGATGATTGAGGCGGATGCCGCGCAAGGCGACGCCGCGCGGGCTGAGCTGCTTGAGAAAGCACAGCGCTACATCACCGACCCGGCCACACTGGAAGGCATCCGCGCGCAGTTGCGCGACATCAAAACCCGGCTGGCGCTGGCGCAAGTCAGCGAGGGCCAGGTGCTGTTGCCGCGCGGGACGTTCTTGCTGGGCAGCAACCGCGAAAGCGACCAGAACCCGCAGCGCCAGCTGGAACAGTCCGAGCTGCTGCTGATCGACAAGTACCCGGTTACCAACGAAGACTTCCTCAAGTTTGTCGAGGCCGGCGGGTATGAACGGCCCGAGCTGTGGCACGAGTCGGCCCGCACAATGCTTTCGCGCTTCACCGACGGGACAGGCCGCGCAGGCCCAGCCGGCTGGGTGGAGGGCGGCTTTGACGCCAGCTTTGCCAAGTACCCGGTGACCGGCATCTGCTGGTTTGAAGCGCACGCCTACGCGACCTGGAAGGGCAAACGCCTGCCCACGCCCGACGAGTGGGAGGTCGCCGCCGGCGCTCCGCGCATGGGCGATATCAACGCCACGGATTTCCCGTGGGGCACCCGCGACAAGGCTCCGCCCGCCGGGGTGGCGCACCCGCGCGAAGTGGGCACAGCCGAATGGGACGCCAACCCGACCGGCGCGCGCGACATGGGCAGCAACGTGGCAGAGTGGACATCCGGCCTGTCCGAGGAAACCGCTGTGGCCAAAGGCGCCGAGCCCGGCCTGCGCGCCGAGCTGTGGTTCCGGTATGCGCGGCGGGCCAAGATCAGCGTGGCGCCGCTTCTGGACCGCAGCGCCGGCCGCGGCTTCCGCTGCATTGAGACCTTCACCCTTGACAGCAAGGACAAGGACGGCGATGGAGAGTGATCTTGGGTGCGGCGTTCGGCGTGTGGTGTGCGGTGTTCGCCACCAGCGCCGAAGCAGCGTGGCACAGGGCCGGGCATTGCAACACCGAGCACCGAAAACCTTGCTTTCAAGCCTGCCGCGCCTGGCGGCGCTGTTGGTGCTTGCCGGCCTGCTCGCATCCTGCAGCAACATCGAAACGCCCGACCTGAAAGCCGACGTCGAGCGCGAGAAGATCATCCCGTCCGACTGGCAGCCGCTGCCGCTGCGCGTGGGGCTGGCCCCGTTCCGGATGGCGCTGGAAATCGACGACAAGCGCAGCAACGTCGAAAACACCAAACGCTGGGTGCTGGTGCCCGACGACGAACGGCTGAATGGACCCGAAGGCCTGCACCGCCAGATGCTTGACGTCCTGCGCCAGTACCGCATGTTCCAGTCCGTTGAGGCCATCGAAGGCGCCACCGCGGACACCAGCCGTGCCGACCTGCAGGCCGCCGCCCTGAAGCAGGGGCTGGACATCATCATCGTGCCCACGCTCAAGCGCCACGACATCGGCTATGTGGACAGCAACGGCGCCTATGGCTGGAACATGTTCATCTGGTGGATGGTGAGCCCGATTTTCTCGTGGTTCATTGCCGATGAAGACTTTGACGCCCACCTGCATGTTGACCTGAAGCTGTACCCGACCAATCGCGACGAAGAGCTGGCGGGCAAGCGCCTGCAACCGCCGGACACCATCATCCGCAGCCTGGATGACTTTGACGAAGGCTTCAACCTGTTCAGCATCTACAGCACGCCCAGCCACTTCGATGAAAGCAACTGGCAGAAAATCGGCGGCAAGCTGATGCCGATTGCGGAGAATGAGGCCTACAAGGCCGCGCTGCGTTACGTGACCACCGAACTGAAGCCGCTATCTGAGACGGAGCGGTTCCGGGCCGGCATCCGCCGTCGGCTGGCGCTGGTGATCGGCGTTGACGGCGCGGGCCAGGCGGGTGTGCCGCTGACGCGCTTTGCCGCCCGCGACGCGCAGGAGTTCGCGGCGCAGGCCGTGGAAGCCGCCAACGACGCGGTGCCGGAGGGCGCGCTGCGCGCAGCCGTGGGTCCTCGCGCGACGCGCCGCGCCGTTGAGCAGGCGGCGCGCGACATCGCCACGCTGGCGCGCGGCAACGACGACGTAATCCTGTATTTCAGCGGCGTCGGCAGCATGGACGACAAGGGCGAGCTGCACCTTGTTCTGGCGCAGCCCGCGGGCGCCGCGCCCGAGAGGATGCCGCTGAACGCGCTGCTGGACCTGCTGCTCGCAAACCGGCCGCGCACCCTGACGCTGGTGCTGGATTGCAGCTTCAACGCGCCGGCCGACAAACGCTGCGCAACGACGCCCGAGGCGCTGGCGGCGGTGCGCGCAAACGGCGCCAAAGGTTGCCGACTTGATGACGTGATTGCCCGCGCGCGCGCACGCGGCACAGCCGTCAACCTGCTGGCCAGCAGCAGCGCCGAGGTTGACGGCGCACCCATGCCGGCCCTTGAAATCGACGACCTTGCGCACGGGTTGTTCAGCAGTTTTGCCCTGCAGGGCCTGGGCGGCGAGGCCGACGCCAACCGCGACCGCCAGGTGACGATTGAAGAACTCAAAAGCTACCTTGAGCTGAAGGTCACCCACATCGCGCAGCTCGAGGGCGAAGGCCAGACCGGCTGGTACCGCATTGACGAAGCCCGCAGGGGCTACACTCTGCCGGGCCTTCGCCGCTAGCCGGCCACTGCGGCGGCTTCCGGCATGGAAACGGGCTGTGTTGCAGTTTCGCCGAACAGCAGTTCACGGGGCAGCTCAACCCAGCGTCCGGGGCCGCGGCCGTTGTTTTCGAAGCTGACGGCCATGCTGCCCTGCCCGGGGCGCATGATGGTGCGCTGCAGGTTGATCGCGGGGATGCCCGTGGCCTGCAACGAAGCCTTGATCGCGTCGTCGTCCCACACCTGTCCGGCCTGGATACGCTTTGCGATCTTGTTGTAGCGCACCACGCTGCTGAACCAGGTGAACGCGAAGCCCTTGATGCGCCGGTCGTGGTAATGGTTGGTGCACGCGATGGCGGGGCAGTCGTCGCTGGTGTATTCAACGATCGGCTGGCGCGGGTGCAGTTGAAAGCGCGCGGCCTGGCCGGTGCAGTCGCCCAGGATCAGGTTGGTGGCTGTGCAGTAGGGCTTGGTGGAGAGCAATGCGTCGGCCTGGCGCACGGTGGCGCACTCGTGCAGCAGTCGGCGGAAGACGGTCGGGAAGGGTTGACCCGTCAAGTGCTCATGGCGCGACTGGCCGTACACGAGCATCATCGAAAGCGCCAGCCCGGCGTCGTTCAGGCCGGTCAGGATGCCCAGAAAGCCGGGCCAGGTGACGCCGGCGTAGCGGTAAGGGGCCCGGCGTTGCGCATGCCGCGCGTCGCCGTGCTCAGCTTCGTCCTTCCCGAGCGAAGCTTTGCCGGCCCCTTCCGGTTCATAGACCACGACGATGTTGGCTTCGTCGGCGATGTTCAGGCTGGGGAAATCCAGGTTGCGGCCCAGAAGCATCTGGCCGTCGCGCGTGAACTTGCCGTGCGCCGCGATCGTGCTGCACGCTGCGACTTTGTGGATGTCAAGAAAGCACTGGCCGACCAGCATTTCGTCGTAGCTCAGCTCGCTGGTCTCGGCAAAGCCGCGCATTTCGTCGATCAGCCATGGCGGCAGGTTGGGCTCCATTTCGCGGGCCAGCGCCAGGTCGCCGCGAAAGTCCGGGGCAAAGCAGCGCATGTAGCTGTGAAAGGTCTCGGCGGCCTGTACGCCGACCAGCGTGCCCAGCGCGCGGCCCATTTCGCGGTGCGTGCCGCGCACCCGCACCAGCGGGATGCCGTCCACCAATTGCAGGCTGCCGTGCGGCAGTTCAAGTTCGCGAAACGGCGTGATGTGGCGCGCGCGGTTCAGGCGCCAGCCGCGCAGCATCTTCAGTCCGATGCCCAGTTCACGGAACGGCAGTTTCTTGCGCCATCGCGGCATGCAACCCCCATAATGACGTGATATAGTCTATCACGTCATTATCAATCGTCAACCCGGACTTGCAGTTTACCGTGCGCCGGCCCTGCACGCAGCAACAGCTTTGGCGTTTTGCGGCGCAGGCGCTAACCTGCCCCCATGCGCGTTGAGATGGAATTCCTCGGCAGCGGCACCAGCAGCGGCATACCCACCATCGGCTGTGACTGCCGGGTCTGCCATTCGGCCAATCCGCGCAACAAGCGCTTGCGCAGCAGCATCCTGTTCCGCGTGGGCGAGGGTGAAGATGAGCGCCGCCTGCTGGTCGATGTAACGCCCGACGTGCGCATGCAGGCATTGCGCGCGAACCTCAGCAGCGTGCATGGCGTGCTGATCACCCACACCCACGCCGACCATTGCCACGGGCTGGACGACCTGCGGGGCCTGTACTGGGGCGGCGGGCGCGAGCGCTTGCAGCTGTTTGCGTACCCTGAGTCGCTTGCGCAGCTGAGGCGTGCGTTCGGGTACCTGTTTGACGAAGACTACGACTACAAGGGCATCGCGCGCTTTGACACGCACGTCTTTGAGCACGAGCCCTTTGTCGTGGCGGGCGTTGCGGTCACGCCTATCCCGGTCGTGCATGGCAACATGCGCGTGGCGGGCTTTCGGGTCGGGGACTGCGCGTACATCACCGACACCAACGAGGTGCCGGACACCAGCATCGCCAAGCTCAAGGGTGTGCGCCTGCTGATCCTTGACGCACTGCGCCGGGCGCCGCACCCCACGCACCTGAGCCTGGGCAAGGCGCTGCACATCGCGCAGCAGGTCGGCGTTGAGCGCGTGTTCTTTACCCACATCAACCACGACCTTGAACACGACCAGATAAACGCCGAACTGCCCGCCTGGGCGCGGCTCGGCCACGACATGCTCAGGGTTGCCATTGAGGCGGACGGCCGTATCTCAACCGACGAGGGCGGCGGCGGCGTGGCGCCGCTGGCGTTCTAGCGCACGACGATACGGGTGCGCGCCCAAGTGTACGGATGGTTGATACACCCGAAGTTGGCGCCGGTCAGCCGCGGCTCAGACTTGCGCAGGTTGAAACCCCACAGGTTCGCCCGGAAGGCATCGGGCAGCTTGCCTTCCCCAAACAGCGCCGTCAGCGGAATCGCGTACTCAAACGTCAGCCAGCCTTCCTTGACTTCGCCCGCGACCGCCACGCCTTTCAGCGGCGCCAGCTTCATGCCCGCGGGATCAAGCAGCCACGCGTCCAGGCCAGTCAGCCCGTTGTCGCCCAGCCAGAAGATCTTTTCTCCGCCGGTCAGGTAATCGTCGTCGCCGCTGCCGATCATCAGCGCCAGGCCCGCACCAAGCCTTGAGCCCTGCTCGCTGCTGCTGGTGAAGGCGCCGTCGTAGCGCAGCTTGCCGGCCAGCATCAGGTGCGCGCCGCCGATCATCCAGCGCACGTGCTCGGCTTCGCTGATGCCTTTCAGCGGCAGGGCGTATGCTCCGCCCTTCCAGGCTTCGCCGGTGCCATCAGGCTCGTACTTGCCGTCTTCAAGGGGCAGCTCCACGGCGGGCATGGCGGGCATGGCGCTTCTCAGGCCGCGGGCCGCGAAGTTGTTGATCGCATAGACGTCCGTACCCGAGAGCACGACCAGTTGCCCCTCGTGCAGCGCGCAGGCCTTGCAGGCGCCGGCATAGAATCGCACCGAGTCGGGCATGGCGTCGAGCTTGTCGGCGGGCAGCGTGAGCAGGCGGGTCTGCGCCAGCAGCACGACATGCTTGCCGTCGCAATCCGCACCCGTAACGACGCAATGGCCGGTGGCGTTGAGGTTGCACACAAACTCCGGCTTGTTGGGCTGATCGGCGGAAAGTTCCGGGTAGCGCCAGATGGCGGTGCGTTCATCGCCGCGGGCACGGGTTACAAGGTGCAAGGTACCGGCCATAGTAAACGCGGCCTCGGCGTCGATCGGCTTGTCGGGCTGGCTCAGGGTGTAGGCGGCGACTACGCGCAGGCGTCCTTCTTCGTGCCGCACGCGCCAGGCCTTCAGGGCTTCGGTGGCGCGGCGCGGGTTGCCGGTGTCGCAGACCAGCAGGTCGTCGCCCAGAACGGCAAGGGCTTCCCAGCGGTTGGCGGTTGCGCCCTCAACGGGCATCGGGCGCGCATCCTTGAAGTCAGGGGCGTCGGCCCGCCAAAGCGTGTTGTCGCCGCGCGCGCCGTTGATCGCCCACCACGCGCCCTGCCAGCGGGCCAGCCCGGCGGGCTTGTCCAGCCGCGACTCTGCGATCGCGGCAATCGGCGAAAGCGCGGCCACGCCGTCCTTGATGTCGGAAAGCGAGTCCTTGGGCGCGTCCTGAGCAAGCGCGGTTGACAGCAGCATCAGCACGGCGGCTGTCACGTGCGCGAGAAAACGAAAACGGGCCATGCACTTGGCTATGACCCGTCCTCTTTTCAGCGAACCGCAGGTGCCGCTGCGCTGAACAGTTTGTGCACCCTGTTTAGGCAGGTGGGTGGCTTCCGTCCGGCTCAACCCGTCCCTCTGCATCAGAGAAGGAGGGCATGAATGAAGCCGCACGAGATGGGCCTCCCTTTGCACATTCATCGGCGCCCCAAACTTTAGCGTCAGGCTGGCGCACACCCCAGTAAGCCTGAACATTGTAAGTGCGCGGCACCGGGCCGCAAGCGCAACCGGAGACTCAGGCACGCTTCACCCTTCGCAGCTCGGCGGCAAGGCGGGCCGAGTTGCCGGCTACACTCAGGTCACTCAACACCATCGCCAGCGCCGCGTAGCTGGGCGGCAGAAAAATCCCCGCCGACACCAGCACCCCTGCCGCCAGCGGTATCCCGATCGCGTTGTAGCACAGGCTCAAAAACAGGTTCTGGCGTATCGCGCGCAGGCTGCGGCGGCCCAGCTCAATCGCCAGCGGCAAGTCGCCCAGCCGCCCGCTGACCAGCACGATGTCGCCGGTCTCCTTGGCGACATCGCTGCCGCCGCCGATGGCCACGCCCACGTCCGCGCGGGCCAGCGCCGGCGCGTCATTGATCCCGTCGCCCACCATCGCCACCACGCCCCGTGCCTTCAGCGCGTCTATCCGCTCAAGCTTGGCGGCTGGGCTTTGCGCCGCGAATACTTCGTCCAGGCCCAATGCGTCGGCCACGCGCCTGGCCGCGGCCTCATGGTCGCCGGTGATCAGCACCGTGCGCACGCCCGACGCCTTCAGGCGGGCGATCACGTCTGCGGCATCGTCACGGATCGCGTCAGCAAAGCCGATCGCCGCCAGCACGCGGCCGTCCACAGCCAGCAGGCTGACCGACTCGCCGCGTGCGCGCATGGCTTGCGCTTGCGCAGCCAAAGACTCGGGGACGGCAATCGCGCGCTCCGCCAGCAGCGCCGCTGCGCCGAAAATGTACGTGCGGCCATCATGCTCGACAATCAGCCCCAGGCCGGCGTGTTCCTTTGTCTGCCGTTGACCGGTCGCCGGGGCGAGTTGTTCAGGGCTGGACGCGTGCGTCTGCATCCAGGTCGCGACCGCTTGCGTAAACGGGTGGGTGGACGCCCCGGCGGCAACGGCCAGCGCCGCGTGCACGTCTGTCGCAAGCGCGCTTTCTGCGATTGCAATCTCCTGCACGGCGGGCTTGCCCTGTGTCAGTGTGCCTGTCTTGTCGAACGCGAACACGGCGGCCCGTGAAATGCGCTCCAGCGCCGCACCGTTCTTCACGAGTATGTTCCTGCGCAACGCCGCCCCGCTGCCGATCATCACGGCCGCAGGCACGGCAATGCCCAGCGCGCACGGGCAGGCAATCACCAGCACGGCAATCGCGTGCGTCGCCGCGCGCGAAAAGTCCGCCCCGATGGCCAGCCACACCCCCAACGAAACCAGCGCGATCGTCACCACCACGGGCACGAAGACGTTGCTTACGCGGTCGGCAAAGCGCTGGATCGGGGCCTTGGTGCCCTGCGCTTCTTCCACGAGCCGCACGATGTGCGCCAGCGCCGTGCCGCTGCCCACGGCAGTCGCCCGCACTTCAAGGTTGCCGTTGGTGGCGATGGTGCCCGCGCGCACGACATCGCCGGTGCGGCGCGCCACCGGCACCGGCTCGCCGGTCAGCATGGCTTCATCGACGTCGCTCTCGCCGGTCACGACTTCGCCATCGACGGGGATGCGCCCGCCCGGGCTTACAATGCATACCTCGCCAAGTTTCACTTCGGCGGCAGGCACCTCAATGACTTCGCCGCGCCGCACGCGGGCCTTTTCCGGGGCCAGCTCAAGCAGGCTGCGCAGGGCCGTCAGCGCGTTGCCGCGGGCGCGTGCCTCGACGTACTTGCCGAGCCGCAGAAACACCACCAGCAACGTCGCGGCTTCGAAATAGACATGCTTGTCGATGCCCTGCGGCAGCGCGATATCAAACAGCACCAGCGCCACGCCATAGCCCAGCCCGGCCGCCATGCCGATGCTCACCAGCACGTCCATGCCCAGGTTCCGCGTGCGAATGCCCGCGATTGCGCCCTTGTAAAAGTCCAGCCCGACCGTGGCCTGAATGACCACTGCCAGCGCCAAGTTCATCCAGTCCCAGCCGGCGCCGTGCAGGTGCGCAAAGTGCGTGACCAGCACGGGCGTCACCAGCACCACGCCCAGCAGCAGCAGCCACAGGTTGCGGCGTTCTTCGTTGCGGGCGTGCTGGGCGGGGTCGCGCTTTTCTTCTTCTCGTACAAGGGTGTAGCCGGCGCGGGTGACCGCGGGCTCAAGCGCCTCCCAGGCCGGCAGCATGCCGCTGAATTCAATGTTCACCGTGCCGGCGGCAAAGTTGGCGCTGGCGCCGCTGATGCCCTGGACGGCCTTGAGGCTCTTTTCGACGGCGCGCGCGCAGTGGGCGCAGTTCATGCCGTCCACCCGAAGCTGTTTGTGATGTGAGGCCGCTGCGTTCATGTCCAGTCCCGCCAAAGGTCAGTGCCGCCAAACCGGTCCTCACTGTACAACACCACCGTAGTAAACTCCGGATTCCACAAAAATCCGCGCCTTGGTTGCCCGTAACCCGCGTATAAGCATCATGCGACACGTCTGGTAACCTGTCGCCTGAGAGACACCATGAAGAAGTTCGCCATTCTTTGCCTGCTGCTGATCACCGCGTGCTCACGCACCGACACCCCCGCGCCCGATCCCGCACCCCAGCCAGCCGGCCGCGAAGGCCTTGACGAAATCCTGGTCCAGAAAGACGGCGACAATTCAGCCGCCGGCAAAGCCACCCGCGAAGCGCTGCTCAAGGAACTCGACGGCCTTCTCACGCGCCTTGAGGGCGCAAAGGCCCTGCCTGACGCATTCAAGCTGGCGGAAAGCATTGAAGACCTTGGCCGCAGCATCGCCCCTGAGCTGCAGGCGCGCGTGCCCAAGCTGCCGGCCCTGCCGCGCATTGCCGGCTACCGCGCCGCCTGGACGCTGGGCAGCCTTGAAAACGGCGGCTGGGACTTCGGCGTAAAGGGCCTGCTGGGCATGGTCGTGGCCGATGGCGACGCGGCAACGCGCGTTGCCGCCGCTGAGGTGCTGGGCGCCGTGGCCAGCACGCGCCACGAAGAGCTGTTGCGCAAGGCGTTGCTTGAGCAGGTGTTTGACCCCGAGATCCGCGCGCCGCTTGCCATCGCATTGTGGCGCAGCGCCAAAGACACCAACGCCACCAAGGTCCTGCGCGAGATGCTGGCCAGTGAAAACGACAGCTTCAAGATCATCGCGGCGCTGGCGCTGGGCGAGATTAACCAGATCAACGCCGACTGCAAACCGATCCTTGAGGCCCTGGCGCACGAGCCCACCATGCGCGGCCGCGTCGCCCAGCGTGCCCTGGACTACGAGCGCGCGCTCAAGCGCTTTGAAGCCGCGCTGGAAGGCCGCATGCCCGGCCAGGAGAAACTTGAGCCCGTCGATACCCGGTTGCTCGAGAACCTTGAGCGCATGATCAAAGAGCGCTACATCTACCCCGACGCCGTGGCCGGCCGCAAACTGCTATACGCCGCCGCCAACCGAATGTTTGACGGCTTTGACCCGTACACCTGCCTGCTGGAAGACAACCAGCTGCGCGACGCCGGCGAAATCCGGCGCTTTGCCGTGCCCAGCCTCGGCATCATGCTGGGCAGCGCGCGCCAGCGCGAAGATCGCCACCTGCGCCTGACCCGCGTGCTCAGCGTCAAGCCGGGCAGCCCCGCCGAGCGCGCGGGCCTGCGGGCGGGCGACCGCATCTATCGCGTAGTGCGCGGCGTGACCGCCGCCGAGGTGCACAAGCTGCGCGTCGATTCCAGCGGCCTGCCCGACGAAAAAGAGCCGTTCCAGAACCTGCCGCTGGACGAAGCCATCGTGCAGTTCAGCGGCGCGCTGGGCACCACCCTTGGCCTGAACATTTTCCGCGACGGGTGGCTGCTGTCGCGCTGGGTGCACCTGACGCACGAGGCGCCGGGCTTTGAAGCCGTGAGCCACGAGATGCTGCCCGGCGGCATCGGCATGATCCACATCGTTGAACTCAATGCGGGCTCGCCGGCGCGCGTCAAAGAGGCGGTCAGCGCCCTGCGCGGCCAGAAGGTCAAGGCCATCATCCTGGACCTGCGCAACTGCGCGGGCGGCAGCATGGAGGCCGCGGCGCAGGTGGCGGCGCAATTCCTGGAAAAGAACGCGCTGGTTACCTTCAGCATGGGCCGCAGCGTTGAACTGGCGCCCCGCACCGAGCTGCGCGCAACCGGCGCCGAGCCTGACACCAAGACGCCGCTGGTCGTGCTGACCAACGGCGGCACCGCCGACGCCGGCGAGGTGCTGGCCGGCGCGCTGCAGGAGCACCGCCGCGCCCGCGTCGCGGGCCAGCGCAGCTTCGGGCGCGCGATTTTGCAGGAGCTGATCCCGCTGAACGCCGCCGAGCTTGACAGCGACGGCAAGTCGGCCGCGCTGCTGCTGACCATCGCCCGCTACCACGGGCCCGTCAGCGGCATGCCGTGGTACGACCGCGGCGTCGAGCCGGACACGCCGCTGACCCCGCGCCTGTTTGAGGGCTGGATCTACGACCAGTTTGAGGCGGCGCTTGAGGGTAAGGCCTTCAACGCATACCTCGACAAGCTGCTCACCGACACCGAAGAAGCAACGCTTGTGCGCCTGGCGCAAGGCG
This sequence comes from Planctomycetota bacterium, assembly GCA_019636195.1. Classification (GTDB taxonomy): domain Bacteria; phylum Planctomycetota; class UBA8742; order UBA2392; family UBA2392; genus JADJRK01. The sequence goes on along the minus strand of JAHBYA010000011.1, from coordinate 77,793 downwards.
ACAAACGCAGCGTCGCGGCCTGGCCCGGCCTGGACGAGTTGCACAACGCGCTGGGCCTGCCGCTGACGCGCGAGGACCTGCGCTTTCTTGTGCGCCGCGAAGTGCGCGCACGCCTGATTGCGCAGGACAAGATCGGCCAGGTGGACCTGCAGGAGGACAGCATGTTCACCGGCGCGGTGAAGGAAGCCGCCAAGGCCGCCGACATCGACCTCAGCGAGATCCCCGAATACGCCATGATCAGCAAGTAGCGCCGCAGCATCGCCAATGCTACGGCAGCCACTGACTCACCGATGATGATCGCTGCTTGCCTGCCGCCAGCGTCCACCCCACCAGCGCGCAAAGCGAAAACCCGAACGCCTGCAACGTGCCGTGCCACGTGATCATTTCCGGGATCGTCAGCGTCGGCCAGCCGCGCCAAGTGCCGTACGCGAAGATGATCGCCAATGTCAGCGCCGTGCCGAACGACAGGTCGGAAAGCAACAGCAGCACCCGCGAAGTCCGCGGCAGGCCGGACCCGGGCCACAGCGCGTAGAACAACTGCACCCAGCCCAGCATGATTGCCGCGCAAGACAGAAACACTGCGGCTGCGACCTCAAACCACACGCCCAGGCCGCCGTAGCTGATCGCGATGCCCGTGGCCACCAGCGGGTTGCCCGCCACCACGCCGGCCGCGGCCGCCACGGCAAAGCGATTCCCGCGCCATGCCACAATCCGCGACGCCACCACATGCAGCACCAGCCCGGCGTAGGTCTGGTGTACCACAGTCAACAGCGCGATCAGCGGCGGCAGCTTGAACACTTCCAGTCCAAGGAAGTACGCCGCGGCCCACATGCCGCTTACCGCAAACCAGAACATGCCGACGTCGGCAATCGCGCCCGCGCGCCTCACGCCCAGCTTAGCCAACCGCCACACGCCGGTCGCGCCGCAGGCCGCGGTCAGGGCAATCCACGGCAGCGACAGCGCGAAGCCGTAGTGGTCGGTGACGAAGGCCGCCACCAGAAGCAGCGCGGCAGGCAACTGCGCGCGCCCGATCAGGCGAAACGGCGTCCTGCCCCTTTCGACCAGGCCCAGCGCCAGCGGCGTCATCACCAGCGCGCCAAGCCAGACGATGGCGACCGCCCACTCAGGCCGAAACCACGCGTAACACGCGACCCAAAGCGCGCCGCCCAGCAGCGCGCGAAATGAAAAGGGCGCCGGGACCGGCTTTGCGGGGGGCAAGGTTAGGGTTTCCCGTCCCGACGCCACACGACACCTTTCAGTCAAGTTTGGCAGCGAACATTACCAGCACGTCCCACAGGAAGTGCGAAATGAACGGCGGCCAGAAACTCTTTGTGCGTATCGCCATCCACGACCACGCCGTGCCGAACACAAGCGAAGCAAGGCACAACAACGGCGGCGCCCACGGCAGATGCACCAGCATGAACAGCACGCCGCCCAGCGGTGCGGCCCAGTACTTCAGGCGCGCGACAAATGGCTGGGTCGCCGCCTGCCGCCACACAATTTCTTCGCCGGCGATAATCCATGCCAGCAGCGGCCAGATCTGCCAGCCCGGCTTGTCGGCCAGCATGCCGTACACGCGGTCAATCGCGTCGCCGCCGTCAGGCCAGATTGCGCGAATCAGCCACGCGCCAACCATGCCCGCGCCGTACAGCACGGCCGCGGCAATCACGCCCCACAGCGCGTGGAGCGGCTTGAACTTGAACAGTGACTTCCAGTCCAGCTTCACCAGCAGCAGCGACGCGGGCACCAGCGCGGCGTAAAAGATCGCAAGCCGATACCACAGGTTGCCGACTTCGCGCGTCAGCAGCCACATCAGCGCCAGCCCGCCCAGGGCCAGCGCCAGTGCCGCGATCTCGTTGCGTGCAAGCTTCAAGCAACCACCAGTGCGCAGATGCCGGCCGCCGAAAAGCTGGTGAAGGCAAACAGCATTCCCGCGCGCACCGGCAAGCCGCCGTACCAGCCGGGCGCCGTCTGCCACGGGTAATAGAACACCTGCAACATCAGGCGTGCGCTCCAGTACAGTGTGATCGTGCCCAGCACCAGCCGCGCCAGCAACGACCCGTCGAGCAACAACTGCGGCGCCAGCAGAAACAGCAGCCCGAACAGCAGGTTGAGCCCCGTAACAAAGCCGAACAAACCGCGAAACACGCGCGCGTTCAGCCGGCTCATGCGCGCGGCTTCATGGCTGATCTTCAGGCCGCGCGCGGCAACCGGGTGCAGCAACGCGAACACAACTTGCCCCGCGCCCGCGAGGCGCAATCCCCACAGCGCAAACTCGCCGCTCTCGATCATGTCATGCCTCCAATCGGCCACACCACTCCACGCAGAAACCACGGGTGAAACACAAGCGGCAGGGGCACAATCACCCACAGCGCTGTCCAAACCCGCGCGGGCCAGGTGCCCGGCGTGACCACGCGGTTTTCAAGCGTCATCGCCGCGCCGTGCAGCGCAAAGTACAGCGTGGGCAGGCCAAAGCCCGCCATCACCGGCAGGCTGACCGCTACTTCGTGCAGCAGTCCGCTGAACACGAATATCGCAAACGTCGCCAGCCGCGGACGCCTGCGCAACGGGCGCTGCACGGCCTCCTGCATCATTTCGGTGTAGGCGATGTTCCAGCGCTTGCCCCAGAAGTCGCGCAGATTGGCGGAAGCAAACGGGTTCCGAAACAGCGGCTTGCGCCGCCATCCCCACGCGATCACGCCGAACAGCCCGTAGTGCAGGCACAGGCTGATGCCCGCCAGCAACAGCGGCGATGCCAGCCAGCCGTTGCCCGTGACGCGCCAGACAAAGTGCCCGGCCGCGATGCTCGCGACGCCGGCAACGATGCACAAGCACCCCATCAGCCCGGTGCCGGAAGCGCCGGCGCGGTCCTTGCCCGGCGCACTTCGCATCCCCGGCCACAACAGCGCCCACGCCAGCCAGCCAACGGCGCCCGGTGCACCTTTGCGTACAGCCCCGGACGCCAGTCCGGGGTCCGGCTTGGCCTGCGATGCCGTCACCACCGCCTTCATCCAGAAAAACAGCACCAGGCATAGCGCCACCATGCGCACGCCCGCGGGCTCGGTCAAAAGCAGCCAGTGCGTGCCCGCAATCGCGGGCGGGCCCATCAGCCAGCACAGCGCGCGCAAACGCCCGCCCCGCGCGAAAAAGCCAATCAACAGCAAAGCCGCCAGCATGCCCGCCACCGGCAGCAGCGCAAACCAGTCCGCGGGCGTGTACGCGCTCATGGCAGCCCCCGGATGTTCACAGCCGTCGCATAGCCGAAGATCAACGTGAAGGCCGCGAACAACGTGACGAACATGGCTTCGGCCAGTTTGTGCTTCAGCCCGTGGGGCGCGGACTTGCGGTCGTAGTACGCAAACTGCAGCACAACGCGCACGCCCCAGTAAGCCGCAATAAACCCGCACACGCAGGCGGCCAGCGGCGTGCGCTCAAGCAGCCAGGTTGCGCCAAAAAGCGCCAGCAGGCCGAACAGCGCGTTGATGGCCAGGATGTAGCCGGCGTATGTAGTGAAGATTTGCCGGTTGATCGGCTTGACCTTGGCCAGGTCGTGCGACCATCCAAGTTCGCGCGGCACAAACAGGCTGGCAAAGACAACACCAAAGTGCGCAACGCCGGCGCCCCGGATCAGCAGGATCAGCGTGTCATCGCTCATGCCGCACCCCGCTGAAAACGCGTGGCAAGCCACGCACCCAATGCCATGCCGGGCAAAGCCGCGTACAAACCACTCACACCTGCGGCGAATCCCTCGATGCCGTCGTCCGGCCTGATGTCGCGCACGAACCAGTACAAAAGGCCGGGCACGATAAGCCCTGACAAGCCTGACCCGACAGTGCACGTAAAGCCAAGTATGAACAGGCAGTAACCCAACCCCACGCGGCAGTGGGGGCGCAGCACAACAATTGGTACAAGCGTCGCAATGCACCCGGCCAGCACGACCCAGACAATTGTCGCTGACGGCCGATCCAGCGAGCGACTCACGTCGATCTGCATGAACACAACCAGTACACCGACCGCGGCTGCGGAGATGCAAGCGCCGATCAGCCCAAGCACGCACAACAGCGCAAACGAAGGCTCCGGCGGGCCCGCTTTCAGCGGCTCGCCGCAAGGCCTGGACAGCATGTTTGTAGCCGGGTCAGGCACGGCGCAGCCGCCTTTCCATCATTGCCGCGCCGCCAATCATGAACGGCATGCACATGCCCGTGATGACGCCCACGAACACACCGCAACAGATTGCCGCGTTCAAGCCGCGCACCAGTTGGCCGTCCGCAGCGTACACCACAAACGTGATCGTGCCGAAGAACAATGGAGGTGCAAGGGCCGCCAACACGGCGCCGAGCAGTGCTTCGTCAAAATGCACGCGGCGCTTTGCATGCATGACCTGCACCGTTGCGACTCCGACAAACAGCGCAGCCGCAAAGGGCACCGCGATCGCCGGGAAGCACGCCCAGCCTCCAATCTCCGTTCCGGCCGCGATGCAAGCCGCCCAGCCCAGCGCGCAGACCAGCGCATGCTGCACCACCGCGATGACCGCAAAGCCGAGGATTGTGCCCACAGAGCAGCGATGCCGGCCGGGCGGCGGGGGCGGGCGTCGGAACTTGAGCGGCTGTACATGCCACTCGCCGCTGTCTTCGGGCAGGCGGTTGAGGTGCAAGTCTGCAAGGGTTCTGGAATCCATGGTCCACCCCGCTTCAATCCTACTTCTGTTATCTGTACCGTCAGAAATAACTGACGGTTACACCCAAAAAAACTATTCGCGCCCCCGGGGCAGCAGCTTTGCCATCATCCGGAAAGCCTTGGACATCCGGCCGTGCCCCATGGCCAGAAACGCGTCAATCAGGTCAATGAACTCGTGGGCAAAGTCGGCGAACTTTTCGATGCGCTTGTGCAGCTCGGCCAGTTCGGTCTTCTCGCCGCCTTTGGCGACTTTCGCCACGCCCTCGGCAAAACCCGCCGCTTCGTGCATGCGCTCCATGACCGGCACAATCTCGCGGCGGCGGCGCTCGCGGATTGTGGTGTGAAACCAGGTCCAGGGGTCCTGCTCGGCTTCGAAATAAGTCTTTCGGTCGCCGGGCTTGTGCACGCGGCGCACCACGCCCCAGGCCATCAGGTCGCGGATGCTGGTGCTGGCGTTGCCGTGGCTGATTTGCAGGCGCTCGGCGATGGTGTCGATGTCCAGTTCGCCGCTGTGCAGGTACAGCACGGCGTGCACGCGGCCGACGGACTTGTTGACGCCCCAAAGGCCGGAAATTTCGCCCCAAACCTCAATGAAGCGGTCTTCCACCTCGCGCCTCGTTTCGTTTGCCTCGTCGCCTCTGCCCGCCACAGCAACCCCCAGTTTCGTCAGTCTAAACTGACAATACAGTGGGTGACGACAGTCGACAATAGAAATCAAAGAAACCGCCAAGGACCGCGAAGTTCAAAGCCGGTCTGCGCGGCCCTTGGCGGCAGCCAGCAGCTCCGGCACCAGGGCGATGTCCTTGCGGCGCCTGATCTGGATCAGCCGCGCGTGGCGGCCGTGCTGCTCAAGCATGCGCTCGACCAGTTGCCGGTGCTTGTCCCGGAACTCCAGTACCCACTTCGTGAACGGCCAGTCAAATCGCTCGGGGCAGCCCTCCGGCAAATCGGCCCGCGTGCGGCCCCGCAGGTGCGCAACCCGCCGCAGCACGCCCCACAGCGCCGCGTGCGTGGGCAGGTCAAGCCACACAATCGCCTGTGCGCGCGGAAAGCGTATCGCCATGGTGCCGCCGAAGTTGCCGTCAATGATCCAGCGCGGCTGTGCGGCGGCGGCTTGCTGCCGCGCGATTTCGGTGGCGCGGTCCACGCCGACCCAGCCCGGCAGCCAGAAAAGCTGGTCCAGGTGAATCACGGGCAAACCCAGCCGCGCGCCCAGCTGCCGCGCCAGCGTGCTTTTGCCGGTGCCGCTGCAGCCTACGATGCAGATGCGTTCGATTGCGCCCGTTTCAGCCATCGCTTGATGAAAGCAGGAACGCCCGCCAGTTTCTCGGGGTCGTCGGGCGGTAGCGGCGCGCTGCTTTTGGTGCACCAGAACAGTTTGGGGCCCGGCAGGTCCGCAAAATCAAGCAGCATCGCGCCCGACTTGGCGGCGTAAGTCGTGTCCAGCGGCGGCGCGCCCAACACACGGAACTTCTCGGCGGCCTGGATGCCCGCCCGCGTGATCCGCGCGTAACCCCAGCCGAAGTACCGCGTGTGCAGCCGCAGCATGGACGGCATGATTTCCACGGCTGGTCCCCCGCGCGCCGGTATCTCGCGGGCCGTGGCGCGGGCCAGTCGCAGGATCATCGCCCGCGAGGTCACGGGCCATGGCGTGACGCGCACGGCGTGAATGGTCGGCAAGTCCCAGGGCCAGGCCTCAATCTTGCGCGCCAGCGCGATGCCCGCCAGCAGGCCGGCCGTGGTGCAGGTGCTGCCGATGGCAAGGATGATATGCGCCGGCGGCGGCATGTCGCCGCGACCAACCTGCTCAGCGATCTCGAGTGCCGCGCCCACATGCCCCAGCGCCCCCAGCGGCACCGCGCCGCCGGGCGTAATCAGGTACTCGCGCGGGTGATTGCGCTTGAGCCGCCACCAGTGCGCCGGAAACGTCGCAATGCTGCGCAGGCAGATGGCCCGGCCATGGCTGAGCGTGGCGCGAAGATTTTCGGCGGCGGTGGGCGTTGCGCGCTGCGGAAACAGCACGGCGGCCGGTTGCATGTGCAGCGATTCGGCATGCAGGATCAGGGCAAGGGCCTGGTTGCTGCCGAACGCGCCCAAGGTCCATACCCTGCGCGTGCCCTTGGCCAGCGCGTCGCCCAAAAGTGTTTCAAGGGTGCGGATCTTGTTGCCGCCGTAGATGGCGGAGCTTGCGTCTTCGCGCTTCAGCCACACGTCGCCCAGCGCGGGCAGGTGTTCCATGGCCGTGGGGTAATCGCCCAGCCGGACATGGGGCACGTCCATGTTCGGCAGGGCACGCAGCAGGGCGAAGGGGTGGGGCAGCGGGATGCAGGCTTCGTTCACGCCCCCATCATGCCAATCAGCCAGACCAGCGCACCGCACAGGGCAGGCACCCAGACCCATGAGGCAAGCCACGCGGTCGGCGCGATCGAGCCCTGGGTAACCGCGCGCACCGGCACCTTGATTCCGCGTTGCAGGGTGTAGGCGGGCGGCGCGGCCTTGAACCACGTAAGGGAGCCGGCGGGCGGCAGCTTGAGCACCATCTCGTCTCCGGCCCTGGATACCGGGCCGCCGCGGGCCACGGTCGGGGCCTTGGCGACAACATAGCCGGTGTAGGTGTCAAGGTCGGCGCTGTCGGCCGGCGCGTCGAGAAACAGGTACGCCATAGGGTCACCTCTGCTTAGTTTCCCACATGGACTCCCCGTCGCCAAACAGAATTCCTTACAGTGTTCAGCCCGGGACGGCCCGACGCTATCATGACGGCAGTCTGACCCGGAAATGGGGGCGTGATGTCGGCTGAACTGACTTTGCTGTTTCTTGAAAAGCGCGTGGAGGCTGCACGCCTTTGCGCATCGATCACTGAACCGTACGCGACCGGCAGTGAGCCGATCACGCCGCAGCAGTTGGCGGACGACTACGAGCAGGTGTGCAAAGAGCTGGACGCGGTTTACGACGAGCTGAAAAAACTCAACGACAGCCTGATGAAAGACAAGACGCTTGAGGCCGGCGACATCCGCCACATTCGCGGGCGCGTGGCGACCGCAGTCGGCGAGGTCGCGCGCGCGGCACAGGACATGGCGGCGCAAATCAGGTTTTTTGAGGCCATGAACCCCGGCGACGCGGCCACCACCAAGCCCGCGCTGGAGCATTTTGACCGCATCGACCGCGGCACCCGCGAGTTCACGGTCCCCGACGAGCCTGAAGACGGCGCCGAGCTCGCCCCCGCCGAAGACACGGGCTTGGCCAAAGAAGAAGACGTTGACCCGATGATGATGTGAGTTCAGGTGGCGGCCATTGCCCCCTGGCACCCGTTTCCGACAGATATCCACACTGCGGCGCGCAAGCGGTTTGCTGCTATGTTCCGCGCCATGGCCAAATTCTTCAAACGCGCGAACATCTACGTCATGGGCCGGCAGGTCATGCCCGCCGATGAAGTCCAGCGCTTTCTCGACGACGAAGGCGCCCTGTGGCAGACCGACACCGACAACCCCGCACAGCGCATACCCGAGCTTGCGGGGCGCATCTGCTACATGAGCTTCGGCGAAAAGCAGGGCCGCAAAGACAACGCCAGCTACCTTGGCCACATCCTTGAAGTCGGCCACGGCAGCGTGCTTGAGCACACCGTCTTCTGCCTGATGTTTACCGGCATCAGCCGCAGCCTGACCCATGAGCTGATCCGCCACCGCGCCGGCTTCGGATACAGCCAGCTGAGCCAGCGCTACGTCGATGAAAGCGAAGCCAACTTTGTCGTGCCGCCGGCCCTGCACGGCGACAGCGCCCTGGAAAAGAAACTGGCCGAGTTTTGCGAAGTCAGCCTGAAGGTCTATGGCGAGCTGACCGACGCGCTGGCCGAAAAATACGCGACGCCGCACGGGCTTGTCGATTTTGCCCTGCGCGAAGAAGCGCTCATTGAGCGGGAAACCGGAAAGTTCTCGCTCAATGAGCCCGTCGCGGGCAAAAACGGCCTGAGCATCGAGGCGTGGCGCAAGCTCGTGGCCGACGACGCCGACGCGGGCAAGGCCTTCAAAAAGCTGACAATCCGCGCCCGCCGCAAAGCCGCCCGTGAAGCCGCCCGCGCCGTGCTGCCCAACGCCACCGAAACCAAGATTTTCGTGACCGGCAACGCCCGCGCCTGGCGGCACTTCATTGAATTGCGCGGCGATATCCACGCCGAGGCTGAAATCCGCGCGCTGGCCTGCGACGTGTGCCGCCTGATGGTCAAGGAAGCGCCCAACCTGTTCGGCGACTACGAAGTGGTGAAGCTGGGCGACGGCAGCGAACGCACCCGCACCACGCACCGCAAGGTCTAAGCCGCCGGCAACTGTTCGCGGCGAATGATGCGTGTCTGCCGGAAAGCCTTCATGCTGGTCGGGTAGATTTCAGTCAGTGCCACGCGCCGGCCGGGCTCGACGATCATGCTCATGTGGTGGCGCCGGATTTCGTTGGGGTGCTTCAGCCCCAGCGCGCGCACGATCATCATCACGTCGTGGTGCACAGCCTGCATGTAGTTGGCCACGCGCACGCTTTTGTGTGTCGGGTCAAGCCCGCGCTTGAGCCACCAGTGCTGTGTCGCCACGCCGGTCGGGCAGTGGTTGGTGTTGCATTGCAGCGCCTGGATGCACCCCAGCGCAAACATGAAGCCGCGCGCGATGTGGCACAGGTCCGCGCCCAGGCCCAGCGCGATCGCGGCGTGCGCGCCGGTGATGATGCGCCCGCTGCCGATGACCTTTACTTTGTGGCGTGCGCCCTCTTCGCGCAGGATGTTGTCGGTGATGACCAGCGCTTCCTGCAACGAGATACCCATGTGGTCGGCCAGGCTCAGCGGCGCGGCGCCCGTGCCGCCTTCCGCGCCGTCCACGATGATGAAGTCCGGCCCGTCGTCATGGGTGGCGATGTACTGGGCGACTTCGCGGATGAACTCCTCGCCGCCCAGCACGCATTTGAAGCCCGTGGGTTTGCCGCCGCTCAGGTCGCGCAGCGTGTTCACGAAACGCATCAGGCCCGGCACGTCATTGAACTCGGCGTGGCAGTTGGGGCTGTGGCAATCTTCATCCATGCGTATGCCGCGAATGCGGGCGATTTCGGCGCTGATCTTTTCCTTGGGCAGCACGCCGCCCTTGCCCGGCTTGGCGCCCTGCGCCAGCTTGATGTACACGGCCTTGATCTGGTCCCGTGCAGCCACAAGCCGGAACTTGTCTTCATTGAACGTGCCGTCTTCGTTGCGGCACCCGAACTTGCCGGGCCCGACCTGGTAAAAGATGTCGCCGCCGCCGTTGATGTGGTAGTCGCTGACGCTGCCCTCGCCGCTGCTCATGTAGCCGCCGGCGATTTTTGCGCCTTTGCTCAGCGCAAGCACGGCGTTACTGCTGAGCGCGCCGAAGCTCATGCCGCTGATGTTGGCGATGTACTTGACGGCATAGGGCTTGGCCCGATTGGGGCCCAGCACCACCGGCTCCATGTCGTCGCTGGCGTGCAGGTCAGGCGTCGGGAACGGCGCCGGGTTGAACTTGATCAGGCCGGGCGCGTCCTGATCCAGTTGCGTTCCGAATGGTTCCGTGTTGCTGAGCTTCTTGGCGGCGCGGTAGGCCCAACTGCGTTGCAGGCGGGTAAAGGGGCGCTCGCTCAAGTCGCTGGTTACGATGTACTGGCGCAGGGGCGGCCCGAACTTTTCAAACAGGTAGCGGAAGCGCCCGAAGAAAGGAATGTTGCGCCGGACAGCCTGCTTGCGCTGCACGATGTCCCAGATTGAGCTAAGCACGACGTACGCGCCCAGCACAATCAGCACCCACGCCCACCATGGCAACATAGGCTCTCCGTTCCGCGCGCATTGTATGCAGCGCAGCCGAAATTGCGCGGGCGTTTTGAAGATCAGCCGTTGCTGCCGCGGACGCGGTCAGCCGATTCGCTGATGGCGGCATTGACCAGCTTCACGAACTCCTGGCTGTTGAATGGCTTGGCCAGAAAAGCGTACAGGCCAGCCATGACGGCGCGCTCAAGCTGGGCGGGGTGGATTTCCCCGGTCAGCAGGATCACGGGCGTGCTGCGGTGCTCTTTGGTTTGGCGAAGGCTGGTGATGAGTTCAATGCCGTTGCCGTCGGGCAGGTCGTAGTCGGCGACCACGACGTCCGGTGCATGGTGCGCAAGCGAAGCGGTGGCCTCAGCCATGGAAAAGGCGCGATAGCAGGTAGCGCCGAGAGACTCAACTAGTGACTGGCAGCGTGCCCCTGAGTCTTCGCCCACGATCAGCACGATGGATTGGCGTGCACGAGTGTCGTCCATATGGAGGCTCCGGAGTCAGGAGGCAATGTTGTCAATACCGAACGTACTGTCTAGTGTGATGTGCGGAAAGACACAACGATGACAATTGATTTCAAATACCACAGTCGCACATCGCCGCAAACTCATCCTGCACAGCATCTTGTGGAGATATCTAAGTCTCAATCCACAGCCTAGTCCCGATAACAACCATATCACGGCACTGTCACTTGTCAAACAAAGTGAAAGATCGAATTTCTTTCACAAAGCCGGTGCGGGCCAAGCTTACAACTTCTTGTCCACACCGGCTTTATGAGGAAAGACCTCCGCTCAACTGTCGTAACGCACTAAATGCACTACATCGCAAATCTCCCGAAGCTGGCTGGGGCGCAGCGCCTGCCTTTGATCGCACAGGGCTGCGCACTTGTCCGGGTGCATCTCGACGATCGCCCCGTCCGCGCCGACAGCCAAAGCGGCCCGGCACAACGGCAGGATCAGCTCGTCTTTGCCTGCCGCGTGGCTGGGATCAACGATCACCGGCAGGTGCGTCAGCTGGCGCAGCGCGGGCACAGCCGACAGGTCCAGCGTGTTGCGTGTTTCGCGCTCAAAGGTGCGCAGTCCGCGCTCGCACAGGATGACCTGGCCGCCCTCCAGCAGCGCGTACTCGGCGGCGCACAACAGCTCGCGCAGTGTCGCTGCCGCCCCGCGCTTGAGCAGGATGGGCTTGCCGGTCTGCGCACAGGCCCGCAGCAGCGGCACGTTCTGCATGTTGCGCGCGCCGATTTGCAGCAAGTCGGCGTGGCTGGCGATCTCGGCGGCGTGGGCGGGGTCCAGCACCTCGGTCACGCAAGCCATGCCGCGCGAATGCGCCGCCTTGGCCAGCCAGCGCACGCCCTGCATGCCGGTGCCCTGGAAGTCGTAGGGGCTGGTGCGCGGCTTGAAGGCCCCGCCGCGCAGCACCCGCACGCCGCAGGCGCGGGCGTGGTCGGCGGCAAGCTCGATCTGGGCCTCGCTTTCCACGGCGCAGGGGCCCGCGATTACTTCGTGCAGGCCGGCGCCGAAGCGTGCCTCGCCGACGGCCACAATCGTGTGCCGGCCGGGCTCCCACCGTGCGAGCCGGAAGCCCTCCGAGTCGCGCGGAATCTCGTGCCCCGCGCGGTGCGGTGACTGCTGCAACTGCGCCGCGAACCCGTGGCGCGCCAGCAGCAACGCCAGCTCCCGCCCCAGCCGGGAAGGCAGGCCAAGGCGGGAGGCTTCACCGGACAGGCTTTGTGCCACGGCGTCTTCGCGGCTGGGGTCGTGCAGCGGCTTGCCGGTGACGCGCTTGGCAAGGCCGATATCTGCGGCGACTTTTACGCGGCGGGCGATCAGTTCAATCAGTTCACGGTCAATCCTGTCAATGTTGGCGCGCAGGGCGCCGAGTACCAGCGCCTCGTCGTTGCGGGGCGCGTTGATGGTTGCGTTCATGGTCGTTCATCCCACTCAGCCCCGCCCGCGAGGGCAGGGGAAGGTTGCAAATCGTCCGTTCTTTCGCGGCACAGCAGGGCAAGCGTGGTGCGGTTGTCCGCTTCGTCCTGCACCGGCCCTTCCACGCAATACAGGCCCGTCGCCTTGCCGATGCCGACCGGCCCCAGCACGCCCACATGCCGCAGCCCGCCGCGCAGAAAAGCCGGCGCCTGCCGCGCCCCGTCATCCACCAGCCGCAGGCGCACACTGTTGTGGCTGAGCCAGCCGCGGCATTGGGCGGCCACCTGCGGGTGGGCCCAGACCTCGGTGATGTCTTTGCGCCGCGCACCGGGCACGCCCAGCAGGTAGTGGTCGATGCGCAGGGTGGTGTGTTCCAGCGTCTTGAAGTTGCGGGCAAGGGCAGCGGCTTCGGCGATGACGCCAGTGCTGCTGTTGTGAATCGGCAGCAGCAGCAGGTCGGCGTGGCCGCTGGCCAGCGCCGCCGCGGCATCGGCGAAGCTGGCGAATGGCCACCCGGTAAATCGCTCTGCCAGCAGGGTTGTGCCGGCGCGTTCGCTGTTGCTGCCGCGCCCGCCCTGGTAGGCGACGCGGTAATGTCGTTGGGTCTGCAGGTGCATGGTTGTTCTCCTCAAGGACTGCGGACAAAAGAAAAGGCCCGCCATCAGGCGGGCCAAAAGTGTGAAGGGATTGCGTTGCTGCTCATTCACACGTCGGCCCGCGCCCACCCGGGTAAAAGTAGGCAAAGGCAAACGCGAAAATGGCGACGTGCTTGTTCATGGCGGCGCAGAAGATACCCGGCATTATTGACAGGTCAAGAGCTGGAGTGAAATTTATGGTTCACACTTCAAGCGTTACGATGCGTCACTTGCCGACGGCAGCCTTGGCGCGCTTTCTTGCCGGTTCGCGGCGCTTGCGTTCCGGGCTCTTGTTGCCTTTGAAGTAGCGCTTCAGAAAGTGGCCGGTGTAGCTGCCTTTGGCTTGCGCGACTTCCTGCGGCGGGCCCTGCGCGATCAGTTGCCCGCCGGCTTCGCCGCCTTCGGGGCCCAAGTCGATGATCCAGTCGGCGCACTTGATTACGTCGAGATTGTGCTCGATCACGATCGCTGTGTTGCCCTTATCGACCAGCCGTTGCAGCACCGTGATCAGCCGGGCCACGTCATGAAAGTGCAGGCCCGTTGTCGGCTCGTCCAGGATGTACAGCGTGTGGCCGGTGTCTGGCCGCGCAAGCTCGGTGGCCAGTTTCACGCGCTGGGCCTCGCCGCCGCTGAGTTGCGTGCTGGGCTGGCCAAGGCGCACATAGCCAAGCCCCACGTCATGCAGCGTGCGCACGATGCGGTGAATCTTGGGATGGTTTTCAAAAAAGCTGTCGGCTTCTTCGATAGTCATGTCCAGCACGTCGGCGATGCTTTTGCCGCGGTATCTCACTTCCAGTGTTTCGCGGTTGTAGCGGCGGCCGTCGCAAGCTTCGCAGGTGACATACACGTCGGGCAGGAAATGCATTTCAATCAGCTTGACGCCCTGGCCCTCGCATACTTCGCAGCGCCCGCCGGGTACATTGAAAGAAAAGCGACCGGGCTTGTAGCCGCGGGCGCGCGCGTCGGTCGATTTGCAAAACAGGTCGCGGATCGGCCCGAACAAGTCCGTGTACGTCGCCGGGTTGCTGCGCGGCGTGCGCCCGATGGGCGACTGGTCAATCTCAATCACCTTGTCGATCTGCTGCAAGCCGTCAATCCTGACGTGCTTGCCGGGCTCAGTCTGCGCATGGTGCAACTCTTTGGCCAGCGCGCGCGCCAGGATGTCCGTGACCAGCGTGCTCTTGCCGCTGCCGCTGACGCCGGTGACGCACACCAGGCCGCCCAGCGGAAACGCCACGTCGATCTTCTTCAGGTTGTTTTCGGCCGCTCCGCGCACGGTAATGGCCTTGGTTGTGCTCATGGCGCGGGTCTGCGCGGGCACGGGCACCTGCTTGCGGCCGGTAATGTAGTCGGCAGTTAAGGTGTCGGCTTTGGCAATGCCGGCCGCGTCGCCGGCGTAGATCACGCGGCCGCCGTGTTCGCCGGCGCCGGGGCCGAGGTCCACCAGGTAGTCGGCGCTGCGAATCGTGTCTTCGTCGTGCTCGACGACAATGACGGTGTTGCCGATGTCGCGCAGGTTTTTCAGCGTGCCCAGCAGCAGGTCGTTGTCGCGCTGGTGCAGGCCAATGCTGGGCTCATCCAGCACATAGCACACGCCGACAAGCCCGCTGCCCACCTGCGTTGCCAGCCGTATGCGTTGCGCCTCGCCGCCGGAAAGGGTGCCGCTTTTGCGGTCGAGCGTCAGGTACCCGATGCCGACATCGACCATGAAGCCAAGGCGCGCGCTGATCTCGCGAATCACTTCATGGGCGATGTGCGCCTTTTCGCGGCTGAGCTTGACGTTGCTGATCCATTCGCGGGCGGCGGCCACGTTCATGCACGCGATCTGGTGTATGCGCTTGCCGCCGACATCGACGGCGCTGGCAAAGGGATTCAAGCGGCTGCCGTGGCAGGTAGGGCACTCGCGCTCAGCCATGAACTTCATGACCCACTGCTTTACGCTGTCGCTGTCGCTTTTGTTGAAGCGATGCAGCAGGTCCGGTATCACGCCGGGAAAGCCGCGCTTGCCGCGCCAGCCCCAGCGGCCGTCGGTGCCCTGCTCGCCGTACAGCAGAACGTGTTTCTGCGCGTCGGTCAGTTTACGCCACGGCGAATTGACGTTGATGCCCAGGCGCGGGCAGTGCTTTTTCAATGCCCGTTTGTACCAGAAGCCTTCGTGCGGCTTGTTCCAGCCCTGGATGGCGCTTTCCATCAGGGTCTTGTTTTCGTCAGGCACGACCAGCGCGGGATCAAGCTCGGTGTGGATGCCCAGGCCGTGGCACTGCGGGCAGGCGCCCTGCGGGGCGTTGAAGGAAAACAGCCGCGGCTCAAGCTCGCCCATCTGCGCGTCGGGGTGGTCCGGGCAGAACATCTTGGCGTTGAAGGATGTGTCGGCCCACTTGCCGCCGTCTTCGCGCGACACAATCACCAGCCCGTCGGCAAGCTGCAGCGCCACTTCAACGGCTTCGTTCAGGCGCGAGCGCGAGTCGTCCTCAATGACAATGCGGTCGATCACGACGTCAATGTCGTGCTTTTTGTTCTTGTCGGCGGCCTGCGTCTTTGGCCCGACCTCGATCACTTCGCTGTTCAGGCGCGCGCGCACAAAGCCGTCGCGCATGACCTTCTGAAAGACGTCGCGGTGCTCGCCCTTGCGGCCGCGCACGACCGGCGCCAGCACCATCAGCTTAGTGCCCTTGGGCCATTGCATGACGGTATCGACCATTTGCTCGGCGCTTTGGCGCGTGACTTCGCGGTTGCAGACGGGGCAGTGCGGCGTGCCGATGCGCGCAAACAGCAGGCGCAGGTAGTCGTAAATCTCGGTGGTGGTGGCGACCGTGCTGCGAGGGCTGCTGCCGGCTTGCCGCTGCTCGATGGCGATGGTGGGCGGCAGGCCTTCAATGGACTCGACGGCGGGCTTTTGCATGCGGCCCAGAAACTGGCGGGCATAGGCGGACAGTGACTCGACGTAGCGGCGCTGGCCCTCGGCGTAGATGGTGTCAAAGGCGAGGCTTGATTTGCCGCTGCCGGAAAGGCCCGTGACGACCACCAGCCTGTCACGCGGCAGGGCAACGTCGATGTGTTTCAGGTTGTGCTCGTGCGCGCCGCGAACCGTGATGTGCGTCAGTCCCATGGCAAGCTTTTAGCACAAGGCGCGACAAGGCAAACGGGGGCGGCGGTCACGCTGTCTTGCCTTGTTGTGCAGCATCCAGCGGCGCGATGCCCGCGGCCGCGCAGGCTTCGTGCATCTGCTTCTCGAAGTCCTGAATCTCCTCGGCGGGCAACAGCGCTGCCGCGTGCGCCATGGCATTCCGGTAATGCCTTTGCGCGCGCTCGCGTTTGCCAACTTGCACCAGCGCGCAGGCCAGGGTGACGCCGTGGTAGGCAAGCTGGTTGATGTTCCGGACCTCGGCGTGGATCGCCACCGCCTGCTCCAGCAACTCAATGGCATCACCCGGGCCGCGCATCAGTTGAAGCAGCGCCCCCAGGCTTCCGAGCACGTTGCCCTCAAAGCGGCGGTTGCCCGTCTCGCGCACAAGCGGCAGCGCGGCGCTCAGGGCTTTCAACGCTTCCTCGTAACGGTCCTGGGCGGCGAGCAAGTTTCCGTAGTTGGCCAGCGTGATGCCCAGGCTGCGCGCGTCGCCGATCGACTGCAGAACCGTCAGCCCTTCCCTGAACGTCTCTTCGGCCTCGTTGAATCGCTCCATGTGCTGGTACACGCCCGCCAGGTTGGAAAGCGTCACGCCCACGCCCAGGGCATTGCCGATCTCGCGGTGAATGGTGAGCGCATGCTGGTGGGCAACAACCGCGTCTTCGAGCCGACCCAGCCGGAACCATAGATTCCCAATGTTGCCGAGTTCGGTGCCTTCGCCCTTTCGATTGCCAAGCCGGCGGAAGAGCTCCAGCGACTTCTGGTGGTACACGATGGCTTGCTCGACCCGGCCGGTCTGTTGCAGCAGGTTGCCCATGCTGCTGCAGGCCAGGCCCTCAATCAGCTCATTACCCTTTGCGCTGGCCTGCTTCAGGCAGCGTTCCACCAACTCCTCGGCTTGCGGGTGGCTGCACTGCACGGCGGCTCGGCCCGCGCTACGCAGCAACTCCGCGTCGTTGTCCGGCGACAGCTCGGCGGCGCGGACCCAGAAGGTGATGGCAGTGCGGTATTCGTGGCGCGACTCGGCGTACTCGGCGGCCAGCCGGCTGTACTCAGACTCGCGGTCCGGGTGGGCGCCGGCCAAGCGCAGGTGCAGGGCGACCTCCTGGGCCAGTGCACCCCGCGCGCCGGGCAGGGCCGCCACGAGGTCAGCCGCAAAGCCGTGCAGGCGGGTGCGCGCGGAGGGCGTCTGCAACTGGTACGCAGCGTCACGCAGCACGGCGTGCCGGAACAGGTAGGCGGTTTCAGCCGAGGACATGCCGCGATTGTAGGGCGCGGCGCACCCGGGAAAACGGGCAACACCGGGCAATCTGCCGCGTTGCCCCGCTGCGCGCGCCCGCTACAATTCCGCGCTCAGTGAACGGCACAAAGGCACTCATGGCGCAGGCGGAAAAAGCCAAGGCTTTTCAGATTCCTCCGGATCGCATCCCGAACAAGCTCAGCAAGGCGCGGCTTGAAAGCGAGGCGTTTCGCCAGAATGTCGCCGCCATGGACGCGCTGTGTGAAGCGCATGCCAGGACCGCGGCAAAGCTGCGCGACGGCGGCGGCGCCAAGGCGATCCAAAAGAAGAAAGAAGCCGGCCTGCTGCCGCCCCGTGAAAGGGTCGCCCGGCTGCTGGACCCGCAGTCAACCTGGCTTGAATACGGCTTGTACGGCGGGTTGGGCATGTACGACGAGTGGGGCATACCCAGCGCGAACGTCATCACCGGCGTCGGCCAGGTGCAGGGGCGCGACTGCATGCTGGTCGTCAACGACAGCACCATCAAGGCCGGCGCCTTCTGCCCCATGACAAGCAAAAAGGTCCTGCGCGCCCAGCGCGTGGCCATGGAGAACCACCTGCCGCTGGTGTACCTGGTGGACAGCGCGGGTGTGTTTCTGCCGCTGCAGGACGAAGTGTTTCCCGACAAAGATGACTTCGGCAAGGTCTTTGACTACGCCGCGCGCATCTCGGCGACCGGCATACCCCAGATTGCCGCCGTCATGGGCTTGTGCGTGGCCGGCGGCGCGTACCTGCCCGTGTTGTGCGACACCGTGCTGATGACGGAGGGCAGCGGCATGTACCTTGCCGCCGCCGCGCTGGCCAAGGCAGCCAAGACCACAGCCGCCAACGTCACCAACGAAGAAATCGGCGGCGCCCGCGTTCACGCCGAAAAATCCGGCACCGCCGACTACGTGCTCAAGACCGACGAAGAGTGCATTGACAAGATTCGCAGCCTGATCGGCATGTGGGCAAAGCGTCCGCATGCGCCCTTTGACCGCATTGCCGCCCGTCCGCCCGCCTACGACGCGCGCGAGCTGCGCGGCATCATTCCCGCCAACCAGTACGCGGGCTATGAAATGCTTGAAGTGATCGCCCGCATCGTCGATGCCAGCGAGTTTCACGAGTACAAGCCCGATTACGGCAAAACGCTGATTTGCGGCTTTGCGCGCATCGGCGGCTGGGCGGTGGGCATCGTCGCCAACCAGAAAGAGACAATCAAGCACAAGGACAAACCCTGGGAAACCGGCGGCGTGATCTACCACGACGCCGCCGACAAAGCCGCGCGCTTTATCATGGACTGCAACCAGATGGGCGTGCCGCTGGTGTTTCTGCATGATGTGAACGGGTTTATGGTCGGCCCGGAATCTGAGCACAACGGCATCATCCGCAAGGGCGCCAAGATGGTGAACGCCATGAGCAACAGCGTGGTGCCCAAGTTCAGCGTGATTGTCGGCGGCAGCTTTGGAGCAGGGCACTACGCGATGTGCGGCCGCGCCTATCGCCCGCGCTGGATTGGCGCGTGGCCCAGCGCGCGCTATGCCGTGATGGGCGGTGACGCAGCCAGCAACACGCTGCTGACGCTGCAAGTCAGCAAGATGAAGGCGCAGGGCAAAGAAGTAACCGACGAAGAAGCCAAGGCGCTGCTGGCGGATATCCAGAAGCGCTACACCGGCGCGATGGCGCCTGCCTACGGGGCGGCTAGGTTGTGGCTGGACGCGATCATTGAACCCGAAGAAACGCGCGATGCGCTGATTGCCGCCATCACCATGAGCGCCAACAACCCCGACCTGCCCGAATACCGCACGGGCGTCCTGCAAACCTGAGTCATCAAAAGGAAGCCGGGACAGGTACCCAAGGTACCTGTCCCGGCTCGGCAATTGCACACATTCAACAGGCGCAAAGCCGCACGTTTGCGCCTGTTTTGTTGTGATTGCACCGGGCAAAGGCTACACTTCTCACAATTCGTCTGAATCCTGTCTTAGTCCGGAGCCCGCTTATGGCCCGCAAGATGCCCCGCGACCTGCGCTGGTGCGCGCTGATGTCTTCGCCGGTGATTGCCGCTTTTGCCGCGCAAGGCCTGTGCGCGCAGACCAGCCTCACCGCCAACAACATCACCGAGCTGCGCAACCACATTACCACCGCCAACGGCAACAACGGCGACTATGTGATCAACGTGGTAGCGGGCACCTTCACGATCAGCGGCAACGGCGACAACACCAACGCCACCGGCGATCTTGATATCACCAAATCGGCGGGCACGTTGCAGATCATCGGGCAGGGCAACACCACCATCATCGACGGCAATAACGCCGACCGCGTGTTTCACATCAACAACGGCGCCAACGCGCCGGTCACCATCCAGAACCTGCGCATCATCAACGGCCGTGCGAGCGACAACGGCAGCGCGACCACCGAGTCGCGCGGAGGCGGCATACTGAAAGAGGGCGCGGGCAGCCTGACCCTGAACGGCGTCACGCTCGCCGGCAACGAAGCCCGCGGCGCAGCCGGCGCCAACGGCGCCAACGGCGGGTTCGGCGGCAACGGCGGCAACGGCACAGCCGGCCGTGACGGTCGCGGCGGCGGCCTGTATGTAGCGGCGGGCAACGTGACGCTCGACAGCACGGCGCTTACTTCGAACCTCGCGACCGGCGGCAACGGCGGCAACGGCGGGCACGGCGGCACATCCACGCTCAGCGGCGGCGACGGCGGCAACGGCGGCGCGGGTGGCAACGCCTACGGCGGGTCTGTTTACATGGAGGCCGGCAGCCTGACCATCAGCTCCGGCACCGTGAGTGGCGGGCAGTCCACAGCCGGCCCGGGCGGCTACGGCGGCAATGGCGGCAGCGCAAGCTCATATGCCGGCTGGGCGGGGTTTGCGGGGGCGGCGGGCGCGGCGCGCGGCGCGGGGGTGTACCTGGCTTCGGGTACCTTGTCACTGCTTGAGACTACCATCGAGTCCTGTGTCGCAACCGGCGGCCAGGGCGGGCGCGGCGGCGACGGCGCGTATGGCGCATCGACGTGGACGCCGGGCAACGGGGGCGCAAACGGCGGCGCCGCGGAGGGCGTGGGCCTGTACCTGGCGGGCGGCATCACAACGGTGGAGCGCTGCACGATGGTCGGGTGCTCGGCAGTCAGCGGCAGCGGAGGCAACGGCGGGCGAGGGGGCGATGGGCCCTTCATTGTCGGCGAGTATGGCGGCGACGGCGGCGACGGCGGCAACGCGCGGGGCAGCGCGATCTTTGTGGGCGGCGGATCTGCCAGTGTGGTCAACTCCACGCTATCCGAGTGCAAGGTCACGGGCGGCAACGGCGGCAACGGCGGCAACGGCGGCAACCTCGTGGTTCCCTTCGGCAATGGCGGCAACGGCGGCGCCGGCGGCGACAGCGGCGCCTGCAACGGCGGCGGAGTGTTTGCGGGTGGCGGCACTGTTGCCATCGACAATTCCACGGTTGCGTTGTGCTCGGGTGTCTCGGGTGCACAGGGCACCGGCGGCACCGGCGGCACCGGCCAGTTGCCCGGCTCGAACGGCGCCAATGGCGTGGTTGTGAACCCTTTGGGCGGCGGCGTGCACAATGCCGGTGGCACACTGTCAGCCGCCAGCAGCATTTTCGCTGACAACGTAGCCGCAGCACCCGCGACCGGGCCGGACTTCTACGGCAGCGGCACGCTCAGCACCTGCCTGAGCGAAACTGCGCCCGCCGGCACCGGCGCGCCGACCAGTGGCTTCATCACCGGCGACCCGCAGTTATCGCCGCTGGCCAACAACGGCGGGCCTACGCAGACCCATGCCATCAGCAACAGCAGCATCGCGCGCGACGTCGGCAGCAACCCCCGCGCGCTTACCACTGATCAGCGCGGCAGCGCCCGCAACGATGGCAACGGCGTCGATATCGGCAGCTTTGAAAACGGCTCCGCCCCGCCCACCGGCCAGACCACGCCGCCCGTCGTCACCCAGCCGGCAAGCGCGCTGGCCATCAATGCCAACAGCTACGACATCCAGGGCACAGCCGTCGCGGGCAGCCTGGTGCGCATCTACAACGACGCCAACGGCAACGGTGTGCTCGATACCGGCGAAGTTGTCGTTGCCAGCCAGCAACTCGGCGGCGCGCAGACCGCGTTCAGCATCAGCGTCAACCTGGCCCAGAACGCGGTGAACTACTACCTTGCAACCGCCGACGACCCCACCAACACCGAAAGCAACGCCACGGTCGTCCCCCCGATCACCGAGGACAGCTTTGCTCCCCCCGCGCCCACGGTCACTGATCCGGCTACCGCCATTTCGGTCGGCGGTGCCAGCTACAACATCCAGGGTACAGCCGAGGCCGGCGCGCTCGTGAAGATCTATCGCGACTTCAACAACAACGGAATCATTGACGGCGCGGACGCCGTGGTCGCGCAGCAGCAGCTTTCGACGGGCGTCAGCAACTTCGGCATTGTCACCGGCCTCACCGCCAGCACGACCAACAACTTTCTTGCAACCGCCACCGACGCCGCGGGCAACGAGTCTGCACCCGCCGACGTGCCCACGATTACCGAAAACACCCCGGCGGCGATCAACCCGCCCAGCATCAGCAACCCCAGCGGCCCGGTCACGGTCAATCTGCCGGCGTTTGACATCCAGGGCACCGCGCAGGCCAACGCGCTGGTGCGCATCTACAGCGACGACAACAACGACGGCTTCATCAACGGCGCGGACGCGATTGTCGCCAGCCAGCAGCTCACGGGCGGCGCGACCGGCTTCAGCATCAGCGTCACGCTGGCGCAGGCTGCGGCCAACAACTTCCTAGCCACGGCGTTTGACGGTGTGAACGAGTCGCTGCCCGCCGACGTGCCGACCATTACCGACACCAACCCGGCGACCAGCGGCGGCAAAAAGAAGGGCGGCGGCGGTGGCGGCGGCTGTGCACTTGCGCCGCGCAGCGGCGTGCTGGCGTTTCTGCTGTTGCCGCTGGCATGGCTGAGGCGCCGCCGATGGACGAGCTAGAGCGCCTTGAGGCGATCATCGGCGACGCCGCGCAGACTGCGGATAGGCGCATCGAGGCGCGCCTTGAGCGCGCGCTGATACTGCTGCACTCGGCGCGCTTTCCCGCCGCGGCGCTGGATCTTGCCGCGGTCATGGAAGACCCCCACGCAACACCTGAGCAGGTGGGCCGTGCCCACAACAACCGCGCGGTCATGTTCACCATGTCCGGCCGCGGCGCCGAGGCGCTGCAAGACCTTGAAGCCGTGTTCAACAATCCCGCCGTCAGCCGGGACCTGCGGAGCACGGCCTTGAACAACGCGGCGCATGCATACCAGGACACCGGCAATCTGCAGCGAGCCCTAGAGATTGTGACCATGGCGATTGACGACCCGGAGTTCCCCGCCGAGGAGAAGTTTGCCAAGCGGCTGGTCCGCGCCCGCGTGCTGAAGGAAATGGGCCGGATCGATGAAGCCAACGCCGACTTCGACTGGCTGCTTGAAAATCCCGACACCCCCGCCGAATGGAAGCGCAGCGCCGGGTACTTCAAGACCAAGTAGCGTGCAAGGCGTTACCGGCGCTTTCGCGGCTTGACCGCCAGATACTGCGGCGGCCAGTACTGCTGGTCGTACTCGTAGTCAGCGGCTGCGTGCTGCATGGTGTACGGGTCAAACAGGTGCGGGCGCGCCATCACGATCAAGTCCGCGCGGCCGCTGAGCAGGATCGTGTTGCCCTGGTCCACAGTCTGGATGTTGCCGACGCTCATTGTGGCCAGTCCCGCCTCGTTGCGGATCAGGTCGGAAAACGGCGTCTGGAACATGCGCCCGTACACCGGCTGCTGGTCGCTGACCACCTGCCCGGCGCTGACGTCAATGATGTCCAGGCCGTGATCCTTGAACATGCGCGCGATCTCAAGCCGGTCGGCGTCGGTCAGCCCGTCTTCGTGCCACTCGGTCGCGCTGATGCGCACGCTGATTGGCCTGTCTTCAGGCCAGGCCGCGCGAACGGCGTCAAACACTTCCAGCGGAAAGCGCATGCGGGCTTCAAGGCTGCCGCCGTAGCCGTCGCTGCGCTTGTTAGTGATCGGGCTGATGAAGGTGCTCATCAGGTAGCCGTGCGCGTAGTGCAGCTCAAGCATGTCAAAGCCGGCGTCGCACGCGAACTTTGCCGCGCGCACGTGGTCTTCACGGGCCTTGTCCATGTCGGCGCGGTTCATTTCGCGCGGCACGTGCCAGCCCTGCTTGTACGGGATCGCGCTTGGCGCAAGCGTCTGCCATGCCTGTGCGCCGGCCAGCGGGCCTTCGCCGTGCCAGGGCAGCGCGGTGCTGGCTTTGCGCCCGGCGTGGGCAAGCTGCATGCAGATGCGCGCGCGCGAATGCGCCTTCACGAAGTCAACGATGCGCTTCCAAGCGGCGACGTGACCCGGGTGGTACATGCCCGCACAACCTTGCGTGATGCGCCCCTCCGGACTGACGTGCGTGGCCTCGGTGTACACAAGGCCCGCGCCACCGATCGCGCGTGAGCCCAGGTGCACCATGTGCCAGTCGTTCGGGTAGCCGTCGTCGCTGCTGTACTGGCACATCGGGCTTACGACAAGCCGGTTGGCCAGCGTAAGGCCGCGAAGCTGAAAGGGCTGAAAGACCGGCGGGGCGGCGCCCGGGTGCCCGGCTGCGGTCACGTCGGCGGCTGTGCCTTTGGCGTACTCGGGCACGGGCACATGCGCGCCCCTGTGCGGATTGTTGTCGGCGAACCATTGGGTTGCGCGCTGCACAAAATCGGGGTCGCGCAGCCTTAGATTGTCGTAGGTAATGCGCTTGCTGCGCGTGAGCTGATTGAACGTGAACTGGATCGGCGACTGTGTCTTGAAGTAGCGGGCGACGTTCTCGTACCACTCCAGGCTGGTTTGCGCGGTCTTTTGCAGGCGCGCGGTTTCGTCCCAGCGGCGGCTTTCGTACTCGCGCAGCACGGCATTGACGGGCTGATTCGGCAGGTCGGCGAATGCGCGCGCGAGTTCAATGGCGTCTTCCATCGCCAGCTTGGTGCCGCTGCCGATGGAAAAGTGCGCGGTGTGGGCGGCGTCGCCCAAAAGCACGATGTTGTTGTGAACCCACGTCGCGTTACGGATTGTGGGAAACGTGCGCCACACACTCTTGTTGCCCAGCAGCTTGTGCCCGCCTAAATACTTGCCGAACAGCCTTTCGCAGTAGGCGATGGTTTGCGCTTCGTCGGCTTTGTCCAGGCCGGCGCGCTTCCACGTTTCTTCGCGACATTCGACGATGAAGGTGCTGGTGTTGGCGTCAAACGGGTAGGCATGCACCGTGAACAAGCCGTGTTCATTTTCTTCGTAGATGAAAGTGAACGCGGGCAGGCGAAAGTCCGCGCCCAGCCACGAAAACTTGCACTTGCGCCAGTCGATTTCCGGCTTGAAGTGTTGCTTCATGTGCTCGCGGACCCACGAGTTTACGCCGTCGGCGCCGAGTATCAGGTCGGCGTTGGCGTAGGATTCCAGCGATTTCACTTCCGTGTCAAAGACCAGCTTGACGCCAAGTTGCTCGCAGCGCTCCTGAAAGATGTTCAGCAGGCGTTTGCGGCTCATGCCGGCAAAACCGTGGCCGGTGCTGCGGATGCACTGGCCGTGGATGAAGGTGTCAATGTCGGGCCAGTACGCGAACTCGCGGGTGATGCGGTCAAAGGTGGGCTTGTCGGCGGCTTCAAATCCGCCAAGGGTTTCGTCGGAAAAGACGACGCCCCAGCCAAAGGTGTCGTAGGGTTTGTTGCGTTCAATGACTGTGATGTCGTGGGCGGGGTCCTGCTTTTTCATCAGGATCGCAAAGTAAAGGCCCGCCGGCCCGCCACCAATGCTGACGATCTTCATGGCCGCAATCTAGCGTCTGGAGCAGCAAATGACCAAGGGCGCGCCGGCACATTCGGCGCGCCCTTTGGTCCTGCGAAGGCTGGAGCCACCTGTCGGATTTGAACCGACGACCTGCCAACAGCCCGGTGGGCTGTTGGCATAGCGAAGTAGCCCGCCTGAAGGCGGGCGTGGACGAAGCGGCGTGGGAAAGTCCCGCAGAAACCAAGGGAGGCGCGCCAGCACATTTGGCGCGCCTCTTGTCCTGGAGCCACCTGTCGGATTTGAACCGACGACCTGCGCTTTACGAAAGCGCTGCTCTACCGCTGAGCTAAGGTGGCCCTGCGTTCGGGGCGGCAATATTGCCGCGCGGCGCGGCACCGTCAACCGGGCGGCGGACCGCGATTCGCAAGCGGTCACACACTGTTAACGCTCACAACCCGGGCCTGGTTGCAGCGCAGTGTTCTGAAATAGCCCTGGCCTTGCCGGCGTTCAGGCTTTCCGGCCCATCTGGAGGACGCCATGGCATCACTGGCTGAACTTTCATCCGAGCTTGAACAGCTCGTTACGCGCAGCGCGCCTTCTGTCGTGAGTGTCGAGCACCGTCGCGGCCACGGCAGCGGGTTCGTGCTGGCGCAGGACGGCTATGTGCTGACCAACTCGCACGTCGTCGCGGGCGCGAGCGAGTTGCGCATCGGCTTTGCCGACGGCAGCCACGCCCGTGCCGAGGTCAAGGGCCGCGACAGCCGCACCGACCTTGCCGTCGTGCGTGCCGACGCCAGCAGCCTGCCAAGCATGACACTCGCGGGCGGCGACGTGCGGGTAGGGCAGCTTGTGCTGGCCATCGGCAACCCGCTGGGGTTTCAGCGCAGCGTCAGCATGGGCGTCGTCAGCGCGATTGACCGCACGCTGCCCGGCCGCGGCCACACCTATGAAGGCTTGATCCAGACCGACGCCGCGATCAACCCCGGCAACAGCGGCGGCCCATTGATCAACGCGCACGGCGAAGTCGTGGGCGTGAACACGGCAATTGTGCCCTATGCGCAGGGCATCGGCTTTGCGGTGCCGGCCCAGACCGCCGAGTGGGTCGCAGCCATCCTGATGCGCGACGGCGCGGTGCGGCGCCCGGTGCTGGGCGTGTATGCAGCCGGCACCGACCTTACGACGCAACAGCGCAGGGAAGTCGGCCGCGACAGGGCGGTGCACGTGTTTCGACTGAACGTCGAGGGCCCAGCCAAAGCCGCGGGCATCCGGGAGGGTGATTTGCTGCTGGAGGCCGACGGCAAGCCGCTGCGCACAGTGGATGACCTGAGCCGGGCCATGGTGCTGACTGAGGGCAAAGAACTCGTCATCACGCTCTGGCGCGACGGGCAGAGGGTGTCGCTCAGCATCACGCCGCAGCCTGCCGCATAGCTGCCAGAATTCTGGCGTTGATGGGCCGGCGTTGGCGGGGTTTGCTTCGGGTTCCGGGCCGCTGGAGGTTGCTATGGCTGTTACCCGATGGTTCGGTTTGGTTGTGCTGTTGCTGGCTGTGGTTGGGCTCAGCGGTTGCGGGATTGTGCGGCATGCGCTGCACCACCACCATCATCCCAAGCGGCACAAGCATGGGCATGTGACGATCGTGATCGAGAAGTATCACCATCACCAGCCCGACCACCAGCATGATCCCTGTGAAGACTGAGCCGTAGGCATGTGTCAGTAACACGAAACTTATCACCATCTCAACTAATCACTGACATGGCTTGAGCGGCGTGAAAGCGTGGTAAAATTCCGGGCGTGCAGTGCGGTGTAGCAGCACCGGGCTGAAGAGGTCCTCCTGCTAACTGGGACTTCTTGGGTTGGGCTCGCGCGGGGCAACCTGCGCAGGTGAGGACAAGGGCGGTTGAGCGGCTTCGGTCGGGCAACCACCACCCGAGTCACCACTGGTTCAGCTCTCGCGTCGTGCACGACGCGCGGCAGCCATGCGGGGCAACCCGCAACGCGACACGGGGATAGCCCCCCGCGCCGCGTAGAGTGGAGAGGCTAAGCTCCACGAAGCAGGCCACATGCACAAAACTCAGGCGGGGCAACCCGCCGGCCAAAGGCCCCGCGCAAGCGGGGCCTTGTGCTTTTGCTGTGTACTCTTCTGGTGCATGTACCCCAAGCAAAAGGGACAGGCACCGAAGGTCCCTGTCCCAAGCGAGTGAATGGAGGTCTCGCACCGTAGCGCACCAGAGGTGCCCGACCCTGGCGGCCTTTCCATGGTCGCGGCGCTACTCGGCGCCCAGTTCAATCGTGCGGCCGTCGCGAATGACTGTCGCTTGCAGCGTGGCTGAACGGCGCGTCCACTGCAATGCGCCGGCAAGCTGGTTCAGGTCTGAAACGGGAAAGCCGTTGACACTGACAATCACGTCACCTGCGCGCAGGCCCAGCACAGAAGCGAGCGTCGCCTGCGGCGCGGCGTCAAAGTCGCGCAGCAACTGGCGGATCACCTCGGCGACCACCAGCGCGCGGCCGTCGGCAAAACCGAGCGCACGGGCGTCATGGGTCGGCGCCGCGTCAAACACCGCGCCCAAGTCAAAGAAGGCGCCCGGGTCGCCACCCAGTGCTTCAAATGCCTCGGCACGCCGCAGCGCGGGCGTGTCAATCTCGCGCGAAAGTCGCTCGCCGCGCGCCAGCGCCTTTTCGCCGGTTACGCGCGCGTCAAAAATGCCGACCGCGCTTACCCGGTATGTGCCGCTGCCGCCCTGCAACGTGTCACCGACGCGCAGGCCGTCTTTCAGCCCGGCATCAATGCGCCAGCCGTCGGCGCTGGGGCCGCGCACTACTACCGCCAGCCGCGACAGAGCCGGCCCGCGCGAGGCCGCCATCGGCGCGTCGGGCGCGCCCGGGGCCGGCGGCGCGTGCGGCACAACCTCAGGCGGAGATTGCAGCAGCACCACGGCGATCATCACCGCCGCAGCCGCTGCTACGGCGCTGCCCGCCCAGCGCAGCGCGATCACGCGGCCGTCCGGCAGGCGCGACAGCACAGCCATGCGCGCCCGGGCAACATCGGGCGCCGGCGGGGCGTGTTTGCGCAGCAGGCTGATCATTGCCTGCCCGTGCGGGGATTCGTCGTAGCTGTTATCGCTCATGGCCCTTCCATCAGTTCGCGCAGGCGTTTCAGTCCGCGGCAAACCCGCTGGTACAGCGCCGCCGCAGAAACACCCGTGGCGCGCGCCATGTCTTCGTACTCCATGTCCTGCCAGAACTTCATCTGCAACGCCTGCTGCATTTCCTCGGGCAGCTGGTTCATGGCTTGCAGCAGCGTTTCTTTCTCCTCTTGCTCAAGCAGCGGCTGTACCGGCGCCTGGTCATCGCCCCTGTCGGGCAACTCGCCCATGGGCTTCATGCGCTTGTGCTTGCGGATGTGCTTGAGCGCGCTGTCGCGGGCGATGCGCCAGATCCATCCGGGCAGCGCGGAAGGCTCGCGCAGCCGGTCAAGCTTCTGGTACGCCTGCACAAACGTTTCCTGCGCAATCTCCTCGGCGTCCCCGGCGTGGCCCAGCACAGCGTATGCGCTGGCGTAGGCCGCCCGGAAGTAACGCTCAACAATCAGCCCGAAGGCCTGGCGGTCGCCGCGCCGCGCGTAGCGAATCAGGGTTGCGTCGTCGGGCGCCTGCGTCACACCAATGCCGTCACTTTGTTCCGGGGACCGGGACTTCCTGACCGGATTATGCGCGAAAGTCAACGCCATGCCACTTACAACGGGCGCGGGACCTGCCGGTTCGCGGCCGCGCCCGTACAATGCCCGCATGGATGACAAGTCCGATCAGGCGGCACGCCTGCTGCGCGACAAGCGCGGCGGCCACTGGTACGACAATGGCGTGCGTTTTCGCTGCATCCACCCGCTGTGTTCCGACTGTTGCAGCGGCCGCCGCGGGCCGGGCTACGTGTGGCTGGGCGAAGGCGAAATGCGCGCGATTGCAGATCACCTGGGCATCAAGCTGGATGCCTTCACGCGCCGCTTTGTGCGCACGGTTGACGGCAACTACAGCCTGGTCGAGAAACACAACAACGACTGCGTCTTCCTTGAAGAAGGCAAGTGCACGATTTACCCGGTGCGGCCTGTGCAGTGCCGCACGTACCCCTTCTGGCCGGAAGTGATGACAAGCCGCCAGCGCTGGCAGCGCGAAAGCCGCGCCTGCCCCGGCGTCGAGGTGGATGAAACCATGGTCAGCGGCGCCCAAGTCGAGGCGCAGCTCAGCGCCGAAGAACTGAGCCGCGCCAGTGAGGGCCGCGTCTAGTCCTTGGCCAGCGCAAATGCGTGGCGCATGTCCTTGCCCGCGTCGCGCAGCCGCACCCACAGCATCATGCCGTCAAGTTTGGCCGGCGTGTCCAGGTGCACGTCCCACAGTTCCTCCTTGTCCATCCACTCGCCGCCTGAGACGCGGCCCGCGTTGCCGCCGTCTTTGTCGGCCAGCCACGCCGTCATGTTCGCGGCCTTGAACGGCTTGCCGTCCTTGAGCACGGTGACTTCAAATGCTGCCTCTTTGCCCGCCTCGACCTTGCCCATCTGCGAGGCTTTCACGGCATAGCCGCCTTCAAAGGTGTGCTCGCCCATCGGGTGCGCATCGCCGTGGGCGTGGTGGTCATGGTCGTCGTGGCTGTGATTTGACGCGTTATTGCCGTGGCTGTGGTTGTCGCCGCCGCAACCTGCCAAAGCCAGTGCCGCCGCCACGAGTGCCGCCATCATCAATCTCATACCGTTTCCTCTCTGTTGGGGTTGGAAACCTGCGTGGGGCCAAACCATGAATAGCCCGCCGGCACCACGACCAGGTTCAAGAAAGTTGAAGTCACAAGCCCGCCCAGCACCACCACCGCCATCGGCGCCAGCAGCTCGCTGCCCGGCTCGCCGCTTGCAAGCACCAGCGGCACAAGCCCCAGCACAGCCGTCAGCGCCGTCATCAGGATCGGGACCAACCGTTCTGTCGAGCCCTTGATCACGGCCTGCCTGCGGTCAAGACCTTCGAGTTGCAGGCTGCGGTAGTGGGCGACGAGCAAAATGCCGTTGCGCACCGCAATGCCGAACAACGTGATAAAGCCGACCATCGCGGCAATGCTGATCACGGGCGCGATGTACCCCCCCCTGAACAATGCCAGCGCGTTGGCAGCCGGGTTGGGAGACTCGGCAATGAAGATCGCCGCAATACCGCCGATCAGCGCTAACGGCAGGTTCAGCGTAACCAGCAGCGCCGAGCGCACACTGCCCAGCGCCACAAACAACAGCACGATGATCGCCAGCACCACGCCGGCACCCATAATGTAGATCGTGCGGCTGGCCGACTGCTGTGCTTCAAACTGGCCGCCGTAGTGCGCCGTGTAGCCGCGCTTGCGCACAATCGGGTCCACGCGCTGCTGCACTTGCTCGACAAGATGGCCGAGGTTGTGGCCCTCGGCGACGTTCAGCGAAATCACCGCCTTGCGGCGCGCGTTCTCGCGCGTGATCAGGTCACTGGCCATCTCCACGCCGACGTCGGCAATCTCGTACAGCCGCACATGGCGGCCCTGCGGCGAAACCAGAATCAGCCGCTTGACCTGTTCCAGGCTCGCGCGTTGCTCAGGGTCCAGGCGCACCACAAGCTGATAGCGCCGAACGCCCTGGTTGACCTCAGTGACCGCAATGCCGTGAAAGGCGGCCTCGACCTGCGCTGCCGCCTCGGCGGGCGTAAAGCCGTGTGTGGCAAGGTCGGTGCGCCGATAGTTGATGGGCACGGTCTCGATCAGCATTTCGCGGTTGGCGGCCACGTCGCGCGCGCCGGGCAGGGCCTTGAGTTCGCGCTCAATCTCCGCGGCCAGCGCGCGCAGCTGTTCCATGTCCTCGCCGTACACGCTGATCGCAATTTCCGCGGGCGTGCCCGACAGCACGTGGCTCAGCCGGTGCTCAATCGGCTGGCCGACCATGGTGGTGATGCCGGGGATCTGGCCCAGCACTTTGTCGATCTCGCGGCGCACGGCGTGCTTGCTGTAGCCCGGCGCAACACTGACTTCGATTTCGCTGACGCTTACGCCGTGGGCGTGCTGGTCGCGCTCGGCACGGCCCGTGCGGCGCACGACGTGGCGGACGCCCTCAATCTCCGCAAGGCGCGCATCGACGCCGCGGGCCATGCGGTCGCTTTCGTACAGCGAAGTGCCCGGCGGCGCGTTGAGAAAGATCGTGAACGTGCCTTCATTGAACTCGGGCAGAAACCGCGTGCCGTATGTGCTGGCCAGCCACACACTGGCGCCGGTCAGCAGCAGCGCGGCGGCCAGCAGCGGTGCGCGCAGCATGATGGCCGCGCGCAGCGTGGGGGCATACGCGCGCTTGAGCATGCGCACCAGCAGCGATTCACGTTCGGGGCCTGACTTGGCGCGCTTGAGCAGCAGTTTGCACAGGGCCGGCGTGACCGTAACCGCCACCACCAGCGAAGCCAGAATGCTGATGATGTACGCCAGCCCCAGCGGCCTGAAGAATCGGCCCTCCAGCCCCTCAAGAAACAGCAGCGGCACGAACACCAGCACAATGATCATGGTGGCGAACACAATGCTGCTGCGGATTTCGTTGCTGCCGTCGAAGACGACCTGCATGTGCGGCTTGCGCAACACATCCGGCAGTGCACGGTTCTCGCGCAACCGTCGAAACACATTCTCGACGTCAATGATTGCGTCATCCACCAGCTCGCCGATGGCCACGGCCAGACCGCCCAGCGTCATCACGTTGATGTTCAAGCCAAGCGTCCACAGCACCAGCACAGCCGAGCCCAGGCTCAGCGGCAGCGCGGTCAGGGTGATCAGCGTCGTGCGCACATTCATCAGGAACAGCACCAGCAGTATGGCGACCAGGATGGCGGCGTCGCGCAGCACCGTCAGCACATTGTTGACCGCAAGGCCGATGAAGTCGCTTTGGCGCATCACATGGCGATTGAGCTTGATCCTGCCCGTCTGCCCGTCTGCCAGCGGGACCGTCACCGTGTCCAGCAGCGCGCCGGAGTCGTCTTTGTCGTACAGCTGATCCAGCGACGCATCGATGCCGCGCGTGATCTCCAGTGTGTTAAAACCCGGCGACTTGGTCACGGTCACCATCACCGCCGGTTTGCCCGCATCCGCGCCGGTGCCGCGCGCGGGCGCCGGCCCGAACTGCACGTCGCACACGTCGCCGATGGTGACGGGCGCGCCGTTGTGCCAGCGAATCAAGGTCGCGCGAATGTCCTCAACGTCGCGCACGCGGGCATCCTGGCGCAGCGGCAGCTCCAGCCCCTGTACCTCGGGCAGATAGCCCGCGCCCGCGGTGGTATGGGCGCCGCGTGACGCTTCCACGACGTCATGAATCGTCAGGCCGTACAAAGCCAGCTTGTCCTGGTTGACGTGTACCTGGTACTCGGGCAGCTCACCGCCGACCACAACGACCTCGGCGACGCCGCTGACGGACAAGAGACGATTGCGCAGCTCAAACTCGGCCCACGCGCGCATCTGAAGCGGCGTGACGCTGTCATCCGGCGCCGACACTGACAACAGCATGATCTCGCCCAGTATGCCGGCAATCGGCGCGATTTCGGCGTGCACGGTGGCGGGCAGGCCTTCGCGGGCTGCATCAAGGCGCTCCGAGACAAGCTGCCGCGCCACCAGCAGGTCCTGCCCGAAGTCGAATTCAACCCAGACAATCCCCAGCGACATACTGCTGCTGCTGCGCACGCGGCGCACACCGGGCACGCCGTTGACCGCGCTTTCGATCGGCACGCACACGTACTGCTCAACCTCGTCGGCGCTGTAGCCGCGCGCTTCCACCAGCACGGTCACCGTCGGCGCGTTCAACTCCGGGAACACGTCAACCGGAATACGCGGGATGTACACGCCGGCGGCAACAATCAGCAACCCCGCCAGCACCAGCACCAGCGATGAGCGTCGCAGCGACAGTCCAATCAGGGCCTTGAACATCAATGATCGCCCTCGTGCCACGTGCCGTCGGCATGGAAGTGGCCCTTGCCGGTCGGCTTGCCGGTGCCCGTAAGCTTCAGCTCATACACGCCGTCCAGAACGATCTCGTCACCTTCGGCACAGCCGCTGTACACCACGGTCCAGCGCCCGTCGCTGATGCCGACCTGCGGCTTTTCGCGGATCACCTTGTCGGGGTTCTTGGGGTCGCGGACAAAAAGCACCATGTCTAGCCCGTCGCGTATCAGCGCACGCGACGGAACCGCCATCTCGGCGTGCGCCGTTTCGTCCCACACCACCTCAACTTCCACGAGCAGCCCCGGCATGGCCCATGCCGCCGGCTGGTCAAGGTTCAGCAGCACATCCACCATGCGCGTGTCGCTGTCGGCCATGGGCGCAAACGCGATTTGGCCGCTTGCCGTTTCGCCCGCCGGCGAGACCGCGCTGCCGCGCATGCCCGGCTTCAGGCGCGCGAGATCGCCCTGGATCAGCCGCGCGCGCACGCGCAGCTTGGCGTGGTCCATCACGCTCATCAGCGAGGCGCCCGCGTCCACGCGCGAACCGTTGGCGACGTGCCAGTCCATCACGATGCCGGGCGCGGCTGCCCGTAACTCAAGGTGCGCCATGTCGCGCCACGATTCTTCCAGCGTCCCGGCGGGCAGGCTCAGCACCGCTCCCGCCGAGCGCACGCGCAGCGCAAATGCGCTTGCCGCCGCCGAGGCCCGGGTCTGCGCGCTCTGCAGTGCGGCCTCCAGCACGGGCAGCTGCGCGCGTTCAAGGTCGCGCTGCATGCCAAGTTGCGCCACCTCGCGCTCCAGGCCTGCGCGCTTTTCCGCCTCTTCGGCAAGGCCGGACTCCGCGCCTGCCAGTTGCAGGCGCGCGTCCGCAAGCTCCAGCGCGCGGCCCATGCCCCTGGCCTCAAGTTCCTGCAGCGCTTTCACGCGCTCGGCCCACTGGTCGCGCGCCTCGGTCAGCCGGCGGCGGTGTTCCACCAGCGCTGCCAGCTGCGGCTGGTAGCTGTCGGCCCGCGGCTGGTACTGGTCAATGGAAGCCTGCGCAGCCGCCAGCGCCGCGCGCGCCGACGACACGTCTGATTCGCGCTCGGCGGTTGCTGCCTCAAGGGCGTGCAGTTCGCGTTGCAGTTCGTGCCACTCGGGGCTGTCGATGCGGGCGACCAGGTCGCCTTGATTGACGTGCTTGTAAGTCTGCGCCAGCAGGGTGACCTGCCCGCCCAGCGGGGCGCGGTAGTCGCGGTTGGCATCGGGCGTGGCTTCAAGGACGCCGGGCAGGCGCATGGTTTGGGCCACGCGGCGCATCTCGACGCGGGCAAACGTGATGCCCAGGTTCTGGATCACCTGCGGCGGTATGTCGATGCGGTTGGTCGGCGCCATCGGCCCGTGGTCGGTCTCGGCCCCGGGCGCGGGCTCCGGCGGCGTGCAGGCCGCAAGCAGCATGGCAAGGCATAGCAGGCGCTTCATGGCAATCTCCGTGAAAACGACACCGCCGTTGACGAAAAGGCGTCAACGGTTCACGGAGAATCGCTAGACCAGCAACAAAGTTACGCCGACGCGGGGTACGTCGGGCGGCGGGCGCTCCACCGGCTGAATCAGGTTTGCCTGCGCGGGCAGTGCAACGGGCGCAAACGCAACCTCAAGTTCCCATCCAGGCGCGGCCACCGTCGCGGCCTGTGCGGGCACACTCGGCATCACGCCGCGCTCAACGCCGATGTCGTGGGTATGGGGGCAGTCTTCGGGTTCCGGCTTCGGTTCCGGCCTGGGGTGATGCTTGCAGGAATGCTGCACCACAATCGGTTTGCGCTCAAAGAGCTCGCACAGCTTCACGGCATGCAGCAACGCAGCCACGTTCATGCCGGGCGCGATTGCGAGGTACAGCACAGTCAGCAGCGCAGCTGCCTTCATGGTTGCTATTAACTCCCGGAGTGGCGTACAGGTTCAACTGAAAACTTGCAGCTTCACGCAATTCGTCACGATTATCGGACGTGCCCAGCGTTGCAAGGCCGGCTTGTGCGCATATTCTCGGCGCATGGCACAAACGCCGCTGTGGCTGCGAATACTGAAACCCGCGTGGGCGGCGCTGATTGTGATTGCGCTCGCATTCAGCCTGACCATGGCCGCCTGGGGCGACATGCG
The DNA here is from genome assembly GCA_019636195.1 of Planctomycetota bacterium. Classification (GTDB taxonomy): domain Bacteria; phylum Planctomycetota; class UBA8742; order UBA2392; family UBA2392; genus JADJRK01. The sequence continues at coordinate 42,484 of JAHBYA010000011.1, read as the reverse complement.
CGAATCGCTGATGTTGCGCCTGCAGGACGACCGCCACACCAAGTCGCTTCTGCTGCAATTCCCGCTGGATTCCAACGTCGTGATCGGCGGCCAGCACCTCGGGTACTCGTGGCCGCACCCGCTGGCCCGCACCGAGCCCTACGATGACGAGCTAAAAGTAGAAGGCATGTCGATTGCCCTGCCGCGCGTCTATCTGCGCGAAGACCAGATCGCCGAGCACGGCACGTCCTTCAAGCCCGGTGAAGATGCGCGCGCGATTCTGGCCCGGCTTGAGCCCAAGGCTGAAGTGCTCCGGCTTGATGAAACGGCAGACGGCCTCAGGCCGGTGCTGCTTGCGCACGGCGGCCGGATTGACTACGCGCTGCTGGTGACGCTTGAGCTGCCGGGCAAACCCGCGGCGTTTCTGCTGCGCGCAGGCCACGACGGCGCGCGGGTGTTCAAGGCAACGCGGCAGGAGGTCTGGAGCGACCAATTGTGGGCGCCTGAGGGATTCTGGGCCCGGCGCGACGAGTACGACGGCATGCCGCCCGTGATCAGCGGCCAGACCAAGACCGTCTGGCGCTGGCACTTCGAGTTTGAGGGCGACGAAGCCGCCTGGCGCAAAGCCCATGTGCCCGACGAGTACAACGAGGCGCCGTGGACCGAGCTTCCGCTCAGGTAGTCGGCGGCGTGACTTCGACTTTCATGTCGCGCAGGCGCTGCAGGTCAAGGCGCTTGCGGCGCAGCGGCCACCAGTCGTACAGCAGAATCTCCAGCGGGCGCCACATCGCCACCCAGCCGCCGATCATGATGCCCTCACTGACAAGTGAACCCCACGAGCGATCTTCCAGCGCCTGGCCCACAAAGTGCGCCGCGAACATCGAGACCCCAAGCACAATCAGCCCGATCAGAAGGCTCGTCCGGCCGCGCTTGAGCAACTGCCGAAACTCATTGCGCGCAAGTTCGGCGGCGTTGCCGAAGTAGTTTTGAACCGCGGCTTGCAATGTGGCCTGGTGGTCGCCGGGGTGCTTTTGCTCGGTCAGAGTGACGCTCAGACGCACGGGCAGGTGCTTGGGGATCTCGCGCGCCCATGACGTGATGTAGTCAACGGCGTCGTCGTCGAGATCGCGTTCAATGAAGGGGTCCGGATCCAGCGAATTGAATAGCTGGCCAACATCCTTGACCCGCAGCCGTATCACGCCGGATTTTGCGTCTTCTTCCGCCATAGTGACCGGCTCTACACATTGAACCTGAAGTGCATGACGTCTCCGTCCTGCACGATGTAATCTTTGCCTTCAGTGCGCATCCGGCCCGCTTCTTTGGCGCCCACCTCGCCGCCGTGGGCCACGTAGTCTTCGTAGCTGATCGTCTCGGCGCGGATGAAGCCCTTTTCAAAGTCGCTGTGGATCTTGCCCGCCGCCACCGGCGCCGTGTCGCCCGCGCGAATCGTCCATGCCCGCACCTCTTTGGGCCCGGCTGTGAAGTAGGTGCGCAGGCCCAGCAGCTTGTAGCCCGCATGAATCAGGCGATCCAGGCCGCTTTCGGTCAGGCCCAGGCCCTCCATGAACTCTTTGCGTTCAGGGTCGCCCAGTCGCGCAATCTCGCCTTCAATCTTGCTGCTGATCACCACCATCTCGGCGCCTTCTTCGGCGGCCACGCGCTTCACGATTTCGCTGTACTGGTTACCGCCGGGCAGGTCGCCTTCGCCCACGTTGGCGACGTACAGCACCGGCTTGCGGGTCAGCAGGCCCAGCTCGCGCACGATGTAGTCGTTCTGGGGCTCAACTTCGTACAGCCGCGCGGGCTTTACGTCGTCAAGGATTGCCTTCAGCCCGTTCAGAATTTCGACGCGCAGCTTTTCTTCCTTGTCGCCGCCGCGGGCCAGCTTTTCGGATTTCTCGATGCGCTTGGTGACCGTTTCAAGGTCTTTCAGCGCAAGCTCGGTCTGGATGATGCGAATGTCGCGCTCGGGGTTTACGCTGCCCGAAACGTGTATGACGTTGGGGTCGTCAAAGCAGCGCACGACGTGGGCGATGGCGTCCACGTCGCGGATGTGGGCGAGGAACTTGTTGCCCAGGCCTTCGTTTTTGCTGGCGCCTTCAACCAAGCCGGCGATGTCTTCAAACTGGATGGTCGCGGGCACAATCTTGGCCGGCTTTTCCAGCTCGACCAGCTTGTCGATGCGGGCATCCGGCACCGTCACCGTGCCGGTGTTGGGATTGATGGTGCAGAACGGATAGTTGGCCGCCGCCGCCTGCTCGCTGGCCGTGATGGCGTTGAACAGCGTGCTCTTGCCCACGTTGGGCAAACCGACAATGCCGCATTTAAAGCCCATAACACTCCTTCAAAGAGGGCGGGATTATAGGCGCGGCCACGCGGTTTACTACAATGGTGCGGGCCCCGACCTTTCCCCGCGGATTGACCATGCGTTGTTTTGCCGCCGTTGCGCTGCTGGCTGTGATCGCGCCGTGCGTAGTCGCCAAAGACGCCGACGCGAAAGACGCCGCCCGCTGGGTACGCAACGCCCTTGAAACCAGCGACGCCAAGGCCCGCGAGAAAGAACTGGCCAAGCTGGCCGGCTGGACACTGACTGCTGACTCTGCCCGGCAGGTGCGCCAAGCCACGCTGGACTGGCAGCGCCAGGCGCCCAAAGAGCTGCCGAAGCTCGAAGTGATTCACGAAGGCGCCTACGGCTTTGACTATGAAGTGCGCACGCGCGGCACGAAGTACGCAAACTTCGCCATGCTTGACTTGCCGCGCGGACTTTCCGCCGATACGCCAGTGCCGCTCGTGATCGGCCTGCACAGCGACCTTGGCACCGGCTGGCTGGAGCTTTCGGGCCTGCGCAGCTGCCTGCGCGGCGGTACAGGCGCGCTGGCTGAGTGCATCATCGCCTGTCCGCAGGCGCTCAATCGCGGCAACACAGCCACCGACCCGCGCAATAATCCGCCCGGCGAAAAGGAGTACTTCGGCTGGGGGCCCAAGCAGGCGGGCATTGACACGGTGCTGGTGCTGCTGGACGAGCTGCTGGCAAAGTTCAGTATTGACCGCGACCGGATCTACCTGACCGGCGTTGGCATGGGCGGGCAGGCGTGCTTTGACCTTGTCGCCCTGCGCCCCAGCCAGTTTGCCGCCATCTGTGTGCGCGACGCGGTGCCCTCGTTTCACATGCCGGAAGTCAAAGAAGACCAACTGGAACAGCTGCGCACCGACCGCAAACTGCACGAGCAATCGGCCGAGATGCCCTACGCCGCCTGCTTTGCGGCCACGCCGGTTTTCTGGGCCCATGCCGACGACGACAAGAAGTTTCCGACCGCGTGGGCCCGGCAGGCCCGTGACGCCATGAAGGCCGCAGGCGCGAGCGTTGACTACCGCGAGTACGAGGGCTTTCACGGCGGCGGGCCGGCATCGCTGACCGCCGCCCTGCTTGGCGAATGCCTCAAGATCCGGCGCACAACGCCGACCGCGCTGGTTGCACGCAATACCATCGCCGACAAAGACCGCATCGGTAACGACCGATGGTTCTGGCTGCGAGTCAAAGGCTTCAAGCGGCTGGGCGCGCGCACGGACTGGCCGGTCAAGCGCCACGCGGGCGGGCTTGTGAAGGCGCGTATCGTCCGCGAAGAAAACGCCGTGTACATCGACAGCGACGAAGTCAGCGAAGTCGAAGTCCTGCTGCACGACGACATGCTGTACATCGACCGCGAGATCAGGCTTGTCATCAACGGCAAGGAAAGCACGACCAAGCCGCCGCCGCGCGATCTTGAGTTGCTGGCCCGCACAGCCGACGAGGCCCGCCATAGCAGCGAAGTCTATTACGCGCGACTGACGTTGAAGCTGCGTTAGCTCAATGGACACTGGATCGGCAATAGTGACAATGCCCGCACGATGGAGTCGCGGGTCGAGGTATTGACGGCACTGCTGAACGCCGTGGCGGACGGGCGTGTCACGCCTGAGCGTGCGCTTGAACTGGCGCGTTCGCAGGACACTTCGTCGGTACTGACCGAAGTTGCGCCCAGTGGCGGCGCGACGCTGTTTGAAGTTTCGCCCACTGCATCGCCGCGCAAGCCCACCGAAAAGCTGCCGGCGGCGCGGCCCGCGCGCACGACCGACGCTGCGCCGGTCGACGGCGCCCCGATCGACGGGCGCTACAACGTGCTGCGCGAGTTCGCGCGCGGCGGCATGGGCCGCGTGCTGCTGGCGCTGGACACCACCGTCGGGCGCGAAATCGCAATCAAGGAAATCCTGCCCGCGACCGGCGGCAGCGGCCGCCATCCCGCCACAGACACCACAGTCGCCAACGTTGAGCGCTTCCTGCGCGAGGCGCGCGTCACAGGTCAGCTTGAACACCCGAATATCGTGCCGGTCTATGAAATCGGCACGCGCGAGGACGGCAGCGTCTATTACACGATGAAGTTTGTGCGCGGCGAAACGCTGGCCGAGCGGCTGCGCAAACTGGAAGGCATGCAGCAGCGCCTGGGCCTGCTGGATGCGTTTGCCCAGGTCTGCAACGCGCTGGCGTTTGCGCACAGCCGCGGCGTGGTGCACCGCGACCTCAAGCCCAGCAACATCATGCTGGGCGAGTTCGGCGAAGTGCTGGTGCTCGACTGGGGCCTGGCCAAGCTGAGAGGTGTCGAGGACATCGAAGGCGGGCGCACCATCAGCGACGGGAGCACCGTCAAGACCATGGACGGGCTGATCATGGGCACGCCGGCGTACATGGCGCCGGAGCAGGCCCGCGCCGAGGAAGTGGATGAGCTCAGTGACGTGTATTCGCTGGGCGCGATCCTGCAAGAGATCATCACCGGCAAGCCCGCCTATCAGGGCAGCAGCCCGCAACAGATTGTGACCAGGGTGCTGACCGAGCCGCCCGCGCCATTGCCCGAAGACGCGCCGCCGGAGCTGGCGGCGCTGGTCAAGCACGCGATGCACCGCGACCGCGCCCAGCGCCTGCAGGGCGCGCGCAAGCTGGCCGACGAAGTCAAAGCCTATCGCGACGGCCGCGCGCTTACTGTGTACCGCTACAGCACCGGCGAAGTGCTTAAGCGCTTCGTCGCGCGGCACAAGGCCGCCGTGGTTGTCGCCGCAACGCTGCTGCTGGCGCTGGCGGCGCTGGCCGGCTGGTCAGCATACAGCATCATCACTGAACAGCAGCGCACTTCCGCCGAGCGCGACCGCGCCGTCGCCGCAAGCGAACAGGCGGACCGCAACGCCGCCAGCGCCCGGCGCTTCGCCGATGAGTCCCGCCGCAACGCCGACGAAGCCACCCGCCAGGCTGAGCTTGCGGGCAAGCGCCGCGCCGAGGCCGAGGAGAATCTGCGCAAGGCCGAGGTCAGCCTGGGGCTGGCCTACACCCAGGCGGCGCAGATGGCGATGCAGGAACTGCGCGTCAATGAAGCAGCCTTGTTTGCGGCACGCGCCCTGACGCACCAGGAAACCCCGGCCGCGCGGGCGGTGATCGCCCAGTGCGCCGTGTATCCCTGCACTGCCGTGCATGACCTGGCCGGGCGCACTGCCCATTGCCTTGCCCTCAGCCGCGACGGCCGCTGGTTGGCCATTGGCGACGGCAACAACATCCGGGTGCTGGACCGCGCCTCAGAAGAGCCGGCAACAGTAGTGGAAGGCAGCAGCGACATCTGGGCGCTGGACTACGGCGCGGACGGCCTGCTGGCTGCACTGGACAACTCGGGGCTATTGCGGGTGCTGGATACGCAAGGTGAGGCACTTGCCGCCGCCGAGCTGGCGGGCAGCGGCTGGTCCGTGCACTTTTCGCCCGACCGGGCCCGCGTGGCGGCCGGCATGCGAGACGGCACCGCGTGGGTGCTGGACCTGGCCGACGGCGAAGGCGTGCAGCTGCAGGGCGCCGAGGGCGCGGTGGACGTGCGCTTTTCGCCCGACGGCGCGCTGCTGGCAATGGCCACAGGCCACGAACTGCGGCTGATTGACAGCCATGCACTTGAGGTCACGCGCACCATTACAGCCGCAACGCAATTGCTGCGCGCGCGCTTCAGCCCGCTTGGCGATGAAGTGTACGCCTGCGGCAACGAGGGTGCGCTGTACGCCTGGCGCGTGGCAGACGGGGAGCTGTTGTGGCAGACCAGCACCGGCAGCGGGGCAGCCACATCGCTGGGCGTGAACGCGGAAGGCCGCATTGCCGTCGGCGGCCAGCGCACGCAGGTGCTGTTGCTCTCGCGCGACGGGACGATCGAGGCACGCATCTCCCCGGGCGTGGAGTGGCTGACCGGGGTCGTGCTGGGCGCGGACTACATGCTCGCGTCCGGCGGCGGAGTGCGGGAGTGGTCACTGGCGCCGCGCTACGGCGTAAGGCGCATCGACCTGCCTGATGAACCCATGGAAATCGACTTTTCACCGGACGGCGGCACACTTGCGGTATCCCTTAGGGACGGGTGCATCGGCCTGCTTGCATGGCCGGAAGGCGAGCTGGCACGGGCCGTCCGCGGCCCGTCCGGCTGGGCAGGAGGGCTGACCCACCTGCCGGACGGGGCGCTGGTGGCGACATGTGACGGCGTGCTGCACCATTGGCACCACGGCAAGCGCACGCGGCACGAGCTGCACGGCGACTCGGGCGCGATCGCGGTATCGCCCGACAACGGCATGGTCGCAATGGTGCACGGCAGCGGCGTACAGGTACGCAACGCCGAGCTGGGCGTGGTCCGGAACATCGCCACCGATGCCAAGGCCTACTGCCTGGCGTTCGGCCCGGGCGTACTCGCGGTCGGTTGCGTGGACGGCTGTGTTGAACTGTACCGTACCGGCGACTGGTCGCGCTCGACCCGCTTCAGGGCGTATGAGCAGCGCGTGCTGACCGTGACCTGGGTGGGCGACCGGCTGGTGTGCACCGGCAGCACCGCGGATGTTGCGATTTTCAACGTCGAGGGCCAGCTCATTTCGCGCCTGCAAACCGGCAGCTCAGGGCTGCTGTTCGCAGCCGCGGCATTGCAGGCCACCACGCGCGTAGCGGTCGGCGACGGCGCCGGGTTTGTCACACTGCTGGACGTGCAGGACCCTGCGCTGCTTTGCCGGTTTCGCGCGACGCCTGAGTTCGTCACCTCCATCCGGTTCAGCCGCGACGGGCGACACATGGTGGCGGCTTCCGTTTCGGGCGGGCTTTCGGTGCTGGACGTGCAATACCTGTACCAGCCGGCGGCGGAACTTGAGGCGCAACTGCAGGACGCGCTGTCGATGACGATTGAAGACATGGCGCCGCGCTTTCTGCCCCGTGCGGCAACGCAACGACCGGACGTGAAGCGGGTGTCAGCCGGCTACATCCGTGAACTCGCGCCCTACGTCGCGGATGGGCGCGTCAACTGTCAACTGTGGTGGCAGGAGCAGGGGCTGCCGGGCCTGGTTGCCGCAAGAGCGCGCGACGAGGCGCGGCGAAGTTTCAAGCGCGGCGTGGCCCTGCTGGCGGAGGGCCGCCCCGCGCGCGCTCTGCCGCACCTTGAGCGCGCCGCCGAAGTCATTGGCGATGCACCCGCACTGCTTGCGTTGGGCCGGTGCCTGGGGCTGTGCGAGCGCGTGCCCGAAGCACTGGAGACGCTGGCCCGCGCGAAGCAGGCGCCCGCGACGCCGACGTTTCACCATGGCGAACTGTGGGCCGAGCTGGCGCAATGGCGCCACCATCAAGGCCTGCACGACGCGGCGTGGAAGGCCGTGCTGCAGGCACTGGAAAACGACTACATCCCCGACGAAGACGACGTCGCGCTCTGGGCGGAAATTGAAAGGGCCGCCCGCGACCAGACCGGCTGAACGGGACCGAGACCGGCTAACCCCGTTGCCGCTGCATGACTTCGCGGGTCACGCTTTCGTAGTCATCCAGCATCCAGCTTTCGTTGTACGTCTCGGCTTTGGCTTGCGCCTGCGCTGCCCACGCGGCGGGGCCCTGCTGCTGCATGGCGTGCTGCACGCCGCGCGCCAGCTCAAAGGCGCTGGCGGCGGGCACCAGAATGCCGGCCTCGTTGACAGCCTCGGGGATGCCGCCCTGGTTGCTGGCGACAATGCACAGCCCGCTGGCAAGCCCCTCACTGGCCACGGTGCAGAAGTTCTCGACCCAGCCGTTGGCGCGCGGCACGGACGGGATCAGCAGAATGTCTGCTTCGCGCATGTGCTGCCCGACCGCGTCGTGGCTCAGGGCGCCAAGCTGCTGCACACGGTCAGATACGCCCTGAAGTCCGGCATGCCGCGCCAGCTCCTCGCCGGTTTCGCCGCCGCCGGCAAACGTGAGCGTGAAGCTCGTCTGCGGCATGTGCCGCCGCAACAGGCGCAGCGCGTCGATGGCAATGTGCTGGCCCTTGCCCGGCGTAAGGCGGCCGACCACCAGCAGGCGCACCGCATTGCCCCACGCGGCGCGGCGCGGCGCGGCGGCAAAGCGCTGGCGATTGACGCCTCGGCGCACATAGCGCACGGCAATCTTGAGGTGCTTGCGCAGCACGCCTTCGCAATAGGCGGTGTGCGCGACCGCGACGGCGTCGTGCGGAAAGCTGGCGTAGTCCTGCCAGCGTGTCTGCGGCGCGTAGCTGAGAAAGTCATAGCCCCGGAAGTTCACCAGCAACGGGATTCCCAACAGCTTGCTCGCGGGCGCGGCGATCAACCCCAGCGGCCCGAAGTGCGCGTGGATCGCCTCCGGCTTGAACTCACTGGCGACTTCCACCAGCGCTGCCGCCCGCGCCGGCAGGTTGTTGCCCGCTGTGGCCGGCAGCATTGACTGCCACTGTGCGCCAAGGATACGGCGGTAGGCCCGGCGCCGCAGCAGGCCCGGGCGCTTGAGCAACTTTTCGGCGCGGGGGCCCAGTTCAAACACTTGCGGCGGGCTGTCGCCGAATGCTTGAGCCAGCGCGTCACGGTGCAGGGTGATGCACGCGACCGCGACGTCAAAGCCCCGTGAGCGCATCCCCTGGATGTGGCCAACGACAAAAGTCTCAGAGGCGACGGGAAACTCGCCGGCAATCACAAGCAGTCGCGCCATGCGGGCTCCGGAAAGCGCCAAGGATATGCGCCCGGGGGCGGCTGGTAAAGCGCGGCCTTCTCGCGCGCGGGCAACCCGCGTAAGCTGGCGGCACTCAGGAGGAGATTTACCATGACGTACCACGCTTCCGTGAGGCTGGCGCTGCTGGTGCTTGCCGTGATCCTGGTGTTGTCGTTCAGCGGCGCGCCCCTGATCGGCGAATGGTCGATTGATGTCGGCACGCTGTTTTTCCTGGCGGCGTTTGCGGTGGTCGTGCTTGGACTGGAACGGCGCTACTTCAAGTCCATGCGAAAGCTCACGGCGGACATCGCCACCCTGCACGCCGATCACGACGACACCGTACGACAGCTTGAGGGCATCGTTTACCTCTACGCCACGTTGCAGCCGCAACTGCCGCTGCCGCCGTTCAACAAGGCGACCATCAAGCCGGACTTCGCCGAGCGGCTGGTCGGCGAGCTGATCTCGCGCGAGGCACCGGTGGTACTTGAGTTGGGCAGCGGCATCAGCACTGCCATTGCAGGCCTGACCCTGAAGAAAGTGGGCGCCGGCCAGATCCTGAGCTACGACCACGAGGACAAGTACGCGGGCCTGACCAACCGCCTGCTGGCGCAACACAAAGTGCAGGACGTTGCGCGGGTCACGCATGCCCCGCTGAAGGCCCGGCGCGTCGGCGACAAGGACTGGGACTGGTATGATATTGACGTGTCAAGCCTGCCGATGATTGACGTGCTGCTGGTCGATGGCCCGCCGCGCTGGGTACACGAGCTGGCACGCTACCCGGCGCTGCCGCTGCTGTGGGACAAGCTCAAGCCCGGCGCGATGATCTATCTCGATGACGGCAAGCGCGAAGACGAGCGTGAGATTGCTCGGCGCTGGGAGGTCGAGTACCCGAGCCTTGAGCGTGTGCCGTTTCCCAGCCGCTCGGGCGTGATCGCGTTTCGCAAGACCTAGAGCTTGGGGTGTTTCAGGCGCCAGCCGAAGGGGCCCAGCAGCTTTGCTTTCAGCAGTTTGCGACGCAGCCGCTGCAGGGGCTCCAGCCCGCCCGTGAGCTGCATGCCTTCTGCGTAGGCCTGTTGTGCGGCTTTGCGGTCACCGACGTACAGGTGGTGCTTCACCATCTCGTCGTACTGCTTTGCCGCCCGGCGCTTCCAGGCCGCTTCGTCCCACCCCGGCAGACTCGCGCAGCGCTGCCGGATCAGCATGAGCTGGCGCTTGCGCACCTCATCGCGCCGCAACTCGGCTTGCAGGTCCTCGACACGGCTTAACGCGTTCGGGTTCCACTCGTACACCGCCAGCACTTCGGGCACGGCGCAGAACTCCGCGACGTGGCACAACCGCGCAATCCACTCCGTGTCGCTGGAGACGCGAAGGCTGGTGTCAAACTCGCCGACTTTGGCCAGCAGGTCGCGCCGAAACACAATCGTGATCAGGTGCGCGTCGCTGCGCCCGTCAAGAAACTTGCCCGGCTCATGGCCCTGCACCAGCCGGTCGGGTGTCGGCGGCTGGATGATCTCGCCGCGCTGGATGACCTTGCGCGCCATGCAGCAGCAGGCCGAGGCGCCGCTTTCAGCAAGCTTCGCGAGCTGCATGGCCAGTTTTTCGGGCAGCCAGCGGTCGTCGTCGTCCAGAAACGCGATCCACTCGCCGGTGGCGTTCTGCAAACCCAGGTTGCGGGCAGATGCACAGCCGCCGTTTTCCTTGCGCAGGAACCGGGTCGTGACGCCGGCTTGCGTGGCACTGGCCTCAAGGGCGGCCATGGCGGCGGGCGTGTCGTCGCTGCTGCCGTCGTCAACAACGACCAGCTCAAGGGGGCGGTAGGTCTGCGCCAGCACCGACTCGACCGAAGCGTGCAGGTGCTCGGCGCGGTTGAAGGTGGGAATGATCACGGAAACAAGCGCCACGCGGCAAGCATAGTGCGCGCGGCTAGTCCGTCCACTTGTCGCGCGGGTCCTTGCGCCGGAACAGCGAGACAAGACGGTGCCGCCAGTACAGCCGCCGCATTGCACGCACCTGCCGGGTGTTGCCCAGCATCTGCCGCGAATCCTCGATCCAGGCGCGGGCGGCGTCGAACTCGCGGTGCCACAGCAGGTTGCGCAGAGGCTTTGTAAGCTCAATGCCGGCGCGCATACAGAAGATGGCGTCGTCCCAACCCGGCAACTTGCCGCAATGTTCTTTCAGCACGATCAGCGACAGGCGCGTCATCTCGTCCTGCCGCAACTGGCGCGCCCACGAGCCTTTGACGCGCGTTAAGGAGTCTTCCGTCAGGTTGTACGCACCCAGCACCTTCGGCACCGCGCAAAAGGCGCCGTAATGCGCCGCCCGGCGCAGAAACTCGTGGTCTTCGTGGGTGCGCAACCGCTCGTCAAAGCCGCCGATGCGCAGATAGAACTCGCGGCGCATGACCTGGCTGATCGTGTGCGCGCTCTTGCCGCCGCGCAGATATGCAGCGGGGTCATTACCGGTGTGCAGCCTCTCCGGCCCGCGCGGGTACAGGCGCGACGTGCCGTCCGGGCGGACCTTCTCAATCAGGCAGGTGCAGACTTCGGCGCCGGTGCGCTGCAGTTCGGCAATCTGCAACGCAAGCTTGTCGGGGCGCCAGGTGTCGTCATCGTCGAGCAGCGCGATGTACTCGCCGTGCGCCTGTCGCACTCCGTAGTTGCGCGCGGCAGCAGCGCCACCGTTTTCCTTGCGCAGAAACAGCGGCGTGACGTCGGCGGCGCGGGCCTTGTCTTCCAGTGACGCGAGTACGGCCTGCGTGGCGTCAGTGCTGCCGTCGTCCACTACCACCAGCTCGATCGCGCGATAGGTCTGGGCCAGCACGGACTCAATGGAAATGTGCAGTCGGTCGGCGCGGTTGAAGGTGGGAATGATCACGGAAACCATGGCCATCGAGCAAGCATAGGCCTGCCCACAATATGTGGTCAACGGTCGCGCGGCGCGGGCAGCTTCTCGAACTCATCAAGCAGCCGTCGCGCGCGGCGCTGCCAGGTGTGTTCGCGGGCATACGCCAGGCCGCCCTCAGCCATGCGCTGCGCAGCAGGCAGGTCCGAGAGCAACTGCCGCACGCCGCCGGCCAGCGCCGCCGGATCTTTGACCGGCACGACCACCCCCGCGCCGCTTTCGCGCATGATCTCGAGGTTTGCCTTCGCGTCACTGGCAACAATCGGCAGGCCGGCGGCCATGTACTCAAAGGCTTTCAGCGGCGAGCCGCTGCCGTGTTTCAGCGGCAACAGGGCAACACGCGCGCGCAGCAGGTGCTCAAACACCAGGTCGTGCCGCACCGCACCCGTGACCGTCACGCGATCGGCCACGCCGGCCTCCTGCGCCCAGCCCCTGATCAGCGCTATGTCATCGTCGTTGCGCCCGCCGACGACGGTAAGTCGCTCACCGGGCAGCAGCGCCAGCGCCTTGATCGCGTCGTCCAGCCCCTTGGCCGCAAACGGGTGGCCCAGATAGACCAGCCCGCTGCGCTGCGCCAGCGGCAACGGCGCCAGTTGCGGCAGGTCCGTGCCGTTGCGCAACGAGACGCTCGGGCCGCTGCGGCCGGAAAGCCCGACCAGTTGCTCGCGCAGCCCCTCCGAGACCGCGACCAGCAGGTCCACTTCACGCACGGCGCGCGGCTCAAGTTCAACGGCGTACTTCCAGCGCCGCATGTTTCGTTTGGCTTCTTCCTGGCCGGCCTTGTGCTGGTGGCTGGTGTGGCACTCAAGCACGATGCGCGCGTTCAGCGCGTTGCGCAGCTTCAGCAGGTCGATGATCGTCCGGAAGTTCAGGCCGTTGTCGCGCAGGTAAAACACCGGCCGCCGCGCGGGGTCCACCAGCTTGCGCAGTCGCCAGCGGCTGCGCAGGCCGCGCCAGTCGCGTATGCCGCCGGGCGACTGCGGCGCATCGAGCATGACTACCTGCTCAGGCACCTGCTTGCCGTAGTACGCAAAGCGCTGCTGCGGGGTGTCGGCGGTCCATGACCGCGCCGAAAACCAAACCTCGGCGCCCTCGGCGGCCAGCCCGCAGATGTTGCTGACCACTTGCAACGAGTGCGCGTGCGCGTTGGGAAACTCAATTGCGTGTCGATAGATAATCAGCGGCGCAGCCATCGCGACACTCTAAGCCCACGCGCCCGCATTGCCACTGGCCCCGACCGCTGGTTTGATCAGGGCATGGGCCTGAACGTCACGGTCACCGGCGCGGCTGGTTTCATCGGCAGCCACATTGTGGACGGCTTGTTGGCCGCGGGCCACAGCGTGCGCGGGGTCGATAACCTGTCGTTCGGGAGCATGCAAAACCTGCACGCCGCCGCACGGCACCCCAACTTCCGGTTTCTCGAGCTTGACCTGAAAGACCCTGCCCACTGCCTTGCCGCATGCAACGGCGCGCACGCCGTGCTGCACCACGCCGCGCGCGTCGGCGTGCCCGACAGTATCCGCGACCCCGATGCCAGCCGCCGCGACACGCTGCACACCACCGTCAACCTGCTGGGGGCAGCGCGCGACTCAGGCGTGGAACGTTTCGTGCTGGCAAGCACGGCGGCGGTGTATGGCGACGCCGCGTGCCCGGTGCGCGAAGACGCGCCGTTGAAGCCGCTCAGCCCCTACGGCGAGCACAAACTGGCCGCCGAAAAGGCGCTGGCGGCAAGCGGCCTGCCGGGCGTGGCGTTGCGCTATTTCAACGTCTATGGCCCGCGCCAGAGCGCGGCCTCGCCGTACGCGGGCGTCATCACTCGCTTTGCGGCCCGCGTCCGCCGCGGCGAAGAGTTGACGGTGTACGGCGACGGGCAGCAGCGCCGCGATTTCCTGCACGTCAGCGACGTGGTAGCCGCGAATCTGGCTGTGCTGAAGGCCAGCCGCCTGCCGCCGGCAATCAACATCGGCAGCGGGGCAGGCGTTTCGCTGCTGCAGCTGGTGCAGCATCTGGGCGAGCTTGCGGGTGTCACACCGCAAGTGCGGTACCAGCCGGCAAGGCCGGGTGACATTCGCGACTCATGGGCCGACACGACGCTGGCTGGGTCATTGCTGGGGTTCCGCGCGCGCAAGCCTCTGCACGACGGGCTGCATGAGCTGCTGGAGGCGCAATGACGCTGGTCAGCGCGATGATCCCTACCTTTCGCCGCCCGCAGCTTGTCGGCAAGGCGATTGAAGCGGTGCTGGCCCAGACCCACCGGCCGCTGGAGCTGATCGTGATTGACGACGGCAGCGGCGACGAGACACCGCAGGTGCTTGCCGGTTGCGAAAGCAAAGCCGAACAGGCCGGCGTTCAGTACCGCTGGATTACGATACCCAATGGCGGACTTGGCAATGCCCGCACCCGCGCGCTGGAGCTTGCCACGGGTGAGTATCTGGCGTTCGACGACGACGACGACCCCTGGCTGCCCGAAAAAGTCGCCACGCAGTTGGCAGCCATGCAAGCCAACCCCGGCTTCGGCGTGAGCTTTACCCGGTACCTGCACGAGGGCAACAAGACCGCCAAGCCCAAACCTGAGCAGATGCAGCAGGGCTGGGTGTTCGGCAGCCTGTGCCGCGGCGACACCCGCGCGCATGTGCAGACGCTGATGATCACGCGCGCGGTCTGGCAGAAGGTCGGCGGGTTTGCGCCGTACCCGAATTTCATGGACACCCACTTTGCCCTGAAGGCGGCGCTGGAGTTCCAGTTTCTGGCTGTGATGCAGCCGCTTACCGTCATCTGCACACCGCCCAGGACCATGAGCCGCGCCGGGGGCACCGAAGGCGACGTCAAGCGCGACCACATCAAGCTGGGCGTGCTGGACGACTTTGAACGCGAGTACGCGGGACACGCGCGCTTTGACAAAGCCGCGTTTGCCGTGCAGCGCGCGCGCATCTACGACGAGCATGTGAAGCACCTGCTGTGGCTGGGCAAAGTGGCGGAAGCCAAGCAAGCCTGGCAAACCGCGATCAAGGTCTGCGGCGAGCAACCGCTGCTCACGAAGCTCAAACGCAAGCTGACCAAGGCCAGTGTTGCGGGCGTGTTCGGCCTGAAACTCAAGAAACCCCGCTAATGCTTGCCTACCGCAATGTTAGCCAGGTAAGCAGTTAGCTGCTTTTGAGTGGCGGACTTGGCGCACCCGGCGAGGGGCTGCCGTTGAAGGCTGCGTCTGTGTTCATCTGCGTACATCTGAGAATCGCCATTGCCGTTCTACGTTACTCTGTGGTGAGTCGCCAGTTGCCGCAAAACCATCGCGAAAACACCAGCCAGTCGCCTTTGCGGATTTGCCCTTGTCGGCGCTTCATCCCCAAACCGTAAACCTTGCCCGCCGCTTGCCTTGCATACGCGCCTGCTTTTGCGAGACTGAGGCACCCAGGTACGAATCCCGGCCTTTGCACCGGTGTTCCATGGCTATGCGTGCACATCGCGGCTTTACGCTGCTTGAGCTGACCATCGTCATTTTCATCCTGATGCTGGTGCTGCTCGCGTTCGGCACGTTCATGGGCCGCGCCATGGCAGGCCCGTCGATTGAACGCCACACAGCCAGCATCAAGGCCATGACCGCCAGCGTGCGCAACGCGGCCGCCGTGCGGCAGGTGCATTGCGAGCTGGTGTTTGACTACCGCAACGACCACGTGATTGCGCTTTCGCGGCGCCGCCTGACGACGTTCGCGTTTGACAGCAGCGCCGACAGCCCGGGTGTCGGCGGGCTGGTCGGCAGCGGCGGCGCGCTTGCGACCGTATCCGGCGGGGCCTTTATCCAGGATGACCGCCGCCTTGGACTGCGCGACGGCGATTGCCTTGAGCTGCCGAGCCGCAACTCAGGCTTCACCATCCCGTGGATGGGCCAGTTCAGCGCGGGCGGCGGCGCGGAGGGCCTGGCCATCAGCTTCGACTTCTGCCCGATGGAAGAACCGGGCCCGACATCCGGCGTCGGCATGGTTCAGCCCTCGACCGGCAACCTGGTGCGTGCGGGCAATGTGTTCACGTTAAGCGTGGTCGGAACGCGGCCCGACGCCGTGCGCCTTGGCCTGAGCAGCAACGGCGTGGTCGCCGAAAGCCCGACCTGGCTTGCGCTGTACCGCTGGGCAACGGTGGAAGTTGCGGTCTCGGCCTACGGCGTTTCGCTGTATGTGGACGGCCGCCTGACGGCTGGGCTGCTGCCCGACGGCTTCAAACCCGGCCTTTTCGCGGGCACAGATATCGTGTTGGGCGGCGCGCCGTGCCGGATTGACAACTTTGACCTGATGGGGCTGGTGGCCGGCCAGGTGCTGGAGCTTGAAGGCACGCACCTGATCGCGCCGGGCGTTGACCCGCTGCTTGAGGTGACGGGCCAGGCCCAGGGCATCTACGACGCCAAGCTGCCGACGGGCGGGCCGGTCACGGGAGGCGTGCCCGATGAGCCCACGCCGGGCATCACGCCGGGGCTGCCGCTGGTCGCACCGCCGGGCATGGTGCACGTGCATTTTGACGGCGCGGGCAAGCTTGACCCCGCGCGGCACGCCGGCGCGGTGCAGATTCACATGGTGTCGGGCGACACGGACGAAATCCGGCGTATCACGCTTACGTTTCACCCCCTTGGCCACGTGACCCACGAAGTGGTGGATCGCTTCCCCTGGGAAGAAGGGGCCGCCAATGAGTAGTTGCCAATCCAGCGCGCCAAGGAACACGCGCCGCGGCGCCGCCATGCTGATGGTGATGGTCGTACTGGCGCTGCTGCTGATCCTTGCAGTCAGCTTCACGTTCCTGATGTCGCAGCAGGAAGGCACTGCTGTCGCTGCACTGGGGCACGAGCAGACGCGCATCACCACGCGCACAGGTGCCGATCACGCCTACGCACGCCTGAACGCAACCAATCGCTTCAATGAATACGACCTCTGGTACAACGAAACTGATCCCGCCAACATCACATACGCGACCAACCCGTACCTCGACCAGCAGGAAGAGCTGTTCGTCAGCATGAAGGCCGACTTCGCGGACAGCACCGCCTTGTTCACGGGCATCCTGGACCGCGACGGGCGCAGGCGCTTTCCCGTCAATGACCCGCGGCGCCTTGTGCAGGGCCTGACCGTGGCCGATGAAACCGGCAAGGTCAACCTCAACTTCTCCAACGTCGTGACCATCGCCAACACGCTGGGCGCCGCCATCATCTCCGGCGAAGTCACGCCCGAAGGCGTGGTGTATCCGCAAATCAACCTGTCCGACGCCAGCTTTCTGGACGCATATGATGAAACCAGCAGCACACGCAACGGCGGCTATGTTGTGATTGACGGCCAGTTGTTCCGGTACGGCGGGCGCAGCGGCAACGCGCTGTACAACGTGCAGGCCAACCCCGCATACAACGGCGTCGGCGGCAACGCGATCTTCCGCCACTTGCCGCCGGACCGCGTGCTGCCGATGGGCAGCTATGTGACCACGCCCACCGCCCACAAGTTCATGCTGTTCAAACTGCTCAACGCGCGCGGCGGCGTGCCCGGCATGTTCAACAGCGTGGCCGACGTGCGCCGCATTGCCAACCTGCCGCGATTGTTCAACGACGACCCGCGCGTCGGACCCGACATCATGGGCCAGCCGCTGCGCGGATGGCCTGAAGGCCTTGACCCGGTCACCTACCAGCGCCTTGAGGAAACCACGACCGTGATCGCGCCGACGCACCGCTTTGACGGCGGGTGGTTTTACCCGCACGTGGTCACCTACGGCGACATGGTGCCGGTCGGCGAATCGGGCAAGACCGCGCTGCTGGTGCGTTACGAGCACCGGCAGGCATTTCAGGCCAACTACTACGTCGCCGGCGACCCGCGCATCCCGCAGGGCAACAACTTCCCGCGCGCGGGCTTCGGCCCGGACAACCTGGTGCGACTGCGCAACGCCAACGGCACGCAGTTCCTGGCGTGGGTGATGGACGGCAGCCCCGGCAGCTGCATCCTGGTGTGCAACGGCGCGTGGACGCTTGATACCAGCGAAGGCTGGATCATCGAAGTCGCCGAGCGCGCAAGCGTGAACATCAACACCGCCAACTTTGACGCGCTGGTGGCGCTGTTTCACGGCGTGGGGCCGCGCGGCGGCGTGGGGCCGATCGCGATCAACGAGGCACGCCGCGTCGCCAACGCGATTCTCGCGCACCTGTCCGAAGGCGGCGGTTATCGCGACGACGGCACACCGCTGCCGCTGAATTCGTTTGCCGACCTCAACCAGTTCCTGAACTTCCTGACCACGCTGTCGCAGCAGGAAAACCCGCCCATCTTTCCTGAGCAGCTTGGCGTGTTCGCGCAGCAGCAGCGCTACCCGTACTCGCGCACACCCGGCTTGACCACGATGCAGGTGCGCTTCGACAGCCTGGACGCCTACATGGTGGACGCGTTTGCCACCAGCTACCAGCCGGCGGGCGGCACGCGCGCGCGCAACGCATTCCGTGAGTGGGCGCTGGTCGGCAGCGACCAGCCCACGTGGTACCACTGGCGGCTGTGGCAACAGATGGCCGAGGAGATGCGCCAGCCGCAGGGCAACATCCTGCAGTTGCAGCGCGGCAACATCGTGAACCGGCGGCAGGAAGGATTTGTCGAGCTGCCGTACCTGCACTATTTGAACGACGAACGGCACATCCGCCAGCGCGATGACCGGCCGTGGGCCGGCGCGCAAGCGCGCGACGTGCACGCGATGGGCGTGGACACCAACCAGCGGCGCGAGCGCTTTTACAGCAATGTGGGGCAGGTGACTTCGCCCGGCGGGTCAACCTACAACGCCGGCGACCTTGAAGCCGGCATGTTCAGCCTGTGGTACCGCCGCCACTGGGAAGACCTGAACGCGAACCACTACCTGTTTGACGTGGCTGAGCAGGAGTACAGCAACCGCATGAGCCTGCTGTGGTGGGGCGAGCGCGTGCAGGGCGACAACATGGCCGGCAAGCGCGGCGCGCTGGTGTATCGCGTGAAGGACCGCACGCTGGAAGAAGCCTACACCGAGCTGCGCTATGAGCTGGATGACAGCAGCTTCCGGCATCACGAGTGGTACCACATGGCCCTGAACTTCAAGGGCACCGACCTGTCGCACCTGAGCATGATTCTGGACGGCGACTGCAGCGCCGGGCCGGGCAACCCCGGCGTCAAGCCGTCCGTGCAGCACAGCTTTCGCAAGGCCAACGGCGCGTGGGTCAGCCGTACCAGCACGCTGCAGATCGACCTGGAAGACCCCAAGGACCGGCAGCGCACACAGTTTGAGCTGCCGATCGACCCCGCCGACATTGACGCGTTTCCCGACCAGGGCGTGGTGCTGATCGGCGACGAAGCCATGGAGTACAACGGCAAGATCGGCACCTCGCTGGTAAACCTGTATCGCGGCCCCGCCAACCCCAACGTGCAGGGCAGCGCCACCGGCGCGCGCGGCACGCTTGCGCGCAGCCACCCGCGCGGCAGCAAGGTCACCGTGTTCGGGTACACCGCACCGTTGCGCGCGTGGGCGACGCAGCACGCGGCCAACGAACAGTTCCGGCCCACATTCCCGAACCTGCCGCTGACGCGCGGCAACCTGGCCAGCGGGTTTTCCAACCAGCCCTTCTGGCGCGTTGCGGGTGCAGGCCGCCCCAACAACAACTACTACCGCGCCAACGAGCTTGGCCCCGATGCCGGCTTTCCGGGCGCGGGCGACCAGTCGCTGGGCGGCGACCCCAACCGCTTGCGGCTCGTGAACTATTTGGGGTTGCCTGACCGCGGCGTGCTGCTGGTCGTGGGGCCGGCTTTCCGGCGCTATTTCCCGCCGGGTACGCCGGGCCTGCCGCAGTCACCGCCGGGCAGCGTGAACTACCCCAACTGGAGCGGCAACCCCGCTGCCACCACGCTGCAATTCCCGCCGCCGTACTCGGTCGTAACCGCCCCGCGCACGGAAATCGTGGCCTACAACGGCATCAGTTCGCAGGGCCTGAACGTGCTGGCGCGCTACGACATGAACTTCAACCGCATTGACCCTGCCGACTACTGGCACTTCCTGGCCTCGTACCAGACCGACCTGTTCCCGACGCCGACCGGGCCGGGCGCACAGACCATCCAGAACTGCATCGACTTCTTTTCGCAGGGCAGCTGCGTCTGCCTGCTCAGCATCGACATCGACGACGCCACCGGCTACCACCCGCGCAGCATTGTCCAGATCGACAACGAGTGGCTCCAGTACCACTGCGTCTGGAACCCGGCAGTCGGCATCGATGCCACCGGCAGCACGCCGACCGGCCGCGACGACAACTACTTCCCGGCGCTGATCTACCTCAACCCGAACCTGCCCGGGGGCATGGTGATCAATGCCTCGCGCAACAACAACGCCAACCCGCCGCTGCCCGCGCCCTGGCGCGGCGCGATGGGCACCACCGTCTCGGCGCACCAGGCGGCGGCGCGCGTTGTGCCCACGTTCGGCACCACCGTGACCAGCGGCGCCGGCGACATCATCACGCTGGTCAACGGCAAGAACGGCGACAAGGAACAGCACCGCATACGCATCCAGCGCAACCTTCGCCAGTACGCCGGTGAGATCAACCTGGTATGGCTGAACGCCAACGGCCAGGTCATCCCGCCTACCCCCAACTGGGACCAGTACATCTGCGCGCTGTACGACCACACCGGCTTTGATTACCAGCCCAACCCGATCAACAACCCCAACAACCCCAACTATCCCTACACGGGCACCAACCTGTGCAAGTTCCCCACCGGCGAGCTGCCGGTGCAGCTGCCCGTGGACTGGCGCTTTGCCGGCGCTGACCCGCGCACCGCCGACGGCGCCAACGCGCTGCTGACCCACGTTGCGGACTTCGACGCCTTTGAGCTGCGCATGTACAACAAGGGCAACTTCCGGCTGCTCAGTGAAATGAACCCCGGCAGCCCCGGTGAGGGCGAAAGCATCATCGTCAACGCCGCGCCCACCGGCAACTTCGGCGTCGTCAAGATCGACGACGAGCTCGTGTGCTACCGCGCCGTCGCGCCCACCAGCGTGCAGACCTGGGACCTGGCCAACCAGATGTGGACAACGATGCAGGCCTTTGAACTGCAGGACATCACGCGCGGCGTGTTGGGCACGCGCATCCAAAGCCACGCCGCAGGCACCACCATCATGAACATGGCCAGCCTGCGCATCGGCCGCCCGCTTTCCGGCTCCGGCTCGGCCTCAAACAACATCATCCTCACCGTGGTCGGCGAAGACAGTTATCGCGCCTACGGGTTTGTCAGGCTGGTGGACCAGGGCCGCGAAGAAGTCATCGGCTACCAGGATTACACGGAGCAGCAGCAGGTGGACCCGAACAGCCCGGGCGTGATGCTGCGCGTCGGCACCATTACCGCGGGCCTGTACAACGGGCCATGGCAGCAGGCGCTGTTCCGGGGTGCGTACGGCACCCGCGCCATGGGCTGGGGGTCGCGCGCACTGTTCTTTGACCAGCCGGTGCGCTTTCCGGACTGGTTTCCCGGCTTCTGCTACGACGAAAAGGGGCAGTTTGAGCCCGGCCACACCACCGAGCCGCTGCGCGCGATCCCCGGCGCCGAAAGCCCCGAGATCAGCTACTTCCAGGGCGCAGTCGCCGCGCGCAACTCGCGCTTTACGCAATTGCGCTGGCGCATCCAGTACGCCCCGCTGTCGGATCCCGCCCGCCACGCCGACACGATCAGCGCCCGACTGATCGTGCGCTTCAAGCAACCGGGCCAGCCGATGCCCGAGTGGGGTAGCCTGCCCACCAACAGGCCGGGCGGGCTGTACGCCTTTGACTTTGACCTGAACGGCCCGTTTACGGAGGACCTGGGCACCACGCGCTATGAACAGACCGAGCGGCTGACCAACCTGCCCGGTTCGCAGGGTGGAGTGCTTGCAGAGCGTATGGAGTTCCGGGTGTACATCTATTACCGGCAGGGCACGTTCGCCGCCGAGGACTACAAGAGCAACATCCAGTTCCATGGCCTTGACGCGGAACTGATCCAGCGCACAAGAGTCGTGCGCCACGAAGAGAAGAGGTAACGAACCTTTACCGCAATGACCAGCGCCCGGCCCATTGAGTCCAGCGTGCACCCCCAAGCGGGCGACCGGTTGGCCGTTGATCACGGCCTGCCGGCGGCAGGTCATGGCAGGCCGGCCCGAGGCCGCGCGCCGCGCGGCTTTACGCTGGTTGAGTTGATGGTGTCGATCACCATATTGCTGATGCTGGGCATCATCATTATCGGCTTTTTGCGCGGGGCGTTGAACATCTCGCGCACCGGCACCGCCCGCGGCCAGGCCTACGAGACGGCGCAGACCGTGATGCGCGACATCGCCAACGACCTGGCGCAGGTGATTCCCGCGCCGGCGCACCCCGACGGGCAGGACGATGACTGCGCCTTTCTGGTCATGCAGGACCCCTTCGGCCGCCAGATGCTTGCCTTCACGCGCGCTTGGGGCGACGAGCAGCGCACCACCGCCGGCTACGACGCCGGCCGCGGCGCCCCCGGCCAGGGCTACAGCCAGGACTTCAAGGGGCGTAACGTCAACGACGCCATGCGCGCCAGCCACGGCAACCTTGAAGTCGTTTACATCATGGAGCCCACGCCCGACGGCACGAAGCTGTACCGGGCCGAGCGCAGCCCGCCCCAGGCCGGCGGCCTGATTGACCTGATGGCGCAGTGGTGCGCCAACCCCGACAACAGCAGCGAAATGGCGGCGCTGGCCGCATTGCAGAACGAGCGCATCGGCGGCGAGCCGCTGTGGGACCAGTTTCACATGGTCGCGGACAACGTGGCTGCGTTCGGCGTTGAGTTATGGGACGACTGGAACCGCACCATGACCTGGTACGGCGGCCCCGCCGGGCCCGTGACAACCTGGAGCATGACGCGGCGCAAGAACGAGGGCAAGCCGCCCCAATACTGGCTGCCGCGGGCACTGCGCCTGACGCTGATCGTCGCGCAGGAAGACCCGCTGCGCGCGGAAACGACGCTGGATGCCGACATGCCGACAGGCGACACGTCGGCCTACGTGGCGACCACCGACCTGTTTCCGGATGTGGGCAGCGGCGCCGCCTTCATCCGCATCAACGGCGAAGTAATCGCCTACGGTTCGCGCAGTGACCGCACGTTTGGCGGGTGCGTGCGCGGTGAGCTGGGCACGCGGCCGCGTGCGCACAAGTCAGGCTCGGTCGTGCTGGGCGGCGAAGTGTTTCGAAGAGTGGTGCAACTGCCGGTGGCGAGATGACGGTGAGACGTTCAGCGTACAAGGGCTTCACCCTGATCGAGATCCTGATGGCGCTGACCATCATGCTGGTCGGCGTGGTGGGCATTTACGCCGTGTTCGCGGTCGGGCTGGTCAGCCACAAGCGGGCGGTTGACCACACCGCGGCCTCAAACCTTGCCGCCAGCCTGTTTGACGACATTGCCGCCAATTATGACGTGTGGTACTTCGACAACGACCGCAACGGCGTGCCCGACCTGGCCGAGCGCGACCGCAACAACAACGGCATCGGCGACCTTTACGACGTGGACAACAACGGCCGCCCGCTGAACCCGATCCCGTTCCAGCGCGGATACCGGTACACGATACGCTACGAACGCAACCCTGCCGTGCCGCAGGAGCTGCTGGTGATGGTGCACATCTACTGGCGCCAGGCGGGCGAAGAACGGGCCGAGCCCTTCCAGCGCAGCATTTTCATCAAAGACCTGCCGGCGCTGGACCGATAGACGCGGCTACTTGCCGTGCAGCAGGCGGTCGGCGAGCATCCCGGGCAGGGCCTTGATCGCGCGCAACTTTTCCACCGTGGTCTGGTAGTCGTACTCGACGCGGCGGAAGACCAGGCGGCTGCCGTCAATCATCACGTAGCAGGCGCGCGTGTCGTGGTCGCGCGGCTGGCCGACGCTGCCGACATTGACCAGCAGCTTGCGAAAGCGGCGCAGGTCAAGCTCGCCGTTGTTCAGGTTCTTGGGGTGGCCGTACTTGCCCGTCTCGCTGTAAATGCCGGGGATGTGGCTGTGGCCGCAAAAACAAAAGCGGTCAAACTTGGCAAACATGCTGCGGATCTTGGGCTGGTCGAGGCTGTCTTTCGGAAAGACGTACTCGTGGGTGGGCTTGCGCGGGCTGCCGTGCACGAACAGCAGGTCGCCCTGTTTGTGCTGGCGCACCTTGTTGAGGCTGTCGAGGTAGTTCCAGTAGGCTTTGCGTTTCTCGGTGGGCAGGTCGCGGCTGTTCAGTTGTTCGCGGGTCCATTCCACGCTGCGCATGGCGCGTTCATTGAAGTCTTCGGCGACCAGCATCAACGCTTCTTCGTGGTTGCCGAGCAGGCACATGTCAAAGCGTTCCATGGCCAGGTCAAGCACTTCGCAGGGGTTGGGGCCGTAGTCGATCAGGTCGCCCAAGCAATAGATCTTCTCGCACCCCAGGCCATCAATGTCAGCCAGGACCGCATTCAGCGCCTCGATGTTGCTGTGGATGTCAGAGACGATCGCGATCCGCACCGCTATGCCTACCCCGTGTTGTCTGGCCCAAGAACCGATCACGGCATGATCGGCGAATCCGCTGATCTTGGCAAGGGCCAAGCCGCGCCCGGTTTCAGCGCGTGCGGTGCCAGTCGAGCACGTTTACGATGCGCGGCACTTCGTCGCTTTTGATCTTGCTGCCGCGCCGCGATGCCATGTCTTCGACCATCCACTCGACGTCGCCCTTGTCGTTTTGCAGCTCCATCTGCAAAAACACGCGGTCCAGCGTGTGGCACTGGCTGCAACGCTGTTTGGTCATGGGCCAGTCGGCTTTGACCTGCTCAGGCGCGGGCTCAAAGTCCGGGTCGTAGTTTGAACTTGCCTTGCACGCCGCCAGCACCAGGCACAGCGGCAACATCCACTTCAGAATGCCCATCCCAACCCCGCTTGAATCACCCAACTGTCGTGAAAGTCCGAAAACTCCCAGTACTCCGCCATCACTCGCACCATGATGCCTCCCCACGGCGTCCAGCCAACCCCGCCCTGGATTCGCACGATGCGGTTGTGGTCATCGGTCACGGCCAGCGCCGGGTTGACGGTCGGGCCGTTGGCGCCCAGAAAGATCCGCTCAACGTGAAGCGTGTCCACCGCAATGACAAGGCTCAGCGGCTCAAGGATCTGCCATGTCAGCTGGCCCCACGCCCCGTACTTGTAAAAGTCCTTTTCGCGATCAGCTTTGGCAGGGTCCTGGTACTCGGTTGATCGAAACGCGAACTCGCCCTCAAGGGTGATCGGCCCAAGGCGCGCAACGAGGTCGGCACTGAGGAAGTGATAACTTCGTCGGCTGCCGGGGTCGTAGTTGCCCCACAGGTACGCGAAATCCAGGCTGACAAACGGAACGTCAAAGCTCATGCGCCCGCCGAAGCTGGGCTCGCCGTTGCTGTCGCGCCAGTCGCGGCTGGCCACAAAGTCGATATCAACGCTGGTGACGCTGCCCTTGAGGCCGCGCAGGGCAAAGCCCTCAATGCCGAAGCCGAAGTTACCCGTGTCCCAGTGAAACGCCAGGCTTGCGCCAAGGTCGCTGTAGGGTGCGGGCAGCACGCCCTGGTTGAACTCTCGCGCGCGCGGCATGTTGCCCATGATGCGCGTCAGCGGCTTGCTGATGGTGCGCCGCACTGAAAAGTCATGGCGCGAATTCAGGCTGCCGGCGTTGACATTCAGCCTGCCCGCGCGGGCGGTCATCCACGGCCACGGGCTCCATTGAATGCTGGCTTCTTCAAGGTCGAGGCCGTGGCAGCCCCAGCACACGCGCATTTTCGCGCTTATGCCGTAGTCGCGGGCCGTCACGCGGCCTGACAGCGCGAACTCGCCGACAAAGCCCTCGTCGGGCATGCTGTCATTGAACTTGGGGTCGGTCAGCAGCGCGCCATGCGTAAGCGCCAGGCTGGCGCCCACGCGCCACCGAAACAGCGGGGCCGAGCCGGCGTCGTCGCCTTCTTTGCCGCTTTCATCGGCCGCAGGCGCCGCGGCATCCGGCACTGACTGCGCGCACAGCGGCAGGCAGCAAAGCAACAACAACCAGCAGAAGGTGCGCATGTCGTTCCTGTCCGTGGGCTCAGTTGTTCTTGGCGCCGTCGTCGATCCAGTCCTTGATGCGCTGGATCTGCTGCGCGCTGAGCGGCGGCGCACCGCTTGGCATCTGCGGCTGGATTGTGCCCTCAATGCGCTGCACGATGATGCTGCCGGCGCTGTTGCCGGCCGTCACCACGGCGCCGCTGACGCCGCCCGCCATCAGGCCGGCGTAGTCATGCAGCGACAGGCCGCCGCTGACGCCGTGGCAGTTCTGGCAGTAGGTGTTGAAAATCGGCTGGATGTGCGTGGCGTAGCTGTACTCGACGTTCACGGTCGTCTGCCCGAACACGCCGGTGCCGGCTGCCGTCGCGATCGCATTGGCCGTGCCCCGCGCGTTGCCGTGGCCCAGCCCTGTCACACTGACCCCAAGCACCATGGCGTTGGTGCTGCTCCAGTCCACCAGCGCCGTGATGTCCGCAGTGCTGGCGTCGCTGTGCGTGGCTGTGGCTGTGAACTGCTGGGTGCTGTTGACAATGATCGTCGGCGAGGCGGGCGTGACGGCAACGCTGCTGAGTGTGTAGTTGCCAACCGTCAGCGACGTGTCGCCGTTGACGCCTTGGAGCGTGGCCTGGATGGTCGTGTTGCCTGCGGAAAGCGCGTCTGCGGCGCCGGTCGCCGATATGCCGGCGACCGCGCCGTTGGTGCTGTTCCAGGTTGCGGTGCCGGTCACGTTCTGTTGCGTGTTGTCGCTCATGCTGGCAAGCGCGCTGTATTGAATCAGCCAACCCTGCGCCACGGTCACGTTGGCGGGCGTGACCGTGATGTTCAGCGGAAACAGCAACTGGTCAGGCCGCGAATTCAGGCGCGCGATCAACGCCGCAAAGTCGGCTGCGGTCAGCCCGCTGTTGTTGGCCGCCGAGGCCAGAAACGCCGTGATGGCATTGGCCAGGTCGGCCTGCGCCGCCGTGGGTGAAAGGTTGCCCGCGCCCAGCGGTACGGGCGTGGCGCCGTCCATGCCGTCCAGCGCGCCGTCGGCGGCGTCCAGCGCCAGCGCCGCCGCAAGCTGGTCCGAGGCGACCGTCAGTGACAGCGCAAGCTGCGAAATGCCGGCCAGGATCGCGCCGTACTCGGCGGCCGCGTCCACGACCGCAACCGGGCCGCCCGCAAGGTCGGCGGGCGCGGTACTGATCAGGTCGGGTATGCCGAACCAGTTGCCGGTTTCAGTGTTGCTGCGCGCGATACTGAGCGCCACGTTGCCGCCGAGGCTGATGCGCCGCTGCGCGCGCGCCCACGCAATGCCGGTCAGCGGCGTGACAACCAGCGACGGCACCATCACCAGCGAAGTTGCCGCGTGCAGGTCGGCGGTCTGCGTGGTCGTGCCGGTGGCTTCGTCCAGGTATGCGCCGCCGCTGGCGCGCAAAACCAGCGGCCCGCTGTGGCTGCCCCGGGTGATCGAATACGTGCTGTCGGCCCGGATCGACGCGCTGCCTATCTGCGTGCCCAGCGTCCCGTTGGCGTTGATGGCAAGGGCCTCCGCCGTGCCGGACGTAAACGGCCCCTTCACCACCCGGCCGGTCAGCGCCGGCGGCGGCAGGGCGTCGTTGCCGCCGCCGCCTCCGCCGTTATCGCCGCCGCCGCAAGCGGCAAGCGCCAGTACCAGCAGGCCGATCCATCCACAACGCATGCTTCCCCCGCAAGCGATTCTACTTCGAACAGTCGGGGGCATACAGTCCACTGTGCCGGGCAGGCGCCAGCCACCGAATTGCTGCGGCTGCATTGCACCCCCCGCCGATATTGTGCCGGGGAGCGATGGCGCGAAAGAGGCGATTTGAAATCCGCCTGAACGGCCGGAGTGCGCAGATTGCCGGCGCGCTGTTCGGCGTTGCCATGCTGGCGGCGCTGGCCATCGGCTGTGTTGTGCGCAACCTTGAGCCGCGCCCCGAACCGCCGCCCCGCCGCTTTTCACCCACGCCGCTTGAGCGGCTGGACCGACTTGAGGGCTGGGTGCCGTCCTGGACCGACGAGCCGCAAGTCGTGGAACAGGCGACCAAAGCCGGCTTCACCGACCTGCTGTTCTTTCACGGCACGGTCGATGAACAGGGTGGCGTGAAGCTTGAAGACGCCGGCAACCTTGAGCGCGGCCGCAACCTTGCTGTGCTGCGCGGCGCGCGCACATGGTTGACGGTCACGAATCACGGCAAGTCGCTCGAGGGCGCGCTCGGCCCGGGCCGCCTGAAGGCCCACGCCGACAGGCTTACACGCCTGCTGGCTGACAGCCGCTGCCAGCACCTTGACCTGGACTATGAATCCCTGACCACCGCGCACGCAAACGCCCTGCCCGAGCTGGCGCAGTTGCTGGCCGACCGGCTGGACGCCGGCACGCGCCTCGCGTTTACGCTGCAGCCGGTGGACAGCGTGCTGCGCCCCCAGCAGATCGACGCGGTCACAAAACTGCTGAAGATGCCGCAGGTCTATACCGTGCGCTTCATGATGTACGACTATCACTGGAGCGGCAGCCTGCCCGGCGCCCTGTGCCCGATTGACGCCTACCGGCGCCTGCTGGACCACTGGGCGCCCTATGCCCACAAGCTCACGATGTGCCTGCCGCTCTACGGCTACGACTGGCCCGAGCCGCCGGACGCCGGCGTGCCCAAGGCCAAGTCGGTGACCATCAACGACTGGCCGAAACTCGCCTCTCAGCCGCAATTCACAGCCGCTTGGATGAAACAGGAAGCAGAGCTGGCGGTGCGCTACAAGGGGCAGTGGGCGGCGGTGCCGTCGTTTCGCGCCACCACGCTGCGGGTCACAACCGCGCTGGACATGGGCGTACCCGCGGTAAGTTACTGGCACCTTGGCTGCGGCAAGCTGGCCGAGGTCGCAAACGCCGGCAACCGCGGCGCAGACGTGCCGGAACCGCTGGCATACACTGAGCTGGAAAGCTGGGATGCGTGGCTCGTGCCCTTCAAGCGCCGCGTATGCAAGGTCGTTACGGGTGACGGCCGCACGCTTGACCAGTACGCAAGCGACTACGGCGTAAGCCGCTTCAATATGAACCGCTACAACGAGCACATCAGCGGCAGCACGCTGGGCCAGGAAGTCTTCATTCCGAAGTAGCGGCCCGCCTGTGCCACCTCTCCTGCCTCTGACCGATGTTCTAGCTATCCTGCCGCCATGAATCGCGACCAGGCATTCGTCATTCTTGGGCTGTACCTCGGCGCAACCCGCGATCACATTCAGGACAAGTACCGCCGCAAACGCGACGAACTGCTGGCTCAGCCCGAATCCTCCGCCCGCGCCGCCGCGCTGAAGCAACTCGACGAAGCAGTGCGCGTGGCGCAGCAGGACCACTCAGGTGTGCCCGACTCCGCAACGCTGGCGCCCGGCACAACGGCGCCCGCCCAGCCGCAACGCAAGTTGTTCAAGGGCTGGATCCTGCTGTTGCTGGTGCTGGCGGCGCTGGGTGTGTACACGATTGTCACGTTCGCCGTGGGCGGCGAGCTTGATTCAAAACTGGCGGGCCGCGACACCGACCAGCGCATCAACGCCAGCCGCGAAATCCGCGACGCCTGGGAAAAGTACCGCCTTGAAGCCGGCCAGCCGCCTGCCATTGAGGCCGACCAGGCGTTCGCGCGCGCCCAGGCCGCTAAAGCCGACGAAGCCCGCGCCGAATATGAACGCGCCGAGGCCCTGTACGCCCAAGCCTTTGCCGACGAAAGCAGGCGCCTGCTGGCCAGGCTGGATGCGGAGTTCGTGCAGCCGTGGCGCACACAGGTACAGCCGCACTTTCCGTTCAACGCCGAAGCCGAGACAGACGCGCCCGCCGAACTGGTGCGGCGACTGCTGGCGCCCGGTACCGGCGCCTTCTGGGAGCTTGACGCAAGCCTGCGCCGCCTTGCTGGCATGGAGGTCGGGGGCCGCGTGCTGGCGCCGCTGCCCGTTGAGTACATGCGCACATTCGATGCCATGTTCTTGCTGCGCAACATGCTGTTTCACGACGGCAAGCTGCAGACCCAATTCGCGGTGCGGCTGACCAGCAACAACCGCTTTCGCGGCCTGGTGCTTGAGGTCGGCGACCAGTTGGTACGCAGCGGCGGCGAAACCTACACGCCTGTGAACTGGCAGGTCGGCAAGGCCAGGATACGGGTGACCCTGGGGCAGGAAAGTGCGCGCGAGCCGGCACTGCGCATTGACGAAAGCGACAGCGAGTGGGGCCTGCTGCGCTTGCTGTGGCGCTTTGAGCTGGTGCAGTCGCACGAGGGCCTGCTGGTCTGGGAGTTCGACCAGGACGCAACGGCCCGCCCGACGCCCGGCCGCAAACCCCGCAAACCGCCTGACCCGCTGGTGGTGCACATCCTCGCTGACAAGCAGGGCCACCCCTTCGACCCCGCAGCACTGGGCGCATTGCACCCGTAGCGTTACGCCAGCACGACCCGGCGCGCGCCGGTGCGGACTTCGCCGATCACGTGGGTCTTGAGCGCGGGCACGCCTTTGGACTTGTGCTTTTCAAGCTTGTCGGCCACGGCGTCAACGTGATACGGGCTGACAATCGCGACCATGCCGATGCCCATGTTGAAGACGCGGAACATCTCGTCGCGTTCAACGTTGCCGCCGCGTTGCAGCATCTGGAACACCGGCGGTACCTGCCACGAGTTTGTGTCAATCACCGCGTCGCACGTCTCGGGCAGGATGCGCGGGATGTTTTCCAGCATCCCGCCGCCGGTGATGTTCGCCAGCCCTTCGACAATCCGCTTGCGCTTGTAGGCGCTCAGCAGCGCGACAACCGGCTGGGCGTAGATGCGCGTGGGCTCAAGCAGCTCAAGGCCCAACTCGCGGCCCAGCTCGCCGACGTGTTGCGACAACTTCCACTTCTTCTTCTTCAGTATGCGTCGCACAAGGCTGAAGCCGTTGCTGTGCAAGCCGCTGCTTTCAATGCCCAGCACCAAGTCGCCCGGCTTGATGCCTTCGCCCTTCAGCACCTTGTGCTTCTCTACAACGCCCACCGCAAAGCCCGCGATGTCGTACTCGCCCTCGGGGTAAAAGTCCGGCATCTCTGCCGTTTCGCCGCCCAGCAGCGCGCAACCGCTCTGTTTGCAGCCCTCCACCACGCCGCCCACCAGCGGCAGCAGCACGTTCAGGTCTTTGCGGCCGGTGGCGATGTAGTCCAGGAAGAACAGCGGCTCGGCGCCCATGCACAGCATGTCGTTGACGCTCATCGCCACGCAGTCGATGCCGACGGTGTCGTGCTTGCCAAGCTCAAAGGCCAGCTTCAACTTCGTGCCCACACCGTCGGTGCATGCCACCAGCACCGGCCGCCGGTAGTTGCGCTTGAACAAGCCGGTGTCGTAGTCAAGGCTGAACAGGCCGCCAAAGCCGTCATCTACCGGCATGACGCGCGGGCCATAGGTGCTGGTCACGCGCTTGAAAATCTCGGTCACCAGCGCGTTGTGAGTCTCGAAGTGCACGCCGGCGTCGGCGTAGGTCATGCCCTTTGATTTCGCCCACTTGGCCATGGGGGCGGGATGATAGCGGCATCAATCGGGCGGCGCGAGGTGTTGAAAGCTTGGCCCGCCCAACACCAGGCGGGTGCTTGCATCGCCCGACACCGATGTAGTCTTGATGTGATGCCCCAGACACTCGCAAAACGCTTCGCCGCATGGATCGGCACCTGGCGCGGCACCACCAACCTGATCACAGGCGAAGACGGCATTTGCGAATTCAAGCTTGAGCCGCTGTTCGATGGCAACTGCATCCAGGTTACGTTGACCAACTACACAACCGACAAGCTGGCAATCCACTCGCGCGCCTTCGGCCTGTGGGGCATGAGCCGCGACGGCAAGGTACGCACAGCCAGCTATGGCGAGCCCGTGGGGTTCTTGGCCTCGGTTGAGGCGCCGGACGACCCCGACTCGCTTGCACTTGAGGGCACGCTGTCGGAAGGGCGCAAGATCACCACCGTTATCTCGATGGAAGGCGCCGAGCTGATCATCAGCAGCAGCATCGGTGAAGGCTACACCACGCAGCAGCGGCCGCGCTTCAACCTGCGCATGCGCCGGATGGGAGGCGCGCCATGAGCGATCCGCTCAGACCGTACCGCAACTGGATCGGCACCTGGGCCGGCCCCGGCGAAGCCCAGACCGGTGCGCCCGTCATCGTGCGCCAGACCTTTGAACTGTACATGGACGACAAAGCACTGCTGATGCACTTCGAAGCCATGGACCCCGACGCCACCCGGCTGTATCACGGCGTGCGAAGCCTGCTTCGCGCCGACAACAACGGCGTGCTGCGCGCGGCGGCGTACTCGACCATCCACGGCTGCATGCTTTTTTCCACTACGCCGGATGATGAAGGCGTGCTGGCGCTGGCGGCCCAGTCGCCCGACGGCAACCTCGTAAACGTGACC
The DNA here is from genome assembly GCA_019636195.1 of Planctomycetota bacterium. Lineage (GTDB taxonomy): Bacteria > Planctomycetota > UBA8742 > UBA2392 > UBA2392 > JADJRK01. The sequence continues at coordinate 10,209 of JAHBYA010000011.1, read as the reverse complement.
TTCGTTGAGGAGGCCAGCGACGCCCTGATGTTCACAGCCGGGTTTCGCCCCGCCAATGTGCCGCTGAACGCGCCGGGCCTGCCGCGCATGCACGCAAGGCTGAAGCGGCTGATGCCCGTGAACTTCAGCGCACCGCCGGGCGCCCCCAAGGGCTAGGCGCAACCTTTTACGGTACGCAGGCGTTGTTAGATTGCGGTCACGCCCCGGTAGCTCAGTGGATAGAGCAGCGGTTTCCTAAACCGCAGGTCGCTGGTTCGATTCCAGCCCGGGGTGCCAAGCGTTTTTCTGACGCCCGGAGCCACCCGCTAACCCGTACAAGACGCTTCGTTTACGCCCGCCTGCGGCGGGCTACTGCGCTTCCAAACCAGCCCGCCGGACTGGTTTGGGTTCGATTCCAGCCCGGGGTGCCATTGCCTAGCCGGCGGCTTTTTCGCTCATGGCCAGCGGCACGGTCAGCCACAGCAGAAAGCGCAGCGCAAAAAACGTGCGCGCCAGCCACTTGTGAAAATCAACCGGCTTGCCCGCGCTTACCTTGCCCCCGCTGTAGATCAGCATCGGGTAAATCGGCACCAGCAGCACCGCGATTATGATGTGCACGACCAGCCACGGGCCCATCGGCGCCAGCAATTGCCCCAGTGCACTGCGCGCAAGCTCAATGTAAAGCAGCAGCGCTGTGTCCAGCGCAAACCCCGATGTCATGAGCATCATGTGCGCTGGCGGCCTGCGCTTGAACAAAACGCCCACGCAAAGCCACGCAAACACGCCGAAATTCATCAGGCTGAGTGTCGAGAACACATGTTCCATACTCCCGTGTGCTATCCTTTAACACTGCCCCGTCAAGGTGACGCATGCCCCTGGTAACCGACCCCGATGACATCCCCGACGCGCTGCTGGATGCGCCCGGTCGCGGCCCCTGCACCGAAGTCCTGATGGCGCGGCCCACCCACTTCACCGTCGAAAGCGCAATCAACCCGTGGATGAAAGACGAACACGGCAACCTCAACCGCGTCAGCCAGCCGCTGGCGCAGCAACAATGGGACGCGCTGGTGCAGGCCTACCTCGATGTCGGGGTCGGCGTGCACGTCATTGACGGCGCGCCCGGCTTGCCCGACTTCTGCTTTTCCGCAAACCAGAGCCTGACCTGGCGCGACGACAAGGGCCGCAGGCACGCGCTGCTGTCACGCATGGCCAGCGACACCCGCGTGGCCGAAGTGCCGATCTTCGAGCGCTGGTACCGCGACCAGGGGTACGAAGTCCACACGTTGCCGGAGGGATTGCGCCCCTTTGAGGGCACCGGCGACGCGATCCGGCACCACGGCCAGCACGCGTACTGGGCGGGCGTGGGGCCGCGCACGCGGCTGGAAGCATGGCAGCAGGTGGCGGAGATCACGGGCGCCGCAATCATTCCGCTGACCCTGAAAGACCCGCGCTACTACCACCTGGATACCTGCCTTTGCGTGCTCAGCGACCGCGCCGCGCTGTACATCCCCGGCGCATTTGACCAGCCGGGACTTGAGCGCTTGAAGGCAGGCTTCACGGACTTGATACCGCTCAGCGCCGAAGACGCCCGCAACTTCGCCTGCAACGCGCACTGCCCCGACGACCGCCATGTGTTGCTGCAAAGCGGCAGCGAAGCAACGGTCAAGGCGCTGTCGCGGCGGGGATTTCAGGTCATTGAGCTGGAGACCGGCGAGTTCATGAAGTCCGGCGGCAGCGTCTTCTGCCTGAAACAGGAGCTGCCGTAGGCCCTGCGCAAACGGGCCTGCCACGGCATTGACGCGCGGGCGGCTGACTCCATGATGGGGTTCGATGCGAACCAAGGGACTCAAAATCTTCGCGGGCAACAGCAACCGCAAACTGGCGGAGGCGATCTGCAAGATTCTTGAGGTGCCGCTCGGTCACGCGCGCATCGAAAAGTTCCCCGACGGCGAAGTGGACGTAAAGATTGAAGAAGACATCCGCGGCGTGGACTGCTTCTTCGTGCAAAGCACCAGCCCGCCGGTCAACGACAACATCATTGAGTTGCTGCTGTTCGCCGACGCCGCCAAGCGCGCGAGCGCCGACCGCATCACCGCCGTCGTGCCCTACTACGGCTACGCCCGCAAAGACCGCAAAGACGAAGGCCGCGTGCCGATCAGCGCCAAGCTGATCGCCAACTGCATCGTCACTTCCGGCTATGACCGCATGCTGACCATGGACCTGCATGCCGCGCAAATCCAGGGCTTTTTTGACATCCCCGTTGATCACCTGTACGCGGCCCCGATCATCAACGAGTACTTTGCCGAGCTGAAGCGCCGCAAGGGCATCCAGAACCTAACCATCGTCGCCCCCGATGTCGGCCGCAGCAAGGTCGCCCGCGGCTACAGCAAGCGGCTGGGCGCTGGCTTGGCCATCGTGGACAAGCGCCGCGTCTCGGGCGAAGAAACCGAAGTGTTGGACATGATCGGCAAGGTGGATGGCCAAGTCTGCGTGCTGATCGACGACATGATCGCCACCGGCGGCAGCATCGTCGATGCCGCCAACGCCTGCCTGAAGTTCGGCGCCAAGGAAGTTTACACCAGCTGCACTCACGCCCTGTTCTGCGGCCCAGCCGTTGAGCGCCTGCGCAAAGCGCCCATCAAGGAGTGCGTGGTCACCGACACCGTGCCGGTGGACGGCAAAGAGTTCGAGCAGTTGCGCGTGCTCAGCGTCGCTGAGCTGCTGGCCAAGGCCATCCGCAACATCCACTTCAACGAGTCCGTCAGCCTGCTGTTCAGAGGCTGAGCCCGGAGTCCCGGCGTGCCTGAACCCACCGCCGAACGGGCATACCTGTTTCGCCACGCACTGATGCGCTCTGCCGCTTATGAGCTGCAGATGCCCGCGCAGCGGGCCTCGCTGCACGCATTTGCCGCACATGCACTTGAAGACCTTCACCACGCCGGGGTGCTGGCCGCCTCGGTTGACCTATTCACTGAGCTTGCCGATCACTGCCACGCAGCAGCCCCGGTCCAGCCGGAACTCAGGCGGCGCGGGCTTGACTACCTTTTGGCGGCTGCCAGTCGCCTGGAAGGCAAGTACCAGCACCGGAACGAGGCCGCTGTGAACCTGCGCATCCTCGATCACCCGGATGCGACCGCCTGCGTGGCGGCGGACGCCGCGCGGCGGGCGGCCTCGGCCACAGCGATTGCGCACGGTTACGAGAGCGCCGAGGAACTGTATCTGGTGGCGACGGCGCGGGCGTCAGAGTGCGCGGACTCCCGGCTGTCAGGCCGGATAGCCGCCGACCACGCCAGCAACCTGTCGCTGCTGGGGCGAAACCACGACGCCGCGGCCTGCGCCGACCGGGCCGCCGCGGAATCGCCCGACCCGGCCACTCTGGCAAACCTGCTGACCGTCAAGGCCCGCAGCATTGGCGGCCTGGGGCGCACCGACGAAGCCAAAGGTCTCTTCCGGCAGGCCGCGCGTCTTGCACGCGATGCAGCGTCTGCACTTGACGAGGGAATCGCGCTGGCAAACCTCGCCAGCCTGGAGTTCAAGTCCAATGAGCCGGAACTGGCGTATCGCAACTATCGGGCGGCCGCAGAGTTGCTGGAAGCATGCGGCGCAAAGCTGCAGCTTTGCCACACGCTGGGCAACCTGGGATCGACTTACAAGCGCTTGGGCGACCGCGCTCGGGCCCGGGAACTGTACAGTCAGGCAGCCCGGATCGCCCGCGATTGCGGCAGCCAGGAAGGCGAAGGTTTCTGGACCGGGTGCCTGGCGCTAATGGACTCTGTTGACGGAGACCTCGACTCAGCCCGGCCCGGCCTTGAGCGCGCCCGGCATTGCGCCCTGGAAGTTGGACAGAAGTCCGACGTGGCGTTGTGGACGACCGCGCTGGGCGATCTCTACTTCAGGGCCGGTGACACCACCCGCGCCCGCGAGTGGTACCAGCGCGGGACTGACTTGCTGCGGCAAGTCGGCCCGCCCTCACAGCTTGCGCAGGCCCTGCACAGCCTGGCAACCTTGATGGCAAACGACGGCGAACCCGTCCGCGCCCGCGAGGTTCTGACTGAAGCCATTGAGCTGGCCAGGGCCTGCCAGGATGTACGGGCCGAGGGCGCGTGCCTGTGCCAGCTTGGCCTGCTGGACCTGCCCGTGTCGGTTGACTTGGCCAACCGGAACTTCACGGCGGGTTGGCTGCTGCTTACCCGCATCGGCGATGTCGCGCACCGGGCACAATTGCGCCGCGACCACGAGGCGCCGTTGCGGCAGGCGGGCCTGTGCATTTTGGATGACGGGACTATCGGGCCGGTCACGCCGAAAATTGTGTGATGCACAGGCGACCTTCCGTACTATCTTCGGCCCCCCGGAGACGACCATGACCCGACTGTTCGCGCTTTGCGCGCTGGCGCTGCTGCTGACGACCTCGATTGTTGCCCAGGACGGCCGCAAGACCGGGCCCGGCGCGCCCGCACCCCACGACTACATCATTGTCTGTGCCGACTCCCTGCACGAATCGGCGCAGGAGTGGGCTGCCTATCGCAAAGAGAACGGCCGCAATCCCAAAGTCGTCACCATGGCGGAAATCGCCAAGGCCGCCGAAGTCGAAGTCGCCGGCCTGAACGAGATCAAAAGCTGGCTGGGCGGGGCGGCAAAGGCCGTCAACGAGCCGCTGGTCAACTTTCAGGTACTGCTGATCGGCGACTGCCCCGACGAGGGCAAGGCGACCCACGACCCCAAGACTGAAATTCCGTGGTTTCTCACGCGGCAGGAAGACAGCAACCCCGACCCCAAGCGCCGCAAGCGCGTGGTGACCGACAACTTCCTGGCCGATATCGACAACGATGAAAACAACCTGCCCGAGTTCGCGATCGGGCGCATCCCTGCCCGCAACAACGAGCAGGTGCGGCTGGCCCTGCGCAAGGTCAAGGCCTACGAGTCTGCACCGCAGGGCGAGTGGCTGCGCAACCTGACCTTCTTTGCCGGCGAGGGGCGCTTCGGCGAGATGGTGGACCGCATGCTTGAAGGCCTGTTCACACGCTTTGCCGAGCAGACGATCGACCCCAAGTACACCGTGCGCATGACCTACGCCAACATCAACAGCAGCTATGCGTACGTGCCGCGGATGTTCAGTGACAAGGTAATCGAGGAAGCCAACCCGGGCTCGCTGATGCTGGTGTACATGGGCCACGGCAGCTACGACCGCCTCGACAACATGCACGTCGGCGACACGCGCTACCCGATCCTGCTGGGCGACGATGTGCCCAAGTTCGACATCAAGGACGGCAAGCTGCCCGTCATGCTGATTGTCGCCTGCCAGACCGGCTACATGGACCACCCCAAGGGCAGCCTGTGCGAGCGCATCTGCTTCGCTGAAAACGCGCCCGTAGCCATCGTCGCCAGCAGCCGCGACAGCCACCCCTACAGCAACACCCTGCTGCAGAAGGCCCTGTGCGGCGAAGTCATCGCCAACCGCCGTACAACTCTCGGCGAGGCCTTTGTCCGCGCCAAGCGCGAGCTGGTGTTGGCCGAAGACCCCGACCGAAGCCAGCTTGAGTTCATGGCGCGGCTGGTGATCCCCAAGAAAGACGAGCGCGACGCGCTGAACCGCAGCCACGTCAGCATGTACAACCTGACGGGCGACCCCGGCCTGCGCCTGCGCTACCCGGGTCTTGAGCCCAAGCCGATGGCGCCCGCGAGCGTGAACGACAAGGGCGTAATCCACGTGAAAGTGCGCGCCCCAAAAAGCGGCGCCGACGGCAAAGACCTGGTGTGGGACTGCACGGTGGAAGTGCTGCGCAGCAAGATCCCCGGCGAGTTGAAGGCGTTTAATGCCGCCGACCTGACGTCCGGCGATGCCGCAAAGGTTAAAGCCGCCGAGGAGGCGATCCGCGCCAACCATGCGGTCAGCAACAACAAGGTGGTCTCGGCGCTGAAGCTGAAGCACATCGGCAGCTCAAAGGGTGACGGCGAGATTGAGCAACATTTTGAGGGAAAAGCCGACTCGGCCCTTGCGCCCGGTGATTACATTCTCAAACTCTCCGCCCGCGATTCGGAGGGCAAAGCCTACGGCTTTACGTCCGTGCCGCTGAAGATAGAGAAGTAGCGACAACTACAGGGAAAGAACCCGTGGCAGGCCATGCCGGCGCGTGATCCGGTGCGCAGGCCAGGGGGTCCACTACCGAGGGCACCATGCAGATCCCGGCATTGAAGGCCGAGAGCCGCGGCGTAAGCGGCACCAAGGCCATGCGCAAGGCGCGCGCTGAAGGCAGACTTCCTGGCGTGCTGTACGGGCGCGGGCAGGACAACCAGAACCTGCTGTTTGAAACCCGAGACATCCTCAAACTGATCGAGAGCGAGACGCACGTCGTCAAGCTGAATGTCAGCGGCAACGAGCAGTACGCGCTGGTGCGCGCGCTGCAGCGCGACTTCATGGGCGATGAGCTGCAGCACATCGACTTTGTGCGCATCGACCTGTCTGAGAAAGTGCGCCTGCGCATCCCGATCACGTTCATCGGCACGCCCAAGGGCGCAACCCACGGCGGCCTGCTGGAAGTCAGCCACGGCGACGTCGAGGTACGCTGCCCCGCCGACCGCATTCCCAAGCACCTGGAAGTCGAAGTCGTGCACCTTGACGTGGGCGAGGCCGTCCACTTCGGCGAGCTTAAGCTGCCCGAAGGCGCCGAACTTCTCCAGAACCCGTCGCTGGTCGTGGTCAAGTGCGCCCACGCCCGCCGCGCCGAAGACCTGACGCCGGCTGTCGGCGCCGCCGCGGCTGTGCCCTCGGCGACCGGCACACCGGCCGCCGCGCCGGCCCCCGGCAAGGAAGGCGCAAAGGAAGCCGGCAAAGAAGCCGGCAAGGAAGGCAAGAAGTAACTCTACGCCCCTCCCGGCGCGCACCCCGGATGCGCCGGGCGCCAAGACCAAGGGGGCTTTTCAACCTCCGGGAAGGAAACTCGCATGGCATCAGAATCAGGGCAAAGCCTCTATGAGGGGCTGTTTATCGTGGACTCGGCGCTGGCCGGCAAAGACACCGACAGCGCCATCGAGCTGTGCACCGGCTTGCTGACCAAGCACGGCGGCACGGTCATCCGCGCCGAACTGTGGGCCGAACAGCGCCTGGCCTACGAAGTGCGCAAGAACAAGCGCGGCGCATACATCCTGGTCGCGTTCAAGGTCGATACGCTCAAGATGCAGGAGATCGAGCTCGAGTGCCGCCTGACCGAGCGCATCCTGCGCTACCTGTTCGTCAACCGCGACGGCGTGCCCATCGAGAAGTGGTTCAAGCGCTACGAAGCGCCCAGGGGCGGCCGCAAGGAAGCGGACGTGGACGTTGAGGCCGACGTTGACGCCGACGTGGATGTAAAGACACCAGCCGCAGTTGAGTAACGAGCCCGCAGCAGCGCACAGGACGTGATCCATGATAACCCTGAACAAGGTCTTCCTTGTCGGCAACCTCGCCCGCGACCCCGACCTTCGGCACACGCCGTCGGGTACGCCCGTCACCGAGTTCCGGCTGGCGGTCAGCGACAGCTACACCACGAGCGCCGGTGAAAAGCACGACCGCACCTGCTTCATTGATGTGGTCAGCTGGCGCAAACTGGCCGAAAGCTGCGCCGAGTACCTGAAGAAGGGCTCGCCGGTGTTCGTTGAGGGCAGGCTGGAGCAGGACACATGGACCACCGGCGAAGGCCAGCGCCGCTCGCGCATTCGCGTGGTCGCGTACTCGGTGCAGTTCATCCGCCGTGAAGTTGAGCGCAGCGCCTCCGGCCGCCACATCCGCGTGGTCGAAAAGGGCGGCAACACCATCCGCGACATCGACGACGGCGAAGACCTGGCCGAGCCGCCCGAGCGCGAAGATACCAGCCATAACGTGGAGGACGTCGGCGACGACGTAACACTTTAGAACAACCAGCCGCGGGCCAAGCCCGCTTGAGGAAACGCCATGGGAAAGATCCGCATCAACAAGGTTAAACTCAAGAAGAAGAAAAAGCGCACGCGCAACATCACGCCGTCGCAAAGCAAGCTGACCAAGGACCAGAAGGTGTTTCTGGACTACAAGGACGTGGACACGCTGTCCAAGTTCGTGTCCGGCATGGGCAAGATACTGCCGCGCAAGCGCACCGGCGCCACACACGCCGAGCAGAAGCTGATCCGCGATGCGGTCAAGCTTTCGCGCTTCATGGCGTTGATGCCCTTTGTCAGCAAATAACAACCACAGGTCCCGGAACCTGAACACTGGACCCGGAACACGGGAGACGAGACATGAAACTGCTGCTTCGTGAATCCATCCGCGGCGTAGGCAAGCGCGGCGACGTCGTTGACGTCGCCGAAGGCTACGCCCGCAACTACCTGCTGCCCAAGAACCTGGCGCTGCCCGCCAGCGATGAAAACCTGCGCCGGCTGGCCGGCGAAAAGCGCGCCTACGAGGCCCGCCAGGCCAAGGAAAGGGAACACGCCCAGGAAATCGCGGACGCCATCGGCAAGGTGCAATTGACCGTGCCCATGCGCGCCAGCCCTGAAGGCCACCTGTTCGGCAGCGTGACTCCGCGCGTGATTGTCGATGCCTTCAAGACCGAGGGCATCGGCCTCAAGACCAACCAGATAGAGCTTGAGTCCGACCACATCCGTGAACTGGGCACCTACAGCTTCACCATCCGCCTGCACGACGAAGTCGAAGTGCAAAGCCGCGTGTGGGTGGTGGCTGCCCAGGAGTAACCTGCCGCGATGAGCCTTGCTCCAGGGACAGGCGCCTCCGGTGCCTGTCCCTTTTGCGTTAGACAATCGTTTTGCGTCTGTCGAACGTACTAAAAGGAAGGAGCCCCCCCGTTGGCGGACGGGAGGGCTCAGAGTGTGTGCGGTAACTGAAAGTTGGTCTGTCTTTACTGCAGAGGTACTGCCAGTGCTTGAAACAATGCTCGTTTACTGCGTGTGACCTTGCACTTCGTGTGGCCCTGAACCCGGGCCGGGGGTACTTACTTCTTCTTCTTGGCGGCCTTCTTCTTGGTGGCCTTCTTCGCAGGCTTCTTGGCTGCCTTCTTCTTCTTCGCGGTAGCTGCCATGCTCCCCTCCTTAAGTTTTCACGAGGCACACACTCGTTGGGTGAAAAGTATCCTGTACTGACACACCCGTCAAAAGAAAATCGTGGACGACTTGCTCACACTTGACGCGTCAACACCACCCCCGGCGGCCCGCCCCGGCCCGAAAGTTGACACGTCAATAGCCCGAAAGGCGCAGTCATGAAACAGACAATCGCCCTGCTTGCCTTGCTGCTGGCCGGTTTTCAGGCGACCGCCTGCACCTTGACCGCGCGCCCGGTGCTGGCAACGCCGGACACCACGGTGGCCGTGATGCGTGAGGCATTCGACAAAGATGATGTTGGACTTTTTCTCCACACGCTGGGTCGCCCGGTGTTGAAAGAGTACAGCGAGCACATCATCCGCATCGGCTGGTCCGACATCCGGCCGCACGTCGGCAGCTTTGTCGAGTCGGCAAAGGTCATTGAAGTCGCCGACCTGCCCCGCGCCGGCGCCCCCCGCCGGCCCCCCAACGGCTTTGTCGAGCCCCGCGAAGGCGCGCAGCTCAAGCGCGTGCGCCTGGCCGTCGGCGACGCGCAGGAGGACTTCCTGTTCGAGCTTGAGGTGGACGACGCGCCGCAGCACAGCAAGCAGGCCCGCGGCTTCTGGATCGGCGACCGCTACTTCGTGCGCACCCAGCACCACTCGCCCCAGACCTATCTTGTGGAAGACTCGCCCGAGAAAGAGCGTACCCACTGGCGGCTGGTCTTCCCATACCACGCCTACCAGCAGCAGGGCGCCCTGACCGAGAAACTCCAGCGCCAACTGGCCGCCGAAAAAGAGTAGTCGCCCCGTGTACGGCATGCCTCTCGCCAAGTTCGCCGGCGCGCCAGTAACTGCTTTCAAATGGCGAACGTGGCGAGAGGCCGCAGTTGCTTGCTTCGTGGCAAAAGCAGCCTCTCGCAGAGACACGGAGACGCAGAGAACAGCGTTGTTGGCTGTATCTGTGTTCATCTGTGTGAATCTGCGGACTGCTCTTGCAGTCCTGTGTGGCCTCCGTGGCTAAGCCTGAAACTGCCTTCACGCGAAGACGCGAAGGTGTCGCGAAGGCCGCGAAGTGCTGACGGCAGTTTACGGCCCTATCTGTGTTCATCTGCGTAATCTGCGGACTGCTTTTGCAGTCCTCCGTGACTCTGTGGCTCTGTGGTTTAATCGTTTTTCTTTCCAGACT
>JAHBYA010000010.1 GCA_019636195.1 Planctomycetota bacterium | reverse complement strand
GGCACGTGCAAACAAAAGGGACAGGCACCGGAGGTGCCTGTCCCTGGATCAGGGCTGATTACATGGGGCCGGGGCGGAACTCGATACGGTCGGAAAGGCGCAGCGGCTCGAGGTAAAACTCTTCCAGCACGCGCGGCTTCAGGTCGGGCGCGCGCTTGAGCAACCCTTTCACGATCTCCAGCGCGCCGTCGTCGTCACCCAACTGCGCCAGCGCGCACGCCTTGTAATACAGCGGCTCAATCCGCGACGGCTGGTCTTCGGCCAATGCTTCTGACTGTTGCAGCGCCTCGTCGTACTCTTCGTACTGCAACAGGCGGTGCACCTTCGACACCTGCTCGGCAAACGCGGCGGCCTGCTGCACATCGTCAGCTTCTTCCAGGTTGCCTTGCAACGTGCAGATCCAGCGCTTGATGCGATACGCGCGCTCGTCCAGCGGCGCCGCCGCAAACAGCTCGTCCAGCAGCTCGGCCGCTGCATCCAGGTCATTGCGCGTGAACGCCAGCCGCGCCAGGTGATAGCGCGCCTCGACCGCGTCCTGGGCGTGCGGGTCGAGTGTCTCCACCACTTCGCGCAGTTCCTTGTCTGCGGCGTCGTGATTGCCCAGCTGCAACTCCGCGCGGCCAAGCTGCACCAGGCCGAAGGTGCTGAGGCGGCTGTGCTCGATCCCGGCCAGCAGCTTGCGCGCGGCCTTGGGGCTGCGACGCGCGAGTTCAATGGCAGCCGCAAGTTCTACGGCGCGGGCATCGACGGCGGGGTCAAGCTCTTCGTTCTCGAGTTGCGCCTGCTCAATCAGCCTTTGGGCTTCCACGCGCTCGCCGACCGCGAGGTGCGCTTCCGCCAGGTCAAGCTTCAGCTCAAGTGCCAGCGAGCCCTCGGCTTCAAGGCGTGCAAACACGGCAATCGCGTCGCCGTGGCGCTGCAACGCCAGGTAGCAGTGGCCCACGTCGCGCTGCACAGCCACGTCGCCGGGGCGGTCTTCCAGCACGCGGCGGTAGTAGCTTAAAGCGCGGTGCGGCTGGCCGTGCTCCATGTAGAGGTCGCCGAGATTGAGCAGCACGCTGGGGTTGTTGGGCGTGATCTCGAGCATGCGGCGGTAGCACTCGACGGCGAGGTCGGGGCGCAGCTTGCCCTCCGACAGCGTGACAGCTTTGATCCAGAGCGCGCCCACATAGTCGGGATGTGCGCTCAGCGCGGCGTCGGCGTGGCGCAGCGCAAGGTCATCGTCCTTCAGCTCATAAAACGCGAACTCGGCCAACAGCTTGTGCGCGGCGGCGGGGCAGGCGTTGGCGTCAACCGCGCGGGTCAGCGCCAGCCGGATTTTTTCGCGCGCGGCCTTGATGCCGCGCTTGAGCTTGCCGCCGCTGCGCTCCATGCGCAGCAGTGCAAAACGCGCCGCGCCTTCGAGCAGCGCGGCAAGGCCGGCCTGCGCCTCGGGCGCCTTGGCCAGCACCGACAGCAGGCGCTTGACGCGATCCTCGGCGCGGTCGTCGTAGGCGGTGGGCGACTCGATGTCGAGAAAGTCCGGGTGAAGCTCAAGGGCCGCGCCATGGAACATCAGGGCGTGGTGCACGTCGTTTTCAAGCTCGGCCTTCTGGGCGCGGCGGTTGGCAAGGCGCGCGCGCGCTTCGCGGGTTTCGTTTGCGGTGAGGTCGCCTTCGCTGAGCCCGCGCAGCATCTCTTCGGCTTCACTGAACAGGCTCATCTGTCCCAGCAGGTCAAGCTTGCGCAGCTTGGCGTCAAGGTCGTCGGGGTTGGCGTCAATGACCGCGTCGTAGTCCTTCAGCGCTTCATCGTACAGCTCAAGGCGTTCAAGGGTCAGCGCCCGGTTGTAGTAAGCGACGGCGCGGTTCGCGTCCTGTTCAATGGCTGTGGTCAGGTGCTTCAGGCTGTCCTGGTGGCGGCCCAGCTCGCGCAGCAGGTTGCCGTAGTCGTTGTGCAGGCTGGGGTCGTTGGGCAGTCGTTCAAGGCCCTTGCGGTACCATTCCTCGGCGCCGTGCAGGTCGCCGGTGTAGCGAAAGCTGTCCGCCAGCTCATTATAGGGGCCGGGGTGGTCGGGGGCGATTTCCCAGGCCTCAAGCAGCAACTGCATGCTGTCGGCGCGGCGGCCAAGGCGGCCCAGCGTGCGGCCCTTCCACATCAGGACTTCGGCCAGCGCTTCGCGGGGCGGGTCGCCTTCCTGCTCAAAGGGCGGGCGGCGCAGGCCGGGCGCGGCATCGTCGGTTTCGGGCGCGGGGGCGCTGCGGCGCAGCAAGCGCTCGGCGGTATCAAAGGCTTCCAGCGCGCGGTCCAGGCTGCCGGTCTCGCACAGCGCCAGTCCGCGCTTGAAGTGGGCTTCGGCGTTGTGGGGCTCAACCTCAAGCACACGGTTGAAGGCGCTGAGCGCGCGGCGGACCTTCTTGAGCTCAAGGTAGCACGAGCCCTTCCATAGAAGGACTTCGTTGGCCGGGATGCCGCCCTTCTTGCCCGCGAGCTCAAAGTGCTCAATTGCATCCTGGTAGCGGCCGACCTCAAACAGCGCCTCGGCCATGGGCAGGTGGATGTCCGGGTCAAAGTACTCGGCCTTGACCGCCTGCTCAAAGTAGCGCACGGCTTCGGAGTACTGCCGGCGCTCAAGCGAGTCGAGGCCGCGGTGGAAGTAGTCTGAAGGGGTGATCAGGTCGTCGTCCATGAGTGACTGACTCCCGGCGCGGCCGGGCGGTGCAGTTTATCCCCGCCCAAAGCGTAACCCCTCGCGCGCTTTGCGAAAAGAAGCAGTTGAAGGGACAGCCGTCATTCTGAGGTCAATCTTCGCTAGTAGAAGCAAGGTGAAAGGTGTTTGGCACTTTGTGGAAAAGCCGGATTTACGGGATTTGATGTTGCAGGTCTTGTAGCGCCTTGTGCCAAGGTTTATCTTTTTTGCGTATGGCGGTTCGGCGCAAATCCCTATCAACCGGTGACATTGCCCGCTATTGCCAGGTGACGCCCGCCACGGTCGTCAACTGGATCAAAGCCAACAAGCTCGAGGTCTATACCACCCCCGGCGGCCAGTACCGCATGGAGGTTGAGGCGTTTCTGAAGTTCCTGGACAAGAACCGCTTTCCTGTGCCCGAAGACCTGGCGCCAGCCAAAGAACGGCGCATCCTGGTGGTGGATGACGACCCCGAGATCCTTGAGCGCGCCACCGAGGCGCTGGGCGAGCTGTTGCCCAACGTAGTCATTGAAGAAAGCGGCGACGGGTACGATGCCTTGCTGAAGATCGGCAGTTTCAAGCCCCACGCCGTGGTGCTTGACCTGATGATGGCCCGCCTTGACGGCGCCGAGGTCTGCCGCCGCCTGCGCGCCAACAGTGATACCCGCAACATGTTCATCGTCGCGATGTCAGGCCTCGCCGCCGACAGCGACCTTGTGCGCAAGGTCAAGCGCATCGGCGTGGATGGCTTCTTCACCAAGCCGCTGGATTACGCCGAGCTCGCCAAAGCTGTCGGCAAGCTGCTGAAAGTGCCGACCGTTTAGGACACCAGCTGGCCCGCGCGCTTCACGCCGTTGACGAACAGCTCAAAGCCCTCGCCTGTCAGCGCGCTTTCGTCCGCGGGCCTGGCGCGGCGCGTCCACTCAGGGTGATGAAAGTGGCGCACATTGCGCTCAGGGTGCGGCATCAACCCCAGCACCTGGCCGCTCTTGCTGCATATGCCCGCGATGCCGCGGCTGGCGCCGTTGGGGTTGGCTGGAAAGTCCTGTGTAGGCCGGCCCGACGCATCGACGTACTGAAAGACAACCTGCTGGTCCCGCTCAAGCTCGTCCAGCACGGCATCGGGCGCGACAAAGCGGCCCTCGGCGTGGGCGACCGGGTAGCTGACAATTTTGCGTCCGCTGACAAAGGGCGTGCGCTCACTGACGATGCGCAGGTCAACCCAGCGGTCTTCGTACCGGCCACTGAGGTTGAAGGCCAGCGTGGCACGCGGCGGGTCGTCAAAGACGTCGCGGCCGGTAAGCAGGCCCGCGCGCAACAGCACCTGGAAGCCGTTGCAAATGCCGAGCATCAGCTTGCCGTCTTCAAGGAAGCGTTCGATCTCGGGCTTCAGGCGCGTGCGCAACTGGTTGGCGAACACCACGCCGCTGCCAAGGTCGTCGCCGTAGGAAAACCCGCCGGGGATTGCCAGCAGGTGGTAGTCGCGCAGCCGCGCGGGCTCACGCAGCAGCTCGTTGACGTGCAGGATGTCGGCGGATGCGCCGGCTTGGCGCAGGGTCCAGGCAGTTTCGCGCTCGCAGTTGGTGCCGGCAGCGCGCAGGACTAGGGCGGCGGGTTCCATGCTGCGATTGAAGGAAAGGGCCCGCCAAACGCAAGATGTGAGGGGAGTTGTCAGCCCCGGATTGGTGCCGGCAGCAGGATGTCAATGGTCATGGCGGTTTGAAACGAGGCCCTATCCCCCATCGCCCGTTGCTTACTATCCTTCGGCCATGCCGCTACTGACACGCAAACTGGTGCTGGCATCCGGCTCGCCGTATCGCGCGCAATTGCTGCGCGAAGCCGGCGTTGACTTCACCGTGCTGGTCAGCGACGTTGACGAAAGCCAGCAGCCGCACGCTGAACCGGGGGCGTTCACGCGCGCGCTGGCTGTACGCAAGGCCCACGCGGTGGCCGCGAGAATTGAGCAAGGCACGCTGGTGGTGGCGGCGGACACAATCTGCGCGATCGGCGGCGAGATCATCGGCAAGCCTGAAAACGAGGCTGACGCAAAGCGCATGATTGCACGGGCCTGCGAAGCCGGCTTGCAACGCGTAATCACAGGCGTGTGCGTTGTGGACACAGCCGACATGCAGCAGTGGGCGTTCAGCGACACCAGCCTCGTGGACATGCTGCCGGCGACCGCCAGACAGATTGAGAAGTACGTGGCCAGCGGCGAGCCGATGGGCAAGTGCGGGGCGCTGTGCATCGAAAGCGGGCGCAGTTTCGTGCGCGCGTGGCGCGGCAGCTACGCCAACATCATGGGCCTGCCGATTGAGCGCCTGCTGCCGCTGCTGCTGAAACTGGATGTGTAAGCCGCACAAAACTTT
Source organism: Planctomycetota bacterium (assembly GCA_019636195.1). Lineage (GTDB taxonomy): Bacteria > Planctomycetota > UBA8742 > UBA2392 > UBA2392 > JADJRK01. The sequence goes on along the minus strand of JAHBYA010000010.1, from coordinate 157,908 downwards.
TCTGACTGCCGGGGCGACAAGCACATGCCCGCCTTGCTATAAACCTCGCGCTTTGCGGCCCGTGTTCAGCCGCTACGATGGACACAACCCAGGTTTCGCCGGAAGCTCCCGCGGGCGATTGTGCGCCCGAAAAGCTTTCCCGTTGGCGCGGCTGGGGAGCAGATGGAAATAAAGAACGGCATACCCGTCTCGCCGGGCGTGGCGATTGCGCCGGCACTGGTGCTGGATTCGGAGAGCTTCCGTATCCCGCGCCGCTTCATACGCAAAGACGAAGTCGAGACTGAGCTTAAACGCTTTGAACTCGCGCGCACACGCGCCATCAGCGAAATCACGGACATCCGCGACAGCGTGCACAGCATTGCCAAGGGCGAAGTCGGCCTGATTTTTGAAGCACACCTGCGCATGCTTGAAGACCCGCTGATCAGGGCCGAAATCCCCGAAAAGATCAAGGCCAAACGCTACACGCCCGAGTACGCCGTCAGCCGCGTCTTCAAGAAAATCATCAAGCCCATGAAGGAGATTCACGACCCGTACTTCCTGCAGCGCGTGAACGACTTTTACGACATCCAGAAGCGCCTGCTGCGCAACCTGCTGGGGCAGCGCGCCCTTGACCTGCAACAGCTTGACCGCAAGGTCGTCGTCGTCGCCCACGACCTTACGCCAAGCCAGACCGCGACGCTGGACAAGAAAATGGTCGCCGGCTTTGTCACCGATGTCGGCGGCGCCACCAGCCACACGGCGATCCTGGCCAACGCGCTGGGCATACCGGCCGTCGTCGGCCTGGGCACGATCACCAGCGACGTAAGCGGCGGCGACGTCGTGATTGTTGACGGCAAGTCAGGCCGCGTGATCGTCAACCCCGACGACGCCACCCGCGCAAAGTACGAAGCCCGCGGGCAAGAACACGCCGACCGCGAAAAACGACTGGTCGATGCCGCGGCCAAGGCCAGCCGCACCACGGCCGACGACGCGGCCGTCAGCCTGTACGCCAACATTGAATGGGACAGCGAGATTGAGCAGGCCCGCAAGTACGGCGCCGATGGCGTGGGCTTGTTCCGGACCGAGTTCATTTACGCCCAGTTCGGGGCGCACCCGACCGAAGAGCAGCACTACGAAGTCTATCGACGCGCCCACGCCATGCTGGAAGGCCGCCTGCTGACCCTGCGCACGATGGATTTCGGCGCTGACAAATTTGCCGCCGAAGTCGGACTTGAGCCCGAAGAAAACCCGTTTTTGGGCTGTCGCAGCATTCGCCTGAGCCTGCGCGAGCCCAAGCTGCTGATCACGCAGGTGCGCGCCATCCTGCGCGCGGCGGCGCTGGGGCCGACGCGCATGATGCTGCCCATGGTCGGCAGCATTGAAGAATTCCGGGCCGCGCGGCAGATCGTCAACAACGTGCTGGCCGACCTCAAGCGCGAAGGCGTTGCCCACCGCGCCGACGTGCCGGTGGGCATGATGGTTGAGGTGCCCAGCGCGGCACTCAGCATTGAGCACTTTCTGGCCGACAGCGACTTCTTTTCCATCGGTACCAATGACCTGGTGCAATACACGCTGGCCGTTGACCGCAACAACCAGTACGTGGCCAACCTGTTCAAGCACACCAACCCCGCCGTGCTGAAGCTGCTGTCGGGCGTAATCAAGGCCTGTAACGCGGCGGGCAAGCCCGTCAGCGTCTGCGGCGAAATGGCCGGCGAGGCGCGCTACGCCATGCTGCTGCTGGGCATGGGCCTGCGCGACTTCAGTGTCGGGCCCACCAGCCTGCCCGAGCTTCGCACGTTGCTTTCGCGCGTTACCACCGCCGAAGCCGCGGCGCTGGCAGACAAGGCGCTTGCCATGTCTGAGGCAGACCAGATCGCGGCGTTGCTGGACGCCGAGGCCGACCGGCTGCTGCCGCCCGACGAGTTCGGCTACTGAACCACGGCCCTGGAAAGGAGGCGGAAAGAATGAAACAGGCACTCTGGACCACTCTGCTTTGCTTTGCCCTGGTTGCGCCGTTCACACTTGCGCTTGCACAGCCTGCCAACGGCGAAACACCGCCCCTGCCCGCGCTGCCGGCCCCGCCTTACGTAAAAGAGCACGAAGCCGCCCTGTCGGCGCATCTCGATGAAACCCGCAGGGCCATCGCGACCGCGGAGTCTGAGCTGGCGGCGATCAACGAAGCCCTCAACGCTGAAGACCCGGCCGACGATGAACGCACCCGCCTGCAAGCCGTGGTTGCGCGCCTGACCGCTACGATTGAAAACCTGCGCGCCCGAACAGAGGCGCTTGAAAAGGCAATCACGGACTCACGCAACGGGCCCACGCAGGAACAACTGGCTGCACGCCTTGAGTACGACCGGCTGGTGGTGCTGGGCCAGCGCGTGCTGGCCGATCTTGTGGCGGAACCCAAGTTTGAGGAAAAGCAGGCCGAGGGCAGCTACGCCCGTGCCATCCGCGAAGCGGAAGAAGAGCTGGCGCGCGTTTCCAAGCTGGCAGCCGAAGCGGGCGACTACGACATCCAGAAAAGCCGCGTGTACGAGCGCCTTAGCGATCTCGACAAGCTGGACTATGAACTGCGCTGGGCCGACCAGCGCCTGAAGCTGTCGATCGACACTTACGACCACATCGTCAACGACGTGTTTCCGGCGTATGTACGCTACGAAGAGCGCGCCCATGAAGGCCTGCGCGCCATACGCCGGGCCCGCGACGAACTGCACGCGAAGTTTTCGGGCACGCCCGCCGAGGCGCTGGACCTTGGCGGTTTGCCGCAATCGGGCACCGAGCTGAACCGGCTGCTTACCGAAATCGACCTGCGCCTGAACCGCCGCAAGGGCCTTGACCCCGCAAGTCAGCGCTATCGCATCAGCGCGCTGGAAGGCCGGCTGCGCATGGTGCAGGAAGAGATCGACGTGCGCGAAGACTTCCGGGACAAGCTTGAGCTTGAAGCCGAGCGCCTGCGCGACATGGCAGCCGCCGAGGCCGCCAAGCCGCTCAGCGGTGACGATGCAGCCGCCGCAGCCGCCGACGAGCTGTCGGACTACCGGAAGATGGGCCGCCGCATCGAAGAGCTGGAGCGCAACGTGCGCGACTTCCGCAAGCAGATTGAGGCCATGGCCCTTGAGCGCGAAGACCTGCAGCGCGTCGTGGAGGAAAAGCGCGCCACCGAACGAATGGTCGAGCAGCAGGTGCAGCAGACCGCCGACAAGCTGGCACAACTTGAAGCAACCTTCATCGCGCCCGAGGACGCCACCGACGAACAGCGCCGCGCTATCAATCGCGAAGCCGCGCTGTACACGCCCCACCTGCTGCTGTTCACGATTGAACAGACGCTTGAGGCGCAGAACGAGCGGCTGGGCGCCGCCAAGCGCGACACGCGCAACGCCGTGACCCAGGTGGAGCTGCTGGACAAGCGCTCGCAACGCCTGTCGGAGCGCATCACGGAGATCGAGACCACCGTCCTGCCCGAGTTGCGCAACGAGTACTACGGCGCGATCGGCGAAACCGTGGGCTGGCGCGCGGTCAAGGTCGTCATCGTGTTTGCGCTGGCATGGCTGCTGCTGTGGCTGATCAAAGTGCTGGGCTCGCCGCTGATTGAACGCATCGTGCGCCGGGCCGACGGAAAGGACGAGTTCAGCGCCGACGAGCAGCAGCGCGCGCGCACGCTGATGACCGTGTTCATGACGACCGCCCGGCTGGTGGTGTACGTCACGGCGATCATGTTTGCGGTGGCGCAGTTTGACGTTGATTACGGGCCGCTGCTGGTGGCCGCGGGCGGCGTGTCGCTGGCGGTGGGCTTCGGCGCGCAGAGCCTGGTGAAGGATTTCTTTTCAGGCTTCTTCATCCTGCTGGAGGGCCAGTTCAGCATCGGCGACGTGGTCGAGATCAACGGCAAGGTCGGCACCGTCGAAAACCTGAATCTGCGCACGACCGTGCTGCGCAGCGTCAACGGCGACGTGCACACGATTCCGAACGGGCAGATCAACAACACCACCAACATGACCAAGACGTGGTCACGGGCCGTCATCGACGTCGGCGTGGCATATGAAGAGAACACCGATGCCGTGGCGGCGGTGATGGATGCGGTAGCCCGTGAAATGCGCGAAGACCCGGCGTGGGGCCGCAAGGTGGTTGAGCACGCGATTTCCGGCGTCCAGGAACTCGGCGAAAGCGGCGTGAACGTGCGCATCCTGCTGAAGACGCGCGCCGGCGAGCAATGGGGCGCCGCCCGCGAGTACCGGCGCCGCGTGAAGCTCAAGTTCGACGAGCTCGGCATCGAGATTCCGTGGCCGCAGCGCGTGGTAAGCCACAAGTCGTACCGCGACCTCGAGCCCGCACAGCGCGAGCAGCAGTCGCGTCGCAAACGCGCCGAAGTGCTGCGCTACCTGCGCAAGAGCAAGGGCGAACTCATCGACGAAGATGCCGCGCTCGCCGGCATGTCGGTCGAAGAACGCGACCGCGCCGCCACGCTGGCCAGGCGCGACGCCGAAATCGCCCGCGAGCAGGCGAAAGAAAGCGGCGAAAGCGCAGACGCCATCGCGGCGACCCGCAAGGTCGAAGCGGCCGCCGAAAACCTCAGCGACGCCGAACGGCTGGCCCGCAAAATGGCCGCCGAAGAGGTCAGGCAGGACGATCCCGCGCCGCAAAGCCCGCCGCAGAAGAAGGACTGAACGATGTGCAGGGCCGGGCGCTGACCCGGCCCATTGCGCATTGATCGCTGATCATTGATCATTGCGGGCATGGACCGCCCGAACATCAGCGAAGCTTCCATTGCCGACTTCATCGTCGAGCGCAACCGCGTCAACTTCAAGGACGTCGCCTGGGAAGGCGGCTTTCTTGAGTACCTCGACAAGGTCTGCGCCGAGCCCTACCTGCACACCCGCACCACGTACCAGCTCACGTTTGACATGATCCAGTATTTCGGGTCCGAGACGTTTGAGGATTCCGGCGAGCAGGTGCGGCGATACAAACTTTTCGACGACCCCTTCAACGAGGGCAAGAACGCCATCTACGGGCTTGAACGCACCATCAGCAAGCTTGTCAAATACATCCGCGCCGGCGCCCGCGAAGAAGGCAAAGAACGCATCTTTATCCTGCACGGGCCCGTCGGCACCGCAAAGACCAGCATCATTGACCTGATCGGACGCGGCCTTGAGGCCTACACCGCCACCGACGACGGCGCGGTATATTCATTCGCGTGGCGCTTCGGCAAAGACTTTCACAACGTGGAAGGCGGCAGCCTAGGCTTTGGCGCCAGCACAAAGCCCGACTCTGCCGGCGCACACAACCCGGTGGCGGTGCTGCCCAGCCAGATGAAGGAGCACCCGCTGTACCTGATACCCAAGCAGGCGCGCCGCGAGCTGCTGGAAAAGCTGTTTCGCCAGAGCAAGCTGGACGGGCGCTACCCCATTCCGCACAAGATTCTGGAGGGCGACCTCGATTTCAACTCGCGCCAGATCTACGACTTTCTGCTGCGCCGCTACAAGGGCGACTGGCTGAAGGTGATGGAGCATGTGCTGGTGCGGCGCATCCAGTTCAGTGAAAGCGGCGGCACCGGCATTGCCAAGATTCCGCCCGAGGGCAACGTTGAGACCGCCAGCACGCCGATCACGATTGACGAGAACTACAAGTTCATCGCCAACCTCGTCGGCAGCATCAACCTGGTGCGCTACCACGGCAAGTACGTGCGCGGCAACCGCGGGCTGGTGCACTACAGCGACATCTTCAAGAAGCCCAGCAACTACCTGCAACACCTGCTCAGCGCCGTCGAAGAACACAAGATGGACTTCGGCGAAGTCGGCTGCGACATTGACGTGATGATCCTGGGCACCACCAACGTGCCCGAGTACCAGGCCCTGCGCGGCGACCCGCTGAGCAAGGCCCTGCGCAGCCGTATGCGCAAGATTGATGTACCGTACCTGCTGAACTACCACGACGAAGAAAAGATCTACAACCGCGGCCTCAAGCAGGCGCGCCGCTACCACCGCATCGCGCCGCACGCGACCGAGCTTGCGGCGCTGTGGGCGGTGATGTCGCGGCTTGAAAAGTCCGACCTGCCCAACGCCAGCGACATCCCCGAAGAAGCGCGGCAGGTGCTGGCGAAGCTGAACCCGCTGGCCAAGTCGCTGCTGTACGCCGGCGAGTTTCCGCCGTTTCTGACCAACCGTGAACGCAACACCCTGCAACGCGAAGTGCGCAAACGCCTGCGCAACGAGTTTCAGCACGAAGGCATGGACGGCATACCCACGCGCATTCTGCAGAACGTGTTTGCCGACATCTGCGAAGACGACAGCACCGAGTGCATCACGCCCTTTGCCGTGTTCAAGCTGCTGGACAAGGTGGTGGACCAGGGGCCGGTCAATTACGACTTTCTGTCACGGCAGCGCGACGACGGCTACCACGACTTCCGCGCGTTCACGGCGGTCCTGCGCCAGCGCTACGACGAGATCATCGCCAGCGAGATCGAGAACAGCATCGTCAACGTGGACCCGGGCGACATTGAAAAGCGCATACGCCACTACCTGCGCCACGTCACCGCCTACAACCGCAAGGAAAAGATCAAGAGCGAAGTGACCGGCAAAGACCTGGACGCCGACGAGGCCATGATGCGCGGCGTGGAAACGCTCATGCACGTCGAAGACTCTGAGCGCGAGTTCTTCCGGTTCAAAATGGTCTCGCGCCTGACCAACGCACTTACCAGCGGCACCCAGAAGGTACAGCCCGGCGGCGAGCCGCTGGGTATTGACCTGCAAAGCGTGTACCAGGACGTGTACAAAGAGCTGCACCGCAGCCTGTACCGCGAGATGCGCGACAAGGTCAACTGGCCCGCCATCAAGCGGAACCTCGAAAAGTGCAAAAGCCGCGACCAGCTTGAGAAACACCTCGCCGGCGAAGGCGAAGGCGTGCGCAGCGCCACCATGACCCTGGTGGACAACATGGACCGCACCTACGGCTACTGCTACGAGTGCGCCAAGCCGATCATCCTGTACTTCATCGACAAGCGGCTGGGGTAGGCGGAATACCCGATGAACAATTGCGAATCACGAGTGATCGCTTGAACCAGCCTGACTGAGCTCCATGGCGCGCGTACCCCGCACACTTGCCGACGACCAGCCGACCGACCCCTTCGGCGGCGTCGACGCCAAGAGCATCACCGAAATTGAAATGGACGAGCGCGTTACGCTCGCCCGCGAGCCGCTGCCAGCGGCGGCCAAGCTGACCGACCTGCCGCTGAAATGGGTGCTGCTGGCGCTGGTGCTGTGCGTGGGCGTCAGCGAGCTCGCGCAGCGCGTGGAGCGCAAACACCTGATTGAGAAAGCCCGCGACACCAAACTCATCACCGACGAAGAAGCGCAAACCGCCCGCGACGCCGACCGCATCGTGGACGACCGCGAACGCATCCAGGAGCGCATCCGCGAGCTCAAGAAAAGGCAGCAGGACCTCAAGACGAAAGCCAGGGACGCCTCCGAGCGCAAGGACGCGCCGGACAAGCCCGCGCCCGGCAGCCCCGACGACAAGTCAACCGATGAGCCGACAATCCCGCTGACGCTGGAGGCCCTGCGCGCGGAGATTCGCCGCCTTGCCGGCGACAACTTTGACAACTACCGGCGCTGGGCGACGCTGGTGGCCCTGCTGGTCGGCGCGTTCGGCCTGATTTTGATGGCTGTGTTCGTGCGCGTGCTGGCGGCGGTGGTCGTCGGCGGCATCGGCGTCGCGGTCGCGTTCCTGGCCGGCGGCGAGTGGTGGGCGCTGGCGTCGGCGGGCGGCGCGGGCGCGATCATCGGCGCCGTGTTTGCCCCTCGGCTGCTGCTGGCCAACATGCTGGTCAACGTGACACTGGCGGGCACGGTGATCGGCGGCGTGGTGCTGGGCGGCGGCGTGTACCTTGCCACCACAAGTGAACTGTACGCGATTTTCGGGCTGGGCGCGGGCGTGGTGCTGGGCGCGATTGTGGGCTTCAAGTATTCGCGGCAGCTTTTCCTGCTGGCGGTGCTGGTCAACTGCGCGGGCGCAGCCACGCAGGTGCTGTGGCTGGCGTGGGGCGACTTGCTCCCCCACTTCTGGCCGGTGACCTTCGGCGGCCTGATGATCCTTGATGCCATTGCCACGCGCATCTACCACAAAGTGCGCTGGGGCCGGGTCTAGGCCGGCGGCGCGACTTCGGGCGGCGCGAGCCGCTGGCTGATCCGTTTGCGCTCGGCGTTGGCCAGCAGGTCGCCGGGCAGCAGACGTTTCGCGTCCAGCACCTCAATCCCGATCAGCTCGCCGTTGGGGCCGAAATCAAGGTTGATTTCGCCGCGAACGCCCATCGGGTCGCAGGCGTGGGTGCGGGTCTTCTCGGCTTCGTCGTCGAGTTGCAGGTACGCGGTGTTGGCCTGCCGGTCGTACAGGATACGCATAGCAGCCTCACAGTTGGGCGGCGGGGGGCGCCGCGTGTTAAGCATACCACGCGAGGCGCGATGCGACGGCAGAATCGCCATGCAACCCGATCGCACGGCTTCAGTTTTCCGGATTTGCGTTGCACGCCGCGCGCGCCGATGTTCCGTGCGCGGCCAGCAGCTGCGGGAAAAACTCTTGAAAGTCCGCGCTGAACCCACCCCGCGCGGCAACAAGCTCATCGACCGCTTCGTGCAGGTCAGGCGCCTTGCGCGCCCGGCGCGACATGCGCCAGAGTATCGCCCGCAGTCCCCTCTCATGCGCGTAAGCGCACAGCCAGTCATGCTCAATCATGACAGGCGTTATACGCGCAAGGCGCGGCGGCAGCAGCGGCTGGCACTCGCCCAGCGCCGTGTAGGCGCGTGCGGCAAAGGCGGGCAGGGGCTCGCCTGCAAAGGCTTCAAACTCGCGGGCCAGCAGGTGGTCGTAAAAGACATCGACCAGAATGCCGCGCCAGTGACGCCACTTCGGGTCAAGGCGCATACGGCTGCGGCGCGTCACGGGGTGCGCGTCGGTGAAGCGGTCGACGGCGCGGTGCTGGTGAATGCCCGGCAGCAGCAGCGGGTGCACGCTTGACAGGTCAAGGCCGGAGACAAAGTCGCCGGCAAGGTTGCCCGCCAGCCCGTGGGGCGTGCCATCGCTGAGCACCAGGTGCGCCAGGTAGTTCATGCGGGTGCCAGTGATTTCTCGGCGTCGGCCACGCTGACCGCGAACTCGAACAGTTGCGCCATGTCCAGCATGTCCAGCATCACGCGTATCTTGGGCCGCGCGTTGCACAGCACAACGCGCCCGTCGCGCGCGCGCACGGCTTCAACCATGCGCCGGAAGCGCTCAATGCCTTCATCGACCAGCGTGCGCAGCTCGCCCACATCGATCACCAGAAAGCGCGTACTTTCCTTGAACTCGCCGGACCAGTGCTTGTCGAAGTGCGGCGCCGACACCTTGTCGAAGTTGCCCGCCAGCGTCAGCACCTGCACGCCCGCCGCCCCGTCGCGGATGCTTGACCACACCGCCTTCATCGCCTCGGTCGTTTCGGGCTTTTCCGGCAACGCCCGAAACTGGCCCGACAACCGCATCAGCATGTCGTCCAGCACCCGCACCGCCGCCTGCGCAAACGTGTCGTAGAACCGCAGCGGCGCCTGCTCAGCCAGCTTTTCCTGCAACGCTCGCGGCGCACCCACCAAACCCAGATAGCCCTCAGCGTCGTCGAACACCCCAGCCAGGCCCACCAGCGTGTCCATGCCCGCGCGGTCGATCTGCGTAAGCGGCTTGACGTCCAGGAAAAGGCGTTGCGGCCGCGGGTCCAGCGCCGTGCGCAACTGCGCCAACAGTGCGGGTGTGTGCTTGCCGGTAAGCGCACCGCCAAGCCGGAACGCGCGCGCCCCGGGCGCCTCAATCTTGAGTTCCTTGCAACTGAGTGCCGTGGGCTCCATGCGACAGGTCGATTGTAGTTTCAGCCGGCCGGAAACGACAATTCACATTCCGATCCCGGCTGGCCGCCGGTTGTGTGCGTCGCTTTTCGCGGCGTGCCCGGTTGCTATAGTCCCGCCCATGGCTGTCCCGTTTCTTGACCTGAAGGCTCAGTTCGCCACCATCCGCGACGACGTGCTCAAGGCCGTCACGCGCGTCTTTGACGACCAGGCGTTCGTGCTGGGCAAGTATGTCGAGGCCTTTGAGCATGCCTGCGCCGAGTACCTGGGCGTGAAGCACGCAATCGGCGTAAGCAACGGCAGCGATGCCTTGCTGCTGGCGTTGATGGCCGCCGGCGTGAAGCCCGGCGACGAAGTCATCGTGCCCGCATTCACGTTTTTTGCGACCGCCGGCGCCGTGGCAAGGCTCAACGCAGTGCCGGTCTTTTGCGACGTGCACGCCGACACCTTCAACATTGACCTGAAGTCCGCGGCGACCAAAGTCAGCGGCAAGACGCGCGCGATCATCCCCGTGGACCTGTACGGCCAGTGCGCCGACATGGAAGGCGTGATGGATCTGGCCCGCGCCCACAATCTCGCGGTCATTGAAGACGCAGCGCAGGCCTTCGGCGCAACCCGCAACGGCAAACAGGCAGGCACGTTCGCGCATTACGGCTGCTACTCGTTTTATCCCACCAAGAACCTGGGCGGCGCCGGCGACGGCGGCATGGTGACCAGCAACGACGACGAGCTCGCCGACCGCATTCGGCTGCTGCGCACACACGGAGAGAGGCCGCGCTATTACAACAAGCAGGTGGGCATTTGCGGGCGCCTTGACGCGCTGCAAGCCGTGGTGCTGCACGTGAAGCTTGAGCATCTTGACGCCTGGAACAGGCGCCGCGCCGAAGTCGCCGCGCGCTACAACGCCGCATTTGCGGGGCATGCGCGCATCAAGACGCCGCCGGTCAGCAAGGGCAACACCCACATCTATCACCAGTACACGATTCGCATCCCCGACCGCGACAGGGTGCAGGGCGAGCTGTCGGCCAAGGGTGTCGGCTGCGGCGTTTACTATCCCGTGCCGCTGCACTTGCAGGAGTGTTTCAAACAGCAGGGCGGCAAGCCCGGCGACCTGCCGGTCAGCGAGCAACTGTGCGCCGAGGCGCTAAGCCTGCCCGTCTTCGACCAGATGACCAACGCACAAATCGACGAAGCCAGCAAGGCCGTCATCGAAGCCTTGGGGTAAGCCAGCCACCTGTTCGTATCTAAGGAAGGGCGCAGGAAATTTTGACTGCACCCATTACATGGTGTAATATTCTGGGTTCGCCTGTAGGCGGATTTGGGCGGCGGGACTGCTAGACTGCCGTTTCGGGTGTAAAGCCGGTTAACTGGGAATGGGAATGACCGAAGAGACGCCGAAGCCGCCAGAAGACGAAGCACCGAAAGACGCAGGCCCAACCAAACGGCTCGAAAAAGCTGTGGACGACATGATCAGCGAGGTGGACGGCACGCTCGTTGACATCGTTGCCCACACCGGCGAACACCCGGCACCCGCGCCGGAACCCAGCGTCACCGAAGCACTCAAAAAAGCAAAGGGCAAGGCAGACGACGCGCCCAAAATTGCGCCGGCCGCCACCATGTACGAGCCCACCCGGCCCGGCCACGTCAAGACCGGCAGCAACATGCAGACCCAGTTCGGGCCGACCGGCACCGCGGGCACAACCCCGCGCCCGAGCCAGACGCCCGGCGTCACGCCGGGCCAGACACCCGGCAGCATGCACGACGGCCCGGTTGCGCCGTTCGGCGGCAAGATCATGGTCGGCACCCGCATCGGCCAGATCGAGATAACGGGCGTGCTGGGCAAGGGCGGCATGGGCGAAGTGTTCAAGGGCTATCACCACGCCTTGGACATCAACTGCGCCATCAAGGTCCTGCCCGACGAACTGAGCCGCAACGAGCTGGTGCGCCAGCGCTTTCTGCGCGAGGCGCGGCTGTGCGTGAAACTGGACCACCCGCACATCGTGCGCGTTTACAACGTCGATGAGTACGCGGGCAACTTGTACCTCGTGATGGAAATGATCGAGGGCACCGACGCCGCCCACATGCTGAAAAATGGCGGGCGCTTTCGGTACCGCCGCGCCCTTGAAATCGGCGCCGGTTGCGCCGACGCGCTGGCCTACGCCAGCACCCAGGGCCTGGTGCACCGCGACGTGAAGCCCCACAACATTCTGCTGGGCAAGGACGACGGCAAAATCAAGCTTTCCGACTTCGGACTGGCGCGCGCAGCCGCGGGGAGCAGCCACCTGACGATGTCCGGCCAGATCATGGGCACGCCGCACTACATGTCGCCCGAGCAGGCCGAAGCCAAGGAAGTCACCGACAAGAGCGACGTGTACAGCCTTGGCGTCACGCTGTACCACATGCTGACCGGCGAAACGCCGTTTGTCGGCGACACACCCATCAGCGTGGCAGTGCAGCACATCGCCAAGGAAATCCTGTACCCCGAAGCACGCTTTGCGCCGTTTCCCAAAGAGCTGGTGGCTGTGCTCAAGCGGATGACGGCCAAAGACCCGTCCAAGCGCTGCAGCGCCAAGCAGGCCAGCGTGTGGCTGAAGAAGCTGATCACGATGTCCACGGACGACGACATCCAGGCGGGTGTCGATGTGGGCGCGACACTGGCGCCGGTGGTGCGCGAAAGCGCGGCCTTTGAAGCCGCCGCCAAAGAACGCCAGAACCGTGACGAAAAAGCCCGCGAAATGGCGCGCACCATGCTCGCCACCATGCGCGAGGCGCGCCAGCCATCGGGACAGGTGCCGGCGCTGCAACCCGTCCAGCCGACCAGCACATCCACCGCAACCGCACCCGCCAAGGGCGGCAAGGGCGGATTGATCGCCGTGGCCGCACTGGTGATTGTGCTTGGCGGCGTGGCCGCGTGGTACTTTGCGCTGGGCGGCAAGGACTTTGTCGAGAAACAGGGCTGGCTTGCCGGTGACGGCGGGCCGCGCACGGCGGACACCGGCGGCAAGGGTGACGCGGGGTCCGGCGCCACCGCAGGCGGGGCAGCCACAGGCGGCACAACCGGCGGGCCGCGCACAACCGGCGGCCCAAGCACCGACACGGGTGGCACCAGCGGCGGGCCTGTAACAACCGGGGGCCCGACGACGACCGGCGGCCCAACCACGACGGGCGGGCCAAGCACGGACGGCGGACCTGCGACCACGGGTGGGCCCACAACCGATGGCGGGCCGACGACAACAGGCGGACCGTCCACCGACGGGGGGCCGACGACCGATGGCGGGCCAACGACCGACGGCGGACCGACCACCGACGTGGACAACCAGATGGTCGCCAACCGGCTTGCGGCACTCGAAGAATCGCTGACCAACGCCACAACGCTGGAAGACCTTAAGGTTGCCCGCGACCGCCTGCTGCTGGTGAAGTCCGAGGTTGAACGGCTTGGCAGCAGCCGCCAGAAGGCGCAGTTCAAGGAACTCGAGGAAATCTTCGAGCGCAGTTGGGCGGTTCTGTCATCGCGCGAAGTGTTCAGCCGCATCTCGGCTGCCGTGCGCGACTACAAGGCCAAACGTGCCGACGACATCCCCGGGCGCATCGCAGCCTTGAACGAGGCGGTGCTGGCGCGCGAAGCACTCGACAAGCTGTCGTTTCCAGCCGACATCCGCAAAACCATGGAAGACGACATCCAGCTGCACCTGGGGCTGGTCAACGACGCATACAACGAGTTCGTCAGGGCCCGGCGCGAAGAAATTGAGCAGCTGGTGCGCGACGAACAATACGAAGCCGCTGAGCAGAAGCTGCTGGTGCTTGAGACGCTGCGCATGCCGACCGACGAGCAAGAGGCCACGGTGGCGCAGCGCAAGGAAGTGCACTGCCGCGACCGCCACGTGCGGGCGCGCATCGAGATCCGTGACCGCGCCTTCGAAAAGGCCATACGCACGATTGACGATCTCGAAAAGTACGGCGTGCCCCAGTCCATGAAGTCCGACCACGAGGCCGTGACGTCCGCGCTGACCAGGGCGCTGAGCGATGCGTTTGAAGAACACATGGCGGCCGCGGCAAAGGCGGTCGCGGACAACAAGTACACTGATGCCAAGGCGGCCTTCAACCGGGTCGCGAGCTTGCCGCGCCTGACCACGGAACAGACGCAGCGTTACTCGGTGGCGAACTACTCCATGGGCATCCAGGAGCCGTTGTACCTGGCGCGCACGGCGCTGCAGGCGGGCGACTTCATTGCCGCACGGGATGCCCTGGCAGAAGCCGACGGCAAGCTCAAGGGCGCCGGCGAAATCAAACTGCCCGCAGACTTGCAGACGCATTACGACGCCCAGCACGCAGCCTACGTTGCCAAGCTGGATGCGCGCTTCAACGAATTGATGGAGGCCGCCCGTGTAGCCATGGAGGCCAAGGACTTCGCCGCCGCCGGCAAGAGCCTGTCAGCAGCGGACAAGCTGCCGATCAACCCGGAGCAGCGCGCGGTACTGGACGCGTTCACGGCGCGCAACGAAGCCGCCCTGGCCGACTATGTTCGCAAACTGATCACGGACATTGAGGCCGCGCTGCAAAGAGGCGACTTTGATGCGGCCATGACCGCACTGTCAGAGTGCGAGTCCTTGTCCATCCCGTCGGACATGAGCGAGCGCCTGAAGACGCTGCGCGCGGACGTACTGCGCGAAGCGGTCAAGCGTCACACTGAGCTGCTGACGCAGGCCAGCAAGGCAATCCAGGACCGGCGCTACAAGGACGCGCGGGAGGCGCTGGCAAAGGCTAAGCTGCTGCCCGTCGAGTCAGCCGAGTCCGACAAACGGGTTGAAGCCGAAAAGCTGTGGCTGTCTGTCCTGACCGCAGACGTCAACACCCGCCTGAAGCAGGCCAACGACCTGCTGAACGCGGACGACTTTGATGAGGCGCAGAAAGCACTCGATGGCGCGCAGGCAATCGCATTGACCGAAGACCTTGCGATCGCAGTCGGCAACAAGCGCAAGGACTGGAGCGAGCGCGTTGACGCCAAGTTCTCTGACCTGCTGCTGGCAGCAACCGAGGCCTGCAAACGCGACCGTTACTCGCAGGCCGACGCACACCTTGAAGACGCAGCCAAGCTGATCTACGAAGACCAGGCCCGGCTGCTGCGGCTATCGCAGGCGCAGGACGAGCGCGACAAGTCGCTGGATGCGTACCTTGAGCGCCTGATCAAACAGCTCGAAAAGGCCGTGGAAGACGGCGACGAAAAGGGCGGCAACGCCGTTCTTGAAAAGCTGCAACCGTACGTATCGCGGCTTGGCCCGACGCGCCAGATTCATGTCAACCGGCTCAAGGCGAGCCTGACCGGCGAGTCCCCGGAAGCGCGCGTGGGGCGTCTGCCACAACACCTGCGCAAGTTCTTCAGCGAGAAGTTCCACAAGGTTGAACAGTCGTGGGCTATCAACGAGGCCGCGTCCGCCGCGTTCGTGACCGACGACGGGCGCTGGGCCATGGTCGGCACCGAAACCGGCAAGGTGTACTTCTACAGCCTCAAGCGTGGCAACAGCATGGGCAACATCAGCAGCGGAAAACGCAAAGTGACCGCCGTTGCCATCAGCCCGGATGGAAACACGGCTGTGTCGGGCAACGATGACGGCGAGATGGTTGTCTATGACTTGAGCAAGGGCTCGCCCTCGGCGCTGGTGCTGGGCTCGATCGGCACCAACTGCGTCGGCGTGGTGTTTACGCCGGACGGCCGCGTGGTGTTTGCCCTTGGCCGCGACGGCAAGGTCACGCGCTTCAACCCGGCCACCCGGGCCCAGCTCAGCAACTTCAACTCCGGGCTCAAGCGCGCGCAGGCCATGGCAATCTCGCCGGACGGCAGGCGCCTGGCGATCGGCGGCATTGACGCCAAAGTCGCGCTGTTCGATGCCGAGAAACTGGTGGTGCTCCGGACGCTGGAAGGCCCCGGCGACGACCCCGTGCAAAGCGTTGCGTTCTCGTCTGACTCAAACTGGCTGGTGTCGGGTACCAACGGCAACGGCGTAGCGGTCTGGGAAGTGAACAAACAGGACACCAAGCCGCGACAACAGTTCAAAGGCCAAAGCGATTGGATCAAGGGCGTGGGCATCAGCCCTGATACAAACGTGGTCGTCAGCTTCGACGAGCGCGCGGGCATCAAGCAATGGCAGCGTGACAACGGCCAGGAAAAGCGCACGTTGGCCTACAACAACCTGAAAGAGGGCAGCGAACGGTTTGACGTCACAGCCGGCTGCGTCGCGCCCGACGGCAGCGCGCTGATCTGCACGCGGCAGGGGCGCATCCTGCACATGACGTTCGGTTCAGGCCGATAACCAGACTTGCAAGACTTGCGGGGCCCGGGGTGGTACAGTCCCGGGCCTACCTGTTTTCGGAGCCAGACATGCCCAAGCAGACCGGTACTGACATCAGCCGCCGCATCCGCAACATCCCGGCGGGCACGAGCGTGGAGTCGTTTCTCATCCACGGGCGGCACTTCACCGAAAAGTGGGACTTCCGCCACCACATCATCCCGCCGCAGTCCAGCAGCGTGACTTACCGGCTGGACAAGACCGAGCGCGGCAGCCGCGGCTTTCAAGAGTACGCAAGCGGCGAGGCGCACAAGACCAAACCGATCTACATTTACGACCGGCTGGACGAGCCCACGCGCGGCATGCTTGAGGATGAGCTGGCGGCCTTTGAGGGCGGGGACTTCTGCGTGGCTTTTTCGACGGGCATGTCGGCCATTGCCGCCGCGCTGGGCGTTGTGCTGAACGCGGGCGACGAGCTTGTGGCGCACAAGACCCTATACGGCTGCACCTACAGCCTGCTGACCAACTGGTACCCGCGACTGAACATCGGGCATTCGCTGATCGACATGCGCGACACGGATGCGCTGCGTAAATCGATCACGGACAAGACCCGCGCCGTGTACTTCGAGACGCCGGTGAACCCGACACTGGAACTGATTGACATCGCGGCCGTGCGCAAAGTCGTCGATGAGCTCAACGCCAAGCGCGCACCCGAACGCAAGATTTTCGTGATCGTCGATAACACGTTTGCCACGCCCTTCTGCCAGCGCCCCCTTGAGCTGGGGGCACATGTGGTCGCGCACAGCCTGACCAAGAACATCGGCGGCTTCGGCACCGACATGGGCGGCGCCGTGATCGGGCCGCGTGAGCTTGAGGGCCAGGTGCTGCTGTACCGCAAGGACTTCGGCGCGGCGCTGGCGCCGAAAAGCGCATGGCCAATCCTGGTGTACGGCCTGCCGACGCTGCCGTTGCGCCTGCGCCAGCAGATGGGCACGGCGCTTGAAGTCGCGCGTTACCTGCACGGGCACCCGAAGGTCAGCCGCGTGGTTTACCCGGGGCTGGAAAACTACCCGCAGTTCGCGCTCGCCAAGCAGCAGATGCGAACCCCGGACGGCGAGTTTGCGCCGGGCAACATGATCTACTTCGAAACGGCCGAGAAGAATCCCGCCGAGCCCGAGAACAACATCAAGGTCGTCGATTGGATCGCCAAGAATGCTTACACGCTGACGCTTGCGGTAAGCCTGGGCCAGTTGCGCACGCTGATCGAGAACCCGGGCGCCATGACTCACGCCGCGGTGCCGCCGGACAAACGCCTGGAGGGCGGCATCGCCCCCAACGGAATCCGGCTGAGCATCGGCGTCGAGTCGGCGGCGGACATCATTCGAGACCTTGAGCAGGCGCTCGCGCTTGCCGGCTAGTGGTTGGTCGCGAACTCGGTGCCCGCCAACAGCGCCCACAGCACGTCTTCCCAGGCGGCTTCGCTGCCGTTGCTTTCCTTGACGTGCCGGAGCATTACGCTGCGCTCGCTGCCGGCTGGAAAGCGCGACAGCGTGCGCAGGAACAGTTCGTCAAGTCGCGCGGGGTCGTCCTTGTGTTCGCGCAACACGGTTTGCAGCACGGAGCCGCGTCCGGAGCCTGTCAGCGCTGCAGTGAGGTCGCTGTTCATGACCGCAAGCGCCTGGTCGATCGTGAGTGTGAAGCCCTCGGCTTCGTTCATCTCGTCATCGGATGACAGGCGCGCATAGGCCTGCGCCATGTTGCGCCGCAGGAACCAGCCATCGTCAAGTTTCTCGTACCATGCAATGAAGCGGTCGAGCGACTCCTGGCTGTAGGTGATGTCGCGCTGGTTCTCGCCCTCGGCCTGCTTCATGCGGCGCTCCGTGGCGCGCTTGAGCGCGTCGCCGGGGCTTGGTACCCGTGCGCGATAGCCGCGCTCCATGTCGTTGCCGCCTGATACCGTAAGAAAGGCGGCAAAGAACTGCTCAGCGTTCAGCTGGCGCACGGGCGCGGCCGCAAAGTGCCACAGCTCGGCCTTGGCGGGCCGGCCCTTGCCCGAAAGCTGGTATGTGCGGCTGTTCAGTATCGCGCGGTACAGGCGGCGAACATCGTAGTTGTTCTCGATCAGGTCGGTCGCCAGAAGCTCAAGCAGTTCAGGGTGGCTGGCTTCGTTGAAGCTGTTGAAGTCATCAACCGGGTTGAGAATGCCCATGCCGAAGGCAAAGCTCCAGAAGCGGTTGGCGATGTAGCGCGCGGTCTGGCGATTCTCACTGCTTACGGTCCACTTGGCCAGCGCGGGGCGCCACAGGCTGCGGTCCGGCGTGAGCAGCGGCTTGCCGTCCAGCGTCACCGGCTTGTTGTACTTGCGCTGCTCTTCCAGGCGGGCGCGGGCCTCGGCGGGCAGGTTGTCCATGTTGCCCGCGGCGCGCACCGGCCGGGCGTTGCTGGCGACGCCCGGATCGACCGGCACAACCCGGATGTTCAACTGCACAGCCACCGGCGCGTAGAAGCTGGCGACGCCGACAAAGGTCTGCTCGGTCCACTTTTCCTCGTAGGGATGGTCGTGGCACTCAGCGCACTGGATCTGCACGCCGGTCAGGTTGCGCGTCAGATTGCCCGCAATGTCGGCTGTGCGGGCCGGGATGCTGCGCACATAGGGTGCAACCGCCGGGTTGGCGCTGATCTGGCCCTCAGCGGTGATGACGTCGCGGATGATCTCGGAAAATGGTGCGCCCGCATTGATGCGCTCGCTGAACCAGACTGCAAACAGGTGGTTCGTGCCGCCGAAATCGCGCCCGCTGCGGCCAACCAGAATGTTGGTCCAGTGATCCGCCAGAAACATGCCGAAGCGCTTGTCAGCCAGCAGCCTGTCAATCAGCTTTGCGCGCTTGGCATTGTCTTTGTCTGCCAGGAACGCCCGCACCTCGGCGCTGGTCGGCGGCATGCCGACAGTGTCGAAATAGACGCGGCGGATGAATTCCTCGTCGCCGGATGCCGCCACCGGCGTGATGCTGTCGCGTTGCCAGACCTTGCTGATCTCGGTGTCAATCACTGCCGACAGGTCGCGGTTGCTTGTTGTCTTCCGGTCCGGGTCCTGCGCCGACGCGGGCGCTTGCAGCACAGCCAGTGACGCGAACACGGCGCCGCAGAAGGCCAGCGCCGTGAGGATGGGCAGGGTGCGGTTGCGCATGGGTGTCTCCGAGTTACGCCCATTCAACCCGGCCCGCATGCAGGGGATGCGCTGAATTTCCTACTTCTTTCGCGTCGCCTTCTTTGGCTTGGCCGGCTTCTTCTCCGGCTTGGCCTCTGACTCGGCAGCCTTCTTCTTGCGGGCCCCGGGCACGTTTTCCCGGGTTTCGAGTTCGTCGATCACCTTGCGCATGCGTGCCTCTTCTTCTTCGCGCCGCGCCAGGATGTGCTCGAGCGCCGCCAGCTTGTCCTGGGCTTCCTGCAACTCCTTCTCGGTGCGCGTGTGCTTGCGACGCAGCTTGGCGTACTTGTCGGCAATGCCGATCTTCAAGTTCTCCAGCAGCTTCTGCAGCTTCTGGTCGCTGCCTTCTTCGCCGGCTTCGGCCGCGGCAATGTGGTCCGCCACCGCCTGCCGGAACTCGTCCATCTCGCTCTTCCAGTATGCCTCGGACTCTTCCGCCTTGCGGCGGGCACCCTCAACATCCGCCTGCATGCGCTCAATCTGCGCGCGCCGCTGGCCGGCCAGCGCCTTGGCCCGCATCACGTCCTGCTGCGACAGCTCAATGCCTTCAAGCTGGCTGGCGAGGTCACTCTCGCGCAACTCGGCCTCGGCGACCTTCTTGCGCAGGTCTTCGAGTTCGCGGTCTTTCTCGTGGCCTGCGCGCTCCCATTTCTCGCGCTCGGCTGCCAGCTGAGATGACAGGCTTTCCAGGGCCGCGGCGGGTGCGCTCTGGTCAACCGTTTCACGCTCGCGCGCCAGCGACTCCTCCAGCTGCTTGATGCGCTGGGCCTGTTCGCCTCGGATGTGCTGTTCACTGTCAAGGCGCGCGCGTGCCTCAATGAGCTGTTTTTCCGCCTCGTGCCGGCGCTCATTGGCCTGCTCGATCTTGTCGCGAAGCGCCTGCACTTCTTCGCGGGTTTTTTCGGCAGCGGTTTCGGCGTTGGTCATGCTGCTGCCGACCCGTGCGAGCTCGGTCAGCGCTTCGTTGTGCTTGCGGTTCAGCTCGGCAAGTTCACGCTCCAGTGCCTGCATTCCCTCAAGCTCTTTGCGCGCGTGCTCCAGTTCGCCCTTTACCGTGCGCGCGTCAACGTCCCGCTCTGCCAGTGCCTTCTTGAGCTCGTCAATCTCGCCCACTGCGCGCTCAAGGCCTTGCAGCACTTCGTCGCGCTTGCGGGTGATTTCATCGTTGCGGGCACGCAATTGCTCGTTTTCCTGTTTGGCGCCGCCTTCCAGCTCGGCTGACCGGGCCGCTGCAGCCTTCTCAGCTTCCTTGGCTCGCTTGCGCGCTTCTTCAAGTTCCGCCTCCAGGGACTCCGCCTGCTCCAGCGCGCGCTGCTCAGCCTCGCGGGCCTGTTGCAAGTGCTGCGCGGCGCGGGCGCGCTCTTCTTCCTCCAGCTTCAGCTCTTCCTTCAGGTCGCTGATCTGGCGCTGCGCCACCTCAAGCTGATGATCGCGCGCTTGCAGGCGTGACTCCTGCTCGCGGGCGCCTCCAGCCTCCTTCTCGGCCCTGGCGAGCTTTTCGCGCAACGCCTTCAACTCCTCGTCAAGGCTGGCTCGCACCTTCTCGGCTGCGACGGCCTCGGCGCGGGCATCGACCAGTTCCTGCTCAAGCTCGGACAGGCGCTTTTCCTTGTCCGCCAGCAACGCGCCGGATGCGGACTTGGCGGCAAGCTCCTTCTCAAGCTCATGTACGCGCTGTTCACCTGCTTCAAGCTCGGCCTCAAGTTCCTTCACGCGTGCGTTGACACCTTCAGCCTCTGAGGTCTGGGCTTCGCGCAGCTCGTCCAGTTTGGCTCGCAGCTCCTTGGCTTCCCTGGCCAGCGCCTTGCGCTCTTCCTGCGCGCTGTGCAGGTCGGCGTGGGCCTGCTCCAGCGCGTTCTGCGCTTTGGTGCGCGCGGCCTCGGCGTTGGCAAGGTCCATGTCGGTGCGCATCTTCTCGGTGCTGGCGGACTTCTCCAGTTCGGTGACGCGCGCCTTCAGCTTCTCGTTCTCCTTCTTCGCGGCATCCAGCTCGGGGGCCAGCTTGGCGACGTGCTCGTGGCGTGTGGCAAGCTTGCTCTGGGTGTCCTGCAGTTCCTTTTTCAGTTCTTCAACCTGGGCGGCCAGCGCGCGGGCGTTGTCGCCGCCGCTTTCGCGCATGCGTTCAAGGTCGCGCACAGCCGCGTCACGCTCGGCGCGCAGCTTTTCGTTTTCTTCTTCGATTACGTTGAGAGAGCGGTCCGCGATGTCGCGATCTTTGAGTGCTTTGTCACGCGCGGACGCAAGTTCACTTACTGCCTGGAGTTTTTTTTTCCGGCCTCAGTTTCGGCGCGGGCTTCATTCAGTTCAGCTTTCAGCTTCGATTCCAGCTCCTGTCTCAGGCTGGTCTCGTTACTGAGCTGCGCAGCCATGCGCCGCTTTTCTTCAAGCCACTTGCCTTCGGCTGCGCGCAGGCCCTCAAGCTCGGCTTCCACGCCCTCAAACTTGCGCTTGAGCACGCCCAGTTCCTTGGCGGCATTGCCGGCTTTGCCGAGGTCGCCCTCAAGCTGCTTCAAGTCAGCCTGCGCCTTGGCCAGGTCAGCCTTGGCGCGGTCAAGTTCACCGCTGAGTTCTTCACTCTTGCTTACGCCGGCGCGGGCCTTGACCAGTTCTTTGGTCAGGCTCTGGATTTCTGCGCGGGCGGCGGCGGCTTCGGTTTCGGCCCTCTTGGCGCGTTCCTCGACGGCCTTGGCGCCATCGGGCAGGACTTCGCCCTTCTCAATGGCCTTGAGTTTCTGCTCGGCTTCGCGGCGGTTGTTGGTTTCGTTGCTTAGCTGGGCGGCAAGCCGGCGCTTTTCTTCCAGCCACTGCCCCTCGGCGCTGCGCAACTGCTCAAGTTCAACTTCCATGTTCTCGACCTTGGCGCGAGAACGCTCGCTCTCTTTCAACTTGCGCTTGAGCTCGGCGACTTCCTGCTGCAACTGCTCGGCCTCGGCGGCGGCGCCTTCCTGGGCGGCCTGCCGGGTCTCTTCGATCTGCTGCTCAAGGTCCGCAATTCGCTGGTTGGCTTCTTCAAGGGCTTGCTCGGCCTGCTGGCGGGCCCCGGCTTCCTGGTTGATGCCTTCGCTGGCCTGCGCGCTGCTTGATTCCGCATCGGCCAACTGCTGCTGCAATTGCTCGATCTGCTGCTCAAGCTCATAGACACGCTGCTCAGCCTGCTGCGCGGCTTGGCCGCCCTGCTGCGCGCCGTCCAGCTCCTGTTGCAGCTGGGCGACTTCGGCGTCGCGGTCGGCCAACGCCTGCTCAAGGGCCGAAAACTGCTCGTTCATCTGGTCAAGCTGCTGCTGCAAATCCA
Source organism: Planctomycetota bacterium (assembly GCA_019636195.1). Lineage (GTDB taxonomy): Bacteria > Planctomycetota > UBA8742 > UBA2392 > UBA2392 > JADJRK01. Next base: position 135,282 of record JAHBYA010000010.1, on the reverse strand, counting down.
TGTAGGTGTCAACGGCGTGGGCGTTGCGCTGCTGCAACTCGCTGATCTGGGCCTGGTACTGCGCTGCGTACTGCTCGGCGCCGGCGCTGCCGGCCTGAGCTTCCTGCAATGCCTGACGCGACTGCTGCAAGGCGTCATAGACCTTCTTGTACTCGCCCTTGTACTGCTCAAGCTTGTCCGTGGCCTGTTGCAAACGCATTTCCATCTGCGTCTGCTGCATCACCAACTGATTGAACTCCTCGCGGTCAATCGACGAATCCATCCCGAACTGCTGGGTGATGCCTTGCACGATGTTCATGATCACCTGCGGGGTGATCACCTTCACCTTGCTGGGCAACTGGCTGCGGTCGCGGATTTCCGCGTTGGCGTCGAGGCTTGCCATGGCGCGGCCAACATCGTCGCTGGGCGGCGGTCCCGCCGGGCGCTGGGGCCGCTGCTGCTGCGGCTGGGCGCCGGCAGGCAGCTTGATGGCACGGGTGCCGGGTGGTTCACGTCTGGCCATGGATGTTCCCCCTGATGGTGGACCTTCCGGTATAGCTAATGGCGCGCCGCCCGAAAAGACTGGATACGCCAAAGGGCAGGCGGAAAGACCGCCTGCCCCGGAGTGGCCGAAAATAAAGTCTCATGGTTAGCGGCGCTTGCCCTTGCCCGCTTTTTCCATGGCTTCTTTCAGTTCCTTGGGCGTTTCGCCCTTGATTTCTTCAAACTTGATCAGGTCCGGCCCCTGGTCGTAATCAAGGCAGCGGCTGCCCATCAGGTACAGTTTTGCGGTGCCGTCGCTGCCGGATTTGATCAGCTCATAGAAAGTCATGGTATGACGCATCTGGCCCGGCTCAAACGGATGCTCGCTGTAGCGGGTCACGCACACGATGCCGCCCTGGCGGTTGAAGCCCAGGCCCTCGACGGTGACACCTTCTTTGGTGTCCACGCCCGAAGCCGCCACCGGCTCCGCCCGATCGACAAACGTGGACCACGTGTACGTCACTGCCGCCAGCAGGGCCGCCAGCGCGAACACGCCCTTGATAACCGTGTCGAACTTCATGGTTTCTCCTGTCGGGATGACCCCAAGAAATTGTTTACGCGGGAGTTTGGGGCAGTGTAACGACAAAGCCCCCAACCCGCACGCGAAACCTGCGATTCTAGCGCCTGTTACGCATCTCGGCGGGCGATGTCCCCTTGTCGCCCGTGAAGTTGATCAGGTCAAAGCCGTTGTCCCATTCCACACAGCGCGAGCCCACAAAACGAAGATCGATCTTGTTGCCGTTGCGCGACAGCTCATAGATGGAGATGAAGTGGCATGGCTCCGGCGGCACCGGGTCGCCGGTCTTGACCAGCAGGTTGCGCGAGTGGCTTGAGATGACCAGGTACTCAACATCGCCGATCTTCATACTCATCATCGCCACGCCCTTCTTGTCCTGCAGGGCCGCGCCGTTTGCCTCAACGGGCTCGGGCTCAACCGTGAACGTGGCCCAGGCATAGGTTGCGCTGGCCACCAGCGCGGCAACTACCAGCGGCAGGCCCAGCAGGGCCGCCAAAGCGTTACGGTGCAACATGTGGGAATCTCCCAAGGGGAAGACCGGGGATGGTGGCGGCTACGCGACCGCCAGCCAGAGCAAACCACGCCATTGCACTGGCTGCCAAATGCCCTTGGACAAGCCCTTCGCGGCCAGGCAAAGGGCCGCGGCGCATCGCGCTTTTGCAGCGTACTAACGGGCGTGGTTGCCGGGCATGGGCGTAAAGTCGTGCACCCCATGGCGTCGGTCGGCTGGTACGAACCGCGTGGAACGCTTCACAAAGTGGAATGGAATGTCGCCCATCGGCCCGTTGCGGTTCTTGGCGATGATCAGGTCAACGGCCGCCAGTTCTTCATGGTTGATGGTCGCCAGCGTTTCTTCATCTTCCTTGCGATGGATCAGCAGCACTTGGTCGGCGTCCTGCTCGATGCTGCCGGACTCGCGCAGGTCGCTGAGCATCGGGCGCTTTTCGCGGCTGCTGCGCTGCTCCACGCCGCGGTTGAGCTGTGCAGCGGTGATCACCGGGATCTCCAACTCGCGGGCCAGCGCTTTCAGGCCGCGAGAGATGTTGCCGATCTGCAGGTGCCGGTCCAGCCGGTCGTTGTCTTTCACGAGCTGCAGGTAATCAACGAAGATCGCGTCGATGTCGTGGCGCTCTTTCATGCGGCGCGCCTTGCTGCGGATCTCGCTGAGATTGAGCGTGAAGCTGTCATCCACAAACAGCGGCACCTGCGCCATCTCCTGCATGGCCTGTTTCAGGCGCGCCTCTTCATCGCGGCCGTAGGCGGCCATCTTTACCTGCTTCAGGTCAAGCTCGGCGCGCGCGCACAGCACGCGCTGTACCAGCTCGGTCGCTGTCATTTCAAGGCTGAACACCAGCACGCCGCCCCTGCCGTCGCTGCGGTTCAAGTGCCGGTCCCAGGCGATGTTCTCAGCCAGGTTCAGCAGCAGGCTGGTCTTGCCCTGGCCCGGGCGCGCGCCGATCACGACCAGCTCGCCTTTTTTCCAGCCGGTTGTGTAGCTGTCGAGCACGGCAAACCCCGACGTCAGGCCGGGCAGCATGTTGCCGTCATGGCCGCGCCGCCACTCCTGCAGTTTGGCCTGGTCTTCCATGACGCGGGCAATCAGCGCCTGCATGGTGTGGGTTTCGCCGTGGTAGCGCTGGGCGGAAATCTCGAACGAGTCCTGCTCAAGTTTCTCGATCACGTCCTTGACGTTGCGCGTTTCGTCCAGAGCCATGCTGCGCACGTCGCCCGCGCGCTTTACGACCTCGCGCAACAGCGCGCGGTCGCGCACGATCGCGGCGTGGCGTTCATGCCCGTAGCTGCTGGGCAGGCGATGGCTGATCTCGACCAGGTAGTTGTGCAGCGCGTCAGCGCCGCCGCACTCATCCAGCGCGCCCTGTTTTCGCACCTGCTCAGCCACGCTGACCCAGTCAATCTCGTGGCCTTCGCTGGAAAGCTGCTGGATCGCGCGATAGATGTGCTGGTGGCTGGTGCGCCAGAACACATCGGGCCGCTTCAAGGTCAGGCTGACTTCAGGCAGGCAGCCTGGATCAACCAGCACGGCGGCCAGCACAGCCTGTTCGGCTTCAATGGAATGGGGCGGGACAAATGCTTCGGTTTCAGCCATGGCTGGTACAAGGTACTTTCAAGCGCGACAAGGTTGGGCCGTTGTAGATTGGAAACGGCGACGCGCCCGCCGGTGAACAAAGATTGGAAACGTGTCAGGAAGTGATGCAACCTGTACATGAGCGCGATTTCAGGGCGCCCCAGCTTCTCTTTCCCTCATGGATGTTTAGTCCGCCTTGCCCCCATGCCGATCCGTAGTAGCAAGGGGCCCAAAATCATGCGCACTTTCTTTATCATCATGCTGCTTTGCGCTTGCCCCCTTGCCGCGAACGAGATCGGCGTGGCAGCGCCGGGCGCAACTTCCGGCTGGCTGCTGCTGGAAAACCCGCTTGGTACGTCGGCGCCGGCTACCAGCGACTTCGCGGGCGACCCCGGCCTGCCGGTCGTTGACCCGAACTTCTGGCCGTACACCGGCGTACCCAGTGGCGCGTGGCCGACTTGCGAACTGTGGCACTACGACAGCACCACGCTGCGTTTCACGCGCGCCACGCATGTGCTTGGCAAGGGCGACGAAGGTGTCACGCAGTGGCGGCGCACGCTGACCGGGGTGTTTGAAATCCAGGGCGTGCCGTATGTGCTGCACTACGACCCGCGCCAGACGCTCAAGGGACTGGTGCAGATATTGAAGGCCGATGCGCTGGCGGCAGCGGGCGGCAGTGTGCCGCAGTCGTCAATTGTACTGAACTCGGCTGACTACATTGACGCGCCCACCGTTTCGCCGGACCGTAAGCACGTGGCGTTTCGCCGCTTCACGCGCGAAGGCAACCGGCCGGGCGTGCGCGTGTTCAGCCTGCCGGACTTCAAGCTTGTCGCCGAATCGGCTGACCTGCACGCCGGCCGCCCGGTGTGGCTGAGCAACAGCAAGCTTGCGCTGATCGCGTACGATGGCGCAATCCCGCGCCCACAGCAACATGAAACCGGGCGACCCATGCAGGTGCGCGAAAGCCACGGGCCCGTACCGGGCCGGCTGGTGACCCTTGCGCTGCCGAGACTGGAAGTCACGGAGTTGTTGAAGGGCAGCTTTCCGCCGGATCGCATCACAGCCGCGCTGCTGGCAGACCCCCTGGGTTACGGCCTGCTGCTGGCGCGTGCCGAAGGCGCCGGCGTTGTCGTTGAGATGCGGGGCGCAGACGGGCGAAGCGCAGAACTCGCGCGGTATGAGATTTTCCGGGGCATGTGCGTGATGCCGGGGCTCGTGCGCATGGCCGGCGTGCGCAAGGTGGATGGCGTCACCACGCTGGTGTACACACGCTGCGAACGCCGGACCGAGATCAGTACGCCCGCTGGCCGCATGGTGCTGCCGTTCGGCGACAAGCGGCAGCTGGATGAGACCACGACCGACGTCATCTCGCGCGACGCCCACGGCGGCATGATCGACCTTGGCCGCGGCGTGTGCGGCATGCTGGAGCCCGTGGTCAACCCCGAATTTGACGCGTCAAGACCCGGCGCAAGCGCCCTGCTGCGCCACACCCTGTTCGTCTTTGACTGGCGCGGCTGTGACAGCCTGCGCAACCCGCGGCAGCTTGCGCGCCTGTCGCGCATGGTTCAGCGCTTTGAAGAAGTGGCCAGCCAGTACACCGCCGGCATACCCAGCACGCAGCTGGTGTACGACGTGAGCATCACCGACGGCAAGAACGACAAGAAGGGCCGCTACATTGAGCTGTACGCCAGCCGCGGTCGCGGCGACAAGGGCCGCATACGCACCGAGGACAACCTCAGCGGCGACTGGCTGGTGCAGGCCATAGACGATGCGGGCGCGGGCGACATGTACTACGACTGCGCCGACATCCGCCAGGGTGCAATGCGTGCCCGCAAGGGCGAGGACGTGGGCAAGGTGTATGACGACCTGGTGGTGCAACTTGAGACGCGCAAGCTGCTGACGCTGACCGGCACTGAGCGCAAGCTTGAAGACGGCGGTGTGCGCTTTCTGGGCCGCGACATCTACCGCGACCCCCACAGCGGCGCCACTTGGCGTGTTTGGGTGTATGAACGTTACGGGCGCAAGCTGGACGACGGCACGCGCGAGCGCGTGGAAATGCGCTTTGTCGCCGGCCTGCCCGTCGGTACCGCAGGGGATTGGCGCTTTCCGCACGCGCTGGCGCGCGCGCGCGTGCGCTTTGCGCTGGCCGGCAACCAGGGCGCCGCGTTGACCGACCTTGCGTTCAAGCCCGACAAGTTCCTTGAGTTGCCGAACCTGACCGACCTCGGGAACCCGCGCCTGAAGCCACGGCCAAGCCTGTTCTTGCCCGCCGAGTTCGCCATTTTCGAGGAAGTGGACGGCAAGCCCGTCAAGCGCCTTGAAGCCAGGGCCGTACAGCCGGGCCCGGACGGCATTGATTACCCGGCCCAGATTGTGCGCAGCGGACGAATTCGGCCGGGCTATGACGTGCCGCTGCGGGCACAGGCGTTTCGAGAGTTGCAGCGGTAGGCGCGCAGCCCCCTTGACCAAGGGCCAAGGTAAGCTATTTCTATGCGTCCACTGCGGGGTGGAGCAGATGGCAGCTCGCAAGGCTCATAACCTTGAGGTCGCTGGTTCGAGTCCAGCCCCCGCTACCAACCGCTAAGCCGCCCGGGACATGGCTTTATGCCTAACCCGGGCGGCTGTGCTTTTTCCAGAAGTCCGCTACGTCACCAAAGACAGTCACCAAGACGCGCGCGCCGACCGTGGGTTCCCCACGGCGATGTGGCTTGACTGGAACTGCCTACATGTGGGTCAGGCGCTGCGGCCCTCCCTGCAGGAGGTTCAGTGAGTCGCGGCAGTCGGCAGGCAATCCGCAAAACATGTGACAGGCCGAAGTCCGGTGTTTCTATCATGCTGCAACCCGGTGCAGCGAAAGACCGTCCCATGAGTCAACCTGCCTACCTGATGTTGGATGGAAACGAAGCGGTTGCAACCGTGGCGCATCGGCTGAGTGAGGTCATCGCCATCTACCCGATCACTCCCGCGTCGCCGATGGGCGAAGCCGCAGACCAATGGAGCGCCGATGATCGCCCCAACCTGTGGGGCCGCGTGCCACGCGTGATCGAGATGCAGAGCGAAGGCGGGGCGATCGCCGCCGTGCACGGCGCTTTGCAGGCCGGCGCGCTGACGACCACGTTCACGGCGTCACAGGGCCTGCTGCTGATGATCCCGAACCTTTACAAGATTGCCGGCGAATTGACCCCTTTCTGCCTGCATGTAGCTGCACGCACAGTGGCGACGCACGCGCTGTCGATCTTCGGCGATCACAGCGACGTGATGGCCTGCCGGCAGACCGGGATGGCCCTGTTGTGCAGCGGCAGTGTGCAAGAGGCGCAGGACTTTGCAGCCATTGCCCACGCCGCCACGCTGGAGTCGCGCATCCCCTTCATGCACTTCTTTGATGGCTTTCGCACGTCGCACGAGATTTCGCGAATCGCCCCGCTGACCGACGACACCCTGCGCGCGCTGGTTTCCGAGCAACACATCCATGAGCACCGCGGGCGCGCACTAACACCTGACCGGCCCGTCCTGCGCGGTACCGCCCAGAACCCCGATACGTTCTTCCAGGCGCGTGAAGCGGCAAACCTCTGGTACAAGTCCTGCCCGGGCATCACGCAGCAGGTCATGCAGCGGTTTGCGGAACTGACGGGCAGGCGCTACGGGCTGTTCGACTACGTCGGCCCGGCGCAGGCAAAGCACGTCGTCGTCATCATGGGTTCCGGCGCCGACACCGTGTGCGAGGCGGCGGACTGGCTCAACGCCAATGGCGGGAGTGTCGGTGTCCTGAAAGTGCGGCTGTATCGGCCCTTTGATGTGCACGCGTTTGTTAAGGCATTGCCAAAAGGTGTGCAACGCCTCGCGGTGCTTGACCGCACCAAAGAACCCGGCGCCGTCGGGGAGCCCCTCTACACCGATGTGATTGCGGCACTGCACGAGGCAAGAGCCGAAAGCTGGATCGATGAAGTGCCTCTGGTTGTGGGCGGCCGGTACGGCCTGTCGTCAAAGGAGTTCACGCCGGCGATGGCAAGAGCCGTGTTCGAGAATCTGGCGGCGGCCAGGCCGCGAAGTCACTTCACGATCGGCATCAACGACGATGTTTCCGGCCTGAGCCTAGACTATGACCCGAGCTTCGACATTGAGCCGGCCCGCACCGTCCGGGCTGTGTTCTACGGCCTGGGCAGCGACGGCACAGTCGGGAGCAACAAGAACACAATCAAGATCATCGGCGAGCAGCCCGGGCACTATGCACAGGCGTACTTCGTCTATGACTCGCGCAAAGCGGGCGCGATCACCGTTTCGCACCTGCGCTTCGGCCTGCAGCCGATCCGGGGACACTACCTGATTCGCAAGGCCGGGTTTGTCGGCCTCTCGCACCCGCAGTTTCTGGAACAGTACGACGTGCTGGAGCGCGCGGATCATGGGGCGACGTTCTTTGTGAACACAGAGTGCGAGCCGGGCGCATTCTGGGACAGCCTGCCGCGCGAGGTTCAGCAGCAGATCATCGAAAAGCAACTGCGCGTCTTTGTGATCGATGGCTGGAAAGTCGGCTCTGAGGCGGGCTTGGGGCGACACATCGGCACCGTCATGCAGGCGTGCTTCTTCGCGCTGTCGGGTGTGATGCCGCTGGATGCCGCGCTTCCTGCCATGAAGAAGCAGATCGAGCAGTCATACGGCAAACGCGGTGCCGAGATCGTCAGGCGCAACTTCGCGGCCGTTGATCTCGCCCTCAAGCGCATCGTGGAAGTAACCGTGCCGGCGCAGGCAACCTCCATGCGCGAACGTCCGCCGATCGTGCCCGCGCACGCGCCGGACTTTGTGCAGAAGGTTACCGCGCTGATGATGGCTGGTCGCGGCGATGACTTGCCGGTCAGCGCCTTTCCGCCGGACGGCACTTGGCCGCTGGGAACAACGCAATGGGAAAAGCGGGCATTGGCCCGCGAAATCCCGATCTGGAACCCGGACCTCTGCATCCAGTGCAACAAGTGCGCGCTGGTCTGCCCCCACGCCGCTATCCGCGTCAAGCTCTACGACGGTGAGTCCGTCGCAAGCGCGCCCGACAGCTTCAAGCACACGAGCAACCGCATGGTCGCCGAGTTCAAGGACGCGCGCTACACGGTGCAGGTGGCCCCCGACGATTGCACGGGTTGCAGTCTGTGCGTCCAGGCCTGCCCGGCGAAAGATCGCAGCAACCCGCGCCACAAGGCGATCGACATGCTGCCGGTACAGGACCACAAGGCCCGCGAGCGCGAGGCGTTCGAGTTCTTTCTGCAACTGCCCGAGACGGATCGAACCCGCGTTGCCGCGGACGTACGCAGCTCGCAATTGCTGCAGCCGCTGTTTGAGTTCAGCAGTGCGTGCGCGGGATGCGGCGAAACGCCCTACCTGAAGCTGCTTTCGCAGCTGTTCGGTGACCGGCTGCTGGTCGCCAACGCGACTGGGTGCAGCAGCATCTACGGGGGCAATCTGCCCACAACGCCGTGGCGCACGAATGCAGACGGGCGCGGGCCGGCATGGGCCAACTCGCTGTTTGAGGACAACGCCGAGTTCGGCCTTGGACTGCGCCTGGGTGTGGATGCACTGGCAGAGCACGCGCGCGTGCTTTTGCGGCGACAATCGGCAGGCCTGCCGGAATCGCTGGTCAGCAGCCTGCTGGAAGCTCGGCAGGGCAGCGAAGCCGAGATCGCCGCCCAGCGTGAACGCGTGGGACTTCTTCGCGCCGCGCTGGACACATCCGAACCCGCAAGTGCCTCTCTGCACGCCTTGGCAGACTACCTCGTGCGCAAGAGCGTGTGGATTGTCGGCGGCGACGGCTGGGCCTATGACATAGGCTTTGGCGGTCTGGACCATGTGCTGTCCGGCACGGCCGACGTCAACATCCTTGTGCTGGACACGGAAGTTTACAGCAACACAGGCGGCCAGCAGAGCAAAGCCACGCCGCTTGGCGCTGCCGCGAAGTTTGCCGCAGCCGGCAAGGAGATCGGCAAGAAAGACCTGGGCCTGCTGGCTATGTCCTACGGCCACGTTTACGTCGCGCAGATCGCGTTCGGCGCCAAGGATGTGCAGACCGTCCAGGCCCTGCGCGAAGCCGAAAGCTGGCACGGCCCGTCGCTGATCATCGCCAATAGCCCCTGCATTGCCCACGGCTATGACCTCAGCCGCAGCCTTGACCAGCAACGGCTGGCGGTCAGCAGCGGCGTGTGGCCCTTGTACCGCTTTGACCCGCGCGCGGGCGCCATGGGCGGACCGCCGCTTCACCTCGATTTCTCAAAGCCCAGGACGCCGGTGCGCGAGTACATGCAGAATGAGGGCCGGTTTCGGATGGTTGAACTGCGCGACAAGGAACGCTACGAGCGGCTGCTCGCGCTGGCACAGCGAGAGGCGGAACGCCGCTGGTCCATCTATAGCCAGCTTGCCGGGGTCAAAGTCCCGGCACAGGAGGACAGAAGTGAGTGATCTCTCCACAACCTGGCTTGGCTTGCCGATGAAAAGCCCCCTGCTGCCCGGTGCCTCGCCGCTGGCGGATGACCTGGACACTGCGCGTCGGCTTGAAGACGCGGGCGCGCCGGCAATCGTGATGCACTCGCTGTTCGAAGAGCAGATCACGCGCGACCAGCTTGCGGCGCTGCGGCACATGGATGCGCATGGCCAGAGCTTCGGCGAGGCGCTCAGTTTCTTTCCGGACAGTGATGTGTTCGCGCTGGGGCCTGAGCGTTACCTGGAGCATCTCCGCCGCTTGCGCGAGGCGTTGAGCATTCCAGTGATCGCGTCGCTCAACGGCGTCACGCCCGGCGGCTGGACGGAGTACGCGTCACTGATGGAACAGGCCGGCGCCGCAGCACTGGAGCTGAACCTCTACTTTCTTCCCTCTGATCCTGCCCAGGACGCGACGCAGATTGAGAGCGCCGCACTGGAGACCGTCCGGGCGGTGTGCGCCCGCGTTTCAATCCCGGTCGCTGTGAAACTCTCACCGTTCTGGTCGGCGCTGCCCAACATGGCACAGCGCCTTGAAGAAGCCGGGGCATCCGGGCTGGTGCTGTTCAATCGCTTTTACCAGCCGGATTACGAAATGGAGGAGATGGAAACAGCACGGTCACTGAGACTGAGCGATCGAAGCGAGCTGCTGCTGCGCCTGCACTGGCTTGGCATTCTGTCCGCGAGACATGAGGTGCCGCTGGCAGCAAGCGGCGGTGTCCACGAGCCGCTGGATGCAGTGAAGGCCATTGCCGCGGGCGCGCGAAGTGTGCAGGTGGTTTCCTCGCTGCTGCGGCACGGGCCCCAACGGCTGCAGGAGCTGCACACCGGCCTGCGCAACTGGCTTGATGAGCATGAGTACACCGGCATCGACCAGTTGCGGGGAAGCATGAACCTCGCGCGCTGCCCCGACCCGTCATCCTACGAGCGCGGCAACTACGCGCGACTGCTGCAAAGCTGGCATGGGTAAAACACGCTGTTCCAACTTCCGGCCTTCAGCGCCGCGGCCCGAAGAGACACAGATACGCGCCCATGAGATGCGGCGAGCCTGCCCAGGATCCCGCGGGCCCTGCACGAGCCGACCTTTCCCCCTGTCGAACCGCATTGGGCTTGGCCAGTTCTTGGGGGGAAAGGTCATGACCGTCGATCTACCGCTGCGCATATGCTGCGCGCTTGCGGCGCCGCAGCCATGCCGCCAGAGGCAGCATCACGCACAGCAGTGGCAGGCCGCCGAACGCCGCGGCACAGCCGCCGCCACCGCCGCCACCCTTGCTACCGCCGCCGCCGCCAATGGGCGTGACGTTGGAGTAGGAGAACGTCTGACTCAGGGTTTGCGGGGCAAGGTTGCCGCTGGTGACGACAATCGGCAGGTTGTTCCCCGCGCCGGTTGGCACCAGCAACCCGGTCACTTGCGTACCACCGGTGATGACAGGCGAGCCCGGGCACACGACGCCGCCAATGGTAACTGTAAACGGAGTCATGAAGCCTGACCCGTTGATCGTGATCGCCGCACCGCCGGCCTGGAAATCGGCCAGCGGCGAGAAGCCGGACACAAAGAAGTCCACGACTGAAAGCACGCTGCTTTGCGGGGCAGGCGTGCCGATCAAGGGCGTGATGGCCCCCGCCTGCACGTCCAGTGCACTGCCAATCGAAAGGCTGAAGGTGATTGGCGTTGCGGCACCGGCCCCGCCGGTCGCCAACAGGTTCACCCGAACCCACAGGTCCTTGAAGGTCGCATTGGCCACCTGCAGCGCAGTCGTAAACACTGCATTGACGCTCGGTGCACCGGCACCCTGGTAGATCAGTGTGTCGGATGCCGCGTCAAAGACACCATCGCCGTTGTCTTCATACACCTGAACGCCATTGGTTGCCGACATGGCGGACGCCCAGTTGCCGGTACCTGCGGTCGTCAGTGTCACGCTGCTGACGGTCACATCACTGTTGGTGGCCGTGAAGCGGAACCTCGCCATCAGGTGCGCTTGGGCCGTGCCGGACTTGAGTGTCGCAGCGGCCGGGGGCGTTGGCCCGTTGCCGACCGTGACTGCCGCTGCGTCAATGATCAACGCGGTGCTTGACACGTTCAAGTCGCCCGCAACCTGGCCGCCGGTGGGCGGCGTGGCCTGCACGCCTGTCAGGCGCGCATTGAACGTCTGCCCGAACGTGGCTGTGCCCGCAAGCCGGCCTACAAGGAAGAAACGCACGGTTGTCGTGGCCGGGAATGCCGTTGTTACCAGTTGCGCTACGTACTCGCTGTTTGTGTCAAAGGATGTGCCCGCGGCCGCCACCGCAAGCTGGTCAGATGCGTCAAAACTGCCGTTGCTGTTGGTATCAACGTGCAGGGCAAGGTAGTTGTAGGCGGTGTTGTGGTTGCCGGTGCCGGTGCCCTCAAAGGTGAGCTCATTGACCGTCCAGGCAAACGCCTGGGTGGTAAGCGTGCCGTGCCAGATCACATGGCCAAGCCCGCCCGGCCCCTGACTGTCGCTGTTCACTGTTGCCGCCGCGCCCGGGCCCACCAGTGTCACGTACAGGCTGTTGGCCATGACTTCAAGGCCCGGGGCCGTCCCCGACGACGGGGCAGGCACGCCGCTCACGGTTGTGCCGGTCTGGGCGCCGCTGGCCGCGGTCAACTGTGTGGCAAACTGCGACTGGTGGGGCGTGTTCAGGCTGAATGCCAGCACCACAAAGTACTGCCGTGAATCCCCAGCCGCGAACTGGCTCTCGGTGCCGGAAAGCGTGAACGTCACCTGGTTGGTGCCGCCGAACGCAGCCTGCGAGTTGACCAGCACATCGACGCCCGCGTCATAGGTGCCGTTGCTGTTGTCGTCGCGGAACAGGTCAACCTGCGTCACGTCATTCTGCAGGTTGCCGCCGACTGTCGTGCCCGTGAACGTGATTGAGGTAAGCGTGTTGTTCTGGCCGTTCGGGTAATCAATCGTGAATTGCTGCACGACGTTCCCGCCGGTGCCGGCATAGCCGGTGCCCTGGGTCGCCGGGCTGTTATCGGCAATGCTGCAGTCAGGCGCCAGGATCACCAGCCCCGCCATCGTGCTGGACGGCAGGCCGGAAGCCGCCGGGCTCAGTGCGGTCACCGTAAACTCAAACGTCTCAGCCGTGGCAGCGCTGGCATTGAGCTTGACCACCACGAAGTAGGTGCGCGATTCGTTGCCTGCGAAAGACTGCTCTGCGGCTTGCACCGTGAAGACCAGTGAGCCGTCGTTGGCAGGGAACGCGGCAGCGGCCGAGCCGATCAGGACGTCGTTGGCAAAGTCGAAGCTTCCGACGCTTCCAGAAGTTCCGTCGCGGTACACGGCGACTTCACTGTAGGCCGTGCTGTCATCGCCGGTGCCGCTGGCGGTGATCGTGATACTGGCCAGGTCCGCGGCGTCCGGTCCGGCCTGCAAGGTGAAGACACCGGCCTCAACGCCGTTGCCGCCGGAGCCCGTGGCGTTGGCGTACACGCCGGTCTGCGTCCCGGTTGTGGCGTTGACGTCAAACTGCGGCACGATCACCAAACCAAGCATGGTGCTGCTGGGGATGCCGCTTGCGCCGGAGGGGCTGGCCGTGATGGCCGTTACTGTGTACTGGAACGTCTGTGCGTTGGCCGCGGTGCCATTCAACTTCACCACCACAAAGTAGGTGCGGCTTTCGCTCGCGGAAAACGCCTGCTGCGCAGCCGGGACGTTGAACACCAGCGAGCCGTTGTTGGCGGGGAATGTGCCGGCAGAGGCGATAAGGGTGTCATTGGCGAAGTCAAAGTTGCCCACGCTGCCGGATGCGCCGTCGCGATAGATCGCGACTTCGCTGTATGCCGCGCTGTCGTCGCCGGTGCCGCTGGCTGTAATCGTGATGCTGGTCAGGTCGGCGTTGCCTGCGCCGTTGCTGACCGTGAACACGCCCGCCTGCACGCCGTTGCCGCCGGTACCTTGCGCATCGGAGTACACCTGCTGCGCGCTGCCGGCGGTCGCGCTGACCGTGAAGGGCGCCACGATGGTCAGGCCGGCCATCGCCGAAGTCGGGATGCCGGATGCGCCGGTCGGGGTGCTGGTGATTGCTGTGATCTGGAACTGGAAGGTGTTGCCGGGACTGGCGCTGCCTGCCAGTTTCACGACCACGAAGTACGTGCGTGATTCACTGCTCGCGAACGTCTGCTGCGCGCCCTGCACGTTGAAGACCAGTGAACCGTTGTTTGCCGGGAAGGCCCCGGCAGCAGAGCCGATCAGGATGTCATTGGCAAAGTCGAAGCTGCCCACGCTGCCGGCTGCGGCGTCGCGGTACACGGCAACTTCGCTGTAGTCGTTGGCATCGTCGCCGCTGCCGCCGGCTGTAACGGTGATGGACAGCAGGTCGGCGGTGCCCCCTGACGCGCAGGAAACCGTGAAGACGCCGGCCTGCAAGCCGTTGCCGCCGGTGCCGGTGGCATTGGCGTACACCTGCTGCGCCGTGCCGACCGTGGCCGAGACACTGAACGGGTTGGTGACAACCAGGCCGTTCATCACAGTGCTCGGCACGCCGGACACGCCGACCGGCGAGCTGGTAACTGCCGTGATCTGGTACGTGAATGTGTTGCCCACGCTCGCGGTACCGTTGAATTTCACGACCACGAAGTAGGTGCGGGATTCACTGGCCGAAAACGACTGCTGCGAAGCCGGGACGTTGAACGTAAGCGAGCCGTTGTTCACGGGGAATGCGCTTGCGGTTGCGACAAGCGTGTCGTTGGCAAAGTCGAAGCTGCCGACGCTGCCGGATGCCCCGTCGCGATAGATGGCGACTTCGCTGTATGCCGCGCTGTCGTCGCCGCTGCCGCCGGCTGTGACGGTGATCGACATCAGGTCTGCGCCGCCTGCGCTGCCGGTGCTGACCGTGAACACGCCGCCTTGAATGCCGTTACCGCCGGGGCCGGTCGCGTTGGCAAACACACCCGACTGGCTGCCCGCCGTGGCACTGATCGCGAACGGCGCGACAATGGACAGGCCGTTCATCAGGGCGCTGGGTGTGCCAGCGCCGAACGCGCCTGCGCCGGTCGTGATGGCCTCGACTTGGTACCGGAACGTGTGGCCCGGCAGTGCCGTACCATTCAACTTGACCACCACGAAGTACGTGCGTGATTCCGAGACTGCAAACGTCTGCTGCGCCGCCTGAACATTGAAAACAAGGGTTCCATTGTCGGCAGTGAATACAGTCGCCGGACTGCCGATCAGGATGTCGTTGGCGGCGTCGAAGCTGCCGACACTTCCCGTGGCTGCGTCGCGGTAGATTGCGACTTCATTGTAGGCGCTCGCGTCATTGCCTGACCCGGACGCGCGCACAGTAATGCTGAGAAGGTCCGAAGTGCCGGTGCCGGTGTTCGTGATCGAGAAGCGCCCGGCCTGGAAGCCGTTGCCGCCGGGCCCCTGCACAGAGCCGGTGACCTGGGCGACCGAACCCGGTGTCGCGCTGACAGTCAGCCTGCCGTCCACGATATCAACGCCTGCCAGGAACGCGGTCGGCAACCCAAGGCCGTCGGTGGAAACGCTGGAAGCGATCGCGGTCACCCGCGAACGGAAGGTATGCCCGGACAATGGCGTCACGGAACCGTTCATGCGCACAACCAAGAAGAAGCGTGCGGACGAAGCGCCGTTGATGGCCAGCGGGGAAGTCAGCGTGAAAGTGCGTGTGCCATTGTCTGAGAGAAACGCCGGGGCAGTCGCCGCAGCGAGCTGGTCTGCTCCGTCCCAGCTGCCGTTGGCGTTTGAGTCATGATAAAGCGCGACTTGTGAGTAGCCGTTCTGATCGAAGCCGGTGCCGGATGCCGTCAGTGTGACGCTGTTGAGCGTCACTGCCGTCGAAGCGCTAGTGTTGTGAAACACGAAGGCTCCAGCGACGCGGTCAACATTGTCGGTGCCCGACACCTCAACTGGTGTGCCCTGTTCGGCAACGCAATACAGACTGGCGTTGGCGATAGTCAGCGTGTAGTAGCCCGCGCCGGTGCCTGAAGCGTTGGCCCCCGTTGCGGTAATGGTGCTGATGGTGCTCCAGTACTGCCCGGAGGTCGCGGCCGCACCGTTCAGCTTTACCACAAAAAAGAGCAGCTTTGCCTCATAAGGCCCGAACGAGAATCCCGTTGCCACAAAGTTCTGCGCTGCGGTCCAACTGGTCGCCGTGCCGCCGATCTTGGTATCGAGGGAACGATTCCAGCCTTCATCGCGATCTGTGTCTTCAAACAGCTCAACCGAAGTGAACACCGCCAGTGGCGCTGTGGTGGAATTGCTCGTTCCCGCCGACAGGGTGAATTGCGAAACCGGAATGGTCATGGGGCTGTTGTTGGTCACTAGGATGCGGTGCATCAGGAACCCGTCACCGGATGGGCCGGTATAGGTCGTCGCCACGGGACGACTGGTCGTGACAGGGTAGGTCACAAACAGCGTCGCCTGCGACATGACAAAGCCCGCGAGGTTCGGTGAGGGCAAGCCCGTCACCGGGGTTCCGGTGGCGCCTACAGCCGCAACTCGTACCCGGAAGGTGTGTCCGGCGCTGGCAAGGGTCGCGCCGTTGAACTTGACGACCACAAAGATGCGGCGCAGCCCGGCGGCTGGAATGTCAAGATTCACCAGGAACGTCAGGTTGCCGTCGTTGGCTGGAAATGCGGTCGCGGGCAGACCCAGCAGGGTATCGGCTGCGTCCAGGCTGCCGGGAGTACCGGCTGTCGGATGGTCAAGGTACAGAGAAACCTGTGAGTAGGCAGCGGAGTCGTTGCCGGTGCCTGATGCAGCAAGGGTAACCGAGTCCACGGTCACCGTGGAGGCCGAACCGTTCTCAAGCAGGAACGTCCCGCTCACAAGGTCTGAGTCATCGTTCGCCCACGCGGGCTGCAGGCCGCCGGTCACGGCAGAAACGGCAATCGCGCCGCCGAACACCCAGTTAAGGTTGTTGCCTGAGTCCACGCCGCCGGGCTGCGCGTACACAGTTGCTGACGCGCCGCTGTCCTGCACGTCGCAGTACCTCGCGATCACCGCGCCATTGCGTTGAAGGTTCCAGCGTGTGCCGGCCGATGTGCTGCGAAGTTCAATCTCGTTGCCGGTGGCGCCTTCCAGGAACATCTGGCCGTTGATCGTCACTGTGTTGCCGGCGCCAAAGGTGATGCGACGTCCCGCCACTGTGCAGCTTAGGTTATAGAAAGTCAGGTTGCCGGTCAGGCTTGTGTTGGTGCTGCCTGTTACATAGACGTGAGCATCCGTCGAACTCGTGAACGTCCCGGTGCTGGAGATGTTGCCGGCGACATTCAGCTGCAGCGAGTTCACGTTGATGGTACCCGCGTTCGTGACGTCGCCGTTCAACGTCATGCTCGGGTTGTTGAGATTGATCGTCCCTGCATTCGTTACCGTGCCGATCTGCCAGCCGCTGCCGCCGGCAAAGTTCATGGTCGAGAACGTGACCGTGTTGAGCAGGTTTACCGTCATGCTGCCGAAGGTCGGTGTGCCGGAATAGGTGCCGGTGCCTGCCGTGAAGTTGATCGTTGCTGCCGCGGTCTTTTCGAAGCGGCAGTCGTCGATCTGGAAGGCCTGGCTTCCAGCGCTTGTGGTTCCATGCAGATTCACGGTGGTCGAACCGGTGCCCACAAACCTGACTATGGAAGTCCCGGTCGCCTGCAGATTGCCGTCTGCCAGGGCCACATAAATGCCCCCCGTAATGTTGATGTTGCCGCCGGTGGCGTTCCAGCCAGCGCTCGGGCCGTTCGAGTATATGTAGATCGCTTGGGTGGACGTGCTTGTGTAATTCAATGTTCCGCCGGACATGTCGAATCGCGAGCCGTTGCTAAGGACGTAATGCAGGTTTGAGATGTTGACCGTGCCGCCGGTGATCGTGAACTGGCGCAGCGAGTTTGACTGGTACACATAGCTGAAGGTGCACGTGCCGCCCGAGATGTGCAGCTCACCCAGCGCCGGCGAAGTGCTGTTTACATAGGAGGACGCAACACTCAGGTTGTGCCCGTTGTTCCGGAACGTCCCGCGACGGATGTCCAGCCCCGGTGTTGCCGAACTGGTGGAGGCATACGTGATCGTAATGGCGGCGTGCTGGATAACTTCGGTGCTCTGCGCGGGCTTGAGCACAGCAAGGCGGCTGAACGTCGTCGCCGACGAGCCGAGGATCCAGGCGGTTGAAGTGCCGTTCATGATCACGATGGAAGTGCCGGCGTTGAATGTACCGTTGTTGGACCAGTGACCGTACACGTTCAATGTCGCGGTGCTGCCGTTCAGGACGCCGCCCGCCTGTATGAACAGTGAGTAGCAGTTCGAAGTCGCCGCTAGTGTCGGCTCGTTGGGCAGGCTGGCGGTGTTGGGAATGATTACGTTGTCGGCGGGTCCGGGCACTGTGCTGGTGCTCCAGTTCGAGGCTGTACCCCAGGCCGTGCTGGTAGCGCCGGTCCATGTGTGGCCCGAGAACGTGCCGCCAAAATTCCAGTTGGTGTTGTTGCCTGAGTCGGTGCTGCCCGCGGCGTTGATCGCGTTGGCGGCCGCGCTGTCACGGACATCGCAATACTCGGCAATCACGGTGCCGGTGTTGTTCAGGTTCCATTGGACGCCGGTGCTGGTGCTGCGAAGCAACAGGTTGCCGCCGGGCAGACCCTGCAGGTTCAGCCGGGTAGAAACGGTTGTGGTGGTGCCCGCTGTGAAGTTTAACTGCTTGCCCGGTACCACACATTGCAGTGTGGCAAATGAGCACGAACCGGAGATTGTGCTGGCGCCGGAGCCAACAAGCTCGACGGAACCTGTGGCCGAAAAAGTGCCGGAGTTTGTGATGTCGCCGCTTACAACGCATATCGCTGCCGTCACGCTGGTGGTTCCTGCGTTGTTGACTCCGCCGAGCGCCCAACCTGTCCCGGCGGCGAAGTTTCCGCCCAGGCTCAATGTCGCACCGGCATCCACCTGCAAGCTGGCTGCCTCAGCGTTGATGTTGAGTGCGGTTGTATTGGTGAACGACACGCTCGCTGCGGACTTCTGAATTCGCAGGTCTCCCAACTGCCAAGTGTTTGTCGTGGATGAAGTGTTCAAAGTAACCGTTGAGTTTGTGCCGCCGGTGAAACGACAAACTGACGTCCCCGAGAGAATCACCGTACAGCTGCTGGAACAACTCCAGTTGCCGTTCAGGGTGATCGTTCCGCCTGTCGCGAAGTAGCCCCATCCCGTGCCATTTGTGTACATGGCAATGTTGGTGCCGGTCGAAGTGTAAGTGATGGAGCCGCCGTTGATGTCGAAGCGGTGGCCTGAGTTCGCAATTTCATGCGTGTTGGCGACCGTCACAGTGCCTGAGTTGATTGTGAAACGGCCGAGGTTCCACTGGTACACCTGGTTCAAGCTCACGGTGCTGCCGCCCGAAACCAGAAGCTCACCGCCGATGTTTGAGGACGCGCTTGCCAGACCGCCGGTAACCCGCCCGGCTGCGGTCAGATTGTGACCCGATGTGTCCAGCGTGCCTGTCTCAATGTCCAGCGCGCACAGTCCCCCGGTGCCGGCAAGCGTTGCGTTGGTAAGTGATAGATTCGCGGCCAGCGACACCACCACCGTGCGGTCAGTCTTGGTAATGTATAGACGATTGAACGCGTTCGCCGATGTGCCTCCGATCGTGGCCGCGCTGCCACCGGACATCTGTACCCGCGCTGTGCCGGTCACAAACGTGCCGTTGTTCGTCCAGTTCCCGGTCATGTTGAGCAGACCCGCTGAGCCTGTCAGCACGCCGCCGGCCTGGATGGTCAGGTCAGCGCACGCAGCCGTGGTCGAAAGCGTTGGCGCGTTCGGCAGGCTGCCCGTGTTCGGAATGACTACGTTGTCGCCGGATGTCGGCACACTGGCTGGGTTCCAGTTGGAAGCCGTGCTCCAGTCCGTGCTGGTCGCGCCGGTCCAGGTGTGCTGCGCGGATGCGACGCCGGCGAGCAAGGCAAGCAGTACGACAACTACGATGTTACGCATTTCTTCTCCCATCATGCCAACTGGACAATGCGCAGACGGTCCGGCGCACACGCCGGACATCGCGCAACTACTTTTCGAGAAACCGGGAAATTCGCTTCATTCAGCGTTGCACCAAGGCGCGCCACATCGCCACCCCACGTAGGCTGACGGGTCACCACAGTTTGGTGTCGTGCGAAACATACCCCACAAAGTCGAGCTTGGGAAGAGTGTGCGAAAAGGTGACTTTATCGCTTTTTCTGGCTCAACGTCCGGATGCGATAACTTTGACGTTAGTCGCTGGTAACCGCGTTATCCGGCGTGCCGAAAGTTGCATCGCGGCATAGCAGGCTACCAGCCCCAGCGGACCCGGGCGTGTTCGTGGGAGAGTTCCTCGTGGCTGAGCTGGCCTTGCGGGATCAGGGTGCTCATCTCGCCGGTCTTGCCCCACCTCGCGTTGTAGAAGGCTTGGGCCTTGATGCGGATCAGGCTCTCCAGCAGGTCCTGGCCGATCGGGCTCTTGGGTATGCCGCGCAACTCGCCGCTCGGGTACTGCATGCCGTCACTCGCAAACTCAAAGGCACGCTCGTAGTCGCCCGCCTGGTATGCGGCCTGTGCCTGACGCAGGCGCAACAGTGCCCGCTCAGTCGCGTTAAAGCCGCGCAGCCGCATGCCATCAAACGCCGCATGAAGCTGGCTGGCGCGTGCCGCCGGGTCTTGTTCGGTGCGGGACTGTTCCAGCGACAATCGCCCGAAACCCGCAAACGCCGCCAGCAGCAACATCGGCAGTGCAAACATGGCCCAGCCCGCTTTGATCGTGTTCGCGCCCGTAGGCCGAAGCACGAGCCACGAAAACGGCAGCATCGCAATCATCCCGGTGATCCAAAGCAGCGGCACGCCCAGAAATGCGCCGACGGCCGCCACAGCGCCGATGTTCAGCACGCCGATGCCGTAGCCGATCAGGCGGCTTTCAGCGGTCGGGCGCGAAAGCTGAGACGATGCCAGCAGCGCAATCAGCAGACCTTCCGCACATAGCAGCAGCAGCCAATACTCGGCATTCAGTACACCCACCAGCAGCGCGCCCTGCAGCAGCGGCAGGACCAGCAGCACGCGCGCGGCGGCCTTCAACGCGGCGGGGTGCTGCCGCAGTGAAACGCGGCGCAGCATCATGCGCACGACAAAGCTGCCGCGACGGCGTTGTTCGTCGGGCAGAGTGTACGAGGAAAGTGCGGGTGCCTTTTGCATTTCGGGCTTCGCTTGGCTCAGCCCCGCGGGCGAGTGCGCCCGCGCCACTAGAGCTCGATGATCATGCCTTCGCGCGCGGCAAAGAACTCGGTGTCCGGCGCTTCCTGCCTTGCCAGCGGCAAGTATTGCTCGTGCATTAAACGGTCCAGCGCGTCGTCGGTTCGGGTCGGGTCGTGGTGCGTGAACGCCAGCCGCTTGATGCCCGCCTCACGCGCCAGCCCGATGTTGTACTCGAAGTAGCTGTGGCCCCAACCGCGCTTGCTGGCCTGCGGCTTGCCGGGGCTCTCGTACTCGTCCTGGGTATAGGTTGTGTCGAATGCTACCAGGTCGGCGTTGCGGCAGAACTCGATCAGCCGCTTGTTCATCATGTGGTACAGGGCCTTGGTGTCGCTGGTTTCTTCAATGTCCTCTTCGGGCCACGGCTCATGGTCGCCGCTGAACACGAAGGCCTTGCCGTCAGCTTCCACGCGGTATGCGGTGCAGTAAACCGGATGATTGGTCAGCTTGATGCGGACCTTCACGCCTTCGCACACTTCAAAGCACTTCTCGACTCCGTCCGGGAACATCTTGTTGTAGTCGTGGTAGGTGACCACGTTGTCCAGCATCGTGTTCTCGACGGGAAAGTAGCTGTACGTCATCTGGTCGCGCATCACCGTTTCGAAGCTCTTGCCCTCGCGCAGCGGCCCGATGCCATACACCTGCACGTTGCTGCCCGGCGTGTAGATCGGCGTAAAGAACGGAAAGCCGTGAATGTGGTCCCAGTGCGTGTGCGTCACCAGCACGCGAATGTCAAACGGCGGCTTGGCGCTGCCCATCAAGTGATCCGCCAGCACGCGGATGCCGGTGCCGCAGTCAATAATCAGCAGCGGGCCGGTTTCGCGGATGACCTGGATGCACGTCGTATTGCCGCCGTAGCGGGCCGTGTCGGGCCCGGGCGTCGGCAGGCTGCCGCGTACACCCCAAAAGCGGATCTTCATGCGCTACTCCGCCCGCAGCATAGCAGGCGCAACGGCTTCGGCTACTCATTGGCTGTGCGCGGGTCCGGCAGATCGACGCGCACGTCACGCACGCGTACCCATGCCGGCTGATCCGGCGTGACGGTACGATAATGCGCCTCAAACACCCGTGTGCCCTGCGCGAACTCCCAGCGCAGCGTGTTCGATTCCTGCGAGGCGAACGTCGCCTCGCTGTACGGCGGCACAGGCTCGCCCAGCGACTTCATTACCGCGCCCACCGACCAGTCCGCGCCTGTGTGTTGCGCTGCATCCAGCGTCACCTTCATCGACCCGGTTTCCTTGCCACCCGGCCCCGCAAACGCAATGCCCCGGATGATGTTGTCCGCATCATACTGGATGATCCAGCCGGCATGGGTCGTCACCTGCCGCGCGGTCGTGCCCTGCCGGCCGCGCAGGTCTTCGTAAACCTCGTACGACTTGCCGATCCCGTACCCGCCCGCACCTTCGTCTGTCATGTGCAGGTCGGTGGTCTGGGCTTCAGCGTTGATTGACTGCCACGCGATGTGCACCGCCCACACCACCAGCGCCAGCACAACCGCAAACCCCAGCAAGGTTGCCGCGGGACGCAACATGCCGGTCTTGCGAGCGCCGGCGCCGTCGATGTAGTCCTGCGCCAGCGCGATGCGGTCGGTCGGAGTCTGGGTGGCCGCCTTGCCGCGCACGGAGTCGCGCCGCAGCACCTGCAACTCGGCGGCTTCTTCGTCGCGGCTGGGCATGTGCACTTCAATGCTGTCGGTACCGGCGGCGCGGCGCACAATCGTGTTCACCTGGCTGGCCGGAATGTGAAACGACCCGCTTTCCGGCCGTTCCATCGACTTGACCTTGCGCGTGCCGGGCGCGGGCGGCTCGACTTTACCGGTACGGACGCTTTCAAGCTCGCTGCGCAGCTTGACGATTTCCAGCGCCAGTTCGCGGCGCAGGTCGTCGTCGGGCAGCCGGTCTGCCAGCGCCTTCAGTTCCGGGTTGCTGCGCGGCCCGCGGCTGCTGGGCGCGCGCGATGCAAAGTGTTCGTCGGCCAGCAGGTAGGTGCTGTCGTCGTCGTGCCCGGGACCGGGCGCCTTGGGGTGAACCACGCTGTCACGCACAGCCGGGGTCATCGACTGCGGCACCGGCGTGTCGCGGGTGCCGCCCGGCGTGGTGTAGCGCGAAATCACCGGCGCGCTTTCTTCGTCGGTGTCGTCCAGCCGCGGCACCATCTCGGTCGCGACGCCGCGCGGAATCTCGGTCGAGGACGGGGCCTTGAAAATGTCAGTCTTGCGCGGGTCGTCTTCGTCGGCCTCGTCGTCGATTGCGTCTGCCAGCGGCGCAAGCTCCTGCGATTCCGACGCGGGCAGGCGCACCTGGCTGTCAACGACTTTGGGCCAGTTGCCGCTGTAGTGGTCCTTGATCTGGTCGTCGCGAATGCTGGGCGTGGGCGGCCGTTCAATAGCCGCAGGCGCCGGGGCCGCGGGCGGCGCCTCGTCTGCGCGCAATGCCGGGTGCACGCCCGGGCGCTTGAGGTCGGGCTGGCTGACGCTGGTCAGTTTGTGGCTGCGCGCGACCTGCGGAACTTCGGTTTCAACGTTGCGGGCCCTGGGCACGACTTCGGTGGCGGCGCCTTTTTCGATGTCTTTTTCGATCGTGTGGTCGGTGGGCCGCTCAGACCTGTCCACGTCAATGGCGCTGCGGATGGCCGTGCGTTCGCTGGATGCATCGGGGTCGCGCGAAAGCACCGAGGTGCCGCGCCGCGACATCACGCGTGTCATGCGCTGCTGCTGCTTGCTGAACAGTTCAAGCTTTTTGACGATCAGTTGCTTGTGGCTGTCGGTAAGGCCGCGCTCTTTCAAAAGCGGCTCAAGCAGCCCGCGCGCGTCGCCATGCTTGCCGGAGTCAGCCAACGACTCGGCTTCACGGATCTTGCGCACGATCAGCAAGGTGTCCATAGGCCCCAGATCAAACCAACCAAGGCCCAAGATTCTAGATTGCAACCGCCTAACGAGTGAGTGCCAATCACATACCCCGCAGGCGTTGCTCGAACTGGCGGCCCCAGGGTTGGTAGCCTTGTTCGGTTTCGCTCAGGTCAGCCAGCAGCTCGTCGTGAATGTGGCCGTTGCTGGCGGCGGCGTTTTCACCGAACAGCCAGTCCTGACCGCCTTTGAAGTCGCTTACCCTGCCCCCCGCCTCCGTTACCAGCAGGCAGCCGGCGGCTACGTCCCAAGGCTTGAGGTAGGGCTCCCAGTAACCGTCAAAGCGCCCGGCGGCGACGTAGGCCAAATCCAGGCTGGCAGCGCCGGGGCGGCGGATGTCGTGGCACTTAAGCACCAGCCTTGAAAAGTTATCGACGTTGTTGCGCTGTACCTCGTTGCGCTGGTACGAAAAACCCGTGGCCAGAATGCTGCGGCTGATCTCGGTCGTATCGCTTACCCTCAGCCGGCGGCCGTTGACCGTGGCCCCGCTACCGCGCTCGGCGATAAAGCGCTCGCCCAGCCGGGGTGCCTCAACCAGCGCCAGTACCGGCTGGCCCTTGTGCCAGCAGGCGACGCTGGCGGCAAAAAACGGAAAGCCTCTGGCGAAGTTGGTCGTGCCGTCCACGGGGTCGATGATCCACCATGTGTCGCTGTCGGTCAGGTGCGCGCCGGATTCTTCGGCCAGGATGGCATGGCTGGGGTAGCGCTCGCGAACAGTGTCAATGATGACGCGCTCCGACTCGCTGTCGGCGATTGTCAGCAGGTCGCGGTGGCGGCCCTTGCTTTCGATGGCGGCTTGGTCAAGGCGCTCAAAGTGCCTCAACTGCACTTGGGCCACACGCTGGGCGATGGTCGTAAGGATCGAGACATCTGGGACTTGCGACATGTTTGTTTGGCGAAAAAAAAGAGTAGTCCGAAACCGGTTTCGCTCGTTATAATGCCTTAGTGTCGGAGGTGGGGAATTGTCCTCCTCCAAGTTTCGACAGGCGACTGCCGAAATGTGCCTCCCCTGCTTCCGACATGCCACGGGCCGTCCGCAAGGACGGCCCGAGTGCATTTGCTGAACAAGCGGTTAGCTTACCGCCTCTGCCTCTTGTTGGGGCATCAGGGACGCCGCCTTTTCGGCTGATGCGCGGGCGATGTCGCCGGCCTTTTCGGCGCTGGCTTTGGCCAGTTCTTCGATCTTGGCGCGGGTTGACACCAGCAGCTCCTCAAGGGCTTGCTTTTGCTCGGCGGCCATGCCGCCGGCCCTGGCCTGTGCGTCCGCCAGCGCCTTGACCGCGCGTTCCCAGTGGGTCTGGAACATGCCAAGGTCCGCGGCGCCCTGCTTGATCAGGTGCTTTTGCAAAATGTGCTCGGGGGGCCGGCGCAGGCCGCTGACCAGGCCGACCTTCGACATCAGCTTCAGCACGTAGTAGGTGGTGTCAATTTCCCACCAGTAAAAGCCCTGGCAGGCGGCGCCGGGGTAGTGGTGGTGGTTGTTGTGCCAGCCTTCGCCGCCGGTGGCCAGCGCGATCCACAGGTTGTTGCGGCTTGTGTCGCGGGTGGCAAAGCGGCGACGGCCAAACACGTGGGCCAGCGAGTTTACGGTAAAGGTGCTGTGCCAGGTGAAAATGGTGCTCAGAAAGAAGCCGATCAACAACACGCCGGTCGCGCCCATGGCGGTGCCGGTGATCAGGTAGCCCAGCAGCCACACCGCAATGCCCAGCATCAGCGGCGGGACCATGTCGAACTTGTCCAGCAGGCGCAGCTCGGGGTACTTGGCGAAGTCCGGGATCAGGTCGGTCTGGGTGTGCTCGTACTTCTTGCACATGATCCAGCCCATGTGGCTCCACCAGAAGCCGCGCTTGGGCGAGTGGATGTCTTCGTACTCGTCGCTGTACTTGTGGTGGTGGCGGTGGTGCGCGGCCCACCACAGCGGGCCCTTCTGGCCGGCGGTGGTGGCGCCCAGCGCCATCAGGAATTGCATGACGCGGCCCATGCGGTACGTGCGATGGCTAAAATAGCGGTGATAGCCGCCGGTCAGAAAGAACACGCGGCTGAAGTACAGCACAGCCATGATAATCCACGCGCTCCAGTGCACGCCGGTGTAGATGGCGGCAAAGGGCAACAGGTGGATGCCCGCAAACAAGACGGTGCCGAGGCGCCAGTTGACCTTTTCGTCAGGCGCACGCTGGATGGTTGCTGTCATAACTCTTTTCGCCTTATCCAATTGCCCATGGCGGGCCAAGTGGTTGACTTATAAACGATTGCGCCGTTCATTGCCTCGCAAAATCATCGACAATCTTTCGCGACTTGACGCACACGCGGTTGCGCTTGCCGCCGCCTGCCTGCGACGCCAACATGCGCACCCATGGCCAAATCCGTTAAATCAGCCGCCCAGGAGGTGGCTACCCGCTGCGTTGCGGCGCGCACCCGCATGCTGGCACGGGTGGTTTCAGGCATTTACGACGACGCGCTGCGCGCCGTGGGCCTGACCGCGGCCCAGATGACCATTTTGACGGCACTGGAACATACGGGCGGCGTACAGCCGGCCCGGCTGTGCGAAGCGCTGAAACTTGACAAGTCAACCCTGTCGCGCAACATCGACCGAATGGAGCGCAACGGCTGGATCCGGCGCGCGGGCGGAAAGGACGCGCGCAGTCACAAGATTGCGCTAACCGAGGCAGGCCGTCGGAAGTTTGAGCAGGCTCTGCCGCACTGGCGCGATGCCCAGCATCAGGCAGAAGAACTGCTGGGCGGCAACGGCATGTCAGCGGTGGTGAAGGTGACGACGAAGTTGCGCGGGTTCTAGCGCTTGCGCGCCGAACATCTACCATCCCGCGCCCATGCGCCGAGACGACATCCGTAACATTGCTGTGATTGCCCACGTTGACCACGGAAAGACCACGTTGGTTGACGGCTTTTTGGAACTGGCCAACTTCTTCGGGCACAAGACCGACCACGCCGAAGCCTTCATGGACAGCAATCCTCTTGAGCGCGAACGCGGCATCACCATTCTGGCCAAGAACGTCAGCTTCAAGTGGAAGGGCGTAAAGATCAACCTGATCGACACGCCAGGCCACGCCGACTTTGCCGGCGAAGTTGAGCGCGTGCTGTCCATGGCCGACGGCTGCTTTCTGCTCGTGGACGCCGCCGAAGGCCCCATGCCGCAGACCAAGTTTGTGCTTCGCAAGGCGCTGGAACACAACCTGAAGCCACTGGTGGTGATCAACAAGATCGACCGGCCTGACGCCCGCAGCCTAGAGGTGCTGGACCTGGTCTTTCAGCTTTTCATTGACCTTGGCGCCGACGACAGCCAGTTGGACTTCCCGGTCCTGTACGCCAGCGGCCGCCAGCGAATCGCCAGCGAAGACCCGGTCGTGCCGGGCCGCGACCTGGTGCCGCTGATGGACGCGATGCTCAACCGGATTCCCGGCCCGGAGGTTGAGCCCGACAAGCCGTTTCAGGTACAGATCACGAACTTTCTGTACGACCAGTTTGTCGGCCGCGTGGGCATTGGCCGCATCATGCGCGGCACGCTGCGCGCCAAAGACCCGGTGGTCGTGGTCAAGCGCGACGGCACACAGCACAGCGCACAGGCCAAGCAGGTGCAGGTGTTTGACGGGCTCAGCCGCAAGGACGTCACCAGCGTCAAGGCCGGCGATATCGTGGCGATTGTCGGCATCGACGGCGTCGATATCGGCGACACTGTGGCCGACCCTGAACACCCGGACCAGTTGCCGCCGGTGCCGATTGATGAGCCGACCGTCGCCATGGAGTTTCGCGTCAACGACTCGCCGTTTGCGGGCCAGGAGGGTGACTTCGTCACCAGCCGCCAGGTGCGCGACCGCCTTGAGCGCGCCGCCGAAGCCGACGTGGCGCTGCATGTAAACACCGGCGACGCCGCGGAGAGCTTCCGGGTTGCGGGCCGCGGCACGCTGCACCTTGGCATCCTGGTCGAGAACATGCGGCGCGAGGGCTTTGAGTTTGCGGTCGGCGCGCCGGAAGTGATCTTTCACGACACGCCCGCCGGGCGTGAAGAGCCTTGGGAAGACGCGGCGGTGGACGTGCCCAGCGAACACACCGGCAAGGTGATTGAACTGCTGGGGGCGCGGCAGGGACAGTTGCGCCACATGGAAAACCACGGCAACCGAACCGTGCTGCACTTCGAGATCCCGAGCCGCGGCTTGATCGGCATGCGCACGCGCATGCTCACCGCGACCGCGGGCGAAGCGATTTTCAGTCACCGCTTCAATGAGTACCGGCC
The DNA here is from genome assembly GCA_019636195.1 of Planctomycetota bacterium. Taxonomy (GTDB): domain Bacteria; phylum Planctomycetota; class UBA8742; order UBA2392; family UBA2392; genus JADJRK01. The sequence goes on along the minus strand of JAHBYA010000010.1, from coordinate 107,328 downwards.
CGTCGCGGGCGACATCGCGCCGCGCACACGGGGCGCGCTGATCGCCACCGATCCCGGCCAGGTGACTACGTACGCGCTGGACAACCTGAACGACCGCGGCGACTTTTTTCTTGAACCGGGCGACAGCGTGTATGTGGGCCAGGTGGTCGGCGAAAACTGCCGCGAGGGTGACCTTGGCGTTAATGTGTGCAGGCTCAAGCACCTGACAAACATCCGCAGCAGCACCAAGGAAACTTTCACCAAGCTGAAAGCCAAGCGCGCCATGAGCCTTGAAGAGACCATGGAATGGATCGAGCCCGACGAGCTGGTCGAGGTCACGCCCAAGGGCTGGCGCATCCGCAAGCGCGAACTGAGTGAAACCGCCCGCAAGCGGGCCAAGAAGTCCGGCGCCTGATTGGCGGCAGCGCATTTCAAACCCGTGGCGGCGCGGGTACGATTAAGGCTCAGCATTGACCAAGGGGCGCCATGCCGCTAGCCGCGAAGAGCCCGGCGTTGCCGCGTTTCGCAATCATTGCCGCGGGCGTGTTCGGCGCACTGCTGGTGATGCTGGCGGTTACACCGTTCGGCCCGGGCGGTACCCCTGACTCCAGCGTGTACGTTGACGCCGCCCGCCACCTTGCCGCGGGTGAGGGCTACTACGCATCCGGGATGCACGGCGAGTCTGAGCCGGTGACCCACTGGCCGCCGCTGTTTTCCGCGATTATGGCCCTGGCAATCCTGCTGGGTGTGCCGCCTGTCGGCGCCGGCAGCCTGGTTAACGCGCTCGCCCACGGGGGCACGGCGCTGCTGCTGGGCTTCGGCGTGTGGACGTGCAGCCGCAAGCCGTGGGCCGGCGTGCTGACGGCATGGCTGCTGGCGTGTTCGCCATCGCTGCTGAACGCATCGACCCAATTGCTGAGCGAGCCGCTGTTCATCCTGCTTTGCGCCGGCAGTGCGAGCGCATTCGCGGCGTGGCTGCGCACTCGGCACTGGGGATGGATCACAGCCGCCGCGTTGTTGTGCGGCGTGGCGTGTATGCAACGTTACGCAGGCTTGGCGCTGATCGTTGCCGGGGTTGTTGGCGTACTGGTGCTGTTGAAAGAAGACTGGCGCGTGCGCATGCGCTGGGCGTGGGTGTACGGCGCGTTGTCGGTTGTAATGCCGGTGCTGCTGGCGGCCCGCAACGTCAGTGCCTCCGGCCGTATGGGAACCCGCGAGCTGTTGTTTGAAGGCCCGGGCCTGATGCATGCACAGAGCGGGGCGTTTTCGCTTGCCGTGTGGATCGTGCCGCAGGCGGCGCCATCGTTTGTGAAAGCGGCCATCGCGCTGCCGGTGGCGGCACTGTTGCTGTTTGGCGCAGCTTGGGGCCTGCGCAGGCTGGCGCGCAACCGCCTGCCGCTGGCGGCTTCGCTGGCGCTGCTGCATGCCGGTGCTTATGCGGCGCTGTTGGCTGTCACCATCTGCGTGTTTGACAGCGGCACGCCGCTTGACGAACGACTACTGGCGCCGCTGACGGTGGCCGTGGCCGTCTTCGTGTGCGCGCTGCTGCGCCGGCGGCGCAAGGGACTGGCTGTCGCGTGCTGGGTGGCGCTGGCGCTGCTGGCTGCGACGTACCTGCCGCGCGCCATCATCTCGATGAAGGAAGCCCAGAAGGGCCGCTTGTACAGCGCGCCCGAGTTGCGCGAGTCCGAGTTGCTGGCCGCCGTCAAGCAGTTGCCCCGCGACAGGCCCGTCGCCAGCAACTGGCGCGATACCATCGTTTATGCGCAGAAGAGGCCGTCCCCGGCCATCCCCCGCGCCGACGTACTGAACCTGCTGGACCCCAAGGGGCCAATGCCGTTCCCTGATCCTGACGCCGCCACTGTTGCGTTGGGTCGCAAGCTTCGCAGCCAGCAGGGCGCCGTGGCCATTTTCCGGACGGGACATTACACAGAGACAGAGATGCGAAGGCTGTCCGGCCTTACCGGCCTGACGAAAGTCCAGGAGTACGAAGACGGGTGGCTGCTGACAGCGCCGTAGGGCTACTCGGCGTCGTCACCGGGCTTGACGCCCTTGAGGCGCACCACGCCGCGCTTGGTTGACCGAAAGAACTTCACCCAGTGTTGTGCGGCCTCACTGTCGGCAAAGTCGTGCTCAAGAACTTCAAGTGCCTTCTCGGTCGTAAGCGCGCTACGGAACAGCACCTTGTACGCCTCACGCAGGCGCGCGACCTGTTCACGGCTGAATCCGTTTCGGCGCAGGCCCACCGCGTTCAGGCCTGACACGGGGCAACTGTACCCCGCAACCCGGCAAAACGGCGGGATGTCCAGGCTGGTGACCGACCCCCCCGAGATCATGGCCATGCGACCGACGCGCGCAAACTGGTGTATCGCCACCAGGCCGCCGAACACGGCGTGGTCTTCGACTGTGACGTGCCCAGCCAGCTGCAGCGCGTTTGCGGCAATCACATGGTCCGCCACCACGCAGTCATGGCCGACGTGGCAGTAGGCCATCAGGTAAACGTGGTTGCCGATCTTCGTGGTCTGGTCGTGCGACTTGGCTGTGCCGCGGCACAGCTGCACGTAGTCGCCAAAGAAGTTGCTGTCCCCCACCACAAGCTTTGTGGGTTCGCCTTTGTAGCCGAGGTCCTGGGGTGCCGCGCCAATGCTGACGTGGGCGCCGAAGCGGTTGCCGGCGCCGATCGTGGTCGGTCCTTCAAACACTCCCTGCGGGCCGATGCGATTGCCCGGCCCGATGGTGACCGCCGGCCCGACCAATGTGTACGGCCCGATGTCATTGTCGGGGTCAACACTGGCAGCGGGGTCAATGATGGCAGTCGGGTGGATGGGCATGGTCGGGCTCGCTGCTCCCGACTTTGGAGAGAGTCGCCTTCAAATGCAAGAGTTGCGGGTCGCCCCGCAACTCGCCTTCAAGCATGTTCCTGTTTAGCGGCGCTGAAGAATGCTGAGAATCGCAGTAAGTTGCGTCTTCTGCATTTCCAGCTGCTCTTTGATCGCGTTGATGTCTTCGGCGCTGCCGCCGCCGCCACCGCCACCGCCACCGCCACCGCCGGCAACAATGCCCTCGCCGACTTCGCGGCCAAGGTTCATCAAGTCGCTGTACCAACGCGACTCGGGCAGGCTGGTTACGAGCTTTTCGGTAAGTTCGCGGCTGGCCTTGCTGACCGCCGACAGGTGCTTGAGCATCTGGTCCATCAGCTCGGCGGCGTCGCCGCCGATATCGACCTTCATGCCTTCCTTGCGTGTCTTGGCGACTTCTTCGCGCAGGTTGCGCATCTCGTCACGGATGCGGCCCAGCATGTCGGTCACGGGGCCCATATCGACGTTTACCGTCACCTTGGGCGCCGCCCCCCCGCCGCCCCCTCCGCCTGAAGGCGCGCTGTACGCCGGTGCGCTGGCAGGGGCGGAAGCGTTGGCTGTGCTGGTGCCCGTGTCGTCCGCTTCTTCAATGGCCGGCCCCGGCCCGCTGCCCATGGACAACGGGGACTTGTCCTCGTTGACCTTGGCTTCGGAGGTCTTGAGCCGTTTGGAAAGGCTTGCGAGTTTTGCCAGGTCCGCCATGTCGAATCACCTGCTTCGGGTTCTGAAAACGCACGCCCGGCGGACACCGGGCGTGCATTCACGTCGGATTTGCCGCGGGACGATTCTAGTCCTCGTGGCTGAGCGCCGCAAGCAGGCACCCCTTGGCCGTGGCGTTAAGCTGGTCCTCGGCCTTGCGGATGTCGCTGATCTTGATCGGGAACTTGCTGGCGAGTTTGCTGAACTCGTCCTTGAACACTTCAACGAAGCCGCCGACCTTGCTGGTACCGCCTGAAACCGCGATGGGCACCGGCTTGGGGAAGTTGGGAATGTCCTTGGTGGCCGCGAACTTCTTGACGATGTTGTCCAGGCTGTACTTGATCAAGTGGCGGTAATAGATGACGATCGCTTCTTCTTCGGGGGTCTTGGGGGCGTTGATATCAACGCCGCGTTCCTTGACCGCCGTGATCTTGCTGGCGGCGCAACCCATGACCTGCGCGGCCTGCTGGTCGATCCAGTCGCCGCCTTTGGCGGTTGAGAAGCTGACCACCGGCATGGAGCGGAAACACACGCACACGTTCACCATACCGCCGCCGCAGCTGATGCCGATGCCCGTGAACTCGTCGTCGCCCAGTTCGCTGAACACGATGGCCTGGCCTTCGTTGAAGGGGTGGCCGCGGTAGCCAAGGCGCTCAAGCAGGCCGTTGGCGATGTTCGTGTGATACACGATGTTCATCGTGCTATCGACGGGGTCGGCCGGGATGGAGTAGTACACCATCTCGCCTTCCGCGCGCGGCGGGCCCAGAATCTTCTTGAACAGCTCGACTTCCATGGGCATGGCATCCGCGTCAGTCGGGCTGATCAAGCCGTTCTTCATCGGACGGCGCATTTCGCGGTTGAAAATGTTCGCAAGCTCGAAGGCGTCTTCACCGATGATGAAGAGCTTGTTTTCGCGCTTGATGTACGGCACGCCCTGACCCTTGAGCATCTTCAAGGTGTACGGGTCCTCGGGTACGTCCAGGAACGCGTTGCGTGCCGGGAAGAACTCGATGCTGCCCTCTTCATCCATGCGGGCAGCTACCAGGTTGGCTGTACCCACGTCTAGTCCGCGCCCAAGCGGCGCACCCGAATCATCACCCACGGTGAATACCTCCGGCTGTTGAGAAACTTCTTCTCGTGGTTGTGCAGGCACCGACTCTTCCGAGACCGTCCCGGCGCCGTCGTCTTCTGCACGATCCTGCTCAGTTGCTTGATTTTCTGACTGTGCGCCCGGGTCAAGCCTCCCGGGTGCGCTGTACGTTTCTGTGTCTCGCTGTCTGTATGGCGGTTCCGCGTAACGATGCCCTTGGGCCGCTTCGTCGTCAATGGGACGCGCGGCGCCTTCAACTTCGTCGTGTGCGGATTGCTGCGCCGCACTATCTAGCAGCAAGCCCTCACTTTGACCAGTCCGATTTTCGTATCCTGCGTCACCTTCAACTGCTTCACTGCCAGCATCTTGCGCTATGTTGGATTCCCATTCCAGCGCTGTCTCCGGAGGGCCTTCCGTCTTTCCATAACCCGTTTCCGTCGCGGACTCCGGCGGAAACTCCATCTGCTGCACAGCCACCGTCATGGGGCCCGAACCGCCCTGGCCCTGAACTTCCTGGAGCTCAATGCTGCCGATGTCGGTCTCGTCGCCTACTTCGTCCACTACCTCGTGGCGGCCTGATGCGGTTAGCGCGCCTTCCATTTCGTAGGCGGCCATCGTCATCGGGCCGCTTTCCGGTACGTCTGCCGCAGGGAACCCTGCCGCATCCAGCTGCTGCTCAATCACCGTCGCCGGGCCGCCCAGGGTGCTTTCATCCAGGTCGCCCGTGTCAACGATGCCCGGGCCCTTCACGATTTCAGAGACGTCATTTTCGTCAATGTCGTCTTCACCGCTCCACTCAATCACTTCGTGCCGGCCGCTGGGCGTTACGTCGACCGGCGTATCGTGCCAGTTCTTTTCGCGCCGCGTTGTGCGTCGCTTCTCGGCGCGCATCAGCCTCTCGCGCACCGTTTCGCGGTGCGGCTTCTCGCCGGCCAGGTCGCCCAGGTCGAGTGCGTCGTCCTCTTCTTCGAACACGACCTCGCCCTCGGGATGGGCGTCTTCTTCGTTGGATTCCGGTTCCACAAAGTTTGCGCTGCCTGCCAGCGCCTTGATCAAGCGGTTTTCAGACTGTCTCGCAAGATTCTAGTCGCAGCGCGCTGCCACGCAAGGGCCTGATGCACGCGCCAGCCATCCATGGGGTATAATCCATCCATGCGCACGCACGTCCAATGCCGATGCGGCTGGCAGCGCAGCCTTAGCCCCTTCTACGCGGGCAAGCAGTTGCGCTGCCCGGACTGCCAACAAGTGGTCACAGCTGAGGGCAGCGATCAGGGCGGCGCCTATCGTTTCGCGCGAGGGGGGCCGCCGCCGTCTGTGCGCGTCATCTATGTGCCGGTCCCCGCGCCGCGAACCGCAGGCACAAGGGCTGTCGCCTGGCTTGCGGTGTCAGCGTTGGTCGCGTTGATCGTGGTGCTGATGGCCGGGCCGCAGCCGGACTCGCCGCATGCGCCCCCGCCCACACCTTCACAGCCTGAACTTCAGCAGTCACCCGCGCCCGCACCACCGCCGGCAAATGCACCCGCGGCCCCGAAACTGCCGGATCGCGACCTCGAGCGCGAAGATGAGTTCTAGCGCATGCGCACCCGCGCAGTTACCATCGCCGCCCCCACAAGGAGCATGCGATGGCACGACTTGCATTCATCCTTATCGCCGCTTTGACGCTGGCGGCGTGCGGCGGCGGCACAGCTAACGCCCCTACCGGCAGCGACACAGGTGCCGGCCCGGCCGCCAACAGTGCAGCAAACCCGCCACCCGCCAACAAGCCCGGCAAGCCTGAGCCCCCACCGCCGGACCCCGAACTGTGGCGCAAGGTCAAAGCCGACCCCATCAACGGCTGGGCAAGCCTGAGCCGCGACGGGCGTATTGAGTTGCTCAAGCACACCAAGAAGCCGCCCGGCGACTGGCGCGAGGTGACGGCTGTGTGCAACGTGAAAGCCCCCGGCGGCACAGAGGGCGAAGGACACTGGAAGGAATGGACGCACAAGGCCGCGGGCGCAATCCTGTACTTCGCGGGTAAAGAGCGCATGGACCCCGGCAGCGCGGTCAAGGACTTTGCCCCCAAACTGGCCGCCGGCGTGCCTGAAGCCAAGTCAAGCGGCAACCTGTCCTGGAGCGTCATGCAGGGCGGCGAGGTGGTGGTGGCTGCGTTCAACAACAGTCACGGGACATTCGTGGTGCTGGGGATCGTGCTGGATTCAGAACACGCCGAACATCACCGTAACATTGTGAAGTGGGCCGAATCGATCAAGGAATAGGAACCATGGGTTACAACAGCAGCAAGAAGAACCACCTCAAGAACAAGCGCGCCAAAATGAAGCGCGCCAAAGAACGCAAGCGCAAGGAAGGCCTGGAGAAGAAGAAGTAGTTGATCCCGGGAATCGATCACCGGGAAGCGGGAATCGCGCAAGCTGCCGATTCCCGATGCCCGATTACCAAACACCGGTTCCCTATGCATCGAGTCTGGGCAGAAATCGACACCGCCGCCGTGCGCCACAACCTGGCGGCAATACGCGCCCGCGCGGGCGCCGCGCGCGTCATGGCCGTGCTGAAGGCCAACGCGTACGGCCACGGCGCCGTTGAGATGGCGCGCCTTCTGGTCAACGAGGGCATCGACCACCTGGGCGTCGGTGACAGCGGCGAGGCCCTTGAGTTGCGCGACGCCGGCATTGCCGCACCGATCCTGATTGTCGGCGGCATCATCCCCGGTGAAATGCCAGCCGTTGTGGCCCGCGACATTGAAGTCAACCTTCACACCGTGCAGATGGCCCACGACCTCAACGCCGAGGCCGAGCGACAGGGCCGCAACGTGCGCGTACACCTGAAGATCGACACCGGCATGGGCCGGCTTGGCATGCAGCCTTTTGAAGCCGTGCCGTTTCTGCACCAGATGAAGGGTCTGCGGAGTCTTGAGCTGGTGGGCTTGTGCACGCACTTCAGTTCGCCCTATGAGGAAAATCCGGCCTTCACCCTGCGCCAGCTTGAGCACTTCAATCTGGCTGTGGAACTGGCCCAGCGGCTTGGCTACGGCGAGCTGATGCTGCACGCATCCTCCAGCCTTGCGGTGTGGCAGCACCCGGACGCGCGCTTCAACATGGTTCGCACGGGCATTGCGCTGTGGGGCCTGTTGCCCGGCGGCGACCGCGGCTGGGAAGCTGCGCTGAAGCCCGCGCTGGAGCTCAAAAGCCGGGTGCTGTTCCTGAAGGACGTGCCCGAGGGCACCCCCGTCGGGTACAACCGCACCTACTACACGCCCGCCCCTACCCGGATTGCGACATTGCCGGTGGGCTACAACGACGGCTACCGCACCAGCCTCAGCAACCGCGCCAGCGTCGTGGTGCATGGCCGGCGCTGCCCGGTGGTGGGCCGTGTCAGCATGGACTACACAACCATCGACGTGGGCCACGCGCCGCAAGTGCAGGTTGGCGATGAAGTGACGCTGATTGGCCCGGGCGTGGAACTGTACGAAGTCGCGCAGTGGGCCGAGGCAATCCCGTATGAGATCCTGTGCGGCCTGGGCCGTCGCGTCGCGCGGGTTTACCGCTGAAGCACGGGCAGCTAATCTGGCGCCGGAGAAAGCCATGCCTGAAACGCCGCCGGACATGCAAGCACTGGGCCGTATCCCGACCGGCCTGTACATCATTACCGCCGAGAACAACGGCCAGCGCGCGGGCTTTCTGGCCTCGTGGGTCTGTCAGGCCGGATTCTCGCCGCCCGCCGTCAGCGTCGCCATCAAGCAGGATCGGCCGATCATGCGCCAGATGGGCCGCGGCGCGCACTTTGCCGTCAACCTGCTGGGCAAAGACGACAAGGCGATCATGGGCCGCTTTGCCCGCGGCTTTGAAATCGGCGACGACCCCTTTGCCGGCAGCAGCATTGAGCGCACAGACAACAACACACCCTACCTGCCTGACGCGCTGGGCTTTCTGGAGTGCCGTGTGCTGCGCGTCATGGAACCGAGCACCGAGCACAACATCATCGCCGCCGAAGTGATCGGCGGCCGCATGCTCAAGGACGGCGAACCCTGGGTGCACGTGCGCAAATCAGGCGAGCACTACTAACGGCAGGTTTCAGGCCCGAGGTTTCAGGTTTCAGGAACTACCTGCCGCTTGCCTCGTGTTTGAACTGTTGCAGTGCCCTGAGACTTTCAACCTGAAACCTGTGGTTCCCTTGGACCTCGCCTGCCAAATCCTCAAATCCGCGCGCCGCGTTGCCGTGCTTGGCATGTCGCCCAAGCCGCACCGCACCAGCCACGCCATCGCCATGTACATGCAGGGCGCGGGCTACGAGATAATCCCGGTGAACCCGGGTCATGACCAGATCGAGAGCCTGGCCTGCTACCGCAACTTGCAGGCGGTGCCGGGGCCCGTGGATATTGTGGACGTCTTTCGCGCCGCCGAGCATGAGCACGAAGTCGCAGCCGACGTGCTGGCCATGAACCCGCTGCCCAAGGCCGTCTGGTTTCAGCTCAACGCCGGCGGCTGGGAAGTTGAGGAGAGACTGCGCCAAGCCGGCATCGCCGTGTTTGTCGACAGCTGCATCAAAGTGGTCCATGGCCTTTGTCTGGGCAGGTTGTAGGTTTTGGGTTCAGGTTTCAGGGGCTCGGCCAAACCGGCCGGCTGTGCGATCCGGCACCCTGTAGTTCCTGAGCCTTGAAACCTGTAACCTGCAACCTGCCCTCGCATGAACCGCTTCTTTGACGACGTACACGCCTTCATCCGCACGAACGACCTGTTCGATCGCGGCGAGAACATCCTGGTCGCCTTTTCCGGCGGACCGGACAGCATGTTTCTTGCCAGCGCCCTGAGCCAGATCAGCACTACCTACCGCTACGGCTGGGACATCACACTGGCGCACCTGAACCACGGCATCACCGAGGAAGCTGACAAGAACGAGGAGTTCTGCCGCAACATCGCGCGTGATCGTTTCAATCTGCCGCTGGTGGTGCGGCGCGTTTCAATCCCGATGATGCTGGCCAGCGGCAAGTACCGGGGCATGAACATCGAGACGCTGGGCCGCCGTGAACGCTACCGGCTGTTCGTCGATACCTGCCGCGAAAAGCACATCAACAAACTCGCGACCGGTCACCAACTCGACGACCAGGCCGAGACGGTGCTGGTGCGCGCGATTTCAGGGTCGTGGATCACCGGCATGGGCGGCATCCCGGTGCGGCGGGCGCTGTCACGCGACAGCAAAGTGGAAGTCGTGCGCCCGATGTTGCGCGTGTCACGCGCGAACATCAACGAGTGGATGCAGGCCGAGGCCGTGCCCTACTTTGAAGACCCCAGCAACAAGGATGAGCGCTTCACGCGCAACAAAGTACGGCACATGCTGATGCCGCTGCTGGCCACCGAGTTCAATCCCTCGGTGAAGTCGCACCTTGCCGCGCTGGGCCTGCAGGCGCAGGAACTTGAGCACGAGTTGCAGCACATTGCCGAGAAGTTCCTCGACCCGCCGGTCAACCGCGGCAACGAAACCGTCGTGCGTGTGCCGATTGAACGGCTGCGGGTTCAGGGCCCACTGGCCCAGCGCTACATCCTGCGCAGCGCGCTGCAGGCTGTGGGGTTGCCGGTGCGCGAGGTGACCCACCGGCGCGTGGAGCGCGTGCGCGACCTGCTTTCCAGCGAGCGCCGCGGCATGGTGGTGCGACTTTCCGACGGCGCCACCGTAATGCTGGACGATACCGATATCGTGCTGCGCGTAACCCACACCACGCAACTGCCCGAAGTCATCACGCCAGCCGAGTTCCAGATCAGCCGCGACGGCACCTGGGTCGCAGACGTGGATCGCGGCCCGGTGGCTCGCCTAGTCGCCGAGATGATGGCCATGCCTGAGGGCGGGCTGGACCAGCTGCTGGAAGAGCGCCCCGGTGAAGTGGAGTACCTGGATGCCGAGCGCATCCTGTTTCCGCTGTTCGTGCGCGGACGCAAAGACGGCGACCGCATCCAGCCGCTGGGCCTTGAGGGCGAAAAGAAACTGCAGGATGTGCTGGTCGATGCCAAGGTCCCGCGCGAAGAGCGCGAAGTCGTGCCGCTGGTCTGCGACTCCAGCGGGCTGCTGGTGGTGGTGGGGCACAAGATCGCGCACCGTGCGCGCGTCACGCCGCACACGTCACAGGTGATGAAGTTGACGGCGATCCCGCGCACCGGCGGCAGTGAAGGCAGCGGCTTTCTGCCGCCCATCACTTAGCCTGCTTCCGGCTTACTTTGACTCGGTCAGCGAAGGCGGGATGAAAATTCGGTCGCCCTCGTTAATCCCGTTGTCCTTGAACCAGTTCTCGCGCATTTCCACGGCAAAGCGCACAGGCGCGCCTGCCGGGTAAAGGTCAAGTTCGTGGTCCGGAGTTCCCGGCGCGGGCTTGGTCATCACGTTGTATATCTTCACGATCACGCCGCGGTCGTTGGCGAACGCGATGCTCAGGTTCATTTTACAGTTCTTCATCCAGTAGCTGACGTTGTCCTCTTCGGTAGGATAGATGAACAGCATGCCGTGATTATCACGCAGGCTTTCACGGAACATCAGGCCCCGGCGCTGCTCGGCGGGCGTCATCGCAAGCTCAACGCGGGCGCGGCCCTTGAAGTTTTCGGCCTTGCCCGGCCAACGGTCCGTGACCACGTCCTTTTGCTTGGCGTTGTAGAAGACAATCGCCGGCAGGCTGGGCTTGAGGTCCTGCAGCAGATAGGGCAGCTTGAATTCGCCCTTGGGCTCAAAGCCGGAGGGCACGGCAATCACGAAGCGAGATTGCGCCTTGAAACCCACCTTGCCACCCGCGGTCTTTTCGCGGTGGGCTATCGTGTGATCAGCCCCGATGAACCACAGGCTTGCGCCGGCCGGGGCTTCCACCTCGACATGGCTGGGATCATCCCAGGCCAGCACGACTGCCTTGCCCTTCTCCAGGGCCGGGGCTTCTTTCAACGCCGCGGTACGCGCGTCTTCGGTGACGGCAAGGCGTGCTTCAAGGCGGTCGTCGCCGACCTTCAACTCGATGTTTCCGTAATCAATGGCGTCATGTTCGAAGGCATCCACACCCGCGATCGTAACGCTTGAGCGCTTTTCAATCTTGTTCTTGCTGAAAAAGTCCGCGCCCTTCCAGATCGCGAGATAGCTGGCCTTGCCGGGACTGTTGTAGATCGGCTCGTCCAGGTCGCTGCCGCCGCCGGCTTCAATGCCTTCGTAGATCGCGGTCAGGATCTTGTTGCGGTTGACGTTTTCGACCCAGGCCGCGCAGACCTTGCCCTTGACGCCCTTGAGCCAGAACTGGGCATGCTTGCTGCTGAACGGCACGATCACGCCCTGGCCTTCCGCCAGGTCGTCGCGGTCCTTCATCAGCTGGGCCACGTCGGCGGGCTTGGTCAACACCTTCAGGCTGACGAACGGGGCCGGCTCCGGCTTTTCCTCGGGGCGCTCGTTGCGCACAAAGTACATGCGCGCGAACTCGGCTTCCGCACCTTTGCTCTTGTCCAGCAGGTCCGGCGAGGTCTTTACGTCCTTGCCTGCCGCAATGCCAAGTTCCTTCGCTGTTCCAGCCGGCAGTTGCAAGACAATGCGGGCCTTCTTGCCGCCGTAGATGCGCGGAAATGTTGACTCGGCAAAGGCTGGCACGGACTCGACCAGCACGGCCTTGCCATCGGCGGCCACGAACACAAGGTCCATGGGGTCGGGCACGATCTTGAATTCAAGCTCGACGGGATTGGGCAGGTCAGGATACAGCAGGGCCACTGCCTGGCCGGACTTCACCGCCAAGCCGTTGATCGCACGCCGACGGTGCATTTCGCTGCTCGCGATGAAGGCCTTGAACTCAGTGCCATTGATGGTCAGCGTCTCAAGGCTTTCCATGTAGGGCCAAGCCAGCGGCTCAACCTTCTCCTTGTCGGGGCCGCACGCGGACAGCAGCAGGCAAACGGCCGCAAGACTCAAAAGGCAAAGGCTCGTACGCATCAACATCTCCAATATCCATCCACCCCGGTGTGCCGGGGCGGGGCCGCGCAGGATAGGCCGATACCCCCTCCACGGCAAGGCACGGTCGTCTGCTCAGCAATCACGCAGTCACTTTGCGACCACGTTGATGATCCGGCCCGGCACGACAATCAGTTTCTGGATGGCTTTGCCCTCCACAAACTTCTGCACGTTGGCGTTTTCCAGGGCCAGCTTCTCCATCGTGGCTTTGTCGGCCTGGCTGGGCAGTTTGATCGTGCCGCGCACTTTGCCGTTGACCTGCACCGGCAGCTCGATTTCGTCCAGCACCAGCGCTTCGGGATCAACCTTTGGCCATGGCCGGTCAAACACGCTGCCCTTGCCGCCGATGGCCTCATGGGTCTCTTCGGCTGTGTGCGGCGCGAACGGGGCCATGGCGCGCGACAGAATGTCCATGGCTTCCAGCAACGCGTGGCGGTTTGCCAGTGTCGGGTCGCTGGCGCCCTTGCATGGGCCTTCCAGCTTTTCGGCGGTCACAAAGGCGCGGATGTCGCTGACCAGTTCCATGCCCTTGGCAATCACTGTGTTCAGCGACAGGCGGCCATTGAACTCGCCGGTGGCGCGCTCAACCAGCGTGTGGGCCGAGTGACGCAGCGTCTTTGCCACCGGGCTGAGCGCTGCATCCGGTTTCGCGGGCAGGTCTTCCACCAGCGGCGCGAATTGCAGCACCGAGTCGTGCCAGCGCCGCAGAAAGTTGTACGGGCCCTTTATGCCATGGTTGTCCCACACGCTATCCGCGTCGGCGGGGCCCAAAAACAGAATCGTCAAGCGCAGCGCGTCGGCACCGTATTGCGCCACCAGCTCGGTGGGGTCGGCGCCGTTCTTTTTGCTCTTGGACATCTTTTCGATGCGCCGGGTGATTTCGTCGTCTTTGGCCTTGCCGCTGCGCTTGAGCTGCGTCAGTTCGTCGGCGCTGACGTAGCGGTTCATGTGTTCGTTGACGACCTTGATGCTCTCGCCCTGGATAAGGCCGTGGGCGTACAGCCGGTTAAAGGGCTCATCAAAGTCGATCAAGCCGATGTCATGCAGGAACTTGGTGTAAAAGCGCGCGTAAATCAGGTGCAGGATCGCGTGCTCACGGCCGCCGATGTACAGGTCCACGGGCGCCCAGTGGTGGCACTTGGCGCGGTCGAAAATCTGCTCGGCGTTTCTGGAATCGGTGTAGCGCAGGAAGTACCACGAGCTGTCCACGAAGGTATCCATCGTGTCGGTGTCGCGGCGCGCGTCCTGCCGGCCGCACTTGGGGCAGCGCGTCTTTTGAAAGTCCTTGTGCAGGGTCAGGGGCGACTGGCCTGTGGGCAGAAAATCGACGTCGTCGGGCAGCACCACCGGCAGCTCGTTGTCGGGCACGGGCACGATATCGCAGCTTGGGCAATGCACGACCGGGATCGGGCAGCCCCAGTAGCGCTGGCGTGAAATGCCCCAGTCGCGCAGCTTGTAGTTGACCTTGACGCAGCCCTTGCCCTGCGCCTTGAGGTCGGCGGCGATTTGCCTGATTGCGGCTTCGGTGGTCAAGCCGTCGTACTTGTCGCTGTTGACGAGTGTGCCGGGTTCGGTGAAGGCCGCTTCCTGTATGTTGATCTCGGTGTCGTCGGCGCGGATTACCTGTTTAATGGGCAGGCGGTATTCTTTGGCAAACTCGTGGTCGCGCTCGTCGTGGCCGGGCACAGCCATGACGGCGCCAGTGCCGTACATCAGCACGTAGTTGGCGACGAAGATCGGCACTTCCTGCCCATTGAGCGGGTTCACGGCCTTGAAGCCGGTGTTGATGCCTTCTTTGTCTTCGCCGCCGGCGCGGTCAGCTTCGCTGGTCATCAGCACTTCGGTGACGAACTCTTTCAGGCGTTTGGCGGTTTTGGCGTCGGCTTGGGCGATGATCTGTTCAACCAGGGGATGCTCGGGCGCCAGCGCGACGAAGGTTACGCCGAAGGTGGTGTCGGCGCGGGTGGTGAAGACGGTCAGTTTGTGTTCGGACTTCAGTCTGGCTGTGAAGTCGATTTCAACGCCTTCGCTGCGCCCGATCCAGAAGCGCTGCTGGGTGGCGACTTTCTCGGGCCACTTGTCGCCCAGCCTGTCCAAGCCTTGCAGCAGGCGGTCGGCGTAGTCGGTGATGCGCAGGAACCACGCGTCAATCTCGCGCGGGACCACGGGCGACTCGCAACGAAAGCAGGCCTGGTACTCTTCACCGTTCTTGACGATGGTTTCGACCTGCTCGTTGGCCAGCACGGTGTGGCACTGGGTGCACCAGTTGACGCGGGCCTTTTTGCGGTAGGCGACGCCTTTTTCCAGCATGCGCAGGAAGATCCATTGCGTCCACTTGTAGTAGTCGGGCTTGCACGTGAAGACTTCGCGCTCCCAGTCAAAGCTGTAACCGAAGGCGTGCTTCTGCGCGCGCATCTGCTCAATGTTGTCGTACGTGAACTTGGCCGGGTGAATCTTCTTTTCAATCGCCGCGTTTTCGGCGGGCAGACCGAAGGCATCCCAGCCGGTCGGGTTCAGCACGTTGTAGCCCGACATGCGCAGAAAGCGCGCCATGGCGTCGGTCAGGGTGTAGGGCAGCGCGTGGCCGAAGTGCAGCTTGCCGCTGGGGTAGGGAAACATCGACAGGATGTAGAAGTCGCGGTCGGACTTTGGTGTGGTGGCTTCGCTGGGCGGCTGTTTGCGGCTGGCCCAGAACTTCTGCCACTTGGCTTCGTAGTCGGGAAATCTTCGTTCTTCGGTCATGGCTCTGCCTTGTCGTGACCCTTATGGCAATCCGTTGCCTTAATTCCAAAACCTAAAATGACTCGCCCCGCTTGCAGGCGGGGCGGGTTCAAAGTCAGGGCTAACTTGCTGCTGCCTGTTTCTTTGGTACCGCCTCCACCCTTCGCACATCAAGCCTGCCGCCGTTGAACTTGAGCAACAGGCCGACATCAAGGTCGAGCCCCTTCAGCAGGGTGCGGGCTTTGCCGTACTCATCAGGCGAGATTTCTTCCGCATCCACCATCACGCAGGCGATGGCGTCATTGACCACAAAGTCCACGCCCAGCTCGCCCAGCGAATGGCCCTTGTAGTGCACTTTCACGGGCCGGTCGATCACCGCCGCCAGACCCTGTTCGCGCAACTCAAGTTCCATGGCTTCGCGATAAAAGTTGTGCGGCAACCCCGGGCCCAATTCGGCATGCACCGCCTTGGCGGCGTTGATCACTTGTTGGGTCAAGTCCTTGTGCAGCATGGGCAGCCTCGTGAAGCTTCCGCAAATGTAACTGCACAAAGCTGATCGCGCCATAGCAACGAAGGCAGGTTACAGCTCCGCGCTGAAGACAAGCCAGTACGAGTAGCCGCACGCCGGCAAAAGCAGCGCACAGCCGACCAGTTCCGGCCACACGCGGCACAGGGTGCGAAAGCTGACCATCCGCAGCACCGCCGAAAGCAGCGTAAGCTTCACTATCTGGCCGGGTCTCGCCTTCAGTGGTGGCAGCACGCTAAGGTCAAATTCAGGATCGACAATTCTGCGCACGTCATTCATCAGGCGTTCATCGTTGACCTGCATGTTCAATTCGCGCACGAACTGGCGAAAGCTGCGCAGGCTGCCAAGGCTCGTGGCAAGCCAGTAGATGGTCATGCCGGTCAGCACCAGCCCCAGCAGAAACCGGTAACTGCTGTAAGGTTCAAGTGATTCCAGAAATTCAAGCATTGCGTCATGGTCAATTCTCGGGCGTTGACGGTCAATGACCGGCCGGGGCGATTGTCAGCCGGGCCATTGATCATTGGGCCCGCACAACTGATCATTGCCGCAATGTCCGCCGCCCTGCGTAATGAGATTCGCCGTGTGTTTGCCGAGTGGCAGGCCGGCCGCATGACCGCGCAGGCTGTGCAGCACTGGGCCCGCGCCACCAGCACCCAGGGGGCCGACGCCTACGCCGCCCTGATTGTCAGCCATATGCGTGAGCTGGGCGAGTACCTGATCACCGCTGACGACGTGCCCAGCTACCTGGGGGCGTTTGACCTTGAGCCTGGCGCGGCCGTGAAGGCCATTGAAAGCGCCAGCAACATCTTTGACGTCAAGGCCCGCGCCACCGACCTGAAAGACGATCCATTCTACGGCCCGCACACCAAGGCCATCCTGCGCGAGCTGACATGAAAGCCCGCGACCGTAGTCGCGGGCTTTTTGGTTGCAAGCACTCCGTCAACGCGTGCTGTTGGGTTTGGGCGCGTCGCCCGTCACCGGGCTGCCTGAGGTACGCAGGTACACCCACACGTTGCCGAGGTAAGTGTACTTGCCGCGGTACTTCTGCGCCTTGGTAGCGACTTCACGGCTTTCTTCCAGCAGTTTCGTGTACGTTTCGTCGTTACGCATTTTGTCAGCCAGCTCTTTGCGGATGGCCGCCTGCTCTTCTTTGGAAAGGTCCGCTTCATCCTTGCCGGTCTTCTTGACGGCCTCCTTGTAAATGCCCTGGTACCACTCGCTGATCTTTGTCGAAATCTCGCGCTGCTGCTTGTCCAGCTCAGCGGCTTCTTTCTTCTGCTCTTCACTCAACTCGGCGGGCGGCTCGTACTTACTGCCGAAGTCACCCAGCAGCAGGTCAAGCTTTCCGTCGCCGTTGTAGTCCGCCACGCACACCTTGGCGCGCGCGCCCGGCTTGTCGGTTTCGCGCTTGGTGGCCTCGACCAGCGTTCGTGGGTCCTCAAGTTTGGGCGCACCCATTTCGGCGGTGTTGCGGTACCACTCGACCTTGCCGTCGCCGTGGGCCAGCACCAGGTCGATCTTTCCGTCGCCGTCCCAGTCCGCCATCACCGGCTGGCTGTCGCCGTGGCCGGTCTTGATGTCCTTGCCGTTGTGCTGCAGCTTGACGGGTGTACCGAACTTGAGCTCACCCAGCCCGGCTGCGATCCATACATGGCCCTGCACGTCGCCGCACACGATGTCCGGCTTGCCGTCGCCGTCCCAGTCGTGAGCAAAGGGCGTGCTGGCGTTGCCGATCACAAGCGGCTTGCCGTCGGCGCCCTTGATCGTGTCGCCTTTGTCGTAGCCCTTGCCGTTATTGCGGAAGAAGTACAGGTGCCCGGGTGCCCATGAGCCTGTGATAATGTCCAGCTTGCCGTCGCCATCCAGATCCACAACCTGTGGAGTGAATCCGATGCATCAGCCGGTGGGCACTTTGGCGATCTCGCCGCCTGCCTTGAACCACTCAAAGCTCTCGTATTTCGGCTCTTTGTTGCTGCCGAGGTTGCGGTAAACCCGCAGCTTACCCTCACCAAACTGCCCGACCAGCAGGTCCAGCTTGCCGTCGCCGTCAAAGTCGTACAGCCACGGCGCGGCATGGCCCACGTCCACATTGACCGGATCATTGCCCGCATTCACCCGAAACGGCTCCGCCAGTTGCGCCGCCAACGCGCCCGCGCACAACGCGGCTGCCGGCAGCATCCACAAATGTCTCATGTCTTCTCCTCAGTCAGGGGTACCCAGCACCACACCATTGAACGATGTTGCGCCAGCCGGCGGTAAGTCATCCTGAAGCTCGCTTCTCGTTTTCGAAAAGGTGGCGTTGACCAATGCGGATTTGTGCGGCGCCGGTTTGGCTGTACCCGAGCGGGCCGAATTGTCGATACCAGTGTGCCGGCATGCCCGGCAGGGGACGCATCTATGCCTGACAAGTTCATCGTTTCCGGCGGCGCGCGCCTGACGGGCGCCGTCACTGTCTCCGGCAGCAAAAACGCCGCGCTGCCCATGATGGCGGCCGCGCTGCTGGCCAGGGGCGCCACCGTGCTGCGCAACGTGCCGGACCTTTCCGACGTGCGCCTGATGGCGGACATTCTCGAGACCCTGGGCTGCAGCGTGACGCTGTTTCCGCAGCCGGGCGTCGTGATCATCGACGTGCAGGACGAAACGCCCGTCAGCCCGCCCTACGAGCTGGTCAGCGAAATGCGCGCCAGCTTTTGCGTGCTTGGCCCGCTGCTTTCGCGCCGCGGCGAAGCGCGGGTAAGCCAGCCCGGCGGCTGCACACTGGGCGAGCGCCCCGTTGATCTGCACGTGAAAGGCATCGCCGCCATCGGCAGCGAAGTCAGCTTTGAGCGCGGCAATGTCATCGCCAAAGGCCGCCCCACCGGCGGGCGCGTTTATCTGGGCGGCAACATGGGCCCCAGCGTCACCGGCACCTGCAACGTGATGTGCGCCGCCGTCATGGGCAGCGGCGTCACGGTCATTGAGCAAGCCGCCTGCGAGCCTGAAGTGACCAACCTGGCCGAAATGCTGATCGCCATGGGTGCTCGCATCCACGGCGCCGGCACGCCGCGCATCGTGGTACAGGGCGTGCCTGAGCTGCACCCCGTAAGCTTTGACGTGATCCCTGACCGTATTGAAGCCGGCACGCTCATGATCGCGGCCGCAATCACGCGCGGCGACGTTGTACTGAACAAGTGCGACCCCGACGTGATGCTGGCCCTGCTGGACAAGTTCACGGAAATGGGCGTGGGCTTTGAGCGCCTTGACGCAACCACCATGCGCGTGTGGTGCGACACAAGGCCGCGCGCCGCGGACATCACGACGCTGCCATATCCGGGATTCCCGACCGACCTGCAAAGCCCGATCATGGCTTTGCAATGCCTAAGCGAGGGCTACTCGCTGGTCGAAGAAAAGATTTATCCAGAGCGCTTCATGCACGTGCCCGAGTATCGGCGCCTGGGCGCCGAGATTCGCAAGCAGTTCAACACCGCGATTGTGACAGGCGTGACCAGGCTGCAAGGAGCACCCGTGGCATCCACGGACCTGCGCGCCGGCGCGGGATTAATCCTGCTGGGCCTGGCCGCCGAAGGCGAGACCGAAGTGCTGAAGATCAGCCACGTAGATCGCGGCTACGACCGCCTCGAGGACAAGCTGACAAAACTGGGCGCCACCATCCGCCGCATCAAGTACCAGCCAAGACGCCGCGCCGAAGACCGCAAAGCGGCTTGAATCGGATTTGAGAACAGAGAAACAGAGCAACCGAGAATGACTCCGTTGCTCTGTTACTCTGTTTGAAAACGCAGTTCCTGGCGAAACCTGGCGCCTTGGCGGCCAAGTCGTTCACTCCACCTTTAACTCGGTCAGCACCTTCGTCGTGACGCGCGGCTCGCCTTTGCTGGGCGCGTCCTGCACCCACTTCACCATCAAGCCGGGGTGGTCCATGCTAAGCCACACCTTTGTGGACTGCACGCCGCCGCCGCGCAGGCGCTCATGCTCCAGTACCACGCACTTGAACTTGCCGGCGGGCGTTTCAATCGTTTCTTCGCTGGATTTGCTGTCCTTCAGCGGCACGGTCAGGCTTTCCAGCAGGCGCTCCCACGTGACTTTGTGCGGCTTGCCCGGCACTTTGTCGTCGCCGCGCACGACACCTTCAAGGCGCGTAAAGCCTTCGTCGTTGGCGTTGCTCACGCCCTGCACGGTCTTGAACTTGTCGCCATAGGGCTCGCTGGTTTCCCACGTGAACTGCGGGGCCTTGGCATAAAACTCCTGAATCTGCTTTTGCGTCCACGGCAGCTTGCACGCGCTTACGGCCAGCGAGTTGATTTCCATTACCCTTTCCGGCTCCGTGCCGACAATGTCGCGACCGGGGGCCGGCTTGTCGTTGACTTCGCGCCGCATGAACACGCCAGGAAACTCCGGGCTGAACCAGTATTGCAGCGTGCGGGATGTGCCCTCGCCGTCAATGTCCGCGCGCTTGACCAGGTAATGCTTCAGGTCCATTTCGCGGCCCATGATCGTGCGCTTTACGTCGCTGATCCTGGCGTCTTTCAGGTCGGCTTGCAGGCTGTCCATGTGCGCCTGCCACGTATAGGTCTTTGCCCATGGGCGGCCGGCCTTGCCTTCTTCCATGTTGGTTTCAGCCAGCGTAAAGCCGTCGTCGGTTACGTCACGCCACTCAAGGGTTACCGTACGCACGCGCTCGCGCACCTCTGACATGTTGCCGTTGGAGGTCTCGGTGTAGATGGCTGTGCGCCATGGCAGCAGGAACTCTCGGGCCTGTTCTTGCGTGTACGGCAAGGGCGCATCGTTGGGCTTGTCTTGGGCATGGGTGATCATCAATGGGCACAGGGCAACGCACAAAGTAATGGCGTATCTCATGGCACTCTCCGGTTATCGGTTACCAGCCGGTCATTGGACGCGATTCAGGCCGGCAATGTTCCCGCATGTTGGCTGGGCCTGCAACCCCTGACCCTTGCAAAACGTTGCCACACTGGTAGCTAACTGCGTCAGCCGCCAAGGCGCCATGTTGCCAGCGAAGGGGTTGCAGTTTTGGCGATTTGGCGCTTTGGCGGTAGGCCAATTGAAGGAGCAAACATGCCAGCCAGAAGCATTGAACAAGTCCGCAACCTGTGCAAGCGACGGGGATTTGTGTTTCCCGGCAGCGCGGCATACGGCGGCTTGGGCAGCTTCTGGGACTACGGCCCGCTGGGCACGGAGATGCTGAACAACGTAAAGCGCGCGTGGTGGCGCGACGTTGTCTATAAGCGCGACGACGTGGAAGGGTTAGACGCGGCAATTTTAATGAGCCGCAAAGTCTGGCAACACTCCGGCCACGAAGCGACGTTCAGTGACCCGTTGGTGGACAACAAGAAGACCGGCAAGCGGTATCGGTTGGATCACTTGCTTCGAGCTCAGAACCAGGCTGTGCTGACAAGCATCATCGCTCAAGTTCGTGCAATCGTTGGCGACTATCTCGACCATCTTCTTGGCAGTTTGCGATACGAGATCGCACGCAATGATCCATCGCTCGGATTTGAGTACGAACTTCTTGCGCATGCGTCAGGGCCAGGCGCCGAGCTTGTAACTCTACTTCCTACTGTCAGCCTCTCTCGCGCTGGCATGGAACTTCTGGCAGACTTCTGTGCCAGAGAAGTGCTTGATCTCTCGGACGAGTACCGCATAGCAGTTCTTGCTACAGCGCAGGTCGTCGACCCGGCAGTTGACGAACCTGGTGCTTGGACAGCACCACGACACTTCAACCTTATGTTCGAGTCGCACGTGGGTCCGGTAGAATCGGAACCGGGAACGGAAGAAGAACTGGCGTCGCGCGTGTACCTTCGCCCCGAAACGGCGCAGGGCATCTTTATGAACTTTGCCCATGTGCAGCGGTCGATGGCGCGCAAGGTTCCGTTTGGCATTGCCCAGATCGGCAAGGCTTTCCGCAACGAGATCACGCCCGGCAACTTCATTTTCCGCACGCGCGAATTCGAGCAGATGGAGATTGAGTTCTTCATCAAACCGCCCCAGTTCGTGCGCGAGGGCGAGAAAAACGATGCCCAGTGGCACGACGAATGGATCAAGCAACGCTACGAGTGGTGGACCGGCTTGGGCATCGACAGCGCCCGCCTGCGCCAACGCGAGCAATCCGCCGACGAGCTTGCGCATTACTCCAAGCGCACCGTGGACCTTGAATACCTGTTTCCGGAGTTCGGCTGGGGCGAAGTTGAAGGCATCGCCAACCGCACCGACTACGACTTAACAGCCCACAGCCGGGACATCCCCGCCGAAGACCTAGCTCGCCTTAAACTTGAACCCAACACCGACAGTGTCGAGAAATTCGACTACTTCGATCCTGACGTCAAAGCCCGCTACATACCCTGGGTGATTGAGCCCAGCGCCGGCGCCACCCGCGCCATGCTGGCCTTCCTGTGCGAAGCCTACCACGAAGAACTGACCAAAGACCCGCCGGCAGCCGAAGTCGATGCCATCAAGGCCGAAATCCCGGCGGTCATCAAGAACGCCCAGAAGAAGCAGAAAGACGCGGAAAAAGAATCTGATCCCGCCCAGCGCAAGCACGATCCCGCGGCCATTGAAGCCTTCTGTGCCGCCCTTGAAGAAGCCGCGACACGCCTGCCGCAGTCGCTGCTTGAGATCGACGCCCTGCTGGCTGAACATCCCGGCGCCCAGAACCTTGAACCGGTCAAGAAGCTGCAACCCAAAGTGAACAAGCTCGCCGAAGACTGCGCGCGCGTTGTGCTTAAACTGCACCCGGCGCTGGCGCCGATCAAACTGGCTGTGTTTCCGCTTAAGAAAAACAAGCCTGAGCTGGTCGATATCGCCCGCCGCATCGCGCAGACCTACCAGCCGCACTTCCGCACCGTGTATGACGACAGCGCCGGTATCGGGCGGCTTTACCGCAGGCAGGACGAAATCGGCACGCCGTGGTGCGTGACGGTGGACTTCCAGACGCTTGAGGACAACACGGTAACGGTGCGCGAGCGCGACAGCATGCAGCAGCAGCGCATAAATCTCGAGCAACTGCGCGACCACTTTTTCACCCGCCTGCACGTGTAGCCGTAGCATCTGCCTGAGGCCGATGCGAACGTCATGGCCCGGCAGGCCATGCTACGCAAACAACACTTTCTTGAACTTCTTGCGGATCGTCCTGGGGGCTTCGTCTGCCTCGGCCGCTACAAACGCCACCTTCAGGTATTCCAGCGTCTTCACGCAGGTCAGCGCGTTGATGGCCTTCAGGCTGCCCGTGGCATTAGTCGAAAGCAGGCGCAGCTTCTTCAGCTTGGCCGCAGCCTTGAACAACAGGTCGTCCGGCGCCGCTGCATTGAACTCCCACTCAAGAACTTCAAGATCCGCCAGCTTTGCCAGAAATGCCAGCTGCTTTTCCGTGGGCGCGGCCAGCTTGATGCGCAGCTCTTTCAGCGAGGCGTTGGCCGCCAGCAGTTCCACTTCTTCGGCGTCGGTCGCTTCGCTGCTGCCCAGTTCAAGGACCCGCAGGTTCTTGTTTTTGCTCAGGGCCTCAAACGGGTAGGTCTTCATGCCGGTGATACCGCTCAGGCGCAGGGTGTGCAGACCCGCCATGCCCGCCAGCTTGCGGGCGTTGCTCAGGCTCAGGGACTGGTTGTGGATGTGCAGCGATTCAATCCGCCGCAGGTTCACCAGCGAGTCAATGCTTGCGTCGTCAAGGTTGCTGCCATTGAACACCAGCCGCTTCAGCGCCGGCACCATCGCCAGCCCCATGAATGCCTGCGCGGGCAGCGGCGTGTTGATGCCGAGCTCTTCAATGGTGCGGGTGGTCAGCAGCTCGCGAAAACGGTCCTGCAGGCTGGGATCGCCGACCGCGTTGCTGAACAGCCGCACCACGCGCGCGTTGGGCATCTTGGCCAGCGCGTCCATGGCTGGGCCCGCGTCGAAACCCCACAGTTCAATAGCCTGCACGCCGGCAAGCTGCGGCAGCGCGGCCAGTTGCTCGTTGCCGAAGGTGTCGGACTTGCTGAGTGTCAGGCTGCGCAGCTTTTTCAGGCTGGCCAGAGACTCCAGGCCCTTGCCCGACAGGTTGGCAACGTCGATCAGCACAAGCTCTTCAAGGGCATCAGCTTCTTTGCACAGGGCTGCGAAGCCGGCGTCGGTGATTCCACCCTTGAGTACCTGCAACACTTTCCACTTGGCGGACGCCTTGCCCAGGCCTTCGTCGCCGATGCCTACGCCTTCAAGGCGCACAGCCACAAGGTCTTTGCCGGGGTTGGCGGGCGGGGCTTCTGTGAATCGGGCTGAAACTACACCGGCAGCTTCGGGATCGAACTTGCCCCAAGTGTATTCATCGCGGTGCAGGCTTTGCCAGTCGGTCTGGGCCAGCAGCGGGGCAGCGGCCAGCAGTACAAGCATCATCAGTCGCATAGGTCAACTTTCCGTGTCGGCGTCGGTTGCCCATAGTCACGGCGGACAACTGTTTCTCACGGATAAAGGCAAACTCCACTGCTTTGCCGCCAACGCGCCACGGGACGCCAAGAACTGCTGTTCCATGGCGTTTCTTCGCCTCTTGGCGGCCCGGCTGTTGAACGAGTCAGGGGTTGGCCACCCTTGCCGCCAACATATTCTCCACAGCGCGCTGACTGGCCGCAACAGGCTTGAAATACGGCACTTGCGGGCAATCACTGAGCCGCCTAAAGCCTTGCTATCGCGGCAAATCCCTTTAGATTGCGCGCTTTCCACCGGGGATCACCATGGCCAAGAAAGACGCACCGCAGCCTGCGCCAGCCGCCGACGGCCGTATCGAGCCGTTGAACATCGCCGACGAAATGCGCGAAAGCTACCTGACGTACGCCATGTCGGTGATCGTCAGCCGCGCATTGCCCGACGTGCGCGACGGCCTAAAGCCCAGCCAGCGCCGCGTGCTGGTGGCCATGAACGACCTGAACCTTGGTCCGACCGCCAAGCACCGCAAGTGCGCCAAGATCTGCGGCGACACCAGCGGCAACTACCACCCCCACGGCGAAAGCGTTGTGTACCCGACGCTGGTGCGCATGGGGCAGGACTTCAACACCCGCTATACGCTGGTGGACCCGCAGGGCAACTTCGGCACCATCGACGGCGACCCGCCCGCCGCCATGCGCTACACCGAGGCGCGCATGACCCGCGCAGCCACGGAAATGCTGGAAGACCTGGACAAGGACACCGTCGATTACGTCGATAACTTCGAAGGCACGCGCAAAGAACCCACCGTGTTGCCCGGCAAGTTTCCGAACTTGCTGTGCAACGGCACCGGCGGCATCGCGGTCGGCATGGCGACATCCATGCCGCCGCATAACGTGAATGAAATCTGTGATGCGATCATCGCACTGATTGACAACGCCGACGTCACCGTTGACGACCTGATGAAGCACGTCAAGGGCCCTGACTTCCCCACCGGCGGCATCATCCATGGCCGCAAGGCAATCCAGGACGCCTACCGCACAGGCCGCAGCATCCTGACCGTGCGCGGCCGCGCCGAGATTGAAGAAGGCAGCCACGGCAAGACGCAAATCACGATTACCGAGATTCCGTATCAGGTGAACAAGGGCGCGCTGATTGAACGCATCTCGCAGCTTGTGCACGCCGACACCATCACCGGCGTCAGCGAGATGAACGACTACAGCAAGCGCGACATCCGAATTGTCATTGACGTCAAGCGCGGCGACGACCCCAACATTGTGCTGAATCAGCTTTACAAGCACACCGCGCTGCAGACCAGCTTCAGCGTCATAAACATCGCTATCGTCGAGGGCAAGCCGCAAACGCTGAACCTGAAGCAGCTTTGCGAGCATTACCGCGACCACCGCAAAGAAGTGATTTTGCGCCGCACCCGCTGGCTTTTGAACAAGGCCCGTGCGCGGCAGCACATCGTGATCGGCTTGCTGCTGGCACTTAACAAGCTGGACGAGATCATCAAGCTGATCCGCAGCAGCAAAGACGTCTCTGAGGCCCGCGACCGGTTGATGGCGCTTAGGTTTGCCAGGAAGGTCAAGACCGAGGGCGGCCACACCATTGAGGGCAACGAAACACTCACGCGCCTGCAAGCCGACGCCATTCTGGCCATGACGCTGAGCCGCCTGACGGGCCTTGAGCGCGACAAGCTTGAAGAAGAGTACAAGGCCCTGCTGGCCGAAATTGAAGACCTGCTGGACATCCTGGCCCGCGAGGCGCGCGTTTTGAAAATCATCCGCGACGACCTGGCTGAGATCAAAGAGCGCCACGGCGACGAACGCCGCACCGAAATCAAGGCCGCCGGCGTCGAAGAATTCGATATCACCGAGCTTATCCCCGACGAGCAGATGGTCGTGACGCTGAGCGCCGAAGGCTACATCAAGCGCGTGCCGCTGGACGCCTATCGCCGGCAAAATCGCGGCGGCACCGGCAGCGTCGGCAGCAAAGCCAAAGAGGGCGATTACGTTGAACACTTCTTCATCGCCAGTACCCACGACTACCTGTTGGTCTTCACCAGCATGGGCAAGTTGTTCTGGCTGAAGGTGTACGACATTCCTGAGTTCAGCAAGCAGGCCAAGGGCCGTGCCCTGATCAACCTGCTCAGCATCAGCAACGTCGAAAAGGTCAGCGCCTGCATCAAGGTGCGCACCTTTGACACCGGCCAGAACCTGCTGTTCGTGACCAGCGAAGGCACGGTGAAAAAAACCGAGTTGGCCGAATACAGCAACGTCACTCGCAAGGGCATTCGCGCCATCAACCTGCGCGAAGGCCACCGGCTGATCGACGTGCTGCTGACCAACGGCGGCGACGAAATTGTGCTGGTCACGCGCAACGGCTACAGCATTCGTTTCAATGAAACCGACGCGCGCACCATGGGCCGCGTGGCATCAGGCGTGCGCGGCATTGATTTGCGCGAATCTGACCAGGTGGTGGGCGCCGCCGTGGTCAACCGCAACGCCAGCTTTTTGAGCGTGTGCAGCAAGGGCTACGGCAAGCGCAGCAGCTTTGACGACTACCGCATCCAAAGCCGCGGCGGCAAGGGCATCATCAACTACAAGATCAACGAAAAGACCGGCCACGTCGTATCCGGCAAGAGCATCTTTGAAGGCGATGAGATCATGCTGATGACGCGGCAGGGCGTGGTGCTGCGCACGCGCGTCACCGAAGAAAGCCTGCGCGAAATCGGCCGCGCCACCCAGGGCGTGCGCATGATGAAGGTCGCTGACGACGACGAAATCACCAGCGTCGTCAAGATCATGAACGAGGACGAAGAATTCGCCAAAGCCGAACAAGCCGAGACCAAGCAGAAGGCCGACGACGCCATGGCCCACGCCGACGAAGTGGTCAAGACGCTCGAAGAAGGAGGCCTCGAAGGCCACGCCAAGAAGGTCCACGGCAAAGAAGAGCCGAAGCCCAAGAAGAAAAAGAAAGGCAGCGGCGAAGAAGAGTAAGCAAGCAAACCTGTCAACAAGAGCCCGGAGCGCAAGCTACGGGTTTGATCTCGTGCTATACGACCCCCATGTTTACATCCGCCGCGCTACTTGACATCCACACCCGCACCCATGCCAGCCTCGGCAAGTTGATCGGCCATTGCGCGGGCTTTTCGGCCGATGAGCTCAGCCGCACCTTTGACGGCTTCGGCGGCGGGCCGATTCGCATGCAGTTGCACCACGCCATCGGCGCCGAGCAATACTGGGTGGGCGTGATTCGCGGCTTGATGCTGGTCGAAGAGCGCCCTGAAGATTTCGCGTCCATCGAAGCCCTGCACGCCTACCGCAGGCAGGTGGCCCAAGACACCACTGACTATCTGCGCGGCGCAAGCGAATCCGAGCTCAACACAAGCCGCAAGATGACCACCTTCGGCGGCCGGCAGCACGAGCTTATGCCCGCCCGCATCATCGTGCGCACCCAGACCCACATCTTTCAACACCAGGGCCAGGTTGCCGCCATGGCAAGGCTACTCGGCAGGCCGATCCCCCACGGCCTCGACTTCCCACTGGGGTAGTACATTGGCACGCCCGGGCCGAGGTGGGCCATCGCACTCCGCGGCTGATGCAGCATTTGCGTCTCGTCATTGCAGCACCCGGTCCGTCTCGGCCCCGGCCATCGCACTCCCTTAGCGCCCCTGGCAGCACGCATACACCTTGTGCAACGATTGCTAGACTGCGCCCGGAGGTTCTATGGCTACCGGCAAAGTTCTGGGCATCGCGATCGGGCCGGAAGGCGGCGGCAGCCTTGTGCGCGAGGCAGTGTCTTCAGCCAACTTCGTTGAAGGAAAGGGCGTCGAAGGCGACAAGAAGTTCGGCCAGTCGCGCGGCCGCCAGGTCAACCTGCTTTCGCGCCACAGCTACGAGTGGTTTGAGCGCAACTTCGGGCGTGAACTGCCCATGCCCGGCGGCTTTGGTGAAAACGTCGTGATTGACGGCATTGATCCCAACTGGCTTGACCTTGGGCAGCGCATCCGGCTTGGCGAGGCGATTGTGCAGGTGACCACCCCGCGCTCGCCGTGCGCCGGCTTCACTGAACACGTCGATGGCGACAAAGTAAGTCACTTCGTCGGCCACGTCGGCGTGATGTGCGCCGTCGTCCATGGCGGTACCGTGCGCCAGGGCGACACAGTTACACTGCTGGAAGACTGAACATGGCCTTTCACCTGCTTGTCGCGCTGGCTGGGACCACGCTTGTGCTTGCCGGCGCCATGAGTTTCATGCCCAACGCGCCGCAACTGCCGGTGTTGTCGGCGGGCGACTTTCCCAATATCGTGATCATGGCCCTTGGCGCAGGCTGGGCGCTGCTGGGCGCCGTGCAGGGCATTCGCACCGGCAAGAGCAGGCTGGCCAAGGCTCTGCTTGTGCTGAACCTGCTGCTGGCAGCGATCGGCGCCGGCGGCATGACCTGGTGGGTGCTGGACTACAGTTACCGCCTGCCCCCGCCCGTGCAAGTGCAATCCGTACCAGACTTTGAACTGACTGATCAGCAGGGCAACGCCATCAACGCCCTTTCCATGCGTGGCAAGCCCTACGTCCTGATCTTCTCGCGCGGCGTCTGGTGACTGTTCTGTCAAGCCGACCTCGCAGCTGCGCAGGCCGCACTAAGTGAAGTCCACGCACAAGGCGGCGAGATCATTGCCGTCACGTCAGACGCGCCCGAGGTGTTGCGTGAATACGCGTCCAGCCGCGGCATAACCTTGCATCTGTGCGCCGATCCTGACCTGACCGTCATTGACGCCTTCGGCGTGCGCCACCAGGACGGAAGGCCCGACCGCCCCATTGCCCGTCCGGCTGTGTTTTTTGTACGCGCTGACGGCACGGTCGCGCACAGCCGGCAGCCTGAAAACTACCGGCTGCACCTGAAAACCCAAGATGTGCTGGACGGCTTTGCCATGACCCTGAAGTGACAGGCAGGCGCTTGCCATGCGCATGCCGGGCGCTAAATTGGGCTTCCCCCCGCAAGAGACCATTGCCATGAAGCACGCACTGCCGTTGCTGTTGTTCCTGTTCGCCTGCGGGTGCACGCTTACCCAGGAAACCAAGTTGCAGCATGACCCGCGCAGCTACGCCGAGGCGATGGACATGATCGCCGCGGAGATTGCCCGCATCGACAAGCACATGATCGGCGACCAGTACAGCCAGGCGGTGAAAGACGCCCAGCTGGTGGTGAAGTACACCGGCCACCTGAGCAAGTTTGAGCCGCCGCGCATGACCAATCGCTACGACGACTACATTGAGTATGACGCGCAGGTTGCCGACCTGCAGCGCACCAGCGATCGCCTGCTGTACATGCTTGAGCAGCGCCGCCGGGACGATTGTCGCGACACGCTGGCGGAAGTTGCCAAGCGCTTCAACCGTCTATCGCTGAACTACGGCCCCAGCTACCAGATCGGCGTGCTTGAGCGCGGCGCAAGCGAGTATCGCTTCAGCCCGAACTATCGCAGCGAAATGCCCGGCGAGCTGCGCTCGCGCTAGGGGCTTACGGCAGGTCCGCCTGCCCGATAGCATTGTGCTCGTCTTTCACCGGAGGACGCTATGCCTCTTGGAACCGATTGCCCGCACTGCGGCAAGAACTTCGTGCTTCCCGATGAGTTGTTCGGAAAGCGCATCAAGTGCAAATCGTGCCAGGGCGTGTTTCGCGTGGGCGGTGCTTCGGCGCCCCCCGCTGCGGATGACTTCGACAAAGTTGATGCCAGCGGGCGCACCCAGGTCGATTCTGTGGCCATGGAAGACGACGGCGCGCCCGGCCTGCAACGCCCGGGCGCCGGCGATGACTTCGCCACACAGGTGCCCACCGGGCACGACGACTTTGCGACCCAGGTGCCCACAGGGCGCGATGATTTCGCGACCCAGTACCCCGGCGCGCAGGACTTTTCGGAGACTGTGTTGCCGGGCGCATCAAGCGGCGAAGACACGGTCAGCGACACATGGGGCTCAGGCGACACCCACTCTGACTTCCTGCCAGACCAGACATCGTCCGGCGACACGGTCGTTGACGAGATTCCCGGCAGCGGTGACACGGTCAGCGACTTCGTACCCAGCGGCGACACTGCCCTCGACATGCCCGCAGGCGGCCTGCCACCCGAAGATGAAGTCGCCGATGAAGTGCCGGATGAACTGCCGGATGAACTACGAGAGGAAGCGGCAGGCGATGAACTCGAGGGGGCTGCCGCCGGAAAGAAGCTGCCCGGCAAAGGCCTGAAACTTCCGGGCAAGGGCACACTGCCGGGCAAGGGCGCGCTGCCCAAGGGCACCAGCAAGCTGCCGGGCAAGGGCGAACTGCCCAAGGGCACTGGCAAGATCGACAAAGCAGATACTGGCCGCAAACTGCCCGCCAAGACCAAGGGGGTGGGCGCGACACCCGGCGCCAAGGAAAAGAAGAAGGGCGGCGGCATCCTGGTCAAGCTGCTGCTGCTGTTCCTGTTGCTGGATATCGCCGCTTTCGCCGCACTTGTGTATGTGCCGCAGGTGCGTGAGGCTGTGGGCCTGACCAACCAGGACTGGCTGAACAGCATCGCCAAGCAGGTAGGCGGCCACGACGACAGCACAAAAGCAGCACCCGCCCCAGCCGGCAATCAGGAACCGGAGCCCAAGCCCGAGCCCAAGCCCGAACCGGAACCAAAGCCCGAACCCAAGCCCGAACCGGAGCCCAAGCCCGAGCCCAAGCCTGAACCGGAACCGAAGCCCGAACCGAAGCCCGAACCAAAGCCCGAACCCAAGCCCGAACCGGAACCAAAGCCCGAACCGGAACCCGAGCCGGAACCAAAGCCCGAACCGGAACCCGAGCCGGAACCAAAGCCCGAACCGGAACCCGAGCCGGAACCAAAGCCCGAACCGGAACCCGAGCCCGAGCCAAAGCCCGAACCGGAACCCGAGCCCGAGCCAAAGCCCGAACCGGAACCCCAGCCGGAGCCAAAGCCCGAACCGGAACCCGAGCCCGAGCCAAAGCCCGAACCGGAACCCGAGCCCGAGCCAAAGCCCGAACCGGAACCCGAGCCGGAGCCAAAGCCCGAACCGAAACCGGAGCCAAAGCCCGAACCGGAACCCGAGCCGGAGCCAAAGCCCGAGCCGAAACCGGAGCCGAAGCCCGAGCCGAAACCGGAGCCGAAGCCCGAGCCAAAGCCCGAGCCGAAGCCGGAACCCGCTCAGCCCAAAGAGGACCCGTACAAGCGGGACTGGCCGTCCTATGAGCGGCCAAAGCCAAAACCCGCCCAGCCGGGCAAGGCCGTCGATTACTTCAATGAAGACCTGAGCAACCCCCGCTACACCTGGGACTGGCTGCCCAGCGGCGTGAAGTATGTGCAAGGTCAGCCGGGCGTGCCGGGCGCCATCGAAGTCGGCTCCAACAAGGCGTTCACGATGTCCGGCAACGTCGGCACCGGCGAGATTCGCCTCAGCATATGGAAGAACCTGTCCGAAACTGACCGGCGCACCACCGGCAACACCAGCAAAGCCTATGAAGTGCAGTTCCGGTTCAGCGACGTGAACAACTACCATGCGCTGCAAATCCGCTGCGACGGCTACTACCGCATCGTGCGCGTTAGCGGCGGCAAGAGCATCACGCTGGTCGGCGACGCCCGCGGTGACTACCTGCCGTTGCCTGGCTGGAACCGCGACGGCGAGTACGACACAATTCACCTGGTGTTTCGCGGCACCAACATTGCCGGCACATACAACGGCAAGGCGCTGCTGGGCACTGACAAGGCGGCTGACGGCAGCGGCAAGGTCGGCCTGCGCAGCGTCAACGGCCTAGCCTTCAGCATTGAACGCTTCAGCGTTGACGAGTAGCCGTGCACAAGTGAACCCACACGAAGCCCGGGCCAGCCCCGGGCTTCGTTGTTCATGGTGCGCCACCTCCAGCCGCAGGCGCCCCACCGTAGCATCGGCTTTTGGCCAATGGCGTGTCATCGCCGCCTCGGCGATGGCTAGGGGGCCAAAACCGTTCTTCAACTGGCTGCGATTCTCCGGCGCAATGCTGGCGCTTTGGTCCATTGGCGGTTAAATGCGGGTTGGAGACGACGATGCTGCTGACCCGGGAAGAGATGGCTTTTGACTTTCGCGGCGCGAAGTTCGACCGCGTGAAAGACCGCGACCTGCTGGCATGGATTGCGAGCCAGTTTCTGTACGGCGAGGTCACGGGCATCCAGGTCGGGCACTGGATCCTGCACGCGCCCGACGTTGAAAGCGCCAAGTTTCTGGCCCGTCAGTGCATCGAAGAGTTGCAGCACGTCGATGTGTTTATGGAGTTCTTCAAGTGGCTTGACGCGCGGCCGGTAAAGGTGCACCCGGTCGTGAAGTTTCTCAGCAGCGAAAGCGACGACTGGGAAGAACATTGCGCCCTGGAAATGGCCCAGGGCGAGGGCTTCGTGCTGATGATCTTTTACGCCATCATCGCGTGCCTTGACGACGAAAAGCTGGCCAGGCGGCTGGACGCGGCCGCGCGGCAAGAGGAAGGCCACGTTGATTTCGGCGAGCAGCAGACCATGAAGGCGCTGGCCAAGAACCCGAAGTTGCGCAAGCGCCTGCTGGGCCTGCACCTGCTCAGCCTGTGGGTCGTGAAGCGTTTCGAGCGCTGGATCGGCAAGCGCGTCGATCAAGGCCACCCGGTGATGCGCATGATCCCTGAGTACCTGGGCAAGATCATCCAGACCACCGACCTGCGCCTGCAACGCATGGGCATGACAAGCAAGCCGCTGGCCGAGTACGGTCGCCTGGAGACGTTTGCGCTGATCGTTGGCGCCGTGACGCGCAAGACGCTGCGCAAACTCGCGTTCTGGCGCTGGTTCGGCAAGAAGCGCCTGACCCACACCTACATGCGCGACGCCTACCTGGCCGAGGTGATGAAACTCGCCGAGGTTAAAAACGCCGCCGGCATACCGGTAATCAAAGCCGCTTGAACAGTCCGCGCGGCAGTCTGTCCCAAGCCGGTCGCGTCCGGCTGTGACTCTTGACGCGTCAATATCTGGAACAAACCGAAACCGGCCTTCGTTCAGTTTGCGACGAGTTTGGACGCTGGATAGCTGACCGGAGACTGCCGTGTTATCGCATTTCGCATCAACCCAATCGCCGCTGGCCCACGTGGGCCCGGCACGCGAGAAACCCGTTTCGCGCAAACAGTACGCACGCCGCAGGCGCGTCAGCCTGCGCGACCGCCTCTACGACGCCCTGCTGGTGCGCGCACTGAAATTTGCGCGGGCAGGCCTGCGCAAGCGCCGCCAGCGCCGCAAGGCCGAATGCGAAACCCCGTTGGCCCGCATGGCCGGCTGCTAACGCTGCCAGCCGGAGCAAGTGCCGGGGGTTACTGCGTCAGAATACGTTCGCGGCGCTTGGCGAGCTCTTGCCGGTACTTTTCGCGCGCTTCCATGGCGGCTTTGCGCTTGTCCTTGTCCGGGTCGTCGGGGTACTTGACGCGATGGTGGTACATGCTGGCGAGGCTCTTCACCAGTGAGTCTTCCACTACTTTCCACTCGGCGATCGTGATGTCGCATTCGTCAAACTGGCCATCAAGCAGCTTGTCGATGATCGCCGTGTGCACCATGTTGCGTATGTCGTCGGGGTGGCTTACGCCGCCGGCAAAACGACTGCGTGCCGTGGCCTCAACCTGGTCGGCAATGGCGGCAATCGCGCTTTCCTTGCGCTGGGGCTTGGGGCCGGGGTAGCGAAACTGGCCTTCTTCAATGGTCTCGCCTTCGCGGGCTTGCTCTTTGGCCTTGTAGTAAAAGTACTTGATGACGGCGGTGCCGTGGTGGCCGGTAATGAAGTCTTCCAGGATCAGCGGCAGCTTGGCTTTGCGGGCCATCAGCACGCCGTCGCTGACGTGGCTGAGGATGATCAGCGCCGACATCATCGGACTCAGGCGGTCGTGCAGCAGCTTTGATTCGGGCTCGTTCTCGGTGAAGTATTCCGGCCGCACCATTTTGCCAAGGTCGTGAAACTTGATGCCGACCTCGCCCAGCAGGGCGTTGGCCCCGATGGCCTGGCAGGCGCGCTTGGTGAAGTTGGCGACGTTCTGGGTGTGCTGCCATGTGCCGGGCGCGCGCTGCTGCATCAGGCTGATCAGCGGGTGCTCGCCCTCAAGAAGCTCAATCAATCGCAGGTCGGTGGTGATGGCAAATACGCGCTCAAAGACCGGCAGCAGAAATGTACTGAACACGCCGACGGCGGCGCCGATGATGATGGCGCCCAAAGCCCAGAACACGAGCTTCAGCCACGTAAGCTCGGTGGCCGTGGCCCAGATCTGTTCAATGCCGATCAGCCACAGCGCCACCAGGATCACGGCCGCCGCAATGCCCGCGGCCACGCCGACCAGGGCAAGCTTGTAGCGCGAACGCAGGTTGCGCGTGAACAGCACCGCGGTAAGTGCAGCCGCCAGAGCGACCGACAGCGGTATGGGTTGAAAGCGGTCGGCGGACAGCAGCACGACGGCGTTGGCCAGCGTCGTGAACAGCAAGGCGTCGATCGCAAAGCGTTGGTCAAACACCACGGCATAGGCAATGCCGCACAGCAGCAGCACGCCGAAAAGCACGCCCGGCGTCACAGCCGATTGCAGCATTTCGGGGGCGTACTCGGCGCCGACGACGGCCACGGCCTGTGTAATGGCGGCGGAAAGCAGCACGCTGCTTGCATAAAACATCTGCTTGCGGCGCTCATTGAACAGCTCAACCCGAAAGCGCGACAAGTAGAAGCCATACAGCGCGACAAAACCGACCACCAGCATCACTTGCCCGCCGATGCGCGCCGGTTGCAGGTTCTGGTACGGCGCCAGGATGACGGCGACCATCAGCAGCGTGAATGTTGCGGCGCCGATGACGCGCGGCGTCCAGACGCTCCAGTCGATTGCGGATTGTGAGCGCTCGTGCTCGCCGAGGCGTTGCTCGATCAGTTCAAGTTTGCGCTCTTGCAGTTCGGAAAACGCCATGCGTTCATCCGCCAGTGCCCCAACGGAGCATCCGGCAAGTATAGCACGAAGGGCTTGGGGTAAAGGTAGTAGTCCAGCAGGAGGTTAGTGGGCGCTATGGGATTTGCGTTTGGCCGAGTCCCCGCCGCCATTCCATCGAAGTTGAATGATCATAGAATCATTCACCCAGGGCCATTATGGACGAGACCTACATCCAGAGAAGCCGCGCCGTTGCGCGCATGGTGTTTACTGCCAACCAGCTCTTCCGCGCTGTCAATGCCACCGTGCGCCGCTTTGAGCTGACCGAAAGCCAGTACAACGCCCTGCGCATCCTGCGCGGCGCAGAAAAGCGCGGCGAGTCGCTGACCCAGGCAGAGCTGGCTGAGCGGCTGATTGCATCCAGGGCCAACACCACCTGGATCCTGGACAAGCTGGAAGAGCGCAGGCTGATCCGGCGCAAGGGGCACAGCGACAGGCGCAAGAACCTCGTCGAGATCACGACCGCGGGGCAACGGCTGCTGACTCGCATCGACCCCGAGTTTGAGAAGCTGCTCAACCGCGTGCTTGAGCAGGTCGGCGACGACGAGCTCAGTCAACTCATGCGCACGATCGACAGGTTCAAGTTTGATTGAGGACTCGGCCCTGATGGCAGCATTCCCAGCCATGCCTGCCGCATGGCACCCGAACCCTGTATAACCTCGTTATGCCCGCCGCGTACTCCGACAAGCGCTACAAGCTGGACTACTCGCGCCTGCGGCGGCAGCTCAAGGGCTCGGTGCGCGACGACGACATCGCCCGCGCCCTGTACGCCAGCAGCGCCAGCGTCGTCGAGGTCTGGCCCAGTTGCGTTGTCGAGCCCCGCGACGCTGACGACGTAACCAGGGCCATGCAGTTCGCCCGCGAGCACCAGGTGCCCGTCACGTGCCGCGGCGCGGGCAGCGGCGTTGCCGGCCAATCGCTGGGCCAGGGCATCATCCTTGACTTCAGCGTGCACATGAACCGCGTACTGGAAGTCCACCCCACAGGCCAGTGGGCGCGCGTACAGCCGGGCGTGGTCAAAGACGATTTTGATGCCGAACTTGGCGGCTTCAACATGTTCTGGCCGCCGGACCCCAGCAGCAGCCCGTGGTGCACCGTGGGCGCCATGGTCAGCAACAACAGCGGCGGCGCAAAATCGATCCGCTGGGGCACAGCCAAAGACTATCTGCTTGAGCTTGACGTGCTGCTGGCAAGCGGCGAGCGCGTAACGCTGCGCCCGCTGGACGTGCGGCCCGGCGGCGTTGTCGACTTTCCGCAGGACGCAAGCGACACCGAGAAGCGCCTGGCGCAGGCCGTGCTGAAGCTGGCGCTGGACAACGCAAACCTGCTGCACGAAAAGCGGCCCGAAGCCACACGCAGCAGCAGCGGCTACAACCTGTTTGAAGTCCTGCGCGCGCCGATTGTCGGCGACATCCAGCGCTATTACCCGCGCATTGAAACCGACCCCGAAGTCGGCCGCGGCAAACCCGGCGTGCTGGACATGCCGCGGCTGTTTTCAGGCAGCGAAGGCACATTGGGCATACTGCTTGAAGCCAAGCTGCGCGTCCTGAACCTGCCGCGCAAACAAGCCGGCCTTACGCTGCACTTTGACAGCAACGAAAAAATGGCCGAGGGCGTGGTCAAGCTGCTGCCCACGCGGCCCACGAAGCTCGAAGTGCTTGATCGCAGCTTCATCGACGTCGCCGCCAAATCCGACCCGCGCCTTGGCCAGGGCATACCCGACAAGCTGCAAAGCATGTTGATCGTCGAGTACTGGGACGACAGCGCCGACGCCACACGCAAGTCCGTGGACGATGCGCTGGAGCTGTGCGTGAAGCAGGGCCCGGCGTTTGGCGGTGAAGCCGCCTACGACGCGAACCAGCTTGAGCGCGCGTGGACTGTGCGCAAAGTGGCCAGCCCGATTTTGAGCCGCGTGAATGGCGACCTGAAACCCACACGCTGGATTGAAGACTGCGCCGTGCCGCCCTGGAAGCTGCCCGAGTTCATACGTCGCTTCAAGGAAATCTGCGAAACCAATGGTTTTGACGCCCACCTGTTCGGACATGGCGGCGAGGGCAACCTTCACGTCAACCCCTTCGCCAACGCGAAGGATGAGGGCCACCGCCAGCGCATGCGCAAAGCCACCGACGAAGTTTTCGCCATGGTCAAGGGTTTAAACGGCACCATCAGCGGCGAGCACGGCGACGGCATCATGCGCAGTCCCTATTTGAAAGCATTTTACGGCGAGGTGTACCCGCTGTTTGTCAGAGTCAAAGAGCTGTTCGATGAACGCTACCTGTTGAACCCCCTGAACAAGATCGTGCGTGACGCCGACCGCACAATCACCAGTTTTCTGCGCGTGGGCGACAAGTACGACCGCGTCAGCACCGGCACCGCGCTGGATGACCCGCAAGTGCAGCAGGAAATTGAAAAGTGCCACGGCTGCGGCAAGTGCCGCCACTACTGCCCCCTGATGCGCGTCGGCAAAGACGAAAAATACAGCGCCCGCGCCAAGGCCAACCTGCTGCGCGGTGTCATCAGCGGCCGCCTTGACGCCGGCCTTTTGACCGACGCCGAGTTCAAGGCCAATCTCGATCTCTGCATTTCCTGCGAGCAGTGCCTGGTCGAGTGCCCCACGCAGGTGGACATCCCCGGCATCAGCATGCGCTTTCGGGACCAGTACGTTGACCGTATGGGAACGGGCGGCGTTTTCAATGACATGCTGGGACGCCCTGACAAGATCGGCAAGGTCGGCCAGACCGTCGCGGGCCTGACGAACAGCATGCTGAAAAATCGCTTTCTGCGCGGCATTGCGCAAAAAACCACCGGGCTGGACGAGCGCCGCAAGCTGCCCCAATACCGCAAGGGCCACGGCGTGCGCAAGCTGAAGCCGCTGGAAGTGCCCGACCGCGTGCGCGCGCAACTGCCCGCCGAGGTCGTGGTCTTTCCCGGCTGCTACGCCGAGTACTATGACCCCGACGGCGAAAAAAACACGCTGATTGAAATCCTGCACGCACTGGGCGTAACCGTGCACGCCCCTGACCTGAATTGCTGCGGCATCAGCCGCATCACCCAGGGCGACAGCCGCGGCGCGGCCCGCGAGCTGACGGCCAACGTCGAAAAGCTTCACAAGTTTGCGCAGCGCGGGGCCAAGATTGTCTTCAGCGCGCCCAGTTGCCTGCTGGCGGCGCAACGCGAGTGGCCGCGCATCGTGGACACCGACGCCGCGCGCGAGGTGGCGGCGGCGTGCATGGACGCGCACCAGTTGCTGCTGGGCGCGTTCAAGGAAGGGGCCATGAGCGCCCAGCTTGCGCCCTTGACGCGTAAAGTGGCGTGGCACACGCCCTGCCACAGCAAGGTGATGGGCGTTGAACATCACGCCAGGCAGTTGCTTGACCTGCTGGACCAGGCCAGCACGGTGAATCTCAATGCGGGCTGTTGCGGCCTTAGCGGCAGCTTCGGCGTCAAGACCGACAACTTTGATATGTCCATGAAAATCGGCAGCGTGCTGTTTAACCGGATCAATCGCGAACGCCCGGAAGTCGTGACCACAAGCTGCGGCGTGTGCCAGACGCAGATACGGCAGGGCGTTCAAACCAGCGAAGACGGCAAGCAGGGCGCGCAGGTGGTGCACCCGCTGCGGCTGCTGTACGAGGCGCTGCCGAAGAAGTAGGGGGCCAGAGGCCGGGTGTCTGCGTTCGACAGACAACCGGCAAGCGACAACACGCCTCCTTGGGGGTTGCGCGTGGCGCCCCCTGAAACCTAGAACCTGAAATCTCGAACCTGTGGTGGAGCCACACATGGCTGACAGCAGCATGGACATCATGGCCAGCGTTGACGTGCATGAAATCGACAACGCGTGGCAGCAGGCCCAGAAAGAAATCGCCCAGCGCTGGGATTTCAAAGGCAAGACCGCGCTGATCGAATGGAACAAGGGCGAAAAGAAGGTCACCGCCACCGCCAGCGACAAAGCCGTGCTTGAAGCAATGCTGGATATCTTCAAGACAAAGCTCAGCAAGCGCGGCGTCAACGTGAAGGCCATGGAACTCAAGACCGAAGAGCCCGCCACCGGCCAGGGCATTCGCCAGATCTACAACATCATCGAAGGCATCCCCGCCGACAAAGCCAAGATCATCACCAAGCTGATCAAGGAAAAGAAGTTCAAGGCGCAGGCCAGCATCCAGGGCGACGTGATTCGCGTAACCAGCAAAAGCCGCGACGAGTTGCAAGCCGTGCAAGCCGCCGTGCGCGAACTTGACCTGCCGCTGCCGATCACCTTCGGCAACTACAAGTAACGGTCCGCTGCCCTCCCGGCCGCCTTGCGGGCTGGAAGCCCGCGTTCCGTGCTTTTCGGGCACAAACTGCAACGGTGATTCGTTACAGTCGCGACATGAACGCCCCCGCCGCAAACTCGCGCCTGCCGGCTGTGCTTTACTCGCCGGACGGCACGCGCCGCGTTGATTATCGCGCGGTGGTGGTTCTGGCATGGCCGCTGTTTGTGCAGTTCGGCGTGCAGGCACTGCTGAACGTGATTGACACCTGGTTTGTCGGGCGCCTTGGCGCGGATGCCGTTGCCGGCATGAACGCCGTGAACTTTTCCAGCTTTACGGTGCTGCTGCTGTTCGGCGGTGCGGGCATTGCCGTGCAGACCATTGCCGCCCAGCGCCATGGTGAAGGCCGCAAACCGCGCGCCGCGCAAGCCGCGTGGCACGGGCTGTACGCGGCGATACTGATGGCGCCGCTGGCCGTCGGCGTTGCGCTGGCAGGCGAAGCGATTTTCGGTTTTTTCGCGCTGCCGGCGCAGGTGGTGAATGCGGCGTCGGATTACTGGCTGCCGCGCATGGCGGGCGGCGGCCTGGTGGTCGCGTACTTTGCACTGGGAAATTTCTTCAACGGTGTCGGGCGCACGCGCATTTCGCTGATGGGCGCGGTTGTGGCCGCGCTGGTGAACGTGGCGCTGAACTGGCTGCTGATCCTGAAGCTTGGCTGGGGCATGTACGGCGCGGGGCTGGCGACGACGCTGGCGGTTGCCTGCGCGGTGCTGTTTTACACGGCAGTGTTTTTTGCGCGGCAGTTTCGTAGCGAGTACGCGACGACGCGCGTCTGGCGACCGCGCGCGAGAATACTTGCCGCGGTGTTCATGCTGGGCATGCCGATCGGCATTCACTCAATGTTTGACGTGGGCGCGTTTGCGGCCTTTCAACTGATGGTCGGCAAACTGGGCACAGTGCCCGGCGCAGCCACTCAAATCGCGATGATTTTGACTTCGCTGGCGTTCTTGCCGGTCGCGGGACTCAACTTTGCGGCGGCGACACTGGTGGGCCAGAGCATCGGCGTCGGCGACAAAGACTGGGCCGCCCGTGTCGGCAGCGCGTGCATCAAGCTGGCGTTCGGCTGGATGGCGCTGTGGGCGCTGTTGTTCTTGACCGCCGGCGGGCCGCTGAGCAGCGTGTTCGTCACCGGCGATGATCCCAATGCCCAAGCCGTGGTTGAGCTTGCAGCGACGCTGCTGTTCATTGCGGCGTTCTATCAGTTGTTCGACGCGCTGAACCTGGGCACGCTGGGCTGCCTGCGCGGCGCGGGCGACGTGGTGGTGCCCACGGTCGCGCTGCTGGTGCTGGCATGGTGCATCTTTGTCCCGCTGAGCCATGTGCTTATCTTTGCCCCCGGTGAAGGCTGGGTGGACTTTCTGCCGCAGTACGGCATGGGTGCCAAGGGCGGCTGGATTGCCGCGCTGGTGCATATAACGCTGATCGGCAGCTTTCTGCTGCTGCGCTGGAAATCCGGCGCCTGGCGCAAAAGGTTGGTCTAGTGAGCCCCGACCGTCAGGTCGGGGCCCGCCACCCCCCCGGCCCCGAGCTTACGCTCGGGGCTCATTGCCTGTAGTTTGATGCGCGATGCTTTCGGTGCGGGATGTGCTTGAGCGGGCAATTGAGCGCTTTGCGCGGGCTGGCGTTGATTCGCCGCGCCTGAACGCCGAGTTGCTGCTTGCCCGCGCGCTGGGCGTCTCGCGCGGCGATTTAAAGGGCGCGGGCGAGCGCGAGCTAACGCCTGGGCAGCTTTGCGAATTCGAGGCCATGCAAGCCCGCCGCGCAAGCCGTGAGCCCGTTGACTACATCCTGGGCGAGCGCGAGTTTTACGGACGAATGTTTGCTGTGCGCCCCGGTGTGCTGGTTCCGCGCCCCGAAACAGAAACCATGATCGACTTGCTCAAGAAAGAGTTGCCTGCGCCTGCTGGTCTCGCCGCCGACATCGGCTGTGGCAGTGGCGCCCTTGCAGTCACGCTGGCGCTTGAGTTTCCGGGCCTGCGCGTGCTGGCGACCGACATCAGCGCGACCGCCGTCGCAGTTACACGCGAGAATGCGGCGCGGCTTGGGGCACGCCTGTTTGTCGCCCGCATGGACGGACTAAGCGCAGCCGCCGGCCCCTTTGACCTGATCGTGAGCAACCCGCCCTACATTGACCCAGCCGACGCGGAAGGCCTGCAACCCGAAGTGCTTGAGCATGAGCCGCACGAAGCGCTGTTCGGCGGCAAGGGCGGCACGGCGATTGCCGCGCGTTTGCTGCGCCAAGTTGCGGGCGTGCTGAAGCCCGAAGGCTTGTGCCTGTTCGAGCACGGATTCAACCAGGGCGAAGCGCTGCGCAAACTGGCTACGGCGGCGGGCTTGAAAGACGTGCGCACGCTGCCTGACATGGCCGGGCTTGACCGTGTGCTGTGGGCCAGGGGGTAACCATGGAAATGACCGCAATGCTCGTGCTTGAGTTTGACGATTCGGTAGATCGGGTCTGCCGCATGATGTTCGAGGAAAAGTTCGGCAAGCTGAGCTGGGTGCGCCTCGATGGCTTGGCCAGCGTCTGGACAATCGAGTTTGAAGAGCGCCACATCGATGAAACCCGCCTGGCCGCGGTGGAAACCACGCTGGGAATCGCCCTGGCGGGCGCACGCATTGACCCGGCAAGTGTTCGCGCCGCCGTGCAGTTCGGGCCAAAGGCGCCGCTTACCGTCCGCCCCTCGCCGCAACAGCAAAGGCGGACCTGACCTCGTGATTTTGCTCTCGAACGCCCTCTTTGGTCGTATAATGCTTGGCCCCCGGGTGACTGCCCTTGTTCCCCTGCTCTAAGGAGAAGCCATGATTCGGGAGACTGTGCTGGGTCTCTTGGCAGTCGGCGCGATTGCGTTGCCTGCCCAGACGTTTGAGGCGCCGGTGCGTATCAAGGCCGGCGACAGTTTTGTCGGCTACCAATTGAATGATCGCGAGCGGCTGTACCCCTCGCCGGGTTTTCACGACATCGATGGCGACGGAAACCTTGAAATGGTGATCGGCGACCTGTTCGGCAACCTTACGGTCGTAAGCCGCACCAAAGACGGCTGGTCCGACGAAAAGCCGCTCAATGGCGCCGACGGCAAGCCGTTGAAATTCAGCAATTGGTGATGCATCGGCATGGGTCCACAGTTCGTGGATTTCAATGCCGACGGTATCACGGACATTTTCACCGCCACGTTTGACGGCTCGCCCTGGGTGAGCTACGGCAGCAAGGAAGGCTTCAAAAAGCCCGAGCACGTGATGGACAAAGAGGGCAGCCGCATCCTTCTGGCACAATACTGGGACTACGGCGCCAAGAAGTGGACCAGCAAGGACCGCACGGGAGGCAAGGGCGCAAGCGCACACGCGATTTCGGCGCTCGCGTTTGACTGGGATGGCGACGGCGACCTCGACATCATCATGGGCGACCGCGATGGCGGCTTGTGGCTGTGTCTGAACGAGGGCAGCGCAAAAGAACCCAAGTTTGCGACAAGCAGCACGCAGTTGATGGTCGGTGACAAACCCCTGGCGGCAGGCGGCAAAGTAACCAATCCGCGCATGGTGGACTGGGACGGGGACGGCAAGGTTGACCTCATCGTCGGCACCTTCGAGGGCAAAGTGCTGTGGTACCGCAACACCGCCGAAAAGGGCCAGCCGAAGCTTGAGCCGGCCAAGACGCTGCTCGACAAGGCCGACAACCCGAAGGACCAGCCCGGCCCCGAGTACGGCTGGTACATCGACATAGTGGACTACAACGGTGATGGGAAGCTGGACATCGTGGTGGGCGCGTACACAATGTTTGAGATGGAAAAGTCCGAAGACAGCAAGGTGAAGGCGTCCTACCCGGGCCGCACGCCGTACATCTGGGTGTTCAAGCAAAAGGCCGCAAAGCAGGACCGAACAAAGCCGGACATCGAACGCTAGGCCGGGCCAATGCCATTCGGCGCGGGCGAGAGCCCGCGCCGTTCATTTGGTGCAACCCCTGCCCGTTGCGGTACAGTACTGAACGAGGCACCCATGCCGTACAAGATGATCACTCACAAGGGCGCCGTGCCGATCAAGGCATGGATTGAGGGCGTTCACTTTGACGACAACGCGCAGCAGCAGCTGATCAACACCGCCAAGCTGACCATCGTTCACAAGTGGGTCGCCGCCATGCCCGACGTGCATTGGGGCCTGGGCGCGACCGTCGGCAGCGTCGTGCCGACCAAGTCCGCGATCATCCCCGCCGCCGTGGGCGTGGACATCGGCTGCGGCATGTGCGCGGTCAAGACCACGCTGAAGGCCGAGCACCTGCCCGACAACCTTGCCCCGATCCGCGGCGCCATTGAGCGTGCCGTGCCCCACGGCCGCACTGACCGCGGCGGCCGCAATGACCGCGGCGCATGGTCCGACCCGCCCGACCACGCCCTTGAGGCGTTCATGCAGCTTGAGGCCGGCTACACAAAGATCCTCGACAAGTACCCCAAGCTGGGCCGCAACGCCCACCCGGCGGCGCACATCGGCACACTGGGCACGGGCAACCACTTCATTGAAGTGTGCCTGGACGAGTCGCAGCAGGTGTGGTTCATGCTGCACAGCGGCAGCCGCGGCGTGGGCAACCGCATCGGCACGCATTTCATTGAGCTTGCCAAGCGCGACATGCGCAAACACGCGAAGAACCTGCCCGATGAAAACCTGGCCTACTTTGAAGAAGGCGCCGAGCATTTTGACG
Source organism: Planctomycetota bacterium (assembly GCA_019636195.1). Lineage (GTDB taxonomy): Bacteria > Planctomycetota > UBA8742 > UBA2392 > UBA2392 > JADJRK01. Next base: position 63,125 of record JAHBYA010000010.1, on the reverse strand, counting down.
ATTACGTGGCCGCCGTCGGCTGGGCGCAGGACTACGCCCGCGCCAACCGCGACGCCATGATGCGCGCGGTGGTAGCGGCCATATGGCACACCGGGCTGGTACCTGAGTTCACGGCCGACGTGATGGCCGTTAACTGCCACCACAACTACGTGCAGCGCGAAGAACATTACGGCGAGCAGGTGTTCGTGACCCGCAAGGGCGCCGTCAGCGCGCGCAAGGGCGAGCTTGGCATCATCCCCGGCAGCATGGGCGCACGCAGCTACATCGTGCGCGGCCTTGGCTGTGAAGAAAGCTTTCATTCATGCAGCCACGGCGCGGGCCGCGTCATGAGCCGCAACGAGGCGCGCAAGAAGTTCACGGTGCGCGACCACGAAGCGGCCACGGCGGGCATTGAGTGCCGCAAGGACAAAGACGTGCTGGACGAGACGCCGGCCGCATACAAGGACATCGACGCGGTCATGGAAGCGCAGAAAGATCTCGTCGAAATCGTCCACACCCTGAAGCAGATCGTGTGCGTGAAGGGATGACGTGATCGAGATCGACGGCAGCGAGGGCGAAGGCGGCGGGCAGGTGCTTCGTACCTCGCTGGCGTTGTCCATTGTCACGGGCCAGCCGTTTCGGCTGTTCAATATCCGCGCCGGCCGCGACAAGCCGGGTTTGGGCAAGCAGCACCTGGCGTGCGTGCGGGCCGCGCAGCAGATCAGCAACGCCGAAGTAACAGGCGACGAAGTGGGCAGCCGCGACCTGCTGTTCGCGCCGCAGGGCACATTCCCCGGCAAGTATCGGTTCAGCGTTGGCTCGGCGGGCAGCGCCGCGCTGGTGCTGCAGACGGTGCTGTACCCGCTGCTGCTGGCCGACACCGAAAGCTTCGTCAGCATCGAAGGCGGCACCCACAACGCCTCGGCGCCGCCGCTGGACTTTGTGCAGCACGCCTTTCTGCCGCTGCTGCGGCGCATGGGCGCGGACGTGCTGCACAGCGCGGAGCGGCTTGGGTTTTTTCCGGCGGGCGGCGGCTTGACGCACACACGCATCACGCCCTGGGGCAGGCGCGAACCACTGATGCTGCACGACCGCGGCGCAGTCGAGCTGCGGGCTGTCGCGTACGTCGCAAGCCTGCCCGATCACGTCGCGCAACGCGAGCTGAACATCGTTCGCCGGCACCTGAACGTGGATCGCCTGAGCATCGAAGCGCCCCGCACAATGGGCCCCGGCAACGCCCTGTGCGTGTACGCTGACAGTGATCACGTCACCGAAGTGGTAACCGCGTTTGGGAAGCGCGGCAAAGCCGCCGAAAGCGTGGCCAAGGAAGCCGTGCGCGAAATGAAGGACTACCTCAAGTCCGAAGCACCCGTCGGCGAACACCTTGCCGACCAACTGCTGCTGCCGATGGCCTTGGGCGCGGGCGGCAGTTTTCGCACCCTGCCGCCCAGCCTGCACACGACAACCAACATTTCCGTCATCCGGCGGTTCATGGAACGTCGCATCGATGTCCGCGAGGATGATGGCGCTTACATCGTCGAAGTGGCTGGTTCAGCCGGTTCCTGACTGTGGACAACCGCGCCATGCCTACTGCAGGCCCCGTGCCCAGTTGCCTTCGTGGGTGCCGGGAATGGGCCTTGCGTTCATTGCATGTTCGCAGATGTCCTGAATCTGGCGCGGCGTGTACTCGCGGTGGATGAAGTCGATGCGAAAACGATGGGCGCCGATCTTTTCCAGTTCACGGATGTGCGCGCTGATGCTGTACGGCTGCTCACTGAAGATGATGGTCTGGCACCAGTTGTCCCTGGCGACGTAACGGCGGCCATCGGGCGCGGTCATCTCCATCTGTTTGAAGTCGCACTTGGCCTTGCCGGGACAGTGCCCGAGCATGTTGGCGTACACGCACGTCTCGGCCGTGAACAACGGCGTGTCCTGGTACACCACGACATCGCTGACGCTGGCAAACTCGCGCAACACCTGGCGCAGGTTTTCGATGCCGTCTTCGACGCTCAGGGTCACGCGCGACACGCCCTGGTCAATCCAGCTGCGTGCAGTTTCGCGGCTCATGGTGTAGCACGGCCAGTCCGTTGACACGTCAATGCCGTGGCGTTCAAACTCCGGTACCTGCGGCTCGTAGATCGCGATGCCGGCGCGGGGGCTTATGCTACGCGACCGGCGCATGATCTGCGCGGTGTTTACGCGGCGCCTTTTGTCAATGCCGGCCGCGCGCGCCACGAACTCGAAGCCGCCCAGGTTCGCCACCTGGAAGCGCCGCGCCCCTTTGTCGAAAAGGCTTTGCAACTTGGCTGCCACCATCGGCGCGGTCCACGCACGCAGCACAATCGGCACGTGGATTCGCAGCTTGTCGCCATGCTCCTCGTAAGCATCCAGCACGCTTTCCTTGGTGCCGTGCCCGATGTCGAGCACCACCTCATGCAGGTGCTCCAGCGGCAGCGCCTTGATGTACTCCACGCGGTCAACCATGACAGCAAAGCGAGTCGGCGGCAACGCGTCGGTGTTTACGGGCGTTTCAGGCTCTGCGCTGATCGCGTTGATGGCAACATCAATATTGCTCTCGCGCGCAGCCAGCACTGCCGCATCCAGGTCGTCAAAGAACTGGCGCCGGGCCTCGTTGACTTCGGCAGCGGGGATAAACACACCGGCCGGGATCACGGCGTTAAAGTTGCGCAGTTCAAAGCGCGTGCTGCCAAGGCGGTCAAAGAACTCGCGCAGGCGGTCTTCATCCAGCGGCTGGCGGTCGGCAAACAGCAGCTTGCAGGGGTACTCGCGGCGCAGCTCAAGGTTGAACACGCGGCCCACAATCTCAATGAAGCCGGGCATACCAAGCTCAGCCAGCCTTCCGCCGCCGGGGTTCACTTTAAGAGCGACATCAAGGTGCACAGGTATGCGCGCGCGTTCCTGCCGGCGCGGCACGGCGGTTGGGTACAGGCGCTTGATCGCGTTGCTGGCAATCAGCCGCAACTCGTCGCCGGACTTGACGCCGGGGTGGGCGGGAAGGCTGACGTGTTCGCCGGCGTTTACCGTGAACACGCGCTTGCCCTCAATGTTGATGCGGTCCGCGCCGAACTTGATGCCGTTGGGGTCACCGTTACGGGCCATCAGGCCGTCGTGGCGCTCAAACGCCCGCTGGGCGGTAAAGTGCATTCGATCGCCGCGGACAGACTCGATTTTGCCCAGCAGCGCCCCCACCGGCTGGCTCTCGTGGATGTCGGCCTGGGCCTTTGTATCGCCGTGGCTGCGGTGCAGAAACAGGTCTGTCGTTTCGCGGGCATAGATCAGTTGCAGCCGCTCTTCGTACTCGTGCAGGTCAACGGGCTGCCCGTCAATCAGCTTGCGGTACAGCTCGGTCACGCAGGCGACATACAGCGGCGGTTTGCGCCGGCCCTCTATCTTGACCGATGCAACGCCCAGCTCGGCCAGCTTGCCGATTTCACGGGCGGCAAACAGGTCGCGCATCGAAAACGCCTTGCCCTCGCCCAAGGGCGTCTTGAACGTATCGCGGCAGATGTAGGTGCACTTGCCGCGGTTGCCGCTGCGGCCCTCTTCCTGGCTGGCAAACAGGCACAGGCCACTGTAGCTGTAGCACAGCGAGCCATGCACAAAGACCTCAAGCTGCATGTCGGTCGAGTCACCGATGGCCTTGATTTCGTCCAGCGTGAGTTCGCGCGCCAGGATTGCGCGTTCAAACCCGTTGCGCTCGGCCCAGCGGGCGCCTTCAGGGTTATGGATCAGCATCTGGGTGCTGGCGTGCCACTTCAAGCGCGGAAACTGCTCGCGCACGGCGCGCATCACGCCCATGTCCTGCAGGATGATCGCGTCAACGCCCAGTTCTTCGCATAGGGCCAGCGAGCGGCAGACCTCCCCCCACTCCGCCTGCTGGATGATGGTGTTGATCGCGACATAGACTTTGCGCCCCAGTTTGTGCGCGTAGCCGACCGCTAGATCCAGCTCTTCGGGTGCAAAGTTGACGGCGTTGTCACGGGCGCTGAACTTCTTCAGACCTAGGTACACCGCATCAGCCCCAAAATCCATCGCGGCGTAGAACGATTCCAGCGACCCAGCCGGCGCCAACAACTCGGGCTTGCGTGTGAACGGCGTGAGGGTGGCTTCAGACTGTACGGCGGTGGATTTTTCGGGTGCGCTCATCTTCGGCCTTGCCGGCGTGATCGCCGGGTAAGTCCTACTGCGTTATGCGACTGTGGGCCGAGGAGCATACCCCGTGATTTATGTACTTCCAAGGTTAAATTGCACAAATACGCCATCGTCTTTGACCAAACTGCAAGCCCATATCCCGCCGATACATAGGCGGAGGCTGCCCTCTGTACGAACGCAAGTTGAACTACCTGACAGCCGGCATGGCGCTGGTGTTTCTTGTTCTGCTTGGGCGCTTTGCCTACATGCAGGTGGTCGCGCACGACTACTACGCAGCCCAAGCCGAGCAGATGCGCACGGCATATGCCCTGCTTGAGCCCCAACGCGCGCCAATCCTGCTGCGCGACGGAACGGTGGTCGCACACACCGAGACGGTTTGGGACGTGTACCTCGACCTGGAAGCGTTTGCCGACCCGCGCACCCTGCCGTTGCGAGCACACACTTCACCGATGCATTACGATGCCGAGGCCAGCCGCGAGTTCATTGAGCAGCGCCTCAAACCCTTGGCTGTGGCTGATCTGCCGTCTCCGGCCAGCCGGCGCCGCTTTTTCCTTTCCTGGCGGATGCGGCAGGACCCCGTGGCTCGGGCTGACTTTGAGCTGTGCGCCCAGCGGCTGTGCATGCTTACGGGCCTGACCCGCGCCGAACTGGACGTCAAGTTGCATTATCTCGTCGCGGAGGTTTCAGCGCTGGACCAGGGGCTGGGTGACGTCGCGACGGCGCCTGCCCGCGACATCAGCGTGGCGTGGCTGCGCGCCAAACCCGCGCTCAGCGACCCCGACTACTGGGAAACGGTGCGGCGCTTTCCAAAAAGCCTGCACTTTGCGCCGGTGCTGCGCGCGCGCCTTGATTGGCTTGGGCACGAGGGCGAGTTTCTGGCCAACCTGCTGAAGTCGGCCAACGGAGACCCTGAGCGTCTGCGCGACCTGTGCTTCCAGGCCATGAAGCGCTGCCGGGCCAAGGCGGATGAGCTCCGGCTCGACATTGAACCCGGCGAGTTCACGCAGACGCAGGCGCAGGACATGCTGCTGGAGGAGCACGCGGCCTGGTTGCGCATGACTCGGACCTGCGAAGCGCTTGTGCGCGGCGACAAAGGCGCAGTCGCGCGCCGCCACGACGAGCTTACGCGCAAGCGCGGGCTGATCAGCCTGACAGCCGAGCGACTTGAGCGACTTGAGAAACATGTGCTTGAGCGCCACGCCCAGGACTGGAGCGAGCGCTGGCAGCACTACGCACTGGACGAGAATCCGCTGCTGCTGGTGCGCGAGGCGCCACGCGACGTGATTGAACTGTTGAAGGTCAACGGCGACATGCTGCCCGGCGTGCGCTGTGTGCGCCGCGCCGCGCGCCGCTATGCGCATGCCCGCGAGCTCGCGCACGTCATCGGCAACGTCGGACTGCCGGATGCGTCGCAGCTGGAAGCCGTGATGGCCCGGCCCTCGTTCGGGGAAGGGCTGGACACCTTCATCGACGAGTGGTTTGAAGGCGACCACGGGCGCTTCAGTGCGCGCTTCCAGGGCCAGGTAGCGCAGGTGGCGGTGGGCATCCGCGGCATTGAACGCACGTATGACGAACGTCTGTCAGGCTTGTATGGCGCACGCGCCGGCATACGCGACGCGGCGGGGCGCATGCGCAGCATCGAGTTTGAACAGGCGCCGGTGCACAACGAGGCGCTGACCCTGACCATTGACCTTGAGTTACAGCGCGACCTGATCGCCACAATGCGCAAATGGGAGCCCGCGCTGGCCGCCCGCGTGCGCACCGGCAAGAAAGCGCGGCGCTGGGAAACGACGCCATGGGAGTTCCGCGGTTGCGCCGTGGTGCTGGACGTGCACACCGGCGCCGTGCTGGCAATGGTCAGCCTGCCCGACTTCGACCCCGAGGCGCTGAAAGGACGCACCGCGGCGGATCGCGCCTATCAGCGTCAACTGCAGCTGGAGGAACAGGCGGAAAGCGCAGCCGGCTTTCCGCGCTGGCTGCAGCACGCGCGGCACGTCAACCGCGCAACGCAGGGGGGGTATGCGCCGGGCAGCACGTTCAAGGTGCTGACGGCGCTGGCGCTGCTGGATTCCGGAACGCTTGGCCCGCAAGACACCTTTGATGAATGGGGTGAGTACCGCAATGGCAGTTATGACATCTACTGGCAGGGCAAGCGTCTCGGCAGCACCGGCCACCCGGTGGGCAACGGCGTGAACATGCGGCTTGCCCTTGAAGCCAGCAGCAACGGCTACTTCTACCGCTGGTCGCAGGACCTTGGGCCGACACCGGCACAGGCCTGGGAGACGCTGCGCGGCTATGCCGAGCAGTTGGGGGTCGGCCTGCCTGCCGACGGCGACTTCTGGTACCGCCGCGCCGAACTGCCGCACCCCGAAGAGGTCTGGGCGCCGAACCTGGCCATGCTCGCGATCGGGCAGGGCGCGATGACCTGTGCGCCAATTGAAGTCGCGCGCCTTTATGCCGCCATCGCAACGCGCGGCAAGCTGGTGACGCCGCACCTTTGCGACGAAGCCCATGTCTGGCCGCAGCAGGTCGATCTCTCGCCGCAGGCCTGGGAGGCCGTGCACGACGGCATGCGGCGTGTGGTGTACGGAGGCCGTGGCACCGCCCGCGAGCACAACGTGCTGCGCCGCATTCGCTGCGCGGGCAAAACCGGCACAGCCGAAAACGGCAAGGGCGTGCCGGACCACGCCTGGTTTGCAGGCTTTGCGCCACACGACGAACCGAAGGTCGCGTTTGTGATCCTGGCCGCCAACAGCGACCTTTACGGCGGCGACATTGCGCCTGTCATCGGCGAGTGCATTGAGAGGCACCTGCAGCGCACCGGCGTGCTGGGGCAGGTCCGAAAGTAGCTCCGCATCCCGTGCCGGCCTGGCTCAAGACTCGGCACAGGGGGCCCGACCCTCGCAACCCGCTCCGGCATTGGTACTGTCTCGCCATGCGGTCACTGGTAACAGGCGCTACAGGCTTCATCGGCTCGCACCTTGCGGAAATGCTCAAGGCGCGCGGCCACACCGTGCGCCTGCTGGTGCGCAGCGAGAAACGGCTGTACCCCGAGTTGCGCGAGGGTTTTGAGGTCATCCAGGGCGACGTCACCCAGACACCTGAGGAATTGCGCAAGGCCGTCGAAGGCGTGGACTATGTGTTTCACGTCGCGGGCCTGCTGTTCGGGCGGTCACAGAAAGAGTTCAACCGCGCCAACGCCCACGGCACTCGCAACCTGCTTGAAGCCGTGAAACTCTCCGGCGGTGGTGTCCTGCGCTTCCTGTTTTGCAGCAGCCAGGCCGCGGTCGGCCCCAGCGAGGACAGTCGCCATGTGGTGGACGAGACTACAATTCCGCACCCCGTGACGTACTACGGCCGCAGCAAGCTGCTGGCAGAGCAGTTCGCGCGCGAGTATCACAAGCACTTCCCGGTCACGATCATCCGGCCGCCCGCAGTGTACGGACCTCGCGACAAGGGCATCCTTGAGTTCTTCAAGTGGATGGCCAAGGGCTACAACATCCAGTTCGGCGAGCAGGAGAAGCAGTTCAGCCTGATCCATGGCAAAGACCTTGCCCGCGGCATGATTGAGGCAGCCATGCACGACGCCGCGGTCAACGAAACATTCTTCCTGACCGAGCCCGAGCCGTACTCACTGGCGTGGACCATGGAATTGCTGCGCGACACGCTGAAGCCCAGCAAGCATAAGCACATGGCGGCGCCGATCTGGGCCGCGAAGATGCTGGCGCGTTTCAACGACGTGCTGCAATTCATTATTCGCAGACCGATGATCCCCAACAGCGACAAGCTTCGCGAGCTGCTGCCTCCGTATTGGGTGTGCAGCGGTGCAAAGGCCCGCGAGCTGTTGGGTTTCGAGACGCAGATCAACGCCCGCGACGGGTTGAAAGAAACCGCAGACTGGTACATCAAACAGGGCTGGATCAAGGTGCGCTAGCGCCATGGCCGACAAACCCGCCCGACGCAAGCGCTACCGCGGCACCCACCCGCGCGCCTTTGACGAGAAATACAAAGAACTTGATCCGCAGGCCTACCCCGACGAACACGCCAAGGTCCGTGCCCAGGGCCGCACGCCCGCCGCTACCCATGTGCCGATCCTGCTTGCCGAAGTAATGGCAGCGCTTTCGCCCGGCCCGGACAAAGTGATCGTGGACTGCACGCTGGGCTATGGCGGCCACTCCCAGGCTATGGCGCAGGCAGGCGCACGCGTGATCGGCCTGGACCTGGACACTACCGAGCTTGCACGCACCCGCGCCCGCCTAGGCGCGCTCGGGCTAGACGTTTCCACGCACAACACCAACTTTGCCGGCGTGCCGGCTGTGCTGGCGCAACTTGGATTGAACGGTGTGCACGGACTACTGGCAGACCTTGGCGTCAGCAGCATGCAGCTGGACGACCCGCGACGCGGCTTTGGTTTCAAGCATGAGGGGCCGCTGGACATGCGCATGGATGCCACGCGCGGCAAGGGCGCGGCGCAGCTGATCGCGGACCTTCCCGAGCCTGAACTTGCCGAGCTGCTCTCTGAACACGGCGATGAGCCCCGCGCCGCCGAAATCGCGCGCTCACTCAAGCGCCAGCAGCCGACAACAAGCAAAGCACTGGCAGCCCTGGTGCTGCGCGCCCACGGGCTTGACCCGTCAACCTTTCGCGGCCACGGCAAACACCCTGCGGCACGCGTGTTTCAGGCCCTGCGCATCGCCGTCAACCGTGAAGCTGCCAACCTTGCCGCCCTGCTGCGTGTGCTGCCCCAGGTGCTTCTGCCCGGCGGCGTCGCTGCAATCATTTCGTTTCACAGCGGCGAAGAGCGCGCAGTGCGAGGGGCCTTCAAGGACTATCTGGAGCAAGGCGTGCTGGCGCAAGCAGAGTTGACCGGCATCAAACCGTCGCGGCAGGAAGTCCACGACAACCCGCGCGCGCGATCAGCAAGACTGTTTTTCGGGAGGCGAGCGCCATAGGACACGTGTGACTACTTTGTGCGCGCAGGAAGCTTGACCTGCTGCAATCGCAACTCGCCCAGGTCACGCTCGACGCCGCCAGTCAGCGACAACGCAACAGGCTGCGCAGTTGCCCAGGCCGCAGCATGCAGTGTCATCTCGGTCGCGTCGGCCGGAACGGTGGCGAACACAACGTAACCGTCGGCGTCGGTTCGCGCATTGCGCACCACTGGTGTGCCATCGGCACGCTTGAAGGTTGCGGACAGATACGTCCCCGGCTTGTCCGACACCGGGTTGCCCTCATCAGTCAAAACCCGGACCCTCACCGTTGCAGCAGCGGCCATCACGATTTCCGGCGCTGTGGATTCAATCCCGGTCGTGACCTCCACATCTGTCCCCGGCTGCACTGCAACGTGCGTGGCAGAGCCAGCCGTCAGGCGCCAGGCGCCCTCCTTAATCCAGCCGAATGTGTAGCGTCCGTCGCGGTCGGTTTTGACTGCCGCCGGCGCGGCAACTGCCGCCGGCCGACGCGAGCGCTCGCGTGAATTGCGAGACTCTGTCGGCACCAGCGTGGCCTGCACCTGCACGCCGAACAGCGGGTGCCCGCGTTCGTCAACGACCCGGCCCGAAAGGATGCCGGCTGCGTACATGGTGATGGCTACGTCCTGCCGGGCGTCGCCCTCTTTGACGTCATTGAGGCGGATCACTTCCGACTTCTGGACATAACGCTCTGCGGCTGCACTCAGAATCACCGTGACCGACGATACGCCGCGCGCGATCTTGATGTTGAACTGCGCGGCAAAGTAGCCCGCGCCGTCGCTAGTGGCCACGACACCCGCCTGCACAACCTGCGCGGCAACCCTGCGCCGCACGCCGTCTGCATCACCACTCACCGAACGCGGTGAGTAGTACGTGGCGTAGCCCGACACGGCTGCGCCTGCCACACCCGCGCCCTGGTCATCCACGACGCGGCCGGAAACCGTGAAGTCGAAGTTGATGGTGTCATCCACTTCCGCAAGCGGTTGCATCTCCTGTGCTTCTTCAAGCAGCTTCTCTATCTCCTTGCGCAGCGCGTCAGGGTCGGACACGTCCTTCTTTGGTGCGACTTCGGGTTTGTCGTCCGGGCTTGCCCGGGGCACTTCAGGCGCCAGGCGGGGGCTGGTCAGTTGCGCATCGGGTTGCGGTGCGTAGGCATCGTGCGGTGAAGTAACCGGCGGGACGACAAACTCGTCCTTGAGCGTGGGCCGACCGTTGTCCTGCGGCTCATCCGCATGCATGCCCACACAGGCGCGGGGCGAATTCTCCGGCGCGGACGTCTTCACAAACCACTGTCCGGCAAACGCCAAGCCGCCGGCAAACAACAGGATCAGTCCGGCAACGGCCATTCGCGGCGTGCGCATCACGATCTCCTGCAACACTTACGCCAAATGGGCACAGCCGGTTTCGGGAAAATCCGGAAATTCAGGTCAAGGCCGCTTGGCTGGGTAGGTCCACGGCAGGTTGATCGTCGGTGATGTGTGCAGGGTCACGCGCGTACGCCCGCGCTGCACAACGACTTCCACGCTTTCGCGCGTCTTGGCGGCCTCCACCAGCCGGTTCAACTCGGACTTGTCGCGCACGTCCTGGCCGTCGTAGGTCAGCACTACGTCGCCGGTGCGAAAGCCCGCGCGGCTGAGGTCGCTTCCTGACTCGATCCATACCAGGCGCAGCGCGTCCGGCGCCTCAAGGGTAAAAGTCACCCGGTTCTCGCCTTGCGAAACCACAATTTCGCGGGGGCGCGCCGCATGGCGGTCGGTGGCCAGCGCGACCAGGTAGCTCCCGGGTTTCAGCGCGATGCTGGGGCGCTTCAAGCGGCTGCTGGTCCAATGCTGTGAAGGCTCGTCTTCACCCTCAGCATACACCCACACTTGCGCCCAGCTGGCCACAGTCTGGCCATCCGTCGACAACTCAATGAACAGGATTGAAGTGTCTGACAGAGTGAAGGTACGCGTGTTGCGGCCCACCGCCAGCGTGATGTCTTCTTGCAGCGCGACATCAGACTGGAAGTCGCGAAGAATGGATACCGACCACACGCCAGCTGCAAGACCATCCACGGAATAGCGACCGTCCCAACCGGTGTGCACGCTGACTATCTTGGCTTCCAGCGACTCTCCATGGGGCCGGAACCTGACCGTTGCATAGGGAATGCCGTTGTCGGCGATGTCCTGCACACGGCCTGAAATGCTGGCGCCGCGTTGCAGCGTCACTTCCAGCACGCGATCCGACCCGCCGCCTTGCAGTTCCAGCCATTGGCGGGCATACCCCGGCGCTGTCACCTCAAGCCACAACCCGCCCTGCGCAAACGCAGTCAGGAAGTACTCGCCTGCTTTGTCAGATGGGTACTCAATGTACGGAACGGATTCGCCCGCGTGGTCGCGACCGTCCAGTTCAACGCCACCGACCGGCTGGCCGGCCGCGTTTCTTACCCGCAGCGTGATCACCGGGCCGGTATCCAGCACAAGCCGCAGTTCACGATCTTCGTTCAACTCAACATCCACCGGGGTGCCGGTGCCGGAGCCGCTTGCAACACTGACCTTGTAGCTTCCCGGCCTCAGCATGTTGAACGCAAAACGGCCCAAGGCGTTGCTGGCACTGGTCTCGGGTTCCGCGCCGGGATCATCCGAAGCATGCACAGAGACCTCGGCCTTGGGTACCGGCCGGCCCGCCGGCGATACGACAATGCCGTGCAGACGTGGCGCCCGCTCCAGCACGATCGCAACATCGGTGCGTCCTCGGTAGCTGTCATCGAGCACATCACTGGGCACATAGCCATCGCACTCAAGACGTACGTCGAGCGTGTCAGAGCCGTCCCAGCGCACCAGGAATCGGCCCGGCTTCTCCACCGCGTCCGAGCGATCGAAAGACCTGTACCGGCGAGTCGCAACCCAACATGTCAGCGGGTTGCCTTCCTTGTCCGTGACCGTACCCGACGTGAACTCCACTTCACTGAACTGGAGCACCACATGCTGGCCTGCTACCACTCGCCCCGACCGTGCTTCGCCAAGAACTTCATGTACCGCCACAACCCAGTACGAAGTGTCGGGGGCAACACCCCCGAACTTGAACGCGCCGCCAGCTTCGGTTCGCGCGAAGCGGCCACGCGGCGTGCCGCCGGTGGAAGGATCGGGGCTGCGTCCTGCCGTGGCGACTGCGCCCCGTCGCCAAGCCTCATAAACGTCGGCGTCACGCACGGCCAGTATTTCGACGCCTTCGATTGGCTGACCGCGCGGGTCAAGCAAAATGCCCTCTATTACGCCATCACCATGCGGCGGCGACTCACGACTGACGGGGGTCTCCGGTTGCGGCCTGGCTGTCGGGGCACCGTTGTTGGTTGGGCCGCCTTCACGCGGCGTTGCAGGCTTCCCGGGCGCCGGGCTTTGTTCGTCCGGCTGACTCGATTGGGATGGGTCCTGAGACTTGGGTGAGTTGTCGCTGGTCAATGAGGGGTTTGCCGGGATCTCAGGTGCATCGGCAAAGAATAGGCCGTACACGCCGAACGCCACAGCAAGTACCGTGATCGCAACGAGGATCGGATTGACTTTGCGCCCGTCCATCCAGGCCATGATAGTACGGTCACAGCCGGGTTCACGCCTTTCCGGTCAAGTGCCGCGGGCGCGCCAGCGAGCGACGACTTCTTCAGGGTCCAGCGGGCGCACCAGAGAAGCCGGGCCCTCAAGCACTCGCAGGTTGGTCTCACGGATGTGCTGGTTGAGTTGCTCGACGGCGTTGCGCACGCCCTGCTCGGCGCCCAGCTGCAAGATTTCGTCCAGCGCCAGTTCAACATCGCGGCGCAACTGCAGCCCGGGTGGCAGCACGCTCAGGCCCTCGCGCTTGAGCATCTCGCGGGCCCAGTCGTCCAGCGTCCAGGGACGATCAAGATTCGGGATGGGTTTGCCGACCGGCAAGTTGTCGAAGTCGCCGCGTTCCTGCGCCTCACGCACCAGCCGGTCGATCCAGCTTTCGTAGGGCATTCCGAAAGGCTTGCGCTCTGTCATGGCACCCCGCATTTCAAACGCCGCCAGGCGCAAGACTATGCCGCTATTCTCCGGGGATGGCGCCTGTGTCTGCCGGGGCAATGCGGCCTTCCATCGGGCTGCTGGCATTCGCGTACAGCTTGCGCGGGATGCGGCCCGCGAGGTGCGCGAGCCTGCCCGCTTCGCAGGCGGCTTTCATGGCGTATGCCATGCGCAGCGGGTCTTTGGCGTGGGCGATGCCGGTGTTGAGCAACACGCCGTCAGCGCCAAGTTCCATCGCGATGCTTACGTCGCTGGCTGTGCCCACGCCCGCGTCCACGATAATCGGAATCTTGAACTCGGGCCGCACCGTCTCAAGGATAATGCGAATGTTGTTCGGGTTCAGCACGCCCTGCCCGCTGCCGATCGGCGAACCCGCGGGCATCACGCTGGCCACGCCAAGCTCCGCCAGCCGGCGCGCCATGACCGGGTCGTCGCTGGTGTACACCAGTACAGTGAAGCCTTCCTTCATGAGTTCGCGGCAGGCCTCCAGCGTGCCCACGGGCTCGGGGAGCAGGGTCTTGGGGTCAGCCAGGACTTCGAGCTTGACCAACGAAGTGCCCAGCGCCTCGCGCGAAAGGTGCGCGGTACGGATTGCGTCGGCGGCAGTAAAGCACCCGGCTGTGTTCGGCAGGATCGTGTACTTGCCATCAATGAAGCTCATCAGGTTCTCTGACGGCGGGCCGCCGAGCTTTACCCGGCGCACGGCGACGGTCACGCACTCGGTGGCGCTGGCGGCAAGGCACTCGCGCATCAGCTCAAAGGACGCGTACTTGCCGGTGCCCACGAACAGGCGGCTCGTGAAGGTGTGCTTGCCAACGATCAGCGGAGTATCCAGTGGGGCTGGCGCGGTCATGGGGTTCCGAGTTCTGAGTTCCGGGTTGAGGGCCGCAGCGGCATCATCCGCCTCCTACAAAGGTTACGACTTCAAGTTTGTCGCCCTCTTCGAGCACCGTGTCCTGGTACTGCGCTTTGGGAATCACCTTCAGGTTGCGCTCAGTCGCGATGCGATCGGTGCGCACGTTCAACTGCTGCACGAGTTGCGCCAGCGTGGTGCCGGGCGCGACTTCGCGTTCTTGCCCGTTGACCGTGATCTTCACCGCGCCTCCTCCACGGGCACGTGCAATCCGCCGTACAACTGCAATTCGTCGCCCTCGATCAGCTTGACTGTTCCGTCGCCCAGGATCACCGCCGCGCACACCATGCCCCGCGAGGCACGATACTGGTGGCGCGAGCGCACCCACCCGATCTCGGCGTCCTGCACCATCACCCAGCGCTCGGGGTCGTGGCGCATCGGCATGTCCGGCTGGTAGATCAGTGGCGCGCGCGACAGCTCGCCCTCAAACTTGAAGTCTTCCGGCAACAGGCCCGCGAACTTCAGCTCATCCAGCGTGCCCGGCCAGCGCACACCTCCGCCCAGCGGTCCCTCGCGGTATGCCAGCAGCGCGTCCGCAAGCTGCTGCAATCGGCTGGTCGCCGACTTGCGATCGACGGGCGGGTTTCGATACGGGTCGTGGGAAGTCGTCGGCGGAAGGCCGGGTCGCGGAGGCGATGGAACGACCGACTGCATGTACACCCATACCGCGCCCGCCATGATCGCGACCACGCATGCAGTAATCACCAGCGCCGGCAGCGTGCGGCTCTTTGGCGGCTCCTGCCGGCCTTCGAGCGGGATCACCGAGACCTGTTTTGCGGGCTCAGGCATGCCCTTACCTTATTCAATGCCCATGGCCCTGCCAGCGGGGGGACTCGCGGGTACAATCGCGCCATGTACCCGCTGCGACTTCATCGCGTGTGCGTGCCCAAACCCTGGGCCGGGGACCGCCTTCACAAGTTGTTCCCGGATCAGGCGGCTGACGTCCCCGTCGGAACCGGCGAATGGATCGAGCTTGACGGCAACAGCATCGTCGCCAACGGCGATTGGAAAGACGAGTCGCTGCCTCACCTGCTGCGCACGCGACGCCAAGCGTTGATTGGTGCATTGCCGCCCGGCCCCGGCGACTTTCCGGTGTGCGTGAAGCTGCTGGACTCCGCAAGCCCTTTGAGCATACAGGTGCACCCGTCTGACCGGCGCGAAAGCGGCAGTTTGGTTGCGCGCGGCAAATGCGAGTGCTGGCTGGTACTGGACGCCGCCCGCGACGCCGTAATCTGGCAAGGTTTGAAGGCAGGCGTTACGCCCGCACAATTCAAGTCAGCCCTGGCAGGTGGTGACCCCGCGGCAATGCTCAACCCCCGCGCCGTCAAGCCTGGCGACTTCCTTTACAACCCGGCGGGGATGATCCACGCGATTGGCGGCGGATTGGCGCTGCTGGAAGTGCAGCAGAACTGCGCGGTCACTTACCGGCTGTGGGACTTTCCGGGCTCAGGCAAGCGCGAGATGCATATTGAGCAGGGCCTGCGGGCCGCGAAGTTCGACCTGCCGCTGCCGCCCGTCCTGCCGACGCACGGCAACGACGTCACGCTCGTGCGAGACGGACCCTTCGGCGTACGCTCGTTGCGCCTTGCAAGTGCAATGCATGAAGCGCGCGACTGGCCGGGCTTCACCGTGCACACCTGCCTGCAAGGCGAGTGTGAAATCACCGGCCGCGGCCAGGATCAGTTGCAACCGGCCATCCTGAAGCCCGGCGAGACCGTGCTGTGGCCAGCCGTCTTTGACCAGTTCGAATACTACCCGCGCGGCGAATGCTGGTTGATTGCCTGTTGGGCCAACCAATAGGTATCACGCTAAGCCGGCAGTGCGTCGAGCAAGTCCGCCCATGACTGGCGTTCGCGGGCGGGGTCGATCAGCGGGCGCTTGGCGCGGCACTGCCGCTGCAACTCGGCGCAGAACTCGCGGTCACTTTCCGCGCGGGTGATCAGCCGGGCAAGCGTATCCGTGTCCCCCACCTCAAACAGGCCGGGATACTCGGGGCCAAGAATCCCCAGTGACGCGCCCATCCGGCTGGAAATGATCGGCACGTCGCAGGCAATCGCTTCGGTCATCACGTTGGCGCCGCCCTCCATGATGCTGGTCAGGACCATGAGGTGCGACGAAGCCAGCAGCGCCAGCGTCTCGGCGGCTGACCTTTCGCCCAGCCACTCGTAGCGCGGATTGTCGTGCGACTCATGCTCGGCGCGGGCGCGCATGGCGGGGTCCAGCGCGCTGCCCAGGTGCACGAACTTGACTTTCGACTGCGGCGGCAGCAGGCGCGATGCCTCGGCGGCGCGAAAGGGGTCTTTGACTTCGCGCAAATGCCCGATCACGCAGACCCGGAAGTGGTCTGTCGGCTTCGGCGGCGGGTTTGGGGGCGCCACGGCAGACTGATAGATGACCTGGGCACGCTCGCGCATCGGCCCTGGCAACTGCTCAAGGGCGTGAGGCTGCAAGACAACAAAGCGGTCGGCCAGCCGCAGGGACAACTGTGCTTCTTCGTCGGCGTAAATGTCGCGGTACACGTCGGTGCCGGTCAATGCCAGCACAACCGGGCGCGTCGGGTTGGCGGCCTTGAACTTGAGAATCTCGGCGTGGCTGTGCTTGGCGTGCAGAGCGACCAGCACATCCGCATCGTGGTCAACCAGCGAGTGGCCAAGGGCGAGAAAAATGGCGCCCCAACGGTCGGCGGTCACGCCATTGCCGCGCAGCGTGTTGCCAAATGGCGTGTAGAGCCGGATGTTCAATCGCTTTGGCATGGAGTGTTGACGCGCCGCGAGGAGACACGATGTATAGTGAGAAGATCAACTCTGAACTCTGTTACTCCGTGCCTCCGCTTTCAAAGCACCCGTCGCTACCCGGCCAATCTGCGGTTCAAACCAGCGCACAAGTGCGGAAGCCCGCGAGAATGTCGTAGCGGTGCGGCGTATAGAAATTGCGCCAAGTGTTTCTGATCAGCCTTGAGCGCGTGCAGTACGTTCCGCCGCGCAGCACCTTGAAGCCCTTGAACCAGGGCTCGCTGTATTCGGTGTACATGTCGGCAACAAAGCCAGGATAGCCGCGAAACTCCGTGTCCGTCCACTCCCACACATTGCCCAACAGCTGCCGCACGCCGAACGCGCTGTCGCCGGCCGCGTGCGCGCCGACATCCACGGTGCCCGGAACTCGCGTGTCGAGGTTGCCGTGTTCCGGTCGCGGCGGCTCATCACCCCATGGGTAAAGCCGCTTGCGCGCGGCCAGGCCGCCCTTGCCGTCGGGCTCGCAGGCGGCTGCGCACTCCCACTCGGCTTCTGTGGGCAGGCGCCGGCCGGCCCAGCGGCAGTAGGCTTGCGCCTCGTACCAGCTTACATGAATCACCGCGCGGTGCGGCTCAAGCGGCACCCATCTGTCGAACTGCCGGCGTTGCCATTGCCCGCCCTGCTTGCGCCAGTAAGCGGGATGGCTGCGACCGTGCGCGATGCGCCAGGCCCAGCCCTGCTCGCCCCAGTGAGCGGGATTGTCATAGCCGCCGTCGTCGCAGAAGGCTGCAAACTCGGTCTGCGTCACAGCCGCCTTCGCCATTCGAAACGGCTTTATGGTGACGGGGTGGGCCCACTTCTCGTTGTCGAAGACGAAGACAGCATCTTTGGCCGCACCCAGCATGAAGCTGCCGCCGGGGATCTCCACGTCGCCGGGCAACGGGCCGGCATCGGGTACGTCGGGGACAGGCACATCCCGTGCTGGACGCTGCGTCCCGAGCCTCGGCTCAGGGTAGCCAAGCGTCTGGCGAGTGTAGGTAAAGGCCTCGCCGTGCATATCTTCGTGAAAGATGGCGTAGCGCGTGAGGTAGAAGTCTTCGGGCGAAAGGCCATCGGCCACGCGATCATGGATGGTCTTGCAGTAGGCCAGAGTTTCATCCAGTGACGGCAGCGGCAGGTTCCAGCGCGTGGTGTGAGCGATCGAGATGCTGTCAAACAACTCGTCTTCGTCGGCGCGGGTGGGCGGCAGTCCTCTCCGCTCGCGCAGCACCCAGCGCGAATAGAAGTAGCTGGCGTGGCCGATCTCCCAGCGCAGGGGGTTTACAATCGGCAGATACGGCCCCATCAGCTGCACCGGCGAAAGGTCCGTGACCAGCGCCCGGCAACGCTCATGTGAGTCGTACAGCCATGCGATCAATGTGTCCGCATCGGTCATCGCAATACGCTAACTGACACGCCCAGCCAACGAAAGGGCGCGGGCACCGGCGCCCGCGCCCCTTGATGATTGGCCTTCCCTAGCTGCAGCCCATGCTGTTGCCGCAGTTCAGGCACTTGTAGCAGGCGCCGTTCCGCACCGTGATGTGGCCGCAGACGTCGCACATGGGTGCGTCGCCCATCATCTCCTCGAGTTGTTTGTCGAGGGCGCTTTTGGGCTTGGCCGATTCCGTCTTTGGCGCGGCTTTGGGTGATTCGGGCGTTTCAACTTTGGCCGCCCTCGCTAGCACTTCGGGCTCTTGTTTCAGCGCCTGAGCGTCAACTCCGGCTTCGCCGAGATCTTTGGTGTCGCCTTGCTGGGCGAGCAGCGCCGGGCCTTTCACTTCTTCAGGCTTGATGTGCAGGAAGTCGGTGCGGCCCAGGTACTGGTGGCCAAGCGTGCGGAACACAAGGTCAATCACGCTGGTGGCAAGGCGGATGTGCGGGTGGCCTTCGACCATGCCCTGGGGCTCAAAGCGCGTGAACGTGAAGGTGTCCACGAACTCTTTCAGCGGCACGCCGTACTGCAGGCCCTTGCTGATCGCGATCGCGAAGCAGTTGAGAATGCTGCGCAGGGTCGCGCCTTCCTTGCTCATGTCCAGGAAGATTTCGCCCAGCTCGCCGTCGTGGTACTCGCCGGTGCGCAGGTACATCTTCTGGCCGGCGATCTTCAACTCGTACGTGAAGCCGCGGCGTTGCGTGGGCAGAGGGCGGCGGTGCAGGCCGCGGGTTGTCGGCACGACGGCCACGGGTTGCGGGGCGGGTGTTTCGGCTTTGGGTTCCACCGCTGTCGCGGCAGGCTCTGACTTCTTGTCTTTCTTCTTGGTGGTGCTCAGCACCTGGCTGTGCTTGCTGCCGTCGCGATAAATAGCAACCGCCTTCAGTCCAAGGTCATGCGCTTGCAAGTACGCGTCCTGGATGTCGGCGACGCTGACCTCATTGGGCATGTTGATGGTCTTGCTGATCGCGCCCGAGATGAACGGCTGTGCAGCCGCCATCATGCGCACGTGGCCCATGTGGTGGATGAAACGTTCGCCGTGCTTGCCGCAGCGGTTGGCGCAGTCAAAGACGGGCAGGTGCTCGGGCTTGAGGTACGGCGCGCCCTCGACAGTCTGGCGGCCGCAGATGTGATCGCCCGCTTCTTCAATGGCTTGCTCGCTGAAGCCCAGCGCCTTGAGCAGGTTGAAACCGGACACCGAGTAGGCCTCCTTCTTGAAGCCCAGGCGCTGCATGGTCTCGTCGCCCAGCGTCCACGGGTTGATGGCAAAGCCCAGTTCAATGGCGCCTTGCAGCGCGTGTTCGATACGGCTGAGGTCAGCCTCGGTCAGTCCTTTGGCGCGCAGGGTTTCGTCGTTGATGATGGGCGCGCCCTTGAGCGTCAGTGTGCCGACCACGTACTCGATGATCGCCTTGCGTTCTTTTTCGCTGTAGCCGAGGTTGCGCAGCGCGGGCTCAACACTCTGGTTGATGATCTTGAAGTAGCCGCCGCCCGCGAGCTTCTTGAACTTGACCAGCGCGAAGTCGGGCTCAATGCCCGTGGTGTCGCAATCCATCAGCAGGCCGATCGTGCCGGTGGGCGCGATCACCGTGGTCTGGGCGTTGCGGTAACCGTGTCTCTTGCCCAAGTCCAGGGCGCGGTCCCACACTTCGCGGGCGCTGTCGAGCAGATAATCGGGGCAGTGCTCGGGGTCGATGCCCATGGGCTTGACGCGCAGCGCCTCGTAGTCGCTGTGGTTGTAAGCCGCGCGGCGATGGTTGCGCATCACGCGCAGCATGTCTTTGGCGTTGGCCTGGTAGCGGGCGAAGGGCCCGTGGCCAGCCGCCATCTCGGCTGACGCGGCATAAGTTTCGCCGGTCATGATGCTGGTAATGGCGCCGCAGACTGCCAGCGCGCGCTTGCTGTCGTAGGGAATGCCCGAGAGCATCAGGCAAGTGCCCATGTTGGCGTAGCCCAGCCCGAGCGTGCGGTAGTCATAGGATTTGACCGCGATTTCTTCGCTGGGGAACTGGGCCATCAGCACGCTGATTTCCAGCGTGATGGTCCACAGGCGGCACGCGTGTTTAATCGCTTCCACGTCGTACTCGGCCTTTTTGGTGTCAAAGAACTTCAACAGGTTCAGCGACGCCAGGTTGCAGGCCGTGTCGTCCAGGAACATGTACTCGCTGCACGGGTTTGAAGCATTGATGCGGCCGTCCTGTGGGCAGGTGTGCCAGTCATTGATGATGGTGTCGTACTGCACGCCGGGGTCGGCGCAGCCCCATGCAGCACTGGCGATCTGGTCCCACAGGTCGCGGGCCTTGAGCGTCTTGCTGATGTGGTTGCGGTCGGTGCGCCAGCGCAGGTGCCAGTCGCCGTCAGCGCGCACGGCGTCAATGAACTCACTGGGCACGCGCACGCTGTTGTTGCTGTTCTGGCCGCTGACGGTGGTGTACGCCTCGCCATTAAAGTCCGCCGGAAAGCCGGCCTCGATCAGGATTTTGGCTTTGCGTTCTTCGGTGACTTTCCAGTTGATGAAGTTTTCGATGTCGGGGTGGTCAAGGTCAAGGCAGACCATTTTGGCGGCGCGGCGCGTGGTGCCGCCGGATTTGATTGCGCCTGCCGCGCGGTCGCCGACGCGCAAGAACGACATCAGTCCGCTGCTCTGGCCGCCGCCGCTGAGGGGCTCGCCTTCGCCGCGCAGCTTGCTGAAGTTGGTGCCCGTGCCGCTGCCGTATTTAAAGAGCCGCGCCTCGCGTGTCCAAAGGTCCATGATGCCGCCATCACCCACAAGGTCGTCTCGCACAGCCTGGATGAAGCAGGCGTGCGGCTGCGGGTGGGTGTAGGCATCGGTGCTCTTGACCAGCGTGCCGCTGTCGGGGTCAACGTAGAAGTGCCCCTGGCTGGGCCCGGTCAAGCCATAGGCCCATGCAAGGCCGGTGTTGAACCACTGCGGGCTGTTGGGAGCCGCGTACTGGTGGATCAGCATGAAGGCCATTTCGTCGTAGTAGGCCTGGGCGTCTTCGGAAGAGCGGAAGTAGCCGTACTTTTCGCCCCAGTGGCGCCAGCAACCGGCAAGGCGGTTGACGACCTGGCGGGCGCTGCGCTCAGGGCCGAGCACGACATTGCCGTCGTCGTCGCGCAGGGGCTCACTGTTCAGGGGGTCGGCGCCCTCGGGGTACTGCGGGACTTGCGCCTTGCGGAAGTACTTGCTGATCATGATGTCGGTAGCCAGCTGGCTCCAGTCGGTGGGGATTTCGGCGCCGTCCATCTGGAACACCACGCTGCCGTCGGGGTTGGTGATCTTGGTGCCGCGGCGCGCGTACTTGACGCTGCCCAGCACATCCTGGCCGGCCTTGGTAAAGTGCCGAGGTATCGCCACGCCGGTCGGGCAAAGCTTGCTGGTGCTTGCCATGTTTTCTGCCTTCTGCCCGGTTTCTTCTTTGCGGGCGCTGATTGAGCTGCGTGTCGCGCGACGGGTCTTGGTCGCGGCCTTGCCGGTTTTCTTGTTCATTTTGCCATCTCCCCCGACACAGTCGCGAAAACAGCCGTCTCCGCGCTGCGGTATCGAAAAAGGGCGAAGCGTCGCGCTACCCTATGTGGGATGTATCGGACGCTACCCCTTGTATCCTTTAAGATTTCGAGTTAAGGCCCTGCAAAGCGCGTGGGCCGGGGCGAAGTATATCCGCCGGATGTGGTGGGTCAACGCAAAAGCACAAAATAATGGGTGTCGGCAACTAGTAAACACAATGTTCAGTATGTGAGTCATAATCCACGCAACCCACAGATCTTCAGATGTTGCCGACAGGATCGTGTCATATTCACGTTCGATCCACTCTGGTACATAGACCTACATACAACATATTGTGTTTGTATTTTCCAGACGCGATAGCCACGCGGGTTCCAGTCGAACTTGACCTCTCTCGCTCCATGGGTTGTGCACAAGAAACTGCCAATGTCGCCCAAATGGCAACGGGCCGGGTTACCCCGGCCCGTTGGCGATATGCCTGCTGTTACTTGCCAGCCGAGCCCTTGGCCGCCGTGCGCGACAGGTTGAAGATCGGCAAGTAGATGCCCAGAATCACCACCAGCACCACGCCGCCCAGCGCGATAATCAGCGCGGGCTCAATCAGTGACGTGATGCCCTGCACAGCCGCGGTTACTTCTTCTTCATAGTATTCGGTTACGTCCGCGAGCATGTCGGGCAATGCACCTGAGTCTTCACCAACCTTCACCATCTTTGTCATCAGGCTGGGGAAGATGCCGCTGTCGGTGAGTGCCTGGTAAAGGCTGTAGCCCTGGATCAGCTTCTGGCGGGCGTCAAGAATGGCCTGTTCCAGCACGATGTTGCCCAGCGTCTTGCTGGTGATTTCAAGCGACTGGTCCAGCGTGATGCCGTTACGCACCAGCGTTGAAAGGGTCATGGTAAAGCGCGCAACGCCGGACTTCAGAGTCATGGGCCCGAACAACGGGGCCTTCAATATCATTTTGTCCCAGCTCTCGGCGCCTTGTGGCGTTCGTCTCCAGTAAATGGCCGCGATAACCGCGCCGATGATGATCGGCACGGTAATGAACCACCATTCGACGATCGCGTCGCTGATCAAGATCAGCACCGAGGTCAGGAACGGCAGGTCCGCGCCGTACTGCGTGAACAGTGCTTTGAACTGCGGCACCAGGAACGCGAAAATGCCCGATACAATCAGCACAAAGAAGCCCGCCACGAACTTCGGGTAGGCGGTGGCTGACTTGATCTGCTGCGCCTGCTTGTGGCGGCGCTTGAAGAACACACCCAACTGTTCAAGGATCGTGTCCAATGAACCCGAAACTTCGCCCGCCTCGATCATGCTGCACATCAAGGCGCTGAAGATGTGCGGGTGCTTCTTCATGGCGTCGGACAGCTTGCTGCCGGCCTCGATGTCGAGCATCACGCTTTCGAGGGCGGTCTTGAACTGCGGCACTTCAGTTTCAGCCGTGATCGTTTCCAGCGAGTCCAGAAGGCTCAAGCCTGCGCGCAACATCGTGCTCATCTGGCGGCAGAACGCCGCCAAGTCGCCAACCTTGATCTTCTTCTGGAACAACCCGCCCTGGACCTTGGCCCGGCCCTGCGCCTCAGTCGGCGCGTTTGCGGGCCCTGCGACGCCCCCGCCGCCCTCAGACTTCACGCCGATCACGGTCAAGCCTGCTTTGCGCATTTCCTGCACCAGGTCGCCCACGCTGGGAGCATCCTTGACCTGGCTGACAGTGCGCCCGTTGGCGTCACGCGCCGTTACTGTGTACAGGGGCATAAGTAGCCTCGCGGAAAAGAGTTTGGATAAGCCTACCACGCCGCAAACCGCTAGGCTACCCCGATGTGGCCCTGCACACCGTCGTTTCGGCAGCCTTGCCATTGCCATGACTCGCGATGGTCAAACAAAAGCCGCGCCCCTCGGGCGCGGCCTTATACGTCACGAGTCGGCTAGGCCGGGCGCATGGCGGCTGTGCCGGCTTGCTGGCCGCCGGCGCCGCCGGCTTTGCCGCCCTGCTGCAGCATGCGCTTCATCTGGTCAGGGTTGGTGCTGCGGCTCAGCGCGACTTCGCGGGTGATTTCGCCGTGGATGTACAGGTTGTACAGCCACTGGTTCATGGTGATCATGCCTTCGCGGCTGCCGGTCTCGAGGATGGTGTAAATCTGGTGGACTTCGCTTTCGCGAATCTGGTTGCGCGCGGCGGCGTTGACCTTGAGGATTTCCATGGCCAGCACGCGGCCGCCCTTGACGCGGGGCAGCAACTGCTGCGCGACCACGCCCAGCAGCACGAATGAAAGCTGCACGCGCGCCTGCTGCTGCTGGTTGGTCGGAAACACGTCCACGATACGGTTGATGGTCTGCACTGCGTCGGTGGTGTGCAGGGTGGCAAAGACCAAGTGGCCGGTCTCAGCCATGGTCATGGCGGCTTCAATCGTTTCGAGGTCGCGCATTTCGCCGATCAGGATGACGTCCGGGTCCTGACGCAGAATGTGGCGCAGCGCGGGCGCAAAGCCCAGCGTGTCGTCACCGACCTGGCGCTGGTTGATGATGCTGCGCTCGTGGCGATACAGATACTCAATCGGGTCCTCGACAGTGATGATGTGGCAGCTGTCGTTCTGGTTGATGTACTGGATCATCGCCGCCAGCGTGGTGCTCTTGCCCGAGCCGGTGGGACCCGTTACCAGCAGCAGGCCCTTGTCGCTCATCGCGAACTGCTTGGTGATCTGGGGCAAGCCGAGCTCGTCGATGGTCGGGATGGTGCTGCGGATCACGCGAATGGCCAGGCCGATGCTGCCGCGCTGCCAATAGACGTTCAAACGGTAGCGACCGGCGCCGCGGCGCCCGAATGACAGGTCAAGCTCGCGGTCGTGCTCGAGCTTGACCATCTGCTTTTCGTCCAGCAACTCCATGGCCAGGCTGCGGGT
Organism: Planctomycetota bacterium; assembly: GCA_019636195.1. Taxonomy (GTDB): domain Bacteria; phylum Planctomycetota; class UBA8742; order UBA2392; family UBA2392; genus JADJRK01. Next base: position 38,462 of record JAHBYA010000010.1, on the reverse strand, counting down.
ATCGGCGGGCATCAGGGGTTTGAAGCCTTCAATCGCACGCAGCTGGCCGTCGATACGCAGAACGGGCGGCACGCCGACGGTCAAGTGAAGGTCGCTGACCTCGGCGCGGCGCGTGAACACCAACAGGTCGTCAAGTCGAACAGAGCTTTGGCCGGACATGCAACCCCTTCGGGGCAGGTTTCAGGCTTCAGGAAAGACCTGAAACCGGCAACCTGCGCTAGTCTTCATAGAACAAGCTGACTGCCTCTTCCACCGTTGTCAGACCGTCGAGCAACTTGAAGAAGCAACTCTGACGCATGCTGCGCATGCCCATCTTCTCGCATTCCGCCTCAAGGGCGGTTTCAGGGCGCATTTCAAGAATCATCTCGCGCAGCGTGGGCGTCATGGTCATGTACTCGTGCACCGCCAATCGGCCCTTGTAGCCCGAGTTATTGCAGAAGCCGCAGCCCTTGCCGCGAAACAGGTCAATATCCACGCTTGGCTGCTTGAAGCTCTGGGCCAGCTGGCGCTTCAGCGCGTCGCTGGGCGTGTACTCTTCCTTGCACTTGGGGCAGATCATTCGAATCAGTCGCTGACTGACCGCGGCGATCAGACTGCTCGTGATCATGTATCGCTCAAGGCCCATGTCCGCCATACGAGTCACGGTGGCGACGGCTGTGTTGGTGTGGATGGTGCTGAACACCAAGTGGCCGGTGAGCGCGGCACGCACAGCGATTTCAAGGGTTTCCTGGTCGCGCATCTCACCGATCATCACGACGTCCGGGTCCTGACGCAAAATGCTGCGCAGGGCCGCGGCAAACGTCATACCGATGTTGGTACGCACCTGCACCTGGTTGATGCCGGGCAGCTGGTACTCGACCGGGTCCTCGACTGTGATGATGTTGATCTCCGGCGAGTAGATATGCTTCAGGAATGAATACAGCGTGGTGGTCTTGCCCGAGCCGGTGGGCCCGGTCAGCAGGATGATGCCGTGCGGGCTCTGCAGCACGCGCTTCATTTCCTTCAGTGTCATCGGGTCGAAGCCGAGACCGTCCAGGTCCATGTTGGTGCTGGACTTGTCCAGGATTCGCATCACGATCTTTTCGCCGTGCACGACCGGCAGCGTGCTGACGCGCATGTCAATCTGCCGGTCGCCGACTTTCAGCTTGCAGCGACCGTCCTGCGGCAGGCGGCGCTCGGCGATGTCAAGGCTGCTGATGATCTTGATACGCGCAACCACGGACTGGAACAGGCGCTTTGGCGGAGCCGTCACCTCACGCAGCGCGCCGTCAATACGAAAGCGCACAGCCACTTCGCGCTCAAAGGGCTCAAAGTGGATGTCGCTTGCCCGCTGCTTCACCGCTTCCATCAGCGTTGCGTTGACGTACTTGACCACGGGCGCGTTGCTGGCTGCGTCAATCGCGTCGCGGTCAAGGCCGAGGTCGGCGTCGTCCATGTCCTCAATCAGTTCGGCGTCAACTGACTTGAGGTCCTCGCCCATCTGGTCAAGGCTGTACTGCTGCGCGTAGTGCTTGTCGATCGCGTCGGCAATGGCGACGCGGCTGCCGATATAGACCTTCACGCTTTTGCCGGTAATGGACTTGATCGTATCGACGGCGATCACGTCAGCCGGGTTGGCCATGGCCACGTGCAGGGTGTCGCTATCATCTTCCTGCTTGAAACTGATCAGGTTGAAGCGTCGGGCCTGGCGCTCAGGCACCATCAACACGGCGTCACCCTGGATCTGGAGGTTTTCGTCGGCAAGGTTGACCCAGTCCACGCCAAGGTTTACGGCGAGGTACTTGATCAGCTCGTTTTCTTCAACAAGGTTGGTGTCGACGAGCACACGCCCGAGTTGCTTGCCGGTCTGGCGGTGGATCTTGAGCGCATGCTCAAGCTGGTCTTCGTCAATCACCTTGGCTTCGAGCAGCAGCTCGCCGAGGCGTTTACGGCCAGGCTTGCCTGCCACGGGCGCCCGGCCCTGCGGCGCGGGCGCCGCGCCCGGCCTGCGCATCGAGCCGCTGACTGCCGGTTGCTGCGGCGCGCCGCCGTTCTGCTGCTGCCCCGCCACTGCAACGCTGCGCACGTACCGCACGCCCGTTGAATTCTTGCGGGGATCTTTCGGATTCTGCGGCGCACCCGCCATGCGGTGTTCTCCTGGTAAACTTACGCCCCCCGCCGGGTCGCGCGCTACCCTTCGCTGCCTTCTTTTTCAGCGGCCTTGGCGGCTGCCTCGCCATTCTTGATCGCGTCCCACATGCGCGGCGTCGCCTCGACGTTGCACTGCTTGCGGGCGCGCATCAGCGCGGTGCGGGCCTTTTCCCACTCGCCGCGTTCAAGGTGGCACTCCGCCTGGCGCAGGATGAACTTGCCAAGCTCGGCGCGGTCCACCGACTCGTCCAGGCCGCCGGGCCCCGGCTTGGCGGCGAGGTCAACCGCTGAGTCGGCGTGCATCAGCGCGCGATCGTAGTCCTTGCGCATGATGTACGCGCTGGAAAGGTTGAAGTGCACGTACGGGTTGAACTGGTCCGTGGCCAGCGCCTTTTTCAGGGCATCCACAGCTTCCTTGGGCAGGCTGGCCCGCACATACGCCGCGCCCAGGTGCAGGTTGTACAGCGCCCGCGCGTTGGCGTCGTCGTTGTGTTCTTCAGACCAGCGCACAGCCAGCTCATAGTGCTCAATGGCCTCGGGCACGAGATTCAGCTGGTCATAGATCAGGGCGATGTTGAAGTTGCCCAGCGCCCAGCGAGGCTCGTCTTTAAGGACAGTCTGCCAGGCCTTGATGGCCTCGAAATACATGCCGTCGTCCTGCAGCGACATGGCTTCAAGGTACGCGCCCTCGTCAATCGAGAACTCCTCGCTGCCTTGCTTGATCTTTCTTGAGGAGCCGCACGCTGCCACCATGCACACGAGGGCAAAGCCCCCAAGCAGCACTCCAAACTTCTTCATTACTGATGTCGCGATCACACCGCCCCCCGATCCTTTTTCGTGGTTGCTGAATACCTGAGGTTAGTGCCCTTGGCTTCAACCACAAGATAGACACATCAGGCGAGTCCGGTCAAGCAACGCGCTTACCGGCCGCCTTTACCTTTTGTCCTATTCCCTTGCACGCCGCACGCGGTATGCAGCCGCGAGCAGTCCAACAAACAGCAGCAGTGCGGGCCACGCCGGGCCGCCGCGCGTGGAAAGCTCGCACGAATCTTCTTTGTCTTCCGCAAACGGATCATCCGGCAGATCTTCCACCAGCGTAATCGTACCGCCCGTGACCGTCGTGCCGGCGATGCTGCCGTTGGCGCTGATGTCGGCTGCGTCCACAGAAGCGATGTAGCCCGGGCTGGGCGATGGCGGAGTCGCACTGCTGAATGAAATCACCACGCTGAAGTCGGCGTTGGCGCCGCCGCTGATGGCTGCGCTGAGGCCGGAGTACGTCAGCGTCAGCGTCGTTGCAGTGGCTGACCAGCCGCCGCCGCCGTTGTTGATCGTTGCAAGTGTGCTTGAGCCGCGGCGCAGGCTGACGCTGGTGATGGCCGCTGCGCCGACACCGCCGGTGTTGTTGAGCAGGCTGATCTCGACGATGACCTGGGTGATGGTAAGTGTGCTGCTGCCGCCTGTTTCAGACACGCGGAAGCCCAGTGCCGAGGCACTGCTGCCCGGGCTGACATTACGCGAGCCCGGGTTATTGGAAGCGCTGAGCGAGCCACCCGCCGGCGCCGGCACCGCCAGCGTGAAGTTGGCGTTGGAAGTGTCCAGCGTCGTAGGCGTACCCGTATCCCGGATGCGAATGCGCGCCTGGGTCGTGGCCGGGGCGCCAGTCGTGTTCCATGAGAAACTGCCGTTGTTGGCTGTGCTGGCAGTAATCACCGTCGGGAAGCTGCCGCCGCCATCGATTGACAGGTGAATCTCCACGGTCGCACCGGCACCCGCGCTGGTCCAAGTGATGTTGAAGTTGTTGCCAATCGTGATGTTCTCGCCGCCATTGGGCGCCGTCACAGTGATGGTCGGCGCCGTGGTTATCGTAATCGCCAGCGTATACGAGTCTGTGCCGCCGTCACCGTCGCCCACGTCGATGGTAAGAGTGATGGTTCCTGCGGCGGCGGCTGTGCCGGTCAGGTTCAGGGTGCGAGGCGTGGTTCCGACGGCGGTGGCGGGAAACGTCCCCGTGAAACCTGCGGCGGCCGGCGTCGCCAATGAACCGCCGGTGCGGGTTGCCGTGACGGTAAGCGTGTCGCCAGTATCAGAGTCGGTCGCCGTAAAGCTGACGTTCAGGCTCTGGCCGACCAGCAACGTGCCGGTGAAGGCCGGGTCGGATCCGCCAAGAGAGATGTCGCCGCCTGATACGTTCGGCGCACCCAATACCGGCACGCCGTTGACGACCACGACACGAAGGTTGACCGTGATGGCTGGAGCGGCGTCCACCAGCACTTGCACCGCGAAATTATGCGTGCCCAAATCCGCGGACGCCAATGCGCCGCCGGCGACTGCCGTAAGCGTCAAAGTGCCGCCGGCACCGGGTGTGTTGGCCGTGATGGTAAACGCGGCGGATGGGTTGGTACCGCCGGGCGTTACTGTCCCCATGCTGAGCGTCTGGCCCGTGTTGGCGTCCGTCACATTGGCCAATGCGAGCGAAGGCGTGGTGCCCTTGGTCTGGTTTGCACCGCGGAACGGGTCACCGGCGCTGCCGTCGCCCGCGGTTGCGGCGGCACCCTGCACAGCCACTGGCGCGACATTCGTGAGGATCAACCGCACCACAATTGTGTTGGTGTTGGGCGTCCCTTCATCGTCTTCAAAGTCAATGGTGTAGTCGTAGTTGCCGGGCGCGTTAGAGGCGTTGATCGTGCCGGTCCATGAAATTGTCAGCGTAGCCCCCGCCGAGCCGATCTGGGCGCTCGGAGCTGTTACGCCGGTAGGCGCCGAAGGCACCACGGACACGTTGGTTACGCTGACAACCTGGTTTCCGCCAGGGTTGTCCGCGTCGGAAAGTTCAATGTCCAGATCCAGGGCGTCCAATGAGTCCCCAGGGCCGAGCGTTACCTCAAAGTCGATACCACCCGAGCCGCTTGGGCCGAAGTCTGAACCGACCGGAAGCGAAGCCTGGGGCGTCGCCTGCGCGCTCAAAGTTGCCGCGCCCACGAGGATTACGAGGACTGTCATTGCACGGACGAGTTGCATGTGCCTTCCTCCGGGTGCGGACGACTCTGGCCCGCGGTTGCCAGCTCTCAACAGTTTCCGACAGTGCTGCCAACTGTCACCATTGCCGGTGGCTGCTGGCGTTCAAGTTTCCGTCCTGACTTGGGCCAAGCAGGCTATCTGCATCCGCATTTGAACGCAAGCCCTTATGGCAGCGCACCTTTTGCGTTTGGGCGTTCTTTGCAGCCGCCTTGCCTTGTGTCCTGTGCTCCCGGCGCAGGCGGTGCGTGTCGTGGCAGAAAAAACAAGACCCGGCACTTGCGTGCCGGGCTGAAAGACTGCTCTGGCTAAACTATCACGGGCAGACGGTCGCTGCTGCCAATGCGGCGACGGCGCTTGATGGCACGATCTACTTCAGCGGCAAGCTCTGACAGCTTGAACTTGGCGCCGAACACGCGCTGTACGCCCAACTCTACGAACTGTTCCTTTTCCCAGTCGCTGCAATCGCGCGCGAACAGGATTACCGGGGCGTCCGCTTCAGCCATCAGCTCCGCCAAGCCGTGAATCCCCGCGGCGCCAAAGCGCTCATAGTCCGCGATTACGACCTTGGGCTGGCGTTTGCGCACAGCCTGCACGGCATCATTGGCGTACTCGAACACGTCAAGGCGCAACTGCTCAAGCTCAACCAGCGGCTGGCGGATAATGTCCGCCTGCTCCTGGCGGGCCAAGATGATTCCGTAACGCAGATGAACGTACTTGCCCTGCATGGGTGTCCCCACGCCCCCGATGAAGGCGGTGACTCTAGCCACGAAAGGTGGCCAAGCAAGCAGAATTCCGCGGAATTGTGCGTACTTCAGGGCCGCTGTTGCTGCATTTCGGCGCCACCCTTGTGTTCGCCCTCTTTGGCTGAGATGCGCAACTTCTCGTATTGAAACGAGATGCTCTCAGACAACCCGAACCCCGAAGAAAACTCGGACCCGTTAGGGTAAACAGAGTTGATCACGGCGTTGATCATTTCAATGTTCATCCGGAAGACTTCGGTGCCGTCTTTCTCAGCCACCAGTTCAATGGTCACGCTGTGCAGCACCTCGCCGGTTGCGCACAGGCGCATCAAGATCGGCGTCGCCGCGTCACTGTTGCGCACCAGCGAAACGTCAAACACATTGGTGCGCCGCGGCTGGCCGTTGTAAGGGGGCTCAGCGGCCACGCCCATGCTGCATGACTGGACCGGAAAGCGCGAAGGCACGCTGTCGCCGGGCCTCAGGTAGCGGTCAAAGTCGGCAATCTTGAGGGTCCAGTTTTTGACGGGTTCGTCGGTCATGGTTTTCGGTCGTGCCGGTTGCAAGCGATTGGATGAATGTACCCGATCAACGCCCTACGCGCCGGGCAATCTCGCGTTTGGCCTGCTTTTCCTTTAACGACTGGCGCTTGTCGTGAAGTTTCTTGCCCTTGCACAGGCCCAGCTCAACTTTTGCGAACCCGCCCTTGAAGTAAACACTCAGGGGCACAAGAGTCAGGCCCTGTTCCAGAAGTTTTTGGCGCAGCTTCAGTATCTCGCGCTTGTGCATCAGCAGCGCGCGCTTGCGCTTGGGCTCGTGGCGCTCGATCTGGTTGCCTGCATTCCACTCCGCAATCTGCAGGTTGTGCAGCCACAGGGCGTACTTCTTGCGGTCAACGGTTGCATAGGCGTCACTTATCACGCAGTGCCCGGCCCGCATCGACTTGACCTCGGCGCCCAGAAGCTTGATGCCGGCCTCGTACTTCTCCAGTACATGGAAGTCGTGGAACGCACGGCGATTGGTCGCAATCACCTTGCGCCCGTCCGAAGAAGCCTTGTCAGTTTTGGACTGCTTGGCCATGGCGTGAACATAACGGCCCGCGGATGCACGCGCCATCCAAAGCCCGCACACACAAGGCAGCGATGCTACTTGCCCAGGTCGCGCGGAAAGATCTCGTCCAGCTTTTTGCTGACTTCGTCCGTGATCTTGATCTTCAAGGCTTCGAGGTTGGCCTTCAGTTGCTCCAGGCGCGTTGCCCCGGTTATGACGCTGCTGACCCCCGCCTGGGCCATGCACCAGGCGATCGCCAGTTGCGCGCGCGTAACGCCAAGCTCATCAGCCACCTTCTTGAACCGCTTTACGCGCTCACGGGCGTCTTCAGTCAGGTACGCATTGCGCAGGTTTTCGCTGCGCCACAGCCGTGAGCCCTCCGGCAAGCCTTCGTCGTACTTGCCGCTGAGCAGGCCGCTGGCCAGCGGGCTCCAGGTCACCATGCCCATGCCGAGCTCGGCGGTGGTCGGCTGTACATCGGCATGAAAGCGCTTGCGGGCCAGTAAGTTAAGCTGCGGCTGCTCGACGCGGGGCGGGTGGGTCAGCCACTCGCGGGCGCTTTGGTGTGCGGCGCGCATGGTGTCGCCGGTGTGTTCGCTGGTGCCCCAGTACAGCACCTTGCCCATGCGCACCAGGTCGCTCATGGCTTGCACGGTTTCTTCGATGGGTGTTTCGGGGTCGGGGCGGTGGCAGAAGTAGATGTCCACGTAGTCGGTGCCGATGCGGCGCAGGGACTTGTCGATGCTTTCAAAGATGTGCTTGCGCGACAGGCCCTTGTCGTTGACGTCGTCGCTCATGGGCCAGTAGCACTTGGTGCTGATGACAAGCTCGTGGCGGGGCAGCTCGGCGAATACCTTGCCCATCGCCTTTTCGGCTTCGCCTTTTTCGTAGATGTCGCTGATGTCGAAGAAATTGACGCCCTGTTCGAAGGCGTGCCGGATAATCGCCCGCACCGTGTCTTCGGCCTTAACGCTGGCGCCATAAGTGGTCCAGCCGCCCAGACTGATCGCCGACAGTTTCAGGCCGCTGCGGCCCATGGCACGGTACTGCATGTCCTTGCTGAACATGGCTGCCTCCGCCCGCAACTTAGTGCATTGCGCGCCGGAGGGAACAGTCCGCTTTGGAATTGTGGCGCCGGCCGGAGCTATCCGCCGGGGGCATGCTCAAGCTGCTGGGGCGCCCGGCGCCAGCCGTAGTGCGCAATCATGTGCTCAGCCAGGTAGTAAGGGTCGTCCAACGCCTCAATCTGGTCCTGCAACACGGCGTTAGCCTCACGTTGCTCAGCCACGTGCCTCTTGAGGGCTTTGTGGTGGCGCTCCATGGCCTGCAATTCGTGGTAGTTGGGGATGACGTGCTGGCTTAGGGCATAGACGAAGACCAGCGCCATGGCCGCCACGGCGACCATCGAGTAGTCAGGGGTGTGGCGGGCGCTTTCCGATGATGAACGTCGGGCCATGGTCTTCCCGTGCTCCTATCGGCAGAAAGGATGGCCGACCTTCAACGGAACATACTGGGCGGGCAACAACTCATCGCGTGCCTGTTTTCATACTGAGTATGAAAAACTGTCTTGAGGGACGGCTGGGCGGGATTATCATCCCCGGTCCTGTCGTTTTGGACGCAACAGGAGGCAGGCTCCTTTACCCATAGCACAGAGAGGACTCGACATGGCAATCCAGGTAGGTTCACCGGCGCCCGACTTCGCGGGCGATGCGGTCATCGGCGGCGACATCAAGAAAATCCAGCTTTCCGACTTCAAGGGCAAGTGGGTCGTGCTGTTCTTTTACCCGCTTGACTTCACGTTTGTCTGCCCGACCGAAATCGTGGCCTTCAACGATCACCTTGAATCATTCAAGAAGCTCAACACCGAAGTCATTGCCTGCAGCGTGGACAGCAAGTTCAGCCACCTGGCCTGGAACCAGACCAGCTTGGACAAGGGCGGCCTGGGCGGCGTGAAGTACCCGCTGCTTTCTGACCTGACCAAGAACATCAGTCGCGACTACGGGGTGCTGCTTGAGCAGGCGGGCATCGCCCTGCGCGGCCTGTTTTTGATTGACCCGGACGGCGTGCTTCAGCACAGCACGGTCAACGCGCTGAATGTCGGCCGCAGCGTCAAGGAAACCCTGCGCGTCGTCAAGGCATTCCAGTGGAGCAAGCAGCACGGCGACGTCTGCCCCGCCAACTGGGACGAAGGCGCTGAAGCCATCAAGCCGACCGCGGCCAGCACCGGCGCGTACCTGGCCAAGACCCACAAGTAAGCAGTGCATGCAAAAGGCCCCCGCAAAGCGGGGGCCTTTTTGTTTGCGGGCGCGATCAGCAGGTGCAGATGCGCTTGCCCTTGCCCTTGTGCTTGCCGCGTTTGTCCTTGCGTTTGTCCTTGCGTTTGTCCTTGCGTTTGTCCTTGCGTTTGTCAACGCGCTCATGCAGGCCACGGAAGTGCTCACCCGCGCGCATCTCCTTGTTCGCCTTGTCGGCTTTACCGTGTGCTGACTTGCCCTTGGGGGCATCTTTGCCCTTGTGCTGCATCATGCGGCCTTTGTCGGCTTTGTCGAACATGGGGCCCTTGGGCGCCGCGCCAAGCTGTGTACCGCCGACCGCAAGCGCCGCGAACGCAAACAACATAAGAAGGTACTTCATGGCAGTCTCCTGGTTGTGCTTCAGGCCCTCGGTGCACTTAACCCCGCAAACCGGCCCCGGTAGCGGATTTCCTGGCAAATGGGGTGCCGGAAAAGTGGCACCGGTGCGGCCTTGCCCCTTGCCGGCGCAGGCGGTTCTTGTTTGCAGAAAGCGCCGCCGGCAGTAACTCTGATACGCTGTGACCCTGTTTGAGAAACCGGAACAAGGACCATCCATGCCCGCACCGAAAATCGCGATCAACGGCTTTGGGCGCATCGGCCGCACCATCATCCGCATTGCCAAGCTGCGCCGCCACTTTGACATTGTGGCCATCAACGATCTGGCCGAGCCTGAGGCGCTGGCCTACAACTTCAAGTACGACAGCGTGCACCGCGTGTACCCCGGCGAGGTCAAGCTGGATGGCAACACGCTGGCCATCGACGGCGACCGCTTTAAAGTGCTCAACGAAAAAGACCCGGCCAAGCTGCCCTGGAAAGAGCTGGGCGTTGACTACGTCATCGAAAGCACCGGCAAGTTTCGCAAACTGTCCGAGCTGCAACATCACCTGGACGCCGGCGCCCGGCGCGTGCTGGTCACCGTGCCCACCAAGGACCACCTTGAAAGCACCGTCGTGCTGGGCGTCAACGACCACGTCGTCACCAAAGACGCAAAGATCATTTCCAACGCAAGCTGCACCACCAACTGCGCCGCGCCGCTGGCCAAGGTGCTGCACGAAAACTTCGGCATCAAGCGCGGCCTGCTTACCACCGTGCACGCCTACACAGCCGACCAGCGCCTTGTCGATACGCCGCACAAGGACTTCCGGCGCTCGCGCCACGCGGCGCTGAACATCATTCCCACCAGCACCGGCGCAGCCAAGGCGATCGGCAAGGTGCTGCCCGAGCTGGATGGCCGGCTTGACGGCTTGGCGCTGCGGGTGCCGGTGCCCGACGGCAGTGTGGTTGACCTGGTGTGCGAGCTGGGCCGCAAGGCAAGCGTCGCTGAAATCAACGCGGCGTTCAGGCAGGCGGCGGCCGGGCCGATGGCGCCCTATCTGCAATACAGCGAAGACGAGATTGTCAGCAGCGACATCATCGGCAACTCTCACAGCAGCATCTTCGACGCGCCGCTGACCCAGGTGCTGGACGGCAACTTCGCCAAGGTGATCGCCTGGTACGACAACGAGTGGGGCTACTCAAACCGAGTGGCTGACCTGATCGCGATGGTAGCCAGACAAGACGGGTTAGAACCGGCGTTTGGAGGCTAACGGGCGAATCCATCGCCGCAATGTTCTGTGTTGATCTGCGCGAATCAGTGGACCAAATGCAGTTCTGGTTGGTTCTTTGCGGCCATTGGTGGTTGAATCCCGAACCATGAAGCGAATCGGCGTAATCACCAGCGGCGGCGATGCTCCGGGCACGAATGCGTGCATCCGCACGCTGGCCCGGCGTTGCCTTTACGACGGTGTTGAGCTTTGCGGCATCTTTGACTCGTGGGACGGCTTGCTGAAAGACAAAGTCCGCCCCCTTACCCGCGACGACGTCACCAACATCGTGCAGCGCGCGGGCACCATATTGCGCAGCGCGCGCTCGCGCCTTTTCCTGGCCCCCGGCGACGCCGAGGTCGCCAAAGCCGCGCTGGCCAAGCACGGCCTTGAGGGCCTCATCGTCATCGGCGGCAACGGCAGCCAGACCGCGGCGCACATTCTGGCCCAGAGCGGCTACCCCTGCGTCGGCGTGCCCAAGACCATCGACAACGACCTTGCGGGCACCGAGCTGACAGTTGGCTTTTTGACCGCCGTCGAGACCGCCACCGCCGCACTGGACAACCTGCGCGCCACCGCCGAGGCCCACAACCGCGTCATGGTCGTCGAAGTCATGGGCCGCAACGTGGGCTGGATCGCCGTGGAGTGCGGCATTGCGGGCGGAGCCGACATTGTGCTGATCCCTGAGTTCGAGTTCACGCTCGAAGAGGTCTGCGCCAGGATTGAAAAGCGCCACACCACCCTAGACCGCAACTACTCGCTGGTCGTTATCGCCGAAGGCGCCATCGACAAGGTCGGAGTCATCGACCCCAAGGGCACCGCACAAGACAAACTCGGCCGCCCCAAGCTGGGCGGCGTAGGCCCGATGCTGGCCCGCGAAATCGAAGACCGCCTGGGTTACGACGCGCGTTGCACCACCCTGGGCTACCTGCAACGCAGCGCGGCACCCTGCGCAGCCGACCGCATCCTGGCCACGCGCGTCACAGACAAAGCGTACGACCTGCTGCTGGGCGGCGAAAGCGGCATGATGGCTGGCCTGCAAGGTCGGGATGTCAAGCCTGTGCCGCTGGCTGATGTCGCAGGCAAGGAAAAGCGCGTGACTCGCGCGTGGGCCCGCCTGGCTGAGTTGTTCGGGTAAGCGCGCTACTTTGGCAGCGGCTTGAACACGACGGCCCCGTCTTTCACTTCGGCGTGCAGGGTCTTGTTGCTCAACAGTGTGTCGGTCGCCAGCAGGCGAGACAAAGGCGTAGCCACCAGCGCCTCAAGTGCCCGCTGCAACGGGCGCGCCCCGTAGCGGTGATCGAAGCCTGCGCGCGCCACAAGCTCGGCCACCTCGTCGCTGTGGGTCAGCATAATGCCCCTGGCCGTAAGCCCTTCACGGGACCCAAGCTCGGACAGTTCCTTGGCCGCGATCAGGCGCACGGTCGCGGCATCCAGCGCGTTGAACGTGACCACGCCGTCCAACCGGTTGAAGAACTCCGGCCGAAAGAACTTCGCGACCGCGCCTTGAAAGTCCGGCCCGCCGCGCGCACCGAAGCCGATTGCGCCGCCAGCCGTCGCGCCAAGGTTGCTGGTCAGGATGATCAGGCTGCTCTGGAAGCTGGTGACACGCCCGAAGCGGTCCGTAACGCGGCCTTCGTCCAGCATGCCCAGCAGCACGTCAAACACGCCGATGTCGGCTTTTTCAATCTCGTCCAGCAGCACCACGCAGAACGGCTGCTGCCGCACGCGCCTCAGCAGCGCGCTGGGTTCATCGTTCGCGTCTGACAACAGGCGCTGCGCCCCACTGCCGTCGGCGTACTCGCTCATGTCCAGCCGCACCAGCCGGTCGCGCTCGCTGCCTGACCCGAACAGGTAGTCCGACAATGCCCGCGCCAATTCGGTCTTGCCGACGCCGGTTGGCCCCGCAAACAGCAGCGCACCCAGGGGCCGGCCCGGGTCGTTCAAACCGGCCTTGAACGCCAGTACCGCACCCGCCGCCGAGTCGCACGCCTGCGGCTGGCCCAGCACCCGGGCGGACAGGTACTGGGCGACCTTCTGCTTCTCCAGCAGCAGGTCGTCACGCAGGAACAGCGGCGGCAGGCCCGTCTCATCCGTGAACTTCCGCAGTACACTTGACGTGTCAACTTCGCCGCTGCCCGCTGATTGCGCCAGGGCACTCAGGAACTGCACGGCCTTGCCCGGCATCGCGTCATAGGGACGAAAGCGCCGGAACAGCCTTGCCACGGCCCCCACCGCTTCGCCGCTGATCTCGATGCGCTGGTTCCGGGTTGCGGCCTGCGAGACTTTTTCCAGCACGCGCTGCGCCTGTGCATGGGACATCGGCGCCAGCGGCAGCACCTGCATCGCGTCGGCGAGCGCGGGCAGCAGTCGCCGGCAGGCATCAAGCTCGGCGGCTGTGGCCTCTCCGATCACGCGCAACTCGCCGCCCCGGATGTACGGCACGAGAAACGCCCCGACGCTGTCCGTCGGCTCATGGCCGCCCACCCGCACAAGCTCAAGCAGGTTCTCGATGCAAAGCACGCCGCCGATGCGGGCAAGTTCCTCAATCACCTGCTCAAGCCGTTGCTCCCACTGACCCAGGAAGGGCGTGCCCGCAATCAGTCGCGACGCCGACGTCTGCCAGAACATGCGGCGTTGCACCGTTTCGCCCGGCTGCAACTCGATGTTGCGCTCAACATCGCGCGCCGCAGCCACGATAACGCTGGTCTTGCCGCTGCCGGGCTCACCGACCACAAGCACGCTGGCGCGATCGGCGTTCACACGCCGCGCAAGGTCGTTGATCTCGTCATCACGCTCGTAGGGCCGCGGGTGCTGGCGGCGCGCCGTGCGGTCGCCGATTGACTCGGCTACCTCTTCCAGGGCGGGCAGTACCAGCCGCGGGGGCGCCTTGCCGGCCGCCGGCTCATGCACCAGCAGCTCGTCCAGCGCGTACTCCGCCGCGGGCAGGTAACGTGAAAGCTCGCGCGCGCTCTTGCTGCGCAGCGCGTCGCGCACATAGTGACGGGCCATCTCGCGCATCTGGCCTTCTTCCTGGTACATGAACCAGATGCCCAGCGTCGGCACGCTGCATGCAAATGCGCCGCCGTAGGCCTTGCCGCGCACGCACGGCGCGACGACGCGCACTTCGTAATCGGCTGGTATGCGGCGCATGCGCGTGACTGTCTCCGGCCGCACGTCCACCTGCACCAGCACCAGCTCAGGCCTGTCCATGGAAGGCTCAGGGAAATCCCAGGGCTCATTGCGCTGCACCCAGCCCAGATGTGCGCGCAGTTGCTCAAGGCATGCCTGGCGCGAAGCCGCGACCGCGCACAATCGCGAATCCTCAACCACAGCGGCACCCCACAGGCCGCCCTGGTCGCGCCATGCCAGCACTGGTACCCGCGCTACGCCCATGGCCCCTCCGGCAGCGGCATCGCCGCAAGCAGCCATTGCTGCAACAGCGCCAGCGGCGGGTACTCGCGCGAAAGCATGGACCCGCGCACGTCCAGCGCCAGGCCGGACCCGACACTCACCCGCATGACCGGGAACTGGGGGGCGGCGGGCAACGCGTCCGCCACCGCCGCCGGGTCCTGCCCGGGCGCCAGCGCTGCAGCCCGCACTCCTAGCGGCGTCAAGCCGGACCCGTCCACATGCAGGTACACGCCCTCAAGCGCCCGGGTCAATGCCTGCGCGAGATAGCCAGACACCACGATCTCACGGCGATCTTCACCGGGCTTGAAATCGACCCCGAGCTCAAAGCGATGCCGCAACAGTGCGCTGAGCGTGCCCTGCAGTTCATCCCTTGAGTACAGGCCGCCCAGTCGCTCCACCACCAGCAGCGCCCGTTCATCCGGCTGGGCGGGCGTGGCCAGCATCTGTACCAGCAGGGCCGCCGAGCCTGCCAGCCGCAACATGCGTGCTTCGCCCTCGTCGGGCTCAGCGCCTTGCGCCAGCAGGTTGCGCGCGTCCGTCGCCGAGTTGACAGCAAGCCAGGCACCCGGCTCAACGCGCACGTACTCGGCCTGCTGGGCCCGGCCCGTGCGGCGTTCACGCCAGTCAAGATAGCTTTCGACGGCGCGGTCCAGTTGCTCAACCAGCGCCTTGATCGCGAAATAGCGTCGCAGCGCGGGGCTCACGTCGCTGCCGGAAATCGCGCCTTTGGGCGCTTCGTCGGCCACGCGCTTTTCCGCGTGGTTCAGCAGGCGGTCAATCAGCGCAATTGCTTCGTCGGACGGCATACCCAGCAGGCGCGCGGCGGCGTCGGGCGCGTAGCGGGCGCCCGCAAGCTCAGACGTTGACACGTCAATGCCGTCACCGCCCGCGGCCAGCGCCACCACCACCGGCACTCCCGGCGCCATGGCTGCCAGGCGTGTCGCCAGCGGCACGGTCAACTGCCGCTCAAGCTCACGCTTGATGGCGCGCGCACCGAGTGCGGGGTGAAAGCCCTGGTCAATCACGCGCTCCATCGCTGCCGGCGTAACGCGCAGGATGCAGCGTCGCCGCGCAAGTCCCTCGCGCGCCAGCACGTCGCGTAGCAGGTGCCGCGCGATTGCACCCACCTGTTCGCGGCCCAGTCGTTCAAAGGGCACCACATGGTCCAGCCGGTTGAAGAACTCCGGCCTGAAAAAGCGCCGCGCCGCGGCCACATAAACCGCATCGCCGCGCATGTCGTGGCCCGCCACGCCCAACCCGCCCGCAGCTTCCTGCGCGCCAAGGTTGCTGGTCAGCACGATGATGCAATTGCTGAAGTCGGCTGTGCGGCCCAGTGCGTCGGTCAGGCGGCCTTCGCCCAGCACCTGCAGCAGCAGGTCAAAGGCCGCCGGGTGCGCCTTTTCAATTTCATCCAGCAGGATGACGGCAAAGGGCTGTCGGCGCACGGCGCCCGTGAGCAACCCCTCCGGTTCGGCCAGCGTGCCGGCAAGCCGGGCAACAGCGCCGGCATCGGGGTACTCGTTCATGTCAAAACGCAGCAGTCGCTCGGCGCTGCCATACAGGCTGGCCGCCAGCGCCTTGGCACACTCAGTCTTGCCTACGCCCGTGGGGCCGAGGAACAGCAGGCTGCCCAGGGGCTTGCCGGGGTCGTTCAGCCGCGCCTTGGCAATGCTGACGACGTCGCAAATCGCATCAACCGCGCGCTGCTGGCCGACTACCCGGCGCGTGAGGCCCTGGCGGATGTCGTCGCGCGAAAGCCGCTGCTGCTCATCCAGAAACGTCACCGAGAGCCCGCTGCGTGCCTCAAACTCGTGCAGTACGTCTCGGCGCGTGACCGGCTTGCCGCGGCGCTTGATCGCCACCTGCCGCAGAAATCCCGCCGCACTGCCGGGCAACGCCTGGTCGCGGCGGTAGCGGCTTGACAGGTCAAGGGTAGTGGGCAGCGCCTCAAGATCGAACTCGCAACCCGTGCGCGCCTCAAGCTCGCGCTGCTGGTGCAGCATGATCCGCATCGTGCGTTCGCCCGACGACGGCTCGATCATCAGCGCGTGGAACAGGTCGGCAAAGCTGCGGTCGAGCTCGGCCAGTACACGCCACTGTCCCGGCGTGGCTTCCGCCAGCACGCGTACCTCGCGGCGCTCAAGGTGCGGCTTCAGCACCTCGGCCACGCTTACCTTGCTGCTGGCGGAAATGCCGGCCCGGAACAGGCCAACCAGGTCGTCAAAGTACAGCACATGGTTGCGGCGGCGGCACTCGGCCAGAATCGCATGCAGGCGGTTTTCCCACTGGCCCACGAACATCATGCCGCTGATCAACCGCTGCGGCGAGACCAGCCAGACCTGGTTGCGGTCGCTTTGTGTGCCACGCTGCCCGATCAGCCGGCGCAGCGCCTCATGGATCACGGCGGTCTTGCCCGCGCCTGCCTGCCCGCGCAGCACCAGGGGCCGTGCGTGCTTTTCACGCAGCAGCCGCATCAGCTCCGTGACTTCGTCTTCGCGGTCAATGGCCCGGTCCAGGTCGTCGGGGTAGCGCGCGTTCAGAAGGCGCCCCACCCGCGCCAGCTGCTCGGAGCCGTTCATGGCTGCGAAGGTGCCCAGTTCCGCACGCTTGTCGTCGCGTGCGGGCTGCCAGGTCGCATCCACATCCACGTTCAAGTCTAGACTGCCCAGCCACGCGCTGCCCTTTACGCCGTCCTTGGCGGGGTCAATCTCTTCTTCGTCGTCGCGCTCAAGCTTCCGGAACCATGCCGTCAGCACCTCTGATGCGCGCGCCGACAGGTCTTCCCCGCGCGCATACTCAAAGGCCAGGGCGGGCAGGCGCGGCGTAAGCGCCACGCGCCGCGCGCCCACGCTCATCACGGCAAACAGGTAGGGCACCTTGAAGCTGCGCCGACGCAACGTGATCGGCACTGTCACCACGTGTTCTTCCAGCTCCGGGGCAAACGCGATCGATGCCAGCACTTCGTGCCGGGCTTCGGCGGAGTTGTGCTGCAGCAGCTTGCGCGCCGCTGCCGCCAGCGCATCGGTGGCGCGCTTCAGCTCGGGGCGCACAGCCTCAACTTCCGGCGCGAACAGCAGGCGCACGGCGAAACTCTCGCCGTTCTTTTCGTCGCCGGTGCGCTCGCAGTAGATCGGCAGCGTGAACTTCACAGCCCCACCTGCCCTTCCAGCCTGCGCGCGAACGCCGGGCCGATGCAGCGTTCAAGCACCTGCTCAAGCGCGCGCCCCGTCCAGGGTGTGACCATGTCCAGCGCCGTGTCGTGGGCCTGCCGTGTGGCAAGCTCGTAGCGACGCCGCACTTCGCCCTCATCGGCGACGCCTGCCGGCAACGGCAGCGCCGCCTGCAGCGGGCCCGTGTCGTGCACGACCACCTGCACGTTGATCGGCTCGGACTCCTGGTCGTGTCGAAAGCGGTGCAGACCCGTTTCGCCGGTCAACTGAAGATGAGCGTCCGGCGCCTCCACAGCCAGCAAAATTGCGCCGCGCTCGCCGCGCGGTTCAGCCAGAAAAGACTCCGCGTCGCGTGGCGGGTACAATGCCGCCTTTGGGCCGCGGGTGCCGTCGTACAGCAGGCAGGCGCGCGCCAGTTCTTCACTTGCCTGGCGGGTGCGCAGGTCCCTGGCGTCGTCCGCGTCCAGCACCGCGCTTGCCCAGAACACACGCCCCTGCATGCCCTGTGCGCGCGACCAGCTGTGATATGCGCCCGCCAGGTCAAACATCAGGTCGTTGTTGTGGCTGTAGATCCACAGCGTTGCCGCGTCAGGGTGGCGCACCGACAGGCGCATCAGCCGGCGCAGCGCCTCGTCCCAGGCGGCTTGTCGTTCATCGGCTGCCGCGCCGAGTGCGGCTTCGTCGGCGAGTGTGTGCCCGAACGCAGCCAGCAACAGCTCGTCCTCAAGGGCTGCGGTCGCGAGCAGGCTTTCACTGAACGAGGCTTCGCACAGCTTCAGCGCGGGCAGCCGCGATGCGCCTTCTACCGGCGGCAGTTTGCGCTTGCTGCGCGCGTGCTGCTCAAGTGTACGCTCAAGCCGAAATGCCGCGTTGCGCACCGACAGCAGCGCCGGCGAAGCGTTGGCCTTCTGCAGTTTGCGGCGCAGCGCGGCCACGCGCGACGCAAGTTGCGCTAGCCGGCTGTCGTAGCCGGTCCGTGCCCGGGCTTCGCCCTGCTGCCTGGCCGGCATCGCCTGCAACTTCACCGCGCCTTCAACCAGCACTCCCTGGGTTTCAAGGGCGTACTGGGTGCTCTGCGTGTTCAACGCCTCCGCCAGGGGCGCCAGCAGCGCGGACGCGATTTCGCGCTTCAACGGCCGCGCTCCCAGTTCCGGCTGGTAGGCCCTTTGTGCAAGGTGGCCTACTGCGTCGTCTTCGACGGTCAGAGTCGCGCCGGTAGCGGAAAGGCCGGGTCGCCGCCGGATCAGGTCAAGTTCGCGCCGCACGATTCTCTCAACGACTTCGGGCAGCAACGGCGAGAACGGCACCACGCGGTCGATACGGTTGACCAGCTCAGGCCGCACGAAGCGCTCCAGGGCGCGCGTGAAGTGCTCCCGGGCGTCAACGGGCTGCGGTGCAAACCCCATCCCGCCCTGCATGAAGCTCTCAGCGCCGAGGTTGCTGGTCATGATCACCACCGCGTTGCGGAAGTCGGCCAGTCGCCCGGCGGCGTCAGTCAGGCGCGCCTCGCCCAGCACCTGCAGCAGCAGATCAAAGAAGCTGGGGTGCGCCTTTTCAAACTCGTCCAGCAATAGCACACAAAACGGCTGCTCGCGCAACGCCGCGGTCAGCAGCCCTTCATCGCCGAATGCACCCCCCACCAGCCTGCGAACAGCGCCGCCGCTGGCATACTCGCTCATGTCAATGCGCGTCATGCGCCGCGCGTCGCCAAAAAGGTACTCGGCCAGCGCCTTGGCGGTTTCGGTCTTGCCCACGCCGGTCGGGCCGACAAACAGGTAGCTGGCCAGCGGGCGGCCCGGCCTTGCCAGCCCGGCCTTGACCGTCGCCAGCAGGTCGGTGACCAGCGCCAGCGCGCTATCCTGGCCCATCACGCGGCCTGCAAAAAAGCCGCGGGTCGCCTCTGGATCGAGCGGGATGCCGGGATCGATCAGCTCGCGCGGCATACCGGTTTCGCGGGTGAAGGCCTGGTACACGTCGGCTTCGGTCGCCACCGCCTTGCGGTCCGCCACCAAGTTGCGCAGAAAGCGCAATGGGCGACCCGGGTAGGCGCTGTACGTCGCGTAGCGGCGGTGCAGACGGTCAAGCGTCTGCAAAGCTTCAATCTGTATGGGGTCCGGCCCGCCGTCTGCCAGCTCATGCGCCACGGAAAGCAGGATTGCCTGCGCTGCCTGCGGGGCAGGCTCTGCGATTTCGATGCGCTTGAACGCGCCAAGCAATTGGGGGTCGGCGGCTTCAATCCGCGGCAGTTGCTCCGGCGTGCACTCCACGACGCACTGCAACTCGCCGCGGGCGATGAAGGGCCGCAGGAACCCCGCCACGCCTTGCCGGATCATGCTGCCTTTGCCGACCTCCATCAGTTCGACAAGGTTGCCAAGATGCACGATTGCACGGGTGCCTGAGGCTTCGCGCCTGAGGTCATCACAGCGCTGCTGCCACATGCCGAAGCCGCTCATGCCCGCCACCAGCCTTGAGCCGCTGGTGGCCCAGAACGGTGTGGCTGCAAACTGCAGCTCGTTGCGGCGCCGTACCAGCTCGCGGAAGATTGCGGTCTTCCCGACGCCGCTGGGGCCGACCAACAGCACACTTTCAGGGGCCGGCTGGCCCAGCGCTTCGGCCAGCAGGCGCACCTCGGGATCGCGCTCAAAGGCGGGCTCGATCGGCGCGGCTGCAAGCTCAACCGCGACCTCGCGTAACACGGACTCGCGCTGGCGGCTTTGGGCATACTGAACTGCGCGCTCTTTGGGCGTGGGGATGTCGGGCTCAAGCTCAAGCTTCTGGCACGACAACTCCGTGCAGCGCTGGGTCAGCAGCAGGCCCATCATTGTGTCGTGACGGCGCGTGACGTCGAAGTGCTGCAATATCTGCGGCGGCACGCGCCGGTGCAACTCGGCTTCGGTGTCCGCTATGACCTCAAGCCCCAATGCGGGCACAAACGCGACGCAGGACTCCCCCTGCCGCCACCACACCGCCGGAAAGCGCAGCTCCAGCCCCTTGTGCCACAGCGGCAACTCGCGGTGCGCCGGCAGATTCACCGTGTACTCGTTCACCTGAGGGTCAATCGGCGCGTGGCGGCGCATCAGCTCATGCAGCGCGGTGCGCTCCAGTACGCTGCGGGCATTGCCGGCCAGCGCGCGCCGCAGCCGCAGCGGCGACTGCGCCAGGCGCGAAATCTCCGGCACGAACAGCGCCTCGCCAAGCCAGGAATCGCCCTCAAGGCGCTGCATTACCGCCTGCAACTGAAACGGTAGGTTGGCCACGACTCTCGCAAACGTTCAACAGGTTCAGGCCGCGAATCATACGCACGAGCGTGCCCGCTGTCTCGCCCGTCGGACGCGCATTGATAAGCTTGCACCATGGCCGATTCCATGGCTGAGCTGAACCGCGCGCGCACGGTACAAGAGGCAATGCTGCCCGATGCCCCGCGCATCGAAGGCCTTGAGATCGCCGCCAGTTACCGGGCCTGTGACCATGTGGGCGGCGACTTTTACGACTTCGTCGTCGTTGATCCGGGCCGGCTGGGCATCGTCATGGCCGACGTGGCGGGCCACGGCACCGCGGCGGCGCTGGTGATGGCGGCGGCCAAGAAGGCGCTGCAGATTTACGGGCAGGGCTGCCCCAGCCCGCGCGAGGCGCTGCTTGCTGCCAACGAGAACCTGCTGAAAGAAATCCCGCGCGGCATGTTTGTAAGCGTGTTTTACGGCGTGCTTGAGCTGGCCAACCGGCGTTTCGCATTTTCGCGCGCGGGCCATAACCCGATGCTGCTTTCCAGAGACGATCAACTGCATTCGTACCGCCCCGATGGCGCCGTGCTGGGTGTAATGCCCTCAGCCGCGCTGGCGCAATCATTAAAGGAAGAAAGCATCGTGCTGGCCCCCGGCGACGCCGTCGTGATCTACACCGACGGCCTGACCGAGGCGATGAACGCCCGCCGGGAGATGTTGGGCCAGCCGCGCCTCGAAGCCGCGCTGCGCGAAACCATGGGGCTATCGGCTGAGGCGATTGTTGCCGGCGTGCGTGGCACGGCCGACACCTTTCGTGCCGGCGCGCCGCGCAATGACGACGAGGCGATCATTGTGCTGCGCGCCCTTCAAGCCCCACTGGTGGCACCGGAGCTGGAGGGCGACAACAGCGGCATACCCGGCAATCTGCCGCCCGGCACCGCTCGCCTGATCGGCCGCGACCGCGAACTGAACGAATTGCTGAACCTACTGACCGCCGGCCAGCCATGTGTCACGGTCACCGGCACAGCAGGCATCGGCAAAACCAGGCTTGCGCTGGGGGCTGCAAGCCTTGTGCAAGGCGCCTATCGGGCGGGTGTGTGGCGCGTCGATCTTTCCGATGCCCGCGACATTGAAAGCGTAGCCAGCCACACCGCAAAGGCCCTGGGCGTTGAGCTCTCGGGAGGCGACGCCCTTGAGCGCATTGGTCATGCCCTGCAGGGCCGTGCGCGCGCGCGCAACGGCCGGCTGCTGCTTGTGCTTGACAACTGCGACGGGTGTCGCGGCGCTTTGGTGACGGCCATTGACCGCTGGCGAAGCATCGCGCCGGGCACCGGCATTGTCTCCACCAGCCGCACAGCCATCGGCGCCGGCGGCGAGTCCGTGTACCCCTTGCGGCCCTTGCAGTTGCCGGCCCGCAAGCAGACTGCACGCATCGGCAGCGTGGATGAAGCCACGGCGCGAAAGTTGGCCGAGATTCCCGCCGTGGCGCTGTTTGTCAGCCGCGCCCGTGAGCGCGACCCTGCGTTCACACTCACGCCGGAAAACGCCGATGCCATCGGGCAGCTGTGCGTGCGGCTGGACGGCATCCCGCTGGCGCTGGAGCTTGCGGCGGCGCGAGTGAAGGTACTGACGCCGCGGCAGATGCTTGAGCGGCTGGCGCAGCGCTTTGCGCTGCTGCGCGACCAGCGCGGCGCGGACGCGCGTCAGAACACACTGGAAGGCGCGATCGCCTGGAGCTGGGAACTGTTGAACGAGCCTGAGCGCGACACGCTGGCGCAGCTTGCCGTATGCCGCGGCGGGTTCTTTCTGGAGCTTGCCGAAGAAGTCGTTGATTTGTCTCCGCACGCTGATGCACCGCTGTGCATGGACATTGTCGAAAGCCTGCACGACAAGAGCCTGCTGGACGTGCAGGAGATTCACGCCCTTTCAGGCTGTCGGCGCTTCGGGATGTATGAGTCAATTCGGGCCTATGCGCTGGCGCAGCTTGCCAAGCGCGGCGGCATCGAGCCCGCAACTGCCCGCTGGCGCGACGCGCTGGTACGCCAGGCCCGCCAGGTCTTCGATGGCAACGAGAGCGACGACATCCGTCGCACGCAACTGCAACTTGAGCTTGAGGGGCTTTCCGAAATCGCCCGAAGCGGCGAAGACACTAACGCGGTCTGGGCATCTTTGATGGCAGGCGGCGTTTACACACGCCTGGGCGTGATACGCACATCGCTCGCAATGCTTGAGCGCATCCAGCCATTTGCGCCGCACGGCGAATTGCAGCACCGCGCGGCGATCGCGCTGGCAATGGCAAAGGTGTACAGCGATCCCGCAGGCGCCGAGCAACTCCTGCAGCAGGTGCCGCCCGAAAGCCCGCGCTACAGTGACGCCCTGCTGGCACTGGGGCACTGCTACCAGAACCGCGGCAACGGCCCGGGCATGGCAAAGGTCATGGACAAGATTGCCGCGTTGCCAAAGCTGACCCCGCGCATGCACGCACAGATGCTGGCGGGCCGCGGCAACTCCGCCGTGATGACCGGCGACTTCGATGCAGCCATGCAGTACTACGCCGAGGCTCTGGCCCGCGCCGAAAAGCTCAACGAGCGCATGCTGGCTGGACAGGTCACGGGCAACATGGGCGTGATCCACAACCGCCTCGGCGAGCGGGAGCAGGCGATCCGGCAGTTCAACCGCGCCCTTGAACTGATGCAGACCCAGGGGCATCAGTTGGCCGAGTCCTACTGGCTGGTAAACCTTGGCATCGTGCTGCGCGAAACCGGCAAACCCGAAGAAGCCGAGCGCCACCTGAAACGCGCGCTGAACCTGAGCCGCGAAAACGGCCTGCGCGAAGTTGAGGCCGGGACACTGTCAACGCTGGCCGAGATTGAGGCCGCCCGCGGCAACATTGACCGCGCCATCGAGATGGGCGAGCAAGCCTGTGAGATTGACCGGCAGGTCGGCAACGCCCGCGCCCTTTCTGCCCACCTGGCCGGGATGCTGCAAATCAAGTACAACGCGGGCCGCCGCGATGGCTACGTTGACGGCCTGCGCAAGACCGTGGAACTTTGCGACTCGGTGGGTGACCGCTTCGGGCTGGCGCAGCAGTTGCTGCTGCTGGGCGGCGCGCTGGTGCAGCAGGGGCGCGAAACTGCTGATCGCGCCGTCCTTGAAGAGGCCGCGGCAGTGCTGCGCCGCAGCCGCGAAGTGTACACCCAGACCGGCTCACAGATCCCGCTGCAAACCGAATCGCAACTTGCCGAGTGCCTGTACTGGCTGGGGCAGAGAGACGAAGCCCTGTCACTGGCACGCGCCGTTGCGGCGGCAAAGCCCAACCGCGGCGACGACCCGGAGGCAATTACGCAGGCCAATGCACTGCTGGAGAAAGTGAATGAATCGCGGACTGCTGGTTGAATTGACCTACAAGGCTTCGCACCACGTTTCGCGGCTGGAGCACCCGGTGCACAGCAGCCCGCACTACCACACGTGGCGCGTGGTGCTGCGCCTGCGCGGAGTCGTGGACGCCCACGAAATCCAGGAGTGGATGCACCACACCGCGCCGCACTTTGCCGATCACGGCGACAAGGGCGTCGAAGACATTGCCGACTGGTGGCTGGAGCAGGCAATCGCGCGCTACAACCGCAACGGCTCGCCCGTTGCCGTGGCCGGCGTGCAGGTCATGCGCGAAGACGGCATCGGGGCGTTCGCAGAGGTTTGATCGCACGCCCATGCGCAAAGAACTGCTGTCCGTTCGGGGCTAACTTGCTTCTGCGGGTTTCTGCCCAGCCGGCGTGTCGGTATCGCTTGGCATCTTGGCGCCTTGGCTTGAGCCCAAGTCGCCGTCGCTTGCGTCGCCGACTTCCGACTCAAGCCGTTTCTGCCAGGGCCAGCGGAAGGCCTCGACCGGGTCGTAGCCGCTGGTGCCGAAGGGCTGGCAGCGCAGCAGACGCCACAGGCCCATCAGGCTGCCTTGCGCTACGCCGCGCTGGCGAATGGCGTCAAAGCAGTACTCGCTGCATGTGGGCAGGTGCCGGCACGCGGGCGGCAACACCGGGCTTAGATAGCGCTTGTAAACCCAGATCGGCGCCAGCAACGGCACGCTGCGCCATGCCCAGATAGCGCGTGCGGCGCCCATGCCGGTGGTGTCAGGCCGTAACTTCATGCTTGCAGGATAGCGAAAGGCGGCAAGGTGTGGAGTTCCGGCCTGGGATGTTGCTGGTGCGTTGACCCAGCCGGTCTCATCAGACACGGCAGACCGCTCTCCAACCCGGAAATCGGAACTCTGTACGCTATCTTGCACAACCCGCCTGACCGTTAGATAGTTCGCCGCCGAACAACCCCGCACAAGGACTCCCATGAAATTTGACTACGCCGAAAAAAGCGCAAACGTGAAGGCCGACGCCCTGCTGGTGCCCGTTTATGAGGGCAAGGGCCTCAACGCCTACAAGTACGGCGCGCAGCTTGCCGCCCTTTACCACAAGGCCGACTTCGAGGGCAAAGCCGGCACACAACTTTTGCTGCACAAGAGTGACGCCGTGGCCGCCGACCGCGTGCACCTGATCGGCCTTGGCAAGTCCGACAAGTCCGGCCCGCAGCAACTGGGCGAAGCGATTGCCGGTTTCTTTCGCAGCGGCGCCGTGAACACCAGCAAGCTTTCGCACGTCGCCATCGCGCTGGAAGCCGCAAAGGGCAAAGACGAAGAAATCGGCCGCTGGTGCGCGGAAGGCGCGCTGCTGGGCGACTACCACTTTGATGTGCTGTTTTCCAAGGCCGACAAGAAGAAGCACCACGCCAAGACCGTCACGCTGGCCGGCGGCAAAGCCGGCAAACTGAAGCAGGGCGTGGCCTACGGCGAAGTCACGGCGCAGTACACCGCCCACTGTCGCGACCTGGTGAACGAGCCCAGCAACCGTATCAACCCGGCCACGCTGGCCAAGTTCGCGCAGGACATGGCCAAGGCCGTGCCCGGCCTGAAGTGCAAGATTCTGCACAAGCCCGAAATCGAAAAGCTGAAGATGGGCGCGTTCCTGGGCGTAAACGCGGGCAGCGACATCCCGGCGCACCTGATTGTGCTTGAGTGGCACGGCGGCAAGAAGAGCGACGCCCCCATCGCCTACGTCGGCAAGGGCCTGTGCTTTGACAGCGGCGGCTACGACATCAAGCCCGCGGCAGGCATGCTGGGCATGAAGATGGACATGGGCGGCGGCGCGGCCACCATCTGCGCGCTGGGCGCCATCGGCAAATTGAAACTCAAAGTCAACGCGATCGGCATCGTGCCCGCCACCGAAAACCTGATCAACGGCGCCGCGTACCACCCCGGCAGCGTGCTGACCAGCATGAGCGGCCAGACCATCGAAATCGGCAACACCGACGCCGAAGGCCGCCTGATCCTGTGCGACGCCCTGACCTACGCGCAACGCGAGTTCAAGCCGCGCGTGATCGTTGACATGGCGACACTGACCGGCGCGCAGGTTGTCGCGCTGGGCAACAAGGTCACCGGTCTGATGAGCAACGACGACAAGGTTGCGAATGGTCTCGAGAAGGCGTTCAAGGCCGTCGGCGAAGAAGTCTGGCGCCTGCCGCTGCCGGACTTCTATGACAAGCAGCTCGATTCAACAATTGCCGACATGCAGAACATCGGCGGCAACCCCGGCACCGTGACGGCTGCACTGTTCCTGCAGCGCTTTATCGACAAGGGCCAGAAGTGGGCGCACCTGGACATCGCGGGCCCGTGCATGAACGACAGCGATGGCTGGCGGCTCTGGAGCAGCAAAAGCGCAACCGGCACACCCGTACGCCCGCTGGTCGAGTTTGCCGAGAACTACTAGCGGCGTCGGGAGTGTAAGGCACAAACCAGGGCGCGGACACTCATGTCCGCGCCTTTGCCTTGATGCGCGCCCGCAGGCCTACTCCACCCGCAGCAGCAGGCCCTTCAGATACAGGCCTTCGGGGTAGTGTGCGCCGACCGGGTGGTCCGGGCCCTGTGTCAGGTGCTGCACCACCTGCCCGTCGCGGCCGGCGTCGGCCAGCGCGGCGCTGAGGGTGCGTGCGAACAACTCGGCGGTCATGTGGCCGCTGCACGAGTACGTCATCAGCCATGCGCCCGGCTTGCACAGTTGCGCGCCCAGCAGGTTGACGTCTTTGTATGCACGCAGAGCGTTATCGAGCTGCTTGGCCCCGCTGGCGAACTTGGGCGGGTCCATGACAACAAGGTCAAAGCGCCGGCCGGCGTCGCGCAGCTTGCGCAGCTCGTCAAAGGCGTTGCTTTGGATGTACTCGAAGTCATTCAGGTACTCGTTCAAGGTTGCGTTTTCGCGCGCGATATCCAGCGCCTCGGCGCTTTGGTCAAGCTGCACGATGCGCTGCGCCTGGCCTGCCGCCGCGTGCAAGCCAAAGCCTCCGGTGTAGCAGAATGCGTTCAGCACCTCGCCCCGGTTCATCTGCGCCAGGCGGCGGACCTCGCGGCGGTTGGCCGCCTGGTCAAGATAGGCGCCGGTCTTGTGGCCGCGCTTGATGTCCACCAGCAGGCGCGGGCCGTTGTCGTCAATCTCGACAAACTCCGGGGGCTCTTTGCCCGCCAGCACGCCTGTTGACGGGTCAAGACCTTCTTTGGCGCGGGCGTCGGTATCGCTGCGTTCATAAAAGCCACTGCATGGCAACACCTTCTGCGCGGCGTCAACGATGGCCTGCTTGTTCGCCTCTGCCCCGGCGCTAAGAAACTGGCCGACGAACCACGGGCCGTAACGGTCAATCACCACGCCCGGCAAGCCGTCGCTTTCGGCGTTGCACAGCCGAAACGCCCGTGTCGGCCACACCAGCGCCAGGCGCTTGCGAAGCTCCAGGCAGCGGGCAAAGCGGCGCTCAAAGAAGGCGGCGTCAATCGGCTCGTCTTCAAAGGTCCAGACGCGCACGCGAATCTGTGAGTCAGGCGAATACGCCCCCCGCGCCAGCCAGTCGCCTTGCGCCGAGACGACGTTGACAGTTTCGCCGCGGGCGGGCTGGCCGGTGACTGTCTTGATGGCGCCGGAAAACACCCACGGGTGCCGCCCAAGCAGCGAGTGCTCACGCCCCGGTTTGAGTACCACGTCCATGCACAGGGGTTAGCAGCCGCGCGCCCGACGCGAAAGGCCAGGCGCCAAATCCGCAGGGGGGCCATGCGCGACTCACCCAGTCGCACCAGGCTCAACTTCAGGCAGGACGGTTTTGGGCATGCGAACCGTCACCGGCAAAGGCGGCGACAAGCGCGTCGGACATCCAGATCACGTAGTCCAGCAATGCGTCAAGCTGATCCGCTTTGGCGGTATAGCCGACAGTGAGTACTGTTAGCTTTGAGTCCTGGACGTGAACGAACTCGATGAACTGCGGCCTGCTGCGCAATGCGGCCACGAACGCCTTGTTCTGCGCTAATCGCTGCGCGGCATGCCCCGAGTCCGATGAGATGACCAGTGCCTCGTCAACCTGCGAATTGCCAGTTGTTGCGATGCTGAGCGTTTCGAGCATTGCTGGCGACCGACTTCGCACTTGAAGCCAGTCAGGAAGCGGCTGATTAAATGTTGCAGTAAGTGCAGTCTGGAACAGCAGGTTGTGCAGGCTTCCGTGGTGGCCAATTGCTTGAGTCGTGGCCCCGGGCGCCGGTTCTGAGGGCCTGAGCCGCTTCATCGACAATTGAAACGTGTAGCCGTTGAACTGACCCGAAAGGCGGGGCAGCAAGAACAGTCCTGCCCGGCCCGTCAAGCCGCGCGCGCGGCAGGCCCGACGCCAGGTGGTTGGCAGGTGCTGAAAGACCAGCCACATGGGAGCCACACCCAAAAACGTGCCTGAACCAAGAAAGTAGGCGAACACCAGAACAGATGCCAACTCGTTGTCGCGGGACGATTCTCCCAGGTAGGCTGGAAACCAGGCGTGCGCAAAGACGACGAGATAACCCACGACGACTGGAACAATGACGAGTGACGCAATCCAGGTGCGGGCCCTGAACCAGACCGAACTGGCGTCAGGAAAAACATAGGCGGGCTCAGTCTCAATGCTCACGCGGGGCTCCTCGCGTAGCAAATCGGAAGGCTTGCGACGATTGGCGCATGGTTCGCCCGTCCTCTGTCCGTCAATTGAAGCAACCGTTGGTGTGTCCAGTCCGCGAGTGCTCGCGCTCCGGTTTGAGTACCACGTCCATGCTGGTGGGTTATCAGGCTGTGGCCAAATGCAGAAGGGGCGGCTGATGCCGCCCCTTGCCGTTTCGCCCCTACACGACGGTTGATGCTACTGGCGTTTGTAGGGTTTCCTTTCGTACTGTTTGCCCTGGGCTTTGGCGCGCTCGGCTTTTCGTTCCTCTATGCGGTTCCAGCGCTCCTCCGTCATGTTCTCTTCTTCGTATGTCGGCGGTTCTTCGCCGTACGGCGGCGTGCCGCCCTCGGCTTGCGGCAACTCGTCTTCGCGGCGGGTGGCTTCCTCGCCGCCCGACGCGGGCAGCGGGCCGGACTGATTCCCGTCGGATCTGGCCTCCTGCCTCGGCCTCTGGGGTACAGCTTCCGCGACTGCGGGTGTGCCGCCTGACTTCGCAAGCTGCTTGGCAAACTCGGCCTTCACTTCATCGCGCCGCGCAGTTTCGCTGCCGCGCTTGCTGTCGCCAACTCCTGTGGGCAGCACCACAATCCGCCCGCGGGCGGTCGTCAGCACCAGCCGGTTGCTGTCAAACGCCGGCTTGGCCATGAACTGCTCGCCACGGAAGCGATAGCTGAACACCACGTCGCCGTTGCGGGTATCCAGCGCGGTGACAAACCCGTAGTTGTCGGCCAGAAACACCATGCCGTCGCCGAAAGCGGGCTCGCAGAACTCGCTGTACTTCGTCTCCAGGCGCCACTCCCAGCGGGTGTCGCCGGTGTCAAGGTCAACGGCGCGCACTGTGTTGCCGTAAGCAAAGACCACCAGGCTGCCGGAAACACCCGGGCGCGCGCCCTGATAGTCAAGGTTGCTGGCGGCTGGGCCGGTCAGCTCGCGGTCGGCGCCGCCGATCGGGGTCTGCGACGGGTCAACGATTGCCAACCGGCGGTTCTCAATCACCGTCACACCGCGGCCGGGGCCATTGTCCGCAACTTCGCGTTTCGTACGCGTGATGCGATCCGGGTGCGGGCGGCCGTCCTCGGCGGGTTCGGGCCTGGATTCAGGTTTCTTTTCAGGCAGCTTGCGCGGTGCGTCTGCTTCGCCCGCGTCGGCGGGCAGGGTGGCAGACACCATCAGCAGGCCGCGCCGCGTGGCGACCGGGGCGCTGAGCACGCCCAGCTTGCGCGACCACAGCTCTTTGCCTGTTTTCATGTCCAGGCTGACCACGCTGCCATCCACACCCGCGACCGCGACCGTGTTGTCGCAGGCCACCGGGGCATGAATCACGGGCTTGCTCACCTGGCGCTTGAAGCCCTGCGTGCCATCCTTGATGCTGTGGCTTGAAACAGCATAGCCGCCGTCCTTGCTTTCGCGGCTGCGGTAGGCCGCAAAGGCAGTATCACCCTGCACGTCGGGGGCGCACTCAACGGTGCTGCTGATCCACTTGGTAAAGACGTGGCGACCGGTGCTGACCTCAATGCGCTCAAGGGTGCAACTCCAGGTCGTGAAGTACACCGAGTCGCCGGACAGCACCAGGCTTGAAATGCCGCTGTCCGGGCTGGTGACCGTCCAGGACTTCTTGCCGGTGTTGATGTCCCATGCATAAACCTGGCTGCCGCCGCCGCTGCCGGCCATGGCCTTGCCTGCGTGGGCGGCTGGGTTGCGGGCGTTGCCGCTGGCGGCCTGCGCACTCCAGCCCTTGGCCTGGGCGTGCGGCACGGCAAGGCTGCTGCCGGCGCTGCCCGGCTTGCCGGTTTGGGGCAGTGTCAACTCAATACTGCCTGCGGCGCGGTCAAAGGTGCGGGCATGGGGCGTGACGCTTTGCCTGGGAGCTTCCGGTGTATTGTCCGCGTGCATGATCACGGGAAAGGTCGCCGCGACCGCGCACAATGCGGCTGCTGCGCGTGCCAGCGCAATGGGTGTCCGCTTCATGGGTTGTCCTGAAAGGGGAAGACGAGGGGTCTACGCGGACTCAAGTCTATCCCATGCAAACCGGTCGTGCCAAATCTCGCGCACGCAAGCATTGCGGGTAGGAGCAAGCCCCGTCGCGCTTGCAAATCGGCGAGAACGGCCGATGAACCCTGTACGTCAGGCCACTCCGCCCTTATCTTCCCGCGCAAGGAGACATCCATGCCCGCACAGATTCTTGACGGCAAGGCGCTGGCCAAGCGCATCCAGGCTGAGCTCACAGCCGAGTTCGCGAAACTCAAGCAAAAGGGCCACGCCGCCCACCTCGTAAGCCTGAGCATCGGCAGCGACGAAAGCAGTGACTGGTACGTCAACAACCAGAAAAAAGCCGCCGAGAAGCTGGGCGTGGCCTACACCGCCGAGCGCATCCCCGCCGACAGCACGTTCGAGCAAGCCGCCGCCAAAGTGCGCGAAATCTGCGCCAAACCCGAAGTCACGGGCATGATCCTGCAACTGCCGGTGCCCAAGCACATCGACGGCAACGAGCTCGCCAAGGTGATCGCGCCCGCCAAGAATGTGGAAGGCGTGGACCCGGACAACCTGGGCCACCTGCTCATGAACCAGTACCGCAACCTGCCCTGCACCGCCCGCGCAGCCGTTGAACTCGCCGCCGAGTCAGGCATAGACTTCAAGGGCAAGCACGCCGTGGTGGCGGGCCGCAGCATCATCGTCGGCAAGCCCGTGGCGCTGCTGCTGCTGGACAAGCACTGCACGGTGACCATCTGCCACTCGCGCACGCCCAACCTGGCCGAGGTGTGCCGCGGCGCGGATATCCTCGTGACTGCCATGGGCGCCAAGCCCGGCGTCGTCAATGGCGACTATGTGAAGCCCGGGGCCGTGGTCGTGGACGTCGCGACCATCGCCGTGGAAGGCGGCAAATACAAAGGCGACTGCGACTGGGAAAGTGTCAGCGCGGTAGCGGCTTGGGCCAGCCCGGTGCCCGGCGGGGTGGGCAGCGTGACGACTCAGATACTGTTCAAGAACACGCTGGAAACGCTCAAACGCCAGATTGGATAGCACGCATGAAATCAGACGGGACAGGCCCTTGGCCTGTCCCGTTGCTGTTTAGGGCAATCCCTATGCGCGCGCTTTGCGCAGGAGCTTACGGCGGGTGACGATCGCGACCGCGCCGCCGCCGATCAGCAGCAGCAGGTGGCGGGGCAGCGGGCCGTTGCGGCTGGAGCAAGCGGTGCTGCTGTCAGCGCCGCCCGCGTAGGGCACGGTCAGGGCCGCTTCCACGCGCATGGTCGTGTTGGAAGCGAGATCTGTGAAGCTGAACTCAACAAAGTAGTCACGCGGGCTGGTGTCAAGGCGCGCTGCCCAGCGCGTAACAATCAGGGCAATGGCTACCGAAGACCCGTTCGGGACAGACACTGCTGCGGGGTCATACCCGTAGATGTTCAGGGTTGCCGTCGGGTCGGGCAGCGATTGCTCAGGGGCTGTTGCGGGGCTTACCGCCGCGCGTGTCTGGGAAATAGACAGCGCGCCGGGGCTCGGCGTGGTGAAGTCCAGGTCCACAATGATGTCGGCGCCGGTGTTGTTGGTCAGGATGATCAGGTCGTGGGTGGTGGTCTTGGCCAGCGCGTACATTTCACCGCTTACGCTGTCCAGGTGGTGCAGGCCGTTGCCGTTGCCGATCAACGGCAGGAACTGCTTTGCCCCCGTCGTATCGTCCACGCCATCGGCGTCGAGGTCGCGAGTCGGATCATACAGCGGGTTGGGCACAGTAAGGCTGCCAAGAAACGGGCCAGCCTCCGACTCGCTGGGCTCGTGAATCACCTGGTCGATGCTCAGGCCTGCCGTAAGCTGCGCCGAAAGTCCCGCGCCAAACACCAGGGCTGCCATCATCAAGAATACGCGCATTGCCTTCTCCAAGGCTGGAGCTACCAGCGGGGCTGGTCGCGCCGTGCAAGACCATTACGGTCGTCATGCGGGGCAGGGGGATGCTGATACCGGGCAGAGGCTACGTCGTCTCTGCGACGGCCCCTCCGTATCTACGCGCAGCCAAAGTATATGGGCACAGGGCCCGGGCGCAAGTACATCCCGCTAAGGTGTGCGAAAGAGTTGGGTCCAGTAGGTGCCATACTGCCCGGTGCTGCCCTGGCGGACACCGACACCAATCTGGGTGAAGTCAGGATTCAGGATGTTTGCGCGGTGGCCGGGGCTGTTCATCCAGCCGGTCATTGCCGCCGCGGCAGTGGAGTAGCCGGCGGCAATGTTCTCGCCTGCCCGGCTGTAAGTAATTCCGGCGTTCTGCATGCGCTGAAACGGGCTGAGACCCTCGGGGTTGGTGTGGGAAAAGTAGTTGCGGGCGTCCATGTCCCACGAGTGGTCGTAGGCCACCTGGCCGCACCCGGCGTGCCATGACAGTGGAGCCAGGCCTGCGGTCGCACGCTCCTGATTGACCAGCGTTAGCACCTCTTGGGCCAATTGCGCTTCGGCTGTCGTGGGAGTGTTGCCGGTCTGGGCACCGCCCCCGCCGCCCCCGCCCCCTCCGCCGCCGCCCCCGCCGCCGGATGAACCGCCGCCAGAGTCAGAAGGCGTGCCTTCACAACCGCTTAACGCGAGTACGCATGCCAACATCAGCACGCCAAGGAACGCGAGTGTGCGCATATGTCCTTTCGCCGGCCCCCACCAGCTTCAAGGAGCAAGGAGAAGGGGAAGCTGATAGAGAAAGGAAGCGAGATCGCCACTTCCCCTGCCAGCTCCCCCTGCGATTTCAAGCAGGCTTTGCCCAGCGCTGCTGGTCTAAATGTACCGCATGCACACACTAACTGTCCAATCGGACTACAGAAAAATACCCCGTTGACACCAGTTTCGCGCTGCTACAATGCCGCCAAGCCCCGTAACAATAGTGGGCACTAATTTGGAGGTTGGTTCGGCTGCCGATTCAAGCGCCGGGCCGCCCTGCGATGAAACCAGCGATACTGAGCGAGCACTCGCGCCAGTTTGCAGACCTGCGCTTCGCCTACCCGGTCGTCTCACGCCGGAGTCGTGGCCTTTCCCTCGGGCTGAACGTAAACCCTGACAAGGTATGCAATTTCGATTGTCCCTACTGCCAGGTTGATCGCACGGTGCCTCCCCGCGATACGGCTGTGGACTTCGACGTGCTGGTGCAAGAGATCGACGACCTGCTCACCATGGCCGCCAGCGGCGACATCTGGCAGGTTCCCAAGTTTGCCGACACACCTGCACACCTGCGCCGCCTGAACGACATTGCCTTCGCCGGGGACGGCGAGCCCACAACGTATCGCAGACTTGGTGACGCCATCCAGGCTGTCGCCGACCTGCGTGACAAGCACAACCTGCCTGACCTGAAGATCATCGTCCTCACAAATGCCCTGCTGCTGCACAGGCAAGATGTGCTGAACGCCCTGCTTGGGCTGCGGCAGGGCCCCTACGAAATCTGGACCAAGCTGGATGGCGGTACCCAGCCATGGTTTGAAAAGATGGCTGGCCACCGGGTCAGCCTGCCGCGGATTGTCAGCAACATCACGGGATTGGCCAAACAGCTTGAAGTGACGATCCAGAGCATGTTTCCGACGCTCGATGGCAAAGACCCTGGCAACGGAGAGGCCGCGGCCTTGGCTGACCGGGTAAATGAAATCACGGCGGGGGGCGGCAAGGTGCGCCTGATTCAGCTTTACACAACGGCCCGCAAACCAGGCAATCCGCGCGTCGGGATGATTGAAGACGCCCGACTTGACGAACTCGCGGAAGTGGTGCGTGGCCGCACGAAGGTGCCCGTGGAAGTCTATTACGGGCGGCATTGGGAGTAGGGGCAAACACTGGGGTCATTGAGAACTTCGCGGAAAGTCAGTGGCAGCAAACGTCCGATAAACCACTGGCGGAAGTAACCGCGACTGGAAGGCTGAAATGGCAAAACGCCCGGTAGTGTTCATCGTCGCGACGGAAAGCAGCGGCGACAATTACGGCGCCATGATGGCCCGCGAACTGCGCGGCATGCGCCCCGACATCGAGCTGTACGGTCTTGGCGGCGGCAAGATGGAGTCCGCCGGCGTCACCCTGTTCCAGAACATGCTTGAACACGCCGTCGTCGGCTTTGTCGAGGTTGTGCGCAGCCTGCGCTACTTTCTTGACACGATGGACCAGCTGATCGCCAAAGCCAAAGAACTCAAGCCCGACGTTGTGGTGCTGATCGACAGCCCAGATTTCAACTTGCGCATGGCGCCGCGCTTCAAGCAGCTTGATATCCCCGTGGTGTATTACGTCAGCCCGCAGTTGTGGGCGTGGCGCGAAGGCCGGGTTGAGCAGATTCGCAAGTTTATTGACCGCATGCTGGTGATCTTTCCCTTTGAAGTCGATTTCTACGCACGCCACGGCATAGAAGCCCGCTTTGTCGGCCACCCGCTGCTGGACCTGATCAAGCACGATGAAGTGAAAAAGCGTGCTGAGGGCCTGCGCCACGGCTTTAAAATTCCGCAAAAGAAGAAAGTCATCGGTCTGTTCCCCGGCTCAAGACGCTCTGAGGTCACACGCCTGATGCCGCGCATGCTGGATGCCGCGCGCGAAATCATGGCCCGCCGCAAGGACGTGATCTTTCTGGTCGGGTGCAGCCCATGGTTCAATCCTGACCGTTACAAGGAAGCAATCAAGGACCACGAGGACCTGCCTTTGCGCGCCATCCACGGCAGAAGCCACGAGGTTATGGCGCTGGCGGACTTCAGCCTGATATGCAGCGGTACCGCAACCGTGGAAGCCGCGATTGTCGGCGTGCCGTTCCTGTGCACCTACCGCATGGCGTGGGCAAGCGCGATACTGGCTGGCCTGCTTGTGAACACCGAGTTCGCGTGCATGGTGAACATACTGGCCAACAAGCAAGTGGTGCCTGAGCTGTTGCAGCACCAGGCCGAGCCGCTGACGATGGCCCTGATCGCGCTTGAGAACCTGGAAACCGGCGGGCAACAGATGCGCGCTGAACTGGCGGAGGTGGTCAAGACCCTCGGCGGCAAGGGCGCCAGCCAACGCGCCGCCGAACAGGTGCTGAGTGTTGGCGGCCTGCGCCCGACTTCACGGCCCATCAGCAGTGAGATGCCCGCAATCGCGCGCTGAAGACCCTTCCGGCACTTGCGCCGAAGCAAGGTAAGGTTCGCGTCATGGCCAACGTGCGCCCTGCCGAAACGCCTGACCTGCCCGCGATACGCGACCTTTCTGCGCAGCTCGGATACGACGTTCCTGTTGATGAACTTGCCGCGCGATTCCGTGACTTCCAGGCCCAGCCGGGTACAGCCGTGCTGGTCGCGGAGGAAAATGGGCGCGTAGCCGGCTATGCGGTGTTGAGTATCCGCCGCGATCTTGCGCATCCGGCCTGGACCGAGTTGCTTGATTTGTGCGTGGATGACCGCGTGCGCGGCAAAGGGTTGGGCGCATTGCTGCTGCGCGCAGCCGAAGCCTGGGCGCGCAGCCAAGAGTGCGCGGGGATCACGCTGGGCACGCGCGACACGCGCCGGGATGCGCACCGCTTCTATGAGCGGGAAGGCTTCACGCTGGAAAAGCTGCACCGCATTTACAAGAAGAAGCTATGAAAGTGCTGCTGCAACGGGTTTCGCGGGCCAAGGTCACGGTTGAGGGCCGGGTGGTCGGCGACATTGGCCCGGGTCTGCTGCTACTGGTGGGCATCGGCAAACAGGACGATACGGAAACGCTGGCGTGGATGGCCCGCAAGGTCACCAACCTGCGCATCTTTGCCGACGCCGAAGGCAAAATGAACCGCAGCGTGCTGGACACAGGCGGCGGCGTTCTTGCCATAAGCCAGTTCACGCTGTACGCCGACACCGCCAGGGGCAACCGGCCCGGCTACGTTAACGCCGCGCCGCCTGAGCAGGCAAGCGCCTTGTATGATCGCTTTTGTGAGTTACTGGCAAGCCAGCTTGGCAAGCCCGTGGCCAAGGGTGTGTTCGGCGCGCACATGGACGTTGAGTTGGTCAACGAAGGCCCGGTGACGATCATGCTTGAGCACGACACTACACCGTGAAGCTGGCAGGATCGATCAACTCCAGCCGGATCAATGCCAGCAGCGTCATCGCCCCGCCAATCAGCGCGATTACCAGCGCGCCGAACACCGGCAGCTTCCTTTCCAGCATGCGGTAAACGCGGCTCTTTGTCTCTTTGCGGCGCTGGTTGAGATAGCTCTTGGTCTGCACCAGCACCAGCCCGATCGCCGAAAGCACCGCCGCAAGGCCGATGCTGAACACGATCACCATGATCAAGCCGCTCAGGTACCACTGCTGCTGAAAGGCAATCAACCCGATCACAAACGCGCTCGGGCACGGAATGATCCCGCCAAGAATGCCGAGCCGCAGGATTTCAAACCGCGTCATCTTGGCGGGGTCGTGGTGATGGTGCGAGTGGTCGTGGCTGTGGCCGTGTTCATGGCTGTGAGTATGGCCGTGGCTGTGTTCATGCCCGTGGTCGTGGTCGTTATGATGATGGTGGTGGTGGTCGTGGGCATGCGAGTGGTCGTGTCCCACCTCGTGCAGGATGTCCGAGTCTTCGGGCGACTTGCCGTGGTGGTGCTCATCTTCAGGATGGACGTGGCGCCCGAAAATGTCGTGCTCGTGGCGCCCGCCGCCGGCGCGCTTGAGCACCAGCCCGCAACCCATCAGCAGGATCGTCGCGCCCACGGCCAAGGTGATCCAGTCCGCCAGTTGCTGCTCGGGGTTCTTCAGCAGGCCGGGCCAGAACTCGCTGGCTGCCCACGCGCCGCCCATCAGCAGCAACACGCCGCTGGTGTGCGCCGCCGTCACCACCACGCCCAGGAACAATGCGTCGGTCTTCGTGCCCTGTGTTCCGATCAGGTAGCTCGCCACCAGTGTCTTGCCGTGACCCGGTTGCAGCGCGTGCCACGCGCCCAGCAGCAGCATGAACAGCAACACGCCCAGCCACACCGACAAGCCCGCGTCGTTGTCGCGCAGGGCGCGGAAGGCCTCTTCAATGCGGCTATCTACTGACTCGGTATCGCGGCGCTGCTGGTCGCTTTCCAGCAGTTGTTCCTTGCCGGTGCGCGGCGGCTCCGGCTTGGCGACAGGCCGGTCCGGGTCCGGCTGAATGTTGTCCGGCGCAACGGCGCCGGCAGTGGCAGTCTTGACGTCCCAGTTGAACACCAGCTTGTGAAAGGGATCAGGCGTCTTTTCGTGCCGCAGGTCGTAAACGGCGCGGCGCACGCCTTCGCGGTCGTCCCACACCTGAAGCTGATCGGCGGGGTCGGGCATGAAGATGCGCTTGTTGGCAAACACCAGCTCCAGCGGGTGCGCGCCGGCGCCCCAACTGCGCGCGGGTTCCAGGTTGAACACGAAAAAGTAGCCGATGCGGCAATCCTGCACCTGCATACCGCCGGGGTTGTGCACCGAGTCGTCAGGGTTGTTCATGTTGACGAACTCGAAAGCTTCATACACCGGCACCAACTTTACGGCCTCGCCGCGCATCGAGAGGCGCGTGGCGGCAATCAAGTCGCCCGCCAGTTCGCGATAGCGGGCATCGCGCTCAGCCACCGAAATGCGCTGGTCTTTGTTGGTGTCGGCGCTTTGCAGCTCGTTGTAGCTGGCAAACACGCCCTCGTAGCGGTACTGCACTGTCAGCGTGATGTGCTCGACTTTGGCCTTGTCGCGGGTGAGGATCAGCTCAACGATCATGTCCGCGCGGTCGTCAAACGGGTGCGCCCAAAGCGCCCCGCCGAACAGCAGCAACATGACAAGCCAGTACCGCATAAGTTGATTGTAGCGTGCCCATCGCTGACCGGCAGGGGACAGGCCGCCAGGCTGCCGGGGACAGGCTGCCT
>JAHBYA010000001.1 GCA_019636195.1 Planctomycetota bacterium | reverse complement strand
CCCCGGCTTTTCAGCCGGGGCTCTTGTTGGGGTTTCGGGGGTCGCGGACGGAAGTCCGCGACGGGCAGTGCACACGCGCTTGCGTTGTGCCGCTGCGCGGCACTCCCCGGCTTTTCAGCCGGGGCTTTTGTTGGGGTTTCGGTCTCAGGGCTCGGGCAGGCTTTTGCCCTGATTCAAGTCGACATACTTGATCGCATTGTCGATTGCCTGCTGCGTGAAGAGTTGCTTCTGACTACCGCGCTCTGTCCAAACCGGGCGACCGGCTGCGATCAGCCCGGCTTCCCTGAGCATGCGGGTTGCCCTTGCCTTCAGCGCGTGAAGAACTTTGCTTGAAGAGCAAGCCGCGCCCACCACGCAATGCACATGGTTTGTGCGGACATGCAGCGCAAGCAGCGGCCAGCTCTTGAACTGACAGTACGACTCAATCGTCTGGTGCACGACTTGCCGCAACGGGGCGGTCAGAATCATCGGCAAAAACTTGAGCTTGTCCGCCATCGCGTCGTGCAGGACTGGATCAGGCTGAACAATTGCAGAAGCTCGCCCCTGGCGGCCACGCATGATCGTTCCCCGGGGATCGCCGTGCAGGCGAGTTCCGTATGTGGTGAAGGTCAGGTGGTACGCAAGTACGCGATTGTAGGCCATAGCAAGCACAGTGTAGGCATTGCATCAAGCCATCGCCAAACAGAAGCCCCGGCAGGAATGCCGGGGGTCGCGGACGGAAGTCCGCGACGGGCAGTGCGCACGCGTATGCGTTGTGCCGCTGCGCGGCACCCCCCGGCTTTTCAGCCGGGGCTTTTGTTGGGGTTTCGGGGGTAACGCGCAGGCGCATGAGGTGTGCCGCTGCGCGGGGCCAGACCCCTTTTTGTGCGGCGCCTTTTGGCCGGCGTCAGGCGTACACGTAGTAGAACTCTTCTTCGGGATCGTGGGCCGCTTCGCTGATGCCCTTCCAGCTTTCGTCGATCTTGAGCAGGGTCCGAAACTGGTCCAGGTGCATGCGGTCGCGGAAGGTCAGGCGCTCGGTCACGATGCCTGAGGGCACGTCGCTGGCCCACAGCTCCACGGCCTTGAAGTCGAAGCCCTTGCGCCGGTACCACTGGTGAAGCTGGTGCAGTTGCGCAAACGTGCTGTGGGTTGCATCGCAGCCGCACAGGTGGCGTCGCAGCATCACATACGCGCCGGCCTCAAGCTCAACGGGTCTGCCGCTGTCCGCGACGCGCATGTGGTGGGCGCGGGTGGGCGCCTTGGGCGGGTGGCGCGCAAGATCCACGGCGCCGATCTCTTCAAGCTCATCGCCGCGAAATTCATAGCTGCGCACCCTGCCGCCCTTATAGATGTCAAGCCGCCCGCGCGGGTTGGGCACGAACGGCGGCACAAACGGCAGAAGGTCGCTGCTGTAGGTGCCGTCTTCGTCGCTGCTGAGCACGCGGCCCGCCAGCAGGTGCGACGCGCCGTAAATTTCAAGGTAGCTGTGCACGATCGGCGGGGGGTCGCAGGCCACGAACTCTTTGCCGTGGTCGCGCGCGGTGGCGATGATGTCCATCAGCTTTGCGACGGCGGCGCTGTCGATATGCTCAACCTGGTGCATGTGCATGATGCGGTGCGCGCGCATGCGCGGCACGCCGATGCGATCGGCGGCTTCCAGCATCGCGGGCACGGTGCTGCTGTCCACGCGCGCCGGCGGCGTCAGCACAACGGCGTCAAAGTCTAAGGGTATGGTGAAGGGCATGGCTGCTCCTTGCAGGCTCAGCCATTAAACGTCGCCGTGATGAAAAGCAATCCGGCGCGTGCGAGTTCAGTTCCGTGGGGCCCGGCGACTTCTAGGTCACGGCCGCCATGCGGTCGCTGACTTCGCCGGTGTCGCGCTCGAGGTTGCGCAGCGACTCGCGGCGTTCTTCCCAGCGGCCGATGCGCGCGTCGATGACATTCACGCTGTGGTTCTTGATGCGGTGCAGCGCCACAATCAGGTCGCTGTACACCAGCCCGGCCAGCGCCTCGCAGCTTCCGTCTTTCATGCGTGCAAGGTGATTGTCACGCACCTTGTCAGTTTGCAGGTTGATGCCATCGGCCATCCTGATCAGTTGCCGCACTTCTTCGTCGGTCGCGTGCGCTTCGTTGCGCGTAGTCACGAACTTCATCGCCGCCAGAGCAAACTCGTGGGATTGCTTCATCAACCGGTCAAGGTCGGCCATCGCGGGCTCGGACAGCTTCAGGCTTTCCCGGAACATGCGGCTGCGATAGCGCGTGATGGCCTGGCAGTAGTCCGCCACCGACTCCATCTCGTCGCTGATGCGTATCAGCGCATAGCCGCGCTTGGCCTGCTCGGCGGTCATCGGCAGCTGCAGCACCTCGGTGATGAACAGCGTGATTTCCATCTGGATGTTGTCGGTCACCTGCTCAAGGTGCTCAACGCGGGCAAACACCTCGGGCGCGTCCTGCGTCGCCCGCACATAGCCGGTGGCTTTATCAAGAATCTCCTCGACCACCTCGCTCATCAGGCGCAACTCGCCCTCCGCTTCTTCCAGCGCCAGCTCGGGTGAAATCTTGCCAAGGTCGCCCGACAGCTTGAGCCGCTTCTTGCTGGTCTTGCCCTTGTCCGGCTTCATCCACGTCACGATCTTCACCAGCAGCGGCAACAGCGGCAGGAACAGCAGGTTGTTCGTGATGTTGAACAGGCTGTGGCCCGCCGCGATCTTCATCATGATCAGCGGGTCCACATGCTCAGCCATGCCCTCGGTGCTTACCGCAAACATTGCCGAGACCGAGCCCGGCGTGCTTTCGACCAGCCACGTCACGAACTGCGTGTACCACGGGAACAGCAGCACCATGTAACTGACGCCGATCACGTTGAACATAATATGCGCCCAGCTTGCGCGCTTGGCGTCCAGCGTGCCGCCCATCGCGGCCAGGTGCATGGTGATTGTTGTGCCGATGTTCTCGCCCAGCACCAGCGCCGCCGCGGTCTGGAACTCAATCTGACCCGTGGCCGCCAGCGACATGGTGATTGCCAGCATCGCGCTGCTGCTTTGCACAACAAAGGTCAGCAGGCAGCCGATCACCACGCACGCAAGGATTGAGGGCAGGTTGTCGGCTGTGAAGAACGCCATGGCGTTGCGGAAGTCGCTGGTGGCGGAAAGGGGCTTGAAGCCGCCGGACATGAACTCAAGGCCGAGAAAGATCAGGCCCAGCGCGATCAGGATGCGGCCAATGCTCTTCCACTTGGTGCTTTTGGCAAAAAACGTGGGCACAAAACCCACGCCCGCCAGCAGCAGGCCGTACTTGCCGATCTTAACGGCGATGATCCAGCCGGTAAGCGTGGTGCCGATGTTGGCGCCCAGGATCACGCCTACCGCCTGCGTAAGGTTCATCAGGCCGGCATTGATGAAGCCGACCAGCATTACTGTGGTGACGGTGCTGGACTGCACGATCGTGGTCAGGATCACGCCGACCGTCATCGCGATCAGGCGGTTGTTGGTCAGCCAGCTGATCAGCTTGCGGATGAAGTCGCTGGCCAGCGCCTGCAGGCTTTCGCTCAGGATTTTCATCCCGAACAGGAATACCGCCAAGCCGCCCAGCACCGTGTAGGCGAGTGTGAACCACGCTTCTGCGTTCATTGGCCGGCGGCTCCGGTTCTCAGCGCGGCAACATAGCAAGGCGCACGGGCAGGTTAAGGGCGTACAAAGAAATGATTAAGGCGCGCCGGGCTCCGCAAACCGTACCCGTCAGTGACCAATGGCCTGTGCGGAGTTTCGCGCCTGGCGATTACCGGTGCTTTGCAGCGCCGCGGCAGCGCTTTTGTGGCATCAGGCGCGGCCATTGCTGGCAATTGGCGCAAACCCCCTTAAAACACCCCCATGCGCGAACTTTCCAGAGGCGTGATTGCGGCTGTGCTTGCGGTGCGCGAGGGCAGGCTCACGCCCGAGCAGGCTGCCGAGCTGATCGCCGCCGGGCAAGCCGAGTACCTGCCCGAAGCCGACGAGTTTGACGGCGGGACGGTGGCGATTGCGCCAGGGCTGGTGGATGCCATCGCCGAGCGCCTGCGGAACGGCAAAGGGCTGGACGACCTGAAGGTGGACAGCGGCGTGGCGTCAGCGATTGCCGTGCTGCGCGGCGCCAACGGCGACACAGCCAGCATCCGCGATACGCTGCTGAGCATCAGCCCGACGCGCCACGTGGCACCGGACGATGACCTGTATGAAATGATCGATGCCGCGCAGCAGCGCGACAGCAACCAGCCCACGCACCGCCCCAAGGACGCCGTCACCACAAAAAAACCCAGCAGCCAGATCCTGCGCGCGGTGGCGCGCGACGAGCGCTACACGATTGAAAAGGAACACGCCCGCGGCGGCATGGGGCGCATTCTGATCGCGCGCGATAACGTAGTCGGCCGCGACGTGGCGCTGAAAGAGCTGCTGCCGTCAAGACGGGCGGGCGCCAGCACCCCCGGCAATACCGAGATCAGCCGCGGGCTGACCGAGCGCTTTCTGCGTGAGGCCAAGGTCACCGGCCAGCTTGAGCACCCGAACATCGTCAGTGTCTATGAAATCGGCAAGAACGAAGACGACAGCCTGTACTACACGATGCGCTTTGTGCGCGGCGTTACGCTGGCAACGCGCCTGACCGAGATTGAGCGCGACCCCTCGCTGAACAAAAAGGAGAAGTTTGCCGCGCGCCTGAAGCTGCTGGACAACTTCGTGGACGTGTGCAACGCGCTCGCGTTTGCGCACAGCAAGGGCGTCGTGCACCGCGACCTCAAGCCGGAAAACGTCATGATCGGCGAATACGGC
Source organism: Planctomycetota bacterium (assembly GCA_019636195.1). Lineage (GTDB taxonomy): Bacteria > Planctomycetota > UBA8742 > UBA2392 > UBA2392 > JADJRK01. The sequence continues at coordinate 431,387 of JAHBYA010000001.1, read as the reverse complement.
GAAACCGTGGTGCTGGACTGGGGCCTTGCCCGCGTGCGCGGCCAGGAAGACACAGTGCGCGACCAGCTTGCGGCAAGCACGCGCTATCTCAGCCAGAGCATCGTCGCCAAGGACAGCGAGCAGCTTACGCTTGACGGCAGCATCGTCGGCACGCCCGCGTACATGGCGCCTGAGCAGGCGCGCGGCGAGCTTGACGAAATCGACGAACAAAGCGACGTGTACGCGCTGGGCTGTGTGCTGTATCAGATCTTGTCAGGCCGCCCGCCCTTTGAGGCGCCGGTGGCCGCGCTGATCATCCAGCAGGTGGTGCACAGCAAGCCGCTGCGGTTGAGCGCCATTGCCCCCGACGTGCCGCCCGAGCTCAACGCGCTGGTCGAGCGCGCGATGGCGAAAGAAAAATCCGAGCGCCTGAAAAGCGCCCGCGAGTTCGCCAGCGAAATCAAGGCCTTCCGCGACGGGCGCACGATCAGCAGCTATTCGTACAGCACGCGCGAGCTGGTGGCGCGCTGGGTGCACCGCAACAAGAAGGGCGTGATTGCCGCGATGGCGGTGTTCTGGCTGCTGATCAGCGGCGCGGTGTGGCACTACATGAGCCTGCGCAGCGAACGCGAAGAAAGCGACCGCCAGCGCGCCAGCGCCGAGATGTCGCGCCGCGACGCCGAGCTCGCGTACCAGGAAGCCCGCATCGCTGAACGCAGCGCCCGCGACCAGAAAACCCGCGCCGAAGACCAGGCCGCCGAGGCCCGCACCGCGCAGCGCAAAGCCGAACAAGCCGAAGAAGCCGCCCGCAACGAAACCGCCGCAAAGCAGCGCGCCCTGGAAGGCTGGGACCAGACGCTGGCCGACGCCTACGCCATGCGCATCCGGCTGGCCACGCGCGAGCGCGACCACAACGGCGCGCTGGCGTTTGCCGCCGCCGCGTTGCGCGCCTCTGAGCAACCCGAGGCGCGCGGCGCGATCATGGCCTGGGACGGCGTGCTGCCGCAGTTGTGGCACTTCCCCGGCAACATCGGCCGCATCCCCGAGATCTTTGAGTTTTACCCCGTGCGCTACACGCCCGACGGGCGCTTCATTGTGACCGGCATGCCCGACGGGCATGTGCTTTTCTACGACATACGCAGCGGCGAAACGGCCGCGCGCTTCCGCGTACAGCCGTCGAACGTGCTCAGCGTAGCGCTGCACCCGGCCGGCACCGAGCTTGCGATCGGCAACATGCGCGGCCAGGTGATGACCTTTGACCTTGACCCGTCCACAGGCCTGCCGCGTGAGGAAGGCTTCCGCTATGCCGAGCTGGGCCGCGGCGTCGGCGGGCTTGCCTACAGCCCCGACGGCGAAACGCTGGCCGCCTGCGAAGAACGCATCCACCTGTTTGCGACGCGCGGCCTGCGCAAGGTCGGTGTCTGCGAAGAAAAGGCGGGCAGCGTGTACGTAAACCTCGCGTTCAGCCCGGACGGGCTTACCTTGCTGGCCGCCAGCCCGATGCTCGATGACCTGTTCGTGCGCGTGTTTGACCTGCGCACCCGCAAGCTGGTGCGCACGCTGGTCAGCCTTGACGCCAGCAACGAGACGTTTACCGCCTGGTCGCCCGACGGCAGCAAGGTCGCGTGCTGCACCATGCAGGGCGAGGTGCGCATCCGCGACGGCAGCACGCTGAATGTGCTGCACACGCTCAAGCTGCACACGAGCCTCGCCGTCAACGCTGCCTTCAGCCCCGACGGGCGTTACCTGCTGACGTCGTCGACAGACGGCACTCTGCGGCTGTGGGACTTCACGCTGGGGCATGAGCGCGCCGTGCTGGGCGGCTTTGACAGCTGGCCGACGTCGGTCGCGTTCAGCCCGGATGGCCGCGAGTTCTGCGCCCGCACCGCCGACGGCGACGTGCGGGTGTGGGCGCTGCCGGCCGCCGACGAGTCGGCGATCACGACGCACACGATGGACGTGATGGACGTGCGCTATTCGCCGGGCGGCAACCGCGTCCTGACCGCAAGCTGGGACGGCAGCGTGATCTTGTGGGAAGCCGCCACGCGCAGGCAATTGCGGCGCTTTTCGGTGCTGATGGCGCGGTTTTTCTCGGCGGACTTTCTTGACGAAGACCGCGTGGTCGCCGCCGGCACCTCGGGCGTGTATGTCTGGAACGCAACCACCGGCGAGCAGCTTGCGCACCTGAACAACGGCGACATCTGCCTGGATGTCGCGGTCTGCCGTGCAGCCGGCACTTTTGCGTACGCGCATTACCGGCAGGCGCACATCATTGACGCCGCCACCTACAAGGAAGTCAGGCAAGTCGGAAGACACTCCCAGTACGTAATGGGCACCGACCTTTCGCCCGACGGCAGCCTGTGCGTGACTTGCGCCAACGACGGCAGCGTGCGCGTCAGTCGCGTCTCGGATGGCGCGGTGACGCATGAGTTTTCGCTTCAGGGCGGGTATGCCTTCGGCGTGCGCTTTTCGCCCAACGGCGCGCTGTTCGCCACCGCTGCCACCAACCGGCTGGTCGAGCTGTTTGAAACCGCCACCGCCACGCCTGTGCGGGCGCTGGCCGGCCACGACGGGGCGGTGTTTGCCGCGCGCTTTTCGCCCGACGGCCGCTACGTCGTCAGTGCCAGCCAAGACCGCACGCTGCGCATCTGGCGGACGGTGGACGGCGCGCCGCTGGCTGTGCTGAAGGGCCACACCGAGACGGTGACGCGGGCGGCGGTCAGCCCGGACGGCGCGACCATGATCTCGGGCAGCCAGGACGACAGCGTGCGGGTGTGGTCGTTGGCCAGCCTTGAAGAAGACCGGGCCAACCTGATCAGGCGCGTGGAGGGCGCGACCGGGCTGGTCGTGCCGGAGAAAGAGTTCCGCGCGCGCACGGCGCCGGGCTGGCCGGGCGGGGGCGTGCCGCCGGTGCTGGGCGCGGCGCGGGCACGGCGCAGCGCCGAGATCACCCGCCACGGCCTTGAGCGCGAGCTGGCGTTTGAGGGCTGGCGCTATGCAGACACGCAGCAGGACGGGCATGCGGTGCGCCGCTACTTCCCGGCGCGGCCGCGCGCCGAGGTCAAGACGCCACACCCCGGCGAGGTGAACTTCGCGGGCTGGTGGGCGCAGCGGCACCCGCAATGGTCGGGGCATCTGCGCCGGCCGGTGCTGCGCATCACAGAAGTAGCGGAGGGCGGGGCGGCGCACTCCGCCGGCCTGGCGGTGGGGGACGTGCTGCTAAGCGTGGCGGGCAAGCCGGTAGGCAACCGCGACGAGCTGCGGGCGGCGCTGTCGGGCGTGGAGGGCCGGTTTGAGGTGAAGCTGCGCCGCTACCGGCGCGATGAAGCGGGCAACCCGCAGCCCATGCAGGTCGCGCCGGGCGTGCTGCTGCTCAATGACGGCAAGACAAGCTGGGACTACGAAGAACTTGCGCTGACTCTTGACACGTCAAGCCTTGGCATCCGCGCCGCCGACGAAGAGATGCCCGCCCGCCCCTACCGCTAGGAACATGCGACACCGCCAAGGTGCCCGGCTCGGCTTGGCAGGGTCAGTCGCCCGGCCTGGCTGCGCCGTCTTTTGGCCCGGTCACGGGGTCGGCGCTTTCAGGCGGCGGCAGGGGTTGTGCCGGGATTGCGCGTTTCAGAAACAGCACCACCCAGGCCGTTGCCAGCACGGACACGTCCCACCCGCCTTGACTCGTCAAGTTGCGCTTGAGGTACAGCGCCCCGGAGCGGTACCAGTCTTCGTTGCCATACAGCACTCTGACGCCCGCCAGCATGCAGGCGCGCTCAACTGAGTACAGCGAGTATGTCGGGCCCCAGAAGTACAGGTAGCGGTCCCAGCCCGAAAAGGAATGCTCATCACCTTCCACATCGTCGGCGATGCACTCAGACAGAAATCCCAACGCGCCCGCCGCCAGGCGCTCTCCCGTGCGCTCAAGCTGCGGCGTCAGCGCTGCCTGCACGCGCAACTCGCTGATTGCGATCTTCAATGTGCCGAGCATGCCGGCCGTCATGGCAGGCGTTGCGGACTTGTCGCGGTGGGCAAATGTGCCGGCCTGGTACGCCCAGCCGACCACTGGCGCCGTGTCTTCGGCTGCCAGCGTAACACCCGGCCGCATACTCGATTCAGACTGCGGAGTTGGCGGCTTCAATGGCACGGGGCTGGCTCCCTTCAACGGCAGACATTCCTGTGCAAGGCGTTGCACTTCACTTTCGAAGTACTCGGCCTTTGTAGTTCTGCCGAGCAGCGACGAACACCACAGCCCCAGCATCGCATACTGTGCGTTTGAGTTGTCGCCCTGCGACCACGGCACCGGCTCTTTTCGCGCGGTGTGGTGTTTGCGCCACTCGGCTGCCGTTTGGGGCGAGTACGCCCAAGCCATTCCATGCGCGATCCGCGAGTCCTCGATCGTGCGGGCGAGGTCATTGATCAGCGTCTGGTGCCGCGCCGGGATGCTCTGCCACACATTGGCGCGTGCCTCACGCACCGCCTGCGGCGCCGTTGCAGCCAGCGCCTGCTTCTGCTCAGGCAGGTAGTACCGCTGAAGGAACAACAGCACGCAGGCTGCCTGGTAAACCTGTCGCTCGCCCAGTTCCGTGGCGCCGGCCTCGATGTACTTGACGATGCCCCGGATTACCGGCCCGTCCCGATCATAGCCCCCGTGCAGAAGGGCCAGTCCCGCAAGCGCCGAGTAGGACAGTTGAAAGTCCCTGGGTTTTCCGCCCGTCAGCATCTCGTTGCGGAACTTCATGGGGTCGGGATACACGCCGCCATCCGCGCGCTGCGAACTCACAAGCTGCTCGCACCCGGTGCCGATCGCCTCCGGCACCCATTGCTTCAGTTCGCGCGTGAGCCGGTTGTGTTCTGCGGCTGCGATTGTGGTGCGCGCACGCATCAGCCCGTCCAGTTCCTCCGGCGTCCAGCGGATCAGCGGCTTGTGGCGGCGCCCGGGCGGCGGCGGCAGCAACCCGCCGCTCAGGCCGATCAGAGTCAGCGCTGTGCTGCTGACCCGCTCCTGGTCACGTGTCTTGAGTCGAAAATCCATGTCGCCCGAGTCGTGAACCGTGGTGTTGAACTCGGTGTACCGCCACCGGTTAGAGCGCGGCCGCAGGTCATGCGAGCGTAACGCCAGCACCGCCCCGTTTGATGCCGGCAGATACCGAACGTGCCTGGACTTCCATGTGCTCCATTGCTCAGCCGTCATGCCGGTGGGGGTCAGGTCCGGCGATACGGACTGGATCAGCGACAGCAGACTTGACCGTAAGCCGTTCCGTTCGCACAGGCGCGCTGTGTACCGCAGCTTGTCTCGCAGCAGCTCCTTTTCGTCGCGCAGTATGGTGCGCGCTGCTTCACACCTGGGCTGGGCGTCAGCGGCCAGGCTGATCGCCGCGATCAGCCCCAGCGGGCCCGCTTCGCGCGGCTCGGTCGCCTCGTTGCCGGTGCGACTCTTGAGGGCCTTGAAGGCCTGTTCAATGTCATAGTCGATGAAGTCGCGCGGGACCTTCAGCTTGTACTCCGTTGCAATGCGCCAGATCAGAACGGTTGACAGGGTGCAGGTGGTCCGCGGGCGGTACTGAAACTGCTTTTCGCCCACTTGCTTCAGCAGTGGCTCCAGCGCTTTCCAAGTGTCGCGGATCGCATCCTCCAGCTCTTTGCGCTTTCCCGCTTGGCGATGCAGCGCCGCGCGGCAGGCCAGCATCAGTGCCAGCGGCTGGTCAAGCCAACCGTCAACAGGATCGGCCGGGGTTTTGGCGAGGCGGTCCAGCGCCGCAAGCAGGTGCTCGTCAGCCGGGTAGCCTGCCTGCAACAGTGCCCAAAGGCGGTGAACTTCTTCTGTAGAAAGCGGGCCTTGGCCGTGCAGTGAAAGGAGCTGCACGCGGCGGGGCAGTTCAATGTGCGGGAACAGCTCGCGAGTCCATTCCGGCCGCAGCAGAAAGCGCAGGCAATCAATCGCAGCGATGTCGTCAGCCGACAACGCCGCCACACGCCGCTGGGCATCCTCAAGGTCACTGGCTGCGGGTGCAGGGCCCTCTTTCAACTCCTGCCAGCCCTCGACCACCCCGGCGGAGTCCTTGTTCGGTCGGTCCTGCCCGTGGCTGGAAATCAGGACGGCCAAGGTCAGCCATACAGCAATGCTCAGGCGCAATCGCATGGTCAGCCCCAAGATGCCCGAGGCAAGGATACCCTTGCGCGGTGCATGGCAGGGACTGGATTGCGGGACGCTTTCGCGGATCAGAAAGCGCAGCGGGTGGCGCGCGTTCTCGCAAACTGACAGCTCAGGCCGCCGCCCAGGCGCAGATTCGCTTTGTCGCGTTCAGCACGTTCGGGCAATGCGTGAACAGGAAGTCGTCATCGACGTTCGCGTTTTCGTCGCTTTCCAGCGCGCTCATGGCGCGCGCGCCGTCAAAGTCCACATACGCCAGCCGCGCCGTCAGCTCGTCGCGCGGGCGCCCGAAATCATCGCCCGGCAGAATAGCCACGCCTGTTTCTTCCAGCAGCCGGTCGCAAAGCACGTTGCTGCGCGTGATGCCGCGCGCGCGCAGCCGCTCACGCAGCGGCCCGAAGTCCGGAAACAGGTAAAACGCGCCCTGCGGCGCCAGCGTCTTGATGCCCGCCTGCTCAAGGTTGCCCGCAATCCACCCGCCCAGCTGCTTCAGCACTCGCCGCGCCCGCCACAAGTATCTCTCAATCTCCGTGCCGCCCTTGAAGGCCCGCACAGCCGCATGCTGGATCGGCGCACTGGTGCTGGTGTAGGTTTCGCTGGCCACGCTCGCCATCGCGTCCTGCAGCCAGCGCAACTGTCGCGGAAACGTGAACGTGCCAAGCCGCCAGCCGCCTGCGCCGCACCACTTGGACAATCCGCTGCTGATGATCGTGCCCTGCGGGTAATAGCGCGAAATGCTGACGTGCTTGCCCTCGTGGTGCAGCTCGCCGTAAATCTCGTCGCTCAAGATCAGCAGCTTGTGGCGCTTGGCCACGGCTGCGATTTCTTCAAGCTGCTCGGGGCTGTAGGTGCGGCCGGTGGGGTTGCTGGGATAGTTCAGCACCACCAGGCGCGGGCGGTCGGGGTCGTCGGCGCAATGGTCGGCAAGCTGTTGCGCGGTCATCAGCCAGTCGTGCGCGGGCTCCGTCGGCAGGAACTGCACGTTGCGCCCTATGATGCGCGCCTGCGGCGCGTAGCTGACCCACGCGGGCGTCGGGATCACGATGTCGCCGTAATAGACCAGTTGCAGCAGAAACATCAGCTCTTTGCTGCCCGGCCCGATCAGCACGTCTTCATGGGTGGATGCACAGCCTTCGCCGCGGCGGTGGTAGTCGGCCACCGCTTCACGCAACTGGCGCAGGCCTTTGACCGGCAGGTAGTCCTTCTGCCACGCGTTGGACTTCAATTCGTCAACGATCACACCCGGCACCGGAAAGGGCGATTGCCCCAGCCCCAGCTTGAAGACCTCTCGGCCCTGCTTGATCAGCTCGTTGCAGCGTTCATTGATCGCGACCGTGGCCGAGGGCTTCATGCCGCGGATGTTCAGGTTGATGTGTACGTCGGGTGTGCGGATCGAGTCGCTCATGCCCGCACTATGCCGCAACCCGGCCCGCAAGGCCAGTGCGCGGGCCGTTCCCCAGCCGAAAACTGCAACCCCCGTGCCTGCGCTACGAGGCGCCGTCGGCGGCGCCGGCTGCTGCTTCGTAGGTGTCGAAGGTGCCGACCAGCTCGCGCTGGCCCTGCGGTGTTTCCGCCACCAGCGTCCAGCGTCCGTCGGCGGTTTGCTCAATGTGGATTTCGCGATGCATCTCAGCCTCCGCCGAAAAAGCATAGCGAGGGTGGCGACAAACCCCGGGCATGTGCAGCAATGGGGAACAATTCTGGACACACCGTGGAACCGGCGGGCCGGTTGTTTGTAAATTGGCGCAATCGCTCAGCACCGTGTAGCCCTGCCGGGGGACTCATGAAGCTCGCCTATGGACTGCTTCCGTTGTTGATGCTGGTTGCCCTTACGTCGCCCGCCGCGCAGGAAGGGGGCGGCGACGAATCGGCTTCGCTGCCGTGGGACAAGGCCGAAGTCTATGCCGCCATGCCGTGGGGCATGGTGTTCACCTACGACGTGCAGGAAGACGGCAAGCCCAAGCGCACCCACCGCCTTGAAGTCGTGCCCGTGGACGACTGGGAAGTCACCACCACACGGGTCGATGTCGCAGCCGACGGCACGGAAAAGCGCGAGAAGGCCCGCACCCGCAAGTGGGAGCGTCACCTCGATGACCTGCTCGACAACTTCAAAAGCCCCACGGTCAGCAAAGACGAATTGACCATCGGTGACACGAAGTATGCCTGCAAGCTGTTCACGGCCACGCGCGCCTCGGGCCACACGGTCAAGGCCTGGTTCAGCAAGGACGTGCCGGGCGCCTGGCTGCGTTACGACATGCTGGACGGCGAAAAGGTTGTAACCCGCTACACGCTGGCGTCCAAAGACACCTACTGGGTCGCGCTGCCCTGGAAGCTGAACGAAGTGCCGAATGCCATGAAAGACGGCGCCACGTTCAAGTACAAGCTGCATACCAACAGCGGGGCCTACTACCTTGAAATGCAATACTCGCTGGTCACTGACGAAGGCTACTTTGCCAAGCATTCACGCTTTGAGCTTGAAGGCGACGCAATCGGCCAGCCGGCCACCGGCGAAGTCACCTGGGTCCAGCACTGGCAGAACTTCCTGTTTCTAAAGTCCAGCGCCAAGGTCACAGAGGCCGAGATTACCGTCGGCAACGACAAGCTCGAGTGCCTGTGCGTCGCTGTCGAAACTGCCATCGGCGAAAGCAAGCGTACGCGCCAGGTCTGGTTCAGCAAGAAACACTCCGGCCTGATGGTCCGCCAGGTCAGCGAAACGAAGACGCCCGACAAGTCCAACAAGACCGTCTGGGAACTCGTTGAGTTCAAGTACGGTAAGTAACCGTGTTGCCGTGTGTACACTCAGGCAATGTGTGCGTTTTATCCCGCGCCGTGGCTATAATCACCGGCTGTGAACGACCTTCCTTCTGATGACTCGCGGCGTAAAGCCGTGCTGGCCGCCGTTCTGGCTGTGCAGCGCGGGCTGGTGTCGCCTGATGAAGCCGTTTCGGTGATCGCGCAGCTTGGCGGCGGTGCGCAGCAAAGCCTGCTGTCGATCGCGCCGGGGAATGTCGCCGCCGAAATCGCCGACGAAGCCGAAAAGCTGGCCGCCGATCCTGAGGCCGCGGGCAGCGTGCTGGCGGAAATGGGCCTGGCGCCTGAATCGCAATCAACGCTGTTCACGTTCAACCCTGAGTCTGAATCCGATGCCGCCACCCGCGTGCTGCGCACGATGCTTGAAACCGCGCGCACCACCGGCCTGCCTGACCAGGTCAAGGCTGTGTCGGCGCGGCTGCCCAAGGTCGGCGGCAGCGGGCGCTACACCGTCAAGCGCGAGTACGCGCGCGGCGGCATGGGGCGGATACTGATCGCGTTGGATAACGCGGTCGGGCGCGAGGTCGCGCTGAAAGAGCTGCTGCCGCAGCCCGGCGCCGGAAGTTCCGGCACGTCATCGGCGGGGTTGGTTGAGCGCTTTTTGCGCGAGGCCAAAGTTACCGGCCAGCTTGAGCACCCGAACATCGTGCCGGTCTATGAAATCGCGGCCCGCGACGACGGCAGCGTCTTCTACACCATGAAGCTGGTGCGCGGGAAAACGATGGCGCACCGCCTGCAAGCGATCCAGCGCGATGCGCTAAGCGACCAGGAAAAACTGGCGCAACGGCTGAAGCTGCTGGATGCGTTTACGGACGTCTGCAACGCGATAGCCTACGCGCACTCGCGCGGTGTGATCCACCGCGACCTGAAGCCGGCCAACATCATGCTTGGCGACTTCGGCGAAACGCTGGTGCTGGACTGGGGGCTGGCCCGCGTGCAAGGCCAGGAAGAAAAGGCCCCGCAACGCAAGGGGCTCGCCGAGTTCAGCCCAAGCCTGCTGCAGGATGACAGCAGCGCCCGCACGCTGGACGGCGCGGTGCTGGGCACGCCCGCCTACATGCCGCCCGAGCAAGCCAAGGGCGAGCTCGACAAGGTTGACGAAAAAAGCGACGTGTACGCTCTGGGCGCGATCCTGTACGAGATACTGTCTGGCCACCCGCCCTTTGAGGGCACCAACGCCCAAACTGTGCTCGCGCGCGTGCTGGTCACCGAGCCGGAGCCGCTGAAGCAGATCGCGCCGAACGCACCGCCCGACCTTGTCTCGTTGGCCGACAAAGCCATGGCCCGCGATCGCGCGCAGCGCCTCGAAAGCGCGCAGGCGCTGGCCCGCGAAGTCATCGCGTTTCGCGATGGCCGCACGCTCAGCGTGTACCGTTACAGCCGCGGCGAGCTGCTTCGGCGTTTCGTGCGTCGCAACCGCGCGCCGGTAGCGGTGGCCGCGATCGCGCTGCTGCTGATGCTGGGCGGCGCGGCATATGCGTTCACGAATATCATGTCTGAGCGCGACACGGCCCAGGGCGCGCTGGCGGCGGCAGACGCTGAGCGGCAAGCCCGGCAAGCCGTCGAGCAGCGCCAGCAGCGCGACCGCGAACGGCTGATTGAGCAGCGCCAAGCCGAAATCGGCGCGCAGCAGGGGGCTGTGCAGGACTCGCGCGGCGGCAATCTCACGGATGAAGCCCGGCGGCGCATCCGCGAGTTGCAGCAGCGCGGCGTCGCCCAGGGGGGCATGTCGCCCGCCGACAGGGCAGAGAATGCGCGCATCGTTTCGGGCCTGCTGGCGTCCGCGGGCGCAACCGAGGAGCTGTTGCGCCTGATGACCGAGCCCGTGGCGGGAGTAAGTCACGAGTTCGTGCCGGATGCTGATCTGGTGCAGCGCCGCAACAGCCTGCGCGAGTCGCGCTACCTGGCCGCCGAGCTGGCGACTTTGAATGAAGACTTCGCACTGGCCGCCTTCATAGTGGAAGGCACCCTCGATGCGACGGACGAGAAGGCCCGCCGCACGCAAGCCGTTGAATCCGCCCGCAGCGCCGTGCTGGTGCGCCACAAACTGGCGATTGAAGCCGCGCTTGACGACGTGCGACAGGGCCTTGCGCGGCCGGGCCGGCCCCGCGGCTTTGTGCGGCTTGACGATTATGTGCTGCAACTGAGCGCCTACCGTGAGTTGCAGACGATCGAACTGCTGGTGGCCGCGCTGGCGCCGTTCATTGAAAAGGCCCGCGACAAAGACCCTGACCTGCTGTGGACACAACCCGAGCGCGACGAGGTCACGCTGCTGTGCCGCGTGCTGGGCTATTTGGAACTGCCCGAACGCGCGGTGCCGCCGCTGGCGGAGTTCCTGTCCGAAATCAGCGATACGCGCCTTGCCATCGAAGCCGGCACCGCCCTGTGCCAGACCGCCCACGAGGCGGCATACCAGCCGCTGGTGGCAGCGCGGGCGCGCTTTGGCGTGCGCAGCTATGTTTGGTCGCAGGTGATGCGCAACTTCAACCGCGTGCCTGAACCGCAGGGTGCAGCCGAGCCCGCCACAGCCGCCCAGTACCTTGAACGCGCCAGCATCCGCGTTGACCAGGGGCTGACCCTTCCCGCGCGCGCGGACCGCGAGAAGGCTTATGAGCTTGAGCCGCGCAACCCGCGCGCCATTGCGGCAAAGGCGACTACTTTGGGCAACACCGCGGCCGCACTGGAGTTGTACGACCTCGCGATTTCGCTTGAGCCGACGTACGCGCGGGCGTGGTCAAACCGCGGGCACGCCAAAATGAATATGCGGCGGTTTGAAGAAGCGTACTCCGACATGACAATTGCGCTTGCACTGGACCCTCGCGACGACGGATTGTGGCAATCGCGCGGCTACCTGAACAATGTGTGGCTGCGCGACCCCGAAAGCGGCGCCGAGGACTACACGCGCATGCTTGAGCTTGCGCCGCATTCGGCTGTTGCGTACGCCAACCGCGCCAGCGCGTACTTTGAACTGGGCAAGCCGGAGCTTGCAATCGGCGACGCCACCCGCGCCCTTGAACTCAACCCGTACCACCCCGAGGCCTGGAACAACCGCGCAGCCGCGCGCAGCCAGCTGGGCGACATCAACGGCGCAATTGAAGACCTGACGCGGATGCTGGAGGTTTCACCGGGACACGCCTGGGCGCACATCAACCGCGCCGCAAACCGCATGCGTTTGAAGCAGTACAAGGGCGCGCTGTACGACCTGAACCAGACCATAGCGCGTGCGCTCTCATGGCTGCCGCAAGCCCTGCGCATGCGCGCCGAGTGCCACGAAGCCCTGGGCGACAAACCTGCCGCGCTCGAAGACTACAAGGAGTACCTCAAACGCGCCCCAAACGCCCAAGACGCCGAGGATGTAAATGCCGCAATTGCCCGGCTGGAAGGGGAGTAGGCGAGGTTCAAGTCGGAGCGTACGTCCAAACCAGACAGGGCAGGGCAATGGCGCAAGGAAGTGGCGCGTGATGCATGAGATGGTGTGCAGGCCGACTTGTTGAAGTCATTGAAACTCACTCATCCAGGGGCGCCACGCCGGCCTTCGCGCAGGCCCTGCGCATCTCCGCAGCCCGCCTTTCCAGTTCGACATGATCTTTGACTTCTCCCAGTAACTGAGAACCGGCACGCCACTGGGACCGGGCACTATCAAAGTCTTTGATCGCGAGGAAGTAGAGGGCGAAGTAACAGCGATGAACGCCCTCAAATCTGGCATGGCCGACTTCCTGATGAATCGCGATACTGTGTTCGAACGCCTCCTTTGCCAGCGGAAAGTTGCCGATCTTCAGGTAGGCGACTGCGAGGTTACCCAAGGTTACGCCTTCAAAGCGGCGGTCGTTTACCTCTCGGTGAAGGGTCAACGCCCGGGCATAGGTTCGGATAGCCTCGTTCATGCTGGATGACGCAAAGACGAAGTTCGCCAAGTTCGACAGACCGGCAGCCTCACCTCGGCGATCGCCGATTGCGCGGCTGATCGCGATGGCTTGCCGGACGGACTGTTCGCCTTGCTCATCCTTCCCGAGCTGGCGCAACAGGATCCCGATGTTCACCAGCGTCGCGGCTTCGTTCCGCATGTCGCCACAGACCTGGTGAACTTCTTTGGCACGACTGAACAATCGCTCGGCCAACTCGAGCTTACCAATCGAGACGTACAGTCCGGCAAGTGAACCAGCAAACGCAGCACTTGCGCGCTGATCCCCGGCTTCGTCAAGTATGCTAGTCGCCTCGCTAAGCGCTGCCTGGGCCTGCTCAACGCGGCCGAGCTGCAAGAGCGCGATTCCCATGTTGCCCGAAGCCGTGCCCTCTGTTCGTCTGTTGCCGGTTGAACGCGCATACTCAATGGCCTCTCTGCAAGCAGCAATTGCCTCTGACAGCCGGCCGATCGAGATGTAAAGTGAAGCCGCGGTCGTGAGGATCATCCCTGCTGCACGATGGTTGCTATTAGCGCGCAAAACGGAGAGCGCCGACCGGCAGTTAAACTCAGCGCGGGCGATCTGACCGTTCTGATAAAGCGCAATGGCTGCACGCCGGAGTGCAAGCGCCCGTTCAGTGTCATCATTGAGCGCACCTGCCAGCTCTTCCCAAGCGGCGATTGCTTCCGCGGCGCGATACACGCGATCCGCCTGCTCTGCCATCCTGCGCAGATACAGCACGCGTCGCGCCGCCCAATGCTCGTGCACTCCGGTATCAGAATCGTCCGCGCGAGTTGCGTGATACACAAGATCCTGTGCAACTGGGTCTGTCGGATGGGGCCTGAGCGGTTTGCTGTCTTCTTCCGTGAGAGGCGGCGGATCTGGCGCTTGACCGCCAAACAAGCCCTCCACTAACTCAAAGGCCAATCCATGAAGCTTTGCGCGGTCGCTAGGTCGATGCAACTGGTACGCGGCATCGCGCAACAGCACGTGCCGGAAGAGATATGCATCTTCCGCGCTGGTCTCCGATTCCATGCGCAACATTTTACCCTCATTGCGTGGAACGGACTGTACTTGCCTGAACTCGGGTGTGCGCTACTTGGGCAGGTCTTTGGTGACACGTTCCTGCCAGGGTTTGGGGATCGACCCTACCGGCCTTACGTAGCCCATGGCCTCATGCGTATCGGGGTCGTGCATACTTTCGGTGGGCACGCCCGCCAGCTCGTGCCGGTCGTTGATCGCCATGCCGCCGCTGTTGCCGGCGCTGATCAGGCAGTCGGTCTTGATCCATTCCAGGTTGCCCTTGCGCGTTGAAAAGCCGCTTACCACGCCGCTGGTCAGCGTGATGCTGCCGATGCTGGGCGAGTTGCCGATCGCGGGGTACCCCAAACAGCGCAGCCGGTCGCCAAGTTCCGGCACTTCGTTGGCAATCGGCAGCCACGTGAACTGCGGCTTTTCCACCACGTTGCCGTTGATGTCCTCCGTGATCCGCAGCAGCGCAAGGTCGAGCTTTTCGTTCTGCTCAACTACTACCGCGATGTGCGACTGCACCGGCTGGCTGCGCGCGTCACGACTGAAGCTGACGTACACGCGGCTGGCGTGGCCTTCTTCCAGCTCAAGCACGTGGCGGTTGGTCAGGATCAAGCCGGTGGGGGTGACGACCGTGCCGGTGCCGCCGCCTTCATCGGTGTTGAGCATGACGCAGGCCATGACGGCGCGCTCAAGGGGCTTGAGTTGCTCGATCGGCTTGAAGGGCAGCGCCGGCAAAGCAGGCAGGGCCGGCGCTTCATTGAACGTGACCAGCAGTTTAAAACTGACTTCCTCGTCCTCGGCGGCGCTCAGGCACGCGGCGTACAGGTACCACACGCCCTTGCGCAGCCCCTCTGTGACATGCAGACGCTCGTTCATCAGGCCGGTGGCGCTTTCGTAGGCGGCACTCTCGATCACCGCGTCCATCGTCTTGGCCTTTTCGCGCACCAGCCACAGGTCAACGTCGGCTGTGGCTTCCTGCACGTGCACGAACAGCTTGCTCGTGCCGTCGGGCACGGTGATGCGCACCGGCTGTACGCGGGCGCCGTCGGCGGGCAGCTCAATCTCAAGGGCGACGCCGGGCTTGGCATCAAGGATCTTCTCGGCGATCGGGACATCCCACTCCGATTCCTGCGACACAGCCGGCAGGCCGATCCACAGCAGCAGCAAAAGCGCCAGCGCGGCGCGGGGCAGTACACGCATCAGAATCTCCCGGCGGTCATGAACCACGAAAGCACAAAAGCGCAAAGTGGCTTCCACAGCCGCCTGCACGGAAAACGCTACTGAAAACGGCTCAGTACATCAAATGACGAGTTAACGCCACTATCTAACCAGACGGCCCCCGGAAGACGCGCTGCGATGCAAGCACGCGCTGTCTTTGGTGCCTTCGTGTTTTGGTGGTGGGCCGTCGGGCGCAGAATGGACCGGCTGTACCGGGCCGTGCAAGCCTTTGCGATCGCGCTACACTGGCGGCATGTCAAAGGGCGACGAAACCAACGCCATGCTTGAAGGCAAGGGCAACCCGCTGCCGATCGGGTGGTTTGCGCTGTTCACGCCCGACGAAGCCATGCCCAAAGACCGCGGCTTGTACGTCAAACGCCGCGGCTTGATTGTGCTGGCGGGCGTGGTCGTCACGGTCATCTGCTGGGGCCTTGGCCAAAGCGCCGACTTTGCCGAGCACGCGTACGCGCGCGGCTTCGGCCAGTACGTCGCGCGCGGGCAAGCCGCCGTGACCGGCGTACTGCCGACCAGCGTGGCCGAGCTGGTGATCGTGTTTGTGGCCGGCTGGGCGCTTTTCCGGTGGGGGCTGGCAAGCTGGCATGTGATCCGGCGCAAGCGGCGCGCGCTGAACGCCGTGGCGTGCGGCGGGTTGAAGGTGCTGGCGTTTGTGTCGGTGGCGATCGCGCTGTTTTACGTGGTGTGGGGCATCAACTACTCGCGGCCGGGCATCATTGAGCGCCAGGGCTGGCAGGCCCACGACCGCGCGCCCGCCGACCGCGCCGCGCAGGCCGCCGAGCTTGAGCCGATCTGCCGTGACCTGGTGGAAGCCACGAACCACTACTATTTCACAGCCATGGGCAGTGAAGACGTGGGCGCGCCCAGCTACCCGATGATTGACTTTGACGCGATCGATGCCGACCTTGAGCAGGCGTTTGCGCTGGTCGAAAAGGACCTGGGGCTTGAGCCGGGCTTCGGCGCCACGCGCGCGCCCGCCAAGCCGGTGGCGGCCAGCTTTCTCATGGACTACCTGCAGATCGGCGGGTTTTACTTTCCGTGGACCGGCGAGGCGAACTACCACCACACCCAGCCGGTCAGCAGCATCCCGTTCGTGATCGCGCACGAAAAGGCGCACCAGCGCTGCGTGACCAGCGAGGATGAAGCCAACTTCATCGGCTTTGCGGCGTGCGTGCGGGCCAGCGACCCGTACACGCGCTACTCGGGCTATCTGTTCGCGCAGCGGCAGTTGCTGCACGAGTTGATCAAACTTGACGCCGGGAAGGGCCGCGCGCTGTTGAAGCAGCGCCTGCCGGGCGTGCAGCGTGACGTGAACGCGGTGAACGAGTACTGGGCAAGGTTTGAAAAGGGCGCGGCGGGCGTGATCGGCGACGCCAGCACAGCCGTGAACCACGCATACCTGACCGCGAACAACGTTGAAGGCGGGGTACTCAGCTACCGGATGTCGGCGAAGCTGCTGATCGTTTACGCCCGTAGGCAGGGGGGCATCGTGCGCGGCGGTGCCGATTCATGATTCTTGTTGCCATGTCCGGCGGTGTTGACTCAAGCGTGACCGGCGCGCTGCTCAAGCGCGATGGCCACGAGATTGTCGGCCTGTTCATGCGCAACGGCGCTACCGCGGGCACAGCCGCCAAAGCCAACAAGCAGGGTTGTTGCAGCCTTGAAGACAGCAACGACGCGCGCTTCGTGGCGGCGCAGCTTGGCGCGCGCTTTTATGTGCTGAACTTCGCGCAGGACTTTGAGCGCGTGATTGAGTACTTCGTGAGCGAGTACAAGCGCGGGCGCACGCCCAACCCCTGCGCCGTGTGCAACACCGACCTGAAGTTCGGCAAGCTGCTTGAGTACGCGCGCATGGTGGGCGCCGAAAAAGTCGCCACCGGCCATTACGCGCGCGTTCAGCAGCGCGACGGCCGCTGGCGCCTGCTGCGCGGCGTGGATGCCGCCAAGGACCAGAGCTACTACCTGTTCGGGCTTAAGCAGGAACAGCTTGCGCATGCGCTGTTCCCGCTGGGGGAGTTGACCAAGCCGCAAGTGCGCGGGCTGGCCGGCGAGTTCGGGCTCAAAACCCGCGACAAGCCCGAAAGCATGGAAATCTGCTTTGTCCCCGAGGGCGACTATCGCGCGGTGGTCGCAAAGCATGATCCTGATGCGCTGAAGCCGGGCCCGGTAGTTTCCACCAGCGGCGAAACGCTGGGCGAGCACGGCGGCGTGGCCGGCTTTACCGTCGGCCAGCGCCGCGGGCTGGGCATTGCCGCGCCCAAGCCCTGGTACGTGGTGCGCCTTGAGCCGGAAACGAACACCGTGGTGGTGGGGGACGAAAGCGAGCTCGCGATCAGCACGATCACCGCAAGCAACGTCAACTGGATCGGCGTTGAAGGCCTTGCGACCGGGCAAACGTTGCGCGCGACAGTCAAGGTGCGCTATCGGCACGACGGCGCGCCCGCAACCTTGACCGGTCAAGAGGGCGGGGTGCGCATTGACTTTGACGAGCCGATCAAGGGCGCGTCGCCCGGCCAGTGCGCGGTGTTTTACAGCGGCGACGAAGTGCTGGGCGGCGGCTGGATTGACTGAAGACTACTTGAGCTTGGGCAGCGGGTGGCTGGCAAGCCATTGCCACAGGCGCTTGGCGCACAGGCTGCCGCTGGCGACGACGCTCATCAGCGTGCGGGTTTCAATGTTCGTGCAGTCGCCGGCGACGTAAATGCCGCCGAACATGGTCTTGCCGCCTTCGCCGTGCGCGAAGTAGCCGTTGTCCTGCGGCATGCGCTCAAGGCCGGGGATCGGCTGTTTGGGCGCCGGGCCCAACGCGACGACCATGGCGTCGGTGGGCAGGCCCTGCTCTTCGGGGATGCCCTTTTCGACAAAAAAGACGTTGTCCAGCGCGTCGTCGCCCTTGACGGCCACGACCTTGGCGCCGGGGATGATGCGCACCTTGTTGGTCTTCGCGCGCTCCACCAGCAGCGGCTCGCCGGTGGGTTCATCATCGGGGCACAGCACGGTGACGAACTTCGCGTGGTGCGAAAGAAAGATGGCGGCGTGCATGGCTTCGTCGCCGCCGCCGATCACGCACACGCGGCGGCCCGCGTAAATCTGCGCGTCCACCTGCGCGCCGTAGCGGATGCCCCGGTTCAGGAAGCGCTCAACGCCGTCGATCTTGAGCTCGCGCTGCGCGGCGCCGGTAGCGATGATCACCGCGCGGCCCCAGTAGTTGCCGCTGCTGCTGTGCACGCGCTTGAAGGCGCCCTGGATGCGGATGCTGTTGACCTTGCCGCGCATCAGCACCGCGCCCACATGGCGGGCGTGCTCGGAAAAGTTTGCGGCGATGTCGCTGCCGGGCACGGCCTCGTCAAAGCCGACGCCCAGGTACTCATCGACGTCGGTCAGGTTCAGCAGGTGGCCGCCGGGTTCGTTTTCATCCAGGCCCAGCACGCTCAGGCCGCCCAGCCGGCAGCCGTGGCAGGCGGCAAGCCCCGCGGGGCCAAGGCCGACGACAATCACGTCAAAGATGGTCTGGCCGCGTGATTCAAGGCGTTCAAGGTCAAAGCGCACGCCGCAGGCTTCAACGATCTCTTCCTGGGTGGGGTCGGGGTACCATTCGTCGTTGACGTACAGCACAGGCGATACCGCCGCGCCGCACAGCTTGCGGATGAACGCGTTGGCCTCAGCGTCCTTGTTGATGTTGCGCTCGGTCCACGAAAGGTGGTGCGCTTCCAGCACTTCCTTGGCAAGCCGGTTGGATTCCGACACGCCGTCCGTGAACATGACAATCTTTGCTGCGGGCATTGCGTTTCCCGACGCGCGCCCGGCGTACACCCCCCCGGTGTGCGCCCGCGCTTTGACCCTTCACGCGTCGCGCCGACCGCTGACTCCCCGGTCGGTACTGCCGCTGCGCAGGGTGAAGGCGGCACTTTCGTTACATTAGGGCGTGCTGTCAATCGGCAGGTTTAAGGCGCGTGCCCACGCCGCCCGCCTGCTGCCCGCAAGCCTGCGATTGCTATAGTCGCGCCATGCTGACCCCGATCACAGACGTGCTTGACGACCTGCGTGCCGGCAAGCCGATCATCCTTGTTGACGACGAAAACCGCGAAAACGAGGGCGACATCGTTGTCGCCGCGGAAAAAATCACGCCTGCGGGCGTCAATTTCATGGCCAAGGAGGCCCGCGGACTCATCTGCCTCAGCCTGACCAACGAGCTGGCCGACAAGGTTGACCTGCCGCCCATGGCCACACGCAACGAGGCGCCTTTGGGCACGGCGTTCACCGTCAGCATTGAAGCGCGTGAGGGCGTCACCACCGGCATCAGCGCCGCTGACCGCGCACGCACCATCCTTACCGCCATTGCCGACGACGCCAAACCGCGCGATCTGGTGCGGCCGGGCCATGTGTTTCCCCTGCGCGCCCGTGACGGCGGCGTGCTGGTGCGCAACGGCCAGACAGAAGGCAGCGTTGACCTGTGCCGGCTGGCAGGCTTGAAGCCGGCGGCTGTGATCTGCGAGATCATGAACGACGACGGCACCATGGCGCGCATGCCGGACCTTGAAAAGTTCGCGGCCAGGCACGGTATCAAGATTTGCAGCGTCGCCGATCTTGTGCGGTATCGCCTGCAACACGAGCGCATCATCAAGCGCGTTTCCGCGGCGCGCATGCCCACGTTTGCCGGCTATTTTGACATCTACCTGTATCACTCGCTGGCCGACGGCAAAGAACACGTGGCCCTTTGCCACAACGTGCTGCCCAGCGACCTGCGCCCAGCCGACGTGACCTACGACCAGCCGGTGCTGGTGCGCGTACACAGTGAGTGTTTGACCGGCGACGTCTTTGGTTCACAGCGTTGCGATTGCGGCAATCAGCTGCATGCGGCGATGCAGGCTGTGCAGGCGGCCGGCCAGGGCGTGATTGTGTATCTAAGGCAGGAAGGCCGCGGCATCGGCTTGGCCGAAAAGATCAAAGCCTACGCGCTGCAGGATGAAGGCTATGACACGGTGGAAGCCAACGAGCGGCTGGGCCACAAAGCCGACAAGCGCGAGTACGGCACGGGCTGCCAGATACTGATGGATCTGGGCGTGCGCAAACTCAAGTTGCTCACGAACAACCCAAGCAAGCGCAGCGCGATCAGCGCCTACGGCATGGAGATTGTCGAGCGCGTGCCGCTGGAAATGCCGCCCAACGAAGAGAACAACTACTACATGGCCACCAAGCGCGACAAGCTCGGGCACATCCTGCAACTGCCCAAAGACTCAGGCCGACACAAAAAGACCCGCAAAGACCGCGGGATAGAGTAACCCGGCCCATTGGCGCTTCTGTGCTTTGGCGGTAAACCGCCGTCATGGACTATGCCGTTCGCGTCAGCCACTACCTTGATCCCGTCACGTTTGAGCTTTCGCGCGACGTGATCCTGCTGTTGTCGCAGGGCCACGTCGCCGAAGTCATTGTCGGCGGCGAGGTCAGCGGCGGCTTGAGCGGCCTTGCCGCGCAAACGCTTGATCTGGGCGACGCCGTGTGCCTGCCCGGTTTCGTCAACGCCCACGCGCACCTTGATCTTTCGCACCTTCATCGCCAGGTGCCGCGCGGGCTGGCGTTTACCGACTGGGCGCGCGCGATCATTGCCGGGCGGCAGGTGCCGGCCCCGATTATCGACGCCGGCATCGACGACGCCTGCCGCATGGCGGCTGCCACGGGCACCACCGCGATCATCGACATCAGCGTGGGCGGCCTGTCCGCTGAAGCCATTGCCCGCCACGGCCTGCGCGGCGTGGTCGCGCTGGAAGTGCTGCAATGGGACGCCGCGCAGGCCGAGGCGCAAATGCGCGCCGCCGATGAAGTGGTGCGCCGCAAGTTCCGGCTTGAAACTGACCGGCTGGGCGCCGACGCCGGCGGCGCAACCGCGCCCGCGGCGCTTGCAGGCGTTGACTTCGGCTACTCGCCGCACGCGCCCTACACCACCGGCCGCGAGCTGTACCAGCTTGCGTACGGCCGCGCCTACGGCGAAGGCCGCGTGATGACGACCCACGTCTCGGAGACGCCCGCCGAGCTTGATTTCGTGCGCACCGCCACCGGCCCGATTGCCGACCTGATGCGCCAGTTCGGCGCGTGGCCGGGCTTTGCCGGGCACGGCACCACACCGATTGAGCTGTTGCTGGGCGACTGGCTGGCGCCGTGGCTGGGCGAGTCCGGGCCGCGGCTTGTGCTGGTGCACTGCAACTACCCAGCCGGCAACGACCTGGACCTTGTGGCCGCGATCAAGCCCACGATCTGCTGGTGCCCGCGCAGCCACGCGTACTTCGGCCACGAGCCCTGGCCGCTGCACGAGTACTTTGAAACCGGCGCCAACCTTGTGCTCGGGACCGACAGCCTTGCCAGCAACGACGGCCTGGACATGTGGGGCGAGATGCAGGCGGCTGTGCAGGCCCAGCCCGACGCGCCGCGCACCGAGCTGCTGCGCATGGCCACAATCAACGGCCGCGCGATCTTTGACGCGGCGGACAACGTGGCGGACCTTGCAATCTGGGAGCTGCCGGCTGACACGGGGCTGGAGCAGATGCTGAACTTGTGGCTGGGCAAGCCGCCAAGGCTGCTGGCAAGCTTCAGCCAGGGGCAGCTGGTGGCGCGGGCAATCTAGCAGGAAACACGAGCCGGGAGTGCAAGCGACCGGTATGAGCTGTCGGCGAACTGGGCCGAAACCCGTCGCTTGCGCTCCGGGCTCCTGTTGCCATATACCGGCGCAACACAGGCTCGTTTGAAACTGAGGCCCTGATGCTGGACATCAAGTACATCCGCGACAACCCCGACGAGGCCAAGCGGCGACTAGCCACGCGCGGCGTTGACGGCGGCGTGATTGACGAAGCGCTGGTACTGGACGCCAAGTGGCGAGAAATCAAGTTCGCCGCCGACAACCTGCAAGCCGCGCTGAATAAGGCCAGCAAGGCCTTCGGCCCATGGATGGGCGCCAGCAAGAAGAACCCGCAAGCCCCTGCCCCGAAAGACTTGATCGACGCGCTGGGCGAAACGCCCGCAACCCCCGATGCCGCCAAGGTCGCGCTCGCCGCGCTCGGCGACAAGCAGGCGGCAACGCAAAGGCAGGCCGACGAGCTGATGCAGCAGATCGAGGGCAGCCTGCTGTACGTGCCCAACTTGCCGAGCAGCAAGACGCCCGTCGGCGCCAGCGAAGCCGACAACATCACGCGCAAGGAGTGGGGGACAAAGCCGCAGTTTACCTTCACGCCCAAGGCCCACTGGGACTTGCTGGCTGGGCAGGGCTTTGACATGGAAGTCGGCGGGCGGATCAGCGGCAGCGGCTTTCCGTTCTTTCGCGGCAAACTGGCGCGGCTTGAGCGCGCGCTGATCAACTTCTTTCTTGACCTGCACACGCGCGAACACGGCTACACCGAGTGCTGGACGCCCTTCATGGTGCGCGAAGAAACGTTGCGCAACAGCGGCCAGTTGCCCAAGTTCATCGACGAAATGTACCGCACCGATGCGCGCGACGACCTGTTCATGATTCCGACGGCGGAAGTCCCGCTGACCAGCGTGCACGCGGGCGAAATCCTGCCCGACGAAAGCACGCCCATACGTTACTGCGCGTTTACCCCGTGCTTCAGGCGTGAGGCGGGCGCAGCGGGTAAAGACACGCGCGGCATCTTGCGCGTCCACCAGTTCAGCAAGGTTGAACTGATGGTCGTCACCACGCCCGAGCAGGCCGAGGCCGAGCATGAGGCGCTTACGCGTTGCGCCGAAACTGTGCTTGAAAGACTTGAGTTGCCGTACCGGCGGCTGGAACTCTGCACAGCCGACATCGGCTTTGGCGCCGCGCGCTGCTACGACCTTGAGGTATGGGCGGCGGGCGTGGGCAAATGGCTTGAAGCCAGCAGTTGCAGCCACTTTTCGGACTTTCAAGCGCGCCGCGCAAAGATCCGCGTAAAGGGCAAGGATAGCGGCACACGGTTGGCGCATACGCTCAATGGCAGCGGGCTGGCGTGCCCGCGCACCATGATCGCGATCATCGAAAACAACCAGAATGCGGACGGCAAAGTGCGCATCCCCGACGCGCTGAAGCCATACTATGGCAATGAGTGGCTGTAGGGAGTCTCAGGTGCCGAGTCCCGTGTCAGAAGACAGGTGACTCGGAACCCGGAACTGTCATGGATCGCTACCTCACTTCCTTTGATACCAAGCGCCTGTCCCAGGAAACGGTGGATGTGCTGGTGATCGGCACCGGCGTGGCGGGCTTGACGGCGGCCTTGCACGCCGCGCGCGGGGGCTGTGCGACGCTGATGGTCAACAAGGCCGCGCTGGAAGACAGCAACACCAGCGCCGCCAAGGGCGGCATCGCCGCGGTGGTGGCCGGCGACGACACCTTTGACGCCCATGTGAAAGACACGTTGACGGCGGGCGACGGCTTGTGCGACGAGGCGGTCGTGCGCGCGATTGTTGAGGCCGCGCCGCATGCCGTGGACTTTTTGAAATCCTGCGGCGCGAAGTTCGACAGCAACGAGGTCGGTGAAATCGACCTCGGGCGCGAGGGCGGGCACTCGGGGCGGCGCATCCTGCACGCGGGCGGCGATGCCACAGGCGCGGAGGTCACGCGCGCGTTGCTGTCGGCGTGCCGCGAAACGCCGGGCCTGCGCGCGTACAAAAACACGTTTGTCCTGGACCTGCTGACGCACGAAGGCGCGTGCGTCGGCGCGATCATGATGCGCCACAACGAGCCGCACGTGGTGTGGGCCACCACCACAGTGCTGGCCAGCGGCGGCGCGGGGCAACTGTACCGCGAGAGCAGCAACCCCGCGGTTGCCACTGCCGATGGCCACGCGATGGCATTGCGCGCCGGCGCCGTCTTGCGCGACATGGAAATGGTGCAGTTTCACCCGACGCTGCTGTACGTCGCGGGGCTTGAGCGCAAACTGATCACCGAGGCGCTGCGCGGCCACGGCGCGTTCTTGCGCAACTCAATGGGCGAGCGCTTCATGGTCGGCAAGCATGAACTGGCCGAGCTTGCGCCGCGCGACGTGGTAAGCCGGGAGATCGGCCGCGAGCTGCGGCGCACGGGCGACGCGGCGGCCTTTCTTGACGTGACGCACCTGGACCAGGCCGAGTTGCGCGTCAAGTTTCCGACCTTCATGCAGGCGTGCGACGACGCCGGTATTGACACGTCAAGGTCATGGGTCCCGGTGCGCCCCGGCCCGCACTACATGATCGGCGGCGTGCACGCGGATCTCGATGGCCAGACCAGCATCAACGGCCTGCTGGCGGTCGGCGAGGTCACCAGCACCGGCCTGCACGGCGCAAACCGCCTCGCCAGCAACAGCCTGCTTGAGGGGCTGGTGTGCGGCGAACGCGCGGGCAAGCTGGCGGCCAGCCGCCGCGGGGGCGCGGGCAGCCACCCGCAGATTGTCAGTGAGCGGCCGATGCGCGACACGCGGCGGATAGACGTGTGGGACCTGATCAACTCGGTCAAGGGCGCCATGTGGCGCTGGATGGGCGTTGAGCGCGAAGAGCGCGGCATGCTTGAGTTGCTGCGCCAGCTGAGAGGCTGGCAACGCATGATCCGCGAGCAGGAGCGGCGTTTCCCCAGCGAGTGGCAGCTGGAAGACATGCTGGAGGTCGCGACGGCAATGGCGGAAAGCGCGCTGCTGCGCAAAGAGTCGCGCGGCGTGCACTACCGCACCGACTATCCCGACCCCGACCCCGCGCTGGCACAGAAGCACACGCAGGTGAAGGACGGTCGCGCAACGATTTGAGTTGCCCCTCGAGCTACCCCGTCGTTTGCGCCCCGGGCTCCTGCTTTCTGGCGTGCACACCGCCCGGCTTGCGCTTTTTCCAGGCGCGGATGTCGTGGTCGATGCGCTGCTTTTCGGCGTCGGCGACTTTGACGCCGCGGTTGGCGCGCACCAGCGCGAAACCGAGGCATGCGACCACCATGCCCAACGGCGCCGCCACAAAGTGCCGGTGTTCGGGCAGCATGATCACGCCGACTACCACAGCCGCCATGAACACGGCAAAAATCACGGCGCAGATCACAAGCGCGCCGTTGAAACGCTTGCGCGCCGCGTGCAGTTCAAAGTCGGCGGCGGCAAGCTCGGTGTCCAGCTTGGCCTTGAGTTCTTCCCAGCGTTGCAGTGTCAGTTCACTCACGCAGCAGCTCGGCGATCAGCTTCAAGTGGCGCTCCAAGGCGCCGCGGCCAGCCAGCAGCTTTTCGCGGCCGGCCTGGCCCAGTTTGGTACGGGCGGCATCATCCTGTAGTAAACGTTTCAGTTCGCGCTCAAGTTCGGCGGCGTTTTGCACTTCAATGGCGCCGCTGCACTCGCGCAACTCGCGCACGGTGGCTTTGAAATTGTGCGTGTGCGGGCCGTACAGCGTTGCTTTGCCCAGCGCAATCGGCTCAGCCATGTTCTGGCCGCCATGCGGGATCAGCGACCCGCCGATGAACACCACGTCCGCCACGCCATAGACAGCGGCAAGCTCACCGACTGTATCGAGCAGGATCACGTCGTTGGCGCCGGCAGGCGAATCGGCCGACAATTCGCTGCGGTTGCGCCAGGGTATGCCGGCCCTGGTCAGCATTTCGCGGACGCTTGCGTAGCGCTCGGGGTGGCGCGGCACGATGATCGCGCGACAGCCAAGGCGCGGCAGCATTTCCACGATGATCTCGTGCTCGCCGGGGTGGGTGCTGCCGCAGACCAGCACGCGCTGCCCGTCGGCAATGCTGAACATGGCCTTGAATGCCACAACCTTTTCGGCGTCGGGCTCGGCGCGCAGGGCATCGTACTTCAGGTTGGCGACGACCTGCACGTTCGGTGTTCGGTGTTCGGTGTTCGGCGTTGGCCGGCCTGCATTCCCGTCGCTTGCGCTCCGGGACCCTGTTCCTGCCAATGCCTGTGCACGCTGGGCGTAGGCTTCGTCCTGCATGGCCCATACGTTGATGGCGTTGTAGGCTGGCTGTAACAGCCATGCGAAGCGGCGGTAGTTGCGAAAACTCTTTTCGCTGATGCGCCCGTTGGCCAGCAGCACCGGCACGCCTTTGCGGCACGCGTGCATCAGCCAGTTGGGCCAGAGTTCAAGCTCGATCAGCACAAGCAGGGCCGGGTTCAGCACGCGAAAGAACTTCGCGACAACCCATGACAGGTCCAGCGGCGAATAGCAGTGGTAGTAGTCGGGCAACTCGCGCGCTGCGATTTCGGCGGCGGTTTTTGTCGTGTACGTGACGACGACGTCGAGCTCGGCGTGCCGCTCGCGCAAGGCCTTCAACAGCGGCTTGATCTGCAGCAGCTCGCCCACGCTGACTGCGTGCACCCAGATGCTGCGCTTGCCTGCGCGCGGCGGCAACCCGCCAAGGCGCTGGGCAATGCCCGCGCGATACTTGCCCGTCGTGAGATATTTAAAAACAAACCACGGCCAGATGAAACCGGCAAGCCACAGGTAACCAAGGTTGAACAGCCAACGCCGCATGCCAGCGTTGTAGGGCATACGCGCCCGCAATCAAGTCAAGCGATGCGCAACGCCTGAACTCAGGCCCGGCGGCTTTCTGTGCTTTGCGCCTCTGCGTGAGTTTGCGGTTCAAAGCCCTGCTGCATTCCTTGTTCGGCCTGTTATCCTTGTGGCTCCCCTGCCCAACTGTCTGTGCCATGAACCGAATCGGGCTTATTCTGCTGTTGTTGCCCTTGTTGCTGGCCGGCTGCCCGCAACCCGACAATGGCAAGCCAAAGCCCAAGCCCAAGCCGCTTGACCCGATCCATGTCATCGGCCCCTTCGGCGGCACAGCCGACGCCGACGGCGGCGCGCCTGTCATGCTTACGGTAAGCGGGCAAGTGACGTTCGATCGCTTGCCCGTCACCGCAAGCGGGCTGGGCGGCACGCCGTTGTCCAATCCAGCCGCCAACGTGCTGATTGAGGCTGTGCGGCACAACGACATTTTTGCGGTCGTCGGTAGCACAACCACAGATGCATCCGGCAACTACACGCTGAACCTGAACCTCACGCACGACTTTTACATGCGCGCCCGTGCAACCAGCGGCATCGGCGGCAACGTGGACACCGTGTTTCACAACCGGACGTCGCCGCCGATTGCCCACGCGGCCGTCGGGCCGATACTCAACCGCGCAGCAGGCAGCCAGACCGCCAACCTGCACGCCGACACCGCCCAGCCGCACAACCGCGCTGGGGCGTTTGCGATTCTGGACACGATCACGCGCCTGCGTGACGCCGTGGCTGGCAGCTTCGCGAACCTGGGGCCGCTGGATGTGCTGTGGTCAAACGGCGGCAACCTGACCAGCGAGACTTACGCAAGCGGCTTCAACGGCAACCCCACAATCACGCTGGCGGGCGGCAGCAAAGCCGACCCGCTGAACACCGACCACGACGAGTTTGATGAAACCGTGATTGCCCACGAGTGGGCCAGCTTTCTGCAACTGACCCAAAGCCGCGACAACAACTTCGGGGGGCCCCACGCGGGCGAAGAATTGATCTACTCGGCGGCGTACAGCGAAGGCGTGGTCACGGCAATCGGCTGCGCGCTGCTGGGCACTGCCACGTACCGCGACACCACGGGCTTTTCCGGCGGCGCAACCAGCGTGCGTTTTGAGTTTGACCTTGAAAGCGGCCTGCTGCCCGGCACCGGCCTGGGCTACGGCAGCGAGTTTCGTGTAAGCCGCGTGGTCTGGGACCTGCTGGATGGCGGCGCCGGCTGGCCCGGCGACACCGACAGCGACCCCGTGGCAATCGATGCCGCGGACTTTTTTGCGTCGTTTGCCGCCCTGAAAACCCGCGCAGCCCCCTACGAAGTCGCGTGGCTGGCAAGCCTGTTGCAGCAACTGATCGACGACGGGCACTTGAGCATCGCCGACGCCGACACGCTGATGCAGTCGCAGGGTGCGGCGTTTCCGCCGGCGGGCGGCGACAGCTTTCCGGAAGTGTTGGCCGTAGGCGGCGCGAACGCAACCGGCAGCCTGGACGCGTACAGCGGCACTTTGCCCAACCCGGTGCTCGGCCCGCAAGCCAACGCGGTGTATCGCATTGAACTGACATCGGCGCAGGCTGTGCAGCTTGTGCTGACCAACACCACGGCGGGCTACAACGCAAGCGCGCACAAGCTGGTGCTGTCGGTGCATGACCTGGATCGCAATGTGCTGGGCATCAGTGACGGCACAGCCGCCAGCAAGAACCTGAACCTGAATCTCGCGGCTGGCACGTACATTGTGCGTGTGCAGCATGTGCCGGCTTCGCAGGCGCAATCAGCGTCAAGCAGCTTCACGCTGGCCGCGAGTTAGCCGCCTTGTAATTGGCTGCAAAGCGGTTAAACGATAGGCTTGCAGCCATTGCACGGACGCGGGGTGTTGCCCCAAGTGTATGCCATACCTCGAGATCAAACTGGGCCCTGACACTCTTTTGCTTCGATTCGTCGGGCGGATTGACTTCGTGTTCGGGCGTTTACCGAAGGCGGACGTGCAATTGCGCGACATGAAAGTCTCGCGCCTTCACACCCAGTTGTTTATCGACAGCCGTGGCGTCGCATTCGTGCGCGACCTTGGCAGCAGCGGCGGCACGGTTTTCAACAACCAGCGCATGCGCAAAAGCGTGATTGCGCAACTGCTGGATGGCACCAAGTTGCGCATCGGCGACGCGCGCATCACCTACTACGACGCCGAGCCTCCGGTCAACGCGCTTGACCCGCCATGTCGCAGCGGCCCGCGCGGGCTGATCCGTACCAACCACCGTGAACGCCACTTTGAAGCCGACGTCACCGTACTGGCCGTGGACAAGGTTTCAGCCGACACAGCCAGCGGCCCCGCCGAGCCCGCACCTGAAATCAACCCTAACGACTTCGCCGATGAAGCGGCGCCGGCAGCCCCGGCGTCGTCAAGCACCGCGCGAAAGGCGCCGCCGTCATCCACTTCCAAGCGCCGCGACACCGGCATTGTTGAAGCGCCATGGGACAAGCAACAGGCGGCTACCCCGGCCGCCAACAAGCGCGTCACTGTGCCGCCGCCGACACGCCGGGGCGCACAGCCACCGCCGCAACCGATGCCGGCGATGGAAACCGCCGAAATCGACGAAGAAGGAAACTTTCACGCGCCTGCTGCGCCCGCGCCTGCTGCGCCCGCGCCGCAACGCCCGGTCAGCCCATTGCCGCCGCGCCAGCCCGCACCGGCTGCGCAGCGCCCGGTAAGCCCGTTGCCGCCGCGCAACGTGGCCCAGCCTTCCGCGCCGCCGCCGGCCACCGAGGCGTTCAGCAAGCCGGTGGCGTTCCATGGCGAAATGCCGGTCGATGAGGAAGAGCCGCGGCCAAGGCTTGGCATGCCGACCGTTCGCCTAGAGCGGCCCGCGTTGCAGGACCGCCAGCAGTCGCGCGAGGCTGATGAGTCGGCGGATGAGTCGGCTGAAGAAGCGCCGAAGATCCCTACCGCCAGGGTGGACAAATCGGCGCCGATCGCCGACGAGCCTGAACCCGCGCCGCAGATCGGCGTACATCCGCCGAACCGCCCCGCCGAGGCCGAAGGGGCGGACGACGAAGAACTGACCGACGAACAGATTGCCGACTATCTGGGCGCCAGTGTCTCGGGCCACTTCAATGAAGTCGATTTCGGCGACGGTGAGGGCGGCCAGCAGGAAGAAGAAAATGAGGAAGGCGAAGCGGTGTTCGGGTCGGCCCGCGTGTCGCTGGAAGGCAGCGACGACATCGACATCGAGACCGGCGCCATCCACCCACCGGCTGAGGATGCCGCTGAAAGCGCGCCCGAAACTGACGAGTTCGTGCCGGACAATTCCGAGGTGACGGGGCAGGAAGCGCCCGTTGACTTAGCGGTGGGGGCGGCGGCAGTCGATTCGCCCGCAGAGGAGCCGGCAGAAGAATCCGCAGAAGTACCCGAGGACATGCACGTCGAGCCCACGACCTCGATGCTGGGCACGACCACAGCCATACGCGAGGAGTTTGTCGCGGATGAACCGATCGCGGACGTGACGCCGTCGGGCGCGCCCACGCCCGACCATGTAACGCCGCCGCCGATCGTGCGTGAGGGCGCAAGTTCAAGCCGCGAGTTCAAGCCGCGCAAGACCCGCAAGCTGATGAAGCGCCGCACCGAGACGCTGGACAAGAAGACCGACAAAACGCTTGAAGAAGACCGCGCCGAGACCGCCAAGACCGAGTTCATTTCCCAGGCCGGCGACCTGCCGGTTGCGCCGGGCGCCAAGACCATGTTCGTGCCCAAGCCGGATAACACCAAGCTCAGCCGCGGCGCGCCGGAAATCGTCGATGAAGAAGAAACCGGCGTGCCCAAGCGCCTGGCTGAGAACATCGAAAAGAAGTCGTTGCAGGACCTGGGCGAAGGTCCGGGCGGCGACACCGTGGCGCTGCCCGGCGGCATGGCCAACCAGTTGCGCGCCGAGATGGCACGCCTTGAAAAAGAGCAGAAGGACAAAAAAAAGAACGAGCTGACCACGATCGGCGACAACCCGACCGTGAAGACAACCTCGGACGACGACGAAGAAGAGTTTATCCTGGATGACAACTATGCGTTCTTCACGCCGCCGCCGCCCACGCGCAAGGGCGCCAAGCGGCCGGTTGAATCGGACGTAATCAACGCCAACGACTTTCACAGCGAAACTGACAATCTGCCGCCCGAAAAGCGCGCCAAGGCCAAGGGTGATCCCGACACGCTGGCAGAATAGGGCAACGGGCATTTCGATGTTGCGGCCCGGCAACCCCGGGCCGTTTGCTTGATGAGGAACTCATGCGGACAAGAACACACCGATGCGGCGAATTGCGCAAACAACACGTCGGCCAAAGCGTCACCGTTTGCGGCTGGGTTGACGTCAAGCGCGACCGCGGCGGCGTGGTGTTCATCCTGCTGCGCGACGTCAGCGGCAAGGTGCAGCTCACGTTCAGCGACGAGCGCGACAGGGCGCTGGTGGAGCAAACCCGCGACGCCCGCCACGAGTACGTTGTTTCAGCTACCGGCAAAGTCGCGTTGCGCGACGACGCCAACCGCACCGACAAGCTGACCACCGGCGAAGTCGAGATCATCGTCGAGCACTTTGAGGTGCTCAACACCGCTGTCACACCGGCCATTGAAGTCCGCGACGACCTGAAGTGCGACCCGGAGCTGCGGCTCAAACATCGCTTCATCGACCTGCGCCGCAGGCCGATGCAGGCCATGCTGCAGGCGCGCGCGGCGCTGATTGCCGCCGCCCGCCGCGTGCTTGACGCCGAAAGCTTCATCGAGATCGAAACGCCGATCCTTTACAAGCGCACGCCGGAAGGCGCCCGCGACTTCATTGTGCCCAGCCGCGCGCACCAGGGGCAGTTCTATGCCCTGCCGCAAAGCCCGCAGTTGTTCAAGCAACTGTGCATGATTGCGGGGTTGGACCGCTACTACCAGATTGCGCGCTGCTTCCGCGATGAGGACAAGCGCGCCGACCGCCAGCCCGAGTTCACGCAGATTGACATTGAAATGAGCTTTCCAACGCGCGACGACGTGATGGAGCTGTTTGAAAAGGTCGTCGTCGGCATCTTTGAGGGCCTGCAAAGCGACCCGCGCCTGCGCGACCAGGATTGGCCCGTGCTCAAGGCCGGCAAGCTGCAAACGCCCTTTGAACGCATGGACTACGAGACGGCGATGCGTGACTACAGCATCGACCGACCTGACTTGCGTTCAAGAGAGCTGCGCCTGACCGACCTTAGCGGCTGGGCCAAAGGCTGCTCGTTCAACGCATTCAAGGGCGCGGCCGAAAAGGGCGGGCTGGTGAAGGGACTGCGCTGCCCCGGCATGGCGGAAGCGTTCAGCACAGGCCAGCTCAAGAACCTTGAGCGCGACGCCAAAGGCATGGGCGCCACCGGCCTTGCCAACTTGAAGGTGACCGCCGCCGGTCTGGAAGGCGGCATCGCCAAGTTTATCCCGGAAGCTGAACAGAAGGCGATGATCGCGGCCTTCAACGCGCAGCCCGGCGACCTGCTGCTGATCTGCGCCCACGAAAAGGAAAAGATCGTCCACGCCGTGATGCACAACATGCGCATCATGGTCGCCGACAAGCTGGGCCTGAATGACCCGAACACAATGGCGATTGCGTGGGTGATCAACTTTCCGTTGTTTGAGTACCGCGAAGAAGACCAGAAGCTGTTTGCCAGCCACCACCCGTTTACCCTGCCGCAGGACGTTGCGGGCGTTGCCAACATGGCCCGCGCCAGCCGCGCCGGCAACGCGGGCAGCCCGATGGCACGCATGCTGGATGGCGGCGTCAAGCTGGATGACATTCTGGCCCTGCGCAACAACCAGTACGATCTTGTTTGCAACGGCGTCGAGATCGCGGGCGGCAGCATTCGTATGCACCGCACCGACTGGCAGGCCGACGTGTTTGAACTGATCGGCATCACCAAAGAAGAAGCCGAAAAGAAGTTCGGCTTCCTGATGAGCGCTTTGGCCCACGGCGCACCGCCCCACGGCGGCATAGCATCCGGCGTTGACCGCCTGCTGATGCTGCTGCTGGGCCTGGACAACATCGCCGACGTGATCGCGTTCCCCAAGTCCGCCACCGGCCGCGACCTGATGATCGACACTCCCAACGAAGTCGAACCTGCCCTGCTGAAAGAGCTGGCCATCGAGACCCGCCCGCCGGTCAAGTAATCGCAGGGCAATGAACAGAAGCCCCGGCTGAAAATACCAGGGGGTCGCGGTACGTAGCGCCGCGACCATCGCCTTCTCACAGCGTGCCGCGGCGCGGCACCCCCGGCATTTCTGCCGGGGATTTTGTTGAGATCGGTGGGGTTGCCGGCGAACCCAGTTGCCTTTTTGCCGCTGAATTGGTTATTGGTTGGGCCGGGCCGACCGTACAACCAGCGCATGACTGAGCTGCTTTACAGCTTTACCCACCGTCCCTACGTCACGGCGTTTCTGCTGGGCTTTCTGGCGCTGTCGTGGCTTGAGCAGGGCAAGCTGCGCACCGGCATCTGGCTGGTCACGGGCTACCTTGTCGCGCTGGCCGCCGAGTGGGGCAGTATCAACCACGGCATCCCGTTCGGCTTCTACACCTACCACTACGACGTGTTGCAGCACGACCTGCTGGTCTTCGGCGTGCCGTTTTTTGACTCGCTGTCGTTTGCCTTTCTCAGCTACGTCAGCTTTTCGTTTGCCCAGTTCTTCCTGTCGCCGATCTACCGGCGCGGGCTTGATATCCAGCGCGTCACGCCGCGCAGCGTCCGCAACAGCGGCGCCGTGCTGTTCACGGGCGCGTTTTTCATGACCGTGCTTGATCTCGTCACCGACCCCGTGGCGCACCTCGGCAAACACTGGTTTCTGGGCGACATCTACCACTACCCCGAACCCGGCTGGCACTTTGACGTCACGCTGGCCAACTACGCGGGCTGGTTTGTCGTGGGCTGGGCGATCATCTTCATCAACCAGCGCGTGGACGCGCTGCTTGCAAGGCGCGAGCTGGCAACCGGCAAGTCGCTTGCCCTGCGCCACGTGCCGGCCAAGGGGCTGTTTGCGCCGCTGTTCTGGTTCGGGATTGCGGCGTTTACGCTGGGTGTAACGGCATGGATCGGCTGGGCGTATGACCTGTCGCAGGTGCCGGCCGCCGAGCACGAGTCGTTTGTGGCGGAAACGCGCAAACTGTTCCTCGCGGGCTGCTTTATCATTGCCCCGATTGCTGTGCTGGCATGGGTCAACGTGATCCGCCGCGCGCCGCCAAGCCGCGAGCAAGTTGCCGCCTGGCTCAGCGACTACCCCAACCCGCGCATCACGGCCTAGGCTTTGCCGGTCTGCACAAATCCCGGAACCCGCAGGGCGGTTTTGCCGTCTCTGGTTTTGTGTTGGCCGTTAATCAGTGGATAATGTCGGCTCACTACTGAGCACCGGGGCACGGATTTCATTCAGGGCGGGAGACCACGATGAAAACGATGTTGCTCGCTGCGCTGGGCGCGGCCATGTTCAGTTGCGCACTCAGCGCACAGGAAAGCGGCGATGCGGTGCGCGCCCGTACAGCCAAAGACGCCGAGTTGCTGCTGCCGCAGCGCGGCAACGGCGGTTCGGACAAGGTGGGGCTTGAGTCCGCCGAGAGCACGCACAAAGAGTTCAAGGTCGAAAGCGAGGGCGCCGAAAAGTGCACCGCGCGCGTCGCGGTGGCCTCAAGCGCCGACAAGTCGCGCAAGCCCGCGCTGGTCGTGCTGTTCGGTTTCAGCGGCATGGCCGACGCCGACACCATGAAGGAAGTCGCCAAAATCAGCAGCGGCGGCGACCCGCTGGTGATCTGCACGCTGGTGTTCCGGCAGTACAAACAGCTTGGCGAGAACACGTACACGTATGAAGACCTGGCGGAAACGCCGGCGGTGATGAAGGCCTACGACTGGCTGGTCGCGAAGGTCGAAAAGGAGCACGGCACTGACCCCGGGCGCAAGTTTTTGATGGCGCTGGGCGGCGGCGACGACGACCTGCTGCAGTACGCCGCGATGCGCTGGACGGAAGACCCCGACAAGTTCGCGTACCGGGCGGTGCTGATGGACGGGCTGGTCAACACGAAGGAGCTGGACGAGCTTCCGCACGTGCCGTTTGTGCTCAGCGCCGACAGCGAGTTGATGGACATGAACGCCCAGATCGGTAACACGCGCCTGACCAGGCACTTCGCCAATGACCTGATGGCCAAGGGCATTCCCGTGCAGTACCACGAGTACAAGTCCAACGCGTTTGGCCTGCCGCCGCGCATGGCCATGATCATGCGCGATGCGATTGCCACACTGGGCGGCCCCGGTCCCGCGACCTATCCCCTTGAGCGCAGCCAGCCGGGCGTCGTCACCGACGCCGACAAAGTGCCGTTCAAGGACAGCCCCGACCGTTACGTGCAGCAGGTGATTGAGCTGGCGCGGCAGGAGGAGTGGAAAAAGGCGTTTGATTACATGCTGCGCGTGATCAACAACAAGGACATCCAGGCCAAGGACAAGAAGGCGATCAAGGACTTCCAGAAGGACTTCGACAAGTACGTGAAATCCGAGATGGAGCGCTGCAACAAGTCGATCGAAACCAGCATCAAGGCCGAAATGTGGCCCCACTGGCTGCACCGCCAGCGTCTGACCGCGCTGTACGAGGCCTTCAAGGACGAGAAGTGGGCGGCGGGCAAACCCTACGGCGCGAACCTCGAAAAACTGAACAGCTACGGCCCGGCCCAGCGCGACAAAGAGCGGCGGGTAAAGCTGCTGGACGCGTTGAAGCTTGAAATGCAGGGAAAACGCGCCGAGGCCAGGAAGGTCTATCAGGAAATGGCCAAGCAGAAGAACGACGACGGCGGCCAGAGCGACTGGCCCTACGCCGCCGAGCACCGCCTGGCCTGGTGGGTCGATTGAGCGCCACCGCATTGTCACATCGGTGTTGAATCCGGGGTCGCGCTTGCGGCCCCGGCTGCTTTCGCGAGAATCGCACTTGCCGCCGGCACACGCCCAGCCGCCGGCCCGGAAACCGGCATGAAAAAGCTCATCTGCATTGCGGTGCTGTTGCCGCTGCTTTCAGTTGTCCAGTTCGCGCAGCAAGACGCGCCCGCGCCCGGCGCCAAGGTGGCCGCGCGCGCCAAGGCAGACACGGGCAGACTGCTGCCGCAGCGCGGCGTGGGCGGCGACGCCGCGGGCAAGGTGGCGCCGGATAAGCGCACGTTCAGCGAGATCAAGATCGACGTGGAAGGCTGCGAAGACATGACGGGCTACATGATGCTGCCCGACGAGCTGCCCAAAGACCGCAAAGTCGCCCTGATGTTCACGTTTCACGGCAACGGCGACGTCGGCGCGGGACGTGTCAAGAACGTCAGCGCGTGCAGCAGCGCCCGCGACCCCGTGATCACGATCGGCGTGCAGTACCAGCACCTTGAAACAGACGGCAAAGGCAAGATGAACAACCCGCTGGTGGCCAAGGGTGACACGATTCTTGAGGGCTGCCGCTGGCTTTTGAACAAGACGATGCGCGACTTCCCGGTTGACCCTGAGCGCGTGTTTGTCAGCGGGTTTTCGATGGGCACCGGCTACGCCAGCGGCTGGGCGCGCCGCGAGTGGGTGAGCAACCCTGACGCCATGCCGTTTCGGGCCGTGTTTTTGTACAGCAGCGGCGGCAGCGTCACCAAGGAGACGTGCCCGCCGATCCCGTTCATATGCACGGTCGGCGAGCAGGAAACGGCGGTGCTGGGAAGCATCAACGTGGTTGCCGCGGTGCGCAACTTCTGCAACGTGCTGGCAAGCTGGGGCATGCCGGTGCAGTACCACGAGATTCCCGGCATGGGCCACACCGTCAACGGTCGCTGCCACCAGATCACGCGCGACGTGATCAACCTGCTGGGCGGGCCGGGGCCGATAAGCACGCCCGAGGCGCCCGAGCCGTCTGCGTTTGAGCCGCAATCCGATCCCTATGTGCAGCAGGTGATCGAGCTGTGCAACGCCGACCGCTGGACTGAGGCGCTGGCGCGCTACAAAGAGCTTGAGGCCGACAAGGCAATCAGCAGCAAGGACAAGCGCCCGCTCAAGGCCTTCGAGAAGGAAATTGAAAAGGCCGCAAAGAAAGAGCTCAAGCGCGTGCACGACGAGATCACAGCCGCCGTCAAGGCCGAAAAGATGCCGAGCAAGCCGCTGCAACAGCGGCTGGCCGCGATCCTTGAGTGCTGGGCGGAGGCGAACTGGGTCAAGGGCAAGGGCTTGCATGAGGTGCTGGAGCATATCGCGGGCGACTTTCCGCCCAGCGTGCGCGAGAAGCAGCGCGAACAATGGATGCGCGAAGCATGGGCGCTGGAAAGCGCTGAGGGCAAGCGCAACGAGGCCAAGGCGCTGTACGAAAGGCTGGCTGCGCGCCACGCCGAGGACCAGGGCACAAGCGACTGGCCCAAGGCCGCGGCCTATCGCCTGTCATGGTGGATGGACGGCAAGAGTTGAAGCGCACTACCAGCGCGGGACGATCGGCTCCTGCGTGCGCCAGCCGTATGGTGAACGCGGCGACTCATAGCGCGAGTACCGGGGTTTGTTCAGGTCTTGAATGACCGCGTACAACTGGAACGCCCCGACAATGCTCAGGAAGAAGCCCACGATGCACAGGACCCAGCCGATGGTGAACCCCATGTCTGAGGGCACCTCGCCGGCCTTGACTTCTTCGACGCCTTTGCGCGACAGCAGAAAGCCGATCGGCCCCAGCAGCAGCCCCGCCGGTGACAGCAAAATGCTGCATACGCCCAGCACCAGAACGGCTGTCCGGTTGGCGGGGTAAACCAGCGGCGCCCACGCCGGGCTGAACTGCGGCTTGGGCGGCTGCCACTGTACCGGCGCGCCTTGGGCCTGTGCCTGCTCTGCCTGCAAGCGCTCTTTGCGGATAATGCGCGTTTCAACCTGGCCCCACCAGTTGCCCTGCGCGCCGCAGGCCGGGCACGCGGGCGTGGATTGCAGTTTCTCGACAGTGCCGGAGTACGCCTTGCGGCAGTTCAGGCACGCGGCTTTGATCTTGTTCATGGTTGCCCCGGCGCCCATTCTGGCGCTGAAATCAGGATAAAGCCGTCCGCAACCAGGAATGTTGACAGGGGTTGAACAAGCCGGAGAAGCCCATGCACCGATTGCTCGCGATGCCGCTGCTGTTTCTGTTTGCCGGCGCGATCGTCGCGCAGGATGACGCGCCGGCCTGGAAAACCGAGCACCGCAACGTGCAGATCCCGATGCGCGACGGCAAGTCGCTGGCGGCCAACGTGCTGCTGCCCGCCAAGGCGGGCAAGTACCCGTGCGTGCTGGTTCAGACGCCCTACAACAAGGACCGTATGGGCCGCGAATACGGCGACAACGCCGGCGAAGCAGGCCGCGGCAGCAGCAAGGCGTGGGCACAGCTTGACCGGCAGAACTACGCGTGGGTGTTTGTGGACTGGCGCGGCTTCTATGGCAGCAAAGAGGCGCAGCAGGGTGTGGACCGCCGCAACTGGAAGCGCGGCCAGGACGGCTACGATTGCGTCGAATGGTGCGCCAAGCAGGAGTGGTGCAACGGCAAGGTCGGCACCTGGGGCGGCAGCGCGCTGGGCAAGCAGCAGTTCGATACCGCCGCGGAAGGCCCGCCGTCACTGGTGTGTTGCGTGCCGCTGATCGCCTACCAGGGGCAGCGCTATGAGGCCTACTTTGAAGGCGGCGTGCTGCTTGAGTCGCACGTCAAGTCGCTGGACACGCTTGGCTTCGGCGTAGGCCAGGCCGTCAAGTCCGCGCGCACGCCCGACAAGCCGGTGTGGCGGCTTGCGCGCAACAACAGCTATGCGCCCGACAAGGTCAAAGTCCCCTGTCTGCTGATCAGCGGCTGGTGGGACAACTACCCGCGCGACGTTGTGCAGCAGCTGGAAGACCTGCCATCCAGGGACTGCAAGCTGATCATGGGCCCCTGGTCGCACACGGCGATCGATGTTCCCGAGCAGGGCGACCTGAAGTTCAAGGACGCCGAGGATTACTCGACCAAAGTGACCATGCAGTTTCTTGATTACTACCTGCGCGGCATCAAGGACAGCGGCTGGGAAAAGCAGCCGCGCTTTCACGCCTACCAGTGCGGCGAGGGCTGGGTGACAGGCGAGAGCTGGGCCAGGCTGCGCGGCAAGGCGCAAACGTGGCGCCTGCACGCCGACGGCGCGATTGCCACCCAACTGCCCGGTGAGGCCACGACCGAGAACCCGCTGACGCGCGAGTACACCTATGACCCGCGCACGGCGTCGCCGACGGTGGGGGGCCAGAATTTGCCGCCGCTGACCCACGGCCCGAAAGACGTAAGCGCGATTGCCAAACGCGGCGATGTACTGGTGTACGCCACGCCCGCGCTGGAAAGCCCGCTGCGCACCCGCGGCGAAATCGAGCTGCATGTGCCGTTCGCGTGCAACCGCGTCGATACCGACATTCATGTCCGCGTGTGCGACACGCACTCTGACGGCAAGAGCTACCTGGTCGGCGAGACCATCCTGCGCGCCAAGTGGCGCGACGGCAAAACCGCACAGCCGCTCAAGCCCGGCGAGGTCACTGAGCTTGCGCTGAAGTTGCCGCCGCACGCCTACACCTGGCGCAAGGGCCACAAGCTCACGCTGATCGTCACCGGCGGCAAC
Source organism: Planctomycetota bacterium (assembly GCA_019636195.1). Taxonomy (GTDB): domain Bacteria; phylum Planctomycetota; class UBA8742; order UBA2392; family UBA2392; genus JADJRK01. Next base: position 392,221 of record JAHBYA010000001.1, on the reverse strand, counting down.
ACGCCAAGGTACGAGCGTAACCCGCACACCGGCGCCGACGAGTGGGACGAAAAGTCGGCCCGTGACGCGACAGTCACCATCCACCACAACGCCAAGACCGGCGCGCGGCTGGTGCTGCCGGTCGTTGAATGATTACTGCGGGTCGCTACCGTCAGTGCGCTTGCCGGTGCCGGTTTTCTGGGGCAGCGGCGGCGTTACGTCCCACGTCCAGTGTTTCTTGGGGATGACCTGCTTGGGGATCAGCGTCTGGTCGTCGCGCTTCATTTCCCAGTACAGCACGCACACTTCGTGCACGTTGTTTTCGAAGAACTCCATGCGGAAGGGATAGACACCGGGCGTCAAGCGGATCGGCGCGCTGCTTTTCTCACGCTGGTAGTGCAGGTTGTCGTCCTCGAGCACGAGGTTGCTGTCAAGCCACACAAGTATCCCGTCATCGCTGCGGCCCGTGAACACGTAGTCGCCTTCTTCTTCAACGATCAGCGCGCCGTACCACGCGACGGCAAAGGTCTCGGCCGGAAAGGGCAAGTTGAAGTCGTTGGCGTTTTCGAAGTTCACCCAGCGCTCTTTGCGCACTTCAAAGCAGATCAGCGGTTCAAGCTCGGGCATCTTGCTGTAGCCGCCGGGGTTGGGCAGGTCGTACAGGTAGGTGATCAGGCCCTTGTTGGTCACATCAATATAGAAAGGCTCGCTGGTCACGATCGTCAGGCGCGCCACCATGCGCCCTTCACCAAGACCGTTGGGCAGCACGCCGCGGCATTTGCGGCGCTGGGTGGTGGCGTTGGCCTGCACGACAGATTCCACGCTGTAGGTGACGGGCTTGCCGTCCACCAGCAGCAGCACGTCGGCGGCTTGCACTTCGGCGTCGCCGGTGACCTCAAGTTCAAAGTCGAAGTCCTGGCCTTCGCGCACGCTGGGCAGGCTGGTGTGGGGCACATACGGCAGCGGCGCGGGTGTCTCGCCTTCCGGTACATAGGCCCGCACGCTGAGGATGCGCGGCGCCCTGGGCGGCACCACCGGCGGAAAGAAGTACTGGTACGGCAGCACGCGCACTTCTTCCCACATCGGCGAGCCGTCGGGGTTGGGCTGTTTGCCGGGCTTCATTTCCACGACGCGCAAAGCCGCGCCCGCGCCTTCGGCTGTGAAGTCGATCGTCAGCGGCAAGTAACGCTCAGCACCCTTGGGCACTTCGAAATCCAGAATCGTCTGGGCGTTGCCGTCGCCCATGCCGCCCTCGGTGCCGCGGGTCTGCTCGCCAAGAGTCACGCGCAGGCGCCCGTTGGCCTGAAAGCGCACCAGCCGCGCGCCGTCAACGGCCCAGTCAGCGGGCACGCCGAACTTGCCTTCCCAGCGGCAGGCCAGCGGCTGGTTTTTGAAGGGCAGGTCCAGGTTGCTGCGCTGGTCGAACATGAACTCGCGCTCAAGGCGCAGAACGTCAGGCTCGCGTGAGCCGGGCTCAAGAAAGTCATAGTTCGACCAGCCCTGAAGGTCGTGCCAGCCCGCAAACAACCCGAACTGTGTGGTCACCTTGAAATCTACGGAGTTGGAAGGGATGGGCACCTTGCCGCCGGTCAGCGCGTTTTGCAGCTTCTGGACGATCACCTTGCCCGTGATCGCGCCCACGGGCACCTTCACCTTCAGCGACGACGGCGAGTAGTCCAGCACGCTGGCCAGTTGCCCGCTGAAGAACACCGTGGTCAGTGAATTCGCGACCTGCGCCGTGCCATCCGGGCCCTTTACCGGCTCGTCGTACAGGTGCTGGCCGATGATCGTGAGTTCGTCACCGACGTCGCCCTCGGTCTTGCTGAGACGCGTGATGATCGGCGCGGCGTTGCTCCAGAGCGATTCCGGCAGCAGCAGCATCTCCGGCGGCACCGGCACCGGCTTGGCCGCGCCCTCGGGTACATACATGAAGTTGCAGGCGCCCATCGGGTCAATCACGCTGCCGTTTTTGCCTTCCATGTACTCGATGCGCAGGGGGTGCAGGCCGGCTTCCAGCGTGATCACGGTGCTGACTTCGGTGTAATCGCGAATGTCGTTCAACAGCACTGTATCGCCCGCGATCACCACGCGCATGGTCCAGTCCGCGCCCGCGTACAGCCAGTAATCGCCCGTCTTTTCAATGACCAGAAAGCCCTCCCACACGCCCATGAAGTTGGTCAGGTCAAAGGGCAGGTCGGCCCAGTCTGCCTTGCTTTCGAAGTACACGCGCTGGTCAATGCGCGTCAGGTCGGGCGTGCGCTGGTCCAGGGTCGGCTGGTCGGGGTCCAGCAGGTCTTCAATGGGCGAGCGCGTAAACGCGTAGTAGCGCGCGTACAGGCCGCGCCGGTCCTGCAGGATCTGCTTGCTGACGCCATCGAGCGGTTTGCTGCCGACGGGGTTGCTGAGCTTGCGGGTCTGCGGGCGGGCGTTGCCCAGTGTCTGGTTGGGCGGGCGACGGATCTGGCGCAGTTGATTGATGCGTCGTTCGCGCTCGGCCTGCTTCGGGTCGGTGGGGGTCGCGGGCGGCGCCTCGCCGGGTTGCGGCGGCGGGTTGGGGTCGCGGGCGCGGGGTCCGGCGGCTGGGTCTTTGCCGACCTCGATGCCGGGGTCGGGGCTGCGGGCGCGTTCCGCTTTGATGCGCTCGGCCTCGGCGCGGATGGCTTCTTCAAAGGCGCCGGGCTTGTCGGGGTCGCCTTGTGCGGGTTGTGCGGGGCCGGGCGCGGATTCTTCGGCGGCGCCGGGGGTAGTGTCTTTCGCAATTGTCGGGTTTTGCGAAGATGTGTCCTTGCGTTTGTCGCCGAACCATGCAAGGGGCGAGGCGTCAGGCGCAAGTATCATCAGGGCGCCGGCCAGCATCAGCACAGCCATCACCGGCAGCACGATCAGCAGTTGGCGTCGCCCCATGCGTGACCTTGACAGCAAAGCAGTGTGGCAGGATACCAAACTAGTACGAACATGGGATTGTTCTTTGGACTACAATCGCACGCAAAGGCGCAAAGACGCCAAGCCGGTAGCAGTACTTTGCGTCTCCGCGCCTTGGCGTGAGGCGGCAGTGCAAAGCAGACGGGGGCTTCGTGAACGCGGGTGAACAGCAAGACCTGAACCAGCGCCTGCAGGCAAAAATCGCCGAGGGCCTGGGCGAAGAACGCGAGCTTTTGAAAAAGCTGCGCGACCTGCTGATCCGCCAGCAGTTTGAGGACAGCCAGATCGACCAGGTCAGCGGCCTGGTGCTGCACCTGGAAGAGCTGTTCCTGCTTGTGATCGTGGGCGAAGTCAAGGCCGGCAAGAGCAGCTTTATCAACAGCCTGCTGAACGCCGAAGTCTGCAAGGTCGGCGCGATTCCGACTACCGACAAGATTCACGTGCTCAAGTACGGCGACATTGAGCGCGAGCGAATACTGGAAGAGTTCCTGATTGAAAAGCAGCTGCCCTTTGAGGCGCTGCGCAACATCAACATTGTCGATACGCCGGGCACCAACAGCATTGTCAAGCGCCACGGCGAAATCACGGAAAGCTTTATCCCGCGCTGCGACCTGATTCTGTTCACGACCAGCGTGGACCGGCCTTTCAGCGAAACCGAGCGCGAGTTTCTCAGCTACATCATCCAGAGCTGGGCCAAGAAGATCATCTTCATCATCACCAAGAAGGACATCAAAGAGCCCCACGAGCTCGACGAAATCCACAAGTTCGTGCAGGACAGCGCCCGCAAGTTCTTCGACTTTGAGCCCAAGATCTTCATGGTCAGCGCCAAAGAGGCGCGCAAGGCCAAGCACGACAAGGACGACGCGCTGTATGAAAAGAGCGGCTTCAAGGCGCTGGAAGATTACCTGTTCACGCAGCTGAGCCAGGGTGAAAAGCTGCAACTGAAGCTGGAAAGCCCGATCAACAGCGCCATCGCCATCGCCGAGCGCGCGACCGATGCCTTTGGCGAGCGCATGGCGCACCTCAAGGACGACAAGAAGGTCCTTGAAAACATCCGCGGCCAGCTTGAGCAGTCTGAAACAGACATGTCCGAGAACTTCGGGCGCTTCATCCTTGAAGTGGACAACATCGTTTACGAGATGGAAAAACGCGGCCGCAACTGGGTCGATGACAACGTCAAGCTGACCAACATGGGCATGCTGCGCAGCGCCGAGCGCTTTCGCGCGCGCTTCAAGGAAGAAGTGATCAAGGACTATGAAATCAAGATCGACGAAACCCTGAACAAGGCCGTCGACTGGTTCATGAAGAAGTATTTAAAAGTCTGGCAGGACACCACCGAGTACTTTGCCGAGCAGGCCAGCCGGCGGCCCCACGAAGGCATGGTCGGCAAGGTCGGCAACAAGTTCGAGTACAACCGCGAAAAGATCTACGACCTCGTGCGCGCCGACAGCAAGGACCGCATCAAGGGCTTCGACTATGAAGACCAGGTGCGCAAGTTCATCGGCCGCGCGGGCACGGGCATCAACGCGGCGATCGGCGGGTCACTGATCGGTGTGGGTGCGGGCGTGGCTGTTGTCGCGCTGACCACGGCGGCCGGTTTCACGTGGATTGACGTGACGGGTATCCTCGGCGGCTTGACGATCCTGGGCGGGTCGATGGTGGTGCTGCCGTTGCAGCGCCGCAAGATCAAGGCCGAGTTCAGCGACCGCTGCACGGCGCTGCGCGCGGCATTGACCGAGGTGCTGGACGCGCAAATCAAGAAAGAAGCGCGCGAAGCGGTCGAGAAAATCCGCGAGAGCTTCGGCCCGTTCTTTGATTACGTTGCCCGCACCACCGGCACGGTCGAAGACGCGATTGCGCAGGTCAAGCAGATCAAGGAAGGCCTGCACCAGCTCAAGCGCAAGTTCGGCATGACCCTGGAAGAAGAAAAAGACGCGCTCAAGGCCAGCGACACCCGCGAAATGAAAGCGCCCCCGACCGCGCCGCAGCCGGTTGTGGCGGAAGACCCGCCGGCCCCAGAGCACGCCGCAGAGGACGCCGCAAAAGACGCCGCAGACGCTGAAGACACGCCCGAAGCCTGAGTCGCTACTCAGCCGCGATGGCTTCAGCGATGGCCTGCTGCACGGTCATCGGCTGGACGGGCAACGCCCGTGCCGGGGCGGGATCGCGCACGACCATGGCGTTGCGAAGCCCCTCAATCAGGTGACGACCCACCGCGGCCTTGGCGGGCGTCACCAGAGCCAGCCACAACGACGAAAGCCACGGCGTGAGCACCGGCACCGGGATCAGCAGCCGGCGCAGGCCCATCTGGCGCGCGTACTCTTTGATCAAACCCCCATAGCTGGTGACGTCGGGCGTGCCGATCTCGATCACCCGGCTTCCCGACGCAGGCAGTTCAAGCGCCGCCGCAAGGCAGGCCAGCGCGTCGTCAATCGCGATCGGCTGCGTGGGGGTGTCAAGCCAGCGCGGGCAGATCATGACCGGCAGGCGGTGGGTCAGCGTGCGGATCAGTTCGAACGATGTGCTGCCCTTGCCGATGACGATGCTGGCGCGCAGCTCAATGACCTCGGCGCCTGACTCGCGCAGGATTCGCCCGACCTCGTGGCGACTGCGGATGTGCGGCGAAAGCTTCGGGTCGTTGTCATCGCCCAGCGCGCCGAGATAGATGATGCGCTTGACCCCGGCGTGGCTCGCGGCGGCGGCGAAATTGCGCGCGGCCTCGCGGTCGGCTTGTTCAAAGTGCCGCGCCGCCGCCATCATGTGAACCATGTAGTACGCTGTGCGCACGCCGGCCATGGCGGCGGCAAGTGTGGCCGGCTGCAGCACGTCGCCGATTACAGCTTGCGCGCGCGGGTCAAGCGGCCTGGCGGCGTCGCGCACCAGGCAGCGCACCGGGCTTGTGCGCAGCAGCAGCGGCAGCAGCCGGCGCCCGATGTAGCCGGTGGCGCCGGTCAGCAGCACTGGGTGTTCCGCCCCTTCGGTCATGGTCGCCCTGAGCTGCAACGCCGCAGGCGGCGGAGTTAGTCCGTCAGAACATCCACTGCAGTTGCAGGCGCGCCTCGTGAAAGTTGCGCCAGTCGCTGATGCGCACGGTGTGGCTCAACGCCCCGCTTTTGCTGCGGCCGTGGGGCAGTTGCTGGGCCACCACGCGAAAATCCGCGCTGAGCTTCAGGTTGTCGCCCCTGATAAACCAGGTCACGCCGCCGCCGTACTCGTAGCTGTCGGCGCCAAAGCTGTCGCCGTCAACCTGCTGGCCGCCGGCTGTGCGGCTTTTGAAGTCATCGAACTCGACGGCCGAAAAGCGCGTGCCGAGCATCAGTTCGTCGCGCAGTATGAAGTATGCGACATCGACGGTCAGGCCCACGTCTTCGGCGCCGTGGACCAGCGCCTTGTCGGCGGCGAAATTCAGGCTGCTCAGGCGGCCGGTGGGGGAGAAGTTGATGCGCCGATAGTGCAGCGCCCAGTTCAGCGAAAGGCCGATCCAGCGAAAGTGCCCGTCGGCGGTCAGATGCACGACGCTTGCGTCAATGCGGTGGCGCCCGCTGGCCGGCGGCGGCGGCGCCGTGCCCGCCCGCGGCCCGTAGTACGTGTTGCCCAAAAACGTGCCCGTGCCTTCCACGCGCGCGCTGAACCAGTTGGCGGCCAGCCCGACCATGAAGAACCACGCAGCCGTGTCTTCCAGCGCGCCAAGGTCAACCATATGGCGGCCGACTTCGCCCATCGGGTGAAACTCGACCCGGGCCGCCACCATCATCTGGCCGTCCACCAGTTGGCTGAAGCTGTCGCCGTTCAGCGCGACGTCGCTGTTGCGGAAGCCGCCCTGGAAGCGCTCGGTCTTGGCCTGGTCGGTGACCGTGACGCCCTGGCTGGTGATTGTGCCGCGGCCCTGCGCGCCGTCGGGGCTGGCAATCACGCCGTTGTACAGCCCGACGTGCCAGGTCAGCAGGGCGGCGTCAAACGCTGCCTGCCACAACTCCAGGCGTCCGCTGACGGCCACGCCCTTGCCCCAGCCCTGGCTGAAGGCTTCGTCGGCGATGGCGCGTTCAGGCAGGCCGGTGTGTTCGTGGTCAACGAGGTACTCCCAGCTTGCGGGCACGCGCTCTTGCCCGACGGTCAGGTTGAACAGCTCAAGCGGCGCCCAGCGAAAGTAGCAGTCCTCAATGCGAAAGCCGTTGCCCGCGCCCTCCCATGAGAGCCACAGGTTGTACTGGAACTCGCGGGAGACGAAGTGGCCCTCCAGAAAGGTGCGCGCGCCGGTGACACGAAAGTTGTTGAAGTTCGCGCCGTTCTGGCCCCCGCCGCCGCTTTCGGCTGTGATGCCGTGGTGCGTAAACCGGAACTGCACGGCGTTGCGCATGCGCAGCTCAAAGCCTTCGGTGGACAGTTTCAGGCCGCCCTTGCCAAGCGCGGTATCGGCCTGGGCAAGGCACGCGGCTGACCCGATCGCCAGGGCCAGCAGTAGGAAAAATCGCATAGGCTCTCCTTGGCGGGGAGTCTATGCGGGGGGCAATCAAGTGGCAACGGTCACGCGGCGCGGCGCAGCGGCAGGTCGGGCGTGTTGTGCGCTTCAATCAGCGCGACAAAGCGCGTGAAGCCGGGCTCCGCCACTTCCCAGTCGGCGACCTCGAACTGGCGGCCATCGCGCAGGTGCAGCACCAGCCGCCGCCCGTCGTCGTGCCAGCTTTCCAGGGCGCGCCACGGGATGCTCAGGTCGGGCCCGTCAAACGTGCGCCGGGTCAGGCCGCCGGGGCCGACCAGCCACTCAATGCGGCGCGTCCACAGCCCCAAGCCGGCCAAACCGGCCGCTGAAACGCCCACAACGCCTGCCACCAGCAGGCCAAGGCCCAACAGATAGGCCACCGGTACAAGCAGGACCGCCAGTGAACTTGCGGCAACAAGGGCAGCCAACGCACGGCTGCGCGGACGGAACACAGTCACGTTTTCCATGGCGCACCTCACATTCCAGTCGCCATGAAAACGGGAAGGCATGCGCCGGTATTCCGGAAACCGGCCCGGCGAAAACGGAATCCGAAGCGCGTTCAGACTTTCATGACGTCGGCGGTTTTCTTTTCCAGCAGCTCTTCGAGCGACTTGTTGCCCTTGTCCGTGAGCTTCTGGACCTCTTCTTTGAGGCCGCGGTGGTCGTCTTCGGTCAGGATGCTTTCTTTCAGGCTGGCGTCAGCCTGCTTGATGGCTTCGTGGCGGGCGTTGCGGATGCCGACCTTGGACTTCTCCGCCATGTCCTTGAGCTGCTTGGCGATGCGCTGGCGGTTTTCCTGGGTCATGGCGGGCACGCGGCAGATGATGACCTTGCCGTCGTCGCTGGGGTTCAGGCCGATGTTGGCCTCCAGAATCGCCTTGCTGATGTTCTTGATCTGGCTTACGTCGAAGGGCTTGATCGTGATGGTGCTGGCGTCGGGCGTGTTGATTGCCGCGGCCTGCTTCAGTGGCGTTTGCGCGCCGTAGTAGTCGAACTTGATGTTCTCGACCATGGCGGTGCTGGCTTTGCCGGCGCTGATGCCGATGAACTCGGCGCGCAGGTGCTCAACCACCTTGTCCATGGCTTCTTCGCACTCAAGCAGAATCGTGTCGTAGTCTTTTGACATGGCAGCCTCCGGGCCGGAATCTACCCGCGCCAACGCCAACGTCAAAGCCAAGCGGGCCAATTTTGGTGTTTAGATTCTGGACACCGGGTTGGTCCAGCCCCGGTCTATTGGACGACCTCAACAGGCACATCCCGCCAGTCGAACAGAAGGTAGTCGTCAATCGCCACCAGCCGGGCAGTTTCCCGCCCGGGCGCCCGGCCGTGGATGCGGGAGGGGTTGGCCCGGTCATCGTACTGAAGGTCGCCGGTGCCGTCCGCAAAGACCACAAAGCCCGCACCACGCGGAGATTCCACAGTCCACGCGACCTCGCATTGGTTGGTAGCCTCGGACGACCGCTTCAGCAATTCCTTGGAGAGGTCGAAGCGCGTAATGCGCGGCCGCAGGGCTTGAAGTTGCTCAATGTCCACGGGTTTCTCTTGCTGTAACTGGGCATCCAACGTCCGAGCAATCTTGAGCAGGTCAATGCCGGGAATGGACTGCCCTTCCAGAGTACCGGCCTCAAGCGATACATATATGTTTCGACGCGTAAATCTCACGACCTTGGAACTACCGTCATGATGGGAGGAGATCAGAGCGACATTGCCAATGTCGCCCAAGTGCACGAGAGTGCCGAGAGCAGCCAATGCTGCCTCATTCCATTCGTACAACCGGGGCACCAGTTGTTCTCGCGCGGTCGCAGCAGACATGCCAACTACAAGGACAATGGAAACCCACGCCCGATCCGGTCGCCGTCTCAATTGAATCACGCGTTTCACGCCGTGATGTGCCATCTCCTGCTCAAAACTGGCTGAACGTCGATCCGAGTGGACTGTGAACTCCGCGAACTCCGGCCAGTCAGACAACTGAAAACGAAAACCCGGCAGCAGGCCTTCGGTGAGTGGCCAATCGTCAAATCGGATCACTTCCTTGACCTGCCGCGAGGGCAGATACTCCTCGTTTTCTTCTTCGGTGTCGCGGACCAGTGGCCCGCCGGGCGGGGAATGGTAAAAGCCATCTTGCACCGCGCCGGTCAGCCATGCGGGATTTGGTTCCTGCGCGCCGTGCGCGGCTGTTTCACCCTTGGCTGCATAGACTTCAACGTATCGATTGGCGGAAGAGTCAGTTGGGTGGCATTGATTCGCCGCTTCACTTGGAAGGTCGCCAATCCTGACGTCTGTGCCATCCACGTCGGCTTTACTCGCAGCAAGTCTGCTCGGCAGAATCTCGACACCAGTACCAGACCTGCTGGAGTTGACTCGCCAGATGACTACCGACGTGCCAATGGCAACGGCCAGCGATATCGCCAGAATCGCGACAACAAGCGGTCTCGGACGGCTGGTTTTATCCGCAATGCCCATGGCTACTCGATATGCAAAATGGACGCGAACCGGCGGTTCCTGTCGTTCAATGTAGAGGCGACTCGTGTCTCCGCACGGGTTGAGGTGTCGCGCACAGCGGCGATGTAGTCAGCTTCTCCCTGCCTCCCCAAGAAGGGACCGACTGTCGCGTCCAACGCCTTTCCCCCGTACACCACATATGTGTGAATGATGAAGTAGCTCCGGTCGAATAGACCATCCACGGGGTTCACATCTTCGTAAAGGTAATCCAGACCTGTCAGCGGGATTGGACTGTTGCCGGGTCTGTCATGAAATGGATTGTTCTTCTTGCCGTCCAACCAACTCAGTGGCGCTATGAACTCTACCGGATTGATGTATCCAAATGCTCCCAATCTTGCAAAACGACCCCGAACACCCATGAGATTTGCGCAAGTTTGAACCGCCGCAGCAAGATCGAAGCAGTCACCAAGTCTATGGTCTCCATGGATGAAGTCGGTCAGCATGAACTTCAATTGAAGCGTAGATTCGGCTTCACCTGGTATCACGGTCAGTGGAGGGTTAAGCCGGGAAACGTCTGGCACATAGCGGGACTGAAGCTGGCTTTGATCATGGTCGTAGCGCGGAATCGCTCTGAGCCAAATTGCGTCGGTGATCTGGGCGGCCGCCACGTCAAGATAGCGAATGCCAGCGGGGAAAAGCTCAACGATGCAGAAGTCCAGAGCTTTGATCCACGGGTCGGTAACATCGCCACCCGAATACCAAGGCTCGAAGGGCGTATCTAGAACAGTATAGAAGGTATGCGGCCCCGTGTCCTCAACGTCGTATTGCTGCGGATTCGGGTCGGGTGGCTCGGCTGGCGTGGTGCTATCGACATCCTTTACCTTCCACTGCCAGGTGCAGCGCCACTTCCCGATCTTGGACTTGGTCAAACCATCCAAAGGGAACTCAACGTACTCTACGTCCGTTACCCCGGGTGAATTGTTGAAACTGACCCACAAGCCGCTACCGGGCGCGGATTCCTTGAAGTTGACAAGTGTATCCGTGACCTCTGTCCACGGCTTCAAACTTGGCGGCAGCGTCGGATCGAAACCCAATTGAGTTGCATGAGAGCGCGCTGTTCGCACGTAATCGTCACATTCGATGCGCACTTTGATGGTTACCGCCTTGCTTGAGATGTAGCACGCCTCTTCGTTCCGTGAGCTGCGAATCCACTCCCCTTCGCCCTGGCCATTCCCAAGATGCTGCAAATCGCTGGCGGCGTCGCGTCGGATGTTTAGCCCGTCCGTCGGAAGCATTGCGTCATTCGCATCCGGGCCCTTGTGATCGAACTTAATGTGTGTGATTCGAAATGTGTGATCGCCCTGCTGAGGCGCACCTTGGGCTACCACCGCGGACGAATCCTGTAGTGGATTGCTAGCCAGAAAGAGCAGCGCAATCAAGAGAGAGAGAGAAAGCAGGCAAGCGCATAGGTTTCTCCACCGCGAGTCACATTTCTGCTCGAGTCATTCTATGCCTTGGATGGATCGCACGGCAAGCGTGATCTCAGTCGCTGGCGCAAAAAGAGTCTCCATTGCACCAGCTGATGTTCTACTGTCAGTTTTCGATCAACGTGCCGACTGGCTTGCCCTTGATGGCAGCTTCGATGTTGCCGGGCTCGTTCATGTCCGTTACCAGCACCGGCATGTTGTGTTCTTTGCAAAGGGCAATCGCCGTCTGGTCCATGAAGCGCAAGTTCTTTTCCAGCGCCTCTTGATAGGTCAGCTTGGCAATGCGCTTGGCGCCCTTGTTCATTTTGGGGTCGCTGTCGTAAACGCCGTCAACCTTGGTGGCCTTGATGATTACGTCACAGCCGATTTCAATGGCGCGCTGGGCCGCGGCTGTGTCGGTCGTGAAATGCGGGTTGCCGGTGCCGGCTGCGATGATCGAAACGCGGCCTTTTTCCATGTGGCGGATCGCGCGCCGGCGCACCCATTTTTCGGCCACGCGGGGCACGTCCAGGCTGCTGAGTACGCGGGTTTCGACGCCGACGCTTTCGCACACGTCCTGCAGGGCAATCGCGTTCATGACCGTGCCCAGCATGCCCATGTAGTCGGCGGTGGCCTTGTTGATGCCGGTGATGTCAAGCTGGCTGCCGCGCACGAAGTTTCCGCCGCCCACGACTACTGCCAGCTGCACCGGGATTGCCAGCACCGCCTTGATGGTGTGGGCAATCGCCAGCATGCGCTTGCCGTCGATGCCCATGCCGCCTTCGGGCCCGAAGGCTTCACCGGAGAGTTTGAGCAGCGGTCGCTTGTAGGTGGGCATGACGTGCTTGTAGCGGTTGCAGCGGTGGCAGGTCAAGGTGTGGAAGACGTCCGGAGTTCCGTGGTCGGGGCACGTTGGCGCGCTGCATTTAACGGGCAGGCCGGGCGCGGTACTTGAGGTTTGAAACGCCGTCCGGCCCCGCTTGCGGCGCTTGCCCTTGGGGTTATGATTCCGCAGACGACGAACCAGGGATTTGTCATGACTGAAGCCGGCACACCGGGCGTAGCGTATGGCCTCCGCGGCGTCACCGTTGACGACACGCGCATCTGCAAGATTATCGGCGAAGAAGGCAGGCTGTACTATTACGGCTACAACATTCTTGAGCTGGCGGAGCGCTGCACCTACGAAGAAGTTGTCTGGTTGCTGCTTCACGGCAAGCTGCCCAACAAGACTGAGCTTGCGCAGATCACCAAAGACCTGAAAGACGCCCGCGGCCTGCCGTTCGGCGTGCGCGACGTGATCAAGAGCGCGCCCAAGACCAGCATCCCCATGGATGTGCTGCGCACAGCGGCCAGCGCGCTTGCATTGACGGACCCCGCGCCCAACGACAACTCGCCGGAAGGCATTGTGCGCAAGGCGATCCGGCTGATCGCGCAGTTTCCGGAGATTGTGGCGATGGACTATCGCCTGCGCCGCGGCGAAGAGCCGGTGGCGCCCAACCCCGAGCTCGATCACGCCGCCAACTTCCTGTACATGCTGCACGGCAAGGCGCCGGGCAAAGACGCCGCGCGCACCATGGACGTGGCGCTGGTGCTGCACGCCGAGCACAGCTTCAACGCCAGCACGTTTACCGCGCGCGTGATCGCGGCCACCCTCAGCGACATGTACAGCGCCATCACCGGCGCCATCGGCGCGCTGAAGGGCCCGCTGCACGGCGGCGCGAACGAGGGCGTGATTATGACGCTGCTTGAAATCCGCGAGCCCGCCAACATCAAGCCGTGGCTGGAAAAGAAGTTCCAGGACAAGGGCTTTCGCCTGATGGGCTTTGGCCACGCGGTGTACAAAACGCTGGACCCGCGCGCGATTGTGCTGAAGAAGTACAGCAAGAAGACGGGCGAAGAACGCGGCACCACCAAGTGGTACGAAATGTCGGACCAGATTGAAGGCATCATGAAGGGCCGCGAAAAGCCGCTGTACCCCAACGTCGATTTCTACAGCGCCAGCACCTACTACATGATGGGCCTGCCGCCGGAAATCTACACGCCCATTTTCGCGGTAAGCCGCGTCGTCGGCTGGTGCGCCCACGTGATTGAGCAGCAGGCGCACAACAAGCTGATCCGCCCAGCCGCCAACTACATCGGCGAAGTCGATAAGCCGTTTGTCCCGATGGACCAGCGCTAGCGTCGCAAGACATCGGCCTTTCGCCCCGAAGGGGCGACACTCCGGGGCGGGAGATTGCAGGCAAACGCGACGGGCAAGTGCTCACTCGCCAACTGCACAGCGGAGTGGTAGGAAGTGGGCATGGCACGCACGCGCATACTTTTGCTTGGCGCCAGTGGCAGCATTGGGGCCAGCACCCTCGACGTGGTCCGGCAGCATGCCGACAAATTTGAAATCACGGGCATGTCGGCCGGGCGGCGCTATCTGCAACTGCTGGATGCCGTGCGCGAGTTTCGCCCCGCTGTGGCCTGCATCTGCGACCCGCAAGCCGCCATTGAGGCCCGCGGCGCGGTCGAAGAGCTCAAGTCCAAAGTTAAAACCGAGTGGCGCTTTGACGGCGCGCACGCCATGGCTGAGCTTGCCCGCGAGCTTGACTACGACGTGCTGCTGGCCAGCGTGACGGGCGCCGCCGGCTTGCCCGCGGTGCTGGAGGCCGCCAAGCGCGGCAAGCGCATTGCGCTGGCGAACAAAGAGTCGCTGGTGATGACCGGGCCGATTTTGACCGCCATCTGCAAGCAGACCGGCGCCGAGCTGCTGCCCGTGGACAGCGAACACAGCGCGATTTTTCAATGCCTGCGCGGCGAAAACCGCGCCGAGGTCAAGCGCATTATCCTGACAGCAAGCGGCGGGCCTTTCCGCACCACGCCGATCGCCGAGCTCGAAAACGTCACCGTCCAGCAGGCCTTAAAACATCCGACGTGGCAGATGGGGCCCAAGATCACCATCGACAGCAGCACGCTGTTCAACAAGGCGCTGGAAGTGATCGAAGCACGCTGGCTGTTTGACGTGCCGCGCTCACGCCTTGACGCTGTGATACACCCGCAAAGCGTGGTGCACAGCATGGTCGAGTTTGTCGATGCCAGCATCATCGCGCACCTTGGGCCGACGGACATGAAAATCCCGATCCAGTTTGCGCTCAGCTACCCGGCACGCATCGCACAGCCCGTCCCGACGTGGCCCTGGGAAAAGATGGCGACGCTCACGTTTGAACCCGTGGACTACAAGCGCTTCCCGGCCCTTGAGCTCGGCTTTGAAGTTGCGGAGGCCGGCGGCACGCTGGGCGCGGTTTTCAACGCCGCCAACGAAATCGCCGTCGAGCGTTTTCTGGCTGGCGACATCGGGTATCTCGATATCTACCGCACGGTCGCAAAGGCCTGCGAAGCCCACAGCAACATCGCCCAGCCGGACCTTGACCAAGTGCTGGCCGCCGACAAGTGGGCCCGCGAACAGGCGCGCAGCTAGTTGGCGGCTGGCGGGTCGTCGGGCTTAAGGGGGCGTTGCGGCACGTCGCCGAGCATGCGTTCAAGCAGGCTGATGGTGGCGGCTGCACGCTCGATTATGTTGGGTGTGCTGAGCTGCTCAAGCTTGAACTCGGGCGGAAACGGCAGATAGCCGCACAGCATGTCGGTCAGCGGGCCAAGCTCGATTTCGTCGCTCAGCACGCGGCGGAACTTCTCGGCCTGCTCGCGCAGCAGGGCCACAGCCAGCGCCTTGAGTTCATGGCCCAGGTTGTCTCCCCATGCGGGCTCAGTGGTGGTGTGCAGGTCTGCCACCCATTCAGCGTTGAACACGCGGTAGCCGTTCAAAAGCGGCAACTCGCCGGTCAGGCGGGCGCGGCCGATGCCTTGCAGCACCAGCATGAAGCGGCCGTCGGGCATGCGTGAGTACTCGACCACGCGGCCGACGCCCGCATACAGGTACACCGGTGGGTCGCCCAGCGATTCGCCGGGCAGGTCAATCAGCGTGCCCATCGCAAAGCAGTGTTCGCGTTCGGGTTTGCGCAACGTGTCTTGCATCAGGTTGCGGTAGCGCTCTTCAAAGATGTGCAGCGGCAGGTGCGTGTGCGGAAACAGCGTCATGCCCGGCAAGGGAAACACCGGTATGCCATGGGACAGATCAGGTAGTTCATCGCTCATCGTTTATGCCCCGCGGCTGAAGGGGTCTGACCCCCTTGCGGCGCGCCCAAAGTGCAGCGGTTACCCGTCGTTGGCCGTTGCACCCGCAGACGAGTCACCCTTGACCTTCACGTAAAGCGCGCGCCCCTTCTTGAACACTTCGCACAGGCCCAGCTTTTCCAGAATCGGCGGAAAGTAGCTGGCGAGGTTGCCGTGAATCGAAAAGCTGCGCAGGAATTCTTCCAGCGTGTCGGGCTCGGGGATCGTTTCTTCGCGGCAGGGCCCAAGGCGAACTTCGCCCATGCGCGCGATGAATTCAACGGCTTCTTTGATCACGCGGTCCTTTTCCCAGATCACGACACTGGCTTCGTTGTCGAAGTCCCGCACCTTGTTACGGAAGCCAACAAAGCACTGGATGTCGCCGTCGCGGGCGATCACATAAAAAGGCTTCTTCAGGCCGCAGGTAACGTAGTCGCCGTCAATCGACAGCTTCAGGGCTTCGTCCATGGTCATGCCGCAAGGTTACATGCCGCGCAAGCGCGCGCGAGAGCACGTTTGTGCTTGAGAGCCACAGGGTTATGGCTATTCTCACGCCGATTCTACAGGTAGGGGGCAACCCCTGTTTTGAAGGAGCTTCCAATGCGCAAGGCATTGATTTCGCTGTTTGTCGCGGCTGGGTTGCTGGTTGCGTTCACAGCCGGGTGCAAAGACAGGGGCAATGAAGCAGGCGGGGGCACTACCGGCGAGAACGTGAACCTGGGGCTGTTTGTCAGCACGACGGGTGCGATTGCGACATTCGGCCTCGACACAAAGAACGGCGCGGAGATCGCGGTTGCCGAAATCAACGAAGCGGGCGGCATCAAGGGCAAGAAGATCAACATGGTGTTCTACGACACCGAAAGCAAAGCCGAGTCTGCGGGCAACGCAGCCACCAAGCTTGCCACGCAGGACAAGGTGCTGGTCGCGATGGGCGCGGTGGCTTCAGGTCTGAGCCTTGCGGCGGCGCCGGTGTTCCAGGCCAACAAGATCCCGATGGTCAGCCCCAGCAGCACCAACCCGACAGTGACCGAGCAGGGCGACTACATCTTCCGCATCTGCTATCTGGATGACTTCCAGGGCGGCGCGTGCGCCGTGTTCGCGTACAAGGACCTCGGCAAGCGCAAAGCCGCCATACTGGCCAACCGCGACGACGCCTACAGCACCGGCCTGGCCAACTTTTTCAAAAGCAAGTTCACGGCGCTGGGCGGTCAGATCGTGACCGAGCAGACCTACGCCGCCAACACCAGCGACTTCAACACGCAGGTCAGCAACATCAAGGGCAGCGGCGCCGACATCATTTTCGCGCCGGTCTATTACACCGACATGTCGCTGATCGCCAAGCAGGTCAAGGCGCAAGGTATCAACGTGCCGATGCTCGGCGGCGATGGCTGGGAAAGCGACAAACTGGTGCCGGAAGCCGGCGATGCCCTTGAGGGCAGCTACTTCGGCAACCACTACAGCCAGGAAGACAAGGCCGAGAACGTCCAGAACTTCGTAAAGAAGTACACAGATAAGCACGGCAAGGCCCCGACCAGTCTGGCGGCGCTGGGCTATGACGTGGTGTACTTCGTGAAGCAGGCGATCGAGCAGGCGGGCGAGTTCGACCGCGCCAAAGTCCGCGACGCGATGGCCGGCATCAAGGACTTCAAGGGCGTCACCGGCACCTTCAGCATCGACAGCAAGCGCAACGCGCGCAAGCCGATCAGCATGCTGCAGATCAAGGGCGCGCGCTTCCTGCCCGTGCGCCAGATCAAGCCCGAAGAAGTGGAGTAAGCGCAACTGGCAACGCCCCTGTTTTCCTTGAGAACAGGGGCCGTCCCGCCATTGCCCGGAGAGCGCCTTGCTGCTTGCCCAAGCCACGCCCGGTAGCTTCGACACGCTGCTGCAGCAGCTTGGCAACGGCATCGCCATGGGCAGCGTGTACGCGCTGATTGCCGTGGGCTACACCATGGTCTATGGCGTGCTGCAGTTGATCAACTTTGCCCACGGCGAAGTCTATATGCTGGGCGCGTACTACAGCTACTGGCCCGCCCGCTGGCTTGGCTACGTGCCCGACGCGGGCGAAAAGCCCAGCGTGCCGCTGTACATCGTGGGCCTGCTGTTTGTCGCCGCCATGAGCGCATGCGCGCTGACCGGCATGCTGATCGAGCGGCTGGCCTATCGTCCGTTGCGCAAGGCAAGCCGGCTGGCGGCGTTGATCACCGCAATCGGCGTGAGTCTGCTGCTTCAGAACCTTGCCCAGATGGCGTTTTCGGCTGACCCGCGCGGCTACCCGCAACTGGTGCAGCAGACGTCGGTGCAGCTGGGTCCGATCGCGCTGGCCAACACCAAGCTGATCATCATTGCCGTCGCCGCGATCATGATGACCGGCCTGCACCTGTTTGTGCAGCACACGCGGCCCGGCTCGGCGATGCGCGCCGTCAGTTTCGACATGCGCACGGCGCGACTGATGGGCGTCAACGTCAACCGCACCATCGCCATGACGTTTGCCATCGGCAGCATTATGGCCGCTGTCGCCGGCATGCTGGTCGCCATGGACCAGCCGCGCCTGACGCCGATGATGGGCCTGATGGCGGGGCTGAAGGCGTTTGTCGCCGCGGTGCTGGGCGGCATCGGCAGCATTCCCGGCGCGGCGCTGGGCGGCCTGCTGCTGGGCGTGCTGGAGGCGCTGGTCGGCTGGCAGAAGCCGGAATACACCGAGGCCGTGGCATTTGCGGTGCTGATTGTGGTGCTGCTGGTCAAGCCGACCGGGTTGCTGGGCAAAACAGGCCGGGAGAAGGTCTGATGCTTCGCACCGGAGCAGTACTTGTCGCGGGCATCATCGGCGCGGTCGTGCTGAACGCGGTGCTGGCGGAGTTCATTGACGATTACGTCGTGCGCGTGATCAACCTGTGTGGCGTTGCAATTGTGCTCGCAGTCAGCCTGAACGTGATCAACGGCCTGTGCGGGCAGTTCAGCCTTGGCCATGCCGGGTTCATGGCCATCGGCGCGTATGTGTGCTCACTTTTCACGACCACACAGCGGTACTACGACGCGGCGTCGGCGCAGTATGTAAGTGAACCTTCGCTGGCGGCGCGAATGGCTGAGATGTTCGGGGCCGATCTTGCCGCCGCCGGCAGCGAGCAATTGCAGTCAATCGCCGCATGGGGATTTCTGCCCGGCTTGATCGCGGGCGGCGTCGTCTCGGCGCTGGCGGGGCTGGTGGTCGGCATACCGGCGCTGCGACTGCGCGGCGACTATCTTGCGATCGCGACGCTGGGCTTTGGCGAGATTGTGCGCGTCGTGATCACGAACATTCCGCAGATCGGCGGCGCCACGGGGCTGCCGGGCCTGCCGCCGCTCGCGAACACGAGCTGGATTTTCGCCGTGTGCGTGGTCTGCATCGTGTTCAGCGTAAACCTGCAGCGCAGCACCTTCGGCCGCGCGCTGATTGCGATACGCGAGAATGAACTCGCCGCCGAAATCATGGGCGTGCGGATCGCCCGCATGAAAGTCATGGCATTCATCTACGGCGCCTTCTTTGCCGGCGTGGCGGGCGGCCTGCTTGCGCACTTGCTGCAAACCATCAGCCCAGCCACCTTCAACTTCATGAAGAGCATTGAAGTCGTGGTCATGCTGGTGCTGGGCGGGCTTGGCAGCCTGACTGGCGCAGTCGTCGGCGCAATTGTGCTGACCGTGCTGCCTGAGGCGTTGCGCGACGTTGAGCGCGAGGTCAACTTGCCCGGCATTCGAATGGTGGTGTATGCGCTGGTGCTGATACTGCTGATGATCTTCCGGCCGCAGGGGATCTTCGGGCAGCGTGAACTTTCACTTAAGCTGCTGCGGCGGGTGATCCCCGGGGGGCGCAAATGACCGCCCTGCTGGAGACCAAGGGGCTTACAATCCGCTTTGGCGGCTTGACCGCCGTGGATGACTTCAACTTTGTCATTACCCCCGGCGAACTGTGCGGCTTGATCGGGCCAAACGGCGCGGGCAAGACCACGGTGTTCAACATGCTCACGGGTGTGTATCTGCCGACCGCGGGCACGGTGCACTTTGACGGTGCGCGCATCAACGGCAAGTCGCCCGCGCAGGTGGCGGCGTTGGGCGTTTCGCGCACGTTTCAAAACATTCGCTTGTTTGACGAGCTCAGCGTGCTTGAAAACGCGATGACCGGCGCGCACCGGCACGCAAAGATCAACCTGTTCGACAGCCTGCTACGCACGCCGCGCCATTACCGCGAAGAGCAGCGCCAGCGCGACAAGGCCTATCGCCTGCTGGAGTTCATGGGCCTGGAAGACCGCGCGGGCCTCACAGCCAGGCAATTGCCCTACGGCCACCGGCGCAAACTTGAAATCGCGCGCGCGCTGGCGACGGAGCCGAAACTGATCTGCCTTGACGAGCCCGCGGCGGGCATGAATACGCTGGAGAAGGGCGAGTTGAGTATCCTGATCAGGCGCATCCGTGACGAGCTGGGCGTGACGGTGCTTCTGATCGAGCATGACATGAAGCTGGTGATGGGCATCTGCGAGCGCATCCAGGTGCTCGATTACGGCAAGACCATCGCGATGGGCACGCCGCGCGAAATCCAGAACAACCCGAAGGTGATCGAAGCTTATCTGGGCGGCGAATGAACTGCATTTTCAGCACAGAGGACACAGAGAACGGCGTGCAATGACTCAGGCAATGGACATGCATGGATCTACTGCCCCCATACTGTGAACCTCTGTGGACTCCGTGTCCTCTGTGGTGGCTGAAGTTATGAGCAGTGCTTCGTGTACTTCGTGGGTGACTGTAGTTGCAGGTCGAATTCAATGGCGGAAACGGTACTTGAGCTTGAAGGCATCAACGTGTTCTACGGCGCGATTCATGCGCTGCGCGATGTCTCGTTGTGTGTCAACGCCGGCGAAGTTGTTACCCTGATCGGCGCCAATGGCGCGGGCAAGACCACCACGCTTGCCACAATCTGCGGCCTGATGCGCCCCAAATCCGGCAGCGTGAAGTACAACGGCGCCGACATTGCCCGTGCCCAGACCCACGAGCTGGTCGCGCAGGGGCTGGTCATGGCGCCCGAGGGCCGCGGCATCTTTCCCAACCTCACCGTCGATGAAAACCTGCGCATCGGCGCCTACGCCCGCCGCGACAAGCCCGCCGTCGCCGCTGACCTTGCCCACGCATACGAGATTTTCCCCCGCCTCTCCGAGCGCAAACGCCAAAAGGGCGGCACGCTGTCCGGCGGCGAGCAGCAGATGCTCGCGATTGCCCGCGCGCTGATGTCCGCGCCCAAGCTGCTGCTGCTTGACGAGCCCAGCCTGGGGCTGGCCCCGCTGATCGTCCAGACGATCTTTGCCACCATCGACCGTATCAACAAACAGGGCGTGACGATCCTGCTGGTTGAGCAAAACGCCAACATCGCGCTCAAGCACAGCCACCGTGCCTATGTGATTGAGGCTGGGCGCGTGGACATTGAGGGCGATTCGGCCCAACTGCGCAACGACCCCCGCGTGAAAGCGGCATATCTGGGCGAAGGCTAGGGCTTACGCCGATGCGCAATGCGCAAAAGCGGCGATTGCCTTAGTGCAATTCCGGCTGCAATCCGTTCTTTGCGGATACGCCATCTCCCGGGTACACTCTGGGGGTACACCCCGGCCAGACCCCTTGGGGAAATGCGTATGAAACGACTGTTTGCAGTAGTGCTGGTCTTGTTGATGGCTGTGCCGTTGGTGGCGCAGGGTCGCCTTGTTCGGGATGCCGCCGCGAAGGAAGAGGCGACCTACCGCAAGATCGAGGCGCAGCTCGAGGCGACGAAGCTGGATACGCTGGCGTACGACGAGGCCGACGTAACCGAGGTAGTGAAGGACATCGCCAAGAAGTGCCGCATTACCATCGTCTTCGACAAGAAGGCGCTGGAAGAAGTGTCAGAAGAAGACCGCAAGATCAGTGTGGAGCTGGCGGACATCAAGGCCGGCAACGCGCTGAACATCGTGCTGGACCAGGTGGCGCTGCACAAGGCGTACAAGAACGGCGTGCTGTACATTACCACCAAGGAAAAGGCCGAGTCGGTCACGATCACCAAGACGTACGACGTGCGCGACATTACCGCGAAGGTGCAGGACTTCCCGGCGCCCAAGCTGCGCCTGAAGGCCGCCGACGACAGCAGTTCTGGCCCGGTGGTGGAGTACCCCAAGGAAGACGAGCCCACAACCGAGGACATTGTCGAGATGATTGAAGACGGCATCGACGCGGACTGGGGCGGTACAGCCACGGTCAAGATCGCGCAGGGCCAGTTGATCGTGCGCGCGTCGCGCAAGGTGCAGAAGGAAGTAGCCGACCTGCTTTCGCAACTCAGAAGCGCCAAGTAACAGCGGAGCGAGCGGGCAGCAGGGAGATGGCAAGTTAGCCGAAGTACCTGACGACCACGAAAAGGCCGCCCCCCAAAAGGGCGGCCCTTTTCGTGAGGCGGCAGGGCACGTGCGACCCACCCTCGGCAGGGAAGACAATGGTCGTTAGCGGCATGACAGTCCCAAGTGCCGTGAAACCAGGGAAGCTGCGGAAGTCGAGTAGCCGTGATACTCGGGAAGCTGTGATACTCGAGAAACCGTGCAAGCCGAGAAGGAGAGGAAGCCGGGAAGCCGTGCAAGTCGGGAAGGAGTGGAAGTGAACAACAAAGCCGGTGAAGACCAACCAAACCGAACAAGCAAGCAGAAGCAAAAGATCAGCAAACAAAGCCAAAAAGCTGGAGCGGGCGAAGGGGCTCGAACCAACGACCACCTGCTTGGGAAAATCTGCAATCCCGGTCGGCAATAACTCAGTGCCTGGAAGCGCCTTACGCCGAAACTCCGCTCGACTAGCGGTTTTCATGGCGATTATGGGGCTTGCTGACTTCCTTTTGTTTGCTTTGACTTCCAGTGGGTTTCCGGTACAATTCCGGTACAGTCGTCCACCTGCTAGGTGAGAAGCTGGTTCCCGGTACATCACTGTACCGGAAACGTACCGAGAATCCCTGCAACCCTTGGAGTGAAGCCATGGCACGGCCGCGCGAATCAGCACACATCCGCCTTTGGCGGGGCAAGCACTACCTGGTGTACACCGACTTCACCGGCGGCAAGCCCAAAGAGGTTCGCAAGTCCTGCGCCGCGCTGATGGCCTTCGATGCCGTCGCCCGCGCGGAACTGGTCAAGCGCTACATGCTTCAAGAGAAGATGGACACCGTAGAGGTTGTCAAGCGCGGCGGGCGTCTTGCCTACGACTACGGCTTGGTTGCTTCGCTCGATGAGTTCCTGACGGACACCAAAGAACGTGCGGCCGTGCGTATCGAAAACCCGGTAGCGCGCAACGGCATCAGCCCCAAGACGGCGGAACTGCTGGAGAAGTCCATCACCATGTTCAAGGACTGGCTGAACTCGAAGGGCTGGGCCGATCTGCAGACGGGTCAGCTCGACGGGAATATGCTTGCCAAGTTCTTCGACTATCTTGCCACAGCCAAGACCAAGCTCGGCAACAAGTCGGTGCGTCGTCGCGCATCAACGGTCAATCAGTACCGCCGCACAATCCGAACGGCCCTGCGCTGGATCAACCGCGCAAGGCCGCCGCGCTTCCCTGACTTCGAGGGCTTCGCCCATGCGTTCAAGATGACCCGCTCCGACGCAGAACCGCCGCGTGCCTTCACACCCAAGCAACTCAAGGACTTCCTCAAGCTCGCCCTGGAGCGCGAGGACCCGGAGCGCAAAGTTGTCGTCGTTCGCTTCAAACCGCGCGGCGAAAAGGAACGGTTCGAACAACTCGCGACGGCCTACGCCGCTACGCCGGTTAGCCGCCTGTTCCTGCTGCTCGCCCTGACCGGCGTCCGTGTCGGTGAAGCTCTGGCGTTGAAGTGGGATGACGTGGACCTCGAACGGGGCCGACTGACCGTTCGCGCGCAAAAGACAGGCAAGACGCGAATCCTGCCGCTCATGGGAGCGCCAGAAGGTGACGTGTCGCCCGGCCTGGTGGCACTGCTCCGCCGCTGGCGTCTCGAAGCGGGCGCACGCGAGTACGTGTTGCCGCACGATGATCTCCCCCGGCCATCCTTCCCAAAGTCGGGCTGGCATATGGTCGCTAAGGAATTGAAGGGCCCCCGTATCGGTCCTCAAGCCCTACGCCAGAACTTTACCAGCTATGCCGCATCCATCGGCATTCCCGCCGCCGTCGCCGCCATGTGGCAAGGCCACGCCGCCGACGTAGCCGAAAAGCACTACCGCGCCCAAGTCCTAGACCGCAACCCGGGCAAGACCATCGAAGAAGCAATGGGGTTGGTGATCCCCCAAGTTGATTCCAGTGCATGCGCTAGAGATCAAAACACCTGACAGCCTGCATACCGCCGTTGTCCCGACTTAAGCACTAACTTGTTTCGCGTTGGCGCCTTCATCGCGACTCCCACATCATCTTTGCAATTGCATGACCACCAACGTCCGGTTGTGTCGCAACCCATTGTAGCTTGATGGCGTCTCTTTTGGAGAACGCCATGGAACGTGAAACTGCCCCTGCCCTGAACCCTACCGATGCCACGGCCGCGCACACCGCCTTGGCCCTGCCTGTGCCCGCCAACCTAGTCGAGTTCATGGCCATGTACGGCACTGAAGACGCCTGCCTTGAAGCGCTGATCGCCGCCCGCTGGCCGGACGGTTTTGCCTGCCCGCGATGCAGCCACGGCAAGGGCTGGCGGCATGCCAACCGCCGCCTGATCGAGTGCGCCTCTTGCGGCCATCAGGCCAGCCCCACCGCCGGCACGCTGCTGCACATGGCAAAGCTTGAGCTGCACAAGCTGTTTCTGCTGCTGTATCTGCTGGTGGCCGAGAAAGACGGCGCCAACGCCAAGCAGCTCCAGCGCCAGGTGGGCGTGAACTACAAGACCGTCCGCCTGTGGACGCTCAAGTTGCGCGACATGCTGCATGGACGCGAACGCGACAAGCTGGTCGGCCGGGTGCAGATCGACGAGACCATCGTCGGCGGCTCTAACGGCACCAGCATCGGCCGCAGGCTTGGCGAGAACCGCAACTACGTGCTGATCATGGTTGAAGACAGGGGCAAGTCCTGCGGCCGGCTGCGCCTGGAAGCCATCGACGACGCCGGCGACAGCATGCTGCAAACCGTGGTCGAGAGCCGGGTCGAGAAGGGTTCCACCGCGCACAGGGATGGACTGGCGGACTACAACGGCTTGAAGAGCGCAGGGATCAAACACAAAGCCGAGGTGATCGGCGACCCCAAACGGGCAACAAGAGGTTTCCCAAGGTGCACCGTGTAGCCAGCCTGCTCAAGCGCATGATCCTGGGGACATTGCAGGGCAGGCAAAGTCGCGGCTGGCTGCCATGGCTGCTGGCGGAGTTCGAGTTCCGCTTCAATCGAAGGCGCTCCGAAAAGCGCCCGCTGCTGTTCGCACGGGCAACTGAGTTCGGCCTAAAGGTGACCGGAAAGACGCGGCGCTACTTCACCGAGAAAGGCACAATGTTCCACCAGATGGGCCCAACCTGAAGCTGGTGGTCATGCAGTTCTTTGCATTCAAGTGGCCTTCCAATGAAGCAACAACCGATCAACGGAATGACGCTGTTGACGCATGGATGCTATCTGTGGTTTGAAAACAAGGTGTCTGCAACTCTAAGGAGAGCGGTACACAGATAAGTGGTTGCCGCAGCGAAAAGAAGACGACGGTCCTGGAAGCTTCGGGGGCTCACACGCCACATCATATGGCGCAACGAGGGTCTCGACGCGATTGCACGGTGCGCTGCATGATCTAAGTGAACAGGCGAGAATGCGGTGACAGTTGGTATATCCTGAAATCGCAATCATCCAACACTCCGATGTGGCATGAGGGTACTACCTTGTTGCCAGGCAGCTTGCTCCACTCCATCCACGCACCGCAGTCAAATAGCAAGAGCGATCTCTTCGTATCATTGTTTCCTGTGTGATCATGGATGCAAATGCGTGGGTGATGGGAATGCCCGATGACAAATCCCCGAAGGTGAGGTTGCTTCCCCTGAGCAACATCAAGCCTCAAGTATCGCCAATGCTGCTCCAGTCCGTCCCAAGGCCTGGCTAATCGAATCTGATACATCATGCGGTACGCACGATACATTAGCGAGTGCCCCGCATTCAATCTACGACGCTCATACTGATCATCGTCACCAAATGAAGTCCGCCACACGTTTACGAGTGAGTCTGGGGGTACATCCGACAAGCTCTCGATTTTGACTGGTGGACGCCCGATAGGCCCGGACCACTTGTTCTTGCTCTCACGATTGCGAGCCAGATCGTAGGTACTTGCGTGTGCAGCATCGCCGAAGTGCCTCGGGGCCCAACTATGGCTGGCGCCCGACAGCGCCTCAAGACGACAAAATCCGTCACCGTGCGTTATCATCAAGCTGCCATTGCTCTCCTTCCCTATCACGCGCGTCACCGCAACGCTGTCATCTCCCACGCCAAGTTCGTAGTCGTGGTTGCCGCGAACAAACTGCGTATTCAATTGATCCAGCCGTGAGCACACTTCCACGTTTGCGTCCCTAATGCGATGAATAAGCGTGTTGTCGCGGGCATGGCCAAAGGTTCGTTCGCGCCACACGTCCAGAAAGTCCCCGAGCTGATGCACAGCATGCAGGACACCTTGACGTCTCAATGCCAAACTCAGATCGAGAACACTGCAAAGAAGCGCGGTCCGGTCAACGCGCGTTGACTTCGATAAGTTGTGAAATCCGTACCGATAGTGGGCCTCGCTGCGAGCAGTCAACAAGTGCAAGTCAGGGATGAATAGCTGGGGTTCTAGAGTGCCCAAACCCTTCAGGCGAGTCTTGTCAAATAGGCGAGCTACCAGCCACACGTGTTCTATGAGAGGGTCTGCGCCTTGCCTTAACAACAACAGCCCGCTGAGAAACCTGTTATGAAAGTTCATTGATCTCTCCGACGAGGTTTCAAAGCATTACCTACGCTTTCTCGCCCTTAGCACCCAAGTGTTTGGTGAAGCTCCGCTGACGCGGTATTGCGATGGTGCCGAGAGTCTCGTACCCAGCAGGGACTCGCGGATATCCTGAATAGCACATCCACTCAGATAGTAGCTGTGTCCAATCGGGCCTGGGGCAGACTCCGAGCAGTCCACTTGCTCGATCTTATGGTGAACCAGTGTGGGTCGAGCAAGACCCAGGCTGCCCAGCCGATCGGGATTGCCCTTTGTTGATTCACTTATCGCCAGCGCCTGATCGTATCGGTTGTGGTAGACCGTAACCAGTCGCGTGAGTTCATGCAGCCGGCCAAGGGGTTGTGCCGATTCCAATGCCGTATCGTCCGAGTCTGCCGCACATAAGAAGACATTCTCGAACAAGCGCGGCATCGTGCGGCTGTTCGAGAACTGCTGCATCTTTGCAACGGCGCACTCCAGCGCGTAGGCGCCCATGCTGTGGCAAAGCAAGTGTACCTTGCGGTTGCACGCTTCTTTCTGTTCGCGGCGTAGGCGTGCAAGATAGTCTCGAAACTTCAGAATTCCCCGGCCCAGTGCGCCGCCGGATGCCAACGCGTCCGCTCGATCAGACTTGTATGAAACCCATGGCAGCGCCAAGCCATCCGATGGCCAAGTGAACAACACGACAAGCGTTCTCGAATGTGTTTTGCCTGTGTCGGTGTTCAGCATGGCCTGGAGGGCCAAGGCGGTACCGACGGCCTGCTCCCAATTCACGTTGAAACCGTGAACAAAAGCCAATACGTCTGTACTCACAAGCATCGCTTCTCGAAGTTCATCAAACATCTCCGCGGATCCCCACACAGCGGTGGCTGGCTGGTTGACATCCGATAGGGTCGGTTCAAGATGCTCCTCGAAGGCTTGCACGGCGAT
This sequence comes from Planctomycetota bacterium, assembly GCA_019636195.1. Classification (GTDB taxonomy): domain Bacteria; phylum Planctomycetota; class UBA8742; order UBA2392; family UBA2392; genus JADJRK01. Next base: position 364,947 of record JAHBYA010000001.1, on the reverse strand, counting down.
CTTGCGCCTGTCCCCGGCAACATTGCCGAGGTAGTTCGCAAGTCCCTCTCCGTCGCCAGAGCCGTGGCGCAACCTAGCCTTGATGAACCGAGACAATTCCTTTGGATCTACTTCAAGTTCTACTCGACCGAACCTGAGGTTTTCCAACCCGTCGGTGCTGAAATCGGTGCCATACCGCTCCGGATTCCACCGGTCATTCCCAATATGTCGCCGATTTGTCGCGTAGTACAATTGCAAGTTATCCATGCTATCTACTTTCATGCTTTCAGACGAGTCGAAGTGTGAGCCCAGGAAACTCTGTTCCCTTCCGTACATGTGCACGTAGCGACCCGTTCGATGCGGGGCGTGAGAACTCCGCGTGCCAGAGGCAGCGAACAATCCCCAAGTCAGTGTCATTGATGAGGTCCCGAGATACTACGATCTCATGATTGATGTCGTCGAATGGCACTCCATCTACAAGTAACGGCGTCCACTTGCCGTTTCTTTGCACTTCCAGCCTTACAAACCACTGCCCGCCAGGCACATACCGAGCGCTTTGCGGCATGTACCACGACAGTCGCGGCTTCCCAAACCGACTTCCCATGTTCGGTTGCAGCATCGCCGACTCAATGGGAGGGTAGTTGGGTGAAAAGTTGCTTTCCGTGTGCTGAATGTTGAATTGCGCTTGGCCGGGTAACTTCGCTTGAATCTGTCTTTGAGAGACCATTTTCAAATGCTTGGCAAGGTGGTTTGTTGAGTACCTTCCCCAAAGCGTCGATGAACCCTCATAATGCTGCGCGAGATACTCGCACTCCGTAGTAAAATAACCACTGTAGTCACCTGCCCACCCCAGTGGCATCACGTGCTCGTCACCATTGACCCGGCAGGTGTTCTCTATCTGCCAAGCAGCCCACATCGTCGGCTCACCCGGTACGGTTACGATTCGCGTACCGCTTATGCTCACTGAGTGCAAAGGCCAGTGTAGAGACGGTTGCAGTCTCAATAGACGCGCCAACTCACCTTGAAGTTGGCCAAATGCCCGCACCTTGGGAATTTGCGGCTTGTCCAACCGACAATCGGTCAAACTGGTCCGACCCTCAAAGGAGCAGCCCCAACGGTCAAAGCTGCTCCGGGACTCTTCGGAACCACCAAGAGTCGGCACGCCGAATGCAAAGTGCTTTGCAAGTTCCGTGTAAGTGAGGTTGCCGACACGCTTGTTGCCGAGATCCATCTCATTGAATCTGCAGTCAATTGTGATCGGTCTTTGAGCAGTAACTTTGATCGCTTCAATCGCTGCCAGAATTGCCCCGGCAACGCGTTGGCCGACTTGGCGACTGCGTTCAAAGTACCTCGTAGAGTTGGCATGATCCTCGTCAAACGCGGTTACATCGCCGCCTCCTGATGCGCCAATGGCAATAACAGCGCGTTTGTGCTCCTGGCGCAGAAACGGCTGTGCGTCTCCCATCCAGTCCGCGCTGTACATGGGGGCCTTGTGTGGAATGGTTGTCGCATGACAGCCAAACGTCGCCAGCGCACCAATCAAGTTTTCTGACCCTGCTTCGTATGCGGCGACTACGCGCACTCGAGGGTCGATGGCAGTGTGAGGATCTATCTGCTGCGGGAGCCACGGTGGTGCGGCAGCGGTAGGCCCTTTGGCCTTCGTGCATCCCAGATTCTTGAGGAATGCTGGAAAACTCCGGTTTCTTGACACTCCCCACAATGGTGCAGCAGCGTACCCGACACTTGCGGGACGCGCATTTATCACAGCTGCATCGATGCAGCTTGCAATGCGTTCAGCAAGCCAGTCAGCATACTCCTGGTCAAACCCTATGGAGTTCTGCCCCAATGCATCATACAGAGGATTGCCGTAGTAGTTCCCCGGTGCCTTGTGCGTGTGAGTACCCGCCAGAACAATGCAATCCACAGACAATCCGCACGTTGCTCGTGTCTTCTGGGCAACCTTTGCGAGTAGGTAGCGACTGGCAGACATCTGATCGATCACGCACAGCGCGACGCGTCGCTTAGCGTCTTCATGTAGATAAAGGCAGCGGGCATTCAGTCTCCCACGGCGACCCTCGCCGGACTTGGACATTGTAGAATAGCCGGCCATTGGCAAGCCAAAGTGCGGCGTAATGTCCACTACCGACGCGCCTGCAATTGAGGTGCCCTCTTGTCCTGGGAGAGAAGGAGATTGTGGAATGACAAATGTTGACATGGGCACTCCTGCAGAACTTCCCCCGCTACTCGACAATGTTGCGCGGAAACTTGGGCGCAAGAGTCTCCCGGCCGCACCGATCTCTTTGACTTAGCCACACCCATGCCGTAACAGTTCCGACGTGACTCTTGAAAACATCATGCCAGTACAACATGGCGCTCCAGATTGTCTCAGGGCACGCGCTCGGTTCTGTCGAGTTTGGCGTGAGATCCACGCCCGCAGCTTCAAGTGAGTACTCGCAAAACGCAGCGCCGGGGTGCGGGATGCCCTGGGATACTGGGTTGGCTTCCATGACTGGTGCCCGCGAATACGCACTCCATGGCGCGAGCCAATCCCACAGGCGGTATCTTGAGCGCTCAAGACAAGGTTGCATGGCGGCACTCCCAACCAGTTTGCGAAACTTGGCCCCGCTCTTCCCACTCCGCTTGGACCCACTGGTATCGGTTGCATCCACTTCAATCTGGACAATTGCCAAATTCACCCAACGCGGCTGATCGTAATCACCCAGCCTGAACGACGTAGCCCCGTTGCGTTCCGGCACTTGCTTCATGACATCCGGTGCATCGAGCCGCACCTCAATCCCTTTGGAACCTTTCCAGTTCCGTTTGTTCCAATCGAGAATGAGGGCGGCGTGCGACCAATGGCTGGGCGATTGATCGAGCCGTAGGATGCTCTGTGCGTTGCGCACCGCTAGGTCAATTGGCGCCACTCCTCCGGCAAGCAACAGTAGCGCACCGGACTTGGAGGATAACTGCTTGCCCACGGCCTCGAAGTACTTCTGGCGGCTTGTGCGAGTTGTTAAATCTGTGATATCCAGGCGCTTCGAAGTACTATACTTCATTTTACACTCCTTCATCGCGTGCGAAGCATGAAACTGCATGGCTGAAGCCTGCGACGCTTCAAGGTGTCCCAAAATGCAGCCTCGACGATTAACGCCGCGTCGTCTCCCTGCGGGATGCGCCGCAACACCAACTCGCCGATTGTGTTGGGCAGGTTTGTACTGGCGAAGCACTTCGACACTGTTGGCTTAAACCAAGGCAAGTTCGAACCGCTTCGCGGGATCGTCAATGTCTTGGGATAGCCAATGCTACCCTTGCCCTGTGAATTATACTTCTGCCTGAATATCGACCACCCGCTCGGAATATGCACTGCGGGAGAACTTACAAACTCATGCAGCATTACACCGTCACCGCAGTCGATCTGGAGTACGCGGCTATGGTGCACATCGCCACTGACAACCAATACGTCGGCCTTGCACTCCTTCAATGCGGCCCACAGGCGGCCGAACTGGTCCTCGAAGTCAATCGGTGCATAGTCGAAGCGACTTCCGCGCGAGTGCCACAGTGGTTGACCCAAGACAAGCACGCCAGGTTCCGTCAAACTGCCCAACCATGTCAACAGAGCTTGAAACTCTGTTTGCGCCATCATCCACGGGCGCAGCCTGTTGATAGACGACCTTTGAGTCCGAGTGTCGGCAAGAAAGATACTGCAGGCCGGCGTCACATACTCATGCGTACGAATACTCGATGAGCCCGGCAAGAGATTGAGGCTATTCTGAAATGTCTCCAGAAATGCTTGGCCTGCCTCATCGTACTCGGGCCGCCACTCGTCGCTCGTTCGCTCCAGCCAGAACTGCCTTTCCGGGTAGTTGTTCCAGAACTCATGATCATCCCAAGTGGTCAGGTTCGCCTGCTGTGAGAGGGCATCGGCATATGCCTCGCTTTCCCAGAAGTAGTGGCGATAACGATGCGCAGTTTCTTCCCAGCCACCCCAGATACTTCGCTGATCGCGCGCCACGTCCAAGTAGAGATTGTCGCCAACCAGCAGTTTCAGATCCACGGGCTGCGCCATGGACTTCAACGTTTCCCCATACGCCCGCGCCTGTGGGCCGAACAACACGTCATCGTAGTAGCAACTCGCGACAACAAGACGGGCTACTCCGCCGTCCACGGGAGTCTCGGAGGCCAGCGTACGAAACTTCGCAGCGGCCCTTGTCCCTGCACCTTTAAGCGAGACCAGCCATTCGAACTGAGTGGCGAATGGCAACCCGGTTAGTTCCAGTCGTTCAATGGACAAGGCCGGTGTCAGTCGCCCCATCCATTCCAACACACGCTCGTTGTTCGTTGCTGGAGTGCGCCTGACTACGGTGTGGGCAGTTTCACCATTGTGGGCGAGAACCAGGAGACTTTCTGCTTTCAGCTCTGTGGGAAAGATGAGTAGCGCGCAATGTGCACTACCTGATACTGCGCCGGGAATGATCCGGACTCTGTTGAACAAGTCAAGATTGGTGCTCGTCGTTGACAACTGGTCCTCTCGCGAACGAACTGCGCCTTTGATCAGATGTGCGTCGCATCCTTCTGTTGGTTGTCAGGAAAATCCATCCTGCTGTTACTCAAAAGCACCACGATGGTAAACAAGTATATGATCGACAACAGTCCGAGCTGACCAAAGTCATTGATGCCCATCAAATAGCGCAGTTCATTGAAATCAAGGTACCCTGCAGCGAAGGCCCCAATGGTCATAGCCAAAGGGGCACCACTGGTGATCAGCTTGGTACCACGATCCTGAGGATACGTGAGGATCAGCGCCGCGAGAGTTGCGCCTACGTAGATCAATGGAATGACGTGACTGGATGTCAGGTCTGCCCGCTGGCGCCCGGTCACAATCTCTATCTCAAGTTGATTGAAGTACCTTAGCGCAGAGAACAGCGACACCAGTGCAATGGCCGCGGATAGCCGGACTACACCGGCGCGGAGCTCTGCCTCGTCTGCCTTCCACTTGATGGTGTACTTGCGACGAAAGCTGACGTATTCCCACGTAAGTACGATGCCGACCCAAAGGACAAAGAACGCCGATGCCAATTGAATGCCGCCCAGGAACTTCATATGGCCGCTCGCCATGCAGTCTGTCGGCGGCTCTTTGTTTGGCACCAAGCTCCAAATGCTGTAGTCGCCAAGAAGCAACGCATTGTCCGGGTCACGTACTGCAATCAGTAGATCGACTGACAGAGTGAGTACCGGGTCGGGCACTACAGTATGAGTCTGCTTGCCATCAGTGTCATCGGTCGAGGTCTTGACCTCCAGCCGCGACCGATGCTCGGCCAAGGCGTTCCGGATCTCGCCGACTTCCTCTTTATGGACCAGGTGTCCAAAGGACTCGTCACGATCGCCGCGTTTCATCTGATCCCATTGATGGCTGCGAACCTCAATCCACTTGGCGAAAGACTCACGAACACTGGGTGGAGCCATATACATTTGACTAAGCACCAACTCATGCGCTTCTCCGAGCCTTTGCTCCCATTGTGGAGTGAGATGGCATGGCTCGACTGGGCTGCTGTAGGACTGAATTCCGCCAAGCGATGCAGCAATGACAACACCGAAACCAGTGGTAATCAGCCGTCTGCATGTTGGCGACTGTCCGCATTTTGCAATCCAACTGTTGGCATCGGAAATCGGCGCTGACGATTCCCTCGCCAGCTCCATACTGCGATGTGCCATAGCCACGAGGGTGGTTGCAATCGGCATTACCATCAGCGCGTAGTAGTGATGGTGTGGCGCAGTTATGATCACGCGGCTTACCATTCCAAACACTTCGCCGATCCGGTTCTCGCCGAAGTATCGGAAGAAGTACACCAGCAGCGGCAAATTGGTTCCAAGAACGGCTGTCGGCAAGACAAGCCAATGAAACCAGTGCATCCGAAGTGCGTGGCTTACCCAGCGAGCGGGCTTGGCCAACGTGCCTTTTACGAGCTGTTTCACTGCCGAAGCTCCAGTAAACTTATCACTTGCTAGAGATCGATTGTCAACTATATCAAACCGCCAACGGGCACAACGCTTGGCAGTACTGGGCTTGGCGGAGGCCATGGTCAGAGGCGGCTTCGTATCCCTGCGCAATTGTGGGGTCGTGGGTTATCTACTCGATGGCGTCGAAAGCGTCGTTGTTGCCGTCAACGGCTGTGTACCGGTTAGTGTCGGCCTGGGGCGTGTACGCGAAGTTGTAGACCACGCCGGGGCTGGTCTAGTTGACGCCGCCGTGAGCGACCACGCCGGTACGGTTACCGCGCGGGTCAAGCACTTACCGCCGGCGCAGGCCCCATGGTTTGGTGTTGGTTACGAGCAACGTGGAGTGATTGGGATAGTCATCCAGCTCGCCGCCCGCCCATGCCGGCCATGCCGGCCATGCCGCTGGCGTCGCCCTTGGTGATCACGAGGTCGTTGGCGGCGTCCACTTCGCTGATCTCCAGCAGGCCCAGCTTTCGCGTCTCCGGCACCACCAGCCAGCCAATCATCCAGTCTTCGAAGCTGGCGCTGGTGTCTTCAAAGGTGGTGAATCCGCTGGCTTCGACGGGGGCGTCGGTCCAGGCGCCGTAGGTGTGGTGGCTGGCTGGGCCGATGTTGGTGTCGTGGTGGTCATAGACCACAAAGCCGCATTCGTTTTCGGCCAGCGCGGATGCGATCAATTCGTCGGCGTCGTTCACGTCTGAAGGCTACCAAGTCAGTCCTCATGCATCCAACTGGATTTCACGGATTCGCCGTCGATAGACTTCTCATGCACGTCGAGCAAGTGTAGGCGCTTACCCTTCCCGGCCCTCAGTCTGTGCTGGTCGGAATACTCCTTAGGGAGGGGCCAAACGGCTACTGTCCGGAAACTTTGCCCTTCAAGGAACCCGCGCGGAACTCTTCGGTGGCCACGAAGGGCATGCCACTCACTGTCACTCGCCACAGCACGAAGTCCAGTTGGTTCCTTTCCGTGATGATTGCCCATCCCGCAAACAAACCATCCTCGTTTCCAACCACGTCAAGGTATGAGAACCTCGCGAGCCATGCAAGCGCGTCAGACTTGCTACCGAATGATACTCTTCCCTCCTCTACAACAGCTCGCGTCACGCCGTCATGCATTTTCCAGTGGTCACCCGTACCCGGAAAGTACAAAGTCAAATGCTCATTCCAAGGCTTTGTACGACGAAGGAGTTCGATCTTACGTTCAGAGCCCTTCCATTCAAAGACTCGCTCAAGAGGCGATGTTGCTCGGATACGCAATGCGCCACTGCTGTTCTCGAGTACTATTTCGTCGCCCTCTTTCAACACCGCCTCTAACACAAGTTCGTTGCTGGGTACTCCAGTGGTGCTGCAAGAACACATGACCGCAACGACACACCAACTGGTGCAGGCGAAAACCAAACCGCGCAGACAACGAAGTCCAAACAGGAAGTGGCCTGGTCTCATTGTTGGTCTTTGCATGTGTCTTCACACTTCTTCTTTTCTGCCGCTCGCCATTCCCGTTCTTTGGCCGCTCTTACTTTTTGGTCCATGGCAACTCCTATATGCTTCTCGTGAAACTGCCTCATGGCAATCTTTAGGCAGTTCTCGACACACAGTAAGCGTCGTCCTTCCTGTGTTTCGCACTGCTTTTTCAGCAGTGACTCCTCCTCTTTCTTGCTAGCCCTTTCGATCTTGTCTTGGTACAGGAAGTCGACTCGCTCAAACCACTCATGCGCCATGTCAGCGTACCTACAGGCCTTCTTATCAACCTCTTTCTTTGCTTTTCGTAAGCACTGCCGCATGGTTACGTTACAGCCATACGCTAGCTTTGCCTTTTCATCTGAGAGTCGATGAAAGGTGTAGTCCGCCCAGTCGATACCAATCTTGGCAAAGCAGTCATCGTGCTCCTTGCAGCACTTGTCAACGGCATCTACTGGCTCGCCCGGTCCACCACCCGGGCCGCAGTACCTACCGTGACTTATGAGCTCTTTGGCCTTTTTTGCGACAACGTGCTCTTTGTCGTTAGTCGTATCCTGCAACCCATTCGGATCGGACTGCCGCGTTGGGAAGTTCGAAGAATACGAATGCACGTTGACCCAAGTGTCTTGCAATGGATCCGGCGTTGTCCATCTGCCCGTCTGCGGTTCATACACCCGGTTCCAGCAGTCGTAGGTGCCGGCTTGGTTTTGGCCGTTCTGTTTGCCGTACACTCCTGGGTCTTGGCCTTCTGGGTCGCTGAACCCTGCCACCGGCGGGCGGTAGTGGTAGCCGGCCCATAGCCAGGGGTTGCCCATGGCGCATGGGTCCGTTTCCAGCGCGCCGTGGGTGGCGCTTACGCCTGTCGGCGCTACCAGCCAGTATTGCGTGCCGTCGGCGGCCATGTTTTCGGCGTTGCCTTTTACGGTGACCGTTCCGGCTGTGTCATCGACATCGACGATCTCAAGGTACGCCAACTGGTGAACGTCCGGCACCAGCAGCCAGCCAATCATCCAGTCTTCGAAGCTGGCGCCGGTGTCTTCAAACGTGGTGAAGCCGCTGTCTTCGACGGGGGCTTCGGTCCAGGCGTCGTAGGTGTGGTGGCTGGCTGGGCCGATGTTGGTGTCGTGGTGGTCATAGACCACAAAGCCGCATTCGTTTTCGGCCAGCGCGGATGCGATCAGCTCGTCGGCGTCGTTCACCTCTGAAGGTTACCAAGCCAGTCCTCAGGCCTCCAACTGGATTCCACGGTTTCCCTGTCGACAAGATTGCCCCGCACACCGGGCAACGCAGGTCGCCTACTTGTCTTGAGCCAGTCGATGGGCGCCTTGGCAGGCTGCATCACATGTACCGACGAAATGCGGGATAGCTGTCGTTGTAATCGACAACGCGCCTATGGCGCGGTGGTCGCCAATTACCTGCCCTGACGGTTACGTTCAAGACTCAGCGACTCCGGCCAAGATACTACGCCGTGCCGTCGAAACTCGCCGGATGTTTCGGTACTCACACTGTGCCCGACGGAATTTTCGGTCGGGACAGGCGTCGTACTCGCTGTAGGTGGTCCGGCCGGTGACGACGTTGCTCGTGCCAGACGGCATCTTCGGTAAGGACAAACCCTCAGTGAGATATAGTCACTATCATAAGCGGGTCGCGGACGTTAACTTCAAGCAGGTCAACGAATGCATGGTCAACGTCAAATGCAATCACTATCCCGCTTCTCGTCTTTTGTATGCTTACAAATTCGGGAAGCACCGCCCGCAGTGCGAATAGTACCTGTGAAGTCTCGAGTGTCCAGCATCGTGAGATTATGCCGAATGCCAGAGATCGCAAAAAAGTTGTAACCGCACCTCTTACTGTCGCGCGCGCCCACAATCTTGTGTATTCACTGGCGCCATTCTCGTCGAGTGAGAGCAGATATGATGCGACTTCAGTTTTGCTGAGAGGCGAAACGATGGTATGCCTGTGTGCTCTCCACTCGCGCAGCGCCTGCTCTCTAGATGCGAACGGATTCTGGCTCCCATTAGACGCTTGCAACGTGATGTCGTGACGTCCAAAGTAACGCAGATACTCGCCTGCCAGGACGGAACCAAAATCTACATCTAGCTGAGTCGCAGCCAGTTCGACTTCTGCACATAGATCTCTCCAAGCAAAGCCACCTTCGCCGCCAAAAGCACACTCAAATGTATCTTTCCACGCCGTTGTCCAAAACAATCTAGCGTGCCCACAAGAGTTGGCATCGACGAGCGTTAGAAACTCAAGAGAGGCTCGTAATTCCGCAACAGCGTCAGTGATCCGAGCACTCCGCCGTAACACCTCAACTCGGTATAGCCAAAGGCGGTACACTTGGCCAAGTGTCGCAAACATCCCCAGTGTTTCATCTGCCAAAGGGATTACGCACACTCGGCCACCTGCGCACTTATCCACTTGCCGTAGTACTGCCGCAAGCTCAACAACAGACAAGGTCTGCGTGCTCTCCAAATGATAAACCATCGTTTCTGTCGAGAATGATCCGAATGCACAGTAATCCGCTATGCTGCGAGCAATGTCTGGATAGTGTCGAGAGAACTTGCTGAACTCGCCAACTAGGCCTGCAAGCCGACGAGATACTGAGGAGTCGGTCGCAGTGCAATCTGTGCCCCTCGAATGAAGTGTCACAACCAACGATGCGTCAGCCATCGTCTTGAGCTCAATGGTTATAAGGCTCGCAGAACTGTGTGAATGTTTAGTAGACTTCTGCTGCGAGTCACCATCAGAGCCCGTGCAGCTAGCCAAGAACAGCAAAAGCAAGAGAACGTAGGTTCCTCTCCACGACAGACAACGGAGATCAATTGTACTTAGGTTGCGGGTCAAAGGGAACGCTCCTGTCATCGTCAACGATGCGCCTGAGTGGCGGCATCCGAACATGAGACTGTTTCCGCAAACTCAGAAGCACCCTCTGTTGAGCAGGCATCGGTCAGGCTCAGCTGTAGTCTGAAGGGCAAAGATACTGGTCGCAATCTGAGCATCCTTTAGCTTTCCCTTTCTCGCGAAGGGTTCCCAAATAGCCCTTCACCATATGAAGACAATTGTTCAATGCATCGTAGACGTCGCGATAGTGTCTGCCAGCAGCAGCGCTTCCGCCCTTGCCGCCCTTTTTCAGGCCTTGCACGCTTCCTTTCATCTCGATCTTTCCTTTCTTTATGTTTATTCCCTTCAGCATGTCGGCGGCCGCTTCCGCAGCCGCATCAGCCATATCTTGTGCTTGCTTGCACACCCGCTTCTTGTACATATTGAAAAGATCATCAAATATGCCTGGTTGCAGTTGCTCAAGTACTTCGCAATCAACATACAACTTGCGTATCTCGGGAATCGATGCGTCCTGAAGCGCGCAAGCTAACCAGGCTAGTTGGCGCTTCTGCCGAGATTCTCTGTCATATGATGAGCAATAGTCTGATGCACTGTCTGCCATGGCACCTCCAGCTGCCCCTTTCCATGGATTCGCCTTCCATTCCTCCTGCTTTTTTGCGCTCCACCCAGAATCGATTGCCTTCTTTTTGAGGTCAATGGCGCGATCGTAATACTTTTTAGTGCAGGCATCTATGCAGCCTTGGTTGGAACCGCAGTTATCTCTGCATTCCACGTACTTCGCCCATAGCTCGTCAGACTTGTCCCAATCCTCAACAATTCCTAGCCCGCTCGGGTCCGTCGAACTGGTAGGAAGTTGATCAGCGTACTCTAATGTGTTCGTCCACGGGCTCATTGCCGGGTCCGGCGTGGTCCATCTTCCCGTGCTGGGTTCATACACGCGGTTCCAGCAGTCGTAGGTGCCGGCTTGGTTTTGGCCGGGTTGTTTGCCGTAGATTCCGGGGTCTTGGCCTTCTGGGTCGCTGAATCCGGCAACCGGCGGGCGGTAGTGGTAGTTGGCCCATAGCCAGGGGTTGTCCATGGCGCATGGGTCCGTTTCCAGCGCGCCGTGGGTGGCGCTTACGCCTGTGGGCGCTACCAGCCAGAATTGTGTGCCCTCGGCGGCCATGTTTTCGGCGTTGCCTTTTACGGTGATTTCGCCGTCGCCCACCGCTACGATTTCGAGGTACGCCAACTGATGCACGTCCGGCACGAGCAGCCAACCCACCATGAAATCTTTGATCTCGCTGCCCGCCGCGCCGTCATAGAACGTGGTGAAGCCGCTGTCTTCGACGGGGGCGTCGGTCCAGGCGCCGTAGGTGTGGTGGCTGGCTGGGCCGATGTTGGTGTCGTGGTGGTCATAGACCACAAAGCCGCATTCGTTTTCGGCCAGCGCGGAGGAAATCAATTCGTCGGCGTCGTTCACGTCGATGAAGCCCTTTACGCCTTCAAACGGATGCAGATCAACGCCGACATCGACAATGGCGCCCACGTTCCAGTGATTGTCAAAGCCATCTTCCGGCGTGGCAACGGCCAGCGCATGGCCGATCAAGCCGGGCGGGGGTTCGTGCAGCCAGATGCGGGTCACACCGGTCATGGGCGAGCCCAGGTCAAACCAGTCCGCGGCCAAAAACTCCGCCGCAACCCCCCGGCGGATGGGCCGGCCGTAGTCGAGATACCCGTACTCATCATACTTCAAACCATTGGTGCCTGCACGGCCAATTGTGGAGCCAAGCTGGTCTTCGTAGATCCACAGCAGCTTGAACTGGCCCGGGACCGTGTGGTCGATAATCTTGACCAACACCCGGTTGTTGCCCTCATGGCTGCCGCCGGAAGGCAGCACGGCCTGCGGATGCTGTGCGTTGCTGCTCAGGCTGCCGTGCACGCCCACGCCGTCGCTGGCTTCAACAGAGTAGCTCTCGTCGCCGCTGCCGTCGAAGCTGAGCAGTTCGCTGATCATGTGGCCTGGATTCTGGCAGCCGCAGGAGCATTCCGGGCAGTACAGGCTGATCACGGTTTCTTCGGTGTGGTAGCTGGCTTCGTAGAAGCGCCCTTCGTAGCGCAGCCTGCCCTGGTTGTCGTAACTGTAGCGGCGCTCGGGCGTTGCGAAGTTACTGTCGTCATCTTCAAGCCACAACTGCCCGCGATAGTCATAGGCCATGTACAAGCCGCGCGCGGGGTCGTGGGTCATCTGCTCAATGGCGTCAAACGTGTAGTTCGCGCCATCTACGGCGGTGTACTGGTTGGTGTCGGCGTGGGCAGTGTACGAGTAGTCATACACCAGGCCGGGGCTGCTTGGGTTCACGCCGTCATGATCGACCACGCCGCCGCGGTTGCCACGGGGGTCAAGCTCATAGCTTCTCCGCAGGCCCCAGGGCTTGGTGTTGGTTTCCAGCGATTCGGCTTGATCGGCGTAAACGTTAAGCTCCGTGCCGGCCAGGTTGACTCCCATGTATGTCTCGACAAGGCGCTCGGCGTCGTCGTAGCGATAGACGCTGCCCATGCCGCCTTCGTGGTCGCGGGACTCGACGGTGACCAGGCCGCGCACGTCGTGGCGGCGGTTTGTGGCCCACATGACGCGGTTGTCGCTCAGTCCGACGTGCTCGACGCGCTCGCAGAAGCTGGTGCTGCCGCCGCAGCCGCAGCCGCTGGCTTCCCAGTGGTAGTTGGTGCGGGTGCCGTTGCCATAGCTGCGTTCAACAATCCGGCGCGGCCCGGCGTAGATGTACGTGGCGATGTTGATGTTGTGGGTGGTGTCATAGCTGTTCAGCAGGCGATTCAGGCCGTCAGGAGTGTGAACAACCTTGCGCCCGCTGGAATAGACGGTGGCGGTCTTGAAGGTGGTGGCGTCGTACTCGCTGTAGGTGGTGCGGCTGGTGACGACGTTGCCCTCGTAATCGGCAACAGTCTGGTCGTGGCGCTCGGGGGCCGACAGCGTGTTGTAGGCCCATGCGCTTGCGCTGATCAGCTTGCCGTCGTCGTGGTTGCCGCACGAGACCAGACGGCCCAATGCGTCAAAGGCGTAGTGTTCGTCCGTGGCGCCCACGATGCCGGTGCCGCGGTCGATATGCCGGAAGGCAATCAGGTTGCGAACGTCGTAGGTATTGACTACGCGCGTGCCCAAGGGGTCGGCCCATTCAATCAGGTTGGAGTTGGCGTCGTACTTGTACGTCCAGATGTCGCCGGTGGTAGCGGCGTCGGGCCTGCGCAGGGTGGTCAGGCGGCTGCGCTCGTCGTACTCGTAGGTGGTTTCTTGCCATGTGGCTGCGCCGGGGTTGCGCTGGATCGCGCGGGTGGTGACGCGGCTGTCGTCGTCGTACTCGAAGCGGGTGAAAATCTCGTCGCTGCCGGTTTCTTCTTCGGTGTGGGTGGTGCGGGACAGCAGGTCGTAGGTGTAGATGACCGTGGTGCCCGCCGCGTCGGTGCGTTCGGTGACGCGGCTCCAGCCGTCGTAGTTCATGGTCACGCTGGTGTCGAAACCGGTGCCGTAGCGTCGGTCGCGGAAGGTGAGCGCGCGGTCCATGAAGTCGTAAATGGTTTCTTCGTGGCTGATCTCGACGGCGTTATTGAGGCCATTGATCTCGCGGTAGTTGACGCGGGTGACCGCCCCGTTGAGGTTGTAAACGAAGTGCGTCTCGTTGCCGACGGCATCGCGGGTGTACATCGTACGGTTTGCGCCGTCGTAAAAGTTGTGGTACGTCACGCCGTTGTCGTTGGTGCTGCGCGCGACCCGGCTGTTGCGGTCAAAGACCGTGGTGTTGGTGCTGAAGCCGTCGCCGATGGGGTTGCCGCGATGGTCCAGGGCAAGTCGGTCGGTCTGGATGGCGCGGTCGATTTCGTCGTACTGGATGGTGGTTGCGGCCAGCAGGGTGTCAGCGTTGGTGAAGGCCTGGGACAGCACGGCGTTGCCGTTTTCGTTGTAGGCGGTGGTGCGGTAGTGGCCCAGCGCGTCGTTTGCACGGGTCACGCGACCGAAGCCGTCGATCACATAGGTGCTTTCGTTGCCCAGGGCATCGCGCGAGGCGATGACGTTGCCGTCGTCGTCATAGTCGGTCTCGAAGGTTGCCGCGACATCGCTGGCGTAGCCGCTGACGCGTCGGAACACCATGTCGCGTTCGTCGTAGACCGTGAAGCTGGAGTTGCCCAGCGGCGAGTATGTGCGAACGACGTTGTCGTTGGCGTCGTACTCGACACTGCTGGTCAGGCGCGTGATGGCGCTGCCGGCGACGGCGTCTACCGTGGAAGTAGCGCGGCGATTGAGCAGGTCGTAGGTGTAGCTGGTTTCGGCCCAGGTGGCGGCCATGGCTGTGCTGGCTTTTTCAAACGTGGCAGGATCGTCAGCGTCGCCGGGCTGGTTGGGTTGGGTGCCCGCGTCGGTAACGTACTCACGGAATGAGTGTGTGAGGTTGCCGTTGGGATCGAAGTAGCTGTAGGCCTCGGCGCGGGCGCCGGCGGAGAACTCGTAAAGGCGGGGGCCGGTCACGTGCCAAGTCTGGTTGAGTTCATTGACCACGAACGTGGACTTGAATGAGTCGTCCTTGCTGCCGCTTTCAAACGCCCGCGGCGGCCAGGATGCCGTCAGGTTGCCGACGTTATCGTAGTCAAACTCACTGGTCAGGTTCAAGCCGCCCCAGTCGGTGATGCGCTGCTTGAGGTAGCCGTTGGTCGCGCCCGTCGAGTAATAGACAAAGCGCGTGACGTTGCCTTCCGCGTCAATCATGGTCAGCGGCTGGCCGAACTCGTTGTAGGTTGTGCGCGTCACGTTACTGCTGCCGGCCGCAGTGCCCGAGTTCAGCACAGGCGAAGTGACCCTTACCAGGTTGGCCGCCGCGATGTCATCCGGTTCGTCGGTTTCTTCGTAGTCATAGACGTACGTCGTGAGGTTCCCGCGCGGGTTCGTCACAGTCTTCACGAACTGGTAGTTGTCCTCGTAGGTGTAGGTGGTCACCAGGTCGCTTTCCACGCCCTGGTAATCGACCTGGCGGACTCCGAGTACGTTGCCGTGCGCCAGCCGGTTCATACTGCTGTCGTCATAGGTGTACTCGGTGGTGGCGTTGCCAAAGCTGTCAGCAATGGCGCGTGGGGATGTGATTGTCTCGACTTCGTGGTCAGCATTGTAGGTCAGTTCGGTGGCAAACGAGGTGGGGTCGCTTGCGCGCACTTGCGCGCTGGGGCCGGTGAGGTCGTCATGGTCGATGGGCGCGTCGCGATCCACGTCAAAGAAGCCGGTAAAACGCTCGATCCTTTCGACCCGGCCTTCCGCGTCCAGTGAGTACTCGGTGAGCAGCTTGCGGCGGTCCAGTTCGCGCACCAGGCCGGTAGTGGTGGTGTATCGCAGGTACAGCCACTGGTCCTGCCCGCCCAGGCGTTGCGCGACAACGCGGCCCTGCGCGTCGTACTGGTTTTCCATGTAACTGGCAGGGTTTTGGCTCTCCGCGAACTCGCGCGGATTGATGCACTCAGTCAGGCGGTGCTGGTTGTCGTAGCGATAGCCATAGGTGATGCGGCCCGCGCCCGAGTAGCGTGAAGTCTCCGGTGCGAACTGCGAGACCAGGTCGCCATTGGCATTGTAGTCGTACTCGACTTCGCGTTCGTCGGGGTCCCACAGGTCGTCAATGAACTTGAGTACGCGGCCGTGATCGTGGTAGGTAATGTCAAAAGCGTCGCGCCGGTCGTTGTAGATGCGGACAAGCTGGCCGGCAAAGTTGTACTCGCACTCGGTGAAGTTGCCGTTGCGGTCTATGCACTTCCACAGGCGGCCCTCGTTATCGAACACGCAGCGATAGCCGTGGCGGTCCAGCAATGACATGTTATCGCCCACCCACTCCGGCTTGACATAGATGCCAGCGGGGCTGGTGTAGTCGCTGCCGTCGATCTCAAACTCCTCGCTGCGACCGTCAGGCGTGTACCAGGTGATGATGTCCGTCGCGCCGCTGTTTACGGTCACGCGCTGGTAGTAATGGCCGATCCAGTTCTGGCCGAGCGGTCCATTGTAAGTGATCTGGCTGCGATAGAAGCGCGACCAGCTCACGCCCATCATGCGGCCGCGGACGGCAATGTCGGTCTCGGCCTTGAAGAACTCGCCGTTGACGAGAAACACGTTCATGCCGCCGATGGCTGGGTTGCGCGACGGTTCCTCGTTGTTTACTTGGGGCAGTAGCTCGGTCGGGTAGGCAACCGTCGCGATACCGGCCTTTGCCCCGCTGTTGGTGGTGATCGTGCGCGGCCCGGCTGCTGCCAGGTTCTCGACATAGACCGTGACATCCATGGTCGCGCCGCTGCCGGATGTGCTGATGATTTCAATGTCCGCGCCAAAGTCCGGCGTGCCGCTCAGGCCACTGCCGGCGATCGTGATCGTCTGGGTCTTGCCCTGCAGCAGTTTGACGGGTACGCCACCGGCGCCATCCGGAACCTTGATCAGGTCGCCCGAAGCTCCGTTCACGTAAATCCGCCGACGTGCCCAGTGGGAGTACTTGCCGTCAACGTTTGCCACACGGGCGGACAGGATGTACTCGCCGTCGTAGAATTTCTGGTCCCCGGCTCCAGCGGAGCCCTCAATCGAGGCTTCGGCCCCGGAAGCGGTGATGGTATCGAAGATGTCGGTAGCGCCCGTCGCGAGGTTTGTGCCGGGGTCGCGGTCCGCATTGTCGTGGCTGACGACCCGGCTGGCAAAAAACTCGAAGGTCGCGTCGTCAACATCGGCCCCGCCGTTTGCCGAGAACGACAACTCAATGTCAAACGCCGTTGCGGTGTCAGCATCTGCCGAAGGATCAACAAAGGAAACAGCTGGGATCAGGTCCGATGGGTTAGAATTCACCGCAATGGTGGTTGTTATGCTCTCATCATACCCGGAGATCCCCCAGACGTCATCCGCGTCGATTTGCACATTCGCTGAGACGGCATCCAAAGCGTCTGTAGTAACGTCAATCAGTATCAACGTCGGGCTGATGACCAGAAAGTCGTTGACTGTGATGGTGCCCGTCCCGCCGTGCGTTATGTCCACGTCCTGGTTCACGTCCTGGACCCAGTGTGTTGCAGCACCGATGGCGGTCAATGCGAATACGCCGTCGGCTGTCAGGAAGCCTGGAACAACCGTGTTAAAGCTGGGAGCAGCGGGTTTGGCACTGACTCGGGCGGAACCGGCACTTTCGGTGCCTACGCCCGAGCCTGCGCACGTGACGTAATAGTAGTACGTCGTACCGTTTGTCAGGCTGGTGTCGTTGTAGAAGGTGTCGGTAACCGGCGAGCCACCGTTGATCGGGGAACCCCATGGCGGAGCATCGTTGGGGGCGGTCGTGCGATAAATGTTGTAGCCAGCACCAGAAGGATCGGCCTGCGGGTCGTCAGCCCACTCCAGCCGAATCCGAGTATCACCCGCAGTTGCCTGAACATCCACCGGCGGCATGAACTCAAAAAGAACTTTCGCGTCATTGGTCGGGTTGTCAAACGCTTCCCCATTCCGAGGGCCTCCTCCGCCAATCAGTGTGAGTACGCGGGCACTGGCGGAAGCGGAAGCGTTGTAGAAATTTGCGCAGAGCGCGCATGTGTAATTGAACTGCACACCTCGGAAGACAACAACAGACTGCGGATTCTCACACTGCCACAGGATGTGCTCACCTGCTGCTCCGTCCTGAAACGTGTTGTCATTGAAGGCATCTACTACACCACCGGATGCAACCGTGAACTTGACCTTGGAAAATACGCAGCCAGTGATGTCAGCAATGCCAGCGGTGCCCACATCACTGTCGATCTGGAGTGTGCTTACGAAACTACCCCCGGACTCCAGAGTTGCCCCTCGACACTCAATGACACCACCGATTACCCAGTACGTAGCACTGCCGGTAGAGCCGATGGTCAGAGTGCCATAGATCCCCAGTCGGCCGGAGGACTCGCCAACTGACCCGGTACTGGCCAAGTAAAGTTGTGCGCCACTACAAACTTCAATACTGCCGCTATTGGAGACCCGGTTTGCCTGTATGGTGAAACCTGAAACAACTATGAGCCGACCCTCCAAAGCAATGCTGAGTGATGTGCAGGTAGCACTGTGGTTGGAGAACCAGGTTCCCTTGGCACTCACCGACAGACCGCTCAAGTCTACTGCCGCGCTGGTCTCGCTCCACGGGATGAGCGCATCGATGCCGTCATCGCATACGAAGTGATCCAGATTCACGCTTTGTGAGGTTCGTGGGTCGATCACGAGTTCGCCCGCTGCCATGTTCAGGGCAGACATGTCCCCGCCCGTGAAATTTGTAACGTAGCCGGCAACGTAGTCTGCGCCCCCGGTCGTGGTTCCTGCGACGCCAATGACGATGCGGTCGTTCACGTTGAGACTCGACGACGTTGTGATTGAGAAAGTAGAGGTTACAGAAGATCCACTGGCTATGAGCGTGCTCGGCGCCTTGTAGATTACGAAGCCTATGTCGGAGGCCCCCGTCACCGTTCCACTGAAGGTGTATTCACGTGCGACTTCAAACACGAACGCTGTCGACCATGCGCCTGCCGCAAAGGTGTCACTGGCCCGCACACGCCAAAACCAGTCGGTGTCAGTCAGGACGCCGAGGCTGTTCGGGTACTCGTGAGGGCAGGTCACGCGGATCAATGCGCCAATGTCCGCCGGCACGCCGGAGTGCGGCAGGGGCAGCCACGTGGTCCCGTCGTCCGTCGAGTACTCGGCCAAACCGCCGGCCCCAAGAATCGCGCTCGTGTCAAGGCTGCGCAGGTTGCCAGTATCAAACGTGTCCGCCGTGTCCAACTCGATCTGGAAGTGCAAAGGATCGCTGTTGCCATCAGCGGGCGCGCGGAAGATCAACTCGGGCGTTGCGTCCTTGACGACAGGCGGCGTGGTTGGTGGTTCCACTCCCGGCTCACGGTCCGTGTCATCGATAGTGCCCGGCCCGCCGTTCATCCTGAACACGAGCACATGCCATGGGCCGCGGCGGTCGCTTTGGTTCCATAGGGCGATGCGTGCGTGATATGTTGTGCCGGGGTCAAGTGTACTTCCTGCGTACTGGTGGTAGGTCGCGCTTGTGCTGCCCGTCTTGGAGGTGTCCCACTTGTGAGTGCCGGAAAAGTCAGCGTTCGCCGAGACTTGGATCTGATAGGCGCTCTGGGTCTCGCCCGTGAAGTCACTGGCGAACACCCATGCAAAGTACGGGTCGGCGGCGATTACGTGCAGTGCATCGGCTGGTGTTGTCGCGTCTTCTTGCACATTCCACTCCGACGCGCTGGCTGGGCTGCCACCCAGCAACTCCGCAAAGTACGGGCCAGCCAGGAATGGGCTGGCATCTACATTCGTGGCCGAATTGATCGCGTTGCCACTGCCGGGTCCAGCACCGCCCGGTCCGTCGCTTGCGCCCCAGTAGCAGTTCTCGGCCAGGGCTGCGGCCGATGCCTGGTTGTCGAACACACCCCAGGGATTGTTCCCCTGAAAAGTGCAGTGCACGGCCACGACTCGGGCGCCGTTGCCTCTCGAATCGCTTATCCCGCCGCGACCCGTCCCGCCGTCTCCATTCTCCAAAAAGGCACATTCCTCAAACGTGTATTCGCAAGTATTGCCGGTGCCGGTGCCGGTGATGAATCCGTAGTCAACGCAATTGACAACGTTGCAACGTCTCCACAGTGCCGAGCTGGAACTTCCCATCGATGTTGCAAGTATGCCGCGCTGAACGCTGCCGCTGCTCGTGCCACCTATCGTGCAGTCTTCGAACAACATGCTTACGACCGAAGCCGTAGTTACGTTCAGGCTTACGCATGTGGTCAATGCGGTGATGCACGAATTGCGGACGGTGAGTGAACGGTTCGAGTCGCCGGACGTCTGCGCGAATGTAATGCCGGTCGTTGCGGTGAAGATGCTAGTTCGCTCGATGGTGACACTGCTGGGCGCCGCGCAGTTACCAAGGTTTATGGAGTGCGTGGCAGCGGCATCGGAAAGCCGACACTCCCGGATGGTCACGTCGTTCGGGACGGTAGCCCCGTTGCCGATGCCAATGTTCGCCGTAACTGCCCCGTCGATCACGCACGACTGGATGATGGCACGGCCGTGTTCAACTTGAATGCAGGTCGTGCAATCGCCGGACGTAGTCGTGCCGCCAAGGTTGGCACCGTCGATGATCGTGGTGTAGCCCTCAAACGGTGCGGAGCCAGCCAACGCCGTGCGGACGCGGATGCCGATGCCGCACATGCGCGCCACGAGACCAGGAAACTTCCACGGTGTCGCGCCTGCCGCGTCCGGAGTGTATGTGGTGCCCTTGTCGATATCGATACCGACGCTGGCGTTCCGCACTTCCACGAATGACAGCGGGCCAATTCCGCCGAAGATATTGGGGTACGAGTCCGTAGTGACCTGGATGCCCGTCCACGCCGCCTTGCCCGTGCCGCTGGTGGTGCGGAAGACTGGCCGCTTTTCGGCAGTTCCCCAGATGCTGCCCTGCACGATGATAATGGCAGGCGTGCCCGTCACCTCTACAAACTCCCATGCGTCATCGAACCGCCAGTGCGAGATGGCAGTGCTGCTGCCAATCGTCTGGTTGCCAGTGAACTGTGCGAGCGGTGCCGTTGTGCCTTCGATGTCGGGGAACCTGATTTCGTTGGCAGTCGATACGGTTGTTTGAAGGTTAAAAGCATACGTCGTATTGGCGACGCTGATTGGCCCGAACAGGTTTCCCGGTTCAAGCAACTGGATACCCTCGCCATCCATGCGGATAGCGGAGCCTGTGCATGTATCGAATGAGATGTTCTCAAGCCTCGGCATGTTGTCGCCGCTGTCGCGGATGTGGATGATGCCGTTGTGCGCGCCGCTGTCGTTGCCCCCGAAACTGAACGTGCAGTTCTTCAGTTCACTTCGCCGGGTCTGGCCGGCTTCAAAGTCGAGTGCGCCCCACGTATTGGTTGAAAAGCGCGTAAAGTTGACCGGAGAAGTCGTGTCCGTGCAAAGAATTTGCCCTGTGGGCGAGACGTTTATGTTGCCGCCAGTGCGGACCTCGAATGTGATCGCGTTGCCTGCAGCCTCCAGATGAAGCGTGCCATCTTCGGTGCCGTCGCCGATGCGAAAGTCGCAGTTCTCGTTCCAGCGAACGATCACAGCGCCCCCCGAAGAGTCGATGGTGAGCGTCGCGCCGTTGCGAACGGTGATTGTTCCACCGCTGGAACCCGCGGGGTTGATGATCACCGGGCTGTCAGAACTCGTCCAAGTCGTGTCCGTCGTGATGTCGGCCGTGACCGTGAGCGCCCATGCCGCCTGTGCAGCCAGCAGCAGGGCGATGATTGCCAGGAATCGCATGAGGCTGCACAGGGGCGTGAAGCCTTCCCGGACAGGAATGCCAACCGAGTCGCCAATCTTCATGGCGTTCTGTATGCACACGAGAACACGCGACCGTGTACGGCCTTGCGAAAGGTGTGGATGCATCGGACTGCCCCCGATTCAGTTGTTGTACTGGTAATGTCGCAAACGATAGTGAGCGCACGGTCAGGGCGGCAACACTAATCCGCAAATTCCGCAATTGTCAGTCAAGATTTTGACACTTTATGACTCGTATGCGTTCGGTGCGCTTATCGGCGCTGTCATCCTGATGTGACATGTACGTTCCATTATTCGCAGCCGAAGGTTGCCATGCCATGCGACCCAATGAATGCTCTAGCGCAATGAAACAGGGCCTGGTGATTGCCTTGGTAGTGCTGGTCGCGGCGGCAGCCGTGATTGGCGTATTTCTGCTTACGGACGATGCCAAGGTGCCATCGATGCTCCTTTCCTGCGGCCAGAGCCAGGAGGGCGAGATGGACAAGACGGCGCCCACGAAGGCCGGGAGTTCCAATGCGGCGTTCGAGAACCTAGGAACCGAGTCTGAGCGCGAAGCCTTCATTCGCGAACTCGGCGGCAAGCCGGGTACAGCTTGGAATGACCCGATACTCAGGCGCGCCATCGTTGGCGACCCCAGCGAGAAAGTGCAAGGCGCCGCGCTGGAGGAGTCGATCAAGCTGGCGCGTAAGGCGGGCGGCGACGCGCCTACCGGCGCGGTGCGATTGGGCCTTGGCTCGAACAAGGGCAACACCAGGGCGGCTGCGCTGAAAGCCGCGCGCGAGCACGCCGACCCGAAGTTTGTACAGGAGTTGATCCAGCTGGTGGACGACGGTGACCCGTACGCGACCATGGCCTTGAACGCGCTGGCTTACACGCAGAGCGAAAGAGCGCACGCAAAGGTCAGTGAGATAGCGCATGATGAAAGCGCCGAGCCGAAACTACGCCAAAGGGCCATTGCACTCCTCGCCATCACCAAAGACAAGGAAGCACTGCCGCTGCTGCGGGACCTAGTAAACGGCCAGGACAAGACACTGGCAGCAATCGCGGAAGAAGTCATCAAGGCCATGCGCTGAAGTCGCCTATTGGTTCGGCAAACGGAAAATGCCCTCGACGATGCTCCAGATTGTCGTTTGCGCTACTAGAACTGACTCGGCCATCGATTGCTTCGTGGCCTGTCGTGCAGCATGAAGCAGGACTCCTTCCAATCCGCACGAAAGACTTCGCGCAAGTGGCAAGGCCAAGTCCTGCCGTCCACGTCGTTTAGCAATCCGCTCAGCGATTTTGGCAATCGGGTCTGCGATAGATTCAGTAGCGCCGTTCCGCGGCACCAATCGCGCAAACTCTCCCCCAAGAAACCCGCGTTGCAGCGCCACCATTACAGACCCCGGTCGGCTCACCGCGGCATGCACGCACTCTGCAACTGCGGACATCAACGCCATGGTGGGATCTACTCGCGAGTTCCGGAGTGCCCTGGATAACAGGTCTCTCAATCGTACCAGTTCGACTTCAGCTGACAGCTCCATCAGGTGACCCAGGTTCTTTACAGTCTTGTAGAGCGCGGATGGCTTGCAGCCTGCCTTGGTCGTTACTTTACGCACTGTGATGTTGGCTAATCCGGAGGAGGTCGCCAGCTCGCAGGCTACTCCGGTCAGTATCCCCGGTAGTGTGTTCCGCCCTCGACGGGGCTTCGCTGTTCGCACATGTCCACGTCTGTATCGGTTCATTCTTGGTGCTCACACGGGCGTTAAGGTAATTAAGTTAGCATATAAGATGGACTTAACGTACCTTTAAGTGATGTCGGACGTGCTCGTCGAGCGCCCAAACACCTGAACAGTCTGCCAAAAAATATGAATGTGCGCCGTTCAGAGCGAACAGACACTCGCGGCGGAGTCTGCGTGTGCCGCACGCTCTCCAGCATGCCACTATGGCAGCAAAGGCCGCTTCAATGTGATAGCAGGGCTGGAGTCTGGGTTTGCCAACCCATGACCGGGATTCATTGCGGCAGATTCAGCAATAGATGTGGCCACGCTGACACGTTGAACATCCGAGATCGGAGTTCCTTTGCGTCGTGGCGAGAAGTGGTGGATGCCAGACCCAGAACCCCCTGCGCAGGCGCCAGTGGACAGGGCAAGCACGCCAGAATGTCTTGCAAGCGAGGCGTCCCAGCGCGGGGCGCCTCGCCGCATGCAACGCTCAACCCGCGCGCAAGACAACCGACAAGGCCTCAAGGAAGGCAGTGTCGTGATCGCTCAGGAACACCGACTCTTTGCTTCCGCGGGAGATCCAGAAGTCGAACCGGTCCACAACCGCTTTCAGTCCGCCTTTCAGCCGGATATCCCAGCCGGTCAGACTTCCTTCGGCTGGCCCATGCTTCTCGCCGACCCGCTAGTTCTCGGCCACAATCTGAAAACCTCCAGCGACGTTGCGGGGGTGGCGAGTTTGCATCGGACGGTCTTGCCGCACAGAGTTTCGCCTGTGGGCCGGCCCATTGCACGCCCTCCGATTTTCACGCGCTTTGAGTCTTTGCCCGGCGGCCAGTAGGCGATTGTAGAGCAGCCGAAGCCCGGTGGGTGACCGGCACTGGTCTCGTCGAACATGGCAAAGTCCCGGCGGAGTTCAGCCCAGTTCGTCAAGGCGCGGTGAACTACCTCTAAGTCGGTTGCAGTGAATGCCAGTCGGTTGGTCTTTGAGTGCACCCCACGGATGCGACTGATGGTTGCAACGTCGGAATCAACCACTGCCTCAATGGAGCCGTTGGGCAATTGGTACAACGCGCGACTAGGCTTGCCCTTGAGCAGTGCCGTGGCGATGTGCGCAAGGCACGGCTCACCGTCGAAATGCAAACTGTCAACTGAGTGATACATGATCCCTCCTCATCTCGGGCGCTAGCGCCCTCGGCATTGCCACCGTGCCCTTTGCTGGGTCGGTTGGCCGCGCTTCACGGGGCCGAATCCCTCAGCGCGTCTGGATGAGTGGAGCAGCGCGTCGCCACCCCTGCTGGCAGTGTTTACAACATGCACCCGCAAACGGCAGCCACCGGCGCTCAACGCTCGTAGTGCACGGTAATCGTGATTTCATCGCCCTGTGTTGAACGCTCTTCCCGTACGGGGCGCCAGCCTTCGGCTTCAAGATCGCGCATGGTTCGCTTGTCCTGCGCGGCCGGGAAACCACCCTTGGGGTAACTGTAGGAGAACGAGTACGTTGACATCTGCTCGCGTCGGCGCGCTTCAGCCTTTCGTGTACTCTCGCAGCCGGCCAGGGGTACCGAAGCACCTAGCAGAAGAACCAACCCGATCGAAAGCCATCTCATGAGTTTGCCCTCCATCAACCCGCCGAATTCCAGCATTAAGGGACCTGCAATGCAAGGCATTGACTCCCATTGAATGCATTGTGGGGCCGGCTGCATCCAGTAGCGTGCAGATATGCCCGCACGCAAGAAGAACCAGAGAACTGTCAGAGTGCCAGCCGACTTGGAGGCCGAGATCCACAAGCTTGCCAAGAGCCTGCACGAGGTCGGGCTGCTGCCTGAGCCCAGCTGGAGCGGTGCGTTGGTAATGCTGCTGCTTCAGGCAAGAAAAGTCGGCCTACTCGACACGCCCCCAAAATGGTACGCCCAGCCGGATGATTCAGCACCTCGCCAGCGCCGATAGACACGATAGACGGGCATCACGAAAGACTTTCGCAAGACTCTTCGACGCCTTCGAGACGCCAAGAGCCTTTGGATTGCGTTGTGGTTGAATGTGTACGTTCCCGGCTCTCTCGGCCTGCCCTCCGAGAGGGTAGTTTGCCGGCACACATCCCGTCGCAATTGAGTGCGAGCCGTCAGCGGCGCGCATCACCGGCCAAAGCACCGGCCAAAACCGCTGTTCGCGCAGGAAATCAAAGTAAAACTCCCGGCCCGATGAACGCCAAAGAGGCGACAGGAAGCGCCTCAACAACTCTATCTCAACGATCTGCTATCGATGCTGACAAGGAGTTCCCGCGCCATATCTACCAAGCTGTGGTGGGGCAGGTCGTGGCCGGCACGTACATTCGCGCGTCTCAAACCAGTCAGGCCCTGAGGGCCGCGGCAGGGCCATAGCCTGGCTGAGAACCGTTCTACACAGGACGGCCACGTTACTGACACTCTTCAACGAATTGGCAAATCGAGAAAAAGTGTCGCACCCTCAAGTACTCTCAGTGCGACTGGCATGAGCAGTCGGGCAGGTGAGCAGCGCGCTCGGTGACATGCACTCTTAGCTTGGTCAGAGTGTGCCGCACTCGGGTGTAAGCTGTGACGATCCAGAAAGGTCAGGAGCATGAGCAAGCAAACGAAAGACATGAAACCAGCCAAGGGCGGCTCGCGTGCCGACTACAACAATGATCCACCGCACGACAAGACCTCGGGCGGTGCCAGCCAGCACAGCTTCAATCTACTTCACAAGCCGTGGATACCAGTCTTGTGGCGAGCCGGGCGAGCCGAACGTGTCGGCATAAAGTCGGCGCTCACGAGTGCCGGCAAAATCCGGCAGATCGCGGCGAGCAACCCGATGGACAACGTGGCCCTGCTGCGCTTCCTGCTGGCGGTGCTGTTGTGGTGCAAACCCAACGCGCAAGATGAACTCACTAAACTGCCCGCCAATGCACCCGGCGTCCCCGAAAACTGGCTCACCAACCTCAATCCGCACACCGCCGCCTTCGAACTCCTCGGGCCCGGCCCGCGCTTCTACCAGGACTCGTCGTTAAGGGGGAAGAGAAAGCAAAGGCCCATAGGTGACTTAGTGTCTGAGTTTCCGACGGAAACCAAGGTCAATCATTTGAGGCACGCAGTGGACAAACAGTATGGGCTATGTCCAGCCTGCTGCGCATTGGGAATGGTAAGGCATTGCTCCTTCGCGAATTACTTGGGCAGCGGGTACACGTCTGGAATCAATGGAGGAGCTCCGACCTACGTGAACTCGCACAAGGCCAGCCTCGCTGCAACGATCGCCGCCAACCTTCCTTTGCAAGCGGCAGCAGCGGAAAAGCCCCCGTGGCTTTCGTCGGACAGACCTCAGAATGTCAGCCCGATTTCGGCGTTTGCATGGCGACCTCGCGGCGTGTGGCTGGGCGAACCACAAGAGGATAGGTCTGTTTGCGCCTATTGCGGTGAGACAGAATCGGTTATCAGTCAACACTCCTTCGCGGGAGGCTGGGATCCGCCTGCGGTCACACACGCTGGCGGAAAGAAGTTTTGGGACAACGACCCGCACCTGCTTCTCGTTCAATCGAATGCGCGGGAGTCTGGGGACGACGAGGACCAGGGTTTGACGATCTTGGCCTTTCTGCGCCCAGAAAGGCCAGTCGATCAGCACTCCAAGCATTGGCGGCGAGTCGTGTCTGCCCTCGCGTCTACCCAACGTGCGGCTTCCGTGGTCGGTGGTGTCACGACTCAATCAGGATTGCTGTACCAGGATTCGGTGTCACTTCAGATTTCGTCACTACGGGCGCCCCTGCCAGACATCCAGGCTGACACTTTGAAATCGCTGAAGAAGAGCTTGGACACGCTCGAATCCAACGAATGGGCGCAGGAACGCAAGCATCCCGAAACACAGTCCGCTCTCACCTTGCAAATGCCGGAAGTCGAGAGGCAGGTACGCGCGGCAATGGGCAAGCAGGCAACCGGCCAAGCCGCCGCGACGGCAACCCCGCTCGATGCCGAAGCCGACAAGAAGTTCCTGCGCGACATCTACCAGCCCGTCGTCGAGCGAGTCGTCGACGCTACGGCCAAGGGCTCGCCGCTGCGGCGTCGCGACGCCAAGCACCACGCCTTGGCTCTGCTCCGAAAGAAAATTGACAAGATCGTGGACAAGGCCAACCAGCCCGCCGTGGCGGCGGCAGATGGCAGTGACGCGCAAGACAAGTCCCAAAAGCCCGCCAAGGCCAAACGCGCCCGCAAGAAGAAAGGCGACGCATGACTCTCACGGAAGCCTTCATTCGCAACCTTGTTGACCTCAAAGATGGCGAGCGTTCGCTGTTGCGCCGTCACTCGGGCAAGCCACTGCATGAGTCGCTGGCGGGCTTTGACCTGTTCACCGGCCTCTGGTGGCCCCTGCGCGAGAAAGACCGGCGCGCCCCCAGCCGCGAAACCAGTTGGCTGATCGCCAAACTCTTCTGCGCCCGCCCGATTCCACACAAGCGCCGCGCCGACAAACTTGATTGCGCGTCTCGCCTTGCCACGCTGCTTGGCCGCGTCGAGAGGCACGAGTACGGCCGCGATAAAGACAGCTACAAACGCTTTCGCGCTCGATTCGATGCCCTGCTGTGCGCCACATTGGACACCATCGAGCCGCATCTGGACTGGGCCCTTGGCGTCGTGCGCGCCGCCCACGGCAAGGGACAAGTGTCCGGCCTCGACTGGGCGCAACTGCTGGACGACCTCTGGCAATGGGAACGTTTCGAGAAGCGATATCTCAGCGAAGACGACCGCGAAGCCGACGTGCACGACATCCGCGACGAATGGGCCAAACATTACCTGAACCAGGCTGACGACGAGAACCCGGTCACGAATGTAGCTCGAATGGAAGAGGCACCTGCCGCTCAAGCCAACAACCCGTAACCAACCCTGAACCAAGGAGCCAAACCGTGATAATCGAAATCCACATGATCCAGAATCACAGCCCCGCAAACCTCAACCGCGACGACCTGGGCGCGCCCAAGACCTGCATCTTCGGCGGCGTTACCCGTGCCCGCATCTCCAGCCAGTGTCTTAAGCGCAGCATCCGCCGCAGCCCCGAGTTCGCCGCCGCGCTGGAAAACGGCGGTGGCGTCCGCACCCGTCGTCTGATCGAAGAAATCGCAAAGGCCGCTGCAGGCGGTGGCCAACCGAGCGACGACCACAAGAAGGCCATCTACAAGGTGTTCAAGGAAGGCGGCGTTACATTCCCGGACAACAACGAGGAAGAGTTCAAGGCATTGTGGTTTCTCCCGAAGGCGGCGATCGAGGAACTGGGCACCTGTGTAAAAGATGGTGGCAATCTGGGTGACCCGTTTGCCAACGTGATTGCCAAGTTCGTCGGTAAAGACGCCGTTCACGTCCCCGACATTGCGCTCTGCGGGCGCATGACCGAGTTCGACGCCAAGGGTCCCCTTGCTGACCTGAAGGGAAAGTTCACCGTCGAGGCTGCACTCTCTGCTGCGCACGCCATCTCGACCCATGCCGTCGTCAACGAAGTGGACTACTTCACGGCGTCCGACGACGTGTCCGGCAAAGACGCCGGTGGCGCTTACCTTGACGAAGCCATGTTCAACTCGGCTTGCTTCTATAAGCACTTCGCCATCGATTGGGAACAGCTGCAGAAAAACCTCGGAGGTGACATCGACCTCGCCGGATTGACCGTCAAGTGCTTCCTTGAGGGCGCCGCCAAGGCGAATCCCAGCGGCAAGCAGCACTCGTTTGCCGCCTTCAACTTTCCCGACGCTATCCTTGTGGAAGTCAAGCAGAACAACACGCCCGTCAGCTACGCCAACGCCTTCGCCGACCCGGTAACCGAAAGGTCCGAGCGTGGCCTGATAGGTGAAAGTGTTGCCAAACTTGCAAGCTACGCCAACGACCTCATCGCCGGCTACGGCCTTCGAGCCACGCGCTTCTTCTTTTCGCCCAATGGCCGCATCAAGCTGGGGGATGCCGCTGATGCGGTAGGCCCCTCCATCGAGGACGCGACACCTGAAGGCGACTTCAACAAGTTTGTCGATGCCGTAATGAAAGCCGTCAAGTCTCCGGCGGAGGCCAACTGATGCCCGACCCACACACGCTGTTTCTGCGGCTGGAGGGGCCGTTGCAGGCCTGGGGCGACACCAACAAGTTCGTCATCCGCCGCACCATGGAGGCGCCCACCAAATCCGGTGTCCTGGGATTGATCGCCTGCGCCATGGGCGTTACGCGCGGCGAGGTTCGCGAGTGCTATGCGGAACTCAACTCCCTGTGCATGGGTGTGCGTATCGACCGCCCCGGCATCCTCTGGTGGGATTACCATACTGTGGGCGCGAGGACTGGCGTCCTCAAGGCTGAAGGTGGAGTGAAGCGAAACGCAAAGACGAAAGAGCCCGAAACCCTCATCACCCGCCGCGAGTACTTGGCCGATGCCAGCTTCCTCGTTGCCCTTCGAGGCGACAAGGCGCTGATTGATGAGACCGTCAACGCCATGCATGCACCTAAGTGGTCGCTGTTTCTTGGCCGCAAGTCCTGCCCGCCCTCAGTGCCGCCGCTGGTCTTGCGCAGTCTGGGCGAAGGCAGGTTTGAGCCCCATGTCGAACATGGCGTCTCACTCGTTGAAGCCCTCAAACGTATCCCCTGGCAGCCGCGTTTCAAGAACCTTCAGTCCGACAAGCCGCCGAAGGAACTTGCCTGCATCCTTGAGTGGAGGCCCACCGAAGCAGAACCCGAAGCACCTGACGCCGCCGAAGTCTGGTACGACGTGCCCGTGGCCTACACTGGCGTCGCGCCTGTTCATCAGCCGCGCTTCGTCACTCGTTGTCAACTGACACTGGGCAAGGACGTGGCCAGCGGCGATCCGCTGTTTACCAGCGTCCCGCGCCCATCCCGTCCCCGCGCTGACTACACCAGTACTGAATGGAAGAAGCGCCGGGGCGAGCGCCTTCGGAACGACCACGGCCTCTGCGTGTTCTGCAAACAGCCCGCAACCACCGTCCAGCACATCAGCTACCGCCACGCGGGCGGCAACGAAGACACCGACAAGGAGCTGGCGTCGCTCTGCCGTCTTTGCCACGACACCTGCACCATGCTTGAGTACGGTCTTGGCATGACACTGGACCGCATCGACCCCACGGACCCGAAGTGGCGTGACCGGATCATCGAGAAGCGCACAGAAATCCGGGAGTTTCGCAGTGTCGAAGGACGCCGCCGCACCCTAGCTCGCGCCCCGGGCACCGACAAGCCGCCGCTACAAAGGCTCGACGACGAGGAGGACTAGCCATGTACCACTCCCACCTGCTCATCAACACGGGCGACAACCCCGACCGCGTGGACTGGCAACGTACACGCGCCTGGCTGCGCAACCTCTACCGCGTCCACCAACGTCTTTGCATGGCCTTTCCTGACGCGGACACGGCACTTGTTGGAAAGAGTGAGGCCGAGCGCTTCGCCGAATACTGCAAACCTTTCCAGCCACCCTTGGGCCCTGATGCCATTGACGCGACTGACGATGACCCCGGCGATGTCCATACCCCGCGCACCGGTGAGCGTGGCTTCCTCTATCGCATCGACTACCCCGTACTTGGCTCCATGCGTAAGCCGGTCATCATCGTGCAGTCCGCCACTCGCCCCGATTGGGATCATGCCTTCGGCCTCAACCCCGGCAGCGGCGCGCGGCCGTTCACGCCTCCCAAGGGTAATGCGGACTTTCTCCTTGCCGCGCCTCCACAGGTCCGCCGCGTTGAGTTCGAATCGTTCGGAGGTGCACTGCACCTGAAAGCCTGGGAGTTAGATCGCTATGACGATTCCGCCACGCTACCGGACGCAAGTCGTGCCCACGCCGCCCAACCCGGCGACGAGCTTTGGTTCCTTCTGCGCGCCAACGTCATCGAAACCCGCGCCGGCAAGGACGGCAAGAGGGGCCGGCACCGCCTACGCATTGACGATGGCCTCATGCGAGCGTACGAAGACGCTACCACCACAGAGGCCCGACAAGAAGCGGCTCGCAGAGTCGAAGAAGCCCGCCGTGAAGTTCATCTCGACTGGCTCCAGCGAAAGCTCGGCGGTGCGGCTGAACTCGTTCGCAAGACCCTCGATGATCCCAAGCGCGAACACCCCTTAGTCGAAACCGGCTGGGCCCACGCCTCTCGCGGCGACTACGACAGGGGCGGCAAAACTGCGAAGGAAGACATGAAGTGGTGGGCAGTCACCTACAAGGGAAAGCTGATCGTCAAAGACCCGGTCAAACTGCGTTCGTTGATCATGTCCGGCATCGGCCCCGCCAAAGCCTTCGGCTTTGGCCTGCTTTCCGTCGCGCCAGTGTTGGAGTAAGCCATGCGCACTCTCCATGAACTGCCCCGCTTTGATGACCGCTGGGAGTTCCTCTACCTCGAAATGGGGCGGCTGGACCAGGACGATGCCGGACTCTACTTCGAAAATGCCCAGGGCCGCGTGGCTGTGCCCATCAACCAGCTTTCCGTGGTCATGCTCGGCCCCGGCACCACCGTCACCCACGCCGCCACCAAGGCGCTGTCTCAGAACGCCTGCCTCGTCGCATGGACCGGCCAGGACGGCGTCCGCATGTACGCCCACTCTACTGGCGCCACCCATTCGGCCCGGCGCCTCATCAAACAGGCCGAACTGGTTTGCGACCCAGCCAGCCGCGACGAAGTCGCCCGCCGCATGTATCGCTTCCGCTTCGCCGAACAAGTCCCCGAAGACACCTCCATCGAAGTTCTACGCGGCAAAGAAGGCTTCCGCGTCCGCCAGGCCTATCGCGCGGCCGCCGAGAAGTTCGGCATTGAGTGGTCTGGCCGAAACTACGACCCCGGCAACTGGAACGTTGCCGACCCGGTCAACCGCGCGCTGTCAACGGCCAGCGCCTGCCTTAACGGCGTCTGCCACGCGGGCATTGTCGCGGCCGGCTTCTCGCCCGGGCTGGGATTCATTCACACGGGCAAGATGCTGAGTTTCGTTTACGACGTAGCGGACCTGTACAAGACCGACTTGGTAGTTCCGCTTGCATTTGAGTTGGCCGCCAAAGAGCCGGAGAATCTCGAGCGCGCGGTACGCATGGAGTGTCGGCAGCGCTTCTACGACTTCAGTTTGATGGGGCGGCTGCTGCCGGACATACGGGAGGTGCTAGGTGCTGGTGATGATCTTGAAGAAAGTGCCGACGAGCTTGAAGGGCGAGTTATCTCGCTGGCTGATCGAGCCCGCAGCCGGGATATTCTTGGGGAACCCGAGCAAGCGGGTCCGGGACGAACTCTGGAAGAAGGCGGTCAGTAAGTGCAAGACAGGCCAGATTGTTCAGGTCTGGTCGGCGCGGACGCCCTGTGGCTATGAGTACAGGCAGCACGGCAACGAGGATCGCTGGTTTCACGAGTTCGATGGTCTGCCGTTGGTAATGCGCCCGTCGAAAGACACTTGAGGGTGTGTCAGAATTTGTTTCCGACACACGAGCAATGGACTTGACTTGTTCTTTGACAACAGAATGCTGGAGCCTTCCCCGCACACGCGGGGGTGAACCGCTGGCGCCGGCGGTCCCAAGCTCGACCATGCCGCCTTCCCCGCACACGCGGGGGTGAACCGGAGTTTCCTCAAGAACTACAAGCGTAGGGTAGAGCCTTCCCCGCACACGCGGGGGTGAACCGCTGACCCCGACCGTGACCAGTTCATTGCCGAGGCCTTCCCCGCACACGCGGGGGTGAACCGTCAAAGCGGGCCAGGCCGCCCACGTCGGTCACGCCTTCCCCGCACACGCGGGGGTGAACCGTAGGCACGGGTGGCGGTAAGACAACCCCGCAGGCCTTCCCCGCACACGCGGGGGTGAACCGCATCGCGCAGGCTGGCGCAGGCGTGCGGTGGTGCCTTCCCCG
Source organism: Planctomycetota bacterium (assembly GCA_019636195.1). Classification (GTDB taxonomy): domain Bacteria; phylum Planctomycetota; class UBA8742; order UBA2392; family UBA2392; genus JADJRK01. The sequence goes on along the minus strand of JAHBYA010000001.1, from coordinate 331,787 downwards.
CACACGCGGGGGTGAACCGTTATCCGGCTGGCGTGGGACGCCGGGTACAGTGCCTTCCCCGCACACGCGGGGGTGAACCGGAGCGCCCCGATGTTTGAGCGTTTGCGCAAACGCCTTCCCCGCACACGCGGGGGTGAACCGATGAACGTCGCCCTGGCCGATCTCGCTGCCGGAGGCCTTCCCCGCACACGCGGGGGTGAACCGGGCCGGGATCGGCTTGCCGCTTGGTCCGCGCGCGCCTTCCCCGCACACGCGGGGGTGAACCGATCGTGGACGCCAAGCTCAAGGACGTGGCCGACGCCTTCCCCGCACACGCGGGGGTGAACCGTACCCGACCGACTTTGTCGCCGCTGCGAACAAGCCTTCCCCGCACACGCGGGGGTGAACCGAGCCCGGTGACCGGCCCGGACAAACCGGCAAGGCCTTCCCCGCACACGCGGGGGTGAACCGATCACGTACATCCGCCGCTATGCCCTGTCGGCGCCTTCCCCGCACACGCGGGGGTGAACCGAAATCGGCGCCATCATCCGCGGCGAGCGCACGCGCCTTCCCCGCACACGCGGGGGTGAACCGACGGCGAGCTCGCCAAGCAGGGCTTCCCCGAAGCCTTCCCCGCACACGCGGGGGTGAACCGTTGCCGGACACCGTCCTTGCGCTGTCGGCGCGGCCTTCCCCGCACACGCGGGGGTGAACCGCTGGACACCCGAGGACAAGGTCAAGGAGCAGAGCCTTCCCCGCACACGCGGGGGTGAACCGCAGCCAAACGGCGTCGGCGCCGTCGCCGTCCTGCCTTCCCCGCACACGCGGGGGTGAACCGCAATCCGGCGCGCGGTGATGGCGCTTGACCACGCCTTCCCCGCACACGCGGGGGTGAACCGGATGTTGTGGCCGACCAGCGTGGTGTCCGGCCCGCCTTCCCCGCACACGCGGGGGTGAACCGAGGCTGGATTTGCCCTGGTCGTTCTTGCCGCAGCCTTCCCCGCACACGCGGGGGTGAACCGTGTGTTTGACCACGCCATGCAAAATACATTCTGCCTTCCCCGCACACGCGGGGGTGAACCGAACTCCGCGCCCTGGCCAAGGGGCTAGGCGTGCGCCTTCCCCGCACACGCGGGGGTGAACCGCCGGCTGAACACCCGGTTGCCGATGTGCTTGAGCCTTCCCCGCACACGCGGGGGTGAACCGTCCACGCTGATGATCTTGCTGGTGATGGTCAGGCCTTCCCCGCACACGCGGGGGTGAACCGTGCTGCGGCCTTGGCGCGCTGTTTGACCCGATGCCTTCCCCGCACACGCGGGGGTGAACCGACCATCGGCGACCTGCTGGTTTACCCGACCGACGCCTTCCCCGCACACGCGGGGGTGAACCGTGTGTTGCCGCCATGGCAGGTTGGAAGTGAAAGCCTTCCCCGCACACGCGGGGGTGAACCGATTGTGCGAGAGGTGAAGCGAGATTTAACCAAGCCTTCCCCGCACACGCGGGGGTGAACCGGCGGCGGCACGCTGGCCGAGATCCGCAAACGAGCCTTCCCCGCACACGCGGGGGTGAACCGTGGGCGCGCAAGATGGCCCGCACGTTGGCGAAGCCTTCCCCGCACACGCGGGGGTGAACCGCTTGAAGGCGACCTGAAGCTGGTGCTCGAGTCGCCTTCCCCGCACACGCGGGGGTGAACCGGCCGCGCGCGAGAGGCAGCAGGAAGCACTTGCGCCTTCCCCGCACACGCGGGGGTGAACCGTGCACGACCTTGCCCTTGTCCACGTCGAACCAGCCTTCCCCGCACACGCGGGGGTGAACCGCGCACCGTTGCCAACGTACAGGGCACCCATTTCGCCTTCCCCGCACACGCGGGGGTGAACCGATCAGCGAGACAGAATGGCGGCGCGGGCCGCTGCCTTCCCCGCACACGCGGGGGTGAACCGACTACGCGCCAAACATGAGCGGCGCGCAGAACGCCTTCCCCGCACACGCGGGGGTGAACCGCAATGGTCTAGGGGCTCGCCCCGTTCAATGGCGCCTTCCCCGCACACGCGGGGGTGAACCGGCGTGCAAAGACACCCGCAGACGCTCGACGGCGCCTTCCCCGCACACGCGGGGGTGAACCGGCAGCGGGCTCAAGGTAAACAGGACAGTGCCAGCCTTCCCCGCACACGCGGGGGTGAACCGAGCCCCCGACCGCCTGGGCCGCATGGGGCGGACGCCTTCCCCGCACACGCGGGGGTGAACCGCACGCCGATGGTGGCGTGACGCTTGCGGAGCTGCCTTCCCCGCACACGCGGGGGTGAACCGTGGGCAGAACTGTTATAGGTGTGGCATGGACAGCCTTCCCCGCACACGCGGGGGTGAACCGAACGGCGGTTGCCGCAACGCAAAAGCCATCATGCCTTCCCCGCACACGCGGGGGTGAACCGGCGCGCGTGGTCAGGAGGCGTAACGGTCAACGTGCCTTCCCCGCACACGCGGGGGTGAACCGGGATTGGGCACAGGCTGGACCGCCGAGGACGACGCCTTCCCCGCACACGCGGGGGTGAACCGGCCTCCGAGCTGCTCAAGAAGTTCACCGACGACGCCTTCCCCGCACACGCGGGGGTGAACCGATTGAGTTGCCGAAACTACCCGACTTCGGGGGCGCCTTCCCCGCACACGCGGGGGTGAACCGGACGACGCCAGCGCGTTCGCAACGCTGAACGCCGCCTTCCCCGCACACGCGGGGGTGAACCGGACGCGGACGGATACCCGACACCGGACGCCACGCCTTCCCCGCACACGCGGGGGTGAACCGAACGACCAGGGCAAATCCAGCCTGTTGACCTTCGCCTTCCCCGCACACGCGGGGGTGAACCGGCGGGCAAAGCCTGAAAGGGCGTACCGGGGAGGCCTTCCCCGCACACGCGGGGGTGAACCGGACCGACTCCCGCGCTTCAAGCGCCTCGAGAAGGCCTTCCCCGCACACGCGGGGGTGAACCGTCGTGGGTGCAGTCAGAACTCGGCGCGCTGCGGCCTTCCCCGCACACGCGGGGGTGAACCGACCGTCACGTTTGAGATCGAAGTCGAGGGGCAGCCTTCCCCGCACACGCGGGGGTGAACCGGGCGGGTTATCACCGATTCCGGGCGAGCTGCAGCCTTCCCCGCACACGCGGGGGTGAACCGGGCGGCGCCCCGCTTACCCAGGCCGAGGCCTAGGCCTTCCCCGCACACGCGGGGGTGAACCGAGTGAAAGTACAGGCGCTATTCGGGGAGCGGTGCCTTCCCCGCACACGCGGGGGTAAACCGATGCTGGGGCAGGGCAAGCTCCAGTCAATGCACGCCTTCCCCGCACACGCGGGGGTGAACCGATAGCAGGAATGGCGATTGTGTCAATGGTGAAGCCTTCCCCGCACACGCGGGGTGAACCGCCGGCGGCGCGGAACAGCCGGCATGTCTCGACGCCTTCCCCGCACACACGGGGGTGAACTGGAAAACGCTGCCGGCTCATTCCGGTTCAGTGACGCCTTCCCCCCAAACGCGAGGGATGAACCGCAGTAGTCATTCCGCACGACGACATTGTGTGTCTTCCGCGCACACGCGCGCTGAACCAAAGCTCGAATGCTCGTGGGAGTCGCTCCTGACTCCTTTGGCGGGTCGGTTGGCCGCGCTTCACCGGGCCGTATCCCTCAGCGCGTCTTGTTGAGCAGGGCAGCGCGCAGCCACCCCATATGAAGCGCAGTATGTACAAGGAAACGCCATGCGTCAGAGCTTGCGATGCAGAGGGCGTCTGTGCTTAGCGCAATCTCTATATGCCGTTACCAGAAAAAATCTTCCGATGATTGCGTATCCACACCGCGGCCTTGTCGCGAGAGGTTCTATCGTACGTTGACCATTCTCCACTCTTTCGATGGGGGATGAGCCAGCTGCAGGTTGCGAATTCGCTGTTCTGGGAAGTCGTGGGGACGGCGCGAAACAGGCATTGCTCGAAGGGCCACAGTTCAGGGGGCGCGGGAGGTACCAACCATGAAGAATGAGACCCAGCAAAGACTTGGCTCCGTGATTCGCTGGTTTCGGTCCAACGCGACCCCGGATTTGGTTTGGCTCCAGCCGGCTGAGTTTCTGTTGGAGGCAAGATTGCTCTGGCGAAAGGATTTCGGGGCGTGGTTTGAGAGACTGGAGCCGGGCCTCCGCAAGCTGTCCGCCGCGGCAATCAGTTGTGTACATGAGGTTCAGCACAAGCTGGGGCGAGGGCAGCTCAAGCAACTGCACAAGCTGCAGAGGGACCCGCTTTGCTCACCCATGCCACTCGCGTGGCTGGTGAAACTGAAAGCCCTCACGACAACCGACGCGGAAGAGAAGTTGCTGGAGGTTGTCCGGGCAGTCCAGCAGGCGTACGAGGCTCAACTCGCGAGCCAATGGCTCGCGGCCCGTGCGCTAGACTTTCTGCTTCATGGCGACGAGGAAGGCCAGTCTTGGGCAGAGTTCTGGAGACCAAGGCTGCATGAGAAGCCGCCTTCGGCAGACCTCGATAGAGCCCAACGCGTCTGCCGTCTGCTGGATCACTTGTCACTTTGCTTGGAATCGGAAGAGAAGGCTCCAGAGATGCCAGAATCAGAAGTGCAACGGCCACAGGTCGTAGGCGGCTGGCTGACACTAAAGCAGGCGGCACGCACGATTGGGCTTGACGAAAGGGGCCAGCCGTTGGTGTCGGTGAGCAGCCTGCGCAAGGAGTTTCTGGCTGGGCGAATAGCCGGCATGCGAGCGAGGAACTCCTGCAACGGCCGCATCCTTCTCAGCCGTGTCGGCCTTGACAAGTGGGCCAACCAAACAGCGGCTGCACGCAAGATTGTCTTGTCGCCCGCAGAAGCCAACCTCGCGGTGGCCAACTCAAGGCCCAAGTCTCACCGAAAGGGGGACAGCATTGGCAACCCCGCAAGTGCTCCCAATTGAAAAGAGGACCCTCCTGAGGCATCAGTCCTGCTGACAAGGGCCGCAACAAAAATGGATGCCAGCGCGGCCACACGAAGAAGGAGGGCGAACCTACGCCGCCCCACCTCTGGCTCGACCAAGAGCCTCGACAGAAGCGAACGCAGGCCGCCCAAAAGGGCGGTCTGGCGTCCGCGGTCTGTCTGAAGCTTGGTCGATTCGAGGTAGCCGCAGAAAAAGTTGTCACCGGTTACCCGGCACACGGATTCTATCGCGCTAGGCCCGGCACTGAAACATCGCGCCAGCAAGAGTCGTGAACTGCGTAAGGACAGCTGTGCTTTACGGCCCGGTGGTCTGTGCAGTGCTCTAGCGAAAGCTCGAGCCAGAGAACGAGGCCAAGGCGGAGTAGACGTTTGAGGCCCCCGGAGAGGCACGGCTGATCCTTGTACGTTGATCGGCGAGTACCTGCCGTGTACATGTACACTGCTGTGTACTGGTGGAGACGACCGTGGCATCTAGGCACAATCAGCGCGGCGGTTCCGGCGACGTGTCACCCGCCTCGGGGACGACGCGCGCTCACGACAAGTTGATTGCTGCCTTGCGCCCCACCATCGTGTACGACACGTATTGGCGGTTTGCGTATGAGCGCCAAGAGATCTTTTTTCGTCGTCTTGCTCGAAGTGAGGGTCCATGGACGGCTGATGAGGTTCTGTTGCGTCACAAGTTCACCAACGCCTACCGCGCCACTGACCGGGTTAGCCAATATCTGATTCGGCGCGTTATCTATGAGGGCGATCAATCGCCAGAAGAAGTGTTCTTCAGAGTCATCTTGTTCAAGTTGTTTAACAAGATCGAAACATGGGAGTTGCTATCGCGAACTCTAGGCGTGCTGACATGGAAGGACTACTCCTTTGTAAGATACGAAGAGGTGCTTTCAAAGGCTCGAGAGAACAACGAGAGAATATACTCCGCTGCCTACATCATGCCTTCGGCAGCCACCGCTTTTGGAAGCCGAGTGAAGCATCAGAACCACCTTCGGCTGGTTGAGCGTATGATGGAGAGTCGCCTGCCGGACCGCCTAGGCAACGCCCCTTCAATGTCCTCGGCCTTCCACCTACTGCTAGAGTATCCGAGCATCGGTCCTTTCCTCGCGTATCAGTATGTGATAGACATCAACTACAGTTCGGTCACGAACTTTAGTGAGAACGACTTTGTGGTTGCCGGCCCGGGCGCCAAGGACGGAATTCGCAAATGTTTTGCAGACACTAGAGGATACACCGACAGCGAGATCATCCGAATTGTTTGTGAACGCCAAGACAGCGAGTTTGCGCGGTTAGGTCTCGCCTTTCGGACGTTATGGGGCCGACAACTTCAGTTAATAGACTGCCAGAACCTGTTTTGTGAAGTGGACAAGTACGCAAGGGTTGTCCACCCAGAGCACAGGGGGTGTACCGGCAGAAGCCGCATCAAGCAGATATTCCGACCTAAAAACACAGCACTGAGCCCATGGTTCCCACCGAAGTGGAATCTCAATAACCTGTTACAGCAAACCCCGAGGCCCGTCGGTAAGCGGCCGCTGGGGCGCAACCTGTCACTTGACGCCACCTGGTAAGAGGCGCAAACTGGCGATATGAGCCGCGTCCACAAGGTATTTCTAAGCTACTATCACGAACTCGACCAAGCCCGGAAGAACGTTTTCGAGCTGCGGTTCGGAAACAAGTACGGCGCTATTATTTCTGGTTCCGTAAATGACGGTGACATTGACCCGATGCTGGCAACAGAGACCACTCGACAGAAGATTCGGGATCTCTATCTGAGAGACACCTCTGTGACAATTGTCCTCGTCGGCGAATTGACTTGGCAGAGAAAGCACGTGGACTGGGAGATCTCGTCGTCTATACGACACACAGAATACAACCCGCGATCGGGTTTGTTAGGAATCTTGCTACCAGCTTACTCGGACAAGTACTTCAAGGGCGACACCACAAAGTATGACCCGCACACTATCCCCCCGAGGCTCGCCGATAACCTCGCCAGTGGCTTTGCGACCTTGCACTCGTGGAACGAAAACGCCGACGTTGTTCAAGAGTGGGTTCACTCGGCGTACCTGCGCAAGAGCCGAATCATACCCGATAACGGCAGACCATTGTTTGCAAAGAACAGGACAGGGAGTAGGTGGGAGTATTAACGACCAATCGAACAAGGCTGCCAGGGCGAGCTAGCGATGTGGTTTGTGTAATGGACGATACTTCAGCTGTCGAGTCTTGAGGTTCAGAGTGAGAGTACCGCCTTTGTTGTTTCTGAGCAATCTAAACAAGCGATAACCTTCCTGAATCGCCACTTCCCACTGCCACATGGGTACTTTCTCCACCTCGTACCCGGCGACAAATTCATGCACGAGTTTGAGTAGATCAAAATCGACCGTCGGAATGCCATCAAAGTAATTTAGTTGCTTTGCGCGGTTGAACACGATGGCAGAGACTGCTTCTTCAAGGATGATGGCGCGGGCTCCATCTTGGCCCTCATCCTTCTTGGGCACGCTCTTGCGCTTGGTTCGCAGAAGTGCCCGGACCACTGGCGACCATCCGAGGTAGACGGCGTGCGCGAAATGAAACACGTCGTGATACCGGTAGCCATCCGGATCTTCAATGTTGTCGGTTAGCCGGTCCCCAAAGTTGATTCCATTGCACCTCAGCACGACCACACTGTGGGCTCCGCGCGTTCGATCCAAGAAGTCTACGGTTAGTTTTCTAGGAAGTTGCTCTTCGGGGTCGTAGTCCTCGTCGAACAGTGGCAAGAACTTCCGGTCCTCCGGCCATCTGCTCTGTGTTTTTGCCAAGTTGTCACTTGTCGCTGCCTGGAGGTCAATGTGTTCTTGGCGCGCAATGGAAAGAAGGTGCTTCCAAACGTCCACGGCCTGTGAAGCAAAGGCTTTGGAAGGCTTATGGTTGCTTTCGCCAAGCACTTCAAGTAATCGGGACACCGCACCTCCGAACAGCAAGAAGCGTTGTGTCGGCCGGACCAGTTTCGTTGAGGCTGGCTTGGCGGTGGACAGCTCGCGCAACAGTGTAGGTGCAAGTTCCGTTACCAGTCGGATGAAGTACCACGTGAAATCGCCGACTTCTTCCATCATGCGACTGAGGTAGCGAGGGTACGCTTCGCGGTCGCGTTGCTCTTTCTTGAGTTCGGCGATTACGCTACCGCACTCGCCAAGCATGCCCGCTGTGAGCAATGGTATGTGGTCGGGGTTCCCTTTGAGTTTGTCGGATTTTGCCGCTATCTCCGCAAACCTCACTAGCCAGTGGTCATGATGCTTCGCCATGTTTGTCTCTTTCCCTATCGAGTTCGTGGCCGGTGTTTTGAGAACTCCAATGGCTGCCCTTGAACGCCCCATAAGTCCATGCTTTCGAGCCATCGCAATGCAGAGTGTGCTAGGGCGGTGGACACTATGCGATGGCCTTGGCGCGAGTGGCACACATCTTCGCCTGCAGAGCCAAAATGTCGTAATGACTGTGGAATCTGCGGTGCCTCGCGTCCAAAGTACACGAAGTGAGTTGAAACGAGGATGCGATCAACGCCAGTGTCTCTTTCAGTGTTGGCCTGATTCAGGCGACCATTGTCGTGGCTGTGATGTGAGTCAGCCTGGAACCAACCGCTACCTCGCCTATGATAAATATTGTCGCCATATAGTTGTTTTAGGCTGCCGTTCAGCAGTGGCTTCTTGGCAGCAAAGCGGGGATCATTCCAGTACTCAGTGAATGAAAGTGTCTCCGCCACTTTCATGGCGTAGATGAGGTGGCCTCGAAGTTGGTACCCTGTGGCAGCCCCGGTACCCCAAATCCAATCCCCAATCGAAGCCTTGGTGCGAATCTTCGGTTTGCATGTCGCGAGCGTGCAAAAGCCGAAAAACGGATTTGGAGCAAACCCGTAATCGCGCTTAACAATGTAGGAGTACATGGTCACTGGCAGACAATCCGCTGGATGTCCCAACCGGGGGGCCGAGGCTTCCCGGTTGCGGGGTCGTCCCAAGCCTTTAGGTCGCCGTTGATTGCGTCTATGACACGCTCGCCTTGCCAGCCAACGACCACGGCGTCACCGCATTTCTTTAGTTCTTCAGGTACGTCAGCGTCCGTTGCACCTTGGGCAAAAACACCCACGACCTTCTTGCCCAATTCAACTGCCTTTTGTATTTCCCAATTGACCCACCAGCTTCCAGCAGTGTCGTGACTAATCAGCACGACGAGCGTACTGGCCCACTGAATGCGCGGCAGAAGTATCTCACGCTGAATGTACTCCTTGTTAAGTGCCGCGTTTGGCTTGTCGCTTGTAATGGAGCTATCTCGGACCTCCATGCCCTTGCTGGCAATCAACTTCTTCAAGCCGGGAAGCTCGGCATCGTCTTCGTGTGCGTGGGAGATGAAGATGTTTCGTAGGTCTGCCATAGGGGTTCCTTTGATCTGCTCAGTCTTTCAGAACGTTGCGAAGTCCGGTCAGAAGCAGCGCAACTATCCGGTCAATCGACCTCGTGACCGCAAGTTCTTGGTTTTGGGACTTGGTCAGTCCGTTGTGTAGTCCGCTAAATCCGCTGCCATGAATGAAAGCGTTTAGGTCGTCATACTCATCCCACGGCAGGCCGCGCTTTAGATACATAGCGCGAAGTTCTTCGCTGTGGGGAACGGCGGCGTGATACTCCCAAGTCAACTCATTGCGCTTGCGTCCGCGAATGCTGTCAATGAGTAGTTGCGCACAGCCACCAAATGCTCCTATGAGGTAGACGGGTTGAGACGAGCGCAGCGCGAGCACCACTTCTTCGATGACACCTGGCATTCGGCCCTTATACGGGTGTGAGCTGCTACCGATGCGACCGCCAACAACAACCTTCGCAGCTGTCTCAGTGACCTGACGGCGTCGCATTTCGGTGAGCCCACGAGCCCAACCGAATCGCTTCTCTACCGCCGATACCTCGGATGTTTCCGAAGGCAAGTTTGCGAACGCTGCTTCCAACTTCTCATCTACGTCAGCAGGCCGAGTTAGGCGGCGCACTTCAACTAGATGACCGAGTCGAGCAGCGTCACTGGCAGTGGTTTGGATCGGCCAAGCGATATAGTTGACGAGTTGCGCTCCACCGTTGTCCCGGCGTGCGGGATCGCCGCGCAGCTTTTCAACTAGCGGATCGCGCAGCAAGTTGGCAAGGCGCACCGTGTAGCCGTCGGCCCTTAAGTCGCCACCGTAGGCAAGGGACACACCACTTAGCAGGAGGTAGCGGGATAGTTCTAACTGGGCCGCATCTAGGTGTTGTTTTCTCAGCCCAAAGCGTGCGAGATCCTCGGCCTCCGAGACTGAAAGGGCTATAGCGTTGCCCGGCGGTAGAATGTTCTCGCGTGAGTGGCGTTCAAGGGGAGTCTCCACTTCCAACCCGGCGACCTTTAGGATTTCGATTTCCTCGGCCCCGAATGGAGGGTCAGGATAGAGGATGCGACCTGTCGGCCGCTGCAGGAACAGTGTTACAAGTTCGGGACCGGCCGGAAGGATGACATCGTCAGGCCGCTTGAACTTCCCGAGGTAAAGCTCCGCATACCGCAGCTTCAGATTTTCCCGAAGTAGCAAATCGATTACCTCTTCGGGGTCGCCTTTCCATCGAACGACGGGTACGTTCCCCGCATATGGGAAAGAGCGGACCTCGCGGTTCTGAATCGCATTTACCACCACGACAGGCCGACGGTGCTTCTTAGCAAAAAGTACTTCTCGGCGGCACCAAGCACGAGAGGAGTACGAATCCGTCGCAACCGCCAGCAGCGCCGTGTGCTTGACGCCTCGTTCAATCTCGGCAGCAAAGCGCGACCCAGACTCGATGTCGCCGCTGTCAAACCAGGTTTTCTCCGGCTGTTGGGCCGTGAGGTAGCTAAGGAGGCTTCTGACGGGCCGTGGCTCAAGCTCTATGTCAAGTTTGGTGTGGCTGATAAAGACGGTGAGCGGATGCGACGTGTCTTCATCTAGGTCGGGGTGCAAGGCTCGGATGAGTGAGTGTACGATCCGGCGGGCTACCAGCTTCTTCTTGTGTTCCAACGTTGGTTCGGCCCAAGCTCGAAGGAAGTTTAGACCGGCGAGGTCTGCATGGATGGGGTAGGCGTGGGCTGAAAGCTGAACGGGCAGGAACCGTCGATCTGCCGGCTTCTGTTCGCATAGGCGTTGGAGGCCTACCGCGTAGTCTCCCCAGCCGCTGAGTTGGCCGGGGGCAGGTCTAGCGTCGGCTGCCAGGTGATCGTCACACAGGAGGACAAAAACGACCTTGTCTGCCTCCGAGGGGATCTCAGGGGTGGGCGGTTTTCCGCTGCCGTCCTCCTGCGCGAAATACGTCGGAATGCGCAACCCAAAGTCAGAGGGGTCGTCGTTGAAAGATCGAAAGACATAAGAAGCAATCGAGCTGGCTTCTTCAGAGCTGGGATGGTAGGCGATGAGTACGCTAAGTGGAAATTTTGCTGACGCCGTATTGCTCCCTCGTGCGCGGCCTCGGCGACTGGTTCGGCTACCAGTCTGCATTTGTTGGCTCGAACGCTTGGTGCCAGCGGATCGACGTTTGTTTTTCGGCCTTCGAGCAGCCATGAACACCCGACCTAGTTCAAACCTGATCTGCGCCGGTCTCAGCAACATCGGCGCACCCTCGCTGGATGAGCATATCACCGACTGCGACAACCTCGGCTGAGTTGAGGTTGGCGAGGCCAATGAGCGCACGCCGGAAATCCGGCAGGCCAATCCTAGTCTAGCATGCACTGCGACAAAAAATGGTGGGAACGTCAAAATGGACAATGCCGCTTGGGCATGCGCTCCGGCTGCTAGCCCCGACTTCAACAACTCCGCGACACGGCGCTGTGCCACGCATGGCAATAACCAGCGGCTGACTCGATTTACCGGTTCGATTTGCGCTACCCTAGTGTTTTCGGTACGTCTGGGCCGAATGGGCAATCGCCAGGAGATTGGCTCTCTGAGCGTGTTTGGTGCTGGAGCGGGCGATGGGTTTCGAACCAACGACCACAAGCTTGGCACCTCCGGTCAGGCGTTGCTGACGCACAAGGCATGGCGCAATCGGTGCTTCATCTGCTGGCGTCTGCTGAAGGCATGGAGGCTGCGGCGAAAGAACTGTTCATCGTCATGCCAGACAGTCTCCGGCGGCTGTGGTCTTCTCAAGACGCTGTGGCACAGTGTCACGCTTCTGCCTGACTGTTCTTGCTTGCCTGATTCTTGGCATGGGTGCCTGCATTGTTGCGTTGGCGTTGCCCTGGTCGCGCGGTACTTTTCTTCCTCGAACGGGGCCAACGACGCTATGGGAGAGAGTCATGGGTAACGGCAAAGGCGGTGGTGGTAAGGGTGGAGGCGGCGGTGGTGGTCGTCCGGCGAATGGTCCCAGCACGACGGGGAATCAGTCGGGAGGCGGTCGGGGCAACAACCCGCCGAGCAAGTAGCTTCTTGCGGCAGTGGTCTTGAGGCTCGTGGGCGGGGGCGATTTCCTCGCCCGCGAGTGCATTCAACGCGCTCACCTCAGCGCGTCTGATGTAGGCTCGTCGGCGGCCGGAAGCAGGATCGGAACTCTTCCGACCCATTCGGGTTCGCTTCGGTCACCGCAACGCCCCAAGGCTCACCCGCCGCCCACTCAAGACCGCAGTTTGGGCTAGTTACATAGAAATATCTGGTAGTTGGGGTCTGCCTGTCTGCTGTAGCGCAAGCGTCGGGCGCTCGCCGTGGTCGCGGCTATTCCCTGCCTTGGGACTTGTCGTCTTTGGCGCTGTCCGCGCTAGGTGGCTTGTAGGGATCGAACTTGGGCTCGTCCGTGAGACGCTTGACGTTCTTGAACACCCACCAAGCGATCAACGTGTGGTTGACGATCTGGAAGAGGCCATACGAAAGCAGCCAAGCCAAGGCCGCAAACACAATCGCGACGTACCATGCAACGTCGCCGTCAAAAGGCTTGGGGACGGGTTGCCATACGGCAAGAAACAGCGACAGGAACAAGGCCAGCAAGAGAGTCAGGATCGTCCAAACCTGCCAGTCAATGAGCTTCTGAGCGACCTTCCTGACGTTCTCCTTCGCTGACCACTCCTTGGCTGCCTGAATGTAGTACACCAGCGCTGACACCACAAAGCCGAAGAGGATGCTGACGATGGTCAGAATGTTTGGTAGCTGATCCTGGGCGGAAGACAGAAGTTCCGGCTGGATGCTGAATGCTGTGTAGGCCCCAGCACCGCAAGCAACACCGGTCCAGAACTCGCCGTCTTTGAGGAACGGCGAACGTTGCCACGCTTCTTTGGTGTAACTCCAGAGTTCCGCGTACATACTAGGCCTGTTCGTCAAGCAACGCCGCCAATGCATTGAAGGCGGACTCCTTGACTACCTTACCATCGGTGTCGACATTCAAGTCGACGTAGCGGTACTCGCCTAGCTTCTCGGAATCGAAGCGCTCGTGCTGCCCGTTGCGTTCGCCCTCGATTGCTGCAAACGTCAACTGTGCTGCGGCGGCAAGGTCAAGGATGCGTTTCACTATGCCGTTGTTCCTGGACAAGCCTGCGTTGCGAGCCGCAGTCATCTCTACTTCGGCCTTGTGCGCATTCGACGCTCCGGCCTCGTGGCCCAACGTTGTCTCAAGGTCTGCCCATCCGGGGTTCGGGCGGGCCGTGCGGATGCTTGCCCTTCGAATTCTGTCCATCTGCCGAACGCGGGCGACAAATCGGCTTCCGGCCTTGGGTTCGACGCTTACGGTGTACGTGGGACGGTCGCGCTCGTCCTTGTGGAATTTGAACAGAAGGTCGTTGAGGTAGTCCTCCAACGCATTTGGCCAGAGGCCGCCCTGCGATTTCTCGATGACCAGTACAAACTTGTCGCCGACGGGCTTGCCGACAACATGTGTCCACGCAAGCGGTGTTTGCGATTCAGAAAGCGGGCTGTCCTGTATCTCGAAGCGGTCGGTATCCAGAACGTCGGGGCGCTCACCTTCAGTGAAGCTGAAAAACCGCAGTGCAACGGCGTCGCCTCGCTGTTCGACCTGTTCCATGCCGTGGTTCTTGCTGCCGACTCGAATAAGCGTTTCCCGGAGCGTGCGCATACGACTTCGCGTGTTGGTCAGCAGGTCAATGTAGCCGGCAGGGCCGTCCATGCCCGAAATGATAAGGACATGCACTTCCAACTTGCGGCGCTTCGGCTTGTTCGCACGACGACGGGCCATTTGTATTCCCCCAGTTCTCTATGATCGTCTGCCCAGATTCGATGCCGGAAAGCCGCATGAGCGAATGCGCGACGAGGCTCGCCCAAGCTCAAGTACGCATGATTTCGTCATAGATATCGGCATACTGTTGATGATCCATCCAGATACGCGCAAAGCTATTTTTGAGTCGTCCGTCCAGCTTCGTCACCCACATTGCCTGCACCCCAAAATGAGCTTGAAGCAGAGGGCCGCCCGTGGGGTGAGGGTAAGGTAGCCTTTCCAGGTCTAGGTGGAGGATTACTTCGTTGTTGGCAGCTGCGCGGAAGCAATGCGGCTGTCCGAAGACCATTTCGGCGCCCAGGACGGGGAACCTCAGGGCTGGTACTCCAGGCTGAATAGGCGGCTTTCCTGGACCTTGTGTGCCCCAAGAATACTTAGGCCGAAGTGCGCCGCCTCCAGGCGCGACAGTTGGAACTGGGAGAGTGACGCGTTGCGTTCGAAACAGGTCCAAAAGGAAATAGAAGTCTAGACGGTCGATGTCATTGGGATCGATTGGTTCTACGTCACCTTGCCTCAGGCCTTCAATCGTCCATTCGACTTGTGACGTGGACATAATGACCTTGAGCGATGGGTTCGTCCGTGACTGACGACTACCCCTCAACGCGTGAGACTGGCCAGCATGTTTGATTAGACCTGCAACATGTTCGGCATCCATCGGATCTCCTATGAATGTTCCTAACTGTGGCTTCAGGACTTTGACTTGTTCTGGCGCTCCCGCAACCTACGTCGCAATCCGATTACCACTTGCTGGCGCATCTCCGCAGATAGCTCCAGATGTCGGAAGACAATGTCGTCTATTTTCTTGTGCTCGTCGGTGTCGAGCTCAGTGAGCGTATCGGCCGCCTCTCGGTGCCTAAGTTTTGCTGCAATCGCCTTAATTTCGCTGACAGAGCTTAGGTCAAGCAATAGCGGAAGCTCGCGGAGATCCACAGCTTCAGCTTTAAGCATCCCGCCTCCCAAATTTTTTCGCCCGGTAGCCTCTCGCAAGAGCCAGGTTACCGAAGAGTTCATCATTGCCCAGAGAGAATAGAGAACGTTGTCCCCAGCGTTACTAGGAGTTGCATAGACCTCAACGAAACTCGCTGAGTAGGCGTGAACTTCGTTAAGCGCGCAAAAGTGTCGACCGAGGCCGCGAGGCATGATGAGTGCAGGGGGCTCCTTCGAAGTCGAGAGCGTGTCAAACGCATGCACGCCCGCCTCCGCTAGAGACTTGGCTGTTGTTCTCGGCAGGCCGCTTTTGCTTACAAGAAATTGCGTGGTTCGCGATAAAATAAATGGTGCCCCGTCTGAGCTGGTGAGGATTGGAATCAAGGCAGACTCGTCGACGCCGTATTCTGCTGCCTTCTGAGCGGTGACTAGGTGGTCCTTGGATAGATTTAGTCCCTGCCCAACAGACAAAAGTGTCGCTCCCATCCGAGCGAGCGGCTTGGCGGCTTTGTCGAGTATGGACAGCAACTCGAGAAGTGTTTGATCAAGCGTTAGCAGTAGCCCCCACTTAGAAGTTCTGAGCATGGGGCTGGTGCTGCGATACTGGTGGAAGAGTACGCCGTCGATACTTCCAACGATCTTGCGTCCAGAAGAGGACACCAGCCCAGGTGCAAAGCTTCTCTGGAAACGCGCGAACGTAGTGTGTGCATCTGGGCGTGGGACTCTGCCGTTAAAGAAGGTGATGACGGTGTTTATGTTGGGCCCTTCGACGCTATCGAAATGCTTGAAGTCGGAATCCACGACCAGTGCTACATGTGTGTTAAGCAGAAGGAAGCGCTGAAACTTCTTCCCGTACTCGGTATCTAGCCACGCATTCTGCGTGATGAAGGCGACGATCCCTGAGGGGGAAACAATCCGTAGACTGGTTTCAAAGAAGTAGACTAACAAATCCGCACCCCGCGGAATGAAGCTCGTCGCGTCAAGCGAGGGCCACCTACTCTTAAGCGCCAACTGGAGCCCGGACTTCAAGTCGTCGGAGAATGCGGGACTTCTGGATTCGAGGTAGGGGGGGTTCGCAATCACAACGTCAAACCCGCCCCGAGCCTTGAACACTTCGGAAAAGTGAAGCTTGAAGTCGAGTGTGGCACGCGTGTTTGTAACTTCCCTGATCAGGGCGTCGATCCGTCGCTTGAGTTCAGCCTTTCTGCTAGGCGTGGTCTCGTCAAAATACTGTGGCTTAAGATGCTGAATCTGTTCCAACTGAGCGGAGTTGAACAGAGTCTGGGTAACTCCAAGAAGCGAGTTACCTGGCATGAGTTTGTAGTCAAGATTTGGTAGAGGCTTGATATGTTGAACGTTGTGCTCGTCTACTACGAGTGAGAGCCAGAGTCGGAGCTTAGCGATCTCAACAGCACCAGGGTCGATATCTGCGCCATAGAGGGAATACTGAATTGCCTGGCGTTTGAAGTGATAAGGTGTGCGCTCCCGAGCATCATTGAAATAGGGGGTGAGCGCCGTGCGAGCGCGAACGATCTCTGTCATCATGCCAACCGGGAACGCGCCCGATCCAACGGCCGGGTCGCAAACGGTAATGTCTGCGAGCCGCTTGTCCAGCGCCTTCGCGTTCGACTTGATGCTTGGCGGCATCTCGAAGCGAGGATCCTTGGTTGCAGTATCGTAATGCGAGATCTGCTCGCCCACTCGCACGAACGTCTCAAGCTCGGCGCGAGGGACAATCTCAGGTCTAGCGGGAGCTTTTAGGACTGCTTGTTTTGTGGGCCTTTCAAACAGGCGTCCTTGTACAACCGAGTCTCCCCCTATTGCTTCCTGAGTGGTTGTTGTGGGTGGCCCATTCATAGCTATATCAAGATAGTTGATTAGACTCTCTTGGCACATGTAGTGGACGATCTCGCGGGGCGTGTAGAAGGATCCGAGACCTTTACGGCGGTTGTCCTCGATGAGGTTCTCGAAGACCTTACCCAGCATCTCCGGGTCAATGGCGACCTCTTTTTCCAGCGGCTCGGCCTCGTTGACGGTGAAGTTGTAGCGGTCGAATACGTCTAGAACGCCCGTTCCGGTAACGCCGTGCTCGATGGGCTCGTTATTGAAGAACAGCTTGTTCGGAAGCTCGATGTCTACGTTGCGCCAGTCGTAACCGCCCAAGGCCTCGAACAAGCCGCCGTTCAAGAACGGGATGCGGCACTTAAAGATGTCGCACCAGGCCTCGTGGCCTCGATCGGTCGCCAGCGTGTCGTAGAACAGGGGTTCAAGGACGTCGTTGAAAAAGTTGTTGAACGTTCGGTACTTGCTCTGAGCCAGCCGCCGCAGGAAGTCGTGGGGGCCTGTGCCCCAAGCCTTGCCCCTCTCGACGCCAAGCCAACCTTTCTTTTGAAGGAAGTACAGGAAGACGATTTGGCCCATGAGCTTCTTGGCGAAGTCCACGTTCTTGATGCTCTTCTCCTTGAACTCCTTGGCGACGGCCTTGTCCTTGGCCGCAAGCTTCTCAAGCGCGGCGTTGATTTCCTCGAACAGGCCGCGATAGAGCTTGAAGAACTCCTTGGTGACGGCCTCAACACTGAAGGCTTCTTCGATCTGCGCCAGTGTCGGGTTGGTGGCTGTGTCCTGAAGCAATGGTAGGAAGCGCGCTTGGGCTGTATGGCAGCTTTCGCCTTCGCCCACGATGTACGAAAAGCGGCGGGCCGGGGTCAGCTTCGTTTCGATGCCTACTTTGCCCGTCGACGTCTCGACGGCCTGGTAGTCCATCTTGATGTACGAGAAGCGCCATTGCTTCTCTGTGGGCGAAACAAAGGCAACGAGTGCGGCGTCTTTGTTGTCGCGCTGCTTCAAGTGGTCGGCCACAAAATTGCGGATGGCCGTGCGGGCGCGTTCAAGCTTAGTGTCGGCGGTGAGGTGAACGATAAGCACGTCCAGCTTTGCGCCGTCGGGGTCGGTGTAGGTGCCCAGGCGTTCAAACTTGCTGACGTGATCGTTGAAGGCGTTCTTGATGTACTGCTTGGTGCGGCTGAACTTGCGGTCTTCACTGTCGTCCAACTTGTTGACCACATTCTTGACGAAATAGAGGAATCGGTCCTTTTCGAACGGGGCCGGGAACGTTTCGGTGACCAGTTTGCGGGCTTGTTCGGACTTCATGGCTTGGGCACCAAGTAAGAAGAGAGGATGACTTCACGGGGCATAAGCGGTTGACTGCCGCGCGATACAGGGTTGGCTTGAAAGAATTCCGCCTTGACGTGCTTGCGAAGCTGCCCAAGGACTTTGAGCGGCTGGATGTTGGTGGCCTTCTTGAGCTCGGCTGCGAGTGTCTTGGCTGTGCGCCGCGGCAAGAGGCCGTCTTCAAGTAGGCGGATCGTAGCCTTGACGAACTCTTCGTCGTCTTCCGTGAACTGCTGGCAGTGCTTCACGTCCTTGGCCTTGAGGCGTTTCAGAATCTGCGCTTCGTTCGGGTTGCCCCGGTGCGATGTTTCGGCGCGCTCGACTTCAAGCGTTGTTGAGGCGATGAACCCGGCCTTGTTCTTGTCGAGCAGATCGTAGAACTCGGGCGGAATGTTCCCGCGCTTCTCGTTGGGATCATCCGGCTTGAGCAACTTTGCGGCCGTCATGAAGTCGAGCTCAAGGCTCGGGTGGGTTCCGTTGGGGGCGACAAAGAACTTGTCGAGCTTGCCCTGGCGGAAGTAGGTGACCAAGCCGGGAAGGGCTTTGATGTCAGGGCTTTCGACGGTGATGCGTGTTGAGCGCGCCTTCTTCGGCAAGCGCTTGATGCGCTCGAATAGGTCGGGGTCCTTGTCGCGGACGTTTCGAATCTCGGTGAGGTACTTGAGCTCGGATTCGTGCTGCTCGTCCTCGCCGGTGATGGTCTCTTTGGAGTTCCACTTCGCGAAGAGGTCGTGCGAGACGATTTCCTCGGATTCGGTCAGCAAGCGGGCGTCTGCGCCCAACATCTGGATAAAGGCGTGAATCTTCGCCTCGGCGGCCTCGCGGAGCTTGATGAGGTCATTGCCTTCTTCGGTCGGGAAGAAGTTGTACGTGTGGATGATGTCGAACTTGGTGTCAACGCGGTTTACGCGGCCTACGCGCTGGATAAGGCGTGTTGGGTTCCAAGGGATATCGTAATTGATGACCACGTTGGAACGGTGAAGGTTCACGCCTTCGGCAAGCACTTCGGTGGCAACCAGGATGCGGTAGTCGTCCTTGGGCCTGTGGGCGCGGGCATCGAAGTTGTTGGTGACGTCCTCACGAATACCCTTGTGTGACTCGCCGGTGAAGACAAGGACCTTGGGTTCGACTTCGGCGCGGATTTGGTCGGCAAGGTAGTTTGCGGTCTCTTTGGACTCGGTGAAGATAATGAGCTTGCCGCGCTTTAGCGTCTTGTGCTTGTTGAGTGTCTCGCCGAAGGCCTCCCACTTTGGGTCACGCTTGATCTTTTTCCAAAGGTTGCGGATCGCCGTTAGCGCTTCTAGGTCGTTGCGAAGGTCTTTGATGAATTCGGGCTTGAAGTCCTCGGCGGGGAGCTTCTCGGCCTTTTCGTCCTCAAGAAGTCGCTGGATGCCTTCCTCGTCGTCGGCATCGAGTAGTTCGAAGACTTTGTGGATGTGGTCCTTGCTAATGAAGACGTGGCCCTTGTCGTACTCGGCGATGAACCGCTCGTAGCTGTGGATGAAGCGTTCCAGCGTTGAGCGGAAGGCCGTGAAGCTGCTCTCAAGCCGCTTGACGGTCAAAATCTTCATGAACTTGGCTAAGTTCTTCTGGCTTTGAAGCTCGTTGTGGTCGCGCTCGCCGGTGTAGTAGGCCAAAGGTGTGTAGCGGGCGTACTTGAAATCGAACGTGAAGGCACGGATGGTCTCGTTGAAGACTTCGTTCTCGACCTTGTTGAACTTGTAGAAGAGCGGTTCCGGGTCGGCGACGTCGGGGAACTCCATGTCCTGGGCCTTGAGGTCGTCGCCGTAGTACTTCTCGATTTCCGTGCGGGTGCGGCGGACCATAAGGTGCTTGAGAACACGCTCGCGAGTCTGGCGGGCGTTCTCCTTGACGATGCGGAAGTACTCGACGCGGTCGTCCTGGCGGTCAAGCCCTTTGAGCTTGCGCTGCATGTCGCCAAAGAATGCTTCGAGGTTGCGAACGTTTGGGATCGTGCTGGCCTTGGCAGGCTGAAAGAGCTTGATCTGGCTGAGGATATCCTTGGGCGTGTTGTTCAGGGGCGTAGCAGAAACAAGCACTACGCGCTTTCCGCGACAGATGGATGCAAGTAGCTCATAGCTCTGGGTGTCTTCGGTGCGGAAGCGGTGTGACTCGTCAATGAACACCGTGCGGAACTTGCTTAGGTCTCGTTTGACCAACGACTCCAGTTTGCCGATTGACTCGCAAAGAGAACCTCGGACACCGAAGTCTCGGAAGACGTTCGGCCATGCGCCGGGGTTGGTCTCGGCCAACAAGTGGGGCGGGGCAATAACAAGGCAGTGTTCGTTCAGGTGACGTGCAAGCAACGCCGACATGTAGGTTTTGCCCAAGCCGACCACGTCTGACAGGAAGACGCCGCCGTATTCTTCCATGACCCTGTGCGCATTGAGGACGGCCTCTTCCTGGTACTTGAGCTTTTTGAAGCCCTCAGGGAGGAAAAGGTCGTCGATCTCGGTAGGCAGGTTCAATTCGCCCCGGAAGTACTCGTAAAGGAACTTGAGGTAGAGTTCCTGGGGCGTGAACTGCGCGTAGGGGGACCGAACCTCAATCGTCGTCACATAGTCCTCGGTGACGTCCACTGACTTTTCCCAAAGCTCGTTGAACTTCTGGAGCGCGAACTCGTAGTCGGAACGGTTCTTGAGCTCAACGTTGAACTCGAGATTCTCCTGGAGCCCCGCTTCGGTGAGGTTGCTTGACCCGGTGATGACGCGGCCTTTGTCGATGTGGCCATCAACGAACGTCATGATGTAAAGCTTTGCATGTACGCGTTCTGACGGGTACGCGCGGACTTCAAGTTTGCCTGACTTGATCCACTCCACAAACCGCCGAACACCCTGTTCGATCTCGGCGCTATCGCCCGACTTCTCTATCTCCTGAAGGATGCCGGTGGGCACGCCTTCCTTGACCTGGGCGTGCGACTCAAGCGCAAGCTCCTTTTGCGCCTTGGCTGTCTGGATAAGTTCGAACGTGGCCTTATCGGTCTTGATGCCGACAAGGATGCGAACCTTTTCCGTCGTATCCAAGGACTTGTGGAGGTTGTGGAAGCCGCTGATGAAGAAGTAGCCGACAAGGCAATCGAAGCAGCGAGTGTTCGCCCCGAGCAGCACCGCAAAGCGCGCACGCAAGTCCTGCCCGGCCTCGTTGGTGATGAACGTAAGGTCGCTCGACATGTCGCCCTGGTTGCTGCCTACTCGATTGGTTGGTTTTGAGTTGTACCTAGCTCACGTTCGCAAAGAGTATAGCCACGCTTGCGACACTTCCACCGCGAACTGTGGCACAGTGTCACGGCGTTACCCACCGTCATCCCGTTTACTGTTGTTGGTACGATTTGCGGTACAGTGGGGTTCTTGGTACGTCTTGGCCGGAACGACAACCGCCTTGGAGTCGGCCTCCAAGGCGGGTTCTAGGCTGGAGCGGGCGAAGGGGTTCGAACCCTCGACCACCTGCTTGGGAAACCCAATACCCCATGTCAGTGATAGGCGATGCCTGTCGCTTCTAATCCACAGAAGCCGCTTCCTGAGCCACTTCCAAGCCAGTCTCGTCTGCCAGCCATGAACAGCGTCTGACGACTCCGCTCGTAGATAGGGAGGCGCAGACATGGCGCAGAGCATCACTAACAAAGGAGACGAACATGGAAGACAAGAAGCAGCGCACGCGCAGGTTTCGCAGTCCGCATCCCGGTGTAAAGATCAGGAAGCGGTACTGGCCTAAGTCCGGTTTGACCACGTACAGCGCCATTTATCTTGACCCCGACACAGGCAAGATGGCCTCGGTCAGCCTGACTGAACTCGGCCATCACAATGAAGTTCAGCGTAAGGACTATTGCGTTCGGAAGTCCAAGGAAATCCAGAGACGAAGGGACGAACTGGCTGCCGGGGGCCAGCGCCGTACCCAGACGGACATCAACGTGGCGGTTGACCGCTACCTTGAGGAGAAGGGCCGGGAAATCCGGGCGCGGACCGTGGAGATTTACGGCGAAGCCCTGCAACGCTTCCGTGATTGGGTCAAGATCGCCAACGTCCAATTGGCCGAGCATCTGGCCCCGCATCATCTTCACCAGTTGCGGGCCTACCTGATCGGGTTGCCGAAGCGGCAGGCTGAGAAAGGCGGAAAGCGCGGCAAGCGGAGCGAAGGCTTAGAGCGCCGCAGGCCGCCGTCAATCAACCGCGACATCAGAAGCATCAGGACGATGCTGACCTACTGGCGGCGACGGGACCTGACGCCCCTGCTGACCTCAGATCATCTGATCGACCGGCTACAGTTCGTAAAAGAGCCCAAGGGCCTCAAGACCTTCCTTATGCAGGACAAGCTGGCCCTGCTCTTCGCTGCCTGCCAGCGGCACGATGCGGTCAAGTTCACCGAGACCCGCGCTGAGCACGCTGGACACGCGCCGGTTGGAAACACGCCGCGATACTTCGAGATCACGCCCTTCGTGCTGACGGTGCTGCTGACTGGGTGCCGGGTGGGCGAAGTCAGGAAACTCCAGTGGCGACAGGTACTGCTGGAGCACAAGTACATCGCCTTGGACGATACCGAAGGCGTAAAGACGGCAACCGGGCGTCGAATCTCGCTCGACGAGTGCCCGCTGCTGAGCCTTATGCTGGCGGCAATGAAGCTTCGGGCCGGGCCAACGCCCTTCGTGTTCGGTGGAGCGACCGAACTTTCCAAGGAAGTCGCCGACAACTGCCGGGATCGAATGCTCAAGCAGTTCGATGCCCCAGCGTTCACATGGCAGGAGCTTCGGCGAACGTGTGGGACGTTCCTGTCCTGCGCCTCAGGAATAAGGGGGGCCGGTTCGGCATGGCTGAGCGCCGCACGCCTCGGCCACGGCCTCGATGTGGCCCAGAAGCACTATCTTGGGGTCCTGAACAACATCCCCGTCGAAGCCAAGACCCTTGAAGCTGCGATGGGGCTGGAAGACGCCATGAGGACGTACTTGGCTCGCCGTTTCAACGTAGGCCGCGACGACAGCAGTGCCGCGAAGGTATCAGTGTTCAGGTAGCACGGGAGTTCATCGTGTAGCAGGCTGGTACAAGCCCTCGGCGATTTCAGCGGTTGCCGAGGGTTTGTACCCCGGCCTGACCGACGCCATGAGTGCGTGCCGACCGTTGTCAGCCGACTATGAACTCGAAGCAGACGAGTTTCAGGTCTTTGCGGGTAGCGGTGGGCGGTAGTGTTGCTGGACCCGTTGAAGCGGGGCGCTCACCATTGGGAAGGATTCTGTCGAGAGCCGTCAGCAACTTCGCAGCATCCTTGCTTGCCGCGAAGGCGTCGAGCGCCTTGGTGGTTTCCTTTAGTTTCACGTCGCTGAGGGGTAGTCCGGCACGCTCCTTTAGCGCCTTGACGGTCGCTCTTTTCACCACGGGCGACGACGCAAGGTCCTGCAATAGCGTGCGCAGCCGATTCTGCACTCCCGACTGGTCTAACGGCCTTGGCGCAGTCTGGATGGCTTGCTCGACTACCCTTGACCGCAGGATGTCCTCGATGACGCGATCCTGAATCTCGAAGATGCGGGGCTGCAAGTCTGTGTCCTTCGCCGACCTCGGCGTGTCTTCGTTGCAGGCGATGAGTTGGGCGATGGCGTAACGGTTGTCGATGATCTTTTCTGTCCGCCCATCGTAATACCGCCAAAAGTGCCGCTTGGCTTCACCATCGCCTGTCGTGAAGTAGAAGAACACGCCGCGATGCTTGGCCCTGTCAAGCTTGCTGTGAATGCCGTCTGGCAGTTGCTCAACTACTTCTTTGGCGTGCGAGGCCAAGAACTCTTTCAACTGGGCGACCATCGCCTCATTGCTTGCCAAGTCCGAGGCTTCCTCCTCCTCCTCAATGACGGAGCCGTCTTCGTCCCTGATCCGCCGGAGTGTGTTGAACACTGTGGGGTGTGGAAGCTCGCCGAGGATGCTGGCGTCGTGAAAACCAGCCTTGTCGATGCCCGCGATTCTCTCTGTCAGGCTTGCCATCAGGCCGAGCAGGCGTTCCAGCCCGGCATCGGGGAACATGTTTGCTACGGTCAGTTCGTGGTGCTGGCTGCCGATGCGGTCTATACGGCCAGCCCGCTGGATCATGCGCACCGGGTTCCAGTGAAGGTCGTAGTTCAGCAGCAAGCCGCAGTCTTGCAGGTTGTGGCCTTCGCTGAGCACATCAGTGGAGACCATGATCTGAATTTCCTCAGAATCCTTGACTTCGGCCCGCTTCCCACTCGACACCGGGGCGAACTTCGCCACTTTGCGCCCTCGCGTAGTCTGGTCGTCGCTCGAATCCATGCGCTCGATGCGGGGCTTCCCCGCCTTGCCGGACCAAACATCATCCTTGTTGAGTTCACGGAACACGTAGCGGGCGGTATCGCGGTAGTAGCTGAAAACAATGAGCTTCTTGCCCTTGAACTCATTCGATGCCAGCAGTTTCTTCAACTCGGCAAGCTTCACGTCGTTCTGGGGTGTGATGTGCTCGATGCGCAACCAGATGTCGGACAGGATGCGGTGGTCATTGCGCAGCGCCTTGAGAATCTTGGTCTTGTCGTAAAGGGCCTCATCCAAGGGCTCGGCGCTCTCCAGCACCGCTTTGATCTCGGCGCTGTTCTTGAAGCTCTCGTACTTGCTTTCCGGGAGCGACTTGTCGTCCTCTTCCAGCAGGCGGATGGCCTCTTGGAAAAGCTCGGCGTTCAGAAGCTTGCCGTCCTTCTTTAGCACGTCCTCATAGGTGTCAAGAAAGTCCAAGGCGCGGCGCACGCTGATTCGGAATGCCTCGACGCTGCTTTCAAACCGCTTGAGGTAGCGGCTCTTGAAGATGCCGACGAGACCCTTCTCCTGAGCAACCTTGAGCTGATCCTCCTCGGTTTCAGGAGGCTTCTTCAAGAACGTGTCCGGCTGGTACTGCGGCAGCGTCAGGTCCTCTATGCCCTCCACGATCTTCTCGTAGATGCCCTCGTAGGTCTTTTCGAGGTTGTAGCGGATTGTCCTGAGTTTGCGCTCCGGCCACTGGATCGGCTTGCCCATGATCGTGGCGTTGGGGTATGCCTTGCGAACGAAGGAGCGCGTGCGCCGGATGACGACTTCTTCAAGCAGGTTGTAGAGCGCCTCACCCGGCTTGCTGTTGCTGAGGTCTTTGCGAGCCCGCAAGAAATACTTGTACAGGTCGCCGATGCCAGCGCCCGCGAAGTAACCCCGGTCGTTGCCAGTGAAGAGCACCATCTGGTTGTATAGGTCGAACAGGTCGTTGTTGATCGGCGTGGCCGTCAGCAGGATCAGCTTCTTGCGTTCGCCTGCCTTCCCGCGACGGCTGTGGGCATCAAGGATGCGCGTCAGCGTCTTGTAGCGGCCAGCGCCCTTGTTTCGGAAGTTGTGGCTCTCGTCCACAAGCACCACGTCGGCATCGCCATAGGGCGAGATGTCAAACGTGTCGTCCGGGTCTTCTTCGTCGAAGCGACCTAGCTCCTCTTGCGAGAGAGTGGTGGCGGGGATGGAGGCGGCCAGCAGTTCCTTCTCCCACATGGGACGTAAGTTGGCTGGACAAACCACCAGCGCCTTCATCCGGCGGTGGTAGGCGAAGTCTTCCAGAAGGCGCTTGCCGATCCATGTTTTACCCAAGCCGACGCTATCGGCGACCATCACGCCATCGTAAATGGTCAGGATGCGCCGGGCCTTCTTCACCGCGTCGGCCTGAAACTCGCTTAGTTCAACGGCGGTTTTGGTTCCCTCGGAAGGCGTGTCTTCAAGGTCGTCCTTGAAGTACTCGTAGAGGGCCTTGAGGTAAATCTGCCACGGCGTGTACTCAAAAGTTCCGAACTTGCTCGCGTTGAGCAGGTCGATCAGCTTCTGCTTGAAATCCTCGCTCTCGCCCCAATGGCGCTCAAACCACTCGTCAAGCTCGACGATGGCTTGCTGGCCGACCGCGCCAAGCTTGGGCAGGTCTTTTAGCGAAACTTCCGGGATGCCCTCGTGGCGCAAGGCCCCCTTCATCACGGCGTCCGAGTCCTCGGCCTCAAAGCGCACCTTGTGGCTGAGGTTCAGTTCCTTGTTGGTCGTCAGGCCGGGCCGCGTGAAGTTGCTTGAGCCCACGATTGCATACAGCGGGAACATCCCGGCCACGTTGCCCTGCGCATCTGGCTTGTCCTCGTGGAAAATCCAAGCCTTGGCGTGGAGGAAGCCTTTGCCGAATGACCGGACCTGAGCTTCGGGTCGTTTGAGGAACGCGACCAGTGCTTCAACAGCACGCAGCGTGGCTTCGTCGTAGGCTTCGAGGTTCAGGTCGCCGGTCATAGTTCGGGCAAGGTGATCCGAAACCTCTTTCAGTCCCACGTCCTTCCCGGCCAAAGGCTCAGCACCGATCAGCAAGCGAAGCCTTCCGACGCTGACAAGTCCGTCTCGAAGCAGGTTGAAGCCCTGCACGTTGAAGTATGCCGTCGCCACGTCCACGGCCTTGCCATTGTGCTGGGCAAGGATCGACCCCAACACGTTGGCCATCGTGTTGTCGTCGCGGTTGTCGATGACGAAAGGAATGCGCATGGAAAGCACCCTATCCTCGGCGGCAGTATAGCCAAGCTTGCGACAACTCGGCGGCATGGAACGCGGCAAGGCCGACTACATCAGCGAAGCCTTGTATTGAGCACGCCGGAGCATGTTGATGAACATGCTGTCCATCGCCGCCAGCGCCTTGCGCGGGTCTATCTTGGCATCAAGGCAACTGGCCAATGACTTCGCGTCGTTCGCGCTTAGTTCCGAGGACAGAAGCAGCCGCATCGGCGGACCGGATGACATCACAAGGAACGTGCCGCCGTTCGGCCCGTACTCGGCGAACACATACCCGTCGCCAAGGTTGGCGTGAGCCTCCATGCCCAGCTTGCGAAAGATGTAGTCGAGGCGGCACCCTACCATTCGATTCACCTTCCGGTACTTGCTGGCCGCACCGTGGTACCGGCTGACCGGGAAGTCCCCGATTGATCGGGTTTGAAGTTCGCGGAGCCAGAGAATCTCCCAACGCGGTACGGCCAATGCCGCCATGCGCACGGCGGCCCAGTCGGCTGCCAAGTCCAAGTGCATCAGCGTTGTCTCACCGCCCGTGGAGCGTATGGCCCGGACGCTTTCGATCTTCTGCGCACCCTGCGCGACATGGACAAGCTCGTGCAGGAAGTACAGGGACGCCAGCCCGAGCAGTTCTTCGCTGTACCCCTGCGCGGCAAGATCGCGCAGGTAGTCGTCGTCGAGGGTGACAACGCCGTCTCCGATGTGGATTTTCAGATCATCGGGCAGGGCGTCGATCTCAACCCGGTGAACGCCATGAAACAGCTTTGCCGCATCGAACCCGGCAATGGGCTCGCTCGGCCACGAGTGTTTTACGAACGTGTCCAAGAACTCGCGGTAGCGTTCGAGGTTGATGGACTTCTTGTCGGCCTTGGATGGCTTGAAGATGGGGAATAGCAACCTTGAGGCTGCCCAAGTTGAGTGACCAAGGCTTGGGTTCTCTTCCGATAGCATGTCTTGTGCTAAGGCGTTGGCCTGTCCCACGGCGAAGTCTCGAAGGGCACGTCGCGCACCGCGCCACAGTTGGATACTGCCTGCGAGTTGATCCAGCAGATCGGTCGAGGGCTGTTGCCAGAACGAGTGACGGGTGCCCCGTCGCAAGCGTATCCACTCCTGCGTGAGCAATGCAGCCCAGTCTTCAAGGTGGCTCCAGAGTCCGGCCTCGGGGTTGTCGAGCAGTGCCTGCGGACTGTCGGGCGGAGACTCACCCTGCCCAGCTACTGGCGTGTTTCGGTGTGACACGCTCTGCAAGCACTCGATGGCTGTGCCGAGTAGGTCGGCGGACGCAAAGCGCACGTCAAACTCGGACGGCGGGTGCCAGAACGCCAGAGGCCAACCTTCGACAATCATCCGCTCGGGCAATTCAGCATTGGCAAGGGCGTGAACGATGGCCCGGCGTGAAAGCCTCAGCGTCTTGTCGTCTTGCACGAGGGGGCGAAACAGAGCCTCGGCCCCTGCGCTTCGCAAAGAATCGACCGACGCCAAAAGCAGCGCGGACACGATGTCGTCCGATTCTCCAGCGTTGAGGGAGACTTCAACGGCAGGCCACGCTCCTAGCGGGCGCTGCCAAGTCCACGCTGGGGCCACGCGGCGATGCTGGATGGCGAAGCGCAGGGCGTTGACAATGCGGGCGTTGTCGTCGCCGTAGGCAACCGCCGCTTCGACCAACCTGAACGCCAGATCGTGGTGAATCGCAAGCCGCAACTCGGCGGCCCCGTTGGCGAGAAGCCAGTCCACGAGCGGCAGATAAGCGCGGGGCAGCGTGTCCGGCCTCTTGGCGTCATCAACACCGATGGTGGTGGCAGCGAGCTTGAGCATTTCCGCCGCAACGTGGGCTTCGCCAGCATCCGCCTTCGACGTGAACCACCCAACGACTCGTTGAATCAATGGCTCGGAAGCCGTGAACTTGCGAGCCATGCGGTCTGACAACTGCGGCAGCAACTCGCGGCAAGCGGGCTTGTCAACCTTCAAGGACATCAGCTTCTCGGCCAGCGCACTCATCCAATCGAGCGCAGGCCAGTCGCCGCGAGCTTCAAGCTGGGTCGCCAGCGCAAACCAATGACCGCAATGCTCAGGCCACGCCTCGTGGGCCAGTGACGCTTTGAAGCCGAATTGGGCGCTCGCGGCGTCGAGCGTCGTGCAGTAGAGCAGCCACGAGAACAGATCGTCTTTGAACTCCGATAGCTGCCGCATGAGTCCCCTCAACCTTCCGGCCCAAACCAAATGGTACAGGTCTCTCCGGGCGTGGGTAGGCGAACCGCCCAGCCATGTCGCACGAGGGTGTATACTCTTCGCGTGATCCAACCTGTGGAGGAGCGTATGAGCCTTGGAGAGTCAAACCTGCCGGTGCCCCTGTCGGGCTACTGGCCCTTGAACAGCTACCCTGACGAGGTCTTGGTGAACGGGAGGCTGTTCCGCAAAGCGCAATGGCGGCAGCCCTACGACGGTGTCGTTGAGCAGTACCGCGAGGCCGTGGCCCGGAACTCCGCGCACATGAAGGTGTATGCCAACGGCGTCTGGGTGATCGACCACATCGACGAGGACAACCCGGACATGGGACGGCCCATCGAGCATTTCTTGAACGACCACCCGGTAGGCAAGACCGTCAAAGTGGTGGGCATCTTTGCGCTGGCGTTTCTTCTGGTTGGCGCGGCAGCCAAGGCATTTTCGGACGACTAGGCAAGTATTTACCGACACACCACAGGTTGGACTTGATCTAGCGTCGAACACAAGCTATACGGCAACTTTGCCGCATAGCTTGTGTTCGACGCCTCCGACGCGCCAAATGCCAATTTGGCGTCAATTGTAAAGTCTGACTCGCTGCGACGGCTTCAAGGGGGTTTCGCGTGCCTTCACCCAAACTGCCAACGGTCATACGCGACCCGATCCACGACATCATCCCATTTGAAGACACAAAACTGGATGCGTTGTTGCTGTCGCTCATCAACACCCGCGAGTTTCAGCGGCTTCGCCGGATCAAGCAACTTGGCATGGCGGAGCTGGTTTTCCCCGCCGCCAACCACAGCCGTTTCGCCCATTCAATTGGCGTCATGCACAACGCACGGCGTTTCGTGGAGGCTGTGACGAAGGCAGGCGCACCGCTCAAAGACAACCAGAAGGCGGCGGTGATCGCGGCGGCTTTGTTGCACGATGTTGGCCACGGGCCGTTTTCCCACGCCTTTGAAAAGGTCACTGGCGACAAGCATGAGAGACGGACGCTCGAAGTCATCCAGTCGCCGGAAACCGAGGTTCACCAGACGCTCAAGAGCTTTGATAAGGACGTTGACCTGCCGAAGTTGATCGCCAACTTCTTTGACGAGAGTTTGGACGACGAAGCCTTGGGCAAAGCGGGCATACCGGCTTTCGCCAGCCAGATTGTGTCCAGCCAACTGGACGCCGACCGGACCGACTTTCTGCTTCGGGACAGCCACGCAACAGGCACACACTACGGGCGCTTTGACCTGAACTGGCTGATCCGCAGCCTAAAGTTCATCGACAACAAGATCGTCGTGGGCAAGAAGGGTTTGTCCACCGTTGAGCAGTACGTCTTTGCTCGGCAACACATGTACTTGCGCTGCTACTTCCACAAGACCTCCCATGCAGCCGAGTTGATGCTCAAGCACGTATTTGACCGGTTCAAGAATCTCCTGACCGAGCACGGAGCGGAGAAGGTGAACGGCCTTGTGCCCGGCGTAAACCCGCTGTTGGTCAAGGCATTTAGCACAGGCGCGAAGATGCCGCTGGCTGACTACCAGAAGCTCGACGACGGCACGGTCTCGGAGTTCTTTCGCTGCTGTGCCGACAGCAAAGACCCCACATTGGCCTATTTAGCCAATGGGCTACTTCATCGCCGTCTGTACAAGGTCGTCGAGGCCACCGGCCAAGGACTCGACAAAATCAGCGATCTCGGTGCCGCGCTGGCAGAGGTCGTCAAGAGCAACGCGAAGCTCTTGCCTGATAGCTTTCCATCCAAGTACGTCGGTAAGGCCGAGACTATCAAAGAGGCCCGGTACACGCCGTACACGCCGGATGAAAAGAGGCAAAGCCAGATTCACGTCGAGTCGGCCACCGGCAAGGTGACGGAGTTGAGCAAAGAAGTGCCTAGCATTGCCACACTGGAGCGCCAGAAAGACCTGCTGCGCTACTACTATCCGATTGAACTTCAAGAGAAGCTCAGCCCCGTTGTAGAGGGCGTTTTGAAAGGGGGAAAGTAATGGAATACGAAGATTTCCGGTGGCTGGCAGCCGCCATCGCCGCGCATACGGACGGAAAGATTGTGGGCCGAACAAGATTGCAGAAGACCGTATGGCTGCTTCAACGCCTTGGGTTGCCGACCGAGTACAGCTACATGACCCATTTCTACGGTCCCTACAGTGAGGGCCTGCACGCCGAAATCGGTCTATTGGAAAGTCTCGGCGTTGTCGCTGAGGAACCAAAGGTTCCCGCAGGCAGAGACGAGCCCTACTACGTCACGAAAGTGACGCAGACCAAGGGTTTGCCTGTGAAGGAGCTTCCAGAAAGAGTCAGAAAGGCCATCCCGGTTCTTGAAGACACGGACTCTGTGGTGCTTGAACTCGCGGCCACTTACGACTCGTTTCGAGAACAGGGCGCGAGTCACGACGAAGCGGTCGAGCGTGTGAAACGCAAGAAGGGCGCGAAGTGCGACGGTGGGAATTTGGACAAGGCAGTGGCGTTGGTTCAGAAGCTCATCGGTTAGTTCGCACGCGGACTCAAAAGGGGCCAAGCGCGTTGTGCGCTTGGCCCTGTTGTTTGGACGGGCTGCTTGTCGAAGTGGCTTTGCGTTGCGGTATCTATTGCAGGTCTGTGAAGAGGGCTTGGGCGGCGGTGCGGGTGGCTTGTGGCAGGTGGGGCATGGCGTTGAGGACGAGGGTGAACTCTTCGGTAGTCAGGCCATAGAGGCAGGCGACTCGGGCTTCAAGTTCGGCTTGCAGCTTTGCTTGTTCGGCCTCGCCCACGCCTTCTTTGCTGAGGCGTTTGGCGATCTCGGTGAGGCGGACATGGACTGCGCTTGGCGCGGTGGCCACGGGCGCGTTTTCAATGTAGATGATCCGAAACTCGTAAAAGTCCCCGGCCTTGAGCGCACAAACGCCTTTGAACCAGAACCATAACGTGGACGAGTTGAGCACCGAAAGAAGGCTGAAATCCGCGTGCGGGATGATGTAGCTCTTGTCGTTGCTGTAGTAGGTGCCCTCTGCATCTATGGCGAAATTCGGAACGCGATTGAAGTGCGGGTAGATGATCTTAGGCTTCTCGAAGTCCGCGTAGTAAGCCACGTTGTCCTGAATCTCATACCACTTGTATGAGCCGGGCTTCCGGCCCTTCCATTTCCCCTGTTCCTTCTCGTTCCAATCCGCCGGGCGTACCTCAAGTAACTCTCGGTACCCCTCAAGATGCTCCAATATGGCGGGGTACTTTTTGATGTCGATTCCTCGCCGCGTGAAGATAAGCCACAGGTCTCGTGGCTCGGCCCGCCAAGGTTTTAGGTCCTTGCCTTCGAGAAATGGCTTGAGCACTTCGGCGCTGCGTTTGTCGGTCTTGACCAGCGCATCGCGTGTTGCCTGATCCACAACGAACGCTTCGTTTAGACCCGTTTTGATGCCATAGAGAGGGGAGCCGCAATACTCTTTCAACGGCACGCCTGCGGTAGTGATCTTTTCGCGCAACTTTGCCAGCGCCCGGTTCTCAAACCGCCAGCCACCGGGCTCCAAGTCCGCCTGCGGCACCGTGACCGGACTGGGCAATAGGCGGTCGATAACCGGCTCTTCAAAGTCGAGAACTACAAAGCTGCGCACTTCGTGATTTGCTCCGGGTGGGTCCTTGCGCAAAACCATGATGCACGGGTACGTCGTGGCTCCGTCGAACACTGGAAGGTCGCCGAAATCCACGAACGACACGACGTTCGTGTTGGTATTCAAGAACTTGCGCAGCGGTTCACCCGAAGCCGTCTTGGTCCAAGTGCTAGACGCAACGTAGGCGGCACTACGCCCCTGTCCTGCCAGCCTCACACTCTGCTCGTAGAAGTACACGAACAGGTCGGCAGCGGATGAATGGCATGTGAACTGCTCGCTCAGGAAAGGCTTGAGCGGTTTGATGAGTTCTTGCCGAACGTAGGGCGGATTACCGATCACGGCGTCAAAACCCGCACCTTCGACACGTTGGATGACTTGACCGCTGGAGGTTGCCGCAGCGTAGAAAACTTCCGGGAACTCCAGTTCCCAGTGAAAGAATCGAATCTCGGACGCCGCGTAGCGGGCTACTTCTGGGACTGCGTTGAACCAGTCGTCGGCATCGGGATCATGGTAAGTCCTGCCCTTCATCAACTCTGGCAACGCATGGGAGAGGTACTCAATGGCCGCAATCACGGATTCTTTCTTCCGCTTTGCCTTGCCCTTTGCGCCGACGAAGCCGTTGCCGAACCACTGGCTGGTATAGATGTCGAAAGCACGTCGCACCAAGCCGAGCTTGGAGTTGGCCTTGCTGAACTCGTTCCTGCTCTCGGCGGCCTGCTGGGCGGTCGAGTCGCCCAACATGCCGACTCGAATCAAGTGGTCTCGCGCCTGTCTGAGTTGCTCCAGCAGGGTATTCCCCCACATCGGCGCAGACTCTTTCACTGTCTTGGCGACAGCATCGACCGTTACGCCGATCAGAGAGTTGCCGCACTTTAGGTGGTGGTCAAGGAAGCTTAGCGGCGCTCCCAGCGTGAAGCAGTCCAGCCACAGCGAAACCTTGGCCAGTTCCACGGCCATCGGGTTCAGGTCCACGCCGAAGATGCAGCGTTTCAGCACGTGGCGCTTGAGCAGGTTGATGTCGGTCAGCTTGGCCGGGTCCACCGTCACTTCGGCCTTTTGCAGCGCGTTCAGGATGTCGCGGCGCGTGCGCTGGATGAAGTGCTGCACGGGGTTCCATGCGAAGCCGTTGAGGAACGCCAGCACCCGGTCGGTAATGAAGTCAACGGCCTCAACAAGGAAGTGGCCGCTGCCCATCGCAGGGTCCAGCACGCGCAGGGTGAACAGCCGGTCCACGAGGCTCTTGTACTCGTTGGCGACTTTCTCGGGGTCGTCGCTGAGCCCTTGTTTCTTGAGCGCCGCGTCTTTCTTCTTGGCGGCGTGGTACGCGGCCTCGGCTTTGCGGAAATCGTCGCGCAGGCCGTTGAGCTTTTCCTCAAGGACGGGACCGACCGTGTGCTCGACAATGTACTTCACGATGTAGTCGGGCGTGTAGTAGCTGCCGGTGGCCTTGCGTTCGTGCTTGTCGTTTTCGAGGTAGACGGAGCCCTTCTTGAGGTAGCCGTCCTCGGCACCGTGCATCTGCACGCGGGTGAGGATTTTGAGGCCGTCGGACTCGGCTTCGCGGGCGGGGACCACCAACTCGCCTTTCTTGCCTTTGACCACGGCCATGCGCTCGGCGGCGACGCGGACTTTGAACTCAAGCAGCCCTTCGTAGATCGAGCCCAGATGCCGCACGCCCAGCGACTTGTAGTCCATCGGCACAAGCTCGTGGCGCTTGTCGTCTTCGTCACGGGCAAGACGGTCGAGGCCGAGCGCCAGATGGCGGTCAGGGATTTTGTACTTGGCGAGGAAGCGTGCGACCTTGGCTTCGTCGGATTCGTCGTCGGCTGCGGGCTTGGTAATGAACAGGCCGCCGTTGTAGAGGGGTACGTTGACCTTGTTGTCGCCTTCGTCGATCACCTTGAAGAGGTCCGCGATGGCGTCGTACAGGTTCGTTTCGCTCGGCGAGTACGCGGACTTGATGCGCTGCTTGGATTGCTCTTCGTTGGTGCCAGCCTTGTCGGCGATCTCTTTGGCCAGCTTGCGCAGGCTGACCTCGAAGTAGTTTGCCTCGGTGACGGGCAGCAGGTCGCGGGACTCGGCGTAGAGCAAGAAAATCAGGCGATAGAGCAGCGTGAGCGTGGCGCGGAACACGTCGTTGAGTTCTTCGTCGGTGAACTCGTGGCGGGGGTTGGCGGCCTTCATGTTGGCGATGAAGCCTTCGGCGAAGTGCGGGAAAATGGTCTCGAAGACCCTTTCCTTGAGGCGCTCACCCAATGCCTTGGCGTACTCGCGGCTGCCGTCAAACAGCCGGTCGAGAAAGCTTGGGCCGGGTTTGCCGTCTTGCTCAGGGCCGGGTTTGAACGCCTCGGCGCGAAGCATCAGCCAGAAGTAGCGGAAGGACTCGCCGTCGCCTTGCTCGCCTTGTTCGCCGGGGCGGTCGGCCAGCATCTCGCGGAAGTCCACTTCGTAGAAGTTGGCGTGGCGACCGTGGGCGCGTGCGCAGTAGATGCGCCATTGCTTGCCGTTCGTCAGGATCGCCCACTGGGCGCTGGTTTTCTCGAACTCGGTGACGACGCGGACGGCGGGGATGTCGTCGGGGCGCGACGGATCGTTCTCGTCCTTGGTGTCGAGGGAACGCATCCAGTGGTAGGCGAAGCAGACGACGTTCTCTGACAACCTCAGCATGGGGCCGTCGTCTGCGGCCTTGGCGTCGGCTGGCTTGTGGCCCAGCAGCTTGAGCACCGGATGCACGACTAGATCGACGGCCTTGGCTTGGTCGGTCTTGTTCGTGTCGCCGCGCTGGCGGAACGACTTGTAGGCGGCCTTGAGGGCGTCTACGTCTTGCCATTCGCGTTCTTCGGGCAGGCGCTGCGTGAGGTAGTGGTCGGAAAACAGGGCGACGTTGTTGAACCGTTTCTCGCTCCATTGCGCTATGCGGAACGCCGACAGCAGCTTCTCAAGCTGGCCGAGGTCGTCGGCGCAGGTGTAGGTCAACCTGCGCAGGGTGCGCAGGGTTTGGCGTGAGGGCTTGCGGCGCTCGACGGAAATTGCCAAGGGCCGGGCGCGAACGGTTTGGGCTCCGGCGATGGGGGCCTCTTCGTCGGCGTCCTTGCGGAAGCGTTCGACCAGAACGAAGTCGAGGCGTTCGTAGTCGGGCGTCGTGAGCACGAACAGGAAGTCGCCCTTGCGGTTGTTCAGCAGCGACGTGATTGCGCGACGGTGGGCCAGCGTGACGGACGTGACCTCGAACAGGAACACTTGCAGGTCGCCGTCCGCCGACACGCGCTCGATGTGCTTGGCCGCGCTCTTGAGGCCGGACTGGGCGATGCCCAGCGCGTCGGCGGTCTGCAACTGGCGGGCGTCGGTGTTGTAGCCCAAGTGCGCAAAGAAGCGCACCAAGGCATCACGGCCCGTGATGCTCATTACGTCGTCTTTGGTCAGGTCGCGGTCGTCGGGCAGCACGAATTTCCTCCGGGCCGCAGGATACCTGCCGCCGCGACATTTTCACCCGCTACCCAATCAGCCGGGCAATTTCCAGTTCTTTAGCTGCTTGTGCCACCAAGCGCCGCCGTCGGAGCCAGATAATTGCTCTGGCGGTGGCCCTACTTGGGTTTGTTTGTCGCGCCGGATTCCACGTTGAACACATCCGTCGCGGAACGCCGAGAACAAGGAGCTGCTTGCGGGCGACGAGGAGCGCTTCGAGCAGGAGCGCAATCGGCTCGGCGGCATACTGCTGTTGAAGGACAAGGACACCATCGCCAGCAACAACGAGCGTTACGCGGAGAAGCTCAAGTCCTACGCGAACATGCAGTGCTGGAACGAAACGCTTCGGGCCGACATACACAACGACATTGAGGCACTCAAGGAGCGATCTTACCTTGAGCTTGAGCCCTGCTACAAGTTTGGCCGCGAGGAGCTGGAAGAGCGCCGCAAGCCGCTGTCCAATCTCGTCGGCCTGATCTGGGCCTAGCTTTCACAGGCTTGGTGACTGACTTGTCGCAGGCCATGTTAGGCTGTGGGGAGGAAAATAAAGGAGCTAGCGATGACTGAACATGAAACCAAGCCCGAACAACAGCCGCCGAGTCCGCCTAAAGAGGACGTACTGGACAAACTGCCAAGTCCTGATGGGAACGACGCTTCTCTCTTGAATCTCGCGCTGCACTCGCTGGAAACGACTTCGAAGCTGACTGAACATCAGGATGCCAAGGCTACCGCAGTGCTGCGCGGATCAGCGTTCTTGGCCGCACTCGCGGGCGGTGGGTTCGCGGTGTTCTTTCCCAAGACAGCCACTGGCGGCACAATGTCTGTCGTCAGCGCGTTCAAGTACATGCCGTGTCTTGAGGCGCTGGTCTTCACGCTGTGGTGTCTCGCTTTCTTCGCCTACGTCGTGCTCGTTGGCTGGGGTGCCTACCTCGTCCTCAAGGCGTTGAAGATCAAGTTCAACATTCGCGAGAAATGGAAAACGC
This sequence comes from Planctomycetota bacterium, assembly GCA_019636195.1. GTDB lineage: Bacteria > Planctomycetota > UBA8742 > UBA2392 > UBA2392 > JADJRK01. Next base: position 294,748 of record JAHBYA010000001.1, on the reverse strand, counting down.
AGCAAGTGGATCGTCCGCATTCTCTGATCTTCGCATTCCTCATCGGATCAATGGACAAGGCGGCGTGGGAGAAGTATTGGGCGGAGCACCACTCCAAGATTCCGCACGTTTACCTCAAGCACGCCGTGGACGAAATCCACGCCGTGTCGGAAAAGCTCGTGACCAAGGTTGGTGAACTCAACGAGGGCTTTGACAAGCTACTGCTTGCCGCCAAAGTCTTCGTCGCATGGGCAATTCTGCTTGCGCTTCGGGTCCTGTTGTTCTAGCTGACTCGACAGCAGCACGGTGCATTGTCATGGGGCGTGACCTGCGTATGGAGGCATAGGAATGGCTCGCGGCGGAAAGGGAGTACGGATTCCGAAGTGGGTTCGTCGGTGGTTTGAAGACGGCGAAACTGGGCCGTTTTATGAGTGGACCAACGGCGAAGGTTCGGGGTGGGTACAAGACCTACCGGGGTGGCAGCGAGTTGGCGAGTTTAGCGACATTGAACCGGATTACGAAAGTGCTGAACGGGAAGGCGACGAACTCATTATTCCGGGGAGAGTCGGTTTGAGTTTTGAGGACGCGAAAGGCGGCGACGACAGCTATGGCGACCTAGGAAGCGGTACTTGCGACTTTGTGGCTCGGTTCGACCTGCTGACGAAGCACGTGAGCGTTGAAGTGCATCCTGTTGATCTCGACGAATTGCTGCAACCAGATTGGCCGCTTCCTGACGTTAGCCTGCCGCTGCACGCGCTCCCCAGACGGGTCGTCGCAGCGTTTCTCGACATTCGTGGGTTCACTGCTTGGCTCAATCAAACGCCTGATCGAACGCGCAACGCGCCACTCTTGATGCGCGAATTCTGGCGCTTGGTCATTGAAGCCACCGAGGAAGGGCCGCTTCAGGTGCAGCGCAAGCCGCTCGGAGACGGCTGCATGTTTCTGTGGCTTCCCGAAGACACAGACGAGGGGCTAGCGAAGGCCATTCAGCAGGCAATTTCCTCGTTGATGGCAATCCTCCGAGGCTGGGCCGAGCTGGACAAGAAGTCAAAGTTTCAGTGCCCGAAGGGTGTCGGGGCTGCAATTGCCACTGGCGAAGCTCTCTTTCTGAAGCAAAGCCTCGAAGGCTCGGAAGGGGAGAACTTCTTCGACGTGATTGGGGTCCCCCTCAATCTTGCGGCGCGAATCTGCTCCCAAGCGCAACCCGGCCAGATTCTGGCGACGGCAGACATTCCAAAGCAGCTTCCGAGACCTGTCGGATTCAAGTTTGAGCCGTGGGCCGCGCAGTCAAAAGCCAAGGGATTTACAGATGATGTTCTTGAAGGCATCCAGTTGGTGAAACCCGGCAACTGAACTGCCTCAACACAAGCCAACAAGGGTTCCTGAGCCAGCCGCCGAGCAAGGACGATCAATTGGACATCTTCAAGGAAGTTACGTTTGAGGCCGCGCATCGGCTGCCTAATGTCCCGAACGGCCACAAGTGCGGGCGGCTGCACGGCCACTCGTTCCGGGCGGAGATTCATGTCGCAGGGAGGGTGACCGCCAAGACGGGCTGGGTGATGGACTTCGCGGACATCAAGGAAGCCTGCCGACCAATCCTAGACACGCTGGATCACAATTACCTGAACGAAATCGAAGGTCTGGAGAACCCAACAAGCGAGGTAATCGCCCGGTGGATGTGGCAGCGTCTCAAGCGGGTGCTGCCACAGCTCTCCAAGATCGTCCTGCGCGAAACCTGCAACGCAGGCTGCGTCTATCGCGGCGAGGACGAGTCGCTACCAGAGTAAGTTTTTCAGCGTCGGGTTGCGTTCCAGAATCGCTGAACGCAACTCCCGCAAGTACGCCTTGTCGCTCGGCTTGCTGGTGTCGCCGATGCATCGGCCCGTGCGCGTGTGGTAGTTTACGGAGGACTTCACCGACTTTCCGGGGTTCTTCTTTACGGGGTCTAGCGGCTTGTTGTGTTTGTCGCGGATCAGGCGCATGGCGTCTTCCCGCGTGAGTAGGGGGACGGCGAAATCGAAACGCTGGTCTTTGCGCTGCCTGTCGCCGCAGATAATCATGTTGTGCGGTGTGTCACCGACCCTCATGTCTTCGTATTGACTCCAAAGCCAGTGCGCGTGCCCCTTTGCCCGGTCTGAAAATGTCCGCCCGGCTCCTGCAAATTCGATGTGCTGGGCTTTGAGACAGCCCACCAGATACCAGCCCGTCTTAGCGTGCTTTGGGTTGGGCTGGCCGGGCTTCTTTGCATAGGCCAAGTGTGCAATGAACGTGATCCAGTCGCCCGGCCTCATGTTGAAGAGTGCCCTGCCCCGTACTGAGTTCACATCTCCGTAGGCCATCAGCGTGTGCAGGTCGGGATCGTCGTGCACGACCCACTCCGATGCCTTGTCGAACTTGACATAGTCTGCGACCGACTTCTTTGGGTCGTGCCAACTGGGGAGGTCGCCGTAGGTGCGAAGATGCTCACGCCGTGCGCGCTCAAGGCCTACTTCGTCAAGCCATTCTTCCGGCGTAGCGGGGAAGTGCCTCCCCGACTTGTCGATGTATGGTGTGTCGAGGATTGGGAGTAACTCAAATGTTCCGTCAGAGTAAACTTCTGACAGCAGGTCGCACTGCCAGTGCTGTTTCTGATTCGTGAAGACCGAAGCTCGGTAGACTCGCGGCATGGATGCTCCTACGGAATCAGCATCTTGTACGTCCGTTTCATCTTTCGCGCCGCTTCACAGTTCCACCGTGCATCGCAAGCATTACAGGTTTCTAGCGGAGGGGGGTGCTTCGGATCAGACCACTTCTGGGTAGATTTGCAGGACTCGATTTGGCTCACGGTCGCTGAAAACGACGCAATTGCTTTGGCGACTTCGGCTTGATCTATCTTTACCACGAGCACCGCATTGGTGGGCCTTGCCTTTGGCTCGTGATCGCCGCTTAGTTCGTTCAAGAAGTACAGGATCGCACGGGTGGGGTAGGTGCCGGTCCTGCGCTTGTACAGTTCGGCGTACACCTGCATCTGGAACACGTATTGGTCGTAGTCGGGAGCGGCCAATGACGGTCGCTTGGTGCCCTTGTAGTCCCAGATTTCGACACCCTTTTCTCCCTTGGGCACTCCAGCCGTTTCGGCAAGCACATCTACGTTGCCGTGCAATACGTAGGTCTGCTGATCGGTCTGTAGACGGCATTCAGTATCCAGTACCCGTGGATATAGGGTCGGACCCTCTAGTGCGTTGAATCGCTTGAGCACCGTCAGCGCCTGCTCCCGCACGGCCTCGCTTGCGCGTATCTGACGGGAGTTCAGAGCATTCCTTACTTCGTTGAAATACTCGTCAATGTCGGCATTGCTGGGTAGTGAGCCCTTTGCCTTGCCTTCAATGTCACCATGAAAATGTGCATGAGCCCGGTCCAAGACTTGGTGAATCACAGTTCCGTAGAAAATCTGAACGGCCAGAGCCGGTTCGTACTTTCTGGCGGCGAACAAGCCGTACTGCAACGAGCATCGTTCATACGCTAGAATGTCGGCGGTGATGCTGTACCGACGCTTGACGGGTGCGCTGGTACTTGCGGCCAGCTTTATCGAACTGAAGTTCTTCCACATAGGTACTCCTCAAAGCAGTTGGACATCCTGCTTCACCCATGACCCGCCATTGCCTCCAAACGAAGCCGTCTCTGACCCCTTTTTGCGAAGTTGTGCTTCCGTAGCGAGCAGCACAAGAGCGTACTTGGCTCTCGAATAGGCCACGTAGTGAAGGCGGATTTCGTCTTGCCATGCCAAGCTGTCCACCGTGTGGTTAGACCTCGTCCCGTTGCTCCGAAAGGGACGTAAGGAGTGTTCAACTTCGTGTGACGCTCCCGGCGAGACCGTCCCGCCCAGATTGCCTACAAACACGAAGTCAAACTCCAGCCCTTTGGCCTGATGAATCGTCATGATGGGGAAGTGCCCCCTGGGAACAATCGTTTCGTCGTCCTCATCATCATTTAGACCATCCCTCACCGCTTGCCCGCAAAGTCCGTAGTACAGCCCATTCAGCCAGAACCCACTTAGCTGCGAGTCCTCTTCCTTGCTCATTATCAGCGATCTTCCGTATTGTGCCGAGAAAGCTTCGAACCAGCGCGTGAGCTTGCTTAGGCGCTGGTCCCGGACGAAGTCCTGCTGATACCCAACAAACGGGTCATGGGCCAAGATGCGATAAAGGATCGAACCAAACGCAGGAGCCACTGTGTCGCCCTTGTCTTTGGCTTGAATTGCACTGGCCGATTTCTCAACGTAGCTGCGAAGGCTGGTCGCGGATTTTGCAAGCTGAGAGTACGCACCTACCCACGATTGAATCTCTGCCAAGATAGTCGGGGACTGTAGAGCCGAGGCGACGGTAAGACCGGGGTCCACCACAGAGACAAATGCCCCCAGAAACTGGCGAACTTCTTCCGCCTCCAAGAAGCTACCCGATCTGGGGTTGTAGATGGGGACATTGTGACTACGCAGGGCGTCGGCAAACGGACCTGCGTTGCGAGGAGACTCCTTTGCACTGTGCAACAGCAGTACACATTGGCTGTAGTCCTCGACAACCCCGTGCTTCTTGATGTCTCTCACAAGCGTTGCGAAGCTGCTGGCACAATCAGCTACCGTCTTTCCTCGACAATGGCTAACTGCCGGATGCCCACTACCGCGATCAACGGACGAGATCAGTTCCGGCTTTCCTGCAATGCGGGCACCCTTCTCCTGCATCGCTGGAAACGACCTGATGAACGTGTTGCAGAACTTGACGATGTCCTTATGCGACCGAAAGTTCTCGCTGAGGTAGATGGTCGTGCACGGCTGCCTCCATTGCGACATGCACCTGTCAGCAAAGCCAACCATGCACTCAACCGATCCCCCTCTGAATCGATAAAGTGCCTGATCGTCGTCTCCGACGATGCAGACATTGTGCGGTGCTTCTCGCCCCAAACTCAAGTAGATTGCTTCCTGAATCACATTGGTGTCTTGGTATTCATCCACCAGAACGTGCCGAACGGGAGGTCGTTCAAAACTTGGAGTGGACTCCCCCTTTAGGAACGCCGCTCCTTTGGGGGAATTCAGGAAGGCCAAGAACGTGCGAAGTAGCTGGGTGAAATCGGATGAGTGCTCCTCCGAGAGCAGTTTCTCGTACACCTCGCACAGCTCAGCAAAGGCCAACCAGTGACCTCCCTTTGCCTTCATCGCGCCAAAGTCAACCAAGTCCTCGTAGGCCCGACTTGACGTTGTTGCGAAGGAGTCAACCCAACCCCACTTCGGAATCTTGTTGCGCGGGTAGTTGCCGAACGTGGCGCGAAAGAGTCCGAACAGGGCGTCCTTGTGCTTGTCCTCAAGCTTCAGCTTCCGGAATTTGAAGAGGTCCGCTTCCGCCTGATCGAGTAGCCTGACATTCTGATAGGCAGGGAAGCGGTACTCCTGCAATACGTCATTGCAGATGCTGTGCAGCGTTCCAATGCGAGCTTCCGAGGTATCAATTGACGAAAGTTGTTGATGCTTTGCGGTCAAGGCAAGGTGGGTGTTTGCAATACGATCCTGCAAGTTCCGAGCCGCTTTTTCCGTGAACGTCGTCAGGATGATTGACCGGGGATGGACTTGATCGCAACACATCAATCGTAGGGCTCGAAGAACAAGAACCTCCGTCTTGCCTGCGCCGGGACCAGCGACTATTGCCAAGGGGCCGTCGCCGTGCTTGATGGCCTGCTTTTGATTCGGGGTCAATGGATACCCGTTGCGGGCCTCCGCGACCGCAATGAGCTGGTCAATGGTGATGGACGCATTGCCTTTCAATTCGTGCCTCCATCGGAGGAGTGTGGTGAGACGACATGTCTGAACAACTGCAATGTGTTGTGGGCACCTCGCCGTTTGTTGCGGTTGAGTCCACGGAATATCAGCGCATCGATCCCCAGCGATTGACACATCTTGCAGCGGCACTGTTGCCACGGGCGGGCGTCGAGGGTGCGCTGATACTTGGAGCGCATGTCCTCTGAGTCGCCTTCGTTTCGAGTCAGCAGCGCATCATAGGCGATGACCGTGTCCAGCGTCCTCTCCAGCGAGAGTTGGCCATCGTTGAAGCGACGCAACGCCTTCAACGCGGCCTTCTCCATCCGCTTCACCCTTCGTTCTGATTCTCCTGACGCTTTTAGACGAACGAGCGTCCTTGGGTCAGAAGTGGGCGGCACACGAATCGCCGCATACCACTTTCCGTCAACGCCGAGGTAGTTCTGGTCGGACCGCAGCCATGCCTTTCGGAAGTAGGTGGCCGAGTCAAAGCTGTTGATCCCCAGCTCGCGCAGTTGACCGTGAACCCTTGGTCGATAGACGCCAAAGACATGAATCCACGGGTTCCATTTGCCGAACCGCTTGAGTCGCTTACGAACCAGACTGGCGATTTCGACGATCTCGTCATCGCTGCGTGGCACGAGACCGCCGAGCGCAATCTCTTCATAGCCAAAGTCGCGGTAGTGCCGCAGTTGGTTAGCGTAGTCCTCAGGCTTGTCCCCCTGAATCACGCCAACGGGATTGAATCGTGCTTTGCGCGATTCGCAAACGGCGATGAACTCGCGTGCATTCTCGCGGGTGATTTCAACGCGGGCCTGCCTTTCCTGCCGAGTGAGCTTGCGCCGCCTGCCGTTGGCATCGACAATCTCGGGCACAGGGATGTGGTCAACGCTCGCGCCAAAGTCGAAACCAAACAGATCATAGAGGGCAACGGCTTTCTCAACGGAAATCGCGGGTTCCTTCTCGGCCACATACGAGAACGCCCCGCAGTCGCCAAATGCCCACTGGTCTTGGTTCAGGCAAAAGTGGCTTCTGACTGAACGCGGCGCAAGGGCGTCCATCGTCAATGCACCGTGCTTTTTCAGTAGGCCCTTTGAACCCATGTGCTGCGCCAAGCTAACCAGCACGCCGTCACAAAGGTTGTCCGGCCTCATCAACTCGATGCTGTGCTTCTGGACGCGCTGATCCCGTTTTCCTGCCGAGAACTTATCCGCGATGAAGTCGAAGTTCACATCAAGAAAGTCGTCCCAGTCAGGCAGGAAGTACAGCGGACGACTACCCTTCTCGGGTCGTGTGCACTTCCGAGGTCGCCCCTTGCCCAGCACCTTTAGCTGCTTGCTGACGAAATGCAACTTTTCACCGATGCCGCCCTGAATGACCTCAGGGTTGATCTTGCTTCGATGCAGCAGGTCGTTGTTTATGGCGGGCAGGTAATCTTTGCCGAGAACGAGTTTTACGCTCTTGTGTTGCTTGCCCAGAGTCTCCAGCGACTCCGTTACCTCTGCTCGCATTCCCTGCGCCAATTCCCGCGTCATCCGCAGGTCGTAGTCAGCCAATGGTGTTAGCGCCCCTATCAGCCGATGCTTGGCCGAGAGTACGGCTATGGATAGCCCTGATGGCCACAGATGATCCCGAATGTACGAGCGAACGATCTTGAACGCAGGCCCGTCGTAACGGGACAGTGCCGGGAGTTCCCCGGCGTCCTGAACCTTGTCTGCCGAACAACCGAGTACCCAGAGTTCACGCTGCTGCACTGGCGATGCAGGAGCTGAGGCCGTGTTTGTGTGCTCGTGCAACGACATCGCGGGGCTCGTTGGGAGGGTCGCTTAGGGCTAGCAAGGAATTCGATTTCTCAGGACTGCGTGAGATAGACTAACGATGCGGGGCGAAGCCGACAACGGCTACTTCTGACAGCTCTGATGTCGCATCGATGGCGAACTCCGACAGGTGGTGTTTCGCGCAGGTGGCCACTACCCGTCTCAACGTCGGCCTTCCTCGGCCCGTCGAATTAGTTCCCAAGCTCGGACTTTCAACGCCTTGCAGAGACGGATGAGGGTGTCCACGGTCGGGGACGCCTGTTCCCGCTCCAACATGCTCACGTAGGTGCGGTGAACTCCGGCCTTGAAGCCGAGCTTTTCCTGCGTCAGCCCTGCCGCTTCGCGTGCTTTCTTTAGCTCGGCTCCCAGCATGGGAACCAAGCTAGGGGTGTAGAGTTTACTCGTCGTCAGAGGATATAGTGCACGCCGATCATGCACTGTATCCTCTACAACTGGCCCGCCGCGAGCGGGCGCTGGAGGATGGATGAAGACGCACCCTGTTCGTTGCCCGCAGTGCAGCGCCATGCTGGACGTGAAGGATGGCACCAGCCTGATCCGCTGCGGATTCTGCCGCACCCCGTGCCATCTGGACTGGGAGGGGCGTCAGCCTGCGGCCTCTCCCGAGGCTGAGGAATTTGCCCGGCTGCTGGGGGAAATTGACCTCGACGCGATGGAAAAGTCTCTGGATGACCTGAACGAGTATCTGGACGAGCAGCAAGGGCATAAGCGGGACTTGTTTCAGGCCGCAGAGCGCCTGAACAACGATGCAACGCTGGAGGCTATGGCCCAGCAGGTCGTGCGTTCCGGCAAGGCGCAGGAGTTTCTGGAAGGCGTAAACCGCCTGCAAATCGACGAGTCGCAGGAGCATGAGGTCAGGCTGCGGGAAATCCTGTCCCGTGTGGCGGAAAAGATGGCCGTCGCGGACGACCGTCAGGCAGAAACGGCTTACGGTGCAACAACGCCAAGTGCTGTAACCACACGACCGCGAGCGGATGACACGCTGCGCCCGGACTTCGCTGCGTTGGCCATCGAGGAGGCTGCCACGGCTGAATTGATACGCAAGCTGAAACTCTGGCGCTGGCTTCCATGGGTAGGGCTGTTGCTTGTGCCCGTCCTCGTGGTGGGATTGGCAGTCATTGTCACGGTCGTGCTCGCTGTGGCGCTGCCCAACGAAGCAAAGGGCCAGTGGCTGACTTGGTTGCTAGCGGCGGGATTATTCAATTCGCCGGTGCTGGGTCTCGCTTGGCTCTGGTTCGGCTTGCGGCGCAAGAAGGGCCTGATACGTGCCTTGAGCCGGTAGGTGGCTCGCTGACTCGCCGCTGATTCAACTGTTGAAGGCGCTTGTGCCCTACAGGCCGCGCCTGACGACCACAGAAGTTTTCCTATCGACGACCGGCTGCCGCCTCGGGCGACGGCCTGCTGGTCATTTGGAACCACGCCCGATGAGGAGCAGGTCATGCCGGAGTTCATGGTGGAGTTCTACACGGAGGTTCTTGTGGCCGGTGAGCGCGATCCGCAACGGGTTTCGCTTGCCACGTGCATCCTGAAAGGCGTCAGCAGAAGCCAAGTGCAAGCGGAGGCGGAGACTTTGCTAGATGGCGTTGCAGCCAACGCGGTCGATGCCCACGGCGAGACCTTGGAGCCTGAGGACGTGAGCGTCGAAGTCACGCCCTTGGACACGTTTCTTGAGCGCCTGCGGGTAGCGGCAGCCATTGTGCGCAACGATCAGGCCGAGGCGATCAACCGCCACGAACACGAGGAAGAGTAGGCGAGGGCCGTACACACGAAGTCCTTCAACCAGCCGCCTCGTGGCGGCCTTTTCTTTTTCAGGAGCATCAACATGGAAGATGATCTCAAGCGGTTCGATTTGGACGCCATCAGCAAGGCGTTTTTCGACTTTGTGATGAGCAGGAAGCCCCAGAGACTTGGCAAGTTTTTCAGAGACGCCACGGGCATCCGCTGGCGGTACATCGCCACGACGAAAACCACGTACATCGCCACCCACGGTGAATACGGCGTAGTCATGGTTGTCGAGTCCAAGCCGGATGGCACCAAGACCATCACCGTGGAACTCAAGAAACCAGAGTAGCCGGGACACCCCAGAAATTTTCGTCGGGTGCGGATGGCGTTTTGCGCTCGCTTCGCTCGCGCAAAACGCCATCCGCACCCGCAGCGTGGCTGAAAGGTGTCGGCATCGAGGAGGCGCATGACAACGCCGCCTTGGTGGCTACCGCCGTGAACTTCTGGAAGCAGGCGGAGCCTCTCCTGCGCCGCGCTCTGGCCGGGGACCACGGTGTGCAGCATCAGGAGAAAGCAGCACAGTTATTGAGCACGTTTTACCCCGAAGGCTAGTCAACCCATCACAGTTTTCTTTCCCAACCCAAGGAGACAGACCATGACAGAGCAAGCGGTAGCAACCCCGGCTTTCGACACCGACGACGTGCAGCAGGCACGCCGCACGGCCCGCAAAGTCCGCACGAGCTACCAGCCGGTGGAGGAGTTCGTGAAGGAAGTGCGCGACATGCAGGAGCGTGCCAAGGACTTCCTCGTGCCGTACAAGAACCTGCGCTGCAAGATGGTGACGATCCAGTCGCTCACCAACGAGGGCGTCGAGGACCGCTTCCGGCTGATGCTGGAGTTGATCGACGTGCCGGGGCTCAATGCAAACAACGTACTCAGCGCGGTGTCACTGAGCCTGTACGAGCACGTGCTGACACAGCTTTGCCAGCACACGGCCATCGGCGAGAAGGCAGGCGTGCCGACGATGTACCTCAAGCGCCTGCTGAGTGACAACTCCGACCGGGGCCTCGTGGCTCTGGCGGCGGTCAACGTGCAGGAACTCCTGAGCCGCCGCTACGGCGAGAAGCACACACGCGGCAAGGCCGGTGAGGAAAAGGCGGTGTTCGTCCGCACCTTCCGCACGGACGACGGGTACAAGTGCCGTGCCCTGCTCTCTGACCGCTACTTCCCGATCCGCACGCTGGACATGGTGACGATTGCGCTGGGTCTCGCCACGGGGAAAATCGGCGGCGGCAACAAGGGCGACGGTGGCGACAGTGCGATCACCGGGGCGTTCATGTTCGACCAGCACCTGAGCGTCACGGGCTGCACGCTGGGCCTCGTCAACCCCAACTTCGCCTTCGACCTGCGCAACCCGGACAGGGGCATCCTCCACGCCGAGCGCATCACGCAAGCCGAGGGTGGCCAGCCGGTCTACCACTACCCCGGTGGAGCGAGCTACGCCCTTGGCGGAAGGTTCAACGTGCCGCACGACAACCCGAACCAGCACCTCGTGCTGCCAGCGGCCCGGATCAGCAACAGCGAGACGGGCGGTGGCTCGGCGGAAATTCAGCCGATGCTGTTCGAGACGATCTGCACGAACGGCGTGGTCTTCGCCAAGGCGCTCAAGCGCACCCACGTCAGCAGCATCATCAGCGAGGCTGACGAGTACGAGAGCGACGGCACGAAGAAGAAGGCGATGGAGTGGGTCATCTCCAAGATGACCGACGCAATGAAGCAGGTGTTCGACCTGAACAGCTTCGAGGACAACTGCCGGAAATTCCTCAAGCTCAAGGACACGGAACTCAAGAGCGACCGGGTGAAGGAAGTGACCGAGCACCTGATCTCCGCGATTCCGGGCGGCGACGGCCTGCTGGACGACATCCTCAAGTCGATGGAGCAGTTCACACCGGGCCGCACGACCCTGCTGGACGTGACCCGTGCGTTGACCAGCGTGGCACAGGACCAGCCCCACGACCGTCAGGTGGCGATGGAAGAACTGGCAGGCGCACTGGCCACCGGCGAGACCAAGGTAGGCGAGAAGTTTGTGCTGTTTCGGCCACGGCTGGTCTCGACGCAAGCCCCACAGTCCCGCGCTGCTTGAGCAACAGAAAACACAACACAGAGAAAGGACAGAACCATGAACAGAAGAGTGGTTGCGTTGCGCGTACTTTGCGAGCGCCCAGTAGCAGATCGTTTCGAGAACCTGACCAGCGGCATGAAAGTCGCGCAGATCAGCCTGCATCTTCAATCGGTGCTGGCAGCGGCGCTGATAAACCCCGCCATAGTCGTGAAGGACATAGTGAGGGGAAAGGCGATGATGCTTCAAGTCAGCAACTTTCGGGGCTCATTGAGGCCGGTGTTGCTTTCTCTGCCGTGCAACGGCACGGAGGAACGCGAGGTTCTCCGACGACTGGTGCAAGCGTTGACGTGGGAGGTCGGTGCACTGATGACCGGACCCGACCTGCCAGACGCCTCGACCGTTGTCCGGGCGCTCCTCAAGGAATGGATGGAGATTAGCAAGTTGAATCGAGAGTACCCATCCGAGAGACGCGGCGGAGTTCCGCACGGGATCGGCTCACAGAGTAATAGGAAGCCACGTCCGGCAAGAACACAAGCCAAGAAAAGTAGAAGCGGTGCGCCGCGAATGCGCAGGAGGAAAAGCGTCGAGCAGGAGATCAAACCAGACCGACCTCATGCAGAGCATCCCGATGTTTCAGCTACTCCGATCAGTTGGAAACCCGGTGGCCGGGGCAGACCGCCTCTTGGAGCGTTCCAGAGCGACGACGGCACATGGCACTTGCCCGAGGGTTTTCTGGAGGTCAGAGGGAATATCCACCCGCCATTGGCGATTTTCCGCAGCGCCAAGTCGGTGCGGGAAATTCTGCGGCAAGTGGGCCAAAAGGACCGGAGGAAACGCCTACAGCGACAAACCAAGGAACGAATGGAAGCGCAGGAGTCCACTGGACACGCTCAGCCGCTCCCGAAAGCAACGCCACAACCTACCGACGCAATTCCCCCGAAGATGACACCAGAGCAGTCGCCACAGGGTGACGCTATCGAGGCCCCACCGGGTGAACCGCCATCGGCAAAGGCAGATGGCGGGCACCCGGCTGGTCCACAGAGCGATGGCTAAAGGCCGTGTTTGCTTCGATACGGAGCAGTAGCGCCACCGGCGAGACGACGTTTCTTCGTACCGCGTAGCCACTGGAACAAGTCGAGAAGCTGTTCGGGGCTCAAGGCTGGGAAAGTAACGTCGCCTTCATTGTTACTGACGGCCTTGACCGTATAGCAGGCCAACGCCGCGACGGCATTCTCCACGTCGCCTGCACCGTTCAGATAGACCGGGACCTTTCCGGGAGTTCTGGCCTTGCCGAAGTGTTCCGCCGTGAACTTGCGAATCCACGGTGCGACTTGGTCATGGATCATGCCACTGAGTGCACCATCCACGGTTCCGCCAGTGCCTGCCACGGCTGCGTAGCAGTGTATGTGGGGATGAGGCCCAGACTTCGTAAACCGGCAATGAAGGCCGTAGAGATAGTCCTTGACCGTGTCCTTGAACCAGTCTGCACGGCGCAAGTGGCTGAAAGCTCCGCAGACGCCGTCAGCCACGTCGGAAAATGGGTCGCTCTGCTCGTGGGGCAGGGAAATCACGAAACGGGCGATCTGATTTCCAGCACGAAGCCAGTCGAGCAACCGAGCCTCACGGGACCGAGCATAGCGTCGTGCTCGCCTGCGACCGCAGGCAGGGCAGAACACGGACCGGCAACGATTCCCCCAGTGGGACGGAGCGCCGGGGAAAGGGGACGCCGAGCAACACTTCTCGATCAGATCAGCCTGCTTGATTAGGACCCTGACTCGGGATTCACGCAGGCAGCGGACCACGGTTCGGCGAAGCCCTTCCGTGTCTTGCTGGTGGCAGCCACCCCGAACGGGCTTCGAAGATACGAACTCCATTGGAATCTGGACCTGAGGCGGCAGAGACTGTGGAACCGTCGCGACAGGGAGCGGGGGACAAGAGGGAATCAGTGGAGCAGGTGATGCCGGTACAGTTGGCTGGGATAGCCCGTCGGTTGAGTTAGGGTGCTCTAACAAGTAGTTGTAGGAATCGTTGCCTTCTCCATCGGGCGTTGCTGCGGCAGTCATTGGCATGGGACTTCTCCTGTGCGGGGCCTATTGGCTCAAGTTCGACAAGATGAACTTGATGACGCTGTCTTTCAGGACGGACCTCTTCACGCTCCGGCCCGTACCGAACTTGATCGTTTCAAGCAAGTCGTGGGCGATGTGGCGGTGAACTTGCCTCTCGCTGCAACTGAGCAGGAACGCAGTTCGCTTGATCGTGAGCAGCGGCGGCTCACTCTCGAACCAGCTCTTGACTTGCCGGATGCGTTCTTCGTCTGGCATGGCATACTCCTTGTCGAGTTAGGGCTTCGGCCTCGTCCACACGGAGTAGCGGCCTCTCCCTTTCTCTATCTACGAATTAGGGGTCGGCACGATTTGCAGGACACGTCTTGAGCTGGTCCGAAGGAAATTCGGAGGCGGGTTGGAGGAAAATGGTTATTTCCTGCACGGGTGGTTGGCCCAAGCCCTTGTGGGTCATCTTGGGCGGCGCATGAGATGGCGTAGGAAATTGCCGGAAAGCAGCGCCGCCAGCCTAGGCACAAGTCCTTAGGCTGGCGGGGATTATGGAGCGGGCGAAGGGGTTCGAACCCTCGACCACCTGCTTGGGAAGCAGGAGCTCTACCACTGAGCTACGCCCGCCCGATGTCTTCAATCCGTTGAATTAGAGCCGTTTCGGGCGCACTGCCTTTTCGCGCAAACCTTCCAGCATCGTCCGCGCCACCCAAAACGCCACCTAAGTGTACTGCGGCGGGCACATTTCGGCAATTCACGGGCACCCGGCAATTGATCTCGCGGTCGTGGGTTTGGTCCCCTTGGCCCGTCATCGGACATGCTGAATGTCGGACATTCCGAATGTCGGTGTGGCGGTCGAGTTGATCACCCGATCCTGACTCGCTTGATCATCTCGAAGGCTGCGGCGTAACTTGTCCCAGTCCGCAACTCGTCCCACCACGCCATGCCCCAGCTCGATGCAACCACGCGCATGCCGTGCCTGATGATGAAGTCTCCACTGACAAGGGAAGTCTCTTGGAGCCCTAGCGTGTTTTCGCTTGTGCATATGGCGGCCAGAGCCTCAAGCCGAATATCTCCGCCCTGCTGGTCGAACTTCATCAGTGCCTTGTGGCTGCGGTACGGGATCGGCTGGTAGTCGCGATTGGTCCAGAGTCTGGGGTGCTTGCCGGTCTCACCTTCGCGCCAGTCATCAAGCCCCATGCGTGCCCGAGATCGATGGTAGTCAATCAGCGCTTCCGAGCTGGATTGATGCTGGCTCTGTGCTTCCACCAGAATCTCAACACGAATGCCGCGAATGGTCGATTGTCCAGACACGAGTTTCCTTTGGCGCGTCGCCTTCTTCATCTAACCTACGGCATGAGTGCGCCATCAGCAAACTTGATGCTGGCTATCTTGTTGCTCGGGCCGCTCCAATTCGGGGTTCAAAACAAGGCCGAAAACGGCTGTCTTGCCTGAAGGAACTACGGATCCACCTTGACGCTACCTTTGCATCCCGGTCTGTTGAGCTTGCTGCATCGTCGAGGAGGCTGTTCACCCCTATTGAGCACTGTACGCTTGCATGACTCGATCCATCTCCTGACTTGTACGATACGTGACCGCTCTGGGCGCGAGGTAACGATCCAACCGCTTCAGCACTCTCGCAACATCAGCCAAGTCGTCATCCAGAAACGTCAGTGTGGTGATTCCGAACGTAGAGAAGTAGTCGTTCCGCTTCTGCATCTCATGCTGCCACTTCTCTTTGCGTTCCTGTTCGGCCTTTGCCTTTGCTTTGGATCTGGTTCGTCCGTGTGTGGACCAAGGACTCAACTCAACCCCAATCATGAAGTTGTGATCGGCAGACAGCAGGGTGAAATCTAGTCGGTAACGGTGTTTTCGAGCAAGTCCAGCGTGCCGAAACTCCGGGATCAACAGCGGCACATCCTGCGGGTTGGCGTGCGCCTTCAAGTACTCGGCGTACTTCTTTGCCAAGGTGCGTCCGTGGACCGAGCGCGTTGGCCGAACCAAGACATCCCTGTAGAAATCGAGAAAGCGATCTAGTGAATCGAACTTATGCGGCGTTGGGTTGTCGCTCACAACTAGGCCGCTTGTGAGTAAATGCCCAATCGTCCAGTATCGAAACTTGGCTCGCCGAATCTCGCTGACATCGTTGTGCCACCCGTCCGTGGCATCCCAACGCGGCGCAATGAGCAACCCGTACTCGTGGTCGTTCTCGCCAAACCAAATCTCCCACAGGCTGCTTGCTGGCTTCTTCCGAACCCTTGGCACGTACTCCCTGAAGAAGTTTCTCGTTAGAAACGTCTCTACGTACTCCCGCACCGCCGGAATCTTCAGCCAACCTACAAGGCGATGGGCAGCCGATTGTTTGAGCGCACGACCGTACTGTTGCTTGTCTCTCCTGTCGCGCTCGACCACAGACGTGTGCAGCCCTTCCTTCCACACTGCTAGGAACTCATCAGGATTTCTGAATTCCATGTTCACTGCATCTGCGTAGGTGTTGTTCTTTCCTCCAATGACGCCATGAAAGCTGTGGATTGATCGATCCCCACCCACAAGCTCCAACACGTGCTCACGACGGCTCTCAAGCCAATCATCCAAGTCGTCGAGAATCTGCTGTTGCGGTGATTTCTTCCTCGCCATCTGCGCCTCCGATGCGCCCACGCGCATGCAATCGCTCTCAGCGCACGGCTGTCGGCCAAAAGTAGTGGGTTTGCCCCACTGGTTCGATGAGGTTCTTGGCTTCATTGCGCAGATCGTGAGTCCATGCCGGGGTGAGCCCACCACAGCAGTGAGCCGTTGCCCACGCGGACAACAACGCGTCAAATTGGTGAGAATCTACGTTGCCAAAGGCTGAGGGCATTCCCAGCGCCTTCTCTAACCACCGCCGCATTCCTTGGCCCCAAGAGTATTTCTGTTGACTCTGCTGAAAGTAGAGAACCTTGGGGTGTGTTTCGTTGAGCATGATGCCCGGCCACAGCCTTCGAAGTTCTAATGCAAGCGCCATCCCCTGAATCGCCATTGAACCAAATGCCGAGTTGGAAGCGAACACGCTGTTCGAAACAGACGAGTACTCGCTACGCAAGAGTTCGTCTTGCGGTCTCCATCCGGCCCGTGACGTGGCCCAAGTTAGGAACGTGTCGATGCCCGCCGCGCTGGGCGTTTCGCCCTTTAGGCTCTCCTTGAACCATGCTAGGGCATCGTCAACACTATCGACGGTTTCTCGCAGTGCCTCCACGAGTGCCTTTCCCTTCACACGCACAATGGCAAGACCGAAAGCTCCCTCGCCTCCGGGATCGGCTCCAATGATCAACATGTGTTGACTCCACTGCGTAGGCTGCCCGACTACTTGTTGTCTTTAAGCAGCCAGTACAAGAGCAGCCCAGCGCCTATCGCACCGAGAACCGCACCTGCACCGGATCCTGCTGCCGCCGGAGCGGGCTTGGGATTTAGCCAGCCTGCTACGTTGGACAGAAACTGCTCGTGTAAACCTCCAACGTTGTTCCGATCAAAGGGCACGACGGTTGCGCCACGAATGTTGTGCTGCCACTTTGCGCCGGTTTCTACAAAGACCACGGCTAGCCGACCAAACTGTGAGCAGGCCACACTAATCTCGTGATAGACCCAATCAGCAGCCTCGCCAGCGGCGGTCACGAGTCCCCACACCCCCGTGCACTGGCGAATGGCCTCCAGCGTGTACCAGTTAGCCGACCCATCAACGGAAGGCGTGCGGTCTGGAAGCAGCACTTCAATGCCCCGATCCTTCGCATACTGGATGAGCGCAAGAAGGCCCTGCTCATCGGTGGGTGAAATGCTGTAGGACAACAAGAGTTTATGCATGCTTCCTCCCGCTCCTCAGCCTCATCTCCTCCACGGCGATCTTTGCTTCTTCCATGTTTCCCTTGACCATTGCGTCCATTATGTGGTCCAGCCCCTGATCCACTTCGCGGTCAGCGACGGCTTGTTTGATCCTTCTGGCCCACTCAGGAAACCACTTCAAGCCGACTTCGTTGACGCAGCGGGTCATTACGCGGTCACACAAAACGGTGCCGAACCATCCAGCGGCCTTTAGGTATCCGTGAGGACCAAAGCCACGATAGGAGTCGAGCTTTCGCTGAAGGTCCGTTGTGATCGAACCGTTAGTCATCAATAGGTAGCCGCACGCCTGATTGCTGGTGCAGACTGTCGGGAATCCAGCTACATGCCTAAACCCGACGGCGAAGTCCGGCTTTGAACTCCATTTGCACTGAACTACCCACTTCTCCTCGAACAAACGCGGTTCCTCGAACGCAATTCGGGCGATGATGTCCACGCCACCATCGGGTCCCAACGATGGACGTTCCAGAATCTTGTACCCTTGATATTCGAGCAGATCGCAAGAGAACTCTTCAAACCGACGTGGGGAAAGGGCACGCAAGCTGCTAAGAAACTCATCCACCGCGATCATTTTCGACGTGGTGTCAGGTGCTGGTACTTGGGACTGTTTCACCCGTTTCGGCATCATTACCCAGCGAGCAGTCCATCCAACGTTGCGCTTTCATTGATCTTGTTGTGTGCCACCAGCATGTACTTCCACGGCTTGCCGCCATTTTCTAGTTCGTGCTTGGTGGCGTTCTCGCACCACGTCTTGGCTGCTTTGACCTTGGCCTGCACTTCAGGCGTGTTGATCTCGTTCTCGGCCTTCACTTCGCACAGCAGCTTGTCGGCCTCGCGCTCAACAACGAAGTCCGGCTCGTAGGGCTCGCCCTCGCCGTGCGTTGGGTAAATCTTCAGGTCCTGCCTTGACGGCCTACACCACTTCAGCACGCCGTTGTTCTTTTTCTCCAGCAGCATTGCGAACTTGCGCTCGCTGTCCGAGTCGAATTTTTGAAGCTCGTAAACGCACCTGCTGAATCCGCCGAACACCATCCTGCGGATGTCCTTCTTGTCATCGACCGGCTCACGAAAGTCGCGCACACCCTCGCCAGCCTTGATGGTAGCCGTTCCCGGCGACAGCTTCGTGAAGCCCTTGGTCGCTTGCGCCACGTAGTCGCTGGCTGCTTCATCCCTGTGTTTCAACATCTGTGCGTGGATGTGCTGCGCCAGCGCCTTTTGGTGATGCTGGAGCACCTTGAGCAGGTCGGCCTCGGTTTTTAGGTAAGTCTTGAGGTGCGCCACCATCTGCCCAGCCAGCTTATAGATCACGTCGCTCACCTGCTCGTAGTCAACGTCGTCAAAATCGATCAGGTTGCGAACAATGAAGTCTTCCAGCTTCGCTTCCTTGATCACCCCGTCGCCGCTTACCAGCTTGTACTGATCACCTGTTTGTAGCGATTGGCGCAGGATGTCGGCCTCCACCGGCTGCAAGCGCAGGCCACCGGCGTCGAGTTCAAACGGCTTGTACGTAACCTTCACCGGCCCGGTCGGCACCACCACAATCCTTGGAATCGTAATCGTCAGGTCAATGATCTGCTGCGTCGTCGCCATCACAACCTTGGCAACATCAACCTTCGCCTTTGTGCTGATCAATTCTTTCTGCGCCGGTGTCATCTGCTCTTCGATCTTGGCGACGATCTGCTTCTGAACCTCCGGCTTGGTCAGCCCGCCGATAGACGGCATCTTCTCCAGCGTCTTGATGATCTCCACCGCCGCCTTCGCAACTTCAATCTCCTCCGGCTTCTCGAACAGCGGCTTTGTGACCGCCGCGCCCGCCTCCGGCTTGGCGATGCCGAGCAGCACATCAACCTTCGGCGTTAGCTGCTTCACCTCCAGTTTTTCTTCCGGGATGTAAACCACCTTGATGCCAGCCTTCAGGATGCTGGCCGGATTCTTTGCCTCGTCCACGATCTCCTGAAACTTGTCGTGCGCGACAATCGTCAGCATGTCCACTTCTGGATTCGCCGGGTCAGCCACGCGCTTGCCATAAGGCAACCGTAGGCCGCGCCCGATGCTCTGCTCAACCAGCGTCTTCGAGTTCGCCGTGCGCAGCGGCACGATGGTGTACAGGTTCGTCACGTCCCAGCCTTCCTTCAGCATGTTGACGTGAATGACAATCTCGGTTTCGTTGGCGGGGTCCTCGACCGTCAGCAACTGCTGGACTGTTTCGTCTTTCTCTTCACCACGCTGGGCGCTGTGAACCGTAATCACCTTGCCCTTGTACTGGCCATCAAAGAAATCGTCGGCCTCAATGCGCTGCTTCAGCAGCTCGGCGTGCTCTGTATCTTTTGCGATGACCAGCATGAACGGCTTCACCTTTTTTACGCCATTCTCGCTGGCGTAGGCTTCCAGCTTGACCTTGGTGGCCTCATGCACGCGCACGCCATCTTCCAGCTTCAACTTCTCCAAGCTGGCTTCATCAAAGTTGTCCTTGTTGAAATTCTGGCGTGTGGCAACCGCAGGTTCTTTGACGTAGCCGTCCTTCAGCGCATCCGACAACGGATAGCTGTAGATCACGTTCTTGAACGGAATCGGGTCCTGCGCGCCACGCTCGACCTGCGGCGTGGCCGTCATTTCCAGTCCGATGATCGGCTTTAGTTCGTTGATTGCCTTGATACCCGCGCTGGCCCTGTATCGATGGGATTCGTCCATCAACATCACGAGGTCATCCAGCTTGCTGAGGTAATCGAAGTAGCTTTCGCCGATGTATTCGCTCAGTCGCTTGATGCGCGGCTCCTTGTCGCCGCGCACTTCGCTGTTGATCTTGCTGATGTTGAAGATGTTGATGTGGATTGCATCATCAAACACAGCTTGCTGGCCGCGATAGCGCCGTACGCCGCGCCCGCTTTCGTAGTTGTCGCCGGTGATGATCTCAGGCGGATTGGTGGCGAACTCGCTCAGGCCTTGCAGCACATACTTGGCTGAACCTGCCGTGAAATCCGTGATCAGCTTGTCGTAGATTGTCAGGTTTGGTGCCAGCACGAAGAAATGCCGGATGCCGTGCGCCCGGTGCAGGTAGCCGATGAACGCGCCCATCAAACGTGTCTTGCCGACGCCAGTGGCCAGCGCGTAGCACAGTGACGGAAAGTCCCGCTCAAAGTCCTGCACGCATTTGAACTGCGCATCGGCGTGCAGCTTGGCCAGCGCCTCGTCTTTGCGCAGGCCCTTGTTCAGCGGCATCAATTCACACACGCGGTGCAGTATCTCCAGCGCCTCGCGTTGGGGTTTGCGCAGGCTCAGGCGGCTGGCGACGTAGTTGACATCAGCGCTCATTTGGCACCGCCCTTCTTGCGCGGTGCGCGTTTGCGCTGCTGTGCCTTGGTCGGCTTGGCAAACAGGTCCGTGGTCTTGTCGCCTTTCTTCTTGGGGATTGCAGCCGGTTCAGGCTCCGGCTCCTTCCACGGCAGGTTCTTGATCTCAAGGCTGTAGTCGTCGTGGCCCCACTCGCACTTGTTGAGTACGGTCTTTGGTATCTTTTTGATGGTGAGGTTCTGCCAGCGTTCGAGGCTCCTTGGCGTGAACGCCGCGCAGACCACCAGCAGCGTGCGATCCTTGCCGACTTCTTCGCTCAGGGCGTCGAGCATCGGCGCGGTCAGGGTCTGTGTGGTGACGTAGATGAAGTCGCGTTCAGTGCTGCGGCCCTGCTGCCAGTAGACACTGTCACTCGGCTCGTACTTGAAGCCTTCGAGCTTGCAGACGGCCTCTGACAACATGGCGGGATTGAACTGCTTGTTGATCACCCACTGGCCGTACTTGTCTCTTTCGAGCAACGACGGGGCGAGCTTGAAGTAACGGAACCCGCCGCCACCCTTCCAGCCGGTGGCTTCCGTGACGCCACCGGGATCAGCGCCATCAATGACCTTCTTCAGGCGCGGGATGACGTGCGTGTGGCAGTGTTCGCCCAACTCCACCGTGATCCAGCGCCTGCCCATCTTTTGAGCAACGGCTGCCGTGGTGCCTGATCCTGCGAACGAGTCGAGAATAAGCTCGCCCGGACTAGAACCAATCTCCAGTACGCGCTTGAGCAATCGCTCCGGCTTTGTTGTCTGAAAGACTTCCACGACATCCGGGATTACAGCGTTGACTTCTTCCTTGGCTTCCTTGGTATGACCCACGTCCTGATAAAGCCAAAGCGTCTGCGGTACTCTTCCAGCCATCACTTCCGACTTGAAACGCTTGATCATTGGAAGCCGATTCTTGTCGCTTCCCCACCAGATGCGGTTGTCACGGTGTAGTTCCCAAAACTTGTCTTCCGCCACGCGCCAATACGTGCCGGGCCTCGGCCCCTCGATCACACGTCCACCGGGGCATTTGATGGCGTAGGTGCCCTTGCTGTAGTAGTTACGTGCTGCGACATCACCCGGTTTCCACGGCCCTCGCGGATCATTGTCTGGATTCTTGTATGCCCGGTCCTGCTTTTCCGTTCGCTCCATTGGATTTGGCACCCACTTCTCGGCGTCCTTCGCGTAGACCACGATGAAGTCGTGGTCCTCCGAAAAGTGCCGAGCAGTGTTTTTTGGCGCAAACACCTTTTGCCAAATGACCGTCGCGACGAAGTTGGGACGACCGAACACCTCGTCCATCATCACGCGCAGATAGGCTTGTTCATTGTCGTCGATGCTGATCCAGATCGACCCATCAGAGGTCAACATGTTGCGAAGCAAATCCAGCCGATCACGCATCAATGACAACCAAAGCGAGTGCTCGACACCGTCATCGTAATGGGTGAACGCCGAGCCGGTGTTGTACGGAGGATCGATGTAGATGCACTTCACTTTGCCTGTGAACTCCTGCTCCAGCGCCTTGAGCGCCAGCAGGTTGTCGCCGAAGATCAAGCGGTTGTCGAAGATGTCGTGATCCGTCACGCGCTCCTTCGCGTGATAGCTCAACGCCGGGTCCTCCACCAGAACACGAGGCTCCAGCTTGGGCCGAACATCCTTCCCAATCCAAGTCAACTCCAGCTTCTGCTTGTTGCTCATCTGTCGCTACCTGCCGGGTTCGCAATCACGGATTGAAGTTCCCTACTCTTCCTCTTCGGGCGCTCGAACGTCTTCCTCATAAGCCTCCGGCGGGGATTCTGGCACATCTTCCTGTGTGCCGAGCCACTCGTTAGCAACGTTGTCTATTCGGGGGTCATGGTCAAGTCCCTCCGTCCACACCTTCCAGAATGGCGGATCGTCCGACCTTGGCCGCTGTTCATAAGGTAGGTCTCGCATGACCAACATTTTGGGTACGGGTGATGCGTGGCCCAACAACACGGCATGCTGCGATGGCAAGACAGGAAGTTCTTGGAACAGGGTGGCCAGAGAATCTGGAACGAGTCGCCGGACAAGGTCCTGATCGTCATCGTTGACTAGTCGATGCAGCAAGAACGTATTGCATTGGGACAGAACAGTCGGGGAGATTTCTGATGGCCGCTGAGATGCCAAAACCATGCCCATGCCGAATTTTCGTCCCTCACGGGCAACGCGCTCAAAGAGACGCCGACACATCTGCGTCGGGGTCGGAGTTGAGTTCGGATCGTCGTGACCCCGCTGGATGAAAGTGTGGGCCTCTTCCAGCACCACGACCGTTGGAAGCGAGTGACGTTCGATCTTGTGGTATCTTTGCAGCCCCTCAAACAAGAGGCGTGTCAATGTCGCCACCACAATGTGCATCACATCTGACGGCACTAAAGACAAATCCACCAACACAACTTGAGGCGCGTTTCCGTCTTCAGTCCCCAAGTATGTGCGAAGTAGCTCCACTAGCGTCGGTTGAGTATCTGGCACAAGAATGGGCTTTAGCCTTGGGTCGTGGAGGAGCGTGTCTAGCCGCGTTAGCAACGACGAGAGGCTCTGCTGTGCTCTATTGTCGCCGTGATCTGTGGCCAAGGCTAGCATTGTCTTCCGCAATCGCCCAACGTCGAAAGGCGTTGGCGACTCGGCTATAGCGTCGGTTGCCCTTTCTGGATCGGGCATCGCGGTGAGTGCCTCTGCAATGAGTGACTCGATGGCATCTAGTGCATCAGCGGCAACGAAGTTCTTGGCACCCTTTTCCTCAATCTCACCAGCAGCACTTCCACTAGCTTTGGAGAGATTGACCAAGGTAGTCTTCAAGTTCGTCGATACATCATCGAACTCTGCATAGTATCTGCTGGCTGAGGAGAGCGATCCGAGCAGCGCCTTTGCATCTTTGCGCTGATTCCAGTTCGCCCAAACTAGCGCTTGTGTTGCGATGAGTGCCTTTACTTGAGATAGGTATGCTTCCAACGCCACGGCAACAGTCAGAACTTTGCTGGCTGTCGTGCCCGATCTGGCCCGAAGCGCCCGAATTGCCGCGATCAGGAGGGGTTGTTGGACTCCGGGCGCTGCGGCTAGAATTGCTGCCCACTCCGCAGTGGTCCAAAGCCATGCGGGAAGTACCAGCGGACGAACTTCTGGTTCACCTTCCGCAACTTCTTGACCGACATGCGGCGTTACCACCCGGACAGCCTGCCCCAAGTTCTTGAACGCCTCGCGGTACTCACCATTCGGATCAAGGATCACGAAACGGGCATTCAAGTTTTGCTGCACGTTACGTGCTGCTTCCAAACTCCAGCGAACCAGACCAGCAACTGAACAGGATTTTCCACTGCCAGTGTTACCCAATACAGCCAAGTGCCTGCCAAACAACTTGTCGGGATGGACTTTGATCCCTGTGCCGTCAGCAAGCGCGGATCGTCCAATGAGTACCTTGGCGTCTCTAGGGTCGGTCTCGACCACTGCGCGCAACTGCTCTTCCGTTGGCAACAAGACCGCGTCTCCGATGGACGGAAATGTCGCCAGCCCTCGATCCATCTTGAACTTCTGTTGTTCCGCGTGGCGCACGGCCTTCAGTACGCCAATTGGTATCAACTTCAGACGGCGCAGCGGGTACGGCAAGTCCACAAGTCCGAAGTCATTCAACCCCTTTCTCTTTGGGTATGGCGACTTCTCTACACCTAGCCATGCGACTTGGCCGACGATGGACCCGACCTGTGTTGGCACGAGCAAGTAGCTGTTGATCTTTGGAAACGGAATTGGTGTCCCCGCGTTTAGTGCGACAGACTGCGGGGCCTCGATCTCTAAGGTCACGGTGATGTCCGACGGCGATACCGCTTCCACGGTGCCGACCGTAAGTGCTGCCTGTTGTTCAATTCGGTTAGGCATGTGGACCTTTGATGATCTCTACTACGCCACTGTCCCTGCCGCGCCAGCACCGCCGACACCGCCAGCAGCAATTGCAGCAGGCGTCGTGTCCTCTGGTCGCCTCACCGGAAGCGATGCATGAGGGATGTATCGCATGGCCAACTGCTTCAAGTCAGCAAAGTGCTTGCCTTTCAGCACAGTCAACTGGTTCTGATTGTTGACGCCGCTCACGAAGCGAGACAGCCGCTCGCCGGTGTCGCTCCGAGCAATGATGACGAGGTGCGTCGAAGGCAAAGTAAGCATGTCTTTGATGACGCGATTGATGTGATCGTCACCGAAGCTGTAGCCGTAAACAAACAGCGTCGTGTTTGGCCGACACAGCGATGCTGCAAAATCCCTGAACAAGTCGGCGTAGGGGTAGGATAACGTCTCCACGTCCTTCGCGGCGTTCGGATAGATCATCACTGTTTTGTACGAGTCTACAGGAATGCCGGGGTGAGCTTCCGAAGCGCCAAATGGCAGAGCCTCTCGGACAACCAAGTTGTTCGCTAAGCGCCAGTCCAACGAGCCATGCAGTTTCGTCAATCGCAACACGCCTTCAAGGTATCGAGGCTCGCCGCGAATACCGGGCGGATCGTAATGCAGGTCAACTTGAACTCGGCTGGAACGGAAGGCTGGCTGAAGCGTACCAACGAATCGATCAAGGATGCGTATGCCGAGCATGTCGCATGCATGTTCAATCAACCGGTCGTAGTTTGTGGTGAAAACTTCGAGGCGCTCTCTTGGCCTTGGTCTGCTGGCGAACGCCAACAGAAAGCCCAAGAGTCCTGTCTTGTCGAATTCACCGCCTTCAGCAAGTTTACGCCCAACCCGTTCCTCCGTTGCCAGCACGTCTTTCATCAGTTTTGTTAGCGCCCCCTGATACTCCTCCAACCACTGTTTCAAAGGCTCTTCATTCTCTTCGTACACAACGCGATAGCCTTCGATCAGTGACTGCGCGGCGCGGAGTTGGTCTTCAATGTTCGGTTCACCGCGCCCGCAAGTCTCGGCGGTTTTCTTGGCGAACGCCTTGACCCTTTCAGCGTTCCTTCCCGCAAAATCAACTTCGTTCATGGAGGCGGCGTCAACTTCAAGTGCGCTGGCTACCGCTCGCGTCAGGCCATTGCCCACCAAGAGCGCGAGGTGCTCACTCTGAAGTAACGAAGATAGCCAAGGCTCAATGACGCCCGCAGCAGCATCAATCGCATTGGCTTCGGGGTTGTCCTCCAGTGGCTGGAAGGCGGAGCGTTTGCTGTACGCACCAGCAACAAATACGTTTGGCTGAGTTAGGTCCATTACCGGTGATCCTCTTGCATGAGCGAACAAACGCTGGCTGTCCCGTACTCAAGGCCTATGCCTCTATATCCTCTTCGTCAGCCGGTGCCGTAGGGTCCAGCGCCAATACTCGCGGACGTAGAACTCGTCTGAGCTTGATGACAGACTCGGCCATCCACTTGTGAAGGTTCGGCCATTGAGCCATGTCTGTTGCATCTACTTCGATGCGCTGCTGAGCTTTCGCGTACTGCTTCGTACTGTCGATCCACTGTAACGAAAAGCCAAGTTCTTGATCGATGGCATTCGACTGCTGTTGCAACTGACTGAACCAAGTTGGATGGCGATATCTGTCTATCTGAAACTTGACCGTTGCATTCCCCCGGTTCAAAACGAGCACGATGCCCGCGCCACTCCGCCCTAAACCCCCATACCCGACCCAATTTGTTGGATAGGGCTTGGGCGGCTTCACGTTCGAGCCGATGGACCGCAGGTACTTCCCAAAGGAAGTCCAATAGGCGACTTGCAGCGCCTGCCCATCCGTAAGGTCTCCCCTTGCTGCGGTGGCGGCCTCCTGCACCTGCCGAGTCCAGTCGTTTGGCTGGACGACCACGTTGAACCGGGGCGCTAGCGGAGAGCGAGCAATGCGCCATAGCTCGACTTCGACCCCAAAGAAGGTGTAGTCGTCGTGTGTGATGCGATTTAGCCAATCCAACGCTGCTCGATGATCTTCCCGCAACTCCTTCACAATCCACACCAACGTCTTCACGCCCTCAAGCCCGGCAGCATAGGTGAATAGCTTGCCGAGATGGTCATGGTTAGCTGTCTCTAGCTGGTTCTCAACGACGACGAGGCTGTTGTCTTCGGCATTTCGGCAGATGATATCAGCCCGAAACTCGCCGATGTTTCTCTCAACGCTCTCGACGGACAAGTCCAGATGCAGCGCGTCACCTAGCAACGCAATGTTTTGCTCTTCTGCAAGCCATTGCGTAAATCCAGTGTCTTCGCGCTCCCAATACTCTCGTGGGTCTACACGCTCCAAGGCCCCAAGTGGTTCTCTTGCCACAGTTCCCCCCTAGTCCACCATCCATCGAATGGTCGCGACGTTTGCCTGAGACTGCCTGTGCTTCAATCTTGCCTCCACCTGCTTGATCATCTCGTCACGCTTGGCGTCGATCTGATCTTGTGCGTCAAACAACTCGCGGCGTTTTCGGCTGCGGTTGGCTTCAAGCTCTTTTATCTGTTTTTGCGCTTCCAGCTTTTCGGCCAGTGTCACCATCAGCGTTGCTGATTTCTTCTGTTCACGGATTAGCCGGTCGAGTTCCTTGATCTCTGCCTCCAAGCCGCGTTTCAAATCTTCCGTCCAGCGGTCGAGCTTGTTCACCTCTTCGTCAAAAAACTTGGCATTGCGTTCTTCGACCTCGCGCAGCTTGGCCTGTAAACCACCATCACGAATTGCATCAAGATTGACTTCTGGCTGATCCAGCTTGCTGACGGTGGCCGGGACCTGCATCAGCTTCTGGCAGGTCTCTTCATCAAGCCGCTGACCGTCATCGGTTTGACCGGCGAAGATCAGGAATTGCTCGGTGTCCAGCGACTCGATAGTCAGCTTGCTGATCTCCAACCAGCCGGACTTGCCGACCAACGGGTCCAGCAGGCTGATGTTGCCGCCGTAGGCGCTGTAATTGAACGTCAATTGCGCCGGTTCCAATTGCCGCGCCAATGCCTGCTGAACGACGCGCTGGGCCAATTCGTGGTCAGGTCGATAAAAGTGCTCACCACGCTGCTCGGCTTCTTTCCAGTTCAGGTTGTACGTGCCGGGCTTTGACAGGTTGCCCGTGTAGGTGAAGCGCGGATCGTGCTGATCAAACTTGGCGTCGCCGTTGAGTTCGGCCCGCGTGATTTCCAACAGCCAGCGTTCGCGCTGGTTCAATGATTCCAGCGTCTTGTCGCGGTGTACCCGCAGGCGTGCGCCGACTTCTTCATCAAAGTTTTCCAGCAGGGCCTGACGGGTTTGGGCCATGCGGGCTTTGATTTCTTCATCGAGTTCAGATTGCAGCTTGTCGAACGCGGCGGTGATTTCGTCTGGCGTGCGGCATTCCTGATAGACCTGCGCGATGCGGCGTTCAACATCAACGCCGCTTTCCAACGCGCCCAAGATTTCATCACTGGCACCAAACACGCCGTCAAACAGCCTGAATTTCTGGCCAAGCAAATCATGCACACGCTGGTCGGCAGCATTCATGCGATTGACGAAATTCAGCACGACAACATCGTGCTTCTGCCCGTAACGATGGCAGCGGCCTATTCGCTGCTCGACGCGCTGCGGATTCCACGGCAGATCGTAGTTCACCACCAACGATGCGAATTGCAGGTTGACGCCCTCGGCAGCCGCTTCTGTTGCAAGCAGGATGATGGCGTGATCTTTGAAGTGCTCGACGATGGCGGCTTTGATGTCCACCGGGCGGCTGCCGGTGACTTGGCCATCGTTTTCGTGTTGTTTGCACCACTCGGCGTAGATGGCCTTTGATGCGGCGTCGCTGTTTGAGCCATTCATCATCACGACTTGGCCTGCATAGCCCTGCTGGTTTAGCAGATCGAATAGGTACTCCTGCGTGCGCCTAGACTCCGTGAAAATGACGGCCTTGCGTTGTGCGCCAAGCTCGACCGCTTTGGCCAGCGCTGTGTTCAATGCCGGGATCAGCGCTTCACCCTTTGCGTTGGTCGTAATGCGCCCGGCCATGTCGGCAAACTTGCGCACGTCGGCAAGCTCGGCCATTAGCAACTTTGGATCAATGGCGTTTTCATCAAGCTCGGCGTCGGCTGCGACGATAGCGAACTCGTCTTCGATCTCGTCAATGCCTTCGAGGTCCTCATCATCAAACAGGTCATCGGTGGTAATGGCGTTTTCTGATGCGAGTTTTTCCAGCCTGATAGCCAGCCGGTTCAATGTTTTGGCAATGGCAAAACTTGATGATGCCAGCAGCTTGCGCAGCACCAGCGTAATCAATGCGCGTTGGGCGTTGGGCAAGGCGTACAGGGTTTCACGTTGGAGGTATTCGGAAACCTGATCGTACAGGTCGCGCTCGGCTGATGATGGCCGGAAATCAGCCGTCAGCGGAATGCGATTGGTGAACGGAACGTATTCCAGCACCTGACGGCGAAGGGTCCTGATGCACACGGATGCCAATCGCCCGCGCAGTTCTTTGTTGCGCTCGGTTTCATTGCTGGCCCTGACGAACTGCTCGCGGAAGGCTTCGATATCGCCGAAGACGTGTTCATCAACGATGCTGGCGAGGCCGTACAATTCGAGCAGTGAGTTTTGCAATGGTGTTGCCGTCAACAACAGTTTGGGCCGCTGCCTGATGGCCGCTGAAATCCGGTTCGCCGTTTTGTTGCGCGGGTTGAACACGTTGCGCAAACGGTGGGCTTCATCAATCACGACAAGGTCCCAAGGCACTCCGGCGACGGCCTCGTGCTTGGCGGCGGCGAACTGATAGCTGGTGATCACTACATAATCTGTCCGCTCAAGGGGGTTTGGGTGCCCTTTTTCCTGCATTTGATTGAAGCTGCGGCTGTCAACCACGACGCTCGGCAAGAAGAATTTGCTGGCGAGTTCCTGCTGCCATTGTTTTCGCAGCGTGGCCGGGACAATCAGCAGGATGCGACGGCGTCTTTCGGCCCAGCGCTGGCTTAGCACCAATCCGGCTTCAATAGTTTTGCCAAGGCCGACCTCGTCGGCGAGTATCACGCCTTTGGTCAGCGGCGACCTGAAGGCGAACAACGCGGCATCAACCTGATGTGGGTTTAGATCGACGCGGGCATTGGCGATTGCGGCAGAGATGTGGTCAATGGACCCACCAGCACGCTGAAGCGTGAGTTGTTCGGCCCATAGCCGACTGTGGTACGGCGTCATTCCCACCCGCACACCGGCTCCTGTCGCCTCGATTTGACACTGCATGCCGTGACCAACGCCCATTCCGTAGCACCGAAAACAACATCACCACAGCGTACACGGCCCTGCGACACAGGCCGGTGGCCTTTGTAATGCGCTGTAATGCACGCGGTGTTTGGTGATGTTATAGCATCATCGGCAGACGGATTTCACGTGCCCGGCGTGGCTTCAGGAAGCCTTTTTGGACCTGTCGCATTGATGTTGAAGTTCGGCCAGCTTCACTGGTGCAGTGGACTGGTGCAGTGGACTGGTGTAGTCTGGGTAAGCTTTCAGCGCTTTGTAAGCACATTGCTGGCGTTGAAGCGCTGTTGGTGTAGTCTGTTCGGGTTGATTCTTTTAGGGGGAACTTTGCGCGGGTTGACCGCGCCGTGCAGTTGACAATTTCGATTTCGCGGAAGTCCTAAATCGCCAGAAGTACCTGTCAGACCGCGAACGCATGGCTCAAGCCAATCTTGGGCCATCGTTCGTGTATCTGACGTGGCTCTGGCGAGCCTTGGACTGAGCATGGGCGGTGGTCCTCCCCTTTTTTGAGGAACACCGCTACCGCGAAGCCAGACGCGGGAGTAGGCATGTCGCTCATCAAAGTGGAGTGCTCGTCGTGCAGGAAGCGGTTTTCCGGCGACGCGGAGAAGATTCGTTCCATCAAAGCTTGCCCGAAATGCAAGCACGCTGGTGATTGGTGGGCACTGCTCGAACCCCCTGCGCATGCCACCAACGTGCCCAAGGATGACGATCCAACTCCGCTGCTACCGCACAGCCCTGTTTCACCAAATTCACCATCCGCCGTTGGCCCGGCCCCATTGCAGTCGATGACGCCCTACGGACCTCCGCAATCTTCCACGCCAGCTCCGCGCAGCAAACTGCCTCTGATGATCATCGCCGCCGTAGTTGTGCTTCTTGCAGTGGTGGCCAGTGGTGCTGTCTTGCTGATGATGGGCGACAGTTCGTCTGTTGCAGGTAACGTTCCGGCAGGCGATGGCTCAACCAATGATGCACTTGTCGAGAAGCTGTCAGATGACGACCGGAAAGCGGTGCTGTCGGTTCTGGATCAGTATCTGGCCGTCAGCTCCAAGCTGAAGGTTGGCATGACGTACAAAGACTATGGTGATGCGGTTGCTGAACTTCAGGTCATCACGGACAAACTCCGTCGCACCTTGAGCGAAGATGGCAGCGCTATTCACGAATTGGTGGCCGCAGTATTGGATGACTACATTTTCGCTCTGTCGATCTGGAAGAAGAAGATTGGCAAGACGGGACTTCAGGAAGACATCAGCAACGATTGGGATGCTTCCGAATTTCTGATGCTGACGAAGCAGTATGGGGTAGTGCCGTATCCTGACGCCTTCCCCAAAGAGCTGCGCGAAGACTTCGAACAGAAAGCCGGTCGCCACGCCGCCAGAAAGTGGATCCCATACAAAGAGGCGCTGTCCGCTGTGTGGCAAAAGGCCAGCACCCGCTCAGAAGACCTGCATGCATTGGTGAGCAAATAGTTGTTCTGCCTAAGCGGCTCTAAGCAAGAGCAACGGAGTGGCGCGATGTGTACTCACTGCCAGATTGCAGCTTGGTTGATCGAGTTTCGTCCGATCTTGAACAGGCACGGCGTTGATGTTGATTCGCATGCCATGTGGCTTAAGAACGTCGATGGCGACTTGCCACGCATCGCTTGGCCGGGTCACCCTGAAGACGGGATGTGGCGCGAGAGCCTTGATGCTTCCGGGCGCGTTGGAACCACTTCAATTCCCATCCGAAGTGTAACTGGTGGCGTTTACAGCGTTGACGTTGATGAAAACGTATCACCTGCTCAGATTGTTCTTCAGTACCACGCCGACGAGGATCCGCCGATTGGAAACATGCCGTACACGTTTGGTGTAATCACGATCTCCCTGTCAGACTTGAACGTCAGGTACTACCGCCACCGTTTTGGAGTGGCGACAGAGGTGAGAGCTGACGACTTGCCCTCACCAATGCCATTCACGTTTCGCCGATAAGTCGCTGGTGAAGTAATCAGGCTCTGGGAACATCACATGCAGTATGAAGTGACCGTCGAGTTCAAGCCAGTGCTGCGTGGAACCATCGTTGTGGACGCCGAATCAGAAGACGAGGCCCGAACTCGTGTGGCTGACCTG
This sequence comes from Planctomycetota bacterium, assembly GCA_019636195.1. GTDB lineage: Bacteria > Planctomycetota > UBA8742 > UBA2392 > UBA2392 > JADJRK01. The sequence goes on along the minus strand of JAHBYA010000001.1, from coordinate 262,808 downwards.
CCCGCGAAGGCATTGATTGCCAGATGCACCACAATTGATGTGGCTACACTGAGTTTTCTTGACCTCCGCAAACTTCCTCCGACTGGATGATGGCTGTGTGTTTACAGAAACTAGTTTACGGAATTCTAGGCTCTTCTTGCTCGCCTGCCGATGGTGTTCGGAACCATGCTAGGCGTGGATGGCCGCCTTCAATGCCATCCCTTTGGGCATCCATTCTCTCGGACTAGTGTTAGCCGTAACTCGACAGCGCACCAGCACATACGTTCAGGTTTGCTGGGACTGTGCGGTCGATTTTGCAGAGGTGAACATGACCGTTGTTGCCGTGCCCCTTCAGCAGATCCATTCGTTCTCGTCCACTGTTTCCGGGAACAGTGTTTCTTGTTTCTGTGTTCCCATGCCCGCTACACTGCTATTGGCTTCTGCTTAGGCCTGCGCCCAGCAAAGCTTGCTGCACCTCACCGCCTCTTCCAGCACACAGCTCCCGGCCTCGGGACAGGGTGCAATCATAGAACTTGCTTTATGAAGCGGGCGCTTGAGCGATAGGTTGTTCGGAACAGAACTTCGCCTTGCACAGACTCCGCGCCATCGCTTTCCGCTGTCCTGATCTTGCCCTCGGTGATGGTATTGGCTTGCGATTACATCACTGATCGCCGAGTGGGATGTACGTCAACGGCCTGTGTGTGTTCCATCCACCTGTTGAAATCCTGAAAACATTCATCAACGTAACGAGCGAGCCGAGCGACAGAGATGCGCTTTTGCCTGCACCGCCTAAGAAGACCGTCAAGGCTGGGCAACTCCTTGCCAGATCGTGGCGAACCGCAGGCCCTTGCCAGCGCTTGATAATACCTGAGCACCAACTTCACCATGTGAAGATGACTGGCAGCCTCATCTCGCTGAAGGTGTCGTCCGTGATGTGACTGTGGTTCGGCTATAGCATGTCGAATCTTCGCCACGGATCTGCATCGTACGGATATGGGGGACAGAGTTACTTTCGCCAGTTCGCCAAGCGTCATGTCCAGCAGGCTCTCCAGACTCGTCCACCCCAATCGCTTCAGCAGCACGCGCCCAACTTGGCCGTCATGCCGGATGATGGTGTCGTACTTTCGCTGGCTAAGATCAACGAACCGGACGTGGTGACGGGATGCTTTACGTTGCGGGTTGTCATCTATGCAGGCGCTCTTGTTGTAGATATTGGCCGATCTGGCTGAGACTGTGTAGCTAGCCTGTCGACTCCCATGCGGCCCAATGGCAACAGAGTTCGTGCCGTTTGGGTGCCTTAGGCAAACAGCCCTACTATCTCTGCCACGACCTCCGGCGTACCCAAGGCCGATGCATTCAGCCAAATCGGTAGTCTGCATCATCAGCGCGGCAGCAAGGTCGCTGTCTAGCTTCATCAGTTCACGGCGCTGAGTTCGCCTTCTCCGGCCTTCATCGTGAACTGTGTTGTACAGGGCATACCATGCTTCGCAGGGAAACTGGAGGTCTATAGGTGTGCTGATGTTGCGAATCCCAAGGCGATCAATGAGCGGGAAGTACTCTGCTATCATCGGCTTTCCGTCTGAAGATGGTCTCAAACGACCATCAGTGAGCCGTGGATGGTGGAGCGGGATTGCAAATGGTGTGCTAGTGGTCAAGTCAATGCTACTGATCGCAAGGCAGTGGCGCAGGCTCTGGAGAACGATCTGAACCGCTCGACGTGTCCTGACGGTTTGATCAGTGATCGGAGCTGAATGGCCGCAGTAGTCAAAGGCGGGGGCGTCATGGCGAATGTAGATCCAGCCAAGGGGCTTCCGGATGCTGTCATCGTAGAAACGTAGCAGTATACGGCCTAGTTGGTCATGGCGTAGAAAGATCTTAGTGACGTGTTGATCTGTTGTGATGGACCCATGCCAGTCAGCGCACAGTACCTTGCGACGCAATGGATGCGCTGGCGTGCGGGTTCGAAAGTGGCGAATAGGGCCGATGAAGCTCTCGACAACCTCGCTACCTGAGCCCCTCATCTTGGTAGTCGCAAATTGCTCTATCCGATCAATGCTGACGCTGCTTCTACTCTCCGGCAGCGCTGTTGTGCCGTTGCGTTCCATCGGCTTTGCCCATATCTATGGTGCAGAACAAAGTTCTGCCCAACTTGTGCTAGACCTTGCCTTTACGGCTACCTGTTGACAGAAGCACCTGCCTATGTGCGTTATTATTGGGTATCCCCAGCGGGGGACACCCCACGAGCGCACCTCAGGCAAGTGAGCCTGCTGAGCCGAACACTGGCGACGTAAACCACAGAAAACATCGAGGCCCCCAGTTTTCGGCGAAGAAGCGCTGGGAGCCCCGGATAAACGCTGAATGTACTCAGCGTTCAATATTGGTCGCTTCTTCGCCGCAGCTAACCTGATAATAGCGGCTACGCTTGGACCTCATAACTATGGCGAGTAGCCGCTGTCGCCATTCCGGTGGTGGTGTCGCATTCGTCCCCATCAGTGGTGTCAGCTCAACGGCTGGTATCCAATCAGCACGCGCAGCACGTCACCCTTACGAAACAGACAGTGTCCCCTGTCTCCTGCCTCGATCTTCAGCTTCTGCAAGCGCCCTATCGCAACCAAACGGTCCACGCTGCGTGTGCTCCGGTTCAGTAGCCGCGCCGCTTCGTCTTTGGTCAGAAGGTCCTTTTGTGCAACCGGCGCGAGTTGATCGGTGTTGTTCGAAAGTTCCGTTCCTAGCACCAGAGACTTCATCAAGTCCTTCCAGTCTGTTTCAAGCTGATCTGCTTCCACCTCGATGCACGCCCGCAGAACCTGTTTCCCAAACTCGGTAACTGTCTTGGCCTTGGCCCTGATGATTATCGACGCGCTTCTGACGGCGCTAATCGCGTCTTTCCAAAACGGACGTGGGTCCTCCAGCATTGTCCGGTGTATCTGCGGGTCTGTCGGTTCGAGAAAGTGCCTGAATCCTCGTTCCCCCATATCACGCAATTCTTGCGGGATGCTTGGCAACAGCAGAAGTGTCGTACCCCGGACATCAATCGCGCCGAGAACACCATCTCCACGCTCATCGCCGCAACACCCCACGCACCTTTCGATGCGCCGAACCCAGACCAAAGCTCGCCTCCACTCGTTGATGGCGGTGGCCTTGCTTGCCGGTGATGCTTCCAAGCATGGTGGTGGCGAGAGGACTGTATTGCTCAGTTCAGCAAGCCTCTTGTCCAGCATCTTGATGAAGTCCAGCGTCGTCGTGTTTGTCGAGTTGTTCATATGTTGGTCTCCTTATGCCGCCACGTCGTCAGGCGAGGACCACTTCATGAGTAAGTCGCGAATGAATGGCTCGATCTGCATTGCGGCCTCAAGCGTATGGTGTTCTGCGCTGATGTGGCGCAAAACGCCGTTGTAGTGATCAAATCCGACCTGTACGGAATGGCCGCAGCGCTTGGCCGCGTGGAACGCGCTGGCTCCACCGAAAATGCCCGGCGCGTTGGTGAGGTACGTGGTTGCAGTTCTTCTGAGCATGTTCCAGTTGAAGAACGGTGCGGAGAACGACCGCATGAGTCTGTCCTTGGCTGCATTCCAGAAGCTCTTGAGGCGATGATTGTCTCCGCCGAACACGAACTCTTTTCCGCCACTCTTGAGCTTCATTCTTTGCAGCAATTCAAGCAGCAGTGGACAGAGGCTCAGGTCAATCTCACGTCCAGCATTGGTCTTCACGCCTTCATGGTGAAGGCGCACGAGCTGTGATGCGAAGTCGATTGCGGCCCATCGCAACTCGCGAGCCTCAGAGAAGCGAGTCCCGCAAAGCAGGTTGAACAGGATAAACTCAGTGACGGGCGTGTACTTCTTTTCATCCCGCAACTTGAATGTGGCAGAATCATGGTCTTTGCAACTACTGAGCAGTTGTCCAATCTGATCTACGCTGAGAAAGGTCGGCCTTGGCTTTGGTAACCGCAGCAGCACCAATGAAGCTCTAATCATGTCGGTGTTGAGCTGTGGTACGTAGTCTCTCGCGTTCAGCCATCCCAGAAGTGTTCGAAGGCTTCTGGTCCCCTTGTTCAACGTGCTTTTCGACCTGACTCTCTCGGATGCCAATTTTGTCCCGCGTCCTACTTCGCGTCCACGCCTACTGACCTTGCACGGCAGAGCCTTCCAGTGATCAAAAAAGTTGACGAGGTGAATGCGAGTGATCTCAGTGGTCTTGCTGACGCCAATGTCTTTCAGCCAATTGCTGAAGATGTCGATGCTCTCTCTGTAATGGGTCACCGTTGTTGCCCGACACCTGATGTACAGGTCGGCGATGTAGGCGTTGATAGCGATATCGAGATCGACGTTCGTGGCGAAGACACCACCAACTGATGCGTGTAAACGAAGTTTCTGGAGATCCGCAGCCTTGGCCTCGGCCCACGCAGTACGGGCCTCGTGTGTTGTCAGCCCCAACAGTGACAGGCTTTTGTCGGTGACCTTGCCTGTAAAGGGGTCCGTCCAGCGAGCAACGTATGTCGTGCCCGACTTCCGCTTCCGGCTCAAGAGCTTCACGCCCTTATGCCGTGACCGCCGCCTTCTTCTCTTGCGCTGCGGTGCGTTTGTCGGTGCGGCCTGCGCGTCACCCGAAACGCCACCCTGAGGGTGTCCAATGCTGTCTAACCGTGTCGAACTGTTGTCTTTCATAACTGCCTCCAGTGGGACATAGAAGTTGATTCCTATGCCTATATTCCGCTGGAAGCGTGATTTTCATAAATCGTGGGATTGATTTGGGAAGCAGGAGCTCTACCACTGAGCTACGCCCGCTCTTTGTTTCTGTCCTTTGCCGTCTCTTCTTGGGCCGTTCATTGGCTGAAGTGCGCCCCTTGGCTTGCTGTCCCTCTGTTCGTGCTCGGGTCCTTGCCTGAGCGTCCGTTCTCGGGCCGTTACCCGATGGCCTGCAACGAATATCCCTTTGCCGGTGCGTTCGTCAACTGGAAGGGCGGCGGCGAACTGTGGCGGCAGCGTTCCCGGTCAGTTGAGGGCAAGTCGTCGCATTCTTTGGTCCACGGCTCAAGATGCGTTCAGCTCAGTCCAAGGGATGGACTTTGCAAAAGACCGCGCAGTTGCGCGGCTGGCCCCTTGGGCGAGGGCGACGCCCGCCTACAGCTCTTGCAGACCGAGACTGCGCAGATAGTTGTACGTGCCGTCGTACCAGCCTGGGTTGCGGGTGTGGTCTCGAGCGTCGCCTGGAGGCACGACGATGGCCATGCCTTGCCTTGCGCGTGTGAGCAGGACGCGATAGGCGTTGAGCAGGAAGCGTTGGCGGTCCGGCTGCTTTACGTTTTCCCAGCGCTTGCCCTTGAAGTCGTGAAAGTTCCAGCCGCCGGCGGTCGCGCGCAGGTCTGCATCCCATGTGACGCAGGCCCAATCGAGTTCCAGTCCCTGCACCTGGAACTCGGTGGCTGCGTCTTCAAGGTAGAAGCTGGCGCGCGTGTCATCACGGGCGTTGAGGAACCAGTGAACCGGATTGATGTTGTGGCGGACATCGATGGCATGGGGCTTCAACCGCAACGCCTTGGATGAACACACGAGTCCAAAACGCTCGCTGCCGCGTGCCTGTGTGCGTATCCAGTCCCTGGCACCTGCGAGGTTGCGAGTAATGCAGATCGGGTACTTGGCAGCGATAAGCGCCAGTTGTTGGCGGGCGAGATCGACCTCTTTGTCGAGCATTGCTTTCACAAAATGCGACAGGTGCTCGGCCCGGAAGGAGCGCATGGAAACAGCCAAGTGCAGGGCTTCCTCGAGTACACAGTTGGGTCCTTGAAGGGCGCGCGCGAGTTCGTCGGTTCGTTGGTACTCGCGATCATAGAGGTGGGGTGATACGTGCATCTCCCAGTGTGGAAAGCGGCGACGCAATGCCTCAAGCCATGCGTCGATTCCTGCCTCTCCCGTGTTGATCTCCTGGCCTCCGCCGACGAGGCACACGATTACTGCCCAATCGGGGAACCGGTCCATACAAGAGATCAGAAACTCCGGTTCGGACTGCGCAAAGTTGTGCACGTCCTTACGGCGCTTCATGAAGTCTGCAGTCTTCTTTTGTGTCCACGCACGCTGGGCTTCATCAAAGATGGCAATCCTCTCGGCTGGTGGGCCAGCTTCCCTCAATGATGCATCGCGGAAGTGGTGGACGTTCTGGATGAATGCCTTGACGCTTCTCCTTGCATCACTTTTCCGAGTGGGCTTGCCAAGTGCGGCACTTCGTTCGACCTGATCCAGGGCCAGCGCCTCCCTGAGCACATCCACGAGTGGCCCGTTACCTGACAAGAAGATTGAGTTGGCAGTGCTCTGGGGCCGCTGTCTGCGAGTAGCCACATTCAGGCCGATCAAAGTCTTGCCCGCACCGGGCACGCCAGTGACGAAGCAGATCAGCTTTCTGTTCCGCTCGCGGGCCTGGTCTATCAACTGCTCGATTCGACCCGAGGTCACTTCGCGGCCGAAGCGGTCGGCCCCGGTTCGCATAATCTCGTGAACTCGGTGCTGGCCATACAGCGCGCGGGCGGCTTCCACAATTGTAGGCGTAGGCAGGTACGCCGAGTGCTCCCATGCGTGGACGTCAATCGCTCCAGCATCAATGCCTGCCAGCGCTGCGTTCACAATCTGGCGCAAGCCCTGCGAACCGACCAGAACTGGCTGATGAACTCCGTCTGGAGCCGAGCGCAGCTGAAAGGGCTGGTTTGGGGCCGCTGTGGATACGAGCACCGGCACTATGGGCAAGCGATGACTCGCCGCGTGAAAGTTCTTCAGGTCGAGCGCGTAATCCCATACCTGCTCGATTGCGGCGCGATCGTGCCTTTCAGCTCCGACCTTGAACTCGATAACGAACACAACTGCGCCTGTCAGCACGATTGCATCCACGCGACGCCCCATGCGTGGGATGCTGAACTCGAGCAGGATTCTGCCCTGCAGGCCGGTCAACGCCGACTGGAGAATCTCAATCTGGTCGTGCCACGCATCACCTTGTGTACGCTGGACATCAAACTCTGAGTGCCGAGCGAGTTTGCCAAAGATCGCCTCGCGCCCTTCCCCAACAAACTCGTCAAGCGGCGCGGAGTACCACGCGCGCAAGAACCGGCCCTGTTCGGCAGACTGCTGCCACATGGGTCCAGGATACCCTGGGCTTGGGGTGGTCAAGTGGCTGGTTGATTGGGCGGGTTTGGCTGGTTCAATGCCCGCATGAGCGAACTTGATGTGATTGCAATCGGCAATGCGCTGGTGGATGTGCTGGCGCACTCGGATGACTCCTTTCTGGCCTCGCGGGGCATACCCAAAGGCTCAATGCAGCTGATCGACGCCACCGCTGCCGAGCGCCTTTACGCTGAAATGGGCGCCGCCGTTGAAGTCTCGGGCGGAAGCGCAGCCAATACCGTGGCCGGCATTGCCTCGCTGGGCGGGCGGGCAGGCTTCATCGGCAAGGTCCACGCCGACCAGCTTGGCGACATCTTTGCCCACGACATCCGCGCGCTCGGCGTTGAGTTCACGACCGCGCCGGCGCGCAACGGCCGGCCCACCGGCCGCTGCCTGATCCTGGTTACGCCGGATGCCCAGCGCACAATGCAGACGTTTCTCGGCGTCGCCGGCGAAGTCAGCCCGGACGACGTTGATCCCAGCCAGATCAAGCGTGCCCAAGTCACGTACTTCGAGGGCTACCTGTTTGACGCCGCGCCGGCCAAGGCCGCCTACATCAAGGCCGCCCAGGTGGCGCATGAGGCGGGTCGAAAGGTCTCACTGAGCCTGAGCGACAAGTTCTGTGTCGATCGCCACCGCGCCGAGTTTCTTGACCTGGTGCACGGCCACATCGACGTGCTGTTCGCGAACGAACTCGAGATCATGGCGCTGTATGAAGCGCCGGACTTCGGCGCCGCGGTTTCGGCTGTGCGGGGCAAGTGCGACATCGCAGTGCTGACGCGCAGCGAGAAGGGCGCGGTGATCATCACGCCGCACGATACGCTGGAGATACCGGCGCATCCGGTGGCGCGCGTGGTGGACACTACGGGCGCCGGCGACCTGTTTGCGGCTGGGTTCCTGTACGGCTACACGCGGGGCAAGCCGCTGGCTGAGTGCGGGCGGGTTGCCGCGATCTGTGCCTCGGAAATCATTTCGCACTTCGGCGCGCGGCCGGAGGCCAAACTGGCAGAGCTGGTTCGTTGAGTCGTCAGGACAACGGGACAGATTGCAGGATGGTGTGCGTCGGTCCCCTGGGGCTGAGTTCGCTCTGGAACAGGTGAAAGTGGCGGACCTCGAACGGCGGCAGGTTGACCGCCGCGTGGAGTTGCAGCCATGTGGCTGGATTGGTCCCGGAACTGGCGTTCCGGGCTGGACGTTTGTGCCTTGTGACGGGAATGCGGGCGAGCGTGATGTGGGGTTGCCACTTTCGGGTCTCGGGTGCAAAGCCGCAATCGTTGATCGCGCGCTCGACTTGCTGTTGAAGAGCGAAAAGGGCTGGATCGGGCGCGACGCCGGCCCACAGAATACGCGGCGGCCTGGGCGGCGGCGGAAACGCGCCGACGCCGCGGACTACAAGTTGCATGGAAGGCGCGTTGATTGTGGCCAGTGCGGCCTTGATGCGGCCGGCAGCCTCGTCGTCGCAATCGCCGATGAACCGCAGCGTGAGATGAAGGTGATCAGGCCGCGTCCACCTTGCGCCCGCCACCTCGCGACACACAGCCGCGAGTGCGTTGCGGGCTGCATCGGGCAGGTCAATCGCAACAAAGAGTCTGTGCATGACTGTGCAGGTTACCGAACAAGGGCCGCGTACGGCAGCGCGCGGCTTGCGCGTTGTCGCCGCCGCTTACGCAAGCGATTCTTGTTCGCAGCAGGCTGTCCTAGGTCGCCGAGTACTGGATGCGGTCGAAGCTCAGGATTGTGGCGACCTTGTCTTCGAAGTCTTTGGTCGGCGCGACGCGGAAGTTGGGCCCGGCCTCGACAAACTCGATCGGCTGGCCGTCTTCGCCGACGATCTTGAAGTACAACGGTGTGCTGCCGTTGTTCTGCATGGCGATCTGGCTGAGGCTGCCCAGCAGCTCTGTGTTGATCTCGGTCGCGGTCAGCGTCAGGCAGATGCCGCTGGTAAAGCGCGAACGCGCCTGCGCAGCCGGCACGATGTCGTCCGCCTTGATTGAGTAACGGCCGTTCTGGTCAGGATCGACGGTGCCGACGACAAAAATCGCCGAGCCTTCCTGCAGCTTGCCGGCCCATTGCTCGCCGACGTTGCCGAACGCGACCACGCGAAAGCTGCCCCTGGGGCCCGCCAGATTGAAAGTCGCGTAGTCGTTGCCGCGCTTGCTTTTGCCGGCGCGCAAGCCGGCGACTGCACCGCCGACGCGGACCTTGGCGCCCTGTTCAACGCCCGGCAAATCGGCCGGGGTGATGGTGGTGAACAGTGCGAACTCAGCGTCGAACTTCAAGGACTGGTCGTTGGCGAACTCGGTTTCCGCGTCGCGCACGTGCACGACCTTGCTGACGAGAATGCCGGGCGGCTCGCCTTCGGCGGCGTACTCGACGTTGCCGCGCACGAACACGGGTGCGTCAGGCACGATCACGTCGCTTAGCGCCTCATACACGTCAGGAAACACGGTCACCTTAACCATGCCGGTGTCGTCAACGAGGTCGAACTTGGCCATCTTGCGGTTGTAATTGCGGCTTTGCTCGTTGCGCACGGTGCTGACGTTGAGTCCGCTGACCAAGCCGCCCAGCAGCACGGCGCCTTCCACTTCGCCTTCCTTCAGCGAGCTTGCGCGATGTTTGGCGTACTTTTCAAACAGCTCGCGGTACGAATCCAGCGGGCTGCTGGAAATGTACAAGCCGAAGGTTTCCTTCTCGTGGCGCTGGCGTTCAGCTTCAGTGAAGGGCGGTTTGTCGGGCAGCGTCTCGCGGTCGCGCTGTTTTTCGTCCACCGGGCCTGCGGCCTTGGCAAACAGGCCCTTCTGGCCTTTCAGGCGGTCGGCGGCGGCTTCAGCGGCCACGCGCAGGGCGTTTTCAAGGCCCTCAAGAAGCGAGTGGCGATTGAGGCCAAGGCTGTCAAAGGCGCCGCCCTTGATCAGGGACTCCAGCACGGCCTTGTTGGCGTGCAGCAGGTCAATGTGATCGAGAAAGTGCATGAAACCTTTGAAACCGCCGACCTTCTCGCGGGCTTCGATGATCTTTTCGACGGCCTTGGTGCCTACGCCTTTCATGCCGGACAAGCCGAACACAATGGTATCGCCGCGGGGCGTAAACTCGGACGCGCTCAGGTTGATATCCGGCGGCACGACCTTGACGCCCGCGGCGCGAATCTGGCGCATGTACTCAACGATCTTGTCGTTGTTGCCGATCATGCTGCTCAGCAGCGCGGCGTAGTACTGCGCGGGGTAGTGCGTCTTCAGCCACGCGGTCTGGTAGCTGATCAAGCCGTAAGCAACGGTGTGCGCCTTGTTGAAGCCGTAGCTGCCGAAGCCTTCAATCTGCGCCCACAGCAGCTCGCCTAGTTTTTTGCCGAAGCCAGCCTTGGCCACGCCCTCAACGAACTTGGGGCGCAGCTTGTCCATGTCGGCCTGGTTTTTCTTACCGATGGCTTTGCGCAGCTTGTCGGCTTCGCCGGGCGTGAACGCGGCCAACTGCCGCGCGATCAGCATGGCTTGTTCCTGGTAAATCAGGGTGCCGTAGGTGTCGCTGAGAATCTTGCGCAGCTCGGCGACGGCGCCTTCGTTGGCGATGCCTTCGCGCTCGCCGGGCATGCTGACCTTGACCTTGCCGTGCTTGCGCGCGGCGAAGTCCTTGTCCACGCCGGCGCTCAGGGGGCCCGGTCGATAGATGGCCAGCACCGCCGAGATGTCTTCGAAGGTGCTGGGCTTGATGCTCTGCATCAGGCGGCACATGCCCTCAGACTCGACTTGAAACACGCCAAAGCCGTCGCCCGCGGCCAAAGTCTTGTACGTCGCTTCGTCATCGAGGGTGTGCAGGCTTTTGTAGGGCGAGTCTTTGGGCGCCGTGACGGGGTCAAGGTCGATGCGCGGGCCGCCCGTGGCCTCAATCAGCTCGACGGCCTTTTGCATGATGGTCAGGTTGCGCAGGCCCAAAAAGTCCATCTTCAGCAGGCCCGCGCCTTCAACCTCGTTCATGTTGTACTGCGTGGCGACGACGTACTTGCGTTCACGGTCTTTGCTGAGCTGTTTGCGCGACTCGCCATCGTCATCGTCGGCCCACTCGTTTTGTTCCTGGCGCATGACCGGCAGGTACTCGGTCACGTCGCGGTCGGCGATGACCACGCCCGCCGCGTGCACGCCGGTGCCGCGGTTCAGGCCTTCCAGGCGCATGGCCTGATCGACGAGGTTTTTGATCTCGGGGTCGGACTCGTACTGCTTGCGGAACTCGTCTTCCTCTTTGATGCAGTCGGCCAGCTTTTTGACCTTGCCCTGCATGACGGGCACCAGCTTGGTCAACTCGTTGACCTTTTTCAGGGGCACGCCCATCACGCGGCCGGCGTCTTTGATGGCGGCGCGGGCCAGCAGCTTGCCGAACGTCCCGATCTGGCAGACGCACTCTTCGCCGTACTTTTTGCGCACGTACTCAATGACTTCGCCGCGCCGCTCGACGCAGAAGTCGATGTCGATGTCGGGCATCGACACGCGGTCGGGGTTCAAAAAGCGCTCAAACAGCAGGTTGTACTTCAGCGGGTCCAGGTTCGTTATGCCCAGCGAGTACGCGACAATGGCTCCCGCCGCCGAGCCGCGCCCCGGCCCGACCGGTATGCCGCGACCTTTGGCCCAGCCGATGAAGTCGCTGACAATCAGGAAGTAGCTGTTGAAGCCCATGCGGTCGATCGTCGCCAGTTCAAACTCCAGACGCTGGCGGATCGGCGATTCAGCGGCGAGCGCGTTGTCGCCGTAGCGCTGCCGCACGCCCGCTTCGCACAACCGGCGCAGATAGCCTTTGCTTGTCAGGCCGTCGGGGCAGGCGAACTCGGGCAGGTGGTAGCCCTCATTGCGAAGCTCGACGTTGCAACGGTCGCCGATTTCCAGCGTGTGTTTAACCAGCCCTTCGCGGCTGGGAAAAAGCTCAGCCATCTCGGTGGGGGATTTGAGGTAGAAATCGGGCCCGTAGTCGAGGCGGTTGGCGTCGGTCAGCAAGCGGCCGGTGTTGATGCACAGCAGCGCATTGTGGGCCTGGTAGTCGTCGGGATTGAGGTAGTGGCTGTCGTTGGTGAGCACGGTCTTCAGGCCGCGCTTTTCGGCAAGTTCAAACATGCGCCGGGAGACGACATCTTCCAGCTCGCCGGTGCGGCTGGCGCGGTGCGCCTGCACTTCAAGGTAGAAGTATTCGCGCCCGAAGATCTCAAGGTACTGGTCAATCTTGCACAGGGCGGGGTCAGCGTCTTTGCTGCGCATGATGGCCTGCGGAATCTCGCCGCCGAGGCAGGCGGTCAGCGCGATCAAGCCGTCTTTGTGCTGCGCCAGCGTGGCGTAATCGACGCGCGGCTTGCGATAAAAGCCGTGCGTGAAGCCTTTGCTGACGACCTTGCACAAGTTGCGGTAGCCTTGCTCGGTTTCCGCCAGCAGCACCAGGTGCGCGTTTTCTTTGCCGCCTTCGCCGCCGGGGGCGCCTTCAAGGTCAGGGTTGCGCTTTTCGGTCATCGCGTAGGGCACGACATAGATTTCGCAGCCGATGATCGGCTTGACGCCCTGCTTGCGGCAGGCGGCGTAGAAGTCGGGTATGCCGCACATGTTGCCGTGGTCGGTCAGGGCCAGCGCGGGCATGCCCAGGTCCGCTGCGCGCTTGGCAAGGCCCGTGACGGTGGCGCCGCCATCCAGGAAGCTGTAGTCAGAGTGAACGTGCAGATGGACGAAGCTCATGCCGGGCAGTGTAGCTTCGTATGGCGACAAGGAATTTGGGTACAGATTGTTGAAGGCCGGTCAGTTGCCCGTGCCGCCAGTGCCACCAGTGCCACCCGTACCGCCAGTGCCGCCAGTACCGCCAGTACCGCCGGTGCCGGGTTGGGCCGCGGGCGTGGTGGGGGCCTGCACCGAAAACAGCTTGAAGTTCTCGTCGATCTTGGGGTAGTCGGGCAGACGGATGAGGGTCTCGTACACAGCAATGCGCCGTCTTTCGCGGCGATTGTAGGCGTCGATAGGCGTGGCATCCAGGATCAGCTCGATGCGCACCGCGTAGGGCAGGCGTTGCTTCTGTTGGCTGTCCCATTCCTTGACTTCGCTGGTGCCACCCTTTTCTACGATCTTTTCAAGCTGGGTTACATCCAGGTTGCCCTGGCCGTCCACGGCGTTGCGTGGGATTTCATAGAACCATACTCGAAAGCTCACGACGCGGTCGTGCAGCTTGATTGCAAGGCCGCCTTCGGTGGGGCGCTTGTCCACAAGAAAGTCCTCGCGCCGGTACAGCGTGTACAGGCCAGCCAGCGGGCTGTCGTCCGGCACTTCGTTGCGCTTGATGTAGTAGCCGACTTCGGTCAGTTCACTGGAGGCGCCTTCATAGCGCATGTAGCTGTCAATGGAGGTCACAAACCAGACTTCATCACTGGCGTCGTTGTCGCCGCCGTTCTGCTTGCCTTCAAACCACTTGCCCTCGATTTCGACGTTCTCGTCGGGGCCGGTGACCCACGCGTTGCGGAAGTCGCGGGCGATCATTGCCATCAGGGTAGGGCCAAGACGGCGGGCGCGCGCCTCGGACTCAATGGCGATCTTGGCGTCCACGGTTGAGCGCACGACGAGCGTCAGGCTGATAAGGATGATCGCCGCGATCAGGATCGCGATTACCACCTCAATCAACGTAAATCCGCGACGCTTCATCGACCTGTGCCCCCGGTTCCGCCTGTGCCCCCGGTTCCGCCTGTACCCCCGGTTCCGCCTGTACCCCCGGTACCGCCCGTGCCGCCAGTTCCCCCGGTACCGCCTGTGCCACCGGATGCTTCATCGGCGGCTTCTTCCTTGGCGGCTGTGAACAGGCCGGAGGGATCGACGTATGTAACCAACTGGATGCAGCGCCGGCCGTTGTGGGTCTGGAATCGGCGGTCGTTGCCGGCGGCGGAGCTGTCAATGTCTTCGGGCAGATAGACGGTAAGGGTGACGCGCACCACGCGGGCGGCTGGGTTTTCGCGGGGGTTCTCGACCGTGGTATCGACTTCGCCCAGGTCGTTCAAGGGCTCTTCCCACGCGTCAAGGTCTTCGCGGGTGCCGAGAAACGTGCGACCAAGGAAGATCAGCTCTTTGGTCCACTCAAACTCGAACTTGGCAAAGTCGTCGCGCCAGGCCCAGTCCTGGTTGTAGGCGGCGTTCAGGTCGTTGACGCGCGAGTCGTGATAGGCGAAGTCGCCGTAGCCTGAATCGGTCCAGGTCTCTTCGTTTTCAAGGTCGGGCAGCTTCTCGCTGACCAGCTCGTTCATCTTCATTTCGGCCAGCCACGAGGCAGTGTGCTGGTCGCCGACCAGCAGAAACTGGTACAGCGACTGGTTGCGCACCTGCAACAGCGCAAGCAGCGCGATGCCGATGATCAGCACCGCGATCATCACCTCAATCAGCGCATAGCCGGTTGTGCGTGCGCGCTTCATCGCTCAGCCTTGCGGGGCGGTTCAATCTCAAGCTGGCCGGGGTAAATCTCGGCAAATCCTGTGAAGGGGTTGACCTCGATCGAGTAAAACTCCCCGGCTTCATTGGACAGATACACGACGTGCCAGTGGCTGCCGCCGGTGGGCAGAAAGTCCACCCGCACGTTGCGCTCGCGCGACGTGGTGCCGTCGCCGTAGCCGACGCGGTCGATCCAGACCTGGTAGTAGGCCTGGCCGGAGCCGTCGTAGCGGGTGGGCATCGGGTGGAAACCGCTTGCCACGCGGTTTTCGTCGTCATTGCTTTCGTACACCTCGCCCTGTTCAACCCGGCGCGGCTCCCAGACAAAGAACCGCTGTTCATCCAGGTCGTACTGCACCGTGTAGGTCTTGCCGTGCAGGGCCGCGAGGCTGCGGATGTTCTCGAGATAGCCCGCCAGAAAGCGCGCCTCATTTTTCAGCAACTCGCGATCGCGGAACGCCATGGCCGCGACCATCACAACCGCGAGCACCAGAAGCGCCAGCAGCAGCACGACCATGGTCATTTCGACCAGCGTGAAGCCGCGCCTTCCGAAACGAGCGGCCGTGAGGCCGCTCGCGGGTCGGGTTGTGCTGTGGGTATGCATCAGCGATCGCCTACGAGGCCGGCCTCGTTGAAGACAATGTCCTTGTTGGGCTTGGCTTCGCCGCCTTCTGCCTGGTCTTTGCCCAGGCAGATCAGGCGGAAGCCGGACTCTGTGCGTTCATAGATGAAGTCAGTCTTCGTAAACGGGTCCTTTGGCACGCCGTTGGGGAAGTACTTCTGGTTGTTCAGGGCGTCCAGGCTGTCGGGGTAGTCGGCTGAAGTCTCGTTCAGCTTGTACATGTTCAGGGCCTTCTGGATTTCTGCCATGGTGCTGTGGGCGGTATCCCACTTGGCGTCGTCGGGTTTGTCCATCAGGAACACAAACCCCATCGTGGCAATGATGCCGAGGATGACGATCACAACCATCAGCTCAACCAGCGTAAAACCCCGGCGATTCTTGCGTTGCGGCATGGCACAGGCTCCTTGTTATGCACGATTAAGACCGCTGCCCATGATACGCACAAGGGGCGGCAAGCGCTGGCATTTTCCAGCGAATTGCCTAGTCGCCGCCAATGAAGTACGCGAACACCAGTTGCAGCACCAGCGCGTATCCGCCCGCTGACGCAAGCGTCTGGTGCAGGGCATCATCTATCCAGCCCAGGTACACCCCCAGCGCCAGGTACGCGAACAGCAGCGCGTAGGGCGTGAACAGCAGGGCATAGCCCAGGGCGCGGTCCAGATACACATATCTGCGCGGTTTGGCCTTCCAGCCCAGAAACACAGCCGCGCTGACCATCACCAGCAGCGGCGGGTACCACCGGACGATCAGCCAGAAGGGATGCCCCGGGGGATGCCAGCCGGTTGAGTCCGCGACGTGAGCCTGAAGCAGGCCCGCCGCCATGCACGCCAGCGGCAGGATGACGAACAGCACCAGGCCGGCTGTGCGCCCGATGTGCTGCTTGATGCGGTCTTCGCCCTTGTTGATGTACCACCAGCCCAGCAGGCTGGCGGCAATCAGCGCCGTCATGGTGTAAAGCGGCATGTGGGCTGCCCGCAGTCCCAGCATGCCGTCGACATGCTCAGGCCCGATCAGCCACAGCAGGCCGCACAGCGCCAGCAGGGCCATGCCGAACCAGCCGGTGTACCAGGCAAATGCCTTGACGAGCTTGTCAAAGGCGCGTTTGCGGGCGCGGGCGCTGCGGGCAGCAGAGCGCAGGGTCATGCGGGCATGTTAGCAAACGTCAGGTCGTGACGTGGCGGGCAGGTGACTTGCCGTTGCGCAGGTCGTCGAAGATCTGGTCGATCTTCTCGAAGGTCAGGTTTTCGTAGTAGTCGTCGTTTACCTGCATGCACGGCGCGGTGTTGCAGCTGCCAAGGCACTCGGCCTTGTGCAGGGTAAACAGGCCGTCCGGCGTGGTCTGGCCTTTCTTCACGCCCAGCTTGTCGGAGACGTAGTCGAACACGTTTTCAGAGCCGCGCAGGGCGCAGGGCAGCGTCGCGCAGATGTAAACGACGTGCTTGCCGTCGGTTTCCTTGCGGAAAGTGGTGTAGAAACTGACCGTGCCCCAGACCTTGGCGGGCGGCATGCCGATTGCGACCGCCACCTGCTCACAGACGTGCGGATTGACAAAGCCGACTTCGCGCTCGGCAATGCGCAGCGCGGTCAGCAGGGCGCCGTCTGGCTTGGGAAAGCGCCTGGTCAGCAGCTTGATCGCGTCGATGGTTTCGGGCTTCAGCGTGGTGTTGGTCTGGGTTGTCATGTTGGCCTTCTAGCGGTCCAGTTCGCCGGCGATTACGTTCAGTGAGCTCAGGCAAGCCACCACGTCCGCAAGGTAGCCCCCGCGCACCATCTGCGGCATGGCGGAGTAATTGTGATAGCTGGGCGGGCGGCAGCGCACGCGGTATCCGACCGCGGTGCCGTCGGTTTCGATGTACCAGCCCAGCTCGCCGTTCGGGGTCTCGGTTGCGCTGTAAATCTTGCCGCGCTTGGGCGTCTTCAGGCCGTGGCCCTTCATGATCAGCTTGAAGTGCGTGATCAGGCTTTCCATCTGGGTGTAAACAGCCGCTTTTTCGGGCAGCACGATCTTCCAGTCGTCGATGTTCACGGGCCCGCCGGGCAGGCGGTCCAGCGCCTGGCTGATGATCTTTACGCTTTCGCGCATTTCGTCCAGGCGCACCTTGTAGCGTGCGTACACGTCGCCTTCGTCGCGGGTGACGACTTCAAAGTCAAGTTCGTCGTACACCCAGTACGGGCGCGCGCGGCGCACGTCGTAGGCCACGCCCGCGCCGCGCAGGCACGGGCCCGAAAGGCCGTAGCTGATGGCGTCGGGGCCGTTGACGGCGGCAATGCCGCACGTGCGGTCCAGAAAAATGCGGTTGCGCGAAAGCATCTTGTCGATTTCTTTCAGCGCCAGCGGAAACTCGCGGATGAACTTGCGGCAGCGCGGCACAAACTCGGGCGGCACGTCCTGCATCATGCCGCCGACGCGGGCAAAGCTGGTGGTAAGGCGCGCGCCCGTGACCATCTCAAACAGGTCGTAGAGTTTTTCGCGCTCAATGAAGCTCCATAGCAGCACGGTAAACGCGCCAAGGTCCATGGCTTGCAGGCCGCAGCAGATTACGTGGTCGGCGATGCGCGTAAGTTCGCACAGGATCACGCGCAGGTGCTGGCAGCGCGGTGTGGTTTCAATCTCCAGCAGCTCTTCAATCGCGTACACGAACCCGAAGTTGTTGCACAAGGGGCTCATGTAATTCATGCGGTCGGTGGTGCAGACAAACTGGTTGAAGGTGTGGTATTCGCCCAGTTTCTCGAAACCCGTGTGCAGAAAGCCGATCTCGGGGTCGGCCTTCATCACGTTCTCGCCCAGCAGCTCCATTTTCACGCGCAGGGTGCCGTGGGTGGCGGGGTGCTGCGGCCCGAAGTTGATGTTCAGGGTCCGCGTCGTGATGTCTTCGCCCGCATCCAGGTCCGGGCGCTCAATGATTTCAGCCATGGTTGCCTCTGGCGCGGAGTCTAGCTTGCGCCCTGCGCAGGAAAAGCGGGTTTGGTCGCCCGGAAAAAACTCAAAAACCGCCCAAGGGATTTCCGATCAACCCCTTGCGCGCCTTGCGCAGCCACCACCAACAGGAAACCGCCATGCTTAAGATGATCACCCGTCTGTTTCGACGCAAACCCGCGACTGTGGCGGAGTACCAGTTGCCCAGCGATGACCCCGAGCTCAACCCACTGGTCATTGAGGAAGCAACGGACGTTTCTGTGCGTGATGTCGCCATGTTGAACAGCCGCCTTTTGGCGCCGGTTGAACCGGCCGCCATGTCGGCCCGGACAATGGCCGTCGTTGAAATCAAGAACGGCCTGGGCGACCTGGCCAGCCACATTCGGGTGCTGGGCCAGCGCCTGCACGCCCAAAGCATGGGCCAGGCCAAATTGATTGAGGCATTGAGCAGCCTGCCCCAGACCATAAAGGAAGTACTGCCCGACACACAGGAACAGACCAACGCCCTTTGCGCCATGAAGCTGGCGCTGGATGAGCAGACCGAGGCCAACCGCCAGTTCGTGGAAGCAATGAAACCGCTGCCACAGTTTATGGAAGCCGCAGCCAACCTGCCTGAAACAGCCCGCAAACAGATGTGGGCGATCAACGAGCTGACGAAACAACTGGAAGAAGGCAACAAAGCCGCCAAAGAGCAGGGCGACCAGGTCAAGGTCATGGTCGAGACACTGGCCGCAGGCAATGGCGAGTTCAAGGGTGCCGTCGATGAGCTGACCAAGCTGCAGAAGGCGCAGTTGAAGCAGTCTGCACTTGCGGTCAAAAGCAGCGAAATGGCCCGCCAGAGCCAGCACCGCCACCAGGTAGCCGTTTCGCGCGAGTCAGCCGAGCGCTGGGAGCGACTGCAACATGAGCAGGGCCGCCAGTTCAATCGCATTGAAGAGCACTTCCGGCGCAACGCGCGGCGCCAGACGGCGCTCACCGGCTTTGCGCTGGGTCTGGCTGTGCTGGCTGTGACCTTTGCCGTGCTGCTGGCGACCGGAGTTGTGCGCATGCCGGCGGGGCAGCCGGCGACTGCCGAACAATCGAGCGAACGCAGCGTGGACCCCAACGCGGTAGTGGAAAAGTAAAGAGCCCCGACCGAACGGTCGGGGCCCCTTTCTGTCGGCACTGATTACTCGCAGCCGCACGAGTCGCCGCACTTGGCGCCGGTTGCGGCCTTGACCGTTTCTTCGATGCTGCGGGCCTTTTGTTCGCCGGGCAGGCTGTCGCCACAGGCGCCGGTGCTGCATGCCTCATGGGCGACTTCGGCGGCGATCAGGACTGCCTGGGCGTGTTCGGCCTTGTCTTCTTCAATCCGGGCCGCGCCGCGGGCGTCAGCCTTGGCTTCCACGTCAAGCTCAGCTTCCTTCACGCAGGCCGCGCCCTCTTCGGCCGCGACCTGGCGGGCAAGGGCCTCGCATTCGGCCACGCTCATGACCTTCTTTTCGCCCTTTGCCTTGTGCTTCTTCAGGCGCTTGGCCACGAGGTGCAGCAGGTTGGCGGCTTCGCCGACTTCTTCGTGGGGCAGGGTCAGCAGGCCGCGCTTGAGCGCCGGGTCTTTGTCAACGACGGTGCGGAACTCTTCGGTGGTGACGCCGAAGCCGTCCAGCGTGCGCTGGAACTCTTCGCGGCAGCGCACCTTGGCCTCGTACAGCTTCATTTGTACGCGCGACTTGATGTTCACTTCGCCGTCGCCGTTGGTCTCAATCGGGATGAAGATGCACTCGGGGTAGTCGTTGACCACCTTGGACTGCACGCCGTCTGACTGCGTGCTGGGCATGCATCCGAAGGGCTTGACGCTGATCACCATGTGGGCCTTCTTTTCCAGAACACTGTAGATGTTCTTGCCCACTTCCATGTGGCCTTCGCCGCCACGCAGGTCGATGTTGTAGTACTCCTGCGCCAGCTTGTGGATCTTGCCCTGGTTCGGCAGCGCGTAGGGCTTCATGCCGAGCAGCTTGCGGTACTTGTCGTAGCGCCCGCGGAAGTAAATCTTCAGCGCGCTGGTCAACGCGTACGTCTTGAGTTGCTTGATGCGGCTGACCTTACCTTCATTGTCCGGCAGGCCGAACGACTTGACCAAGTCGTGCTTGGCTGTGTACAGCAGGTAGTCAACCCATGTGCTGACGGGCTCAACCAGCACCTGTGCGCCTTCGCTTTCAAGCCATTCGCCCATGTGGTAGTTGCCGTCGCCCTCGGTGGTCATGGCCCAGAACTCGCCGGTGATCTTGACCTTGGGCTTGACGCGCGTGAAGTCGCAATCCACGGCGTCAAACATGTCGCGGACCTTCTTGAGCACCGGCTCAAGCTTCAGGCCCTTGTTCATCGCCTCGCCGACCATGCGCTTGGCTTCTTCAAGGACCTTGTTGGTCTCGCCCTTCTTCACTTCGTAGGGGCGAAGCTGGTAGCCAAGGTCATTGATCAGGTCGCCGATCATCACGGCCTGGATCAGCGCCATGAAGAAGTCTTTGTTGAAGTCAATGCCGCCTTCTTCGGCCACTTCGTCGCCGGCGGCTTTGCTGATGCCTTTGCTTTGTTCGAACAGCAGCACCCGGAAGCCGTCAAAGCCTGCGTCGCGCAGGGCCTTGCGGTACTCGGCCTCGTACATGCCGAAGCGACAGGGGCCGCAGGCGCCGGCGGTCAGGAATACATACTTTTCCTTGATCTCCTGGACGCTCATGCCGTTGTTGTCGCGCAACTGCTGCAGGTGCTTGACCAGGTTGCCGACGGTGTAGTACGTCGGGTTGCACTGTCCGCGGTTGCCGAACTCCTTGCCGATCGACAGCGCCTCGTTGTCGGGGCAGGACAGCGCCTCGACCTTGTAGCCCATGCCGCGGATCGCGTACTCAAGGAACTGCTCGTGGGCCAGCGTCAAGCCGCCGAACAGCACCGTGGTGGTTTCGCGCGACTGCTTGAGAAACTTCTCCTCAAAAGGTTTCTCAAACTGGTTCACGCCGCCGTCCTCGATGCCCAGCTCTTTGCGGAGCTGTTCTTCGTAGGCCTTCAGCTCGTTCTCAACGTTCTGTTCAAGCACATCGTTTGGCGTCATGACGGACCTTTCCGTGTAAGGTTCGAGTTCTATTCAGTTCTTTCTGCCCGCTCCCTGCCTGTCGTTTGCCCTTGCTTGCGCTTCGGGCGAATTGTTCTGGTGTTGCGGCCTTACTCTTTTGGCGCCACTGCTACTCCGTTGATCCCGATCGGGCCCGGCGCCAGTGTCAGCGTCAGGTCTTTACTACCGCGGCGCACGATTACCTTTACGCTCTGGCCCGGCTCGGCCGCGTCGCGAGCGGCAATGATCTCGGCGATCGTCTTAACCCTGACCCCGTTGTAGTGCGTCATGATGTCGCCGACCTTGATGCCAGCCAGCGCGGCCTGGCTGTCAGCGCCGACACTGGTGATGCGCAGGCCGGCAATGCTGACCTTTGCGGACTCCAGCGCAGCCTGCGCGTGCGCGCGCACCGACTCATCAACATCGTGCTTGGCCGCGTCTTCAATCGCCGCCATGGCCTCTGGCGTCGCCTTGCCTGCCAGCACGTCGATGGCCTGCTTGCGCCCCGCGGGGTTGTCGCGGTTTTGGGCCAGATAATCGATCAGGTAGCGCACGCTTTCGGGGCTGTCGATGTCGCGCAGGGCTTCCAGGGCTACACGGCTTTCATAGCCGCTGCTGCGCAGCAGCACGCCGCCTACGAGCCGGGCGCGCTCGGCTGGGTCCTGGTTTGCCCACCACGGCGCGGCGTACAGGGCGGCAATGCGGAAATCAGCCGCCATTTCGGGATCGGTCAGCGCCGTGTGCACCAGCCCCCAGCTTGAGATCAGCGACACATAGTCCTGAAACTGCAGCCCCAACGTGTTGGGCCCCTGTCCGAACGGGTTCAGGCCGAAGTCTTCGGCTACTTTGCGCCAAAGCTCAATCGACTTGTCGTAGGCACGCGGGCCCAACGCCTGCATGGCCCACAGCGCTTCCATGGCGTTCTTTTTGTTGCGGCCGCCGAAGGCAGTGTTGAAGTCCGCCTCCAGGTTCTTCATGCGCTCGGCCACAACTTCGTCGGTCAGGTGTTCGGTGATGTCGTGCTCGGACAGGATGCGCTCAAGCTCGGCGATGCGGGCGGCGTTCTGGCGCTGGTCTTCGGCGCTGCGGCCTTTCAGGTCGTCGAGTTCCTTTTTCAAGGCCTCGGCGCGCTGCTGCGCGTCGGCCTTTTCCCGGGCGGCGCGGTCAAGTTCGCTGGCGAAGTTGCTGGCGGACTCGGCCTTGCGGTTTGCGGCCGCCAGTTGCCGGCGCAGGTCTTCACTTTCCTGCTGCTGCTTTTTCAGGTCAGTGTCGAGAGTTGCAATGCGGTGTTCATGCTCTTCGCTGCGGCCTTCGTCACGCGGCCCGAAGGCAAGCATGCCGGCCACACCCGCGGCCAAGCCGAGGATGGTGCCGAGAACCGCCGCTGTCGTTGCCTTGTCCACGTTTCAATTCCGGGTTCTGCGTTCCGGGTTGCTTGCTGCTTTGCCGTGTACTGTTGCGGCTGCCCCGGGACACGGCGCCCGGGAGAGCCGCCCTGCCGTTAGCTGACGGCCGCGAGTTCGGGGTCGCTCTTGTCCTGCTTCTGGCGTTCGAGCAGTTCTTTCTTCTTGGCTTCCAGCATCTCGCGCAGTTGTGCTTCTTTCTTCTTCTTGTCTTCCATGTCCTCGACGTAGCGCTTCAAGAAGTAGTCAATCGTCTCGGTGCGGATCTTGATCGCCCCGGTCGGCTTGTTTTCGTCGATGTCATGGAACGTGAAGTACGGCGTGCGGCTGAAACTCACGATCTCCTCGACGGCGCTGTAAATCGGCGCGTCGTGGCCGCACTTGAAACTGCTCAGGTCCAGCGCAATCAGGTTGGGGTGTCGCGCCGCGTACTTGGCGCCCCACAGCTTTTGGGCGCTGTTGGTTGAGTAGGCGTTTTTCCACACGTCCATGATACTCATGGCGTCGGGCACCTTGCCTGCGCGAATGTCCGCGCCGAACACTTCCTGCAAGATGTCCTCGTCGATCGGCAGGCTGTCCAGGCTGAAGACCGGGTAGCCCAGCTTTTGCAGCTCTTCGACGATCTCGTGGTTCAAGCCGGGGTCGTT
The DNA here is from genome assembly GCA_019636195.1 of Planctomycetota bacterium. Classification (GTDB taxonomy): domain Bacteria; phylum Planctomycetota; class UBA8742; order UBA2392; family UBA2392; genus JADJRK01. Next base: position 239,583 of record JAHBYA010000001.1, on the reverse strand, counting down.
GTGGTACGGCCGTGCCAGCAGCACCACGCCGATCTTGCCCTCGCGCTTGAGCTTATCGAGGGTTTCACGGGCGGGCTTGCGCAACACTTCGTTCTTGTAGAACTCCAGCCTTTCAAAGGCGATCTTCACCGCGTCGGCATTTTCTTCACGCGTGATGCCGAACTTCTCGTTGAAGAACCGGAACAGTTCGCGCTCGCACAGCTCGGGCCGATACAGGTCCACCACCGGGTCCCAGTACTCGACGCCCTTTTCCTTGAACAGGTCGCCTTCCTTGGTGAAGGCCGCTTTCACTACTTCCGGCGTCGCAGTCACGGTTGGACAGGCGCACGAGTCCAGCATGTGCGTAAGGTCGGTGTTCAGCGTGTTCGGAATCGGGAAGAAGATCACGTCGCACTTCTTGCGGTACAGCAGGTTGTGCACGTGCGCCAGGCTGACCTTGGCCGGGAAGCACTGGTCAATGCTGCCGCGGCGCGAGCCCTCTTTGTAAAGCTCTTCGTTGGTGTAGTCGCTCCAGATGATGTTCTTGGGGTCGATCCCGACTGCTTCAAGGTATGCGGACCAGAACGGGCCCGTGTTGTACATGTTGAGTGTGCGCGGCATGCCGATCTTCAGGTCTTTGAGGCGCGCGCGCTTCTCGGCCTGCGCCTTGGCGCTGGGCAGTCGCAGCAGCGTGCCGATGCCCGACTTGGCTTCGCGCAGCACGGGCTTGACCTCGTAGCTGGTGAATGCCTTCTTGGCCGCGACTTCGACGTAGTTGGGATTGGCCTTCTTCAAACCGTCGAGGCGGCCCTTGATGTCGCGCATCTTGGCCACGTCTTCGACCGTGCCCTTTTCGCAGGTCGCGATGATGAAGCGCCGCTCGTCGCCGGATGGCGTCTTGGTATCAATGAACGTGCGCAGGCACTTGTTCTTGCAGAAGTAGCAGCGGGTGCTTTCGTCGCGTTTACTTGAAAAGCCAAGCCCCATCAGGGCTTCCATGCCGATGAAGTGCGTGTGCCCGTGCCGCGCCGTCACGCGGATCGCTTCAATTGCGCAGCCGATGGCGCCGCTTTCACCGCAGAACTTGTGCACGATCACTTCGGCGTCGGGCACCTTGCTCTTGATGAAGTCAACTTGTGCCTTCACAGCGGCAAGATTGCGCTGCGTGCCGCCCTGCAGCACGAACTTGCGGCCCAGCTTGGCCAGGTTCGGCTCCTGCACCACGTACAACCAGATGTTCTTGGGCAGCACGTGGGCCAGCCCCGCCATGATTTGCTTTGCACTCCAGCCAAGCTGCTGGAAGTTGACGATGTCGCTTTCCATGAACACGGCACAGCCGTAACTGAACACGGGCAGCGAGTCCGCCGAGAACGCGATGTCGGCAAACTCATGGATCGGGTGGCCGAATTTGCCGGCTGTGGATTGCAGGAAGTAGCCGTTGCCCGCGCTGCACTGGGTGTTGAGCTTGAAGTCCGACACCCGGCCATTCTTGAGCATGATGACCTTGATGTCCTGCCCGCCGACGTCCACGATCACGTCCACGTCTTTGTAGAAGTGCAAGGCGGCTTGCGTGTGTGCGACCGTTTCAACCAATGCGACGTCGCCGCCGATGGTGTCTTTCAGGATGTCCTTGGCGTAGCCGGTGGTGCCGACGCCCATGATCTTGAGGGTCGCGCCGTTCTTCTCGACTTGTTCGCGCAGGCCCGCCATCACCATCTTGGTGTCGTCGATCGGGTTGCCCTTGCTCAGGTCGTAGTACGCGCCGATCAGCCTGGCGTCTCTGTCCAGCAGCACGGCCTTGGTGCTGGTGCTGCCGCCGTCGATGCCGACCCAGCCTTCCACAACTGTACCCGCCGCGAACTCAGGGAAGTCGTGCTTGGGAATGGAATACTGCCTCTTGAACTCTTCCAGTTCCGCAGCGTCTTTGCTGAGGCCGCTGTGGCCGCCGCTGGTGCGCATTGCATCGCGGCCGCCGCTGATGTAGGCGGTCAGCGACTCAAGGCCGAGAAAGCGTGCGATGTGCGGGTCTTCGCTTTTGCCGTACAGCACCGCGCCGATGGCTGCAAAGTACTGGGCGTTTTCGGGTACCTTGACCAGTTCGTTGGGGTCGGGGTTTTCGGGCAGCGGGAACTTGCGCTCGGCCCAGACCTTCATGATGTTGTGTCGCCACGCCTGCTGCATGGCCGGGATGAAGGTGTTGGGGCCGCCCAGCAACAGGCACACCGGGCGCAGCGTATTGCCGCGCGTGAGCACGCTCAGGTTCTGCTGCACGATGGCTTCAAACAATGAAGCCATGAGTTCAGAGGGCGGCACACCCTGTTTTTGCAGGCCGTTGATATCGGTTTCGGCAAACACGCCGCACTTGCCGGCGACGGGGTGCAGCTTCACGCCTTGGTAGTTCAGCTTCACCAGCTCTTCGATCGGCAGCTTGACCTTGGCGTTGATCTTGTCGATGACCGCGCCCGTGCCGCCGGCGCACTTGTCGTTCATGCTGGGGATCTTGCGTTTGCCGCTGGGATCCTGCTTCCAGATGATGATCTTGGCGTCCTGGCCGCCCAGCTCAATGACGCTGCCCGCCTCGGGGTAAAACTTTTCGACGGCCAGCGAAACCGCGTTCACTTCCTGCACAAACTTGGCGCCGAACAGCGGGGCAAGACTGTTGCCGCCGCTGCCGGTGATGAAGATGCGAATCTTGTCGTTGGCCAGCGGGAACTCTTTGACAATCATGCTCAGCAGCTCGTGCGTCTTTTCGGGCTGCCGCGTTTCGTGGCGCATGTAATGCGACCACAGAATCTTGTCCGTGACGGGGTCCATCACCACGGCCTTGACCGTGGTGCTGCCGATATCCAGGCCGATGGTTACGCCGTTTGGGTGCTGGTCGATACTCGGCATCCGCTTCCCTTTCCGTGGATGGATGGCATGAGGTCATCAAAGGTGTTTTGTTTGTCGCGCAAATCCGCCAGCGACATGCTTTCCAGGCGACTGGCAATCTCGCGCCCGAAACCCTGCAACACTGTCTGGAATGCGCACCGCCCGGACAGCTCACAGTCACAACCGTCATCCAGGCACCGGAACACGCAGATATCGCGGTCTGATGCCGCAAGGATGCTGGCAATGCTGATCTTCTCGGCTTCACGGGCCAGCATGTACCCGCCGGCTGGACCCGCGAGGCTGCTGACAATGTGTGCGCCGACCAGCTTGCGCATGATCTGGGCGCAGACGGCGGCGGGGATGTGCTGCTCAAGGGCGATTTCACGCAGGCGAACACGGCCCGGCGTACGCGCAAGGTGCAAGGCTGCCCGCAAGCCGTAATCGGATTTGCTGGTAATGATCATGTCCGCCCGCCCGACCAAACCGGTCAAAGATGACTGTTGTGGTCCTGAACAGGGCCAGAACCTATTGCGGGTGAATGTATTGGGCAAGAGGCAAAGTGCGACTGAACGGCTGTTTAGAACAGGATCGAGATTGGAGAAGTGGACTAGCAAACTCCGGTTTGCGCGGGCTCGTTGGTGTCGAAGCCTGAGTGCAACAGCACGGGCAAGCGGACGCGCCGCGGTCCTGAATTCAATTGCGCTTGAAGAGTGAAATTGCATCACGGCATGACATATCATGCCGTTATATGACCTGGCAAGTGAAAAAACTTTTCCAGCCGAGAGTGAGGTGTGTCGGAAAGCTCCGGGGGTGGATGCCAATTGGGCAAACTGAACCCTTACCTCGCTGCTGCAATGACTCAGCGCGCGCTTTCAGCGCGAGGTTGAAGGCTTCAAACTCGTGTTTGGTTTTGCGCAACATACCGCCAAGGAGCGGCACCAGAATCCCCTTGAACTCTTCGGTGTGCAGCAGGCGTGTGGCGTTGCCCTCGGGCACCAATGCAAAGCGATGGCACGCGTCAACCAGCCAGCGGAAGGCCAGCTTCCCGCGCCATTCCAGCACGGCGCCGGGGACAAACTCAGTGATTACGGGGCGCGCCGTCATACCGTTGCGGAACTTGACGACCAGCCTGCTGCCGACGTCAAGGTTGCCCGCAATGCTCTCGAAAAACGGCGCCCAGTCTCCCAGAGCATTGAAGTCGGTCAGCATGCCCCAGACTTGCGCGGGCGGTGCATGAATCAAAACCTCGGTAGTGATTTGACGCGGCATGGCCGGCGACTATGCCGCACTGGGCGGGCCGCCGGAAGGGCTGCCCCCGCGCTTGCGCTCAAGCAGGCAGATGTCGATGTCCTGGTTGTTCGCGCACAGCCGCAGGATCTGGTCCAGCACGTTCAAGACCGGCTTGCGCGTGGCGAAGTCGGTGCAGATTTCGGGGCTGCCGGGCGGATTCATGTGAAACACGCGGCGCTCGCCGCTGCTGTGAATGACGATCGCCACGTAAAACTCGCGCCCTTCCGCGGTCCAGTCAATGATGTCCCGCATTGCGTCGGTTGACTTGTAGGTGTTGCGCAACCGGTTGCGCCACTTGGCGCTGTGGGTCGAGGTCGCTTCGGGCTGGGTAAGGAAATAGATCTTCTTCATCGCGCACCGTCCGGGGAATGATCGGCACTTGCCGGCTGTAATCTTGATGAATGTTTGGGGTTGCGGGTGTGCCGCAGGGGCTTCGGACCCTCTCTTTTCCCGGTTACGTCCGTATAAAAGGGAGAAATGGCCGAACTGTTCACCCCTGAGCTTGCACAGCAGCGCCACCCGATCCTGGCGTTCTTTGCGCGTCGGCCCATCACCGTGGCGGTGCTGCTGGTGACGGTGGCTGTGCTGGGGCTGATCAGCATGCGGCTGATGCCGCTGGAAATGATCCCAGCCGGCATAGAGCACAAGAGCCTGAGTGTCAGCGTTGACTACAACCGGGCGGGCGGCACGGTTTCGCCGCTGGTGGTTGAGCGCGAACTGACGCTGATCATTGAGGGCGAGCTTTCGACGATAGCCGGCATCACAGAGCTTACGGCGACGTCCTCAAGTTCCGGGGCGCGGTTCAACCTTGAGTTTGACCCCGACCGCAACATGGACGAAGCCTACGCCGAGGTGTGGGCCGCCTGCGAACGCGCAAGCACCCGCCTGCCTGACACCACCGGGCGCATCCAGGTGCGACGCTGGCGTGCGGACAGCGGCTCGTGGCCCGTGGCTTTCGTCAATTTTTCATGGGAAGACAGCGCCGAAGACCCGCACATCAAGCTTGAGCAGGTGATCCAGCCGCACCTTGAGTCGATCGACGGCATCGCCAGCGTCAACTTTTTCGGCACATATCGAAAGTTCATTGCCGTTGACCTCGACCCTGAAAAGGTGCGGGCATACGGCGTTGATATCGCGGACCTGTTGCAGCGGCTGCGCGGCGACAACTTTCGGGCACCTGCCGGCAAGACCACCGTCGAGGAAGGCGCCGGTCCCAACCAGCGGCACGAGCGCGACGTGTACCTCGTGGCTGATTCGCGATTTGCCAGCGTCGCCGAAATGGAAGCACTGCCGGTGCGGCCGGGCCTGGCTTTGGCGGACATTACGCGCCACGGCGTGATGGACGGCAAGGCGCACAACGGGGTGTACGAAACCTACAGTGTCAGTACCTACGTGCGCGTGAACCGCAACCGCGGCGCGACCGCCATGCTGTTCAAGACCGGCGAAAGCAACACGGTCGTGGTGGGGGACCGCATCGACCAAGGGCTGAAGTCGCTGCACGCGCGCCCCGAGATGCAGGGCTTCACGTCGCGCGTGGCCTGGAACCAGGGCAACCAGATCAAGGAAAGCATCGAGAACCTGCTGTGGACGCTGTTCTGGGGCGGGGTGCTGGCCTTCATCGTGATGCTGGTGTTTTTGAAGAGCTGGCGCCTGAGCCTGATGATCGCGCTGTCGATCCCGCTCAGCATGACGATGGCGCTGGCTGTGATGTTCTTTTTTGACCAGACAATCAACCTGCTGGTGCTGATGGGGTTCACGCTGGCGGCGGGCATGCTGCTGGACAACAGCATCGTGGTCGCGGAAAACGTGTATCGCCGCAACATGCTGGGCGAGCAGCCCTACGCAGCCGCCGTGCGCGGCGCCGGGGAAGTGGGTCTGGCGCTGGTGCTGGCGACCAGCACGACTGTCATTGTGTTCATCACCGTCGTGTTCATGCTCGAAAACCGCACGTTGAGCTTCTTCATGGGCAAGATCGGCATGCCGGTCTGCCTGAGCATCGGCTTTTCGATCCTGCTGGCGATCGGCGTGATACCGATGACCATGTTCGGCACCGGCCTGCTGCGGGCGGACAAGTCGTCGATGGTGCGCAAGTGGTTCGTGGGGCTGCGCACAAAGTTGGGGGCAGGAATGGACAAGCCGCTGCCCGCGCCCCTGATTGCCGCGCCGCTGCTGGTGCTTTGGGAAATGTTCGCTCTGGTGCTGGGCCGCAACGAGCGCGGCTTGCCGGGCTCGCCGATTGTGGACGCGCTGGCGCGCTGGTACGAGCTCGCGGTGCGGCGCATGATGCCGGCGCGCTGGCTGATCGCGCTTGCCGTGCTGCTGGTGACGTTCGGGGGCGTGATCGCGCTGCAAAGCTCAAGCGAACAGACCGACCAGAACCAAGGCAACCGTGACAGCATCCAGTTGCGCATAGGCTTTGACGGCGGCACCGACATCATGGTCAGCAAGCACGCGTTGCAGATTACCGGTATCGCCCCGGGCAGCGCCGCCGAGCGCGGGCGATTCAAGGTGGGGGACTTCATCCTGCGCTACAACGGTCGGCCTATCGAGTCGCCCGAAGACCTGAAGCGCCTTGAGCAGGCCGGCAACGGCGCCGCGCTGGTGCCGGTGCTGGTTGCGCGCGGCAAGCTCAGCGGCACGCTGGGCATTGAACCCGGCCCAAGCGGGATCGTCGGCATGATGGCGGATACAGAGCCTTTGCGCGACGCAATCTGGCAGACGTACGTCTTTGACGTGGAAGACATCCTGCTTGGTCGCGAAGACGCCGCAGAAAAGCGCGAAGCCGCCACGCAACAGGGCATGGACCCGGCGCAGGCGAAGCTGCTGTTCGGGCGCACGCCGGATGAAGCGCAGCAGGACTTCGGCATCCAGACTATGACCGTGAGCTTTTCCAGCGGGCGCGCCCAGTTCTGGATCTACCTGCACCCGGACCGCGTCGGCGAATCCAACGACATTTACAAGCGCATGATTGCCGCATTGCCTGAGCGCGCGGGCGTCGATATCCGCGGTGAATTCTCCGGCAGTACCAGCAGCGAAGTCAGCGTGCGCATCAGCGGCCCGGACACTGAGCGGCTGCTTGCGCTTGCGGACGAAGTCATCGTGCGCCTGTCCGGCATTGAAGGCCTTGAAGGCCTGCGCGTGGATACAGAGGAAGGGATTGACGAGGTTACGCTGGCTGTTGACCGCCAGCGTGCAGCTGCCTTCGGTATTGAGCCCAACGCGTTGTCGCAGGTCATGGGCTTCCAGTTGTCGGGCACCACCCTGCGCGACTACCAGCGCAATGAAGTGATGCTGCCGCTGCGCGTGCGCTTTGCACCGCCCGAAGACCAGAGCGGCAATCCCCGTGATCCAGGCTTGTCCGACGTGGCCGAGACGCGCCTTGCGGGCGCTGGCGGCAGCAGCGTGGCAGCCAAGGCCGTCACCAGCACCAGCGGCCTGGCTCGCCCCCAGGTCGGCGAAGTGCGGCGCATCAACCGCAAGACCAGCCTGCGCGTCGTCGGCACCACGAGCACCGAAGACCTGCAACGCATCGAGTCGCAGGTGCGCGCAGCCATGATGGGCGTGAAGTTCCCGGCAGGCTATTCGCAGGAGCTTGGCGGGCGCTTCGGGCGATTCGGTCAGCAGTTCACGGACTTGTGGAAGAGCCTGTTGTGGGCGGCTGTGCTGGTTTTCCTGGTCATGTGCTTTCTGTTTGAAAGCGTGCTCAAGCCGCTGTGCATCCTGTTCGCCAGCATCCCCGGCGCGATGCTGGGGGGCTTCGGACTGTTGTACGTTTCGAGCACCCCGGTGGACGGCATCACGATGCTGGGGCTGCTGGTGCTGGTTGGCGTGGTGGTCAACAACGGCATTGTGCTGGTTGACCTGATCAACCGCCTGCGCGCCGAGGGCATACCGCGCACAGCCGCCGTGGAGGTTGCATCAAGGCAGCGCTTGCGCCCGATTATCCTGACCAGCCTGACCACCGCGTTCGGGTTGATCCCGATGGCGCTGGGCGATGCCAAATTCGTGGGCATGCCGTATTACCCGATGGGGCGGATGGTGCTGGGCGGCATCCTGGTCAGCATGCTGTACACGCTGGTGCTGGTGCCGCTGATCTACACGATTCTCGACGACATCGGCGAAACGGTGAAAGGCTGGTTTGCCATCCTGTTCGCGCGCCGGGCCAAAGGCGGCAGCAGCGAGGCCCCGCCGGCGCCTGCAAGTGCGGACTGAGTTCCTGTCGCGGTTCTTGCCGCGCAACTAGTCCTCGTTATCATCCCGACGCTTGCCGCGGACATCCCGCACGGGACGCCGCCTTTGAAAAGCAAGCCGCCGCCTCACGACATGGGGCCAGGAGAGCGACATGCCCGCCGAGATGCCTCCCCGGTTCGCACCGGGGACGATTGAGAACAAGTGGTACCAGTTCTGGCAGGAGCACGCCTTGTTCAAGGCTGTGCGCGACATTCGCAAGAAACCCTTCACCATCATGATTCCGCCGCCCAACGTGACGGGTGCGCTGCACATGGGCCACGCCCTCAACAACACGTTGCAGGACGTGGTGGCCCGCTTTAAACGCATGCAGGGCTTCTGCGTGCTGTGGCTGCCGGGCACCGACCACGCCGGCATCGCCACACAGGCCGTGGTGGAAAAGAAACTGCTCAAGGATGAAGGCAAGTCGCGGCAGGAACTGGGCCGCGAAGGTTTCATTGCCGAAATCTGGAAGTGGAAGGACGAGTACGGCAACCGCATCCTTAACCAGTTGCGCCAGCTTGGTGCAAGCTGCGACTGGTCCCGAACCCGTTTCACGCTTGACGAGGGCCTGAGCCGCGCCGTGCGCGAGAGCTTCGTGAAGCTGTGGGAGAAGGGGTTGATCTACCGCGGCTACCGCATGATCAACTGGGACTGCAAGCTGGAAACCGCGATCAGCGACGATGAGATCGAAACCAGCGAAGTGAAGTCCAGCCTGTGGTACCTGCGCTACCCCTACAAGGACAACCCTGAAAAGTACGTGGTGGTGGCCACGACGCGGCCTGAAACCATGTTTGGCGATACAGCCGTGGCCGTGAACCCCAACGACGAGCGTTTCAAGTCAGACATTGGCAAGACCGTGGTCCTGCCGATTGCCGGTCGCGAAGTCCCGATCATCGCCGACGACACCGTGAACCCCGAGTTCGGCACCGGCGCCGTGAAAGTGACGCCGGGCCACGACTTTGCGGACTACGAGCGCGGGCAGCGCCACAACCTGCCGATGATCAACGTGCTGAACAAAGACGGCACGCTGAACGAGCAAGCCGGCAAGTACGCCGGGCAGGACCGGCTGAAGGCCCGCAAGTCGCTGGTCGAAGAGCTGGATGCCCTGGGCCTGCTTGAGCGCGTGGAAGACTACACCCACCAGGTGCCCCACAGCGACCGCAGCAAGACGCCCGTTGAGCCGCTGCTGTCGGACCAGTGGTTCGTGAGCATGAAGCCGCTGGCAAGGCCCGCTATCGAGTACGTGAAGCCCAACGCTGAAGGCAAGCGCGAGATCACGTTTGTGCCGGAGCGTTGGGAGAAGGTTTACCTGAACTGGCTTGAAAGCGTGCGCGACTGGTGCATCAGCCGCCAGTTGTGGTGGGGCCATCGCATCCCGGTCTGGTACGACGCCGACGGCAACACCGTGGCCCTGCGCGAAGACCCCGCACCCGGCGCCGTGCACCCGACCAGCGGCAAGCCCCTGGTGCGGCAGGATGACGACGTGCTGGACACATGGGCGAGCAGCTGGCTGTGGCCGTTTTCGACGCTTGGCTGGCCGGAGAAAACCTCCGACCTCGACTACTTTTACCCCACGCACTTCCTGAGCACGGCACGCGACATCATTTACCTGTGGGTGGCCCGCATGGTGATGGCCAGCCATGAGTTCATGGGCGAAAAGCCCTTCAGCACCGTGTACATCCACGCGACCGTGCTTGATGCGCAGGGCCGGCGCATGAGCAAGTCGTTGAACAACGGCATTGACCCCATCGATATGTTCAGCCAGTGGGGCGTAGATGCCGTGCGCCTGACGCTGCCGTTGCTGACCAGCGAGGGCCAGGACATCAAGCTGTCTGAAAGCAAGTTCGAGATGGGCCGCAACTTCTGCAACAAGTTGTGGAATGCCTCGCGCTTCGTACTTACCAACCTTGGCGATTTCGAGGATCAGCTCAAGGCCCTGTCCGACAACGAACGCGCGGCGCTGGCGGAGGGCCAGGTGAGCGAGCTGGAGGATTGCTTCATTGAAGGCAAGCTGACGTCCGCCATCGTGGACGTGACCGACGCCATTGAACGCTACAAGTTCAATGACGCCGCGCAGGCGATGTACCACTTTGTGTGGGACGAGTTCTGTGACTGGTACCTTGAGGCCGTGAAACCTCGCCTGTACGAGGGTAAGGGCGGAGAGCGCAGCCGCCTGCGCGCGCAGGCCACGCTGGTGCGCGCGCTGGACGGCATACTCAAGCTGCTGCATCCGTATGTGCCGTTCATTACGGAGGAGATCTGGCAGAACCTGCGCCCGCTGCTGGCAGCGCTGCGAGGCGCCACCCCTGAGTTGAGCCTCGCGATTGCCGCCTGGCCCAAGGCCAGCAAAGACCGCGTGTTTGAACCGGAGCAGAGGCGCTTCACGTTTGTGCAGCAGGTGACGCGCGCCTTCCGCAACATCCGGGCCGAGCACGCGATTGACCCCAAAACCGCTATCAACGGCGTGCTGCGCGCAGCCGACAAGGACGCCATGGACATGCTGGGCAGCGCCGAGCGCGAAACCATCTGCAAGCTCGGGGGCCTGAGCGCGCTCAAGGTTGAGGTGGGGGCCCGCAAGCCTAAGGCGGCGGCGACGGCAGCCATTGGCGGGGGCAATGAAGCCTACGTCAGCCTGGAAGGCCTGATTGACTTCAAGATGGAGTTGCTGCGCCTGGAAGCAAGCCGCGCCAAGCTTGAAGACGGGGTGCGCAAGCTCAAAAACAAGCTCGAGAACCTGAGCTACCTTGAGCGGGCGCCCCGCGATGTGGTCCAGCGAGACCGTGACAAGCTGAGTGACCTGATCGCCGAGCTTGAGCGCATTGACAAGCACATCGAGGAAGTGAAGCCGCTGGCGAAGTAGGTCGGCGGCAGCCCCGTTCCGGCGGTGCGGATGCGCCTGCGTCAGCGCCGCCGTTGGCTTTTTGCGCCTGGCAATCAACCCGCCAACGGCCCATAAAATCTCAAAGAAATCCCCTTTTGCACGCCGATGTTAAGGGCAGCCCGACAGGGCACCACAAAACACCGGAGCACACCCATGGCCAACATCCTCATCACCGATCTGTTTGAAGAGTCCGCCTACCTTGTGCGCAGCCTGCTGCGCGGCTCCGGCCATGCGGTCAGCATTGCCATAACGCGCGCCGACGCCGAGGCCAAGCTAGCCACTGGGCTGTTTGACATGCTTGTGATGGACTACGGCAGCGTCGTGGAAGACAACATTGCCGTGGGCAAGTTCGCCAACGAGATTCTGCCGGGCCTGCCGGTGGTCGCGCTGGTCAGCCCCGACAAAGAGGCGCGCCTCAGGGGCGTACAGCTTTCGGGCAAGTTTGGCCGCCCCATCCGCGGGCGCCTGGTCAAAGAGGTGGTGCACAACGCGCTGGCACAACTGCTGCGCAATGCAACGCGCCGCGCCGTGCCCCGCGTGCACGTTGACCTGCCCATTGAGATCAACCTTGCCGGCGTGAGCTTCAAGACGCGCACGATTGACCTTTCAGCACGCGGCGTCGCGATTGACGCTACCGACGTGAAGTTCAAGCCTGAAGAGCTTGAGGCAATTGAAAACGTCGTCGGCAACGGCACAGCCAGGGCATCGCTGACCCTGGGCGAGGGCAAGGTTATCCAGCTCGCGGCCAAGCTGGCGTTTGTCGAGCGTCACCGCTCGCTCTCGGGCCGCACGATCGGCCTGAGCTTCGAAAGCCTTGACGAAGAAAGCGAAACCGCGATCAGCGGCCTCTACGCGCAGGCGGCGTAGTCGAATCACGCTTACGGCCCGGGACGCCAGTCCCGGGCCTTCGTGTTTCGGTCGTACGCAGGTGCGGCACACGCATCCCGGGCAGTAGCGAGACTACTCGTCTTCCTTGATTTGCGCCTTGAGGATCCGTTCCAGCCGCTTGGGATCGCGTCGCAGCGCAACTGTCCGACCGTGGTTGACATACACGAGGCCCGGCTTTGCGCCTTTGGGCTTGTGGACGTGCTTGATCGGCGCAAGGTGCACGTCAACGGCCTTGGCGTTCTTGAGCTTGCTGAAGTGCACGCACAGTTCTGCGGCTTCAAGCAGGCTCTGGGGCGGCGGGTCCTTGCGGCCTCCGGTACGCAGGATTGTGTGACTGCCGGGGTAGCCTTCAACGTGAAAGAACAGGTCGTTGCCGGCCGCGAGTTTTGTCGTGAGGTAGTCGTTGCCCTCATCGCTCTTGCCCACCCACACCTCAAGGCCGTCGCTGGTTGCATAGCGGCGGGGCAACATGCGGCCGGGCACGTCCCTTTTTGTGGGCAGCTTCTTGGGCGGACGTGACGGCTTGAACTGTTCGGGAAAGTGCTTCTGGCGCAGTTCCTTGACTACCGGGCGCTCCGCAAACTCGGTAAGGGCCGGCATGTCGGTCACTCCGATCAGCTCGGTGTTAAGCTGCTCAAGCTCGGAGATGTGCGTCTGCACGATCTCCAGCTGCTGGCCGAGCATGTTGGTGCCGACCAGCCCCTTGTGGTAGCGCTTGAAGTAGCGCTCAAGGTTCTCGGCGGGAGTCAACTTGGGGTCGAGCTCGATCTTCACGTCTTCTTCGGTTTCGTAGTCGCGCACGACTACGTGGGTTTCGCCGGGCTTCAGGTTGCTCATGACCTGCTTCAACAGTTCGCCGTGGCGCTTTTTCTCGCGGGCGTCCTTGGCGTCGTTCAGGTCCTGGTGCAGTTTTTCAGCCTTGCGGCGCGCGAAGTCGAGCTCTTTGTCCAGCGCCTTCTCAATGCTGTCGCGTAATTCGTCGTAGTCACGGCGAGTCTCCAGGGCCTCATAGCGCGTCTGGATCGCCTTCAACAGGTGCTCGCCCTGCAACGCCGGCCAGCGGCTGCTGGACTCAGCCAGCGCCTCGTGCTTTTCGGGGTTCGTGTATACATCGCCCATGCGCAGGTCGGCGCGGGTAGTGGTAAGCGGCCGCAGCGTGTGCTGGATGCGGCCCTCGCTGTCCAGCGCAAACAGGTTGCTGCGGGTGCCCATCAGGGACAGCAACAGCTCAAACTCCCCCTGCTTGCCTTTGAGCAGCAGGCCGACCTGGCGGTCATCGTTGACGACGCGGATGCCCTTGATGAACGCGCGGTGGCAGTGCGCTTTGACCCATTGCGCGAAGTCCGGCGGGAAGCTGGGCGCGGGCGGCGCTTCACTACGCGTTGAGATCCGCCCGAACTTCGGGTGCGTGGACATGACCAGCCACAGCTTGGCGCCTGAGTCTTCGCCCTCGCCGCGGCCGTACAACTCCAGCACCAGGGTGTGCTCGTCCGGCTGGATCACGCGCTGCACGCGCCGGTCAAGGACCAACGGCTCAAGCAACGGTACCAATGCACGGATTTCTGCCAGCGACAGCATGGGCCGCAATGATCAATGGGTGAGGGGCAATGGTCAATGGTCAGGGTCGGGGGCCAACGCAACTGAAACCGCATTAGCCAACGAGAACCGCAACCGCTCCAGGCTCCAACGCCTGAACTCCAAGCTCCAACCGCTAGTTCTGGCACTTCGGGCAAAAGTGCGCGCTACGCTGGCCAATCACGACGCGTTTGATTGGCGCCCCGCAGACTTTGCAGGGTTGGCCCTCGCGGTCATAGACCATGCGCTCGTCCTGGTAGGCACCGTCCTGGCCATCGGGCGCAACGTAATCGCTGATGCTGCTGCCGCCGGTTTCAATACTGCGCTTCAGCACGCGCTGCACGCTGGCCACCAACCTGCTGCACTGCGCCCGCGACAGCGTGTTCGCCTTGCGCGTCGGGCGCAGGCCCGTCAGAAACAGCGCCTCGTCCGCGTAAATGTTGCCCACACCCGCAAGTACGCCCTGGTCCAGCAGCACCGTCTTGACGGGCACTCGTCGCCGCCGCGCCGTTGCGTGAAACTCGGCGCCGGTGACTTCCAGCGCGTCCGGGCCAAGCTTGGCAAGCCGCGCATCGCGTTCGCCCGGCGCCAGCCACTTGACCTTGCCGAACTTGCGCGTGTCGCGGAACCACACTTCCGGCCCGCCGTCGGAGAACGACAGCCGCAGGTGGGTGTGCTTGTCCGGCTTGAAGGCCGGTTGCTGCTCGGGCTTGAGCGTCGCGCGGGCGGTGGACGAAAGCAGGCGCAAGCTGCTGCTGCCCTGCACAAACAACTGCCCGGTCATGCCCAAGTGAATCAGCAGCCGCGAGCCGTCATCCAGCGTTGCCAGCAGGTATTTGCCCACGCGCGCAAGGGCCGTGACCGTTCGTCCCTTGAGCCGCCGCTTCAGCAGTGGGGGCGGTGTCAAAAAGAAATAGCTTGGCGCGGTGGTGCGCACGCCCGCAATCACGCGTCCCACAAGGGCGGGCGCAATCTTGCGGCGCGTGACCTCAACTTCCGGCAGCTCAGGCATGTAAGGCTTTTGCCACAGATGGACACAGATGGACACAGATTGCATGGCAGGCCACTTGGCAAAGCCATCCGCGCCCATCCGTGTATATCTGCGGACCCTTTGCTAAACACTCGCCATGGCCGATGTTGACGCGCTGTTGCAGACCGCCCCCCGCCCGATGTGGCGGCTGTTCGCCTATCTGGGGCCGATGCGCGGGCGCCTTTCAGCATCAATCCTGTCCAGCGTCACCAACAAGGTGCTGGACCTTGCCCCGCCCATCCTGGTCGCGTGGCTGATTGACAGCGTCACCGGCAACGCGCCGGCCTTCATGGGCTGGGTCGGGTTGTCGGACATGTTTGCGCAGATTGTCTTTCTGGCTGTGCTGACGGTGGTGATTTTCGGCCTGGAGAGCCTTTCGCAATGGGGCTACGCCTACGGCTTTATGACGATCGCGCAAAACATGCAGCACCGGCTGCGCATTGATGCCTACCGGCGCATGCAGCTGCGCGAGATCCGGTTTTTTGAAGAGCATCGGCTGGGCAAGACACTGGCGATGCTCAACGATGACGTAAACCAGCTTGAGCGCTTCCTGAACAACGCCTTCAACGAAATTGTCCAACTGTTCGTGCTGCTGGCGTTCGCCGGGACTGTGATGACGCTGATTTCGCCGCCGCTGGCCGCCATCGGCCTTCTGACCATGCCGGTGATCATCTACGGCAGCTTCAAGTTCAGCAAAATGCTTGAGCCGCGGTACCGCAAAGTCCGCGAATCTGTGGGCGACGTCGCCAGCCGCCTTGAAAACAACATCGGCGGCATACTCGTGATCAAAAGCTTTACCGCCGAAAACTACGAGGCCGAGCGCGTCGAGCAAGCCAGCGAAGCCTACCGCAAAGCCAACCACCACGCGATCAAGCTGAACAGCGTGTTCATCCCGATTGTGCGCATGGGCATCGCGCTGGGCTTTGCGGCGGTGATTGTGCTGGGCGGCTGGTGGGTGATGCAGGGCAGGCTGACCGCCGGCGAGCTAGTGCTGTTCTGCATGATGATCCAGCGCCTGCTGTGGCCGCTGACGCGGCTGGGCCAGACGTTTGACGACTACCAGCGCGCCAAGGCCAGTGCCACGCGCGTGTTCGGCTTGCTCGATACGCCCAGCGCGGTGCAGGACCCCGCCGAGCCCGTGCCCATGCAGCGCGCACGGGGCGAAGTCGAGTTCGACAGCGTGTTCTTTCGCTATCGCAACCGCGAGCCGGTGCTGAACGGCCTGTCTTTACACGTCATGGCCGGCGAAATGGTCGGCATTGCGGGAACCACGGGCGCGGGCAAAAGCACGCTGATCAAGCTGCTGTTGCGGTTGTATGACGTAAATGAGGGTGCGATCAAGGTTGACGGCATCGACGTGCGCCAAGTGCGGCAGGAGGATCTAAGGCGCCAGATTGCGCTGGTAAGCCAGGACGTGTTTCTGTTCCACGGCACGATTCGTGAGAACATCGCCTACCCCGGCGTCGATGTGCTGCTGGAAAAGGTGGTCGAGGCCAGCCGCCACGCCCAGTTTGACGACTTTGTCCAAAGCCTGCCCGAGGGCTATGAGACGATTGTCGGCGAGCGCGGCATCAAGCTGAGCGGCGGGCAAAGGCAGCGCCTGAGCATCGCGCGGGCATTGCTGAAGGACGCGCCGATCCTGGTGCTGGACGAAGCCACCAGCAGCGTGGACACAGAAACCGAGCGCATGATCCAGCAGAATCTCGAAGAACTGACAGCCGGCCGCACGGCGCTGGTGATCGCGCACCGGCTAAGCACGATAAGAAAGGCCGACCGAATCATCGTGATCAAGGACGGCGCAGTAGAGGAAGAAGGCACCCACGAAAGCCTGATCACCCACGGCGGCACGTACGCCGATTTGTGGGCCGTGCAGTCCGGCACAGTAGACTCCATTGTTCATCAGGATTAATGCGTTATCGGGCCGCGCGTAGAAGCTTCGGCGTTGCAAGCCATTTCAGCCGGCCGAGACCGGCACCAGAGAAGCCCGTAAACTCCAGGCACGCCGCGCCGCCTTTCCTGTACTCGAAGGGCGGGCTTGGCAGGCCGAGCAGAAACGCCGTCAGCTCTGACAGCGCGGGCTCGTGGCCGACGATTGCAATCGACCCCTTCGCTTTCAGCTTGGCGAGCGCGTTGGCCACGATGTCCGGGTCCACGCCCGGCTCAAGCTCATGCAGCATTCTGGCTTTGGGCCAGCCGGCTTGCTCCAGCAATTCGGCTGTACGGGAGGCCCTGCGAAAAGGGCTGGTCAGACACAACGCCACGTCGGGCACCAGCTTCACCAGGCCTGCCGCGGCTTTGCGAAACTTCTCGGCGCCGCGTTTGGTAAGCGGGCGTTGACTGTCGTCGGGCCAGCGTTTGGCGTCGCGGTCAAATGCTGGCGCGTGGCGAACAATAATCAGCTTCACTTGCGGCCTCCCTTGGCCAGTTTGCCTTTGAGTGTCTTCCAGCGAATGACCTCGGCTGACGCAAGCACCTGCGGCAGTTCGTCGGCTCGGGTCCTTGCCTCATGGGCCAGGGACTTCACCAGCGCGCCCAGCGCGGCGCGCGCGGTGCTGTCAAAGTCGCTCGCGGCACGCAGCTTGCGCACAGTCGCGGCAGCGATCCGCGCGTCAAGGTAATCGCCCAGGCGGTCCTGGAAGCGCTGCAGTCTGCGCAGTGTGCCCTTGGCGTCGGCACCGCCATGCAACTCCAGACCATAGCGCAGCCGTTTGCCCGCTATGCGCAGCTCGTGCAGTCGCCTCGGGCTCGGCTTTGCTGCGGCGTCGGCGAGGGCCGCGCGAAACTCTCGCAACGCCAGCCGAATGACGGATAGTGCGACCGTGGGCGCCGGTCGCGAGAGTTTCTGCGGCCAGGTAGATGCCAGCGATTCAGTCATCGCCGCCTCAAGCGCCGGCCAATGCTGAGCCTGCACAGCGGAGACAGCCGATGGCGCAAGGTCGGCCCGGCGCGCAGCGAGGACATCCAACGCAGGTTGCAGGCGCGGGTCATGGGCTGCTGCAACGCGCTCAAGCAGCACATCAAGGTCACGCAAGTCATTGAGCGCACGCATCAGCGCCCGGCAGGCATCACGAATCGCTGAAACAGGCAGCAACTTGCGCCACAGGCGCCACACAGAGCGCATGCGCCGCACGGCTACGCGCAAGTCATGCACGGTGTTGGCGTCGGGGTGTGCGACGTCAAGCGCCTGCACCAGTCCGCTGATGACGTCGCGACGACCTTGCAGCCATGTGCGCATAAACTGTTCTGCTGAGGGAGGCATGTGCGCACTACTGTAGCTTCGCCATGATTTGCGCGAAGTCCGGCTTGGGCGACATCTGCGTCGGGCCGTGGGGCAGAAAGTCCTTCATGCTGTTGCTGGGGAACAAGTGGACGTGAACGTGCGGAACTTCGTACCCGACCACCATGCTGCACACGCGGGCGCAACCCAGCTTGGCCTTGAGTGTCTGCGCGACGGTCCTGGCAGCCGCGTGCAGTGCGGCGTAGTCAGCGGCAGGCATATCGAAGAGGTAGGCGTGCTCGGCCTTGGGCACAACCAGCGTGTGCCCGTAGCACCAGGGATTGATGTCGAGAAACGCCAAGTGCCTGGCGTCTTCCCATACTTTGTGGCACGGGATTTCGCCTACTACGATCTTGCTGAAGATGGTGGGCATGGTTGTCTCCTTTCCGGATTCAACCACGGAGCGCCCGGAGTTCACGGAGAAAAACGTCAACCAAGCTCGCGAATCGCCTGGCCTTCGCGAATGACCGCATCCCAGCCATCCCACGCGGCAGTGGTGGGATCAACGGCGCCCTCAATGGCGCTTCGAGGTACCCCGCAAGCCGCGAGCACGCGGGCAATGACCACGGACAACTCGAACTCGTCAGCCGTCGATCGCAGCATTTCCAACAGGTTGCCGCGTTCGACGGTGGTAACGCTGCGCGCGAGTTGCCGTGTCTCAAGCAGGACACTGGCGCGAGCCAGATCAAGGCGCATACCTTTCGCGTCGTCTGAACAGGTCTGGGCGTGACTGTTGGGCAGGCGCCACGTCAGCTCGTGGCGATGGATTCGCTCCACGCGTTCATCCAGCGATGGAGCGATTGCTTTGACTGTGGCGTATTGCTCGGGCAGCGGCGCGACTTGCCGTGCGCATCCGACAGCCAGAAACAGGCAGATTGAGGTGGCTTTCCAGCGCATAGGGATGCTCAGTCCCCTGATCGTCACTCCGCCGTGAAAACCTTTGCCGATTCGACACCGAAACCGGCGAGCAACGCGGACGTGGCAATCCCGGCACCCTCGGCTACGCAATGCTCGACGTACTTGCCGTCGCGCAACGCAAGAACAGTGATGCGTTCTTCGACGGGATCGACAATCCAGTACTCAGGAATGCCGGCCTGGGCGTACTCGGCCACCTTGCCTTCAAGGTCACGTTTGCGGTCGCCTGAGGACGGGCTGACGACCTCGAGTACCAGGTCCGCGCCGTGCCACAGCCTGTTTGAGCGGCGGCTTGCATTCTGCTTGCCCATAAATGCCAGATCTGGCTCGCGGACCTTCTCCGGTGCGGTTTCAACCCGTATTCCGGCAAACAGCACTTCACCGAGTTTGCGCTCCGAAACGAAAGTGTTCAACAGCAGGAAGAGTCGTTTGAGTATGAGCTGATGCTCCTCGGTGCCCATGGGCAAGAACTCCAGCGTGCCGGCGTTGAACTCAATTCCCCGTCGATTGTCGGTCAGGTCGAGGTACTGGTCCTTGGTCCATGCGCCCTGCTTCGGGTACCAAGTGGCCAGTTCCCACGGCGGTTCACCGGGTTTGCTGCGAATCGGAAAATCGGTTGCAATACCCATGGGTTGCCTCAAGTCTCATGTTACCCGCGGCGCCCCGGGGGCGAAAGCGTGGGTTGACGCCGGAATTGCTCAGGGCGCCCGCGGGCGCCCTGGGGTGTCGCGATCATGCTACTTCTTGAGGTTGCTTGCGGCCCAGTCTTCCAGCCGGGTCATCTTGCCGAACTCGCTGTCAAGCTTGGCGATGTCGGCGTTGTAGCCGACATTGTCAAACCACTCGAGCATGAGGGCAAAGTCCTGGCTGTTGGCACGCACGGCTTCAATGGGGTACTGCACGAAGTTGATCTTGCGGCCAAGGTGCTTGCCCAGCACTTCGGCGGCTTGCGGCATGGTGGCGGCGTCGCCGGCGAGGTCAATTTCGCGGCGATTGAGTTTCTCGGCGTCGGTGAACGCCCGTGCGCCCACGCGGCCGATATCGGCGACGGCAATCATTTGCAGTTTCGTGCCCGGCTGCATGGCTGTGCCAAGGTTGTCGCCATTGAGGAACCAGGCCGACGGCAGGTTCTCCATGAAGAACACGGGGCGCAGGATCACGTGGCTGGGAAAGTCAAGTTGACGCACGACGTTCTCGACGCGCCACTTGTTTTCAAAGTGCGGGATGCCGGTGTTGCGCTGGGCGCTGCCCACGGACGTGTACACAAAGTGCGGCACAGCGGACTCACGGGCCATTTGCGCGATGCGCTTGCCTTGCTCTTCTTCTTTCTCTACTCCTGCCTCCCAGGTGTTTTGGACGGCAAACACGCCCCAGGCGCCTTTAAGCGCCTGCTTGAGCGAGCCCGCGTCATCAAGGTCGCCTTTCACGATCTCAACGCCCTTGGCCGCCAGCGCCTTGGCTTTGTCGCTGTCCGGTTTGCGGGTCAAGCCCCGCAGCTTGAAGCCCTTGCCCGTCAACTCTTGCGCTACGGCCCCGCCCTGCTGGCCGGTAATGCCGGTGATCAGAATCGTTCTGTCTGCCATGGTCTCTCTCCTGTTCGGTAAAGTCCAGTAATCGTTCTATATCGAACGAGTGGCCTTGCCACAGTATTTCTGGAAATTCGATGAGAATTCCGCATTACGGCAAACGCGCCGCTTTGGGGGCGGCGCGTTTGATTGGCTTGCCCCATCGCTTGCGCGATGGGCTTGGACTAGCGGGCGTACTCGGTGACTCGGGTTTCGCGCATCAGGGTTACCTTGATCTCGCCGGGGTACGTGAGCTCGTCTTCGATCTTCTCCGCCATCTGGCGGCAGATCAGCAGGGCTTGTTCGTCGGTCACCTTGGTGCTGTTCACGAGCACTCGCAGTTCGCGGCCGGCTTGCACCGCGAAGGCTTCGCTTACGCCTTCAAAGCTCTTGGCGACGGCCTCCAGTGCCGTAAGCCGCTGGACGTAACGCTCCATGCTTTCGCGACGGGCGCCGGGCCTTGATGCGCTGATGGCGTCACCTGCCGCTGCCAAAGACACGTACGGATACTTGTGGTGCATCGGCTGGTCGTGGTGGCCGCCGGCGGCCTCAATCACTTCGGGCCGCTCGCCGATGCTGATCAGGAATTCTTTGCCGACCAGCGGGTGCCCGCCTTCCTTTTCATGGTCGATGGCTTTGCCGATGTCGTGCATCAGGCCGCAACGCCGCGCCAGCTTCACGTCCAGGCCCAGCTCGGCGGCCATCATCCCGCACAGGTGGGCGACTTCGACACTGTGTTTGTAGTTGTTCTGGCCGTAGCTGCTGCGGAACTTCAGGCGGCCCAGCAGGCGTTGCGCCTTCGGGTGCACGTTGTGCACGTCGGCGTCAAACTGGATCTGCTTGCCGGCTTCGACGATTTCCTTGTCCACTTCCTTGGTGCACATCTCATGGATTTCCTCGATGCGCGCCGGGTGAATGCGCCCGTCCTGGATCAGCTTTTCCAGCGTGCGGCGGGCGATTTCGCGGCGCACCGAGTCAAAGCACGACACCACCACCAGCCCCGGCGTGTCGTCAACGATCACGTCAACGCCGGTGACCTTTTCGAAGTGCCGGATGTTGCGGCCTTCGCGGCCGATGATGCGGCCCTTCACTTCATCGCTGGGGATCTCGACCGTGCTGGTCGTGGTTTCGCCGGTGTGCTCGCTGGCAAGGCGGCAGATCGCCTGGCTGACAACCCACTTGGCCTTCTCGCCGATCTCTTCTTCGGACTTCTCGACCATCTGCTTGATACGCTCGGCCTTTTCGGCGACGAGCTCGGCGTCAAGGCGCGCCAGCAATTCGCGGCGTGCTTCGTCGGGAGTCATCTCGGCGATCTGCGCGAGCTTCTCGCGCGTTTCGGCCAATGCCGCTTCCCGGTCGGCGGTCAGTGCTTCGGCCTTCTGTTTGGCGGCGTCGATTTCTTTCTGGCGCGACTCAAGCTGGTCGGCCTTCTTGTCGAGCATCTCAAACTTCTGCTCGATGGACTCTTCGCGCTTGGCGATGCGCTTTTCCAGCTCTTTGACTTCGCGACGGTCCTTCTCGAGTTCCTGCTCGATCTTCTCACGATGCTTCAGGGCTTCGTTGCGGGCCTCGAGGCGCGCAGTGGTCAGGATGTTTTCTGCTTCTTTCTTTGCGTCTTCCTTGATTCGTTCGGCGTCTCCGGTTGAAAGCTTCTGAGCTGCGGCCACCTTCCCCTTCATGGCCATGAACACTGCCCCGGCCAACGCCCCGCCAACGACAATCGCGCCCAGCGCGAGTCCCAGCAGCAGCATGCCGGCATCTGCAAGAAACATGACGTTCCTCCTTGCCCCCGGTGGGGCGGATCCGCCCAATCGGGGCGGGCGAGGTACGTCGCTTCATGGCGCCTACGTCGCCGAAAAAACCGGCGGTCCCAGCCAAAGTTGCGGGCTGGCAGCGAAAGTGGCGAACCAAGCCGCCCGTGCAGTTTGGGCGACTTGTGCATGCCGACGGTACTGTCGGGTACTGCCCATTCGCGTTGCTTACTTCTCGGCCTTAGGGCCGCTAGGCATCCACAAAGTTCGACGTATCTGTAAACCGCAGGGGACCGCGCGGGGTTAGCGGACCTGAAAGGTCCAGCACTTGCCCGTGATTGCGCGCTCCGCTGACCCGAAGGTCAAACTGCGGACTACTAGCAGTTTACCAACATGCGACTGCCATACAACCGAATGTCACTTGGGATTTCCCCCAAGCGCTGGAAACAACGGATCACTTGCAAGTACTCACTGCGCTGCCGGTTGCGTCAATCCTCCATCCGTTGAGCAGGACTGACTCATCCAAAATCTTTCAAAATGCCTTGCGCCGCTGACAGTGGTGACTATACACGCTTCTATCTCTGGGCATGCGTAGAAATCACTTGGAACCGGTCATGGCACTTTGAGGCCTTTGACTTGGAGGAGTCGTTCAATGCATGCACGCACATTGATGTTGTTTTCGTTGTTCGTCTTAACCGCAGCGCTGACAGCGCAATCCACGACACCCCCGGTGGTGCTCGTGAACTTGAGTGACGGCCCCAACCCGCCCCCCGCCGCCACAGTAATGCCGGGTGCAACGGGTCGGCCGGGTGTGCAGTTTACACTGACGGCCGGGACTGCCGTCACAATGACGGGCCTGCACGTGAAGAACTCGGGCACCGCCGGGGCGAACGAGTTCACGCGCTTGACGCTGTATCGCGACAACAATGCCGACGGCCTGGTTGACAACGGCGACACCGAACTCTCAAGGGCGGGCAGCAGTGCCTTTGCGGTGTATTTTGATATGACGGCTACGCCCCACACCTTCGGCGGAACAGCTTCTGGCGCCGTGTTCCTTGTAACGATTGACGTGGCGTCAGGGGCCACGCCGGGCGCCACCTTTGACCTGATCATCACCGACCTATGCCCGCAGATCCAGAACGGCTCTGTGCAGGGCGCCGACGTCAACGGCAACACCCAGACTGTGGGCGGTGCCGCAACGCCGCTGAACATCACGACGACGACGCTGAATGACGCGGCAGTTGGCGCAGCTTACAACGAAACGATCAGCGCCACCGGCGGCACCGGCCCGTACACATGGAGCGGGATCGGCATACCGTCTTTCCTCACCTTGGACACGGCGGCCACCGGCCTTTCCACCACCTTGACCGGCACTCCGGCCGCGGGCGACGTGGGCACGCACAACTTCAGTGTAAGCATCGCGGACTCGGGCGTGCAGGTTGATACGCAGAACTACCAGATAAGCGTGATCGCCGGCGGCTCAGGCATTGTGATCATCACGAACAGCCTCGCTGCCGGGGCGATCGGTACGCCGTACAGCCAGCCGATCAACTCGGCGGGCGGCACTGCGCCCTACGCGTGGTCCAAGACTGGCGGCACGCTGCCTCCCGGCCTGAATCTCGACCTGGCTTCCACGGGGGCATCAACGACGCTGTCGGGGACGCCCACGAGCTCCGGCCTGTTCAGCTTCACTGTGCAGGTAACAGACGCCGGCGGCAGCGCCAGCAAGACGCTGTCGGTGTCGATTGCCGGGGCCGGCGGCGGCGCGGGCGGAACCGGTGGGGCAGGCGGCGGCGGCGGTGGCGGCTGCATGGCTGCGCCCGGCGCGGGGTTGTTCGCGCTGGCACTGCTGCTGTTGCCCGCATTGCGCAGAAGGCGCTAAGGTTTGAGCAGGCATAAACGGGCGCCCTAAAGGGCGCCCGTTCAGTTTTACGCATTGCGGCCGCGCACAACCTATAATCTCGCCATGATTGGTGCTGAAGCCGCCTACCTTTTCCGGCACGCGCTGCTGCGCGACGCCGCCTATGAACTGCACTTACCCAGCGATCGCGCACGGCTGCACATGCTTGCTGCACAACTCATTGAAAGCGGCTTAGGGGGGCGACCTCCGGACCCCATGCCCCTGGAGCGGATGCAGCGAAACAAGCAGCCCCATCCGACGGACCCGTTCGCCTTTGAGATCGCGCAGCATCTTCAGTGCGCCCGGGGTGCGTTTAGCAGTGACAACGAACTGCAGGCCGCACTGCGGCTATACCTGCAACGTGCCGCAGAGTACTCGACGGCCCAGTATCAGTTCAATTCTGCCATTGAGGCCTGGCGTGCTCTTGAGCTTCTGTGGTCGGGCGTGCGCCGCGAATGTTGCCGCTATCAGATTGCCGATGTGCTTTGGCGAATGGGTGACCTTGTTGGAGCCAATGCACTTGCAAAGCAGGTAGCCGCAGCGATGTCCGGACTTGGCCAGACTCACCTTCAAGCCATTTCAGTACTGGCCGTGGGCGTGTCCTCGATGAGAATTGCACCGACTCAGCAGGTTTGCGCGACACTGAACGAAGCGTTGGCCCTGTTCAGTCAAACAGACGACCGCCATGGCCGAACGGTCGCGCTGCAAACATTGGCAGAGGCATATCAGCACACCGGCGAACGTGTTCAGGCGCTTGAAGTACTGCAAGCGATCATTGACTCCAGCCAAAAGGACGGAAACACCAGCGCCGAGGCTCACGCACGCATAAGCCTGTCGGTTTGGCAACGCCGAGCCGGCGATACAATTGCCGCAATTGAGTCGTTGCGCTACGCCATCCGACAGTTTCAGCGCACAGGCGAACGTTCAAAGGAAGCCGGCGCGTGGTCCGGCCTGTGCGTCACCCTGGCTGAAATGGGCGAGGTCCATACCGCCCTGGAAGCATTGAAGTCCGCCAGGTCTGTAACGCTCGCATGCGGCGACAGGCGGCAGGAAGCACAGTTACTTACGATTGAATCGCGAATCTTGCGCCAGCAGGGTCGCGCAAAAGACGCGGCAGAGGTCCTGAGTCGCGCTGTTTCGGCCCTGCGGGAGTGCGGCGATCGCATCGGTGAAGCCAGCGCACTGTCAGCGCTGGGCGTGTGCTACTTCGACATGAAGGCCTATGCGCAAGCGAAGGAGGCACTGCTGGCTTCGCTGCGGGTCAACGAGAGTCTGGGTTTGCAGTCCGGCGTGGCATCCTGCACGGGGAATCTTGCAATCATCGAGCATCGCCTGGGCCGGTTGTCCGCTTCTGCCGGGCTGTTCGAGAAGTGCCTGGCTTACTACATGAAAGACCCCGACGTCCGGCTTCAAGGGTATTTTCAAGCCTCGCGGGGTCTTTTGCGGCTTGAAATGCGCGATTTCGATGGCGCGCACAGCGACTGGAAGCATGGCCTGCAACTGCTCAAAGGCGCGAAAGCGGAACCGCTTATCGAGCAGCTCCGGGCCGCAATGAGCGAAATCTGCAAGCAGCATGGAGTTTCACCGCTGAGTGAGAACCCTGAATGACCTGCGCCGAGATTGCCAACCTTTTCCGGCACGCGCTGCTGCGCGATGGCGCGTATCAGCTAATGTCGCCGGGGTCGCGCAGTTCGCTGCATCTGCTTGCGGCAGACATCCTGGAGGACCTGCACCCGCAGCTTGGCGACGCGGTCTCGCAAGAACTGGTCGCGCACCTGCAACAGGCGGCGAACGAAAACTCGGCAATTGCGCCCCGGCTTCAGCGCTGGTTGCGTATCGCGGCCAGATACGCCGAGTCTGACTATCAACCTGCCGCAGCCGCAGCCCACTGGCGCAGCCTGGCGAACTTGTGCCGCGGCACCGGGCGGCTGGAAGCGCTGTACCTGGCCGCTGAAGCCAACATCCCTGCTGGACTGACAGGCACCACCGAGTCCGGCCTGCGCACTGCCATTGCAGAAGCGACGGCGCAATGACCAGCCTTGCCGCAGTCCGTTGCGCTGCGGGCGTGCCGACGCTAACTTGCCGCCGGAGCGACCTATGGCCAAGTTTGAACCCATCCTCAGCAAGTACTTCAATGAGCCCAACGCGTGGACGCTTGATCACTATCGCAAGCGCGGCGGCATCTACGGCTACGAAACAGCAAAGAAGGCCATCACGTCCTTTGAGCCAAAGCAGCTCGTGGACGAAGTCAAGAAGTCCAACCTGCGCGGGCGCGGCGGCGCGGGCTTTCCAGCCGGCGTGAAGTGGTCCTTCCTGCCCGAAAACGGCAAGCCGCGTTACCTGGCCGTCAACGCCGACGAAAGCGAACCCGGCACTTTCAAAGACCGCGCCATCATGGGCCGCGACCCGCACAGCCTGATTGAAAGCATGATCTGCGCCTGCTGGGCAATCCAGAGCCACCACGCCTATGTTTTCATCCGCGGCGAATTCGTGCTCGAGGCCAAGCGCCTGCAAGCCGCTGTCGATGAGTGCTACAAGGCCGGCATTCTCGGCGAAAATGTGCTTGGCCTTGGCAAGTTCAAGCTGGATATCACCGTCATCACCGGCGCAGGCGCCTACATCTGCGGCGAAGAAACGGGCCTGTTGTCCGCCGCCGAAGGCCAGCGCGCATACCCCAAAATCAAGCCGCCCTTCCCAGCCGTCGAGGGTTACTTCCGCTACCCGACGATCATCAACAACGTTGAGACCATTGCCTGCGTCATGCACATCGTCGCCAACGGCGCCGACTGGTTCAAAAAGATCGGCCCCGAAAGCGGACCCGGCCCCAAGCTGTTCTGCGTCAGCGGCCACGTGCAGAAGCCCGGCTTGTACGAAGTCGCACTGGGCACCACGCTGCGCGAGATCATTTACGACTACGCGGGCGGCCCTGTCGGCAACATCAAGGGCATCATCCCCGGCGGAAGCTCCATGCCGATCATGACGCCGGACCAGATCGATACACCCGCCGACTTTGACAGCATTCGCGCAGCCGGCAGTTTTCTGGGCAGCGCGGGCATGATCGTCTTCAACGACGAAACATGCATCGTGAACGCGCTGCTGAACCTCGCGCGCTTTTACCACCACGAAAGTTGCGGCCAGTGCACGCCGTGCCGCGAAGGGCTGGGCTGGCTGGAGAAGCTGTGCCACCGCATCGAGTTCGGGCACGGCAAAGAAGGCGACGCCGACATGCTGAACGAAGTGTGCGTGATGATCAAGGGCCGCACGATCTGCTTCTTGGCCGACTCACTGGTGATGCCGGTACAAAGCTACGTCGCCAAATTCCGTGACGAGTTCGAGTACCACATCAAGCATCACAAGTGCCAAACGGCCACCGAGCCCGGAAAGTTCAAAGCGCCCGAGCACCTGCAGCTCGCGACGGCCCAGTAGCGCCGCTGCGTAGCATCGCCGTCCTCGGCGATAGCGAATTCACGGGCCGGCTGGCCGAAGGCCAATGCCGTCGCCATGCACGGCACGCGCATGCTGCCCTGGGTCAGCTGCGCGGCTGGCGCCGCCGACGCGTCCACAAGATCAACAGCGCCAAGCAGAACGCGCCGCCCCCGCCCGTGGCAACGCAACCGCCGCCCGAAGACCTTCCAGAGCCACTTCTGCCACCGCCACCGCCGCCACTTCCTGCGACCGCCCCATTAACCTGCACTGTCCTGTCGGCGGCGCCCGCACTGGTGTGGAGCACTTGCCCGGTGGCGTTTGCGCCGCCGGTCAGCAACGGGTTGAAGCGCACGTACACTGTCGTGCTGATATTGCCGCCAGCCTGCGCCAGGTTCAGCGCGGCCTGCCATGGCCCGCCGGCGGCTTCAGCCAGCTCAATGCCGCTGGGCGCGCTTACACTCACATCCGCCGTCAGGTTGACGCCGCTTACACTGTAGGATGCAACCGCGCTGGGCGTGGTACTGTCCGGGGCAATGAGCGAGAGCTGCGTCGGGTTCACTGTAATGGCCGGCGTCGGCGTCGGAGGCGGCGGTGGCGGCACAAACGCCCCGCCGGTGCCGTGCAGCTTCATACGCCAGTTTGTCAGCGTGCCGCCGGTGCCGCCCGCGTCGCGAATGTTCAGCGTCCAGTTGCCGCCGGCCTTCTCGTCCCAATTGCGCACGGTCATGAACGTCCACGCCCCGCCCGTAGGCGAAAGCGGCCCGCCCATCATTGACCCGTACACCGACGGTTCGGCAAGCTTGCTCACGGTACCGGATGGCGACGTCAGCGTGATCTCAAGGCCCCACCAGTTGCTGTGCGCGAGCTGCACTTCGATTTCAACATGCTCTAGGTCAAGGTCATTGCTGCACCACAGGCTGCGCGTGACCCCCGTAATGCCACCGACTCCCACTCCCGCGTTGTCCGTGGCGGTCGTCTCAGTCACCCGTGTTCCGACGTTGCTCCAACCCTGCGCCAGCGCCACAGCCGCGCCCGCGTCCACGCACCCGAAGCCAAGCGTCGGGTGCACGCGTCGGCCTGCGCCGTTCTGCACCCAGCCGTTGTTGTTGACGCCGTTGGTGCTGTTGGCGCTTCGCACCAGGATGTGCTGCACATCGCGCCATGTAAGGTTGGGGTTGGCCTGCAGGATCAGCGCGCACACGCCAGCCACCGTCGGGCAACTCGCCGAAGTCCCCCCGAATGCGTTGGTGTAGTCCTGGTCAGTCAGCCCGTTGTAGCCGGCGCTGCCGGTGCGGTCCGTTGTCACGATGTTGCCCCCGGCGCCGCTCATGCCGCCGCTGGAAACGCCCGCCGGCGCAGCTACCAGGATGCACGCGCCCTTTTCGCTGTGGTCGGCAACAGCGCCATCTCGGGCGATGCTCGCCACGCTGATCGTGCCCGGCAACGTCTGAAACGGGTCATTGTTCGCGTTGTCGTCCCAGTACCGCCCGTTGCCGCTGGCCCACACATAGATGCAGCCTTTACCGCCGCGGCCGTTGGCGATGCCCTGCTCAAGCGCCTGCCGCGTCAACGTGCCAAGGTCGGACCAGCCGGGCGGGCCCCAGCTGTTGCTGTAAACGTCGATGCTTGATTGCGCATGGCTGAGCGCGCTAGCCACCGCCGCATCGGGAAAGTTGGCGTCCAGCCGGATCGCCGAAAGTGTGGCTGTGTAGGCCACGCCCGTTACGCCGACTCCGTTGTCGCCGCGTGCAGCCGCCATGCCCGCGACCGGGGTGCCGTGCTGTTCGTTGGTGCTGGCGGGGGCTGGGTTGCTGTCGTTGTCGGAGTAGTCGTAGCTGTTGGCGGCATCGTAGTTGCCCGCGATGTCGGGGTGAGTGTGTTCCAGCGAGTCGTCACAGATCATCAGCCGCACGCCTGTGCCGGTAATGCCAGCGTTCCAGGCGCCTTCTGCGTTGATGTCAACATTCGCGCCGCCTGCCTTCTTCAAGTGCCACTGCGACCCGAACAACGGGTCGTTCACGCGATACTGAAACAGGCGGCGGAATTGCGCATGCGCCTGCTCAACCCGTCGATCCGCAATCAGGCCGGGCAGCGCATCGGCTGCGGCTGCGGCGTCAGGAAACTCAATCAACCACCAGCCAGCCAACGTGCCGACCGCATGGCGCGGCAGCGCGCCGTGTGCCGCCGCTACACTCTCTGCTTCGGCATCCGGCGCCAGCAACACAGCCACGGTGGGCAACAGATCGGGCTGGACCACGGACTCAACTGGATCACGCTCGGCCTCGGCCAGCGCGGCGGGGGACGTGAACAGAAAGGGAACCAGTAGCGTGAAAAGGGCGATTAGAAGGCGGGGAGGGGTCATGAAGTTCTCCGGTGTGGGGGCGCACTCTTGTCAGGTTCGCAATACCAGCCAACTGCATCAGCTCGCATATCCGCAATGCAAACCCCGTGCCACCAAGACAAGAAGCCTCATAACATCAGTGTTCAACGTAACTTACCTGGAACTGCCTTATACGGCCAGAATGCCAAGCAATGCGTACAAGTTACACAACCGTTGCGTGTGCGCGAATACAACGCTGCCAACAGCTAGTCGAGGCTATGCCTATCCGCAAACAAGAGCGAGGCGTCGCGAATACGACGAGCATCAACGATGGGCGCTGCTCCCGTCGCGCGATTCGGCTGTGAAGAAGCCGCGTGCGTCATGAGACGGGAGCGCAGGCGCCCCGCCTGCATGCAGTTGGTGTGTTTAGGTGATCTCGCCGTCGTCCACAGCCACGATTTCAAGGTACGCCAACTGCTGCACGTCGGGATGGGGTCTGGCGCCGCTTGCGGTGCCTGACCCCGTTGCAGTGCGGTCTTGCGGGCAATGTCCGCTAAGTGCAAGGGGGACAGGCACCTCCGCTGCGCTCCGGAGCCAGTCCCCTTTGAGCCAGACCCCTGAGGGCGGCGGGAAGTTCGTGACGATGCGCGTGATGCCCATGGCTGGTGAATCCAGGTCAATCCACTGGCTTGCCAACACTTCCTGCCGGACAGGCCGATGCACAGCCCGGCCGTAGTCCGGATCAATACGGGTTCATTGTAGCGGAGCGCTGCAGGGGCTGCCAACGAAAGACTATTCGATGGCGACATAGCGGCTGGCGCGGCCTTGGCCCTTTCTTTGGGCCTGACCTTGGGCGGCAAGTTGCGAAAGGGTCTGCGAGGCAGTGGTCCTGGATATCCCGAGGCGATTCATCAGCGCCCTTGGCGTGAGTTCGCCCTGCTTTCGAAGCAGGCCCAGCGCGAGCTTCTGGGTCAGGGTCATATCTGAGTCGCCGGCCATCGCGATGCTGTCGTGCGTCTCTGATTGCTGCTGCATGTCGGCGGGCTCAATCACCTCGCCATTACCAAGCACAGCCGCGCGGGTCACCGCGGCCTTGAGTTCGCGCACGTTGCCGGGCCATGCCTGCGACGCAATGTGCTGCTCGGCGCGCGATGACAGGCGCAAAGGTTTTCCCAGGTGCGCGGACTGCTGCTTCAGCACGTGGCGCGCGATGGTGATCGCGTCGTTGCCGCGTTCGCGCAGGGGCGGCACAGCCAGCGTGAGGCCGGCCAAACGGGCGGCCAGGTCTTCGCGCAGGCGGCCCTGTTGTACGAGTGCTTCCAGCGGCTGTGTGCTGGTGACGATCACGCGGGCCTTGAACTCGCGCTCGGCGGTCGCGCCGACGGGCAGAAAGCGGCGCACTTGCAGCACGCGCAGCAGCATGCTCTGAATCTGCGGGGCGAGCTCGGCGATGCCGTCGATCTGCAGGTTGCCCTCGCCAGCGGTTTCCAGCAGGCCGGTGTGATCAACGTTCGCGCCCGTGAACGCGCCGGTGACGTGCCCGAACAGTTCGCTGGCGGCGGTTTCGATTCTCAGAGTCGCACAGTCCAGCACTATGTGCGGCGCGGACGCGCGTTGCGACATGGCGTGCAACGCCTTGGCCGCGAGGTCTTTGCCGGTGCCGGGTTCGCCGGTGATGGTGACGGGCAAATCAATGTCCGCATAGCGGCGCAACTCATCGTGCAGGCGCCGGGCGGCTGGACTGTCGCCCAGCGGCTCGCTGGCGGCCACCAGGGTCTCGCCGCCTTCAGGCCGGCCCAGCTCGGAGCGCAGGCGACCGCCGTGCTCTGCCAGCATGGACGAGACAGCCAGCGCGGCGTTTGCTGCGGCTTGCTCAAGGGCGTCGCGCAGGCCACCACGGGCGCGCAGGCGCAGGGTCAGGGTGTGATCGACGCGGGCCGAAAGTTCAACGTCCCAGTCGCTTGCCGGGTGGGTCGCGAGCACGACCTGCGCGCCGCGCATGAGCGCGACCTCGCAGGCGCGGCTGCCTGCCCCGGCTGCTGCAAGCTGCGCCATGGCCGCGAGACGTTCGGGCGGCGGGGCGGCTGGATCAGCCAGCGCCCATGCAGCGCGCGCCATGATTGCCTTGTGGCGTGAGGCGTGCTCGCGCTCGTGGCGGGCATCGAGCAGGGCAATCAATTCATCAAGGCGGCGTGCAAAGGCGCGCAGCGAGTCCATGTCGGCGCCGTGCGCGGCGATCGCGCCGACGGCGGCTTGCAAAGGCACAGCCAGCAGGCCGCGCTCGTTGACTTCGGCGCCGATGGCGGCTTGCTCAAGGGCGTCGTGAAGCTCGGCATCCGTTTCGCCGGAGGCGGCAGTGACAGCCCCGGCGCGCGCAACGACGCAGGCTGCCCCAAGGGCCGCGCGTGCAGCCGATACAACCGCCTGCAATGTCTGAAGCGTGTCGGCGGCGGGCGCAACGGTCGCCAGCGCCTCAAGCACGCGGGGGTTGCGCGGGGCCGATGGCGCGGCTGGGCGCGGAAGTTCAAGATCAAGCCAGTCGTGCAGCACGCGCACCGGTTGCGGCAAACTGGCCCGTGCGGCTTGCGCAAGCAGGGCTGATTCGCGCATGCCGCGTTTGCGGGCCAGCACGGCGGCAACGGCGAGCACACCGCCAACCCAGAGCGGCGGGGCGGGCAGACTGTCGAGGGTTTCGGGCAGGCGCGCGGGATTGCCGCCGGGCTGAAACGCCTCATGCAGTGCAAGCACGGCCGCGGGCAGGATATGTTTGCGGCGCGCAAGGTTGTCCAGACCCTCGATAAACTGGGGGTCATAGGGCGTGCCGCGCAGCATGCAGCAGAGAACGTCAAGCGCGAGAAATGCCGAGGCGCGGGTGCTGGCTTGGAAGGCAACCAGTTCATGGACGGCTTTGCGCAGGAAGTGCGAGGCGCGCTCAAACCTGCCGGCCAAGGCAAGCACCACGCCCCATTCGCCGTGCTTCATGGCGCGGGTGCGGGTGCGCCAGGGCTCGGTCAGGGCGCGCAGGCCCGCGCCGCGCCAGGCGTTGCGGGCGGTAGTGAAGTCGCCTTGCAGGCAGTGCAGTATTGCGGTATGGCGGGCGACGCTGGCGGCGACGGTGCCTGAAAGCTTGTCGGCGCCCATTGCCTTCATGCGCGCTGTGATCTGGCGGCCTTGTGCGATGTCGCCCGCATACACCGCGTTGTCGGACAGCGCGTGCAGTACGACCGCGTAGCCGCGCCGGTTGTGCGGCGGGGCATGGGCCAGCACGACGCCGAGGTCGTCAGGGCTGATCGTGCCGGGCTCGCGCATGCGGGCCCGGAACAGGAAGTCGTTGACGACCGCAGAACAGAGCTGGTCTCCGACACAGCCGCAGTCGGCCTCAAGCTTGCGCAGTGTGTCAATGACAGGCGCGGTGGGATGCTTGAAGAGCGTGGCCTGCGCCCAGGCGTTGGCGTTGAGCGACTCGATCTGGCCCAGCATGCGCATTCGCCGCAGCCATGGCGCGCGGGGCGACACGAGCGCGCGCGCTTCTTGCAGGCGAGCCATGGCTTCGCCGGGCCGAAGCTGCACAAACAGCGAGTGCGCGCGCAGGTACAGCAGGCGGGCGGAACTCAGGTAGGTCGCGTCGCGGGCGAGCCTTGCGGGCAACTGTTGCAAGAGGCGGTCTCCAAGCTCGGAGTCGTCCTGGTGAAGGCAGGCAGCGCACTCAAGGATGGTGAGTTCACGGAGCAGGCGGTTGGCGTCGCTGTTGAGGGCGAGTGCGGCATTGAGTGTGGCGCGATAGTCCGTGGGGGCGCCGATCGTGCGTTCGGCCCGGGCAAGCAAGGCCAGCGCCAGCGCGCGCAACTCGCCGTGATACCCGCGCAACCACATGCGCAGCAGGCGGCGCCGGCGCCTTGCGGGCCACAGAGCGATGCCCAACTCGGCGGCGTCCAGCAAAGCATCCAGCGATGGAGGGCCGACGCCGCGGCGCGAGCCGGCAACCGCGTGCGCTTCATGCAGATCCAGCAGCTCATGCAGCTTGCGTGCGTTCAGCAGATCGCGACAAAGTTGCTCGCCTTCACTGGCCCACGCGGGCAGGTCACCCGC
This sequence comes from Planctomycetota bacterium, assembly GCA_019636195.1. Classification (GTDB taxonomy): domain Bacteria; phylum Planctomycetota; class UBA8742; order UBA2392; family UBA2392; genus JADJRK01. The sequence goes on along the minus strand of JAHBYA010000001.1, from coordinate 205,596 downwards.
ACGCAAGCGCAGCGCAAGCGACCACGCGCGCGCGCTCAATGTGTCGGAGACCGGACAGAAATGGGGACGTTCGGCCAGCCACAACAGGCCGGCACGGCGCTGCGATGCCGGAATATCCTGCAGCGTTGCCCCCGCTGCCGCTCGCACTACGCTACCGTCGCGCAAAGCCATGCCGAGCCCCGACAGGACCTGCATGCCTGCGGATAGTTCCTTTGATGCGTCAACCTCAGATGCCGCAACACCAGCCGTGGACAGCGACAGCAGTACCGCCAGCCGCGCGGCAGCTGGGTGGGCGACGGCCGGCCCGGCGCGCGGTCGCGACAGTTCGTGCAGGGACTCTGCCCACTGGTCGCCTGGCGAGAGGCCCTGGTCCGTCAACTGCGCGCCGGCGCGCTCAAGCAGCGCCAGCAGAAGGCGACGGGCATGCTCAGGCGGCTTGGCGAACAGGGGCGCCATCTCACCGACAATCGCCTCGGCTGGCCAACCCAGCGGGCGCAGCCATTGCAGCAACTCGGCAGGTTGCGGAACCGGCAGCGCGTGCACTTTGGCCAGGGCGCCGAGTTCACGTTCGGTTTCGCGGGGGGGTGCGAGCACGAGCGCGATCGTTGGCTGGTCACTGAGTTGTTCCAGTCGCCGCGCAATGTTGGCGGCAGTATCGGGGCCAAGCACGCGGAGCACAGGCGCCCCGCCCGGTGCCCGTGTGCTGCCGGCATGAAGGGCGCGTGCGGCACACTCGGAAAGCAGCAACCAATGCACAGCTGCCGCCTGTTCAGTGTCCGGCACTGCAAGCGCCTGTGTGATGGCGGCGCTGCGCGCGCTGTCAATCAGTGCAGCAACGCCGCCGCGCACGGCATTGGCGTTCGGCAGCGTGTGGGCTGTGTGGCGGGCTATCAGAGTTGCCGCTGTATCACCGCCCAGGGCGCGGGCGGCAACGCGTAGCAGGCTGGCCCCGCCGCCAGAAACGGTGGTGCGCCGGTTGAGCAGGGCAGACGCGGCAAACACCAGCGCGCGGGCGGCTGCCGGCTCGTCGCCGGCGGGCGGCAGGCGCAGCAGCGTCAGGGCTCCGGACCGTGTGTACCAGTCGCGCAGATCAACGTCGGCGGCAAGGTGGCCCGCAGCGGCGACACGCCACATGGCCAGCGCCAGCGATGGGTGCCGCCGCGCGCGGTCGCGGTCGTGGTCCAGCCGGACACCGCGAGGAAACTCTGTGATCAGCCAAGGGCGACCATCGGCTGGGTAAACGCCCAGGGGCGCGGGGAACAGCGACGGTGAATGGGCCGCAACAGCCGCTAACGCATCCGACCATGGCATGACGCGCATCAGGACGCCGCGACTGCGAACGGCCCACGCGTCGTCCACACGGCGGTGGGGGAGGCTGCTAATGAAGGATGGTGCAGCAGGAAGTTCCATGGTTGCGGCAACGAGGTCTTCATGGAGGACAGCAATTGAACGGTTTTTGAACGATTAAATCAGCGCCAAGGTTCAGGGAAAAGGATAGTTCCCAAGAGTGTAAATAGCGGTGCTATCGTTAGTTATGATTCAAGCCCGGCTCTAGTAGCCTTTTTTGGCACGCCGACCGCACATGTGCATGCATTCCGGCGAGCACGCCCGAATACAAACAAACACGGTCCTCTGGGCAGGGAGATCGAAATGCGCAAGTTCGGGGTCACATTGATTCTTCTGACGTTCGGGTTTCTGGCCGGCTGCGGCGGTGGGGGCAGCAGCGGCGGTAGCACAAATGTGGGCTTGCCGCCTTCGAACAACACCCAGCCGGTGCTGTCGGTGCTGGGCATGAGCGGCGCAGCGCCGAACTACTTGCTGAATGTGCAGCAGGGCAATGCGCTGCCCGGCACAATCACGCTGCACGGCAGCGACAGCGACACCAACGACAACATGGTGCTTTCGTTGACCTTCAATGCGAGCGCCAGCAGCGGCTACAGCGTTGTGCCGGCGCAGTTGCTGATCAACCCGTCGGCGGGCGGCTCACCGGCAACCGCCACAACCAGTGCGACTTCGCCGTCGCTGGCCACCATCACCATCGCCCCCAACGGTGCGCTCAGCACTGTGGGCACGATTGTTTTCAATGCAAACCTGACTGACGACAAAGGCGGAGCGAGCAGCGCTACGCTTACGATCAATGTATCGGCCACAGCGGTCAACAACCCGCCCGCGATCGGACGGCCTTCAGGCCCGGTCAGCGTCGGCGGCAACCACCCCAACTACACAGCCACGGTGCAGGTTGGCGCGTCGCTGGCGTTCAGCGCCACGGCCACTGATCCCGACGGTGACAACGTAACACTTGGCGCCAACCGCACCGGCGGCACTCTGACGGCCAGCCAGGCCGGCTTCAGCACCACGTTCCCGGCCAGCGTCAGCGGCGCGGCCCCGCGCACACTGACACTGGCAGGCACCGCGGCCGCTGCCGGGACGGTGCAGGTGAGCTTCACGGTCAATGACGGGCAAGGCGGCAGCGACACGGCTGTGCTGCTTGTGACTATCCAGCCGTCCGGCGGCGGAGGCGGCAGCAGCGTCCCGACCAACGGGACGGGCGGCGCAACCGGCACGGTCAACGGCGCGTACCAGTCACGCAACTACCGGTTGTTCGTGCCCACCGGCTACAGCCAGAGCACGCCGACCCCGCTGGTGATTGCGCTGCACGGCGCGGGTGACACCTACACGAACTACTTCAGCATTCTGCAGGCGTACGGCTGGACCAGCGCCGCCAGCAGCAACAACTTCATCCTGATGGCGCCGCAGCACATGAACTCGAGCCGCGCCAGCTTTCTGCACCTGACGGGCAGCGGCGGCCTGGATGCGACTGCGACGGCCAACGAAATCCAGGGTGTGATCAACGCGGCGTACTACGGCGTGGGCGCCAGCTACAACATCGAGACGACGAAGATCTACTTCATCGGCTTCAGTGAAGGCGGCGTGGTCACGGACATCACGGCCTACTGGCACAGCGACAAGATCAAGGCGGTCGCCCCGTACGCAGGCGCCGCGACGGGCAAGACCTTCCCGATCACGCGCAACATCCCGGTGTACCCGATCTGCGGCACAGCAGACAGCGGCTACAGCGGCAGCGTGACGATCTATAACGAATGGACCAACGCCGGCCACGCCACCAACAACGCGTGGGTCAGCGGCGTCGGGCACAGTTTCTCGCAGCTATGCACCACGGGGCCGTCGCCCTCCTCGGTGTACCAATGGTTGGCAACGGCCCAGTCCAACCCGGTACAGTCCGGGTACCAAGGTGGCGGCGGCCCCGGCAGCGGCAGCAGCAGCCCCAGCGGGGGCAGCGGCGGCAGCTACCCGGGCAATCAGCAACGCATTGTCTCGACTGCCTACGGCAACCAGACCTACTACCTGTACATTCCATCCAGCTACAACCCGTCCACGCCGATGCCCGTGTTGTTCGGCTTCCATGGCGCGGGCGGCAGCGGCACGGCACCGGCGGCGGCGCAGCAGGTTCGCAATGACTGGGCAACGGTCGCGGCAACCGGCAACTTCATCGTGGTTGCGCAGGCGGCAACCGGCAGCGGCGGCGGCTGGGTACCGAGCACGGACACGGACATCCTCAACTCAATCCTGACCGACGTGCTGGGCGCCTACAACATTGAACAGAAGCGCATCTACGCATGGGGCTTCAGCGCCGGGGCCCACTACGCCCACGCACTGTGCCTGAACAACAGCGGCTACTTTGCGGCATATGGCATCAGCGCCGGCGCCTTGCAGGCGCTTGCCGGCACGAGCGCACCCGCCGCTGCCGCGCGCAAGATCCCGTGCAGCCTGTACGTCGGCAACAGCGACCCGTTGCAGCCGAACGTCAACAGTGATCGCCAGACGTTTCTCAATGCCGGCTGGACCCTGAACACAAACCTGTGGTACACGGAATTCAGCGGCGGCCACACCTACTCGACCAGCCACTTGAGCGCAATCTGGGGGCACATCGGTTCCCACACCCTGCCCTAGACCCCGTGGGATCTGTTGTGCAAAACGCCCGGGGCCCCACGCCCCGGGCGTTCAAATTTGCGGGAACTGTGGCGGCGGCACTGGCGGCGCGGGTGGCGCATCCACTTTCAGTGCCTGAAGCGTGTCCACGTGCAGCAACTCACCGTTGGCGGACAAATGCACCTCGTAGGTGCCCTCTTTGGGAAACTGCAGGCCGGGCAGGTTGATGCCGGTTTCGAAGTCCTCAAGCGGCTTGTTGTGCTTCAGGCCGCGCAACTCGGCCTTGCCCAACGGCTGGCCGTCGGTGGGATCAATGAACTCGATGGTAAGGTCGTAGGCCCCGTTCATTTCGCCCAACATCAGATAGAGACCGAAACGCGCATGAAACACCGGAAACTGCGGCGAGTGCACGCGCCGAAACACACCGATGATCGAGTGCTTGCCATCGACGGCGCGAATGACCTGGTCACAGATCAGGAACGCCTTCACTTTCGGTGTCGTGCCAGCCATGCCAACGGTTTAGCGAAAAGGCGCAGGCAATCCAAGCACTGTTGAAAGAATGGGTGTCCCGCAATGGGAACAAGTAGGGGGCGCCACCATGGCGCCCCCTTGGGATTGCATCGGTATTGCTACGCGATGCGCCTGCGGCGGTACACGGCAATGACCGCCGCAAAACCCAACAGACCAATCAGCAGCAGGCTGCCCTGTGTGCTGCCGCTGCAACCACCCCCGCCACCGCCCCCGGCGGGCGCGCCGCCCGTTGTGTAAACGTCGGCTGGGTCAGGCAGTATGGTCACCGTTACGACAGTGTCGCTTCCCAACACGGCGTTTGCCGGGTTGCTCAAGACCACCGTGAACGACTCCGGCCCCTCGTTGTCGTTGTCGTCGTTGATGCTGATGGTCAGTGATTGCGACAGCACGCCCGGCGCGAATGTCAGGCTGCCTTGCGAGGCCGCGAAGTCCTGACCCGCGCTGGCTGTACCGTTGACGGTTGCGTAGCCCACGGTCACGGTCCGGCTGCTTGGGTGCGACAGGGCGACCGTCAGTTGCAGCGTGCCGTCGAACTCATTCACGCTTGCAGTAGTCTGCGTGAAGTTGAGCTGCGGAATGGCGTCGTCGTCAGTGATGGTGAGCGTTTGGGTGCTGACCACCCCCAGCGTGGCGTTGGTCGGGCCGTTCAGCGCAATCGTGAACGTCTCGTCACCTTCATGGATGTTGTCCTGCGCCGTTGCCACGTTGACCGTTGCCGAAAGCTGGCCAGCCGGAATGGTGACCTGCCCGCTGGCAGCGGTGTAGTCGTTGGGGGCAACAGCGGTGCCGTTTGCAGTTGCATAGTTCACAGTCACAGAGAGGCCGCTGGCGTTGCTAAGTTCAATCGTCACCGTCGTGCCCGCACCTTCATTTACAGCTTGCGCAGCCGTGCTAAAACGCACGGTTGGTTCGCCATCGTTGTCGGTGATGAACAGCGCAGCGGCGCTAGTGCCCAGCAGCGCCTGCGACGGGTTGCTGAGCGTGAGAGTCACCGTCTCGTCAGCTTCATCAATAGTGTCGTCGAGGATGGTGACGTTGAAGGTGCGGCTGGTCTGGCCCGGATTGAACGTCAACGTCCCGCTTGCAGCAATGAAGTCATCGCCGTTGGTGGCCGTGCCGGCGGTCGCGGTCCAGTTGAGAGTCACGCTGTGTGTTGCCGCGGGCGAAAGCGTAACAGTAATCGCGGACGTGCCCGCGCTTTCGTCCACGGTGTATTGAGCCTGGGCAAACCCGACTGTGGGCCACTGTTCGTTGTACGCGAGTCGCGACTGCGCACCCGGCCGTGTAAACAGGACGTCAAGGTCGCTGTCGCCGTCGAAGTCGGCTGCGACCAGCGCCGAGATCGTGGCGCCGGCTGAGCCCACGGTCGCGCCGGCTGTGAAAGTGCCCGTGCCGTCGTTCAGGTACACGCGGCTTTGCCCGGCGGCGTAGCCGATCAACAGGTCAAGGTCGCCGTCGCCGTCAACGTCGGCCAGCGCGACGCTACGTGTGTCAGTCGCGGCGGCCGTCAACGGATAGTTGACCTGGTAGCTGCCGGTGCTGTCATTGAAGAACACCTGGTCCGAACCGCCGTTGATGCCGACGACGATTTCCGGGTATCCGTCGCCATTCAAGTCCTCGGCGACCACAGCCCGCGAGTCCGCGGTTGCGCCAAGCGTGCGCCAGCCGTTGATCGCGCCACGACCGTCGTTGTAGTACACGACGTCAGGCTGGCCCGCGTTTGCGACAACGATATCGAGGTCACCGTCCAGATCGACGTCGGCAAGGGCAACGCCCGAGCTGTTGTCGGTCGATCCGCCAAAGTTGACGACACTGAAGCTGCCCTGCCCCTGGTTCAGGAACATCTTGTTCTGGCCGCCGTTGACTGCCGCGACGACGTCAAGCAAGCCGTCGCCGTTCAAGTCGCCCAGCGCAAGGCCGTGCACGCTGTCGCCGCTGCCGCCGAATGTGCCAAGCAGCGTAAAGCCGTTGCCGTTCCACTCATAGATGTAACCGCCGGTCGTCGTTCCAATGAGCAGTTCAGGGGTGCCGTCTCCATCCAGGTCGCCGGCCGCCACAGCCCGCGAATCGTGGGATGCACTGGCGACATTCGTGCCGGTGCCCGGCCCCGACGCGCCAACCGTGAACCAGACGTCCGGGGATCCACCGACCGCCAGCACAACTTCTAGTTGCCCGTCTCCGTTGAAGTCGGTTGCTGCGGCGGCATTCACAGCCAGGGTCGCGCCGCCGATGTCGTGCAGCTTGTGTGCAAACTGCACGGGGCCTGCCCCCGCGGCGGCGCGTACGCGCTGGACGTATCCGGCCGTCATGCTGTCACTGGCTGTGCCTGATGTGCTGGTGCCGATCGTGAGCAGCGTTTCGGTGTACAGCGAGTGCAGCGTGCTCTCGATGATCTCGCCGGGCTTGAAGTTCTGGGTGGGGTTGAATGTCAGGCTGGCGCTGTTGTTGCCCGAAACCGTACCGGCCAGCTTGCCGCGCAAAGAGCCTCGCGCCACAAAGGTTGAAGTGTTGACGCCCTTGACGTCGTTGTTCAGCACCGCAACCAGATTGCTGGAAGGCGATGCGCTGACGGCATGGGGCGCAGGTGTCATCGCAGTGATACGCGGCGTGAATCCCGCATTGTCCAGCGTGTAGCTGGTGCCGTTGTAAATCTCGACGCCATTCAGCATGAAGTACGGCGTGCTCATGCCGCGGCCGCTGATCAGGTCAAGGTCGCCGTCGCCATCCAGGTCCAGCAGCTTCAGGTCGCGGCCCCAGCGGGAAACGCTGGCTGGCCCGAACGACTTGCTGTTCGAGAACGCCCCGTTGCCGTCGTTGATCAGGATGGCGCTTTGGCCGGCGCCAGTGCCGGCGTCGCCGACGCCCATGGCGATGTCGAGGTCGCCGTCGCCATCCATGTCGCCGAGTTCAAGCGCGCCAACCAGTTTGCCCGCGGTGCTTCCGATGTACTGGCCATTGCCGAACTGGCCCTGTCCGTTGTTTGCGTACCAAAGCACGCCGTCGCTGCTGCCAACCACAATGTCCGGGTGGCCGTCGCCGGTGATGTCGCCAACCTGCACGCTGTATGTGATTGTGCCGGAGCCCCCAAGGTTGATGGCTGCCCCGAACGTACCGTTGCCGTTGCCCATATGGATCGTGTCTTGAGCGCCGTAGCCGCTGCCGCGCACCAGCACCACGTCAAGGTCGCCGTCGCCGTCGAGGTCAGCCAGCGCTGCGTCCTCCGTCCAGCCGCCGGCGCCGATGTTGGTCGGCGTGTTGAAGCCGCCCTGCCCGTTGTTCAGGCAGTAGTAGTCCTGGCCGCCGTAGTTGCACATCAGCGCGTCAAGAAAGCCGTCGCCGTTCAAGTCGCCGAGGCGAATTGCGTGGTGGCTGGCCGATGCAGCACCAAAGGTGGTGCCCGCCCCGAACGAGTTGGTGTTGGGGTTGTAAAGGAAGAGCTCACAGCCGGCGTACGGGTAGCCGCTGCCGGCGATCAAGTCGTTATAGCCGTCGTTGTTGAGGTCGCCCATCGCCAGCGAGTAGTTTGAGGAAATGGCGGTAGTGACCGAGCCCTTGGCGTTCAACAGTGAGAGATAGCCCGCAAGGCTGTCCCAATCGCCGATGTTGCCGGGGTTGATCCAGTACGTAATGCGTGAGCCACCGACTTCGCAGAAGGCAAAATCGGTCATTCCGTCGCCGTTGATGTCGCCGATTGCGGCATCGCAGTAGGCCCAGCCCCCATATCCGCTGAGCGAGAGCACGAGATCGTTGTCAAAGTGGGCGGTGCCGCGATGCGCCCGTGTGCGGTACGTGAAGACCCTCGGCTGTGTAATGCCGGAAATGCCGGTGGTGAGCGTGACATCCACTCGTTCGCCGGGTGCGAACGCCTTAGTGCTCTCGAACGTGATCCGCGCGCTGCCGTTGCCGCTGTAGTTGCCGGTGTGCAGACCGGACGCGCTGCCGTGCACAACAAATGTGCCCGCGCCTGCACCGCTGGTTGCGCCGGAAAACTCTGCGGTGATCCTGCCGCCAACCACATGGTGCGAGCCGGCCTTCGGCGTCGTGCGCTGCAGCGCCGCGAACACGCTGCCCGCGCTTGCGATCAATACCAGCACCGCCGCAAGGGGCGCCAGCGCTACTTTCAACTTTGCCGTGTTTGAACTCATCTCGTTTCTCCCGAATCGTCTCAGCCGGGCCTACGCCCCCGGCTTTGCCGCGCAGAAAATAGCAGGGGTAAGCGCTGGACTCTGTGCAATACCATAAATAACATCCCTGAATAAGGAAATGTGCCATGTATGACTCTCTAAAACAGGATCAGGCCTTTCGTGAGCGCCTGCGCTCGGTGGCGCTGCAGCACTCCCAAGCGGTGATCGCAAACCGCACCGGCGTGCCGCTATCGAACGTGAACCGCTACGTACGCAAGGGCAAAGTGCCGACGGAGTTTGCCATTGCACTGATGCGCGAGTTCAAGCTGAACCCGGCGTGGCTGATGCTCGGTGAGGGCGCACCGTACCTTTCGGATGTCGCGATGGCGTCCGTGAAGATGGGCGAGGACATCCTCGCCCTGGTCAAGGCCATGAGCGCTGTCGCCGAGATGCGCCTGGGAGCGCTGGCAGGCAAGAGCCATGCCCGCGTACTGCGTGAGCTGAATGACGCGCTCAAGCGCTACGAGGTGCTGCGCAAACGCATCAACGAGCAGACCGCCCCGATCTACAACGAACTCGTAACCCAGCTTCAAGGGGCCATCCGCAAGCGCAACCTTGACCAGGCCCTTGAGCTGCGCGAGGCCATTGTCCAGATTTCGCGGTTGGCCGATGACCCAGCCGCCGACCTGAGATTTGACTACGCCAACGCCAACCTTGAACACACGCTGAACAACTTTGAGACCGCGTTGACCATCCAGCGCAGGGCAGTGAGGCGGTTGCTGGTGCAAGGCGACCTGCGTGAACCGCTGCAACTTGTTCACATCGGTAACCTCAGCGTTGCGTTGCAGAGCATGGGCTATCTCGATGAGGCCGTGCGCATGCTGGAAAGCGCAATCAGCCTGACCCACCCGGACGCCCATGGCGACGCCTACTTTCAGATGCTGAACATGCGGCTGGGCGCGCTGTACATGGAAACAGGCAGCGTGGATCGCGGCGTCGCCCGCGTGCGCGAGACATACAGTGAAATGGCGCTGACCAACCCGCATGAACTGGACAAGTCCGCGATGCAGTACTACGTGACCACTGTGTCCGCGGGGCTGGCTTCCATCCATGACTGCATGCAGCCGAAGTTCTACGGCAACGGCATGGAGGCCTTTCTGTTGAAGTTTGCTTCCTGGAGCGAGGAGCCTGCCCTGATGGCCAAGGTGCGCCAGTCGGTCTTCGAAGGCGAAAAGCAATACGAAGCGCGCAACGTCTCCTGGGCAGTCCAGATGCTTGAACTTGAGCGGGCGTTGACGCGGGGCGACTACGACGAAGCGGCTGTGAACGACGCCATCCAGCGCTCCAAGGCCGGCCTGGCAGCCGAGTTCAGCGGGTTCGTGATACGCACGCAGCTTGAGCGCGCAGCCCGGCGGCACGACCGCGCCCGTGATCTGCTGGCCGAGGCTGACCAGAAGATGCGCCAGTTGCCGGTCAGTACTCACCCGCGGCTTTACAATGCGGCCATTCATTATCGCAACGCGCTTGCGCTGTGCCCGCGGGACTCAAAGAGCGAAACTACACGCGAGCTCAGGCGCCGGGCTGTGCAGTTTTTTGTGGCTGGATTCCGCACCGGCTACGGGATCTTCCGCGAACAGGCGATTGCCGTCAAAGCTGAAGCAGCGTGAGTGCAGCCGCTACAGCTCATCGACGATGCACTCGATGATGTCGGTGCCGAGTTGCCGGAAGGCCTTGCTCAGCTCGCCATGAAGGTCGCCGGTGCCGTGCTTGATCTGGCTTTTGATCACCTGCGCCACGAGCTTGACGTTGCTGCTGTATTCGTCCCAGCGCACATTGAACTGGGCCTTGGCCCGGTTCTTAACGCCGGCTTTGTCGGGATGCGGCATGGTCGTTTCCTTTCTGTTGGTTAAACGACGGGGCCGGCGCGATGGCCGGCCCCGATTGCTGCCTTGATTGCGGGTTATCCGCCACCGGCGGCGCGCTTGTTGCTGCCGTACACCTTGAACACGTAGCCGTCGCGTGTCCCAAGGTAGAGGGCGCGGTCGCGCTCTTCCATGCTGCCCATGACAAACGGGAACTCGCCAAGGTTGATGTCCCACTCGGGCCGCAGCAGGTGGCCGGTCTTGATGTCGAGCACGCGCAACTGCCGGTAAGTGGTGCGCAGCTCGTCGCGGCGGCTGACAATACGGCCTTCGCTGCGCAGCTTGGCCTTCTCGCGCTCGGACAGGAACTCCTCGGTTTCTTCGTACAGCACGAACACCTTGTCTTCGTGCACCATCAGCACCTGCTGGCCCACGTCGGCCTGCGTCCAGATCGGGTCGATCTTGTAGGGGGTGCTGGGGTCACCGTCGATCACGTTGAAGACCGGGCGGTCGTTGGGCACGTCAATCAACTCGTACTTGAACGCCATCATCTTGCCCGGCCGGGTCGCGGCCTTCAGGCGCTTGCCCTTGCCGTCGTCGGTGGGCACTTCCTTGTCGTACACTTCAAGGGTGTGCACGAAAATCCAGCGGTCTTCAACGAACATCTTGCCGTAGGGCAAGCCATCCACGGTGATCACGAACGCGCTCTCGCCGGACTTCTGCCACGCGAACACCTGGCCGATGTCGCTGCCGACAAACACCAGGTCATCCTTGATCACCGGCGGCGTGCGCGAATGGCCGTCCAGCGGGCACTCAGCCCGGAACTCGCCGGATTGGGCGTCCACCATGTACAGATGGTAGTTGTTGTTCACAAATGCCACGGTCTCGCCGTCGGCGGTGGGCGGCAGGCTGACCTGCAGGAAGCGGCCCGTGGTGGACTGCGTCGCACTGGGGAATGACCAGGTGTCCGGCCCCTCGCCGCGCGCGTTGTCCAGCATTGACAGCCCGCGCACCGCGTTGGTGTTGGTGGCAGGGACAAACACGTGTGTGTCGTTGGCGGCCGGTGCAGCCGACGGGAAGATGTCGCCTTCAAAGCGGCCCATGCTGACAAGCCGGGCTTCGTCAACGCGCGGGTTGCTCAGGCGGTCGTAGGCCTGGTACTCGCCGTCGCTGTTCATCAGCACGACGTAGTTGCGCGTGGCGACGATGTCGTAGTTGACGCGCTTCTCGATCGGCGTCTTCCAGTGCAGCGTGAAGTCGTACGCGTCGATGCTCCAGAGCGTGTGGCGGCCCTTGTCGGCGTCGATCACGAAAATCTCGTCGCGCACGTCGTCGTGCACCACCCACATGTCGCGAATGACAACCGGCTGGCGGCGCTGGTTGCCCGTCAGGTCGTAGCTTTTCACGCGCAGCGGCAACTCAACGAGCTGCGACTCGTAGTAAAAAGCAGGCTGCCGGCTGGTCGGGTCCGGTGCGATGGGGTTGCGGTCGGCGGGGCGTCGCTGTGAGCCCACGCAGCCTGCAACAATCAAAGTAAGCGCCATGAATCCGGGGGGGAGAATCCTGAGCGCACGTCTGGCGAACGTACGTTCCTTCACTGCCTGTCTCCTTTGTCGTAATCGCGGAGGTTCAGCTTGTGTTTTTCCTCGTAGGAACGCAACGCCTCAATACGTTCCAGGTCTTCTTCAATGCGGTTGACCAGCTTGAAGATGTAGGGCCGACCCTTCAATCTGTTGCGCAGGTCGTCTTCCATCTTGCCCCATGAACCCATGTACAGCTCGTCACGCAGGACAAGCAGCATCTTGGACTCCTGGGAGAGTGAGTCATAGTACGTTGCATGGGCGTCTTCGGCCATGGCGCCTCTTTAATGGATTTTGCACGGGTCCAGACTGTCCATGACACTATGTAACTGACACTCTATAGATTGTATAGCTCCCTTCTTCAATCCAGCAGTATGCTCTTGCCGGCAACAACATGGAACCCGCCCAACCGAATCCTGCACTCCAGCCCTACGGCAAGCCCGCACAGCCGTTTGTGCCCCCGCCCCTGAGGCGGCCCGGGGCAACCAGCACCAAAGTCTGGGGGATTCTGCTGCTGGTCTTCGGCGTGATCGGCGTGATCCAGCTTGCCAGCTCAGTGGCCATGAGCCTGTCGGGTATCACGGGCACCGAGATGATGCCCGGCCTCGACGACCAGACCAAGCGCGAGCTTGACCAGTTCTACAAGACCATGATCGACGACATGGTGGGGCGCTGGACGTTCTGGGCCTACGTTGTCAGTGAGTTCGTGATCGCGCTGATCAGCATATGGGCCGGCGTTCGTCTCGCGATTCGGCCAAAGGCGCAAGGCCGCAAACTGGCGCTCGCACGCGGCTTGATTGTCCTGCTGTTCCTGCCTGTGTATGGCTACGAAAACGTTTCGCTGCTTGATGGCATTTCCGAGCAACAGCAGCAGATCATGCGCTCAATGAATGATCGCACGATCCGCGAGAATGCAGGCAACGCCAGCGAAAAGGACATCCAGCGGCAGCAGGAAGAGGCTCGCAAGGTGATGGACTCAATGGCTCCGGTTATGAAAGGCGTGAACTACGGCGCCATCATTTTTACGGCGGTCATCATTCTGGTGGTTAACGGGCTGCTGTTGTTCTTCATGTCCCGGCCCGCCGTGAGAGAGTACCTCGAAGCGGTTGAGAGAGAGGGCGACCACGCCATACCGCAATTTGACCCCAGCATGGGCCTGATGCTCGGCCCGCCACCCGGGCCCACAGACCCGTCGCAAGCGCCGGGTAGCCCTGCGGACGACAAACCGTTATAAGTCCGCCCCTACAAGTAATGACTCAGACGAAAGGAACCGATGCCCGCGACAAAGGAAAAGAAGAGCGACGCCAAAAAGACCGTAGCCTCCAAGGGCGACTTCAAAGACCCATCCCTCAAGCAGCAGGGCGTTCAACGCATCGAGTGGGCTGAGGCCGACATGCCCGTGCTGCGCGCCATCCGTGAACGCTTTGCCAAGGAACAACCGCTCAAGGGCATACGCATGGCGGCGTGCCTGCACGTCACCACTGAAACTGCGAACCTTGTGCGCACACTCAAGGCCGGCGGCGCCGAAGTGTTTCTGTGCGCCAGTAACCCGCTCAGCACCCAGGACGACGTGGCCGCGGCGCTGTCGCTGGAGTACGGCATTGAAACCTTTGCCATCAAGGGCGAAGACAACAAGACCTACTACGACCACATGACCGCTGTGCTGGACCGGAAGCCCAACGTCACCATGGACGACGGCGCTGACCTCGTGACCATGATTCTGACCAAGCGCGAGGAACTGGCCCAGCACGTCTTTGCCAGCATGGAGGAAACCACGACCGGCATCATCCGCCTGCGCGCGATGGAAAAGGACGGCGTGCTGAAGTTTCCGGTGATTGCCGTGAACGACGCCGACTGCAAACACCTGTTCGACAACCGCTACGGCACTGGCCAAAGCACGGTCGATGGCATCATCCGCGCCACCAACCGGCTGTTTGCCGGGCGCACGGTGGTGACGCTGGGTTACGGCTGGTGCGGGCGCGGCTTTGCCAACCGCTCGCGCGGCATGGGCGCGCGTGTGATCGTGACCGAGATTGACCCGGTCAAGGCGCTGGAAGCGGTGATGGACGGCTTTGAAGTCATGCCCATTGAAGAAGCCGCGAGCATCGGCGACATCTTCTGCACGCTCACTGGCAACAAGCACGTGATCGACGCCAAACACTTCAAGGTAATGAAGGAAGGCGCGATTGTGTGCAACAGCGGCCACTTCAATGTTGAGCTGAACATTGAAGCCCTGCGCAAGCTGGCCAAGAGCAAGGGCGAACCCAAGCCCTTTGTCGAAGAGTTTGAGCTGCCCAGCGGCAACACCATCTACGTGCTGGCCGATGGCCGCCTGGTAAACCTGGCGTCGGCGGAAGGCCATCCGGCCAATGTGATGGACATGAGCTTTGCCGTGCAGGCCCTGGCCACCGAATACGCCGTCAAACACAAGGGCAAGCTGGACGCCCGCGTGCACCAGTTGCCCAAAGAAGTCGATGAGTGGGTGGCAACGCTGAAGCTGCAAACCATGGGTGTCGGCATCGACAAGCTGACACCGGAACAGCAGAAGTACCTCGCAAGCTGGCAGGAAGGCACCTGAAGCCGGGAAAGCAGGTCAGTCAAGCGTAGAGCCCCGGACGCAAGTCCGGGGCTTTTTCTGGGTCTCTGGAATCAGCTTGGCGGCAATTCTATCCTTCGGGCCGCAACCGGAGACAACCATGGCAAAGAAGAAGTCCGCTCGGGGCAAGGGCGGCAAGAAGTTTGCCCGCAAAGGCGGCAAGACCGGCGCCAGCAAGTCCGCCCGCAAAGCCGAGCGTAAAGCCCGTGCCAAGGCAGGTCGCAAAAACTTCATCGTGAAGAAGAATGCGAAAAAGGCCGCCAAGCGGCCGGCAATAAAGGCCGGCAAGAAGGCTGCAAGCAAGCCCGCAGCCAAGGCGCCTGCAGGCCCGCCACCGGGTCCGCCCGAAATGCCGCCCGAAGCGCTGATCATGCAGACCATGTTCGGCTTCATGATGACCAAGGGCCTTGGCGTTGCGGCCAGCCTCGGCATTGCCGACGCCCTCAAGGGCGGGCCGTTGTACTACACCGACCTTGCCAGTGTTCTGGGCGCGGACCAGCGCGCGCTGCACCGCGTGATGCGCATGCTGGCTGGCCACGGAATCTTCGCCGAGCCCAAGGCGGGCACCTTCGCCAACAATCCGGTCTCTGACCTGCTGCGCGCAGATCACCCTCAATCCATGGTCGGGATGGCCAAAATGATCTGCGGCGAATCGCATTGGCAGCCGTGGGGCCGACTGGAACACACGGTGCGCACCGGCAAATCCGGGGCGTTTCACGCATTCGGCGAAGAGATTTTCACATGGTTCCAGAAGCCCGAAAACAAGGACGAGTGGGACGTGTTCAATGACGCCATGACCTCCATGTCGATGGGACAGGCGCCGTTGATCGCCGAAAGCTACGACTTCTCACGCTTCAGCAAGATCGTTGATGTCGGCGGCGGGCACGGACTGCTGCTCAAGCACATCATGGCCAAGGCGCCGAACGCGACCGGGGTGCTGTTCGACATGCCGGACGTTGTCGCCGGTGCCGACCTGCCTGAGTACATCGAGCGCCAGGGCGGTGACTTTTTTGAGCGAGTGCCCGATGGCGGCGACTGCTACGTCATGAAGGCCATCATCCACGACTGGAGCGACGACCACTGCCGCAAGATCCTCAGCAACATTGCCCGCGCCATGAATCCCGACGGCCGCGTACTGCTGTTTGAGACCGTGATGCCCGAAGAGCCGGGGCCGCACCCTTCAAAGTTCGCGGACGTGAACATGCTGGCCATGACCGATGGCGGCTGTGAACGTACGCCCACCGAGTTCCGCAAGCTGTTTGAGTCCGCGGGCCTTCAGCTGGTCGGTATCACGCCGTTGCCGGACGGCTGGACCAACATCATTGAGGCGCGCAGGGCATAGGCTTCGGCAACGATTCAAGGGCCCGGTCGTTTCATAGTCATGCGCGACTGGGCCAGCAACGATGACATTCCGCCGCCGCGCTGGCTGGTGTATGGCGTGGCGGCCGGTGCCGTGCTGGCGCTGGCGTCGCTGGGCCTGATGCTGGCATGGCTGGCAGCGATGTATCTGCTGCCGAACCACTGGCTGCCCTGAAGCCGGACTATCAGATCCGACTGCTTGCGCCGGGGGACTCCCTCGACGAGTTAACGAAGCTGCTGCACAGCGCTTATCAGCGCCTGGCCGACATGGGCTTCAACTACACGGCGACCAGCCAGACTGTCGAAACAACCCGCGAACGCATTGAGCGCAACGAGTGCTTTGTCGCAGTGGCGGAAGGGCGAATCGTCGGTACCGGCCTGCTGATCATTGACCGGCTTGAGCAGCCTGCCTGGGCCGCACAGCCGGGAGTGTGCTACGCCGGGCAATTGGGCGTGGACCCCGCGTAGCGGCACAAGGGCATAGGGGCGGCACTGATGAACACAATTGAGGGGCGCGCGCGTGAACTTGGCTATCGAGTGATCGGCGGCGACACCAGCGAAGGCGCGGACTACTTGATTCGTTTCTATACAGGCCGCGATTACGAAATCGTTGATCATCACCAGTGGCCGGGCAAGACCTATCGCAGCGTGGTCCTTGCCAAGCGCCTTTAGGCCCGGCGCTTGCGTGGGCTATGGGCCGGTGCTACCTTCCCGCGCGTGATGAAGTCTGTTGCTATCATGAAGAGCAAGAAGCGACCCGCATGAACCCGCGGAGTGGCTTGTATTAGTGCCGCCGCGGGTGATCCGCGGTTTTTTTGTGGAATGGGAGTCTGGAATGGCTGTCAACGTTGCAATCGTGGGCGCGACCGGCGCCGTGGGCGAGGAGTTTCTGCGGCTGCTGGAGCTGCGCAGTTACCCGATCAAGTCGCTGAAGCTGCTGGCCAGCGCACGCAGCGCGGGCAAGAAGCTACGCTTCAAGGGCCAAGACTACACGGTTGAAGAACTCAAGGCCGACAGCTTTGGCAGCGTTGACCACGCCTTCTTTTCGGCTGGCGGGGGCACGAGCAAAGAATTCGCGCCCCATGCGGCCAAAGCCGGCGCGATCGTGATCGACAACACCAGCGCATTCCGCTACGAGAAGGACATCCCGCTGGTCGTGCCCGAGATCAACCCGCAGGACGCATTCGAATACGGCGCGCGGCGCATTATTGCCAACCCCAATTGCACCACGATTGTGGCCTTGCTGCCCACATACCCGCTGCACAAGCAGTTCGGCCTCAAGCGCGCCGTGATGTCCAGCTATCAAGCCATCAGCGGCGCTGGCGCCCAGGCCATGGAAGAGTTGCAGCAACAAACTCGCGACTGGGCAGCGGGCAAGCCGCTTACTGTGAAGGTGTCACCCAAACAGATTGCGTTCAATGTGATCCCGCGCATTGATGCGGTGCAGGACAACGGCTACACCAAAGAGGAAATGAAGTTCCTGTGGGAGGGTCGCAAGATCATGCACCACGAGGCCCTGCGCGCGACCGCGACCTGTGTGCGCGTGCCGGTGCTGCGCTCGCACAGCGTAAGCCTGAACCTCGAGTTTGAGCGCCCGTGCACAGCCGAGGCGGCACGCGAAATCCTGCGCAGCGCGCCGGGCGTTGTCGTGCAGGACGATCCGAAGGCCGAGATCTACCCGATTCCGCTTGAGCGAAGCCTGAAGGACGAGATCGGCGTGGGGCGCATCCGGCAGGATGTCAGCGTGGACGACAACCGCGGTTTGTGCCTGTGGGCGGTTGGCGACCAGATCATGAAGGGTGCCGCTCTCAACGCAATCCAGATCGGCGAACTGCTGTTGAAGTCCTAGCCCATCGCGCAAGCGATGGAGACTGGACAGTGAAGACTACGCGGCGGGCTTCGGATTGCGGCTGCGATACTTTTCGTGCAGCTCGACGACCTTGCGCACTACCTCGTCGTCCACTTCCTTGCCGGCCAGCAGCTTCAGGTGCAGGCTGCAGAACTCGTCGTCGCACTTTGCATACCGGTAGCGGTTGCGCGCCACGAAGCGATACAGTCGCGTGCCCAGCCATGCCATACCCGGCAGCCAAAGCAGCGGCGCCACCAGCCACAGCAGCGGCAGCATCGGCGCCAGCGCACGAAATGCCCTGAAGCCGCCGAAGAACTGCCCGTCCGGCCGCTTGACGTACATCTGCTTCAGCATGTCGGCGTAGGTCACGCCGGGCAACGCGGACTCGGCGTAGCCGCGGTCGTGGATATCGGCAAACTCAAAGCGCCCCAGCCAGTCCAGCCGCCTGACGGTGCGCATGCTCTTGCGACAGATCGGGCACATGCCGTCATAGAACATGACGTAGCGCCGTTTTGCTTCGCTACCCGTTTGTCTGCCCGCAAGGTCCATCAGTATCGCCGCCGGTATGAACAGCCAGTAGTAGGATAACGTCGTGAAGCTGAAATGGGTGACCTCCATCGTCAGGAAAATCCCCATGTGCAGCGTGTAGCCAAAGGCCAGCGCGTACCACCGCGTGCGCCGCCAAAAGACTAACGCCGGCCAGCACAACTCCCATACCAGGGTCGCCCAGGTCAGGGGCGCGAACAGCCACCACGGAAAGTGCTCAAACACCATCGGCCAGCGCGCGATGGTCCCGTGCACCAGCGTCTTGTACACAGCCCAGCCGCTGACCCAGTCGCCCAGGTAGCCGCCATCGCTCAATACATCGGGGTCGAAGCTGCGCAGCTTTTCGATGCCCGTGAACGTGTACAGCAGCCCGATCTGGATCTGCGCCAGTCGCAAGGACCATGGCGCAACCCAGCCGTGCACGCGCCAGCCGAGCCTGCGGCGGATGAGGTTGTCCACGCTCCAGGCCGCGCCCGCGGGCATCAGCACGAGGTAAAACGCGCCGCAGCGCAGCAGAATGTCCCCGGCGTTGAGCACATGCGGGTTGCGTATCTGGAAGCTCATCAGCAGCACCCACATCGCCACACACGCCGCGCGCGTACCCACGCCCAGCAGTACCAAGAGCGCGCTCAGGGCAAGCAACCCCAGCAGCGCATACACCAGCGTCATCGACGCGTCGGTGGGCAGGATGCTCCAGTTCATGGCGTACCTGCGCCAGCTCTCGAACTGGCCGGGGCTGAACACCGCATCCGGCCCGAACCAGTCGGCCGCGTCCGGCATAAGCGAGATCAACGTGTCCAGCAGCACGATCACAGCAACGCTGATGCGGAAGATCGCCACTCGTTCGGCGGGTATCGGATGCAGCCAGAGGTCAAAAAAGTGTTTCATGGCCCGGGGCGCGCAAACGATGTGCCGACCCCCTTGGGCCACTTCGCGTCCAGCTCGGGGTAAATGAACAGGTAGTCCATGCCGTCAAACTGCGGCAAAAGGCCATCGCCGACGTGTCGCACGCGGCTGCGAAACAGGTCGATGCGCAGCACGTTGTCACGCTCGTGCGGGTGATCGCGCAGGTAGTGCTCAAGGGTCCAGCGCGCATAGACCGTGCGTTGGGCGGCGTATCCGGCGCCGGTGTCAGCGGCGCGCGAGTCAAGCTTGCGGCGCCGCCCGTCGCCGATGTGCGTGATCCATTGCATCGCCCGACGCTCCGGCGGCAGCTTGCTGTCCAGTTGATCCGCCACCGAGACATCATGCAGGGGCGGGGTGGCGGGCGATTGCAGCAGTTCCTTGCGGCCGTCCTTGAACTCGACCAGCACCACCGGGCAGCTGCTCCAGTTGCCGACGTTGGGCGAAAACATGTTCCAGCGCTGGTGCGTGCCGAGCGCCGTCATCAGGTTGCGCGCGTAGTCGCTGAAGTCCCCGAACGGATCGCCCTCAAGCATGTTGTCGATGCCGCTGAGTACGATCGCGCCGGTGTGCGCGAGTATAAACAGGGCAATGATCGGCCCGCCGATCCAGCGTTTTGCGGCCTTCAGGGCGCGCAGGGCGGGGTGACGGTTGGGCGGAACGTCGCTCATGGTTGTGAGTAACGCTGCTCGGTCCACGGATCGCCGTGGTTGTGATAGCCGCGCACTTCCCAGAAGCCGCGCTTGTCCTTGGGCATGAACTCAATGCCCTTCAGCCACTTGGCGCTCTTCCAACCGTAAAGCTGCGGCACCCACATGCGCACCGGGCCGCCGTGTACGCGCTCCAGGGGCTTGCCCGCGAAGCTGTGGATCAACGCCACATCAGGCTTGGCCAGTTCCGTGAGCGGCAGGTTGGTGGTGTAGCCGTCGTAGCCATGGAACATCACATGGGTGGCTTCCGGCTTGACCTTGAGTAACGCGATAAAGTCCGCCCAAAGCACGCCCTTGATGTTCGCGTCGTAGATCGACCATGTGGTCACGCAGTGAAAGTCCGTGATCAGCTCGGTCTGCGGCAGTGCATTGAACTCTTCCCACTTGAATGTTCGCTCAGTGGCCAGGCCGCTTACCTTCAGCAGCCACATGTCTTGCGGAATCTCGGGCTGCAACCCGAGGTCGAGCACGGGCCAACTGTCGGTCACCAGCTTCTGGCCGGGCGGCAGACGGCCGGGCGCGGGGTACTCGCGGCCCAAACCCTTGCCCTGCAGGACCCGGGTCTTGGCGAGGTTCTGCTTGGCGTCGATCAGCTTCTCGTTGGGCTCAGCCATCCCCGGATTCTAGCGTCCTGTTGGCGGCGTGAAACCACGTTTCGTTTGTGCGCGGAGGTTTGTGATGTCACCGGTCTTCCTTGAATCCGAACGATTGTGGTATCGCGCGCCGGAGCGCGCCGACCTGCCTTTCCTTACCGCGGCGCTTCAGAACCCGCCGGTGCGCCGCAACCTGCTGATTGGCCGCTATCCCTTCAATGAAGACGGCGAGGCAAAGTGGTTTGAACGCGTCAGCGCGGCGCCGGCAGGTGATAATCAGACCGACGTGTTCATGATCTTCGGCATCAAGGGCAGCGATGCGCAGTTGGGCAGTACCGGCTTGCATCGCATTTCGATGCTGCACCGCAACGCCGAGTGGGGGTTGTTCATCGGGCGCCCACAGGAGTGGGGCAAGGGTTACGGCCGTGAAGTCGCACGCACCATGCTGCGCTATGCGTTCCACACGCTGAACCTGCATCGCGTGCATCTGCGAGTGAACGCCGACAATGAGCGCGGCGCAAAGGCATACCGGGCTGCGGGCTTTGTCGATGAAGGCCGGCATCGTCAGGCAGTCTTTGTTGATGGCAAGTATGTTGACGTCTTGCTGATGGGCGCCTTGCGCGATGAGTGGCGGTAGCCCCTTCCGTAACGCGTTTCACGGGCCATAATCCCGCGCTCAGGAGCGGCCCGTGAAACGCATCATTGTCCTTGCGGTACTCGGTGTAATCGTGATCGCCGGCGTGTTTGCCGTGCTGTCGGCGGCGTTCAAGCCGGTCACCGTGCAGGTCGGCGTGGTCCGTAAGGGCAACGCTATCGAAACCGTGTACGCCACCGGCTTCGTTGAATGCCGCGAACGACGTGTGTTGCGCGCACCCCGGGCCGGCATCGTGCACTCCGTGTTTGACGGGCTGCTGGAAGGAAGCCCCGTCAAGGCCGGCCAGCCAATCTTGGAGTTGCGCGACACCGCCCTTGAGTCGCGGCTGAACGCGGCGCAAGCCGAGCTTGAGCGCATCAACGAGAAGCTGCAACAGGACAGCCCGTTCCGGCGCGGGTATGAGCTGCGCGGGGCGGAAGCCAGGCAGGTGGCGCTTGACGACCGTGCACGCGAGCAGCGCCTGAAGCAGCAACTTGAAACCGGCGGCATTTCCCGCGACGCCTACGAGCTTGCGCGTACGCGCGCCGAGGTCAGTGAGCAGCGGCTGGCGCAGATCCAGCAGGAGTACGACCAGGCGCTGGCAGACCTGCACACCGCGCAAACGTCCGCCCGCAGCAGCGTCGATACCCTGCGCGCCCAGCAGTTCGACAACCGCATTGTCTCGCCGATTGACGGCGTGATTCTGCGGCTACCGCTGAAGGCCGGTGAGTTCGCGGCCTCAGGCGTGGAATTGGCCAAGGTGGGGGACTCCCGCGAACTGATCATTGAGTCCGAGGTGAATGAAGACGACATCGCCCGCGTGAAAGTCGGGCAGAGGGTGCTGGTCAGGCTTGCCGGCTACGACAAAGCCGCCGCCAACGGGCGGGTGTACGAGATACTGCCGGACGCTGACCGCGCCACCAAGGGCTACACCGTGCGCGTCGCCTTTTCAGAGGCGCGCGCAATTGAGGGCCGCACCGTGCTGCCCCAGGAAGTCGAGCCGCGCTCGGGCATGACCGCCGAACTGGGCGTGATCGTCGGCGAGAAGGAGGGCGCGCTGGTGTTCCCGCGCACGGCGCTGACTTCGCGCAACACGGTGTTTGTCATTGACGGCGGCCGCGTGCGCGAGAGCAAGGTCTCGCTGGGGCTTACCAACTTCAGCGTATGCGAAGCGCTTACGGGGCTTGAGGACGGGCAGCGTGTGGCCATCAGCAACGTCAGCGACCTTTCCGACGGCGCCGGAATTCGAGTGAAGGAGTAGGCGTGCGCTTCTACCCATTGGTCCTGATCGCGCGGCGCCATTTGTTGCACAACACCTTTCGCACCGTGGTGTCGGTGACCGGCGTGGCGATCGGCGTGACCTTCATGATCATGCTGAGCGCGCTGATGACGGGCTTTGAAAAGAAGTTCGTGACCGAGACCATTGAGGTAAGTCCCCACGTTGTAATCCATGACGACCGCCGCCAGCAGCCCGACGAGTTTGCCGGCTGGCTGAGCGAGCGCACGGGCGGCATTGCGACAGTGGTGGGTGACAAGCCGCGCGACCTGCCCCGGCGCATCAAGAAGCCCGCAGAGCTTGTGGGCATGCTGCGCGCCATGCCTGAGGTGCAGGCGGCTGCGCAGAACGTGGTGGGCACGGCCATACTGAGCTACGGCTCGCGCGAACGCGGTGTAGGCCTGATCGGGATTGAGCCCGAAGCCCAGGAAGCTGTCAGCGCGATAGACCACTACATTGAGGACGGTCGCATCTATGACCTGTACAGCGCGGGCGGTGCGGTGCTGCTGGGCGGCGGCGTAGCCGACCTGATGGGCGTAAAAAAGGGAGACTCGATCAATGTCAAGTTGCGCGATGGTGAAACCCGCGCGCTGCGCGTTGTCGGCATCTTTCGCACCGGCATTACCACCATCGACTACAGCCGGGCGTACACATTGATGACCGTCGCGCAGCAGTTGCTCGGGCTTGGTCGCGACGTGAACCAGATTGTCGTGCGCCTGAAGGACTACGAGCAGGCGCGGGCGGTTGCACAAACCATTGAGTCGCAGATTTCGTACCGCTCCGAAAGCTGGCAGGAGGCCAACGCCAACTTTCTGTCGATCTTTGTCCTGCAGCAGTTCATCACATACCTGGTCACCGGCGGCATCATGATTGTGGCCGCCTTCGGCATCCTGAACGTGCTGATCATGCTGGTCATGGAGAAACTGCCCGAGATCGCGATGCTCAAGAGCATGGGCTACTCAAGCCGCGACATCACCTTCACGTTTTTCCTTGAAGGCCTGGCGATCGGTTTCATTGGGGTGATCTGCGGCTGTGTGGCTGGCTATTACTTGACCGAGTTTGTGGGCAGCCTGCCGATCCCGATGACCGGCCTGATCCAGAGCGAGAATCTCGTGATGAACAACGTCCCGCGACTGTACATCATTGCCGGCCTCGCGGCGCTGGTCGTCACGACCATCGCCAGCGTGCTGCCCGCGATGCGCGCCGGTCGGCTGGACCCCGTGGATACCCTGCGCGGCCATGCCTGACGGCCGCCGGGGTAGTCCCGAAACCGCTCAACGGTTACCATGGGTCGATGGCACAGCCCTACGACATGCCCGTCATTGAGCTGCGGGGCGTTGAACGCTCGCTGGGTGAAGGCGAGAACCGCAACCTCGTGCTCAAAGGCCTGAACCTCAAAATCGGCCGTGGCGAGTTTTGCGCAATCGTTGGGCCTTCCGGAAGCGGCAAATCCACGTTGATGTACCTGCTGGGCGCCCTGGACCGGCCCACGGATGGCGCAGTGCTGATCGATGGCGATGACACAGCGCGCCTGGGCGAGCTTGCACTGGCCGACCTTCGCAACCGCAAGCTGGGCTTCATCTTCCAGTTCCACTACCTGTTGCCGGAGTTCAGCGCTCTCGAAAACGTCATGATGCCGATGTTCAAGCTCGGCACGCCCCGCGACGAGGCCGCTGAACGCGCCCGCGCCCTGTTGACCGACCTTGGCCTGGGCGACAAGACCCACCGCGTGCCAGGCAAGCTGTCGGGCGGCGAGCAGCAGCGCGTGGCGATTGCACGGGCGCTGGCCAACCAGCCCTTGTGTGTGCTCGGCGACGAGCCAACCGGCAACTTGGATACGCATAACGCCGATCATGTGTTTGCGGCGTTTGAAAAGCTGGTAAAAGAACATAACCAGACCATTGTTGTGGTGACGCACGACCTTGACATGGCGGCCCGCACGCGGCGCATCATTCGCATCGTGGACGGCCTGATTGTCGATGACGGCCCGACCGAAGACGTGCTGTACCGCATGAAGTCGCAAGAGGCATTGTCAGTACGCAGCCATGAGTGAGACGCACGACAACGATACCGGCAACGCCAGCGACAGCCTGGCCCGCCAGTTCGTTTCCAGCGGCGACAAAGGCAGCGAAGTGGACACCCGCGAAGTGGAGAAGCCCAGCCAGCAGTCGCACGACCCAAACCAGACCGTGCAGCCAAAGTCGGCGGCCGCAAGCCCGGAGGCGGGCGTATTCCGCGTGGTTGTGGACAGCCGCAGCCCGGGTTCGCTCGCGGACACCGCGATCATACCCGGCGAAAAGGGCAGTACCCCGGACGAGTTCGACACCGGCCTCAAGGTGCCTGTGGACGGGAAGTTGCCGGGCTCGGATCAGCCGACCGCGGCAATGACGCGATCGGAGTTGCAGGCGGCAATGAACGAGAACAGGCCCAAGGCCGACTCGTTTGATGACCTTGAGACGCGAGAGGTGCCCGCGCTCAGCGACGAGTGGCGCGACCGCGCAGCCAAGGCCGCGGAGGCGCTGGGCGAGACAGCCGAGGTAGTCGGCGCCTGGGAAGAGGACCAGGGCGATGATTCGCTGGCGCACTCGGTCGCAGTTGCAAGCGGAGCATACCCGCTGCCTGAAGAAGAGCGGCCGGCTGCCGTCGCGGGCTCAGCCCTGGAAAAAGCGCGCGAGGCGCAACGGCAGTGGGCGGCGTTGCGCTTTGAGCAGCGCATGGAGCGCTTCAACGCGTTGCGCCACGAACTGGTGTTGCAGCGGGCGGACTATGTGCCCAGCATGGCGACGGCGATCGGCAGGCCGATGGTCGAGGCGCTGGCCGGCGAGTACATCCCGGTGCTTGAGGCGCTGCGGACCCTTGAAGACATCATCCCGCCCCTGCTGGTCGATTGGCATGCCGGCAATGCGCCGATCTGCGCCGATGGCGTGGCGGCAAGCGTGCGCATGGTGCCGTGGGGGATTGTCGCCATCATCAACCCGCCGGGCGCGCCCTTTGCGCTGCCCATGACGCTGGCGATAGACGCGCTGGCCACGGGCAATGCGGTGATGATCTGCGGCAGCGATCAGCACCCGCGCGTCAACGAGACGATGCGCAAGATGTTCCAGCGTGCCGGCTTTCCTGAGGCGTTGGCACAGGTAGTCTCCGGCTCTGCTGAGACTGTGCTGGCCACGATTGACGCACGGCCGGACATGCTGGTGCACATGGGCGACCAAGACACGGCGGCCAAACTGTCAAGCCGCTGTGTGCAGAGCGCTGTAGAGTTCAGGCACATTCGCGGCGCGAAGAACATGCTGGTGGTGCTGCCGGACGCGCCGCTGGAGCGCGCGGTACACGCCGCCATGTGGGGCGCCTACGCGTCGGGCGGCATGCTGCCGGGCAGTGTTGAACGCGTAGTGGTGGCTGCGTCGATCTTTGACGAGTTCCGGATGCGCTTCATTGAGTCGCTGCGGGCGATGAACAGTCATCACGCGCAGTTGGCCACGATCAACGAGACCTTGAATGCCCGGCGCTTCCAGGCGCTGGTGGATGATGCCGTTTCCCTTGGCGCCCGCGTCTCGTGGCCGGCAGGCGAAGTGCCTGGCCGCTGGATCCACTGGAAGGCGGCGGTGTTTGAGAGCCTGCCCGATCGCGCCAAGGCGAGTTCGGAGAGGCTGGAAGGGCCGGGAGTCATCCTGTACCGGGCCGATGACGTGCTGACTGAGGTGCAGCGGCTGTTGAAGGTTGCGCCGGCTGGCCATGTTGGTGTGCTGGGCAAGCCCGGTCGTGAGCTGCGGGCGCAACTGGAACAGCTGCCGGTGTCGCGCCTGCTTATCCAGGAGACCGCACCGCACGGCGCAGGCGCGACTTGGCCGCTGGGGCCTGAAATGCCGCGCACGTTGTGCGGGCCCGCGGCAATGCTGCGCCCGCGTGTGATCAGTGAAGGCGATCCTGTTGCCGGGCGCGTGGCGTGGTTTCCGTACACAGACGATAAGGCTTACGCGCTGATGGAAGCAATTGAGGCCGAGTACGGGGCCGAGACCGGCAAGCGCCTCAAGGCTGCCTTGCGACTGGCCTTGAATGCGAGCAAGCGCCGCCTGCTCCGCGGCGACAACTCCTGATCCCTACAAACCGCCGTAAAAGGGCCGCCGCGCGAGCTCGGCGTACTTGGGCTGCGTGCTTTGCGGGTCAGCCCGGCGCAGCACGATGTACGGGCCAGCAATCACGCCATCCAGCCCCTGGTCGCGCCAGCCATCGCGTGCGTCCTGCACGGTGCGCGTAAGTTGCCCGCGGCGGTTCAGCCATGGGGTACACAGCAACGGTGTGCGTCCTGCGGCCTTGCGGAAACTCTTGAGCAGCGAAGCCGTTGCCGGATCCGCGGACTCGTGAAACACTTGCACCGATACCGGCGCGTTAGGATTCAGGCGACCCGACCAGACCTGCGGACGCCGCGGCTTTAGCCAGTACTCCCCGACGGGCTTGGGCGGCAGCTTTTCGGTGCCCAGGAAGTCAGCCGCAAGCTCAGAGTCAAGGGCAAGCGTCGGCACCTCGTGCCAGAAAACATCGGGCCGGGCATGCTGCTGTAGCGCCGAACGCAGCTCCGGCAAGTCACCGCGGCACAACAATGACCGATTTCCCAGCCCAAGCCTGGCCAGGTCCACTCTGCCAGCGATCCGCCCCAACACCGCGCCGCCCGCAAGCAGCTCAGCGGCGCGCTGCTCTGGGTGTTCCGGCTGGTCGATCCAGACGCCGCCGCGGGCTTCTTCGCTGCGCGCGAACTCTGCGCAATCGCTATCACTGGCATCAGAGCCGAGCTGCGGCTGTCCAAGCGGCAACACATGTTCCACACCGGCCTTTTCGGCAAGCGCCATGATCGCGGCGCCCACGGCGTTGCCTGCATCGGTGGGCACCGGGCACAGTGCAAGCTGTCGCGCGCGGGTGGCGGATGCCAGCGCCGGGTACAGGCTGCGCAGCCCGAACACGCTGCCGGTCAACACCACGTTGTCACATGCCGTTTTCAGGGCGCAGCGGTCGATCCACTGGGCCAGAAACTCTTCAAGAAACTGACGCGTGGCTCCGGCAATGTGGTCAAAGCGCCGGCGTCGCAGGTGAGTGCGCAGGAACTCGACGCAATCGTAGGTCTCGGGCAGGTTGCCGGCGCGCCGCCAATTCAGCGGAAGCAGCGGATCAAACTCGAACAGGATCGAAAGTCGTTTGGTAACCTTTGAAAGTTGAAGACCACGCGCCAACGAGCCAAGCTCCATCAGCAGGGACTCGTCGCGCTCGGGCACCATGCCCAGCAGGTATGTGATCGTCTCAAGAAACGCCCCTAGGCTGTTGTCCTCGTCGATGGTCGCCACACGGTCCAGGCGTCCGCCGCGGCTCACGTGCACACTGGCAGAAATGCCGTCGCCGCTGTTTTCGCAAACCAGCACCAGCAGGCGCCCGTCCGGTGCATGGGTGCTGGCGGCGGCCACCGCCGCCTGGGCAAGGTGATGGTCAATGAAGGTCGTGCGCGCTGCACGCAGGCCCAGTTTGTCCAGCGGCCTGAGGCGGTCGCGGCGCGAGACCCGCCTTGAGCCGAAGGGCACGGCGGTGCGCAAAAAACGCTTGGTCGCGCCGCGAAAGGTGCCGGACTCGGAGTACTGTTTCAGTAGTTCGCGGCGTGTTCGCGGCTGTTCAAGGTGCTGGCCCGCGAAGGCAACCACGTCAATGTCTTCGCCGCGCAGGCCCTCCACCGCCAGCAGGTGTTCCGTAGCGCGAACGGGAAAGCCGGCGGCTTCAAAAGGCTCGGCTGCGTAGTCGGCTTCAAAGCCGATGCGCACGACCGCACCCTCACGCAACAGCGCGACGCTGGGATCCTTGCCGTCATGGATACCGAGTACCAGCATGCTAGAAGTATAATGACGCCCAGGCGGGCGTGGATACAGGGAAACATGGTACTGCTGGGCGTCAACATCGACCACGTTGCGACCGTGCGCAATGCGCGCGGCGGCACTGAGCCCGACCCTGTGGCCGCCGCCCTGGCTGCGGAGGCCGCCGGCGCCGACAGCATTGTCTGTCACCTGCGTGAAGACCGCCGCCACATCCGTGACCCCGACGTGCACGAACTTCTGCGCCGAATCAGCACAAGCCTACAACTGGAAATGGCGCTAAGTGACGACGTGATCAACGTGGCACTGAAGGCAAATCCGCCGGAGATCATGGTCGTGCCCGAGCGCCGCGCCGAACTCACAACAGAGGGCGGCTTTGACTGCGTCAACCACGCCAGTCGCCTGGCTGATGCGATCAAACGCTTTCGGGACGCGGGCATCGGCGTCAGCGTGTTTATCGACCCCGATGCATCGCAAGTACGCAAGGCGCATGAGCTCGGTGCGCACACAATTGAACTGCATACCGGGCCGTACAGCCATGCCGACACCACCAGGATCGGGCCCGAGCTTGATCGGCTGGAAACGGCATACCGACTCGGGTGTGAACTCGGCCTAGAGGTTCATGCCGGCCACGGCTTGAACTATGGCAACATTCGGGGCCTGCTTCAGCGTGTACCGGTGGCCAAGGTAAACATCGGGCATAGCATCATAAGCCGCGCCGTGTTCACCGGCATCGGCAGCGCCGTGGCTGAAATGAAGGCGCTTGCAGGCTTGTAAATCAGCGGCAACGCGAGCACAGCTCGGCGGCCTTTCGTGCTCGCCACCCGAACGGCTGGACAGCCGTGAACGCGGCAAAGTAGTCGAGTGCTTTCTGAAAGCTGCCCGCGCGCATGTGCAGGACCGCGGCGCTGTACAGGATCGGGGGCGAGTCCGCCGCCAGCACTGCGGCAGCGTCGATTGCGGGCAGCACGCTTGCCTTCAGTTGCTCGGGGGCGCGGGCGCCGTTCAGCCACTCCAGAAGCGCGCGCCGGTACTGGCGGTCAGCGCTTTCCGGGGCCTGGCTGAGCTTGCGCATTTCGGCGGCGATACGAGTGACGGCCAACCCAACCATGTCGTCGGGCAGCCAAGGTTCGTCCTTGGCGGGCGCGATGTTCGATTCAAACCACTCCCGGGCGCGGTGCGAAAGGGCGTTGCCCACTCGGGTCTCGGTGTTCATCCACTCAAGGTAGTCGCGCACGAAGGCATTTTTCAGCTTGAGCTTGCTGTGCGCCCTGCCGTCCTCGTGCACTGACTTGCGGTAGCTCTCAAGGAGGACGCCGCCGTGCTCGTCCCGGTCAACGTGCAACCGGAACATCACGGCTGCGTGGGCAAGGCTCGCGATGCCCTCCAGCGGGCATCGGCGCGGGATCACGAACCGGTTGCGGGCCGAATCATACACGCCAAGTCCGGCACCCGGCGCCAGCAACATCGATGGCGGGTCAAACCTGCTGCCGGGGCGCGGCTTCAGCAAGTGCGGGTCAAACTGTAACACATGGGCAAGGCAGGTCTCTGCTTCGTCTGAGTCGAGCAACAACATGCCGGTCACCGCCAGCGCCATCTCGGGCACGCCGGCATAACGCGCGGCCAGCCGCAGCATGGCTCGCACATCGCCCAGTTCCGTGTACAGGGCGGCGCGCACTTCGGCGGCGGTCGCGTTGCGGCGGCTGTGTTCCGTATCGGCGAGTTCAGCCTCAACTTCGCGGCGCACCGCCTGGAGCTCAAGCAGGTCGGCAACGCTTTCCACCACGGCTTCGGCGGCGGCGTCCAGCAGCGCCACACCTTCGGGATCGTGGCGCAGGAGCGGCGCGGTGTGCTTGCCGATCGCATCGCGCCGGCCCGTCATGAAGTCGCGGACTTCACGCCACTGGCCGGCTTCGCGGGCATCCGGCGCGCGCACGCCGCGCATGCGGCGTTCAAGGCGCACATAGTGCTCAAGTTGCTCGTCCATCTCACTGAACAACCGCAGTACCTGCTGCGCCGGGACGCCCGGCCCCAGCAGTTCAAGGCATCGGCGGTCGCGGAACCGCACATGCAGCAGGTGTGTTTCGGGCCAATCACGGATGTCGCGGCTGATCAGCTCAAGGCGGGCGCGCAACCGCTCAAGGATGGGCATGCGCAAGACGGCGCGGTACTGCTCTTCAAGGAGGCGATGCACCAGCACAAATCGTCCCGGCATGGCAACAGCGGCGGCAAGTGCGGGATGATCAAACCAACCGTAATCGACCAGCGCCCGTGCTGCGCCATCCAGTGCGAGCGTCTCGCCGGGCGGATCGCTCACTGCCTCGGCAACGGCGCTTCGCGCTGCCCGCCAGTATGCCTCTTCAAGGTGCGCCCTGACCTCGTCCCCGCTGCCCGCGCCAAGTTCGCGCGCTTCCTGCACCTCCTGGGCGTGCACGTATTCGTTGAACAGCGAGTGCAGTTCAGGCTCGGGCATCCGCTATTCACCTGCCTCAGCCTGAACCACTGAGCCGCTGACCATGGTCTTGCGCAGCGCCGCTGCGCGCTCAAACAGCGCCAGCAGGGGCTCGTGCAGGCCCAGTGCCATTTCAATCTCGGTCAGGTATGTCCGCAGTCGCTGGACCTCGCCGACGACTTCAGTGCGGCTGGCGGCCAGCAACTCCTGCCAAAGGTGCGGCGAAGACTCGGCCAGCCGCGTCATGTCCATCAGTGCGGGGCCTGCAATTCCGTGATCGCGACCGCCGACGGTCAGGGTCAGCGCGATCGCGGCAAGCTGCGGCAAGTGGCTGACCGCCGGCACAATCCGGTCATGCTCGTCGCCAGTCAGCAACTGCACCGACGCGCCGGTTGATTCAATCAACGCCTTAAGCCGGCGCAGCGCGGCCTTGTCAACGCCGCGCTCCGGCGACAGCACCCAGGCGCGGCTTTCAAACAGGCTGGCTGTGCTGTTTTCAAAGCCGGCAGTCGCCTTGCCCGCCATGGGGTGACCGCCGATGAACACTGCCTTGGTTGCAATCGAAGCCGCAGCGTCGCAGATGGCGCGCTTCACGCCGCCGACGTCGGTGACGATCGCGCCCGGCTTGGCGTCGGCCATCACCGCGGCCAGCAGCTCCAGGTTGCGCGACGGCGGCGCGCACAAAAAGACGACATCTGCATCCTGCACAGCCAACTTGCCATGCCGCGGTTCATGCAGAGTCTTGAACAGGCCCGCGCCTTGTGCGGATACCAGCCGGTGGGGCAGGTCAACGCCCGAAATCGTGTGCGCCTGGTTTGCACGCTTGAGCGCGCGGGCAATGCTGCCGCCAATCAGCCCTACGCCGATGATGGCAACGTGGAGGGGCTCAACTCCTTCGGCGGTGATGCGCCGCTTCACCGCACCGCGTGAAAACTCAAGAATCATGCGCATCAGGTCAAGCGCCTCGCTGGAGTCCAGCGGCGGCTGGGTGTGCACTTGTGCGGCACCAAGGACGATCGCCTCGCGCTCGGCGTCGCGCAGCGGCATGCGGTGCGCCCGCTTGGCGCGGTTGATCTCAAGTGCGAACTCAAGGCGCTTGGCAAGCAGTTGCACCAGTTGGGCATCCACTTGGTCGATGTTCTCGCGAAGCTCGGTGATGTCCATGACGGCTCCAAAGTAATCGGGCGACCCGGAAGGGTCGCCCGATTGTAGGCAGGTTATGCGATTTCGTCATTCCTGCTTACCGCTGTCATCCTTCTTTTCGTCAGCGGCCTTGTCCTCGGCGGGCTTCTCGGCTTCAGGTTGGGCAGCTTCGGGCGTTTCACCTTCGGCGGCCTCTTCCATCGCCGGTTCTTCGGTTTCTTCGGCGTCTTTGGCCAATGCCTTGGCAGCGGCCTTCTCCAGTTCGGTGCTTTCGGCTTCGGTCATGTCCAGCAGGTCGCCCTTGCCGCGGCGGTCAAAGTACAACAGGATCGGCCCGGCAATGTAGATCGAGCTGAATGTGCCCACGATAATGCCCGCGGTCATAGCGAACGCGAAGCCTTTCAACAGCGGGCCGCCGAAGATCAGCATGCACAACGTCGTCAACAGCGTCGTGCCGGAGGTCATGACCGTGCGGCTGAGCATCTGGTTGATTGAAGTGTTGATGATCTGCTTCAACGGCGTCTTGCCGCCGGTTGCCAGCCGGTCGTTCTTCAGGTTCTCGCGAATGCGGTCAAAGTTGATGATCGTGTCGTTCAACGAGTACCCGATCACGGTCAGGATCGCGGCCACCACTGTCAGGTCGATCTTGATATCCGCGCCCAGGTAGTCGGCAAGGCCGATCAAGCCGATGACCACGAAGCTGTCGTGCAGCAGCGCGACCACAGCCGCAAGGCCCCATGCGACACTTGCAAAGCGGATGCGAATGTAGATCACGACAATCACCAGCGCCGACACAATGGCAAGCAGCGCGCGCCACTGCGACTCGCTGGCGACCGTGGCGCCGATCGCGCTGGACAAGAGGAAGCGCTTGCTGATCTCGTTGCCCCCGGGCTGGTCCTTCAGCCACTTGCTGACGGCTTCGCTGAGGTCATTTTCGATCTTGCTGAAGTGCTGATCACTGGCGGGGTCGGAGCTGAAAGTCATGGCTGCACTTGTCAGTTCAAACTCTTTGGCCTTGTCGGCGTCGGCGTTGACGGCCCGCAGGTTCAGGTCAAGGCTGCGGGTGGCCGCGGTGCGATTGACAAGTTCAGTGAACTCGCTGACCACGACCGGGTTGAGCAGCACAATGTTCACCAGCAGGTTGCCACGCGTAGCAAACTCGTCAAAGGCGGCCTTGCCGTCCAGGGAGACGAACTCTGAGTCGCCCCAGAAGTACTTGGTGATTGCGGCTTCAAAGGCCGCGTGTTTCTTGGCGCGGTCATCTTCGCCCATGACAGCAACGGCCGTCGCGCGAACCGTGATGCGCTGGCGGTCGCCGGAAGCGTTGGGAGTGAATGTCACGTCCACGTCGCCGGGGCTGACCTCGCCAAACCACACGCCCTTCTTGTTGCGCGCGGCATTGGTGTCGTTGCCCCAACTGCGGTCCTTGGTGAGCCAGAGCTTGTCATAGTCGTCGGGCCAGGTTTCGCGGAACTTTTCTGCATCCTTGAGCGCAAGCGTGAACCGTGCTTCAAACGTGGTCTCAGTGACGCCGGTGGCGCGGGCACGCCAGCCGTCTTCCACGAGATAGGCGCCGAACACTTCTTCAATGTGATCGCGAAGGATCTCAGTGACCTTCTCGGGTTCCTCATTGACCCACTCCGGGCGCATCGGGAACCGGAAGTCAAAGCGATCAGCCGTGCCCCCCGCGAAGTCGGAGCCCAGGCGACGGATCGGCTGTACTTCAACGCTGTCTGCCCACTCGAACTTCGCCTTTCCGGTTGACTCGTCGATCATCTGGGCCGCGATCTCGTCACGCTCGTAGCCTTGTTTCATCTGCACGCGGAACGTGTGGCCGCCCCGGAACTCAATGCCCAGTACCTCACCGCCGTGTGTGAACATGAAGCTGCCGCCGCCGATCACCAACACAGCCGCCGCAAGTGCGCCGACCGGCATGAGTTTCAGCCAGTCAATGTTGCGGTTGCGGGCAAATGCCAGACCGGCCATGCTGAACTTGGCGTCGCGCTTGACGTTGAGAATGCCGAACACCATGGCGCGGTAGGCGCCCAGCGCAGTGTACAGGGTGGCAACAATGCCGATCGCCAGTGTAAGCGCAAAGCCCTGGATCGGGCCGGAGCCGACTTTGTATAGAATGATAGCGGTCAGCAGCGTCGTGACGTTGGCATCGACGATGGCAGACAGCGCGTTCCGGAAGCCTTCCTCGACCGCGCCGCGCATATTGAGTTGCTTTTCGCGTTCTTCTCGTATTCGTTCATTGATCAGGATGTTGGCGTCAATCGCCATGCCGATGGTCAGCACCAGGCCCGCGATGCCCGGCATGGTAAGCGTACCCAAGCCTGCCGACATCGCGCCCATCACCAGCGTCACGACAATGATCAGGTTGACGATGGTCAGCACACCAAGGCCGCGGTACACCAGCAGCGCGAACGCGAACACCAGCAGCGCGCCGGCAATCAGCGAGTACAAGCCACGGCGCACAGCCTCGGCACCTTCGCTGGGGCCGACCGTTTCTTCGCCTTCAAGCTCAAGGCGCACATTCAACGAGCCGGACTTGAGCACGTTGATAATGTCGTCGCGCTCTTTGGCATTGAAGTTACCCGATAGCTGCACCGCTCCGCTGATTGTGTCCTTGATGCTGTAGGCGCTGTAAACCTTTTCATCGATCAGGATCGCAAGCAGTCGCGGGTCTTCGCCGCCGGCACCGGCTTCGCGGTGCTTGCGGGTCAACTCCTCGAAGCGCGCGACGGCAAGTCCCTTGAGCTCAAAACTGACGGCCATGCGGCCCTGCTGGTCGGTGCTGGGCTGGATGTTCTGGAGGTCTTTGCCGGTGATGTCGTACTCGTCGATTACCTGCACCGGCACGAACTTCTTTCCGTCCCGTTCCTTGACCAGGCTGCTGCTCACTGCGTCACTGCGCGCGAGCTCAATCCAGCGGAACTTGTAGCCTTCATCGCGCGGAAGCTGGCCGACCTCAAGGTTGCGGAAGTCGCCGTCTTCGGCGGCGAGCACGCGCATTTCCAGCTTGCCGGTTGTTTCCAGCAGCTTCTTGTAGCGATCTGTCTCGCCGCCGGTGCTGAACTCGGGCAGCTTCACTTCCAGTCGTTCATCACCCAGAGGGGCGATGTTCAACTCGGTGATGCCGCTGGTGCCAAGGCGCCGGTTCAGCGTTTCAATGGTCGGGCCGACGAGGTCCTTGTCTTCCTTGCGCTGCTTGGCTTCGGACCAAGCTTTGTAGAAGCGCTTGAGCGCGTCCACGCGGCCTTCGTCAAACTGGCCGGGGATCAACAGGTGCTGGTAGTCGCCCTCTTCCCACTCGCCAAGCCGAATCTCGCCGCCTTCAATCACTCGGCCGAACTTGGTGCGGCCCTGAGGACTGACGCGTTCCTGGTAGTCGCGCAGCGGGGCCAGCAGTTCGTGGATGCTCTTTTCGGCCTCCACAATGTCCTGCTGTCTCAACACATAGCGAAGACTGCTGCCACCCTTCAGGTCCTGGCCGAGGTTCCACTTGTAGTCGTGCAGTGGCCAGCGAAAGCGCGAGCCCACTGTCAGCACGCCGTCTTTGTTGCGGTCGCGGAGTTCAAAGTCCAGGCCGCCGAACTCGTCGCGGTCAACGACGCCGTCCTTGTTCTTGTCGTACTCGTCAAGGAATGCCTCGTCCACTTCGGCGGGGTTCGGGCCCGGCTTTGGAATCGCGAGGTAAATGCCCGCAAGCAGCAGGATCAGCGGATGCCAGCGTTTGAAAAAGTCCCACATGGGTGTGTTCCTGTTTGGCGCACCTGTTGTGCGCTGTAGTGCTCAGTTCGAATGAAATCTGGTTTCCGGGCCAGCGGGCCCAGCCGAAGTGGATCAGCCGCCGGACCCCCGGAAGCTACGATCCGAAGTGCAGCGGTGGCCCGCGAGAAGTGAAGGCAGGGCGGTTTGCCGGAGCGAAAGTCGCCGGAGGTTGTGCCACTGTGCGCGTTCGCGGGGGCGGCAGATTCAGCTGCATCAGCACGCCGGGAAGCGCTGTAAGCGGTGCCGGCAGAAACTGCGGTCCGGGCTGCGAGTCGTCCGGCGCCAGGGCAGGCGGGATGTAAGACGAAATCGGCGGGACAGCCGCAACGATGGACGGCGCAAAGTTGATCAGGTCAAGCGAGCGCCGGCCCTCATCCAGCCGCTCGCGGGCCTGCGCAGCAATCTCGCCCTGTTTCAGCGCTTCCTGGGCCAGGCGCAGGTGCGTGGCGACGTCGAGCACCCGGACCGCATTCAGGGTATCGCCGACTCGGTTGATCACCCCAAGCCGCGGCACATCGCAATAGGCTGCCAGCGCGCCCAGCAAGAGGGCGGCGACTGCAAGGCGACTGGGGCGACGATGCTTCACCTGGCGGTTTCTTCCTTGGCGGTGGACTGCTTTTCGTCGAAGATCTTGGCGATGGCCATGATGTTGTACACACCGTGGACCTTCTTTTCTTCGTCAATGACCAGCCGCGCTTCCTGGTTTTCCTTGTCGATCTTGTCCACACGCGCGATCAGGCCGCTGGTGAGCATCACGCGGGCGCCGGTCTGCAAGTCTTCAATCTTGCGTTTGTGTTCGGCTTCCTGGCGGCGCTTGCTGCGGCTCATGAAAATCATGAACACAACAATCACGACGCCGAACATCAGCAGCGGGCCCATGCCTTCAAGGAAGCCTGGCTGGCGCGCCTGGCCGCCTGCGGGCGCCTCGGTACCGCCGGTAGCGGGCGCCGGTGAACCGCCTCCCTGGGGCTGGCCGCCGTCCTGGGCCAGGATGAATGCGAGTGTCTTCACGAGTATCCTCTGGGGCTAGGTCAGCGAGCGTTTGCGTTCTTCAATCTTGTACGCTTCGATGACATCGCCCTCTTTCAAGTCGTCGTAGTTCTTCAACTGGATGCCGCACTCAAAGCCTTCGCGAACTTCACTGGCGTCGTCCTTCTCGCGCTTCAGGCTGGCAACTTCGCTTTCGTAGATCACCGCGCCCTCGCGCACAAGGCGCAGGCGGCTGTCGCGCCGCACAATGCCGCGGGTGACGTGGCAGCCCGCGATGCGGCCGACCTTGCTGACCTTGAACACACGGCGCACTTCCGCGCTGCCCTGGTACACTTCGATACGCTCAGGCGCCAGCATGCCGGCCAGCGCGTCGCGAATTTCCTCGATCAGCTTGTAAATCACTTCGTAGGTGCGGATATCGACGTGGTGGTTGTCGGCCAGATCGCGCGCTTTATGGTCAACACCCACATGGAAGCCGACAACAATGCCGCCGGACGCTTCAGCGAGGTGCACGTCGTTTGTCGTGATCTGGCCTACCAGCGCCTGAATGACCTTCACACGCACTTCGTTGTGCTGCAACTTGGCAAGCTCCTGGCGGATTGTTTCGACGCTGCCCTGCACGTCGGCCTTGAGCACGATCACCAGTTCCTTGACCGCCTGGCCCGCGCGGGCGCGTGACCATTCCTCAAGGCTGAATCCGCGGCTGCGTTCGAGGTCCTTCTCCTGCTGGCGCACCATGTTGGCGATTTCGGCGGCCTTCTTGATGTCCTTCATGCCGTGGAACAGGCTGCCCGCCTCGGGCATTTCGTCGAGGCCGGCAACTTCCACGGGGTGGCTGGGACCGGCGGCATCAATCAGGTGCAAGCCATCGCCGCGCGGCTCCTGCATGGCGCGCACGCGGCCGTAGCCGTGGCCAGCCACGATCACGTCGCCGGTGCGCAGGGTTCCTTCCTTGACCAGGATCGTGCCTACGATGCCGCGGCCCGGGTCACGGTGGGCTTCCAGCACGGTGCCTACCGCCGGCTTGTCGGCCACAGCCTGTAGTTCCAGCAGCTCGGACATGTCCGAGAGTACCTGCACCAGCTTGTCCACGCCTTCCTTCGTCACGCTCGACAATTCAATGATTTCGGTGTTGCCACCCCAATCGGGGCTCATCAGGTTGTGCGCCGCGAGCTGCTGGCGGGCCTTCATGATGTTGGCTTCCGGTTTGTCGATCTTGGTGATCGCTACCACAATTTCGACTTCCGCGGCACGGGCGTGCGAGATCGCTTCTTCTGTTTGCGGCATGATGCCGTCATCGGCGGCGACCACGATTACAGCGATGTCGGTAACATTGGCGCCGCGCGCGCGCATGGCCGTAAAGGCTTCGTGGCCAGGCGTGTCAATGAACGTCACGCGCAGGCGCTTGGCGCCTTCCACGACCTGGCTTTCGTCGTAGATGCTGGAGTACTTGCCGTCCTTTTCCAGCAGGTCAAGGCGGAACGCGCCGATGTGCTGGGTGATGCCGCCCGACTCCTCGCTTACGCGGTCAAGGCTGGCAATGGCGTCAAGCAGGCTGGTCTTGCCGTGGTCCACGTGGCCCATGATCGTGACGATGGGCGCGCGCGGCTCGGGTGTGCCAGCGGCTTCATCGAAGCGCTCAAGCTGCTCGGCAATCAAGGACTCCGCATCCTGCGGCTCGGTGACGGTGATTTCGCGCTCGAAGATAATGCCGATCTGCTCAATGACGTCGCGGCTCAGTGTGTCATTGATGCGGATGGGCGGCAGTCCTTCCTTGATCATGCGCGTCATGATCTCGCTGGTCTTGACGCCCATGGCCTCTGACAGGCTGCGCAAGTTGGCCGGCAGCTCAACGGTGACCGGGCCGGTCGGCAGCTCAACCTTTTTCTCTTCGACTTCTTCGTCACCGCGGCCGCGGCGACGGGTACGGCCACCGCGCGGGCGGTCGTAGCTCAGTTGGCTGACTTCGAAGCGCTCGCGCCGTGAACGGCCTGTGCCGCCGCCGCCGCCGCCGCCCTTGGGCTCGCGGAAGCGCTCGGGGATCACCTCGCGCGTCTGTTCCTGGGTGACGCGGCCCTTGCGCTCGCGGCGGGCAGCTGCGCCCTGGTCGGCGGGCTTGGCGACTTCGCGAGTTTCGACGGCTTTGTTGCCGGTTGGGGGCGCCGGTTTGTACTCGTTGCCCTTGTCCACCTGGATTTCAGCGCGGCGCTCTTCCTGCGTGGTGTGCTTCTGCTTGATCATTGCCCGCAACATGAACTCTTCGTTGGGCGAAAGGCCCTTGAAGGACTTGCGGCCGACTTCAAGGCCCAAGGTGCGGGCGATGCGCACGACCTCGCGCGGTTCAACCTTGAACTCGGCGGCGATCTTGAACACGACTTCGTGCTTCTGGGTGCGTGCAACAAGGGCTTCGTCAATGTCCGCAAGGCTGTTGATTTCAACGCCCAGCAGCTGGCCCACGAAATCCACCTGGGCGGGATCGACGCCAAGGCGCGCGCCCAAAGCCGCCAGCCGGTCCATCTCAATCTTTTCGGCCTTGGCGCGTTCTTCGTCTTCTTTCTTGCGGCGGGCTTCGTCAGCGGCCTTGCGGGCGTCGTCGATTGCTTTGCGTGCAAGCTCAGCGGGTGTCGGCTCAACGGTTGCGGTGCCCTGCGGGGCGTCGGCCACACCGAGGTGCTTCTTGATGCGGTTGATATCGTCTTCACTCAGGCGGTCGATGGCCTTCTGGACAACAATACCGATCTCGGCGCACTTAGCCTTGAAGGTCTTCAGGTCAAGCCCGAGGTCCTTGTAGACTTTTGCCGCCTGCACCGAGTTCTGGTCTGTCGTCTTTGAATCCACTGCCATAGACTGGTGTTTCCTTCCGGTCCTGCTGCCTTATCATTCGCCCCCGCAAGCATTGCAAGCCTACGGCTTTGCGTTCAGGTCTTCGCGTGAAGGTGCTTGCGCCGCGTACTCGGCCGCCCTTGAGAACGGGTCCACCGGCTCTTTGGGTTTGTCCGATGGCGCACCCGGCGTTGCACCTTCTTCGTCTTCCTCTTCCAGTTCCTGCCCCGGCTCGACAAACGTGTTGTCGGGCCTGCGCTGGGCGCCCTCGGCGTGAACGACGTCGGCGATTTCCTCGGGCGGCTCGGGGTTGGCGGTAACGTGCTGAATAATCCGCGCCGCGGACTCGATGTTGATGCCCGGCACCTTCATCAGCGCTTCGGGGCCGGCTGCCAGAATATCCTGGAAGCTGTCGAAGCCGCTGTTGAACAGCGCTTCGGACAGCAGCTCGTCCACGCCCTCGATGTTGCGGAACTTTGTAAGCGTGCGCTTGCGCCAGTCCTGTTCCTGGCTGACGGTCACGATGTCAAGGTCCCACTTGCACAGCCGTGCCGCAAGGCGCACGTTCTGGCCGCGCTTGCCGATACTCAGGCTCAACTGGTCATCCGGCACTACCACGCGGGCGCGGCGGTTGTCGTAGTCCAGCGTGATGCTGTCAACGCGCGCTGGTTTCAGCGCGTTCGTGATCAGGATTTCAGCCGATTCGTTCCAGCGGATGATGTCGATCTTTTCGTTGTTGAGCTCGTCAATGATGCCCTTGATGCGGCTGCCGCGGACGCCCACGCACGCGCCGACCGCGTCAACTTTGGGGTCATAGCTGGCCACGGCAACCTTGCTGCGGAAGCCGGGCTCGCGGACGATCGCCTTGATTTCAATGATGCGCTCGGCAACTTCAGGGACTTCCAGCTCAAACAGCTTTTTGACGAATTCGGGGTGGGTGCGGGACAGGATGATCTTGACCTTCTGGCCCTGCTTACGCACGTCGAGTATCAGCCCGCGAACGCGCTCGCCGATGTTGTAGCTTTCGGTGGGTACCTGCTCTTTGCGTGGAAAGAACGCTTCGGCGTCGCCGAGGTTGACCACGTAGTTGGGGCCTTCGTTGCGCTGGACGGTGCCGCTGCGGATTTCGCGCTTCAGCTGGATGTACTTTTCATAGATGTTGTCGCGCTCGGCCTCGCGGTTCTTCTGCACAAAGATCTGCTTGAAGGTCTGCGCCGCGATGCGGCCCATGTCCGCAAGCTTGACCTCGCTGGTGACGCCATCGAGGTCGGTCTCATGGGCTGTGATTTCGCCATTGTTGGGGTCAACGGTGACCACCAGCGTGTCCGGGTTCTCGACACGCTTGCGCAGCGCGACGATCATGGCCTGTTCAATACTGCCCAGGACCTCGGACTTTTCGATGCCCTTTTCACGGGCAATCATTTCGACAAAGCGCAGCAGTTCTGCGCCGTTTACACCTGCGGTCATGTCTCTTGCCTCAAGGCCTCAAAAAGAAAGGAGCTGGCCCATCGGCCGCTCCCGGGTGTCTCCCTGAAACGTGGCGCATAAGGTAGCGCCCGCTATTGGCAAGTCAAGCAGGCGGCAGGCGATGTGCAGTCAACGACGCACATGGGAACTCGCGCCGGCATCCACGACAGCAGGCACCGACCCAGGCTCTTGCACAGTCGCAAGCCCTTCTGAAATCGCCTCAACGGTCTTGGCGATGAGCCAGCCGATGCCATAGATCAGAATCCATCCAAGCGCAATCAGGGCCAGCCAGATCGCCGTCCCCAACGCCGCCGCAGAGTCCTCGTCCAGCGCCTCGCCGGCGACCCGCACGATACGCGCGGCATCCGGGTCACGCGGGGCGACGCGTTTCATGATGTGTGGTCGTTCGATCGGACCGGCCTGCTGCACGGCGGGCCGGTACATCGCGCACGACGGCAAGATCGCCAGTACGAACACAGCCAGCAAAGCCGGAAAACAAGCGGAAGCAGAACGCATGGCAAGCCTCCGGGGAACGCTCAGGGTTGGTCAAGTATCCCCGGCCAAGGCAGGCCAGCCCATGCCAAAAATCTGGCGGGTTTCCCGGTCACTTCGCGTTGTCCGCTATGATGCTATAAGAGGGCCTTAGGCGTGGAGACGGCTGTGACTGACCATCCTCGTGAAGCCTGCGGCATCTTTGCCGTGTTCAACCATCCTGACGCCGTTGAACTTTCCTACTACGGCCTGTTTGCACTGCAGCACCGCGGGCAGGAGTCGGCCGGCATTGCCTGCATCATGGACAACCGGATCAAGAGCTTCCTGGGCATGGGACTTGTCGGCGAAGTGTTCAGCGATGGCTTTTTTGACAAGTTCAACAGCCGCTTTGCCATTGGCCACACGCGCTACTCAACGGCCGGCAGCAGCAATGTGCGCAATGCCCAGCCGATTACCGTGGACTACAGCGGCGGGCAGATCAGCGTGGCCCACAACGGCAACCTTTCCAATGGCTGGCAGTTGCGCCGCGAACTTGAAGAACAAGGCAGCATTTTTCAGACCACCAGCGACAGCGAAGTCGTGCTGCACCTGCTGGCACGCCCCGAAATCAAGAACAGCGAAAACCCCATAGCCGCGGCGCTGGCCCGCATGCAGGGGGCCTTCAGCTTTGTGTTTCTGACCAATGACGCCATTTACGCCACCCGCGACCCGCAGGGCTTTCGGCCGCTGGCGCTGGGCAAGCTTGGCGATGCCCACGTGCTTGCCAGCGAAACCTGCGCCTTTGACATGCTGGGCATTGAATACGTTCGCGACATCAAACCCGGCGAGCTGCTGCGCATTGACCACGACGGCCTGCATTCGCGCCAGTGGTGCGAGCCCCAGCGCCACGCCCACTGCATTTTTGAGCACGTGTACTTTGCGCGGCCTGACAGCCGCGTGTTCGGGATCAACGTTCATCTGGCGCGCAAAGAAATGGGCAAACAACTGGCCCGCGAAAGCCACGTGCCCGCCGACATAGTGGTGCCCGTGCCCGACAGCGGCACCAGCGCCGCGCAAGGCTACGCCGAGCAGGTTGGCCTGCCCCTTGAGCAGGGATTCATCCGCAACCATTACGTGGGCCGCACGTTCATAGCCCCAAGCCAGGGGCAGCGCGACATCGGCGTAAAGATCAAGCTGAATGCCGTGCGCGACGTGGTTGAGGGCAAGCGCGTGATCGTGGTGGACGACAGCATTATCCGCGGCACCACCAGCCGCGGCCGCGTAAAGCGCCTGTACGAAGCCGGCGCCAAAGAAGTGCACTTGCGCATTTCGTGCCCGCCCACGCGGCACCCCTGCTTCTACGGCATCGACTTTCCTGACCCGAAGGAACTGATCGCGAATCAGTTGTCAGATGTCGAGAAGATTCGAGACTACCTCGGGATCGACAGCCTTGCGTACCTGAGTGTGCAGGGGCTGCGCAATGCTGTGGGCGATGGCGGCAATTACTGCGCCGCCTGCTTCACGGGCGAGTACCCGGTGGCCTTTGACGCGGCGTTTGACAAGACAGCCATGGAAGCCGGCCGCAAGTGCTGAGGAAAAACATGAGCGTTCGCCTTTGCCTGATCTGCGGCCTGCTTGCATCGGCGGCTGCGGCACTGTTGCTGCTGGCCCCGTCGCCCGCGTTTGCCCAGGCCACAGCAACCCTTGGCGGCAAGCTTGAAGACGGCGCCAGGGCCCGCACAGTCAGCCTTACCGTCAAGATGCTCGGCAGCGACAAGCCGGCTGGGAATTTCAAGCTTCTGGCGTTTGCAAAGTTTGAGGGCAAACCTCACGATAACGCTACCTTTTTTACGGACGAAAAGGGCACAGCCGCAGTCACGCTCAACCGCGAAGCCAAAGAGCTGCGCTTTTTTGCTTACGGTGACTTTGTCGTGCCGGACGGTTGGTCCAACGTGCCTCCGGCGGAGCTCAGCAAGGCCGAGATCGCGTGGACACTGTTTGTTCGGCCACTCAAGAACGTTCGGGCAACCGGCAAAGTCAGCGTCACCGGCCGCGAGTCGCCGCCGGTGCGGGCTTCGGTGAGTTTTGCGCCGCTGGACGTGGGGCAGGACGGCAGTGCGCGAATGTTTGACGCGCCCTATACGATTCACTCGCGTGAAGACGGCAGCTACGAGTTTGAACTGCCATCGGGTTACTACATGGTCTGGTGCAACTGGGCCGACCGCAGCGGCAACGACTGGGTGTACTACCACAAAGTGGTAGCCCGTGTCGCGGCGTTCGAGGACGTGAAGCTCGACCTTGCACTGGTCAAGGCCCCGCAGTTCAGCGGCAAGGTCGTTGACGCCCGCACCGGCAAGGGCATCGGCGCGCAGATCGACCTGTACAGCAACGTTTACCTA
This sequence comes from Planctomycetota bacterium, assembly GCA_019636195.1. GTDB lineage: Bacteria > Planctomycetota > UBA8742 > UBA2392 > UBA2392 > JADJRK01. The sequence goes on along the minus strand of JAHBYA010000001.1, from coordinate 161,714 downwards.
CGCCAACTGCGCAACAACGCCAGTGACGGCGTTCTCGCTGATGAGTACGACGAGAACGATGAACCGGTTGTCTGGCCCGCGGGTACTTTCAAGTTCCAGGCGTGGGCCATTGATCCCAGCGGCTTCACCGCCGTCATCAAGCCCATGGGCAGCGAAGCGGTTCTGAAGGTCATTCCCAACCTCAAGGCCGCTGACCTGGACGGCAAAGAAGTGATCTGGGAGTTGTACACCGACGACATGCGCAAGGTAAACCTGCGCGTGACCACGCACGAGCAGGACATCCCGGTCATGGGCCTGGACGTGCGGCTGATGCCGAAAAGGATCGACGTGCCGGAGCATCTGCAGCAGTCCTACACTGCCGGCGGCATGGTGGACGAGAACGGCTTCGTGCACTTTCTGGGCCTTGCGGCTGGCACATATGACGTTTACGGCGCAAGCGGATCGACTCACCTGGGTGAGGTCACTGTCAAGGCCGAGGCCGCGCAAGAAGTGTCCCTGAAGTGGCCGATCCCTTTTGCTTACGGTACGGTCAAGCTGGCAGACGGTTCGGTGTGCAAGAACCTGCACGTGTTTATCTGGATGGTCAACCCGCAGGGCCGCCAGTTCGGCCCGTACCCGGTGGACGCGTTCAAGGAAAATGCGGTGCTGCGCGAGAAGGGCATGATCTTTGTGCCCCTGCTGCAGCACGGGTTCACGTTCAAGCTGCGCTTTGCAGCCATGGACGGCGGCAAGGCCTATACCGAGAAAGACTGGGTACGAATCACCGATTTCCCGCTCGTGACTGATGAGGTCGAGTTCAAGATCGAGGGTGAAAAGGCGCACAAGGTTGATTTGACGCTCAAGGCCAACCCCGATTTCAAAGCGCCCGAAAAGCGCGACTGATCAGCGCAACTCATCTATTCGCAATGCATACACCGATAGCGCCGCCATCTCACGCAGTACGAACAGCGGCTCTTTCACGGGTGTGTTGCCGCCGCATGGCGCGGCATAGGTCTTGATGCCCTCCTGCTCAAAGCACAGCCGGGAGCGAGCCACATGAAACCACTGGCTGCACACCAGCGCCGTTGTGAAGCCGCGTTCACGCATAATGGCTGAGACGAGCAGGCCGCTGTCGCGGGTGTTGGCCGCCGCCGTTTCGCGGATGATGGCTGTTGGCGGCACGCCCTGTTGCTTAAGCCACTCGGCCATCACCTCGGCCTCCAGGTAGTCGCCCTCGCCTCCCCCGGTGACGATGATGCAGGGTGCACGACCCTGCTGATACAAACTGAGGCCCTCCTCGAGCCGATAGCGCAGGGCATCGCTGGGCGTGCGGTTACGGCGCACGGCTGCGCCCATGATCACGATGCAGTCAGCGTTCGCGTCGCTGGCGGCCGCCCCGACCACCACGCCGGATAGAAGCAGCAGCGCTGCGGCGGCGCCGGCAATCAAGCCCCGTTTCAGCCACTTGCGGAGCTTCTGCCAGCGTGTCATGGCTGTGCCGTCAGGCCGTTGCATTGCCACCTTGCGTCGAAGCAGGACACAGCCAACATTTCACAGCAATGCGCGCCCACATCAATGAGCACTTCAGATTTCGGAGGCCTGAAGTCGATTGAGAAACGTCGCACCCCGACCAGCGTCGATCCTAAGCTGCCGCAGAAACCTTGAGTTCTTCCAGTTCAGTTAGGCGTGCAAGCAGTCGCTGGATTGCCCTGTCGAGCTGTGCTGTGCCTGGGTCCGGGATACTGCTGAACAGGGCCTCTGAGAAGTACTCGTGGGCGTCGTAAAGCTGCCCGAGCATCTCTGCGCCCTTTACAGTCAGCGTCAGCACACGGCAACGGCGGTCACTGCCCCGCTGGGCACCTACCAACCGCAAGGCGCCAAGTTTCCGCGCTGCCAGAGTCACGCTTGGCAAAGTGATGCCCATGGCCTGTGCGACCTGGCTGTGCGTCAGTGAGTAGTCCGGCGCGGCGTAAAGTAGTTTCAACAGCTCATAATGGGTGGGGGCAAGGTGCCAGCGGGCAAGGCGCTCGGACAAGGCCCGGTCATAGCGGTGCGCAAGGCGCAGCAATTGGCCGCCGAGACGTGACCGAACATCGTTGTTCAGGCGAAGATTGCGCGGCAATGGCATGGCACACCTCCGGGCAAGGAATCGGCATGCGGAGGATCATTTCTTCAGCTATTAAGTTTCGAGTATTGGGCCTGACCCGGGAAACGAAGCGGTCGCACGAAACGGAGTTCAAACGCGACCGCAAGCTTGCTCGTGGCGGACCCGAGGGGATTCGAACCTCAAAACAGTCCTGCGGACTGTTTTGACCGCGCAGTAGCCCGGCCAAAGCCCGCCCGCAGGCGGGCGACGCCGGGCGTAAACGAAGCGGTCGCGCGAACCGGAGTTCAAACGCGACCGCAAGCTTGCTCGTGGTGGACCCGAGGGGATTCGAACCCCTGACCTATGCATTGCGAACGCATCGCTCTACCAACTGAGCTACGGGCCCAACGCCGCGCAAACGTACTTCCCATCTGCGTGCGCGCAACGGGGTGCTTGTGTGCTATAACGCTTGCATGATTCGGCTGGCCCCGTTTGTGATCGTGATCGTTGCGGCACTGACTGTCGCGGCCCTTTGCCCGGCGCCTGAGCGCGACCCGGCGCCCGATGCCGCCCGCCAAGCCGGCATTCGCATGCTGGGGGCGACTCGCGGGTATGCCACCACCGCGCTGTGGCTGCGCGCGGGCGACTCATACCGACGCGGCGACTACTACGAGACGCTGGCTGCCTACCAGCTGATCCAACAGTTACAGCCGCGCAACCCGGCTGTGTACAGCTATCTGTCCTGGAACCAGGGCTACAACATTTCCGCACCATTTCCGGAGTACGCAGCCCGGCGTGAGTGGGTGTTGCGCGGGCTGCACACCCTGCACGACGGACAGGACCGTCTTCCGCACGACGCATCGTTGCGGATGGATGAGTGGCATTACGTCTTGAATCGCAGTGCGGGCTACTTGCCTGATCTGCTTGAAGCGGCGCTGGGGCGATACCGCAAGAGTGATGAGCGCTGGGCACTGATTGTCGAAGAGCAGTTCAAACGCATGCTTTCCGGACTTGCGCAAGCCCAGCTGGACCGGCTTCAAACCTTTCTGCGCGAGACCGGCGCGCAGATCCCGCTGTTTCGTGTTCTGCTGCTGGATGACGACTCGCGCAGCCGCCTGATAGATCCGGCGTTCGAGCAACTGACGGAGCAGCAGCAAGGTGAACTGGGGCGCGAGTTCCAGGCCTTGGAGCGCGCGCAATTGCGGGACTTCTTTGCACTGGATTCACAGTTGCAGGAGCTGCTGACGTTGGGCCACTGGTGCCGCGCGCACCTTATGACGCTGGTGCTGCGCCCAGCCCTTGAAATGCAGCCCCGCAGCCCGGGGCTTGAGATCAGCCTGATAAACTCGTATGTGCTTTCATGGCAGTACTTTCCCGCCGGCGGCCGGCTGGCCCAAACTTTTCGTGCCGCGTACCGAGAGGGTGTTGAAGTTGCGTTGCGCGCGGGTATAGAGAACGCCCGCCGCAGGGCCGGTGACGATGGTGTCGCTGATTTTCTTGCCCATGCGCGCGAGAACCTTGCGGATACGCCGGAGCTTTTGCCCGGCCACGACTAGGGAGAGTTAGATGATCGTTTCACTGCGCGGACGCATGCACTCCGTGTCCCCCGTCAAACTGTTCAGCGCATTGGCCATGATTGCCGCCGGGCTGGTGCTGTGCGGCGCGGCCATGCTGCACGATGGCGGGCCTTCAGCGTTCTTCAACCTTGAGCCGGCCCTTGATGGTATGGCCCAATCTATCGGGTTCAGCGGCGCCGAGCATGAGATCATCGCGGCACGCGGCGGACCCCGCGACTTCGTCAGGCAGGAAAAGGCCTGGACAGAGAGCCATTTCTGGTCGAACTGGTATTACACCGTTCCCACAATCATCCTCGGCTTGATCGCGGCTGTGATGGCTCTGCTCACCGCGATGAAGTTCTTCAAAGACGTCAAGGCCAAAGCGCCCGGCAACGAGCGCATGGTTGAAATCGCTGATGCCGTCCGCGACGGCGCCATGGCCTACCTGATTCGCCAGCGCAAGATCGTGCTGCCGGTGCTGGGCGCAACAGCCGTGGTGATTGCCGCCATCAATCTTGCCGGCGCGCACTGGTGGCTTTCGATCTTTGTGCTGTTCGGACTGGCATCGGGCGGCTTGTGCAGCTTTGCCACCGGCTGGTTCGGCATGAAGACCGCCACCATGGCCAGCTCGCGCACTGCGTGGGCGTGCAAGGAAAGCGGCTTGAACGAGGGCCTGCAAGTTGCCTTCAAGGCCGGGGCCGTGATGGGCCTGTCCGTCGTGGGTATTGGCCTTGCGTTCGTGACCGTGTGGTTCCTGATCATGGCTGGCTTTGTCGATATCACCGATAAGATCACGCTTAACGATGTGGCCAACGCCATGATCACGTTCGGCTTGGGTGCGTCGCTGGTGGCACTGTTCGCGCGCGTAGGCGGCGGCATTTTCACCAAGGCCGCCGACGTGGGCGCCGACCTGGTGGGCAAAGTAGAAGCCGGCATCCCCGAAGACGACCCGCGCAACCCAGCCACCATCGCCGACAACGTCGGCGACAACGTGGGCGACGTGGCTGGTATGGGCGCCGACCTGTACGAGAGCTATGTGGGCAGCATCCTGGCTGCGATCGCGCTGTCGTACACTGCCGCAACCAGCCTCGGGCGCAACCCGTTTGGTTTTGTGTTCGCCGCCGTCGCCATTGCCGCGTGCGGCATCGGCTTGTCGGTGGTTAGCACCAAGTTCGTCAAGACAAAGGAAGGCGCGACGTTGGGCGAGCTGCTGCATGCCCTGCACAAGGGTGTGAACGCAGCCAGCATAGGTGTGGCAGTAGTTGCCCTGCCGATCTGCCTTCTGGCATTCCCGATCCTGATGGGTGTCTTGATGTGGCTCGCGGTGCTGGTTGGGCTTGGCGCAGGTCTGGTAATCGCCTGGGGCAGCGAGCGTTTCACGGCTTACGATTACAAGCCGACGCAGGACGTGGCCAAGCAGTCGGCAACCGGCCCGGCGACGGTGATCATCGGCGGTTTGGCCGTGGGCATGATGAGCACCTGGATCCCGATCATGACCGTTGCCGTGGCCACATTGCTGGCATTCGGCTTCGGTGGCGGTTTTGCGGCGCCTGCAGCCGGCCTTTATGCAGTGGCGCTGGCGGCAGTCGGCATGCTCAGCACGCTGGGCATCACGCTGGCGACCGACGCCTACGGCCCGATTGCAGACAACGCAGGCGGCAACGCCGAAATGGCGGGTCTGCCGCCCGAGGTACGCGAAAAGACCGATGCCCTGGACAGCTTGGGCAACACCACGGCCGCCATCGGCAAGGGCTTTGCCATCGGCAGCGCGGCCCTCACGGCGCTGGCCTTGATTGCCAGTTACGCGGACTCAATCAAGTCGCTTGTAGCGGATTCATTCAAGACGGACCCGACCAAAGGCATTTCGTTTGACGCGGCCGCAGTCATGTTGACCAGCCCGCAGGCGATCATCGGCTTGTTCATCGGCGCGATGCTGGTGTTCGTGTTCGGCGCGTTGACTATGAAGGCCGTGGGCGACGCCGCCAAAGACATGGTCGAGGAAGTGCGCCGTCAGTTCCGGGAGATCCCGGGCATCATGGAAGGCACAGGCAAGCCCGATTATGCGCGCTGCGTGGACATCTCGACCACCGCGGCCATTCGCAAGATGCTGGTCCCTTCGCTGATCGCCGTAGCTGGTCCCATCATTACCGGCGTGCTGTTCGGTGCGGGGGCGGTGTTTGGGCTGTTGGCGGGCGGACTTGCCGCGGGCTTTGCCATGGCGGTCATGATGGCCAACGCCGGCGGCTCATGGGACAACGCCAAGAAGTGGGTCGAAAAAGGCGGCCTGGCCGAGGCTTACATTGCCGAGGGCAAGTACAACCCTGAAATCGAGGACAAGGCCCTTGAGCCGGTGAAGGCCAGCCAGGGCGGTGTTGACGACAAGGGCAAGAAGAAGCCCAAGGGCGGCAAGACCTCGTCGCGCCGCAAGAAGAAGGCTGACGGCGATGATTCCGCGGACGCGGGGGGCGATGAAGGCGCCCAGGACGACTCCGGCGCAGACGAAGGTGGCGAGAGCTCGGACGAAGCAGAGGGCGCAGAATCGTCAGCCGAGACAGAGCCCGAAGCCAAGGTTGAAGAGCCGGCAACCGCCCAGCCGCAGCCAGAACCCGCAAAGCCCGCGGAACCGGCACCGACGGCATCGGCGCCAGCCGCTCCGGCAGCCCCCAAGAAGAAGTACAAGAAGTACGTCAAGGGCAGCCCCGAACACAAGGCTACCGTGGTGGGCGACACAGTGGGCGACCCGTTCAAGGACACCAGCGGCCCGTCGCTGAACATCCTGATCAAGCTGATGAGCATGGTAGCGGTCGCGACCGTTGCCTTGATCATGCTGGTCAACGATGGCAACGGCCTGCTGCCGCTGATTTTTGAGGCGATCTTCACCACCTCAAAGTAGGCACGGCAAACGCTAGGGGACAGGCGCCAAGCCTGTCCCCGGTTCATTTAACCCGCTAAGCTGCCGGCATGCGACTGTTGCTGCTGCTCATACTGGCTGCGCCGCTGCACGCTTTGGCTGTGCAAAGCGGCGACGTTGAGTTGGTCGAGATCCGCGCGGAAATCACGGTCCGGCCCGCGAAGACGGCAATCAGCGCGGAGTACTCCAGTCTGTTCAGGCTCAAGGCCGGCAAGCGCGACACGATTGCCGTGTTGACTCTACCCGCGGAGCTGGGGGCGCAATTGCGCATCCAGGGCATCGACGCACAGCCGGAGAAGGCCGATGGCCGCCACCGCTGGCAGGTGCCGATCGGGGCTGGCGCTAGCGTTGACGTGTCAAGTTCGCACAGCGTTGCCGCACGGCGCCTTCCCCACGAGCACGTGCTGGGCAAGTGGCGGGTCGAGTTTCCTTTGTCCTTGGTGCGCGGCTTTCGCGCCTACCCGGAAACTGCAACGCTCGCGCTGCACTGGCATGACCTGCCGGCGGAGTTGTTTGGGGCGACTGGCGATGCAACGCACCTGCCGTTGACTCACCCGATTCGGGGCCATCCATCCAACGAAACTGTTGAGTTCATGGCAGCTACGCTGGCTGAAAAGACCACCGAGATCAGTGCCCAGTTGCAGGCGTTCGCAACCGCCCAGCGCGTTCACACTAACCGCGCGTACACATCGGCGCTCGTGACCATGGCGGAGTTGCAGGCGATGGCGGGCGCGCATGCCGCATTGGCTGAAACTTGCGCCATACTTTCTGCGCTCGAAGTGGATGCCGGTTCGGTGATCAGCCATTGCGGGCCGTGGGCGCGCTGGCGCAAGCATGTGCCCTGGCAGTTGCGACGAGTCGCAGCACTTGCGGCTGCGGGCGCGAATGACGCAACGATGGCACGGCAGTGCGTGAAGGATGTATCGACGCTTTGGCAGACATACGCCCTGGTCAGCAGCCAGGCGCGTCCGTTTGCGGACTTCAAGCCCGAGGTTTTCGGCAACTACTGGGACTATGACTGGACCCGGACCCGCGAGTTGTACGTCCAAGCCCTTGAGCTGGCCGGCGAGCGAGAACTGGCCAGCCGGATAAGGGCAGGAGAGAATTCATGAGCCGGTGTCTGCTGACCGCGATGCTGTGTCTTGCCATGCTTCCCCTTTATGCAGGCGAACGGGCAGAGTACGAGGCGATCCGCAATGCCCACAAAAAGAGCGACTGGTCGGCGCTGCTGGCAGGTGCTGTCGCATACGTTGAGAAACGCCCGGGAGATGAGCTTACGCCCGACATTGCGCTGCGTGCGGACACAGCCGCCCGCGAGCTGCGACGGCCACGCACGAGTGTGCGCCTGCTGAACCTGGCCCTGAAGAATCACCCGCAGCACGAGGCGCTTGAGCAGATGCACACCGCACTCGCGCAGGCACTTCGCGACGCGGGCCTGCTTGGTGAGTGCATCGAACAGTGCACAACCAATCGCAAGCTGTATCCCGAGGCCGTTCAGTTCGAGTACTGGCGGACCATGATTGCCGAGTGCCTGCTGCTATCCGGGAAGTGCAAGGATGCTGAGTCCATGCTGCTGGAGATGGCTGAGGGTTCCAGTCCCGAGCGCGAGCGCGCCATCGACCTGTTGAAGCTGCTGCAACCCGAGGCTGATACTGACGCTCACAGCATCTCGCGGAACTACGCGGGCAAGTACGCCGAAGACACACGCTTCAAAGGCGCCCTTGCCAGATTGCCGGGGTACTTGCGCGAAGCGATGCCCGCGCTGAAGGTTGCGCTGGGCGTGGAGCTGCCGCAGCCAACGGCGGTTATCGTGTTCAGGGACGCCGGCGAATCGTACATGACGGTGCGCGCCAGCACATCGACGATGAGCTACGGCTACCAACTGAAGGCGTGCATCGAGTTTTACACCGAGTTCGTGGTTCTGTCCGAGCCTGAGTTCCGGCTGCGCGTAATCCATGAAGCCAAGCACGCTGCGTTTCGCGCCGCAATGGGCGAAGCCTACACGGGCCTGCCTACATGGCTCAAGGAAGGCCTTGCGGTGTACGGCGCCGGCCAGCTTGAGGGGCGACTGTCTGCAGTCGTGACCGACCAGGTGTTCGGAGGCCACGCCCCGTTGGGTGCGTTGCGCGGCGTCGAACGGGATGACACGAGCGCCGACTACGCCGAAGCCGCACTGGCTTTTGAATGGCTGGAGAACTTGAAGGCAGGCAACGTCAAGGCGTTCTGCGCGGGGCTGCTGGAAGGCCAGGCGTGGGAAGACCTGCTGGCGCGCACTTCCGGACTTAGCACGGACCGGGCGCTTGAAGCAGCCAATGACTATGCCCGCAAGCGTTTGCAGCGCACGCTCGGCAAACCGGGCGACGAGTACATGCGAATTCAGGATGAAGAGCTGGCGGCGATCAATCGTGGTGAAGGCGACGAATGGCTCAAGCGCGGTCTTCAGCGCTACCGCGACTGGCTGAAGGCCAATCCCAGCCACTTGCTGGCACCCAATGCGATGTTTCGTGTCGGCAAGGGGCTGATCCTGCTGGGAGATCATCAACAGGGGCGGGAGTTGCTGGTCAGTCTCGAGCGTGACTACCAGGGGCAATGCAGCATGTGCGACGACGCGATCTACTGGATTGGCCGAAGCCACGAGCTGGCAGGAAGCGAGGCCGATGCCGCACGGGTGTTTGGCGTGCTGCTCCGTGACTACTCGTGGTGCCGCTATGCGGGCGGCCTGCGCCAGCGCTACCAGGCGACGGGCCCGGTGACTGACGATGACGCCGATTGAACCCCGCGCCTGGGACGCTCTGCTGGTCGTGGCACTGACAGTGGGGCTGCCGTTCTTCACACTGTTTGTGACGTTGCCGCGATTGCTGGCGCTGCCGCGACCTGAACTCGAGCAGCGCCGGCCTGCCCTGTACGTGGAAGCCATGTTTACGCAGTGGCTGTTTGCCGGTGCCGGCCTGCACCTGCTGCTGCGCGGCTATGCACCGCGAGACTTCGGCCTCGAGCCGCCGCAGGGAAACGGGTTGTGGTATGGGGCGGCGCTGCTTGGCGGGCTTTGTCTTGTGATCGCGCTGCAGCAGCGACAGTTGCGCGCCGACCCGACGGGCGGCGAGAAAGTCCGTACCGCGTTGTCGCGCGTCGAGTGGATTCTGCCGCGCACGCCCAGCCAGCGGCGTCGATGGTGGCTTGTTTCGCTGCACGCCGGCTGGGGCGAAGAGTTGCTGTATCGAGGCTATGTCTTCGGGTTGCTGTTGCACTTTGTGCCGGTTTGGGCCGCTGCATTGGCAAGCTCGGCGCTGTTCGGGTTCGCGCACATCTATCAGGGTCTGCGGGGCATCGTGCTGACCACGGTGCTGGGCGGCGTGTTCTTTGGCCTGTACTGGGCCAGCGGAAGTCTGTGGGTTCCAATCCTTGCCCATGCGCTGTACGACATACACGCGGGCGAGCTGGGGTACTGGGCATACCGTGAACGAAGAAGCGACAATTCTTGAGCGCCAGATTCAGGCCGCGCCCAGCGCTCCCGGCTGCTACATCTTCAAGGACGCACGCGGCAAGGTGCTGTACGTCGGCAAAGCCGTTGATCTGCGAAAGCGCGTGCCTGCCTATCTGCGGCCCGGCGCGGACGGCCGCCCGCACATCCCCTTTCTGATGGAGAAAGCGGAAAGCGTCGAGTTCATTGTCGTCAACCATGAAAAGGAAGCGCTGATCCTTGAGAACAACCTGATCAAGCGTTTCCGGCCGCGCTACAACATCGTGCTCGCGACCGACGACAAGACCTTTGTGTCCGTGCGCATGGACATGCGCCACGACTTTCCGCGCGCGACCATCGTGCACAAGTACAAGCTGGATGGCGCTAGCTACTTCGGCCCGTACAACAGCGCGGGCAAGCTGTACAAGACGCTGGAGGTGCTGCGCCGCTTTTTCCCGCTGCGCTTGTGCAGCGACCATGTGCTGGCCAACCGCACGCGGCCCTGCGTCTATCACGAAATCGGCGTGTGCTGCGCGCCGTGCGTGCCCGGCAAGGTCACCAAAGATCAATATACGGCGATCGTGCGCGACTTCACGCGCGCCCTTGAAGGCAAGGACGACCGCGTCGCCCGCGACCTTGAACAGCGCATGCACGAAGCCTCTGGCGCACTGGACTTTGAAAAGGCCGCCGCCCTGCGCGACAAACTGCTGGCTGTACAGGAAACCACCCTGCGCCAGCGCGCGCAGATCGGCACCGACAAGACCGCGCACCGCGACGTTCACGGCCTTTACCGGCAAGCCGACCGCGCCTGCATCGCCACGCTGATGTACCGCGACGGGCGCCTTGAAGACAGCGCCACCCGCGAGTTTCAGACGCTGCTGCCCGACGAAGAGGTGCTGCGAGGCTTTTTGATGCAGTACTACGAGCGTGCCAGCTTTGTGCCCGACGAGGTGATCGTGCCCCTTGAACTTGAAGGCATGGCAGCCCTGGGCGAATGGATCAGCGACCGCGCCGAGCGCAAAGTGCAGGTGATCTACCCGCAGCGCGGCGACCGGGCCAAACTTTTGCAGATGGCCGACGTAAACGCGCGCCACGCCCTGAAAGTCCGCGCCGAAATTGAGCAGCGCTCGCGCCAGACCCTGCGCGAGTTGCAGGAAGCGCTGGGTCTTGAGCGCACGCCCGTGCGCATCGAGTGCTACGACATCAGCCACGGCGGCGGCAAAGACACCGTCGGCAGCGGCGTGTGCTTTATCGACGGCGAGCCTAGCAAAGCCAACTATCGCCACTACAAAGTCAAGTCCCACGACCGCAACGACGACTTTGCCAGCATGGAAGAAGTGCTGCGCAGGCGCATGAAACGGGCGCTTGAAGACGGCGTCGTGCCCGACCTGGTCGTGATCGACGGCGGCGCGGGCCAGCTTGGGCGCGTGCAGGAGGTCTTTGATGAACTGAACATCATCGGCATCGACCTCGTCGCGCTGGCCAAGGCCCGCGACCGCAAGCGTCCCGGCTGGGAAACCGCCTGGCAGGAAACGCCGGAGCAAAAGCCCGAGCGCGTGTTCGTGCCCGGCCGCGACGAGCCATTGGTGCTGCCCGCCCACAGCCCCGCGCTGCACCTGCTGATGCGCGTGCGCGACGAAGCGCACCGTTTTGCGATTACCTTTCACCGCAAGCAAAAGCGCAAAAGCAACCTTGGCAGCAGCCTTGACGACATCCCCGGCGTCGGGCCGAAAAAGAAGCGCGCGCTGATCAAGCGCTTCGGGTCGCCAAAGGGCGTGAAGCTTGCCAGCCTTGACGAGCTGCGCGCCGTTGAGGGTATCAACGAAAAGCTGGCAGCCGCCATCTTTGAGGCCTTTGCCGCCGAGCGCGAGAAACTGAAACCCTAGCGCGGCTTGCATTGGCGCGGGCGCGTTCGATCATTCGCGCGTGCACGAAATCATCCTGATCTGCGGCTTTGCCTTCATTGCCTTCTTTGTGAAGGGCGTAGTCGGTGCCGCCAGCGCCATTGTCTTCAACGCACTGCTGCTGGTGGCGCTGGCAATGGGCCTTGGCGGCGGGCTTACGCTGGCCGACGGGCTGTACTGGCTGGCGATTGCCGACCTGTTCTCCAGCCTGTTGATGTGGCTTGCCATGCGGCGCGAAGTAAAGCCCGAACCCCTGACCGCGCGCCTGCTGCTGGGCATGATCCCGACGGTGGCGCTGTTTGCCTTTGTGCTTACGCGCATTGACGTGCTTTGGCTGTCACTGCTGCTATCGCTGGCGATTATCGGCGCGGGCATATGGCTGGCCTGGCGCAGCAACGAAACGCCGATGCCCGAGCCCAAAGTGCGCAGGCTGGCTTTCCCGACCGGGCTGCTGGCGGGCGTGCTGGGCGGGTTGTTCGGGATGGCGGGGCCGGTGTTTTTTCTGCTGCTGCACGGGGCTGGCGGCGACCCATCGGTGTTTCGCAGGCGCGCGGTGCTGGTGACCGTGGCGACGAACCCGGTGCGCCTTGCGGCGCTGGCACTGGCCGGCGCGCTTGAAGTCCGCCACGTTGAATGGTTCGGTTACAGCGCCCCCGGCATCATAGTCGCCATGGCACTGGGGGCGTGGCTGCATCGCTACGTCAAGCCGCGCCCGTTTCGGGTCGTACTTGGCCTGCTGGTTGCGCTGGCAGGCATTGGCGGCCTGCTGCGCTATGCACTGTGAGTCGGCTCAAGCACCGGCACTTCGTCGGACTCGGGCACGACTTCGGGTTTCGCAGGCTGCGGCGACTGCTCAGCCGCCAGGTCTTCGGGGCTGCCGAATACTCGCCGGAAGAAGCGGCTGGCATTTTCACCGAAGCGGGCCGTCACAAGGTACGCGCACGGCACCACCACGAGCGTCAACACGGTTGCGATCATCAGGCCGAAGATCATGGCTGTAGCAAGCGGCGCCCACCACTCGGAGCTTTCGCCGCCCATCACAAACCGGAACTCAAAGAAGTTGAAGCTGACGCCCAGCGCCATGGGGAACAACCCCAGCGCGGTGGTGATCGCGGTCAGCATTACGGGGCGAAGACGCGTGCGCCCGCCCTCAACGATGGCATCCAGCAGCGTACGCCCGTGGATACGCCTGAGCTGGTTGATGTAGTCGATCATCACGATCGCGTTGTTCACGACCACGCCCGCCAGCGCAATCACAGCCACGCCGGTCATGATGATGCCGAATGGTTGCGCCAGCACGATCAGGCTGATGAACACGCCAACAGTCGAGAGCACAACACTGCTGAGAATGATGCCGCTTTGCAGCAGGCTGTTGAACTGCAACACCAGGATCAACAGGATCAGCAGCAGGGCAATCACAAACGCCTTGCTCAGGAAGTCCTGGGCCTCGTTCTTGTCTTCGCTTTCGCCGGTGAAACTGGCCTTGAAGCCGGCAGGGAAGGTTGCGGCTTCAGCACTGATCTTCTTTTCAATCTCAGCCAGCAGCGGCTCGGCCTGGTAACCGGGGGCCAGGTTGCCCGAGACGGTGAGGATGCGGCGCCCGTCCTTGCGACGCACGGTGCCGGGCCCGCCCGTGTACTCCCAGGTGCAGACGGTGCTGAGCGGGATCGAGTTGCCGAAGCGATCACTTACCCGTATCGCGTCCAGCACAGCCGGATCATTGCGCGACTCCGCGGGCAGGCGCACGATGATGTCGCGTTCCTCGTTGCGTTCGTCATAGCCGCCGATGCGCTGGCCGTTGATCAGCATCTTGACGAAGTTACCGATCCACTGGGTATTGAGGCCGAGCAGCGCCGCTTTCTGCCGGTCAACACGGATGCGCAGCTCGGGCTTGCCGGTGCGCAGGTTGTCGCGGATGTCAACCACGCCGGGAGTGCTTTCCACGATGCGGCGCACTTTCAGCACAGCTTCGCCGAGCCTTTGCTCGTCATCGACCGAGATTTCGACGTTGATCGGCGCGCCGGTGGGGGGGCCGACGGCCTGCTCCTTGACCTCAAAGTCCGCGCCCGGCAGGTCTTCAAGCATCGGGCGCAGGTCTTCAAGCCACTTCATGGGGCTGCCGGTGCGGTCTTCCTGGTCCAGAAAGCTGACCGTGATGCGCGCAAGGTGGGTGGCATCCGCACCCCCTTCCATGGGATTGCCGGCGCCTACGCCGCCCACGGTGGTCTCAATGCCCTTGACGATGCCCTGCCCCGGCGGAAGCCGTGACTCAACAAGCTTGGCCAGCTCATCCGTGCGTTGCAGGCTGGTGCCTTCGGCGGCTGTGATGTTCACGAACGCCAGCTTGGGTTCAACCTTGGGGAACAGTTCCACGCCGTGGCCCATCACGCCGTACAGCATGACAGTCGCGACCAGGAACATGAACGCGGCACCAAGCCACACCTTGGGCCAACGCAGGGCCATACGCAGAAGCTGCTCATATGACGCCAGAGCAGCGTTGCCGAAGCCCTCAACCTTGCGGTTGATGGGCTTCTGCGTCGGCTTGCGAAAGCGCATGAAAGTGGCGGCGATAGTCGGGTTGATCACCAACGCCACGAAAAGGCTGCTTACGAGCGTAACAATCACTGTCAGCGGCAGGAAACTCATGAACTCGCCCATGATGCCCGGCCAGAACAGCATGGGCCCGAACGCGCCCAGTGTGGTGGCTGTGCTTGCGATGACGGGCCACGCCACTTCGGCCGTGGCGTCTTTGGCAGCCTGCACCGGCGTTTTGTTCATGCCGATGTGGCGATAGATGTTCTCAATGATCACGATGGCGTTATCGACCAGCATGCCCTGGGCCAGGATCAGCGCGAACAGTACCACCATGTTCAGCGTTACGCCCATCAACTGAAGCACCGAAAAGCTGATCAGCAGCGAAAGCGGAATAGCCGTGGCCACGAACAGGGCGTTACGAAAGCCCAGCGCGAAGAAAATCACCAGCAACACCAGCACCAGGCCCGAAAGAATGTTGTTTTCAAGGTCGGTGACCATGTTGCGGATGTCGTGGCTGGCGTCGGTCAGGATCGCGTACTCCACGCCTGCCGGAAAGTCGTGCTTGGCCTGCGCCATACCGTACTTGATGGTCTCGGCGATCACGATGATGTTGGCGCCGGCGCGCTTGCTTATGCTCAGTTGCACAGACGGCTGGCCGTCGCGGCGCGCGTAGCTGATCGGGTCTTTGTAGCTGCGATAGGCCCGCGCAACGTCGCGCAGATAGACCGGCCGTCCATCAACCTGGTGAATCACCAGCGACTCAACGTCTGCCGCGGTCTTGAACGCGCCGGGCAGGCGCACCGACGTCTTTACCAGGCCGGTGTCAACGCCGCCCGCTGAGATGTCGTTGTTCTCGCCGCGCAGGGTTTCAATCAACTGGTTCACGGGCAGCCGATAGGCTTGCAGCTTCTCGGGATCAACCTCGATTTCGATTTGCGGCTCCACGCCGCCGGCAATGGTCACATCCAGCACGCCGTCGATGCCCTCGATCTTGTCTTCAAGCTCCTCGGCGAGCTTTTCCAACACCGTGACGTCGGCGCCATACAGCGTGACAATCATGATCGGGAACTCGGAGAAGCTCAGTTCGCTGATGGTCTCGTCTTCGACATCTGCCGGAAACTCGGCCTTGGCGCGGTCGTACTTCTCTCTCACCTTCTGCAGGGCTTCCTCGACCGGCACGCTGGGGTCAAACTCGCAGGTGGTGATCGAGATGCCCTCACTGCTGACACTGCTGAGTTCCTTCAGGCCCTTTACGTTGCGCAGTTCCCGTTCAAGCGGCACCGTGATTGACTTCTCCACGTCTTCGGGGCTCGCCTCGGGCCACGGCACAGCCACCGTCACGAGCGGCACCTTGATGTCAGGCGTGCTTTCGCGGGGCAGCGTGGCGTAGCTGTAAATGCCCATCACGAAGATGGCAGCGATCAGCACGAACACCGGGATGCGACGGTCGATTGAAAAGTCGGAAAGTTTCATGGCTCGCCCTGTTGCGCGTCTATGCAGTCGGTTCTTTGTCCATTGCGTTCACGAGGTCGCCGTCGCCCAACCATTGCGCGCCGCTGGTGACAACGCGTTCGCCGGGCTTGACGGGGTCACCCAGAATCTCTGCCCACTCCATGGAAAGCTGGCCGATCTGGATGTTCGGGATTTCCTTGACTCGGTCGCCCTTGACCACGAACAGCGACTTTCGCGGCCCGTTCAACTTCACCGCGGAAAGGGGCACTACCAGCGCATTCTCGCGGCGGTAGGTCACAACCTCGACCGTGCCGAACAAGCCGGCGGGCAACGCCAGGTCGGCGTTGTCCAGGTCAATCTCAACCGTGAAGCTGTGCGTTTGCGGGTGCGCTACCGTGTCCTTGCGTGCGACGATGCCGTTGCGTACCAGCGTGGCGCCCTTGTCGTCTCTCAGTGTCCGCAACGTGACGGCGACGCTGTCGCCAACCTTGATCGCGCTGAAATGAGTCTCCGGCAGCTCGAGGTCGGCGCGAATCGTGCGCATGACCGCCACGGTCGCGATCAGTTCGCCGGGGTTTACATACTCGCCCTGCTTGCGGGCGCGCAGCGTTACTAGTCCGGAAACCGGGCTGCAAATGCGCGTATCTTCGATCTGCGACATCACGCGCAGGGCGGCCGCCCGTGCCGTGTCGCGGCGTGTACGCGCGTTGTCAAGCTGGCTGCCGGTGGTGTCAGGATACTCGCGCAGGCGCTTGAGGTCGCGTACTGCCTGGTCGTACATGGCCTGTGCTTCGCGAAAGCCCTGTACCAAGGCGCTGTCGTCCACCATTGCGAACGGAGCGAAGCCCGTGAGGTGCGACAGGTTGCGTAGCGCAACCTGTTCCTCGGTGGCTGCGGGGTGCTGCGCCTTGAACTCGTCTTCTGCGGTCCATGCGGCCTGCGGAACGTTTGAGGCCTTCACCTGGTCGCCCTTGTCATGAGGCATGGAGACCAGCCGCCCGGGCACCGCCGCGCGAATCTCAAGTTCTTCAATGGGGCGTGTGACAACCGGCAGCGTGATCTTGACTTCCAGCGGCCGCAACTCGATCGGCCCAGCCACGACATTGCGGCGGGCAAGGCTGTTATCCGGCGCTGGCGGCATCTGGGGGCCGCATGCTGCAAGCAGCAGGGGCAAAACAATCAACAGTTTACGGGCTCTCATCTCTTCCTCACGGGCTCAAGACTCAGCACGCCGTGCAGCACGACGCGCGTAATCTGTTGCGACACTTCTTCCGGGTTGCCCTTCCATTTGGGGCACTGCACGACCTGCATCAACTCGTGCAGCAGCATGGACCAGTAGGCGCGCACGGCGGTCATCGCCACGGTGGGCGACATGCCCAGCCGCACCAGCGCCTTGTGCCACTCTTCGTACGCCTTCCGGTCCGTTTCTTCGACTCTGGCCATCAGGGATTTCAGGCTGCTGCGCCCGAACCAGATGGAAAAACCGAACGCCAGCGTGTCCTTGAACTTTACAGCCAGCTTCAACATCTCGCGGCCGAACAGCACGAACGCCCCTTCCGCATCGACCGCCTGCGCAAATGCTCGTGTGCGGGCGGTGACGGCGGCCTCGATGAACTCGCCCATCAGGGCAAGGGCAAGGCCCTCCTTGCTTTCGAAGTGGTAGTACAACGACGGTTTGGTGCAGCCGGCGGCCTCAACGATTTCGCGCACACTGACTGCGTCAAACCCGCGCTGCGCAAACAGCTTGGCAGCTTGCTTCAGGATTTCGCCGCGTGTGCAGGTGTCGTCGCTGGATGGCATGTTGCCCCTATACCGTCCGGTAGGTAAGTTCGGCAATAGGAACGATGGTCGGCGGCTGCGCAATCCAGAAATTTTCTGGCCCGGGAGACTTCGCTGACTGCACTGATTGCAGCCGCCCGTGTCACCCTGTTGCATGCGAGAGTGCCGGAGCTAATATTGCTGCCCCGCAAGCGGCGGGACTGTTTTTTTGTTGACTAGGGTTGGGAACGTACGGGTATGGTGAAGATCAAGGCACGCAGTTCTGAATCAGTGGACCAGCTACTTCGTCGCTTCAAGAAGGCGTGCGAGAAAGAAGGCCTTACTCGGGCCATGAAGCGCGTTGCCTACTACGAAAAGCCAAGCGTCACCCGCAACCGCAAGAAGCGTCAGGCGCTGAAGCGCAAACTTCAGGCCACGTACCTTTCGCAAATGTAAGCGCGGAAGTAACCGTGCCCGCAATTGAGTTCAGCGGCCTCAGCAAAACTTTCCGAGACTTCTTCGGCCGTCGCAGCGTTCAGGCGCTCGACGGCCTTTCGCTTTCGGTTGACAAGGGCCAGGTCTTCGGCCTTCTGGGACCCAACGGCAGCGGCAAAAGCACAGCCTTCAAGATTGCTGCCGGTCTGATCCGGCCCAATGCAGGGTCTGTCAGTATCAACGGACATCGCCCCGGCACCATGGCCGCGCGCCGAGCCACGGGATACCTGTCCGAAGACAGCACATTGCTTCCCTTCCTGAACGCCCGCGAAACATTGCGCTTGCACGGCGCGCTGGCTGGCCTGACGCGCACGCAAGCAGCGGCGACAGCAGACGAGCTGCTTGATCGCGTGGGGCTCAAGGATGCGGCAAAGCGCCGGGTAAAGGGGTTCAGCAAGGGCATGCAGCGGCGGCTTGGCGTGGCGACCGTGTTGGTGGGGGATCCCGACGTGTTCATCCTGGATGAACCGACCAGCGGGCTGGACCCGCTGGGGGCTGTGCAGATGAAAGAACTGATCGCCGGACTGCGCGATCAGGGCAAAGCAATTCTGATTTCCAGCCACCTGCTGGGCGAACTCGAGAATGTGTGCGACCGCGTAGCCTTTATCAATCACGGCCGATTGCTGAGCGAGGGCACCCTGGAAGAGCTGCTGCGGGAAACCGAAACCCACGAACTGCGAGTGAGCCCGCCTGACAAGGCGGCAATCGCTGAGCTTGAGGCGCTTGCGAAACAGATGGGCCTGAACGTCATAAGCAGTCGCTCGCCGATGCGCACGCTTGAGGCGTTCTATCTGCGCATGTTGAAACATGGGGACAAATCTTGAAACGCGCACTTGCCATTGCGGGCGTGACGCTGCGCGAAGTCTTGCGTTCGCGCCTGACACCCCTGGCTAAGCTGGCGCTGGTGATGGCGGCGCCCGGCCTCGCATGGGCGTTTGGCGACGACGCGCCAACGCGCGACTGGCTGTCACGCATGCTGCCCGTGGAGGGTCTGCGCGTGCTGCTGCCGCTGGCCGCCATCTCCGGGGGCGCGTTTCTGCTGCAGCCGGCGCTCAAGCGCGGATACGCGCTGCTGCCCGCGCGACGCCTAGAGTGGTTCGCGGGCACGGTACTGGCGGGCGCGGCGCTGGTAGCCGCGTCGGCTGGACTCTTTGCTATCGGGGGAAGGATCAGCAACGCCACGTTTGGCAGTGATTTCGTGCAAACTTCAGGGCCGGCATCGCTCGAAATGGCGCGGCTGCGGAATGGCACAACGGAAGTCCTTGAGATGAAGCCCGGACAATCGTTGGCGGCCAACCCGTTGCGCGGCGAATGGTTCAGGGCGGGCTTGCCCACGGGCCAGGCCATTGCAGGAGAGATCGAGTTTGTGCCGATCTGGACAGCCGAGGCATCGCCGCGGCAGGGTTCACCCGTGGCGCTGTGGGCTGAAGGCCCGGATGGCCGCGCACCGCTTGAGCTGAAAGTTGAGTCGCGTCGGCGCGTCAGTTTTCGCGGCGAAAGCAGCGGCGCCACGCACCTCGTGATCGAGCCGGTTGACCCGACACTGTTGATCGGCCTGTCTGACCGCATGGTGCGCTTTCAGACCGGCACGGGCGGCGCATCGGCCAGCCTGCTTGCGCTGCTTGCGCTGTCGGCGGGGGCAACACTCCTGTGCTTTTGCGTGGTGCTGGCTGTGCGTGCGCTCTCTACGGCGCCGACTGCGGCGCTGGCGGGTCTGCTGCTGCTGGCGACTTTGACATTACTGCCGTCGGCGGCTGGCGCACCGGGCATGGCGCGGGCCCGCCGCGCCGATGTCGAGGGCGCAACGCGCGAGCGCAGCCTGCTGGAAAGAGGAAGCGACGAACTGGCAGACCTGCCGCAGTTGTTTCCTGACCGGCACTTTGACGAGTACCTTGCGGGCCGCGTTGTGGCAGCAGGTGCCTGGAGCGACGGCCTGTTGCGCTTGTGCGGGGGCCTGCTGGTGCTGCTGCCCGGGGCGTGGCTGTTCTCGCGGCGCCAGATAGCAAAGTGAAGCTGCGCCTTGCCGGGCAACCGCGGGTCGTTACCATTCGCCGCACGCGGAGGGGTGACAGAGTGGCCGATTGTGCGCGCTTGGAAAGCGCGTGTACCGCAAGGTACCGGGGGTTCGAATCCCCCTCCCTCCGCCATCCTTCTCCCTGACGTTCGCAGCGGAGTGGCGGTCGCGCAACCGCTTCGCTTACGCCCGGCGTCGCCCGCCTTTGGGGCGGGCTTTGGCCGGGCTGCTGCGCGGTCAAAACAGTCCGCTGGACTGTTCTGAGGTTCGAATCCCTCTCCTTACGCCATACCTGACGCATCAGCCCCAAAGTTGCGGTTTAGCGCTGCCGGATGGCCGAAAAACTACTTATCCACAGCTGCTCAAAAGCTCGCTAACACCTTATTTCAAGCGGGTTTGCAGCCCGACAGCCCTTTCCATTGTCGCACAGAATTGTATAGTCTGACCGATGACGACCAAGCTCGTGAAGCGTCCGAAAATTGACCCGCAAAACGCAGCCAAAGACCCACTGGCACGCCTGCGCCAGAATGTACGCACGCCCGTCATGCCGGTTTCATTTGCGGCCGCAATGGCCGCGTTTTCCGCTGAACATCGCCGCAACAATCGCTCACGCGGCAACCGCCTGCGCGACGCATGGGAACTTGCGGTAAGCCAGGTGGCCGGTGTGCCGCGCGCGGCAAAGGATGCGGACGTGCGCGCCCGGGATGGCAAGGTCACCGTGACTGTCGATAATCCCGCACTGGCCCACGAGCTTGGAGTGGTGTACCGCGCGGCACTGCTGGCAAAGATGAAAGAGATTGATAACCGCGACACCATCATTGCCCTGACTGTAAAGGCGCGAAGTCAGCGCCGCAAATGAGGACGGCATGGCCCAGACTGCAACCGCTGAGTACACACCAGACCACTTCATCAAGCTTGAGGGCCTGAAGGCCATCCGCAAGCGCCCCGACATGTACATCGGCGGACGCGACGCCGGCGGCTTGCACCACCTTGTCTATGAAATCGTGGCCAACAGCGTGGACGAAGCGCTGGCTGGGCGGTGCAGCACCATCCTTGTTGAGTTCATGGCGGACGGCTCTTGCTCTATCACTGACGACGGGCACGGTATCCCGGTCGGCGTAAACGCCCAGACCGGCAAGCCGGCAGTCGAGGGCGCGTTCACCGAAATGCACTACAGCGCCAAGTTCGACAACAAGGCGTACAACACTGCAGGCGGCTTGCACGGCATCGGCCTCAAGGCCGTCAACGCGTGCAGCGACTGGACCAAAGTGACTGTGTGGCAGGCCGGCAAGGAACATCAGATTGAGTTTGCGCGCGGTGATGTGACGAAGAAACTCAAGGAAGCCGGCAAGGCGGACAAACACGGCACGCGCGTCCACTTCCTGCCTGACGCCACCATCTTTGAAACGATTGACTTCAAGTACCCCGCCATTGCCGCGCGTATGCGCGAATTGGCGTTTCTGGCCAAGGGCTTGACCATCCGCCTGCATGACCACCGCGGCGAAGGCAAAGAAGAGATCTTTCACTTCAGTGAGGGCATCAAAGAGTTCGTCTCCTGGCACAACCGCAACAAGACCAAGATCAACGAAGAAGTCTGCTACGTCCAGAAGCTGGCAAACCAGGGTCAGCCCGACGAAGTCGAAGTCGAAGCGGCCTGGCAGTGGTGCGAAGGCGAAGGTGAACAGCCGACGCACACATACGGCAACTACATCAACAACCCCTTCGGCGGCACGCACCTGACGGGCTATCGCAAGGGGCTGACACGCGGCCTCAGCCGTTACATCGGCCGCTACCTGGAAAAGAAGGGCAAGGACACCAAGAAGATTACGATGCCCGGCGGCGACGACTTTCGGGAAGGCCTGTACGCGGTGATCAGCGTGAAGGTGCGGAACCCTCAGTTCGAGGGTCAGACCAAGGTACGCCTGTTGAACCGTGAAGTGGAAGGCGCCGTGGACTCGGTGATCGCTGAAGCCATGGAAACCTACCTGGAAGAACACCCCAAGGCAGCAGAACGCATCTGTGAGCACGCCCTGCTGGCGGCCCGTGCCCGTGAAGCCGCGCGCAAAGCCCGCGAAGTCGTACGCAAGGGCGCATTGCAGACGGGCTTCCTGGCCAGCAAGCTCGCCGACTGCCTGACCAGGAACAAGGACGAGGCCGAGCTGTACATCGTTGAGGGTGACAGCGCCGGCGGCAGTGCCAAGCAGGGCCGCGAACGCACGTTTCAGGCAATTCTTCCGCTGCGCGGCAAGATTCTGAACGTGGAGAAGGCCACGCTGGCCAAAATGCTGCAACACACGGAAATTCAGAACCTGATCGCCAGCATCGGTACCGGCATCGGCTCAGAAGAAGCGAGCAAGGGCGGGTTCGACATCGGCAAGTTGCGCTACAAGAAGGTCATCATCATGACCGACGCCGACGTGGACGGCAGCCACATCCGCACGTTGCTGCTGACTTTCTTTTATCGCCAGCTGCCGCAACTCATCGACGCGGGCAACATCTTCGTCGCCCAGCCGCCGCTCTACAAGGTCACCCGCAAGAAGAAGTCCGAGTACGTGCGCAGCGACCGCGAGATGAACGATACGCTGATGCGTATGGGTATCGAGGGCGCCAACTTGCGCATCCCCAAGGAAATGGACATCCCGGCGGCAGGCCGCGAGTTCACGGGCCCGCAGATGCGCAGTGAGGTGTTTGAACGGCTGATAAAACTGGAAGAGCTTGCAATCCGGGTGGCGCGCAAAGGCATCAACCCGAACCGCTACTTCGCCCGCTTCAATGCCGAACACTCCAGCCTGCCGGTGGCTGTGATCTTCAGCGAAGACAAGGCGCACTACTTTCACCAGCACGAAGAACGTGAACTCAACAAGTTCATCAAGGGCCGCGAAGACAAGGGCGTGACGGTGATGACGCCGGCTGAGCGCGCCAATAAGGAAAGCGAGTTGGCAGGCGGCGCCAGCATGGGCCCGGTCGAGGAGTTGATTGAACTGCCGGAACTGGCTGAGCAGGTTGCGGACGTGATCAACCAGCTTCACGTGCGCGGCTTTCCAGCTTGGGCGATCAACGGCCGCGAGAACCAGGCTGAGCAGTTCATGCTGCGCTTTGACGACGGGCTGGAAGTGCCCTGCCTGAGCCTGAACGAGGTACTGCAAAAGGTGCGCGAGCACGGGCGTGAGGGCATCAGCATCCAGCGCTACAAGGGCCTGGGCGAGATGAACGCCGAAGAGCTGTGGGAAACCACGATGGACCCGGCCAACCGCGTGCTCATGAAAGTCACGATGGAAGACGCCGACGCCGCCGACGAAATGTTCACGATTCTCATGGGCGACGCCGTCGAGCCCAGGCGCCAGTTCATTGAGCGCCACGCCCTTGAGGTCAAAAACCTGGACATCTGACGGGCGCTTTCGCGTCAGGCGATGATGCCCTTGGTGACATCGAGGAAGATGTCTTCAAGATTCTGGGTGGCGGGTGCAAGTGTTACGACCGGGACGCCGCGGTTCAGCAACTCACCCAGCAAGCCCGGGTTGCTTTCAATCGGCTGCAGAAAGTTGAACACAATCAAGCCGCGGTCAATCTCGACGCCGCCGATGTCGGGCAGGCTGCGTAGGATCGCTACTGCCGGGTCGGGCGCGCCCAATACACGCAGCAGCAGCTTTTGCTGCCGGGTCTGGCCCGCGCTGCGCTGGTTGAGAATGTCCTGGATGTTGCCCGCCGCGAGCATGATGCCGCGCTCAATGATGCCGACGCTGTTACACATGTCCGACAGTTCGGTCAGGATGTGGCTTGAAATGATGATCGTCTTGCCCAGCTTTTGCAGCTCTTTCAGCAGCAGGCGCAACTCAATGCGCGCGCGAGGGTCAAGCCCTGCCGCGGGCTCGTCCAGGATCAGCACTTTCGGGTCGTGCACCAGTGTCTTGGCCAAACACAGGCGCTGGCGCATGCCCTTGCTGAGGACGGCGACGTCTTTGGTTGCGACGCTGGTGAGGTCCGTGAGTTCCATGATCTCGTCAACCAGCGCCTTGCGCTTTTCGACGGGTATGCGGTAGGCGGCTGCAAAGAACTCAAGGTACTCACGAATCTCAACGCCTTCGTACACACCGACATAGTCGGGCATGTAGCCGATGATGCGGCGGATGTGCTCGGGCTCATCGAGCACACTTACACCGTCAATCACCAGGTCGCCGTAGTCGGGGTCAAGCAGCGTGGCCATCATGCGCATCGTGGTGGTTTTGCCCGCGCCGTTGGGGCCCACGAAGCCGAAGATGTCGCCCTTGCCGATCTCAAACGAAAGATCCCACACAGCCCGAAAGTTGCGGAAGCTCTTGCAGACGTGCTGGACGGAGATCATGGGAAGCAAAGGTAATGATCAGCGGTGAATGTGCAATGACGAAGGTTGCCGCTGATTACGTCTTGGGCCCGTTACCTGGTCTCTTCGTTCTTGTCGTCCTTTGCGTCTTCGGCCATGACTTCTTTGCCGGTCTTGAGCGCCTTGTCGGCGACTTTCTTCATCGCAGGCGGCAGGCCCTTGCCGAAGAGAAAGCGAATTCCCAGGTAGATCAGCCCTACCCCGATCAGCAGGCCGATCGCGAGCTTCAAAGCGTCCCAGACGATGCTGACGATCAGCAGGCACGCAACCAGCACGACTATTGCAATGGCGATGTACTTGACGGCTGTAGGGGAAAGGGCCATGGCGTTTCTGAGCGAAGCGGCACGGGTGCGGACACCCGTGCCGCGCCTCACGACTTACCGGAAGTTCTTCCTGAACCACTCCTCGGCGGCTTCGTCTTCAGACTTGCTGGCGAACGCGCTGTCTTCGCGCTCCAGCGTCTTGCGGCTTTCCTCAAGCAGCAGTTGCAGCTTGGCCAACTCTTCCTTGCTGTCGGCGAGCTTGGCCATTTCGACCTGGTTGCCCAGCCGTTCCATCTGTACCTCAAGCTTGTTGCGCGTGCGGCCCAGTTCGTTTGCCTTGTTCTGGAAGGCTTGCACCAGCCGCGCAGTTTCGCCAGCCAGCTGGATCCACTCGCCGGCCTCGTCGTCCTCGCGGGCTTGTTCAAAGGTGCGGATCTTCTTGCGGTCCATGATGGACTTGATCTTCTGCTTGTGTTCAGCGAGTTTGCCCTCGCTCTTTTCGATCGCGGCGTTCACTTCGGTCAGCTTGTTGTCGATCTTGTTGATCATGCCCTGAAGTTCGTGCCGCGACTTCATGGCTTGGCGCGTGGTCTCGTCGCCGCTCCAGAGCCGGCTCAGGTCAAACTTGGTCGCCGGCTTCTGGTTGACCTTGGCGTCGTCGCTGGTACCGGCGATCCCGTCAATGCCGATGAACACCAACCCGTACGTCTTGTGCTCTTTGTTGCCGCCGGACTTGAAGTCCACTGTCAACGAACCGTCATTGAATCTGACGGTGCCGTCCCATCCGCTGCCGTCCCAGTCCGCGTTGGCGCCCGCCTTGTAGCGCAGGAAGTCCGACCACTTCTTGCCCTTGATTGATTCCTGAACCGGGCCAGCCAGATCATCGACTCCGTGGTCCCATGTGGTGGGCAGGTAGCCGCCGGCCACCAGCTCATCAAGGCTGTGGGGCACACGCTGGTTTTCGGACTGGAACTGCTCAATCGCTGCGACCACCGGGGCGCCGGCCTGGTTGGCGTAGTCCTCGGTGTACATCATCGTCCATGCACCGGCGATAAAGACGATGGCCCAGAAGCCGATCTGCACCAGCGAAATCAGCACGCCGGCGAAGCTCATGCCCTTGGCGCGCTTGTTGCCGACCAGCCCGACCATGCCCAGCACCAGTGAAATCGGCGACAGGAAGCCGCAAAAGATGAAGCTGACCAGCGAAATGATCAGGCTGCTCGCGGCCCACGACCCGCTGCCCGTCTGCCGGTAGCTGGCAGGATTGAAAATCTGGCGCGTCATGCCGCGAAAGCCTGGGTGGTGCTGGATCGGCGGCGGCCCGTACGGGTTGCCGTGCACGCCCGACTGCGGCGGGGGCGGGTAACTTCCCGATTGCGGCATCGGCCCCGACTGCGGCGGATAGCCCGGCGGCGGGCCGTAACCCGGCGGTACATTCATGCCCGAAGGCGACTGGTTGGGGGGCTGGTTCATGTTTCAGCTCCGGCTTACTCGTACTTGTAAAAACCGCGTTTGGTCTTGCGGCCCAGATGCCCCGCGGCGACGTACTTCCGCAGCAGCGGGCAGGGGCGGTACTTGCTGTCGCCCAGGTCGCGGTGCAGGACTTCGAGGATGCTGAGGCATGTGTCGAGGCCAATCAGGTCCGCCAGTGCCAGCGGGCCAATGGGGTGGTTCATGCCCAGTTTCATGATCTGGTCAATGGCCTCGGCGCTGGCAACGCCTTCGTGCAGCGCAAAGATCGCCTCGTTGATCATCGGCAGCAGCACGCGGTTGCTGACAAAGCCGGGCGAGTCGTTGCAGGCCACGGGCGTCTTGCCCAGCGCGGCGGCAGTTTCCATGACCGCATTGAACGTCCCGTCGTCGGTGTCCAGCCCGCGGATGACTTCAACCAGCTGCATCAGCGGCACAGGATTCATGAAGTGCATGCCGATGAAGCGCGCGGGGTTCTTCACGCCCGCCGCCAGTGTGGTGATGCTGATGCTGCTGGTATTGGTGGCGATGATCGCGTCGTCCGCGGCCACAACCTTCACTTGCTCGAAGATCTTGCGCTTGAGATCGAGGTTCTCTGTGGCCGCTTCAATGATCAGTTGCCGGTCCTTCAGGGCCGCGTAGTCCGTGCCGGGGGCAATCAGGCTGAGGGCGTTGCCCATCTGCGGGGGCTGGAGCTTTCCCTTCTCAACAAGTTTGCCGAGGCTCTTCTGGACTGTTTCCATGCCCCGCTTCAGGGCCGCATCATTCACATCAATCATCACCACATGGCGTCCGCCCTGCGCGAACACCTGTGCGATGCCATTGCCCATCTGCCCGGCGCCGATCACGCCGACCCGTTGAATAGCCGCCATCTCTGCTCCCGCGTCCAAAAAGTGGGCGCTGAGTGTAGCACACGGGTTTGAGTATGAAAGCGCGCGGGGCAACCGTCGCTTACGAAGCCGCCGACCGTTTGTAGCGCTCGCCCCGGACCAGGCAGCCGCGCGTCATGGACACAAGCCGGGTTGCTAGTTCTTGAGGCGGTTATCCGCCCACCAGTCCTGCCACTTCTTAAGGTCCCAGGTTGCCCCGACATTGAACAGGGCATGCATGGCGCGCAGTCGCGCGCGCTGGACCGGCAAACTGCTTTCGCTGATGTCGCGGCCCAGCAGGATATCTCCTGCGGCGCGCAGGTTGCGTTGCTCAATCACGTGCGCGCACAGGAAGACCTCCTGCGCCTTGCCAAGCCGAATGTACTCGCGCAGCGTCGCCAGCGGCTTTTCCAGGGCCGCGTCCAGGTCAAAGGCGTGGGGGAACACCCGGATGCTCTGGCGTGCAAACCGGACCGGGCGCAGCACCAACGGCCTGCCGGCATCGTCCAACGCGCCATACACCCGCAGGGCGGCATCAATGTGCGCGACGCCGAGCGCCATTTTCAGGGAAGCATCGGCATCCAGCGACGACAGGCCAGCCAGCGGCACACTGATTTCATGGCTCGAACTCGGCGCCAGCGTGATGGCCCCGCCCGAGTCAATCGGCACGCGGACATTGCCGGTCTGCATCAGGATGTTGCCCTGAAAGTCCGTTTGCTCGTAGCGCACGTTGAGCTGCAGCAGGCTTTCCTTGCCGGGACCTTCGTACAGCCGCAAAGTAATCTCCTGCGCCGACACGTTCTTAAGGTAGCAGCGGATGGTCAACGGCGACTGAAAGGCCGCCCCGCGCTCGGTAGCGGCAAAACGCAGCGCCGCCGGCTCAAGCACGATGGTGCCGGCGATCAGCAACTCCGCTTGCCCTTCGCCGCGAGCCTTTACGATCAGCGCGTTGAACTCGGGGCGCCACCTGCTGTCCGGCATCAGCACAATCGCCGCTTCCGCGATGCGTATGGCCTGGTCGTAGCGCCCGCCATCCAGCAGCGTCTGCGCCTGCTTGAGGCGCGTGGCCATGAACCGTTCGGCTTCGTCACGGTCAAAGTCATCGCCCGTGAAGCTGGCTGGGTGGCGCGGCCCGGCCTCAGCCGCAGCGCCGCTGGTGTCGGCGGGCTTTTCCTCCACGGTGGCAGCGGGCCGGCGATCCTGCGCCAGCTCAATGCGGTGGATTACGTACAGCATGTCCATTGCCACCGCTTCATCGTTGACTTTGCGGTAGAACGGCAGATAGCGCGGGCCCAGAGAAATCAGCTCGCGGATCACGGCGTCTCGCGCCGCCATTTCGGGCGTGCTTCCAAGCCGGTTGATCAGCAAGGCGACGTTTGCTTCTTCTTGAGCGGTAAGCGAGAGGTCCGCGCGCGGGCCCTCTGAGGTGCGGTGCGGCGCCGACTCATCGGCGTCTGCGGCGACAAAGCCTTCTTGCCTGCTTTCAACGGGCGGCTGGGCCGCACAGGCGGCAAGCAGCAGCAGGCAAAAAACCAGTAAACGGGCCTTCACGCACGGCCTTATCGGGGAAGCGGGGACACTACAGGGTAGCGGCTGAACGGCTGCTATTCAACGGTTACGGACTTGGCCAGGTTGCGGGGCTTGTCCACGTCACGGCCCAGCTGGGTGGCTGTGTAGTAGGCCAGCAATTGCAGGGGCACGATGGCCAGAATCGGCGACAGTTCTTCTTCGCAGTCGGGTATCTCAATCAGGTAGTCCGCCAATTCGCGCGCTTCTTCGTCGCCGTGGGTACTGACGATCACGACCACGCCTTTGCGCGCCTTTACCTCTTGCACGTTGCTGACCATTTTCTCGCGGGTGCGGCCGCGGGGGGCGATGGCAATGGTCGGAAACGTGTCTTCAACCAGAGCCAGCGGCCCGTGCTTCATTTCGCCGCCGGCGTAGCCTTCGGCGTGGATGTAGCTGATTTCCTTCAACTTCAGCGCGCCTTCCATGGCCGTCGGGTAGTTGTAGTGCCGCCCGATGTACATGAAGTTGAAGACATCCTTGTAGCGCTTGGCGCAACGCTTGACGGCTACAATGTCGTCCGTCAGCAGGGCCTTCACCTGCGCGGGCAGCGCCTCAAGGCCGCGCACAATGCGCGCTTCGTCGGCGGCGTCGGCGGTGCCCAGCATGCGGCCCAGACCGACCGCCAGCAGCGCGAACGCCGCAAGCTGCGTGGTGTAGGCCTTGGTGCTGGCCACGCCGATTTCGGGCCCGGCGCGGGTGTACAGCGTCGCGTCCACGGTGCGCGGAATGCTGCTGCCCATGACGTTGCACACAGCCAGCGTGCGCGCGCCGCGCTGTTTGCAGATGCGCAGCGCCTCAAGCGTGTCGGCGGTTTCGCCGCTCTGGCTTACGGCAATCACAAGCAGGCTGGGGTCAATCACGGGGTCGGCATACCGGAACTCACTGGCGCTCCAAGTTTCCGTCGGCAGCTTTGTAAAATGTTCAATCAGGTACTTGCCCACCATGCCTGAGTACAGGCTGGTGCCGCAAGCAACCACAGCGATGCGCCGCACGCCCTTCAGCACAGCCGGGTCAAGCCCCAACTCTGACAGGTCAACCCGCTCGTCCGTGACGCGGCCCCGGATCGTCTCAGCGATGGCATGGGGTTGCTCATGGATCTCCTTGAGCATGAAGTGCTCGTAGCCCTCTTTCTCGGCGGCTTCAAGCGTCAGGCTTGTGCGGACTTCTTTGCCCTTCACCTCGCGCAACTCGCGGTCATACAGGTGCACGCCGTCGCGGGTGATCTCGGCAATCTGCCCTTCGTCCAGGAAGATCACGCGGCGCGTGTACTTGAGCAGCGCGGGAACGTCGCTGGCAATGAAGTTCTCACCGTCACCCAGGCCCACGACCAGCGGGCTGCCCATGCGAGTGGCGACCACACGATCCGGCTGGTCCACGTGGCACAAGGCCAGCGCGTAGGCCCCGCGCAAGCGCTTTAGTACCCCAGCCAGCGCGGCTTTCAGGTCGCCCCTGAACTCGCGGGCTACCAGGTGCGCGACAACTTCAGTGTCGGTGTCGCTCTTGAAGGTCACGCCTTGCGCAAGCAGTTCGTTTTTGAGCTCGCGGTAGTTTTCAACGATGCCGTTGTGGATCACGCCGACTTTGCCGTCGTAGCTGATGTGAGGGTGGCTGTTGGCTACGCTGGGGGCGCCGTGGGTAGCCCAGCGCGTGTGGCCGATACCAAGGCCGCCGTGCAGGGCATTGCCTGCAAGCTCATGCTCCAGCGCGGAAAGACGGCCGACCGCCTTGCGCACGGAAATGCCACTGCCGTTCATGACAGCCACGCCCGCGGAGTCGTAGCCGCGATACTCAAGGCGGCGCAGGCCCTCAAGCAGGACTTCGGTGGCCTCGCGCGGCCCCACATAAGCAACAATTCCGCACACGGTACGTCTCCGGCGCCGGTTTTAGCTATCGGAAAAGCGAAGGGAACGGGTTGAGCAATTGCGGTCAACTGCGGGCACCGGGCCGGTCCAGCAGCGCTTCGGCCACGTCGTCCATAAGGATGTATTCGATGTCGCGGACGCGCACGATGTCTTCGCGGTTCAACTCGCTGCTTTCGCCGCGCGCGACGATCTGCATCAGTTCCGCGTCAAGTTGCTCATATTGCTCACGCGAAACACGGGGTCTTCCCCTGCCATACAGGTTGTAGAGAATGAGGTAGTTCTCATAATAGTAGTCGTACACGTCACTGCTCTTGGATGTCATGACGAGTCCTCGCGCGTGACGACATGGTAGGCGCGCGGGCATGCCGGCACAATCGGGCGCCCGCAAGGAGCAGCCTTGGACATTGAAAGTGCGGCGTTCTGGTTCGGCGTGACGGGGGTGATTCTCTCGTTTTGCTGGATCGCCTACGTCTCGGTGGTCGGCGAGGCGCTGCACAACTACGCGCTGTCCTACCTGTTTGACCTGATCCCTGAATCAGACCAAGTCACCCAGCGCAAGTTTGAAGACCTGTGCGCGCGCGATGACGAGTTTATCCAGGTGGCTGAAGTAGGGCGCATTTTCGGGTTTGTGCTGCACTCGTTGAGCTGGACCGCGATTGTCCTTCCGCAGGGGCCGAACGTCGCAATCGTGGACATCCTGACACTCGGCATGCCCGTTGTTGCGGCAGCCACCGTGATTTCGCTGGTGGTGTGCGTGATTATCGTGCCGCCGCTGATCCTGCGCCACCGTGAAGAGGCGGCGCTGCTGGTGCTGTTGCCGACCTTTGCGGCAGTGGCCATCCCGTTCAAGCCCTTGACTGCAATCGGCGGCAGCCTGCGGCGCATCGGCGCGCGGATTGAGGGCGTGAACGCGGAAGAAACGCCCGAAGAGTCCTTTGAAGACGAACTGGCAGACAGCCTTGAAGGCGCGGAACGCGAGGGTGTGCTGGACGAAGACGAACGCGAAATGATCCACAACGTCGTCGAACTGGGCAAAACGCCGGCCAGCCGCGCCATGATTCCACGCACCGACATGATCTGTGTGGATGTGCAGGACGGCATCGAGGGTGCGCTTAAGCTCGCCATCGAAAACGGGCACAGCCGCATCCCGGTCTATGAAGGCGACCGTGACCACATCGTCGGTGTCTTCTACACCCGCGACCTGGTGCCCAGCTGGACCACAGCGCCCGAGCAGCGCATGCTTGAACTGCGCAAGATCATTCGGCCGGCGCGGTTCTGGCCGGCCGGCAAGCCGCTGGACGACCTTCTGCGTGAAATGCGGGCAGACCGGCTGAAGATCGCAATTCTCACCGACGAGCAGGGCGGGACAGCCGGCATGATCACACTTGAGGACATCCTTGAAGAAATCGTCGGCGACATTCAGGACGAGTACGATGCCGGCGAGGTTGAACGCAGCCACCGCGCGATCCTTCCTTTCTCAAACGACGAAGCAGAGGCCGACGGCGACGTTGACCTCGATGAGGTCAACCGCGTCCTTGAGATCGAGCTTCCTGAGGCACCCGAGTACAACAGCGTCGGCGGGCTGATCCTGCACTACCTGGGTCGGCTGGCCAACCCCGGCGATCATGTGGATGTGCCGGGCTATCGGCTGACAGTCACCGAAGCCGACCAGAAGCGCATCCGGCGCGTCCGGATTTCGCGGCTGGCCGACGCCACGGAAACCGAACTCAAACGCTGAACATGGCCCTGATCACCACCAACGCGCTGTGCCTGCGCAAAGTTGATTTCAGTGAGACCAGCCAGATTCTGACCCTGCTGACCGACCAGCAGGGCATCACGGGTGCAATCGCAAAGGGCGCCAAGCGCGAGAAGTCCAGCGTGGGGGGGCCGCTGGACCTGATGTGTCTTTACAATGTCGTGTTGTATGACCGTTCGCGCCGGAACACGCTCAGCATCCTGGCGCAGGCCGAACTGGTCGATTTCTTCCCGGCATCGCGTTCGGATTTTCGGCGCTTCATGGCCGTCGAGGCTATCCGTGAACTGCTGCTCGCCATTGAGGTAAGCCCGCAGGATGCTCCGCACATCATGCTGCTTGCCGTGAAGGCCATGCGCGAAGTCGGGCCCGAGCCCCATGCCGCCCCGGCGCGCTTTGCGTGGGGGCTGTTGCGCGCACTGGGCGTTGAACCGGCGGTGACCCACTGCGTGCTGACCGGCGCAGAGCCATCCGGCCGCGTGGCTGTGTACTTCAGTCTTCGCGAAATGGGGCTGATCGCGCCGCCGCACGAACAGGGCCGACGCGACCTGGTGCGGCTGTCGCCCGCGGCGTTGCGGGTGCTGCTTGCGCTGGCCAATGATGAACGCGGCAACGGAATCGCCGTTGACGGCTGGTCACAGGCCTTTACCCTTCTCGCCTGGCTGGTGGCGATGCAGGGTGGGCGACGGCTCAGGACCGTCGCACCTTTGGAAGTCACCAGCGCAGGATGAAACAGGCAAGACCGCACATGAGCAAACGCCGAACTTCCGCTTCTGACGCAGCGCCGATGCGCCCCCGGGTGCCGGCGTTGCTTGCGGTTTTTGGCCTGCTTTGTGTGCTCGGGTGTTCAACCGGCCCCGACCCGATGTATGAGGGCCCAGCCGGCAAGGGCACGCTGGTTTACAAGCCCGGCGTGGGCATCACGCGCGATGGCGCGCAAACCGACAGCAGCGAACAGGCCACCTGGACCGCAGCGGACAAGGCATTTCGCGAGGGGCGCTGGGACGAGTGCATCACGCTATGCACCCAGATGACCCTGCTGTGGCCCGAAGGCTCACGCATCGTGGATGCGCTGCTGATGCGCGTGCGCTCAAACCTTGAAGCCGGCCGAAGCGGCGCAGAGGGCGCATTCTCGCGCGCCGTGCCGATCAACCAGTGGATGATGCTGTACCTGGCGCCCGACCACGACCCGCGCATTGTCGCGCTGTTTGCCAAAGGCGGCGAAACACGCGAAACGTTGACCACCCTGCGCTCGCTTACCGTGCAGTCGTTCATTGATCGGCTGGCCCCGGATGCCGACACCCTGTACAACCAGGGCCGGCTGAACGCGGCCCAGTACGATGTGAACATCCTGACAACCTATTACCTGCCGACGCTTCAGTTGCGCGAATACCGGCAGCAGGTAACCGAGTTGGCGCGCGATGTGTGCTGGTTGATGTACGCTTCTCGCGAGTTTTCACAGACGATCGAGATCTGTGAAGACCTGCTGGCGGTCAATCCGCCGCCGGGCATCAAGGGCGACACCCTTTTCATCATGGGCAGCGCGCAGCGGCGCAACGGCGCGGCGCCGATTGCGGCCCAGACCTTCGGGTGGCTTTACCGCGGTGCAGGCCTGCGCGACACTGATACGCGTTGGCGGCCGTTTGCGCTGCTGTGGCAAATCCACCAGACCATGGCCACCAGCAAGGGTTTCATCTACGACCTCACGTACTACGAGCGCGCCCTTGAATTGATTGGCGAGTACGAAATCTACCGCGTCGAGAACACCAACATCCCCAAAGGCCTGCACGAAGAATTCCTGCTGCTGGCAACCCAGATTTACGACGTGATGATCCGGCGCGAACTCAACGCCGCTGACACCTACTCGCGTGTCGGCGAGCGCAAGGCCGCCGCCTACCACGAAGCCATGGCCCTGGAGTGGGAACAACTGCGCGACAAGCGCATCGCGTCCCTGGGCAGCCAATGAACCGCCGGACCCATGTGCGGTTCGCGGCCGCCGGTGCGATCGCCGCCGTGCTCTGGCTGGTGTGCGGCTGCGGCTATCGCTGGACTGCGTCGGCCGACGGCGCCGAGGTGCGCGTGCTTGAGTTCGACACCGTGGACAACCGCACCTATCCCAACCGGCCGGGTCTTGAGTACGAGCTTGGCCGGAGGTTGAAGGATGAAATCGCCACCGACCGGCGTTTCAAGCATACCGGCGGGCCGCCGGACGTGCGGTTGCGGGTGTCGCTGATCAGGTTTTCCGAGCCCATCCAGATCGAAGACCTTGATACGGGTGAGCCCGTAGAGGTTCAACTGCGCGCAACCGTACTGGTCGAGGCCAGCGGAGAGGCCTTTGCCGGCGGGCGCGTGCGGCGCACGCTGACCGTGTCGCAGAGCTACGCGCCCGGCCTTGGCGACACGCGACGCGAAGGTCTTGATCGCTTGTGGCGCGACCTGGCGCGCGAGATTCTCGACACAGCCGCGGACGTCGAGTGGGCGCCCCGTAACAGTTGAAAGAAGCGCGCCCTTGCGGGTGTTAGATTTGCAGGTTGAATCAACTCAGGAAACGGATGAAAGACGAGCTGAAACCCGAAGATTCCCGCCGCTCAGGCCCCCCGGGCAAGCGCGGTCGCGGCGTGCCGCTGTTCGTGCTGGCGCTGGGCGCCATGCTGATGCTGCTGGTGCTGATGGCCGTAGTTGAGATGGACGGCGGCGCCGAGAAGATCTCGGTCACGCAGCTGCGCGCCAAGCTTGAGAAGAACGAAGTGGAGTCGATGCAGGTCAAGGTGCCTGAGTCGGGCAACATCGTTCACATCAAGGGCAAGTACGCCAACGTGCCGCAGGGCGAAGCCCAGAACTTCACCTCTGAAATCGACAACAACACATGGCGCGTGTGGCTTGAGCAGCATGAGAAGGCCGGCGAGAACGAAAAGAGCCTGCTGCGCGGCGTGAAGATTGAAACAGAACAAGCCAGCGACAACCTTGGCTGGTTCCTCAAGAACATTGTCCCGTTCGTCATCATTGTTGCATTGATCTGGTTCTTCTTCTTCCGGCGCGCGGGCGGTCCCCTTGGGGGCGGCGTCATGGCGTTCGGCAAGTCGCGCGCCAAGATGTTCACCAAGGAAGACGTCACAGTCACGTTCAATGACGTCGCCGGCGCCGACGAGGCCAAGGAAGAAGTGGCTGAAGTGGTCGAGTTCCTGCGCAATCCGCAGCGCTTCACGCGGCTAGGCGCCAAGATTCCCAAGGGCATGCTTCTGATCGGGCCGCCGGGCTGCGGCAAGACGCTGCTGGCCAAGGCCATTGCCGGCGAAGCTGACCGCCCGTTTTTCAGCATCAGCGGCTCTGACTTCGTGGAGATGTTCGTTGGCGTGGGCGCTTCGCGTGTGCGCGACCTGTTTCGCAGCGCCCGCGAAAACGCGCCCTGCATCGTGTTCATCGACGAAATTGACGCCGTCGGCCGCAGACGCGGCACGGGCGTCGGTGGCGGCCACGACGAGCGCGAACAGACGCTGAATGCCCTGCTTGTTGAAATGGACGGCATCGGCAGCAGCGAAGGCGTGATCATCCTTGCCGCCACCAACCGGCCTGACGTGCTGGACAACGCGCTGCTGCGCCCCGGCCGCTTTGACCGCCAAGTGTACATTGACCTGCCCGACCTGAAGGGCCGCGAAGAAATCCTGCGCGTGCACCTGAAGAAAGTCAAAGCCGGGCCCACCGTGGACGCGCACGAAATCGCCAAGTTGATTCCGGGCTTTTCAGGCGCAGACATCATGAACATCGTCAACGAGGCCGCGCTGATCGCCGTCATCCGCAACCTGGATGAGATTGACCGCGAGTGCATGCTGGAAGCGCGCGACCGCGTTGCCTTCGGGCGCCAGAAGCGCTCACGTGTCATGGAAGAGGACGAAAAGCGCCTCACGGCCTACCACGAAGCCGGCCACGCCCTTGTCCAGGAAATGACCGAAAAGACCGACAAGGTCCACAAGGTCACCATCATTCCGCGCGGGCGCGCACTGGGTGCAACCATGAGCCTGCCTGACCGCGACCGCTACGGCATGCCGCGCGGCCGCGCCGAGCAACTGTTGATGGTCACCATGGGCGGCCGTGCGGCGGAACATATCGTGTTCGGCGAAATTGACGCCGGCGCAGCCAGCGACATCCAGCAAGCCACCAACATCGCGCGCAAGATGGTCACGGAATGGGGCATGAGTGAACGCCTCGGCTTCCTGAATTTCGCGGGCGATGAGGACCAGACCTACGGCGGGCAAGCCGTGCTGCGCCCGGGCGACTTCAGTGATGAAACGAAGCGCGCGATCGACGAAGAAATGCGCCGTCTGATCGATGAGGCGTGGGCACGCACCGTCAAGTTGATTGAAGGCAACCGCGAGAAGCTGGTGGCGATTGCCGAGGCGCTGCTGAAGTACGAAACGCTCGACCACGAAGACCTGATGATCATCCTCAAGAGTGGCGACCTTGATGCGCACCGCAAGCAGGTCGAAGAAGAGTACAAGCGCGAACAGGCCGCCGCCAAGCACCGCGCCATGGAAGAAGCCAAAGAGCGGCCCAAGCCCGACGCCAAGCCGGGCTTTGCGGCTGAGCAACCCGGCACCGCCTGACTTGCCGGATCGGGCTGACCATGGGCTCTCAGAAGACTCTCAAGGCAATGGCCGACGAAAGTCCGCGTAGTTACGTGCGGCGCCTTGGTCGGCCGTTGGGGCCTGTCGTCAATGCTGCAATCGCCATGATCGAGAAGCACATTCCGCATGCTGTCCCAGTCGTGAAGTGGGGCTGGTTCTGCTACACGGGCAACGGGAACATCATCAGCATTGTCGTGGCGCGAAAGCACGTGAACCTTCAATTCTGGCGCGGCGCGCACCTGCCCGGCGGCGAGAAGATCCTCAAAGGCACAGGCAAGGACCTACGCCACATCAAGCTGACCAGGGCCGCCGACGCCAGAAGGCCCGACGTTGTTGCAATGCTCAAGGCCGCCCGCGAAGCCGACGGCACTTAGTCAGCTTCACTCACTTCACGCCTCGCATCAGCCAATGCATCCTGCACCCATGTCCCTGCCGGAGCATTTCTACAGAACCCCGACAGCAGCGTTGGCTGAGCCATGGCCGATGCTGATGGGCATAGTCAACGTTACGCCGGACAGCTTCAGTGACGGCGGTTCATTCGTTGACCGCGACGCGGCTGTCACGCATGCCCTGCAACTTGTGCGCGAAGGTGCGGACGTGCTGGACATTGGCGGTGAATCAACCCGGCCCGGCGCATTGCCCGTCAGCGCCAGCGAAGAGATTGCGCGCGTGGTGCCCGTGATTCGCGCGCTGCGGGGGCGCGTCAACACGCCGATCAGCATTGACACCATGAAGGCCGAGGTCGCCCAGGCCGCCCTGGACGCGGGCGCCGACATCGTAAACGACGTGTCCGCGGGCACTGATCCAGCCATGTTTGCCCTGTGCGCCCGGCGGGGGTGCCTGCTGGTGCTCATGCACATGAAAGGCACGCCGCGAACCATGCAGTCTGATCCCGAGTACGGAGATGTCTTGCGTGAGGTGGCGGCGCACCTTCAAGACCGCGTGAGTGCAGCAACCGCGGCGGGGATCCCGCGCAATCACCTGTGGATAGACCCCGGTTTCGGCTTTGGTAAACTTCCGGCGCACAACGTGGCGCTGGTGCGCCGGCTGCCGGAACTGGCGGCGCTGGGGCTGCCGCTGTTGCTGGGCGTATCGCGCAAGTCAACGCTGGGTGCGTTGACGGGCGCGCCGGTGCACGACCGCGAGCCTGAAAGCCTCGCGGCCGGCCTGGTGGGTGCAATGCAGGGCGCGGCCGTGCTGCGTGTGCATGAAGTCGGGCCGATGAAGCGTGCCTTGCTGGTGGCGCGGGCCATGCTCGCGCGGGGGGACGGATGACCGAGTATCTCATTTACGGGGTCGAGATCCTCCTCATCTACTTGTTCCTGCTGCTTGTGTACAAGTTCGTAAAGGGCAGCACGGGCGACAGCGCACTCCGCGGCGTGGCGATCATCTTCACGCTGCTGCTGATCAGCATTTACCTCGTGGCTGACACGCTGGGCCTTTACCGCATCGAAAAGCTGCTCGAGAAGGTGGTGGACTACCTGTTCATTGCCGTGCTGGTTGTGTTTCAACCTGAATTGCGGCGTGGCCTTTCACGCATCGGCCAGAACCGCATGTTTCTGCGCATCCTTGCCAAGCGCGAAGACCTGGTGCCGCGCATGGTGGCCACTGTCTTCCGGCTCGCGCGCGCCAAGACCGGCGGCTTGATGGCCATCGAGCGCGGCGTGGGCCTGCGCAACTATATCGAGCGCGGCATCGAGCTGGATGCGCTGTTCACACCCGAGCTGATTGACAGCATATTCTACCCCGGGAACCCGCTGCACGACGGCGCCATCATCGTTCGCGGCAGCCGCGTGGTTGCCGCCGGATGCCTGTTTCCGCTGACGGAAAACCCGGACGTCAGCAAGCGCCTGGGCACACGCCACCGCGCGGGCATCGGCTTGAGCGAAGAGACGGATGCACTGGTCATCATCATCAGCGAAGAGACCGGCAAAGTCAGCGTGGCCATGCGCGGCGAGCTTGTGCAGGACCTTTCGCGCGACCAGCTTGAGCGGTTCCTGCGCGATAACCTCGGTGATGCGCTTGCTGCGGCAGTGCCCGAAAGCCAGCCGGCGGTGCAGCCATGAGCGGATCCACCACCATCAGCGGGGCCAAGGCGCCCGCAGCATCAAGACGCGGCGAAACCCGTGCCGTCCAGCGCCGCTTGCCCCTTAACATCACGGTGCATGTGGTGCTGATTACGCTGGCTGTGCTGGTGTGGTGGATTGCGCGAGACATGGTGTCGGTCACGCGCACGCTTCGGGATTCGTCGCGCCTGAAGTACGAACTTGCCGAGGAGCTCAAGAACGATTGGCGCATATCTTCGGCCCAGATCGTGCCGGTGTCGCTGGACGTCTCAGGCCCTACCAAGCGCATCAACGACTTTGCCAGCGAACTGGACGATAACCCCGGCCGCTACAGCTTTCTCTACCGCATTGAACCGGACAACCTGCCGCCGGATGCGCGCGGCAAGAAGCAGGTGACAATTCGCGTGGACTTGTCCCGCCTGCCCGCCAACGCCGAAGGCGGCATCCCTGCCGAGCTCAACATCAGGCCCCTGACCGGGGACAAGGTGTACGAAGTTACGCTTGAGGCCTTCGTTACGCGCCGTGCCTGGGTTGACCTCAGCACAAACGTCGTCGGCAGTGTGCCCGGCTATCAGTGGAAGGCGTCCGTACCGGCTGACACTCAGCTGCAGGTACGCGGGCCAGCCGGCAAGGTTGACGCGTTGACCGGCGCGAACGAGATGGTGCGGCTGGTGATATCACGGCTTGATGTGGGCGAGTTCGCGGCCAACAAGGCGGCTACATTGAACCGGCCGGTGGAAGAGGTGCTCGGGCAGGACAGCAAGCACTCGACGATCGTCTCGCTGGTGCCGCGCGAAGACATTGCCGTGCAGCAGGTCATTCCCAGTGAAGCGCCCGGCGGCGCTCCGCGCGCACAGCCGGCGACCCAGGTGGCAGTTGAGATTCACTTTACGCGCGAGCAGGACTGGATCCGGGTAGAGGGCCGGTTTCGTGTGAATGTGCTTTTGCCCAACTGGCTGGTGCAGAAGGGCGCGCGCGTCAGGGATATCGAAAACGAGTTGCCGGTGACACTGCGCGTGCTTTCAAGCCAGCGCGCGAACTTCACTGACCGCAACTTGCGGGTGGTGGTGGACCTTTCCCAGATGTCCGAGTCCGACTTCCTGATTGAGGCGCCTGATGGCGGCGTAGGGCGCTTCGTGGCGAAACCGCGGCCGCAGATGTACTACTCGCTGCTGATCAACCGCGAACGCCTGACGGTGCGCTACCCCGGTGAAGGCGTCACGGACGAACGCTACCTGCAAGTTTCGGGGCTCTCAATCGAGTGGACCGAATGACGCTGGCGCGCGTATGTGCAGCACTGCTGCTGACCGTGTGCTGCACGGTGATGGCTGCGCAAAACCTGCCTGACATCAATCGACTGGAAGTGGAAAACCTGCGGCTGGTCCTGCTGGACGCACAGGGCCTGCGCCAGGGCGTGCTGGAAGGCAAGTACGCACGCAAACGGCCGGACGGCCGGGTGCATGTCGAGGACGCGAAACTCAGCATCACGCGGCGTGACGGCTCGTTCATCATGACCTGCAGCGAATTCACGTACACGCCGGCGAGCCGCGAGTTCACCGCCGCCACCCAAATGAACGCCGTGCTGCCGGACGGCGGCGAGCTGGTACTGCCGCCGGGCAGCGGCAAGTTCTCGTTCGCGCCTGTCATTACTCTGGCCATGGTCTGTAAGGGCGAAGCGGCGCTGCGCACCGGTGACGGCCTTGTCAAAGCGACCATGCAGGACCCGACCATCGCCCTGGAGATTGAGCAACAGGGAGACAAGCCCGACGACCGTCGCCTGCGCTTTCAGCGCATTGAAATCAAGGGCACCCGCGGCGCGCGCATGGACGTGCGCATTGAGCGCCTGCCGTCGCTTGAGACTGTTGAAACCGGGCCCGCAACAGTGAACCTGAGCTGCTTCGGCGATGCGGCACTCGAAATTGCGCCGGCCCCCGGCCAGTCGGTCAATCGCGCGCGTCTGAGCCTGTTGCGGCGGGCAAGCATGGTCCTGAAGCCCGAGGGCGCACAGGAACCACCGCAGACCTTCGAAGTCACGTCCGGCTACATTGAATTGCGCGGCAACGTACAGCCGCTGCGTGACGGCGGGCAGCGATCAACGGCGCTGGCCGCGCTGGAGATGGATGCCAGCCAGAACGTCCGCATCACCGCGCCTGATGTAAGCGGCCACGGGTCAGTGCTGCGATTTCGCGAACTGGACGGCGCCAACGAGCTGCGCCTGTCGGGTGAGCCGGACCTGACCCTGCATCGCGGCCAGAACTCGTCCGGCGTACCGGTGGCCCTGAACATGCGTGC
Source organism: Planctomycetota bacterium (assembly GCA_019636195.1). Classification (GTDB taxonomy): domain Bacteria; phylum Planctomycetota; class UBA8742; order UBA2392; family UBA2392; genus JADJRK01. Next base: position 120,438 of record JAHBYA010000001.1, on the reverse strand, counting down.
CTCGGGATTCATTGACCTGAATGCCCCGGCCGTTGAGCCGCGCCAGATTGAGGTTGAGGTTTCCAACCGGGCGCGTGTACAGCAGTTGAGTAACGGCCGAGCCGACTGGCTGGTCGTTGGCCGGCAAGTGCGGCTGTTCTCGTGGCAGGATTCTGAGGGCAGTTACAGCCACTCGTTTGATGCAGTCGCTGAGGGGTACTCACCGCTGCTACGCGTTTACGAAGGCGCTGTGCCGCGCCAGGGTACCGACTATCAACTCGTGCGCGCCACAATCTACGGGGCCCGCGCTGATGGCACGATGGTCGGCGAGTCCACAGAAGTGCGAGTATCAGGGCCGGACGTGATGGCTGTGCTGGCATCGGACTTTCCGCTCGCCGATGTGATGCGGACAGCGCTGGGGCTTCGCCCGCGCCGTGCGCAAGGCCTGCCTGCCCCGCGGGACGGCAGACTTACGTTGCGCGCTGCAACCACCCTTGACCTCGGCATAGCCGGCCAGGACCTGCGCATCGCTGGCAAAGGCAGCGTGACCCTTGACCATGAAGTGTTACCGCGCGACGACACCGGCTTGGTCACCCTTACCGGCGACTTCGTGTCGCTTGAGATCCGACAGGGCGACCTTGCTGCGGCAGACCTGATTGCGTTACCCGGCGCGTCGGCAGTTGCCACCATGGGCTACGATCTGCTCCTGACGCCGCGCTTTGAGATGCGCGAGACGGGGGGAGCGCGCCTGACCACCATCGGCGGCCCAGGGCGCCTTATCGCGCGTGACCGCGAAAGTGTGGCCTACTTTCGGCAAGCACTCGGCAGACTTCCAAGGCGAGCACCCGCCGGGCGTGAGCTGCCGCAGCCGGACGCTGGCTGGCTGGACTTCGCGGGCGACTGCCATGCCGAAACGTCGGGTGGCGAGCGGCTGTTGGAAATCTCCGGGCCTGCGGCACACCTGGTGTATGGCGAGTTTGAATTGCCGCGCGCCGGGCGAACAGCGGTCAACGACCTGGCTGAGCTCGAACAGCCGGACGTGATGGGCCTGCATTTCATCAGCGGCAGGCGGGCTGTGTTGCGCAGCATCGAAGTTGACGAGGCGGGGGCGGCGGGGCGCGTCAACGTGCTGCGCCTGGAGGGCGACGCAATTGTGCGCTCGCGCATCGATGGCGTGCAGGCCTACGCGCAGGACGCCATTGAACTCGCCGGCGCCGAAGAACAACTGCACGAGCAGCGCCCGTTCACCGGGGTGCTGCTCGGTCACAGTGAGTTGCGCATTGACAGCGCTGTGGAGTTCTTTGGCGACTACGTCAGATCCGGGGCGTTCGCCTATGACGGCGCCTGGATACTGCGCGCCGGTGACCGCCTTGAAGTGACACTGCGGCCGATTGACAGCGCGGACCGTACGGGACTAGGTGGCACGCGACGGGCGCTGATCGTGGCGACAGACACAACCAGGCCTGCATACACCCGTTATGCTGCGGCGTGCGCTGCGCTGGCGCACCTGCAGTCTGCTTTGCGCCAGGACGATCGCCCAGCCATTGAGCTTGAACAACCTCGCCTCGCGATGGCCGAGCTTGAACTCGCCTGCCGATTGCTGGCGCCCGACGCCCTTCAGGTTGCAAGCGGCGACGCCAACAGGGTGGCCTGGAGCGCGCTGCAACGGGCAGAGGCGCTGCTGCGGCCGCTGGTGGATGTTGCCGGCCGCGGCGCGGTACTCGGCACGTTTCAAGCGACAAGTGCGGACACGCCGGACTTGAACCTTTCGATGCGCAACGTGCTGGTCACGTTCAATGGCCTGGGCGAGATCGTCGGCGTGGATTGTGACGGGCCGATTGACGTCAGCCGCGACGCCTATCGTGTGTCGGGAGAGTCACTTGTCAGGCGCGCCGACGGGGCACTGGTACTGCGGGGCGCCCGCGTGGTGCTGCCGCCGGACTCAGGCCTGGGGCTTGAAGGCATCGGGCAGGTCAGCCTGCTGCAACGTGACACTGACCCCGCGGGCATGCAACGCACCATGGTTACCCGCGTCACCGGCCACGCCATGAAGCTCAAGGTGGGACTTGAGGGCAAGTAATCCGTTGAACGGGCAACAGGGCAAAGTTGAATCAACCCCATGTCGAACATCATCACGATTGACGGGCCCTCCGGAGCCGGCAAAAGCACGATCGCCCGCCTGACGGCCTTGCGGTTGGGCCTGAGCTATCTGGACACCGGCGCGATGTATCGGGCCGTGACGCTGCACTGCATGCGCAAGGGCGTGCGGCTGGATGACCCGAAGGCTGTTGCCGGAACGCTGGCTGATCTGGACCTTCGCGTAGAACTGACGCTGGAAGGGCCGATGCGCGTATTCCTCGGCGCCGAAGAGGTAACCGAGAAGATCCGGACGCCCGAAGTCACCCGCAACATCCACTATGTCGCCGACGTGATGCAGGTGCGCAACCTGCTGGTTGAACAACAGCGCAAGATCGGTGAGCAGGGTGACCTCGTCACCGAAGGTCGCGACCAGGGCACCTTGGTGTTTCCCCGGGCAAGCCTGAAGATCTACATGTTCGCAACGCCCGAAGTGCGGGCGCGCCGCCGCCACGCTGAACTGAAGCAGCGAGGCATCGATTCCAGTTACGAAGAAGTGCTTGAAGACGTCAGCAAGCGCGACTACCTGGATATGGGTCGCGAACTGGGCGGCCTGCGCAAGGCGCTGGACGCCGTTGAAATCGACACCAGCAGTATGTCGCCCGACGAAGTCGCCGAGGCAATCGTCAAGCTGGCCAAGGCGCGCCTGAAAATGCAGACCCGCAAGATCGACAAGAGCGCCCTTGAAAAGGCCCGCGAAGAGATTGAGCGGCGTAAGCAGGGCCAATAGCAGGCTTGCCCCCGCCCGCTCGGCCGCTATGCTGTAGCCTCCCCCGATTGGCCAAGGGTATCGCCATGCACATGGTTCGCCTTTGCATGTTGTTGTTGGCTTTGCTGGCCGCAGGTTGCGCCACGCAGTCACGGCCTTCGCGCGTGGGCGAAGTCGGCCTGAATTCGCGCTATGAGGCTGAACTCGCCGCCGAGCGCGAAGCCCGGCACTTTTACGACTATAAGGCGCCCAAGACAGCCGCCATCTTCCAAAGCAGGCCGCCGGGGGCCCTCGTCGAGTGGTACAACAACGACGGAATATGGGTGGCGGTTGGAAACACGCCATCGCGCGAAGTGGTGATTGAGGCCACCGGCAAGCCCGAGCTGTTCAGGGTGTCGCTGGCGGGCTATCTGCCGCAGATCAAGTGGATTGCCGCAACTCCCGGCAGCAGCGGCGTTACCGTCAAGTTTGACCTTGAGCCGGAACTGCCGGCGGACCGCATGATTTTCCGCGACTAGTCTTTGGTCGTTTGCGCGTAATACTGAACGGGCGCCCCAAGCGGGCGCCCGGTCTTGATAAGGAGGATTCACCTTGCGCCGTATCGGAATTGCCGCGCTTGCCGCGTTGATGGTGTTCAGTCTTTGCCAGTCGCCCGCAGGCTCGCAGGAAAAGCCCGCACATAAGGGCCTGGATGTCGCCGAGTTCATGCTGGACAACGGCCTGCGCTGCCTGGTTGTCAATCGCCCCGGCGTGCCCGTCGTAAGCAGCTACGTCTGGTATCACGTCGGCGCCATGGATGAGCGCGCCGGCGAAACCGGCATGGCGCACTTTCTTGAACACATGATGTTCAAGGGCAGCCGCAACTATGCCGTCGGCGACGTGGACAAGGTCTGCGCCCAGAACGGCGGCAGCAACAACGCCTTCACCAGTTATGACTTCACAGCCTACTACATTGACCTGCCCAAGAGCCGCTACGCCGAGGCCTTGAAGATTGAGGCAGACCGCATGCGGCATCTGACGCTCGACCAGGCTGAATTCGATGCCGAAAAGAAAGTTGTGCAGTCCGAGAGCGACATCTACGCCGACGACCCGGGCAGCCAGTTGTGGGCGCAGATGAACCTCGCCCTGCACGGGCCTCTGCACCCGTACGCCCACCCCGTGTTGGGCTGGCCTGCGGACGTTACCGACACCACGCGCCGCGACATGCGGTTGTTCTACGACCGGCATTACCACCCCAACCACGCCACGCTGATCCTTTCGGGCGACATCACGGTTGCCGAAGCCAAGCCGGTTGTGACACGCCTGTTTGGCGGCCTGCCGCGCGGGCCGGAGCTTGCGCGCCCCAAGCCGGTTGAAGTCACGGTCAACGGCCCCAAGACGGTGCAGGTCAAGGGTGACAGCGAAGTCATCCAGCTCGGGCGCCAGTACCTGACCGTTCCGGAGACCCATGCCGACGCTGTGGCGCTGAGCGTACTGGGCACCATCCTTGGCCGCGGCGTCACCAGCCGCCTCTATCGTGCGCTGGTCGAAGAGCACGGCGTCGCGACCGACACCAGCGCGGGGCACGACGGCAACATCCTGTCCGGTTCGATGTGGGTTTGGGCAGAGCTTTCGGCTGAGTACGGCAAGGTGGACCTGACTGCCGCAATGCAGGCCGTGATTGATGACTTGATTGAAAACGGAGTGACTGAGGCTGAGCTTTCTCGCGCCCGCAACCGCCTGCTGGCGGGGTTCGTGTTCGGCCAGGAAAGCGCGAGCAACATCGCCAGCGCGCTGGGCCAGGCGCAGGTGGTGCAGGGCGACTGGCGCGAACTGCTGAAGTACCCGGACAGGATCAGGGCAGTGACCGCGGCAGACATCAAGCGCGTTGCGGGCACCTACCTTCGACCGGAACGCAGCGTGACCGGCTGGCTTGTCCCTGAGCTTGAGGCCGAAGACCTTGGCACCGCCGCCCCCGACGCCGAGCCGCAGCCCCTGCCGATCAAACGCCATGTGCTCTCCAACGGCTTGCGCGTGCTGATGCTTGAGCGGCCGGGCCTGCCCGTCCTCAGCATCAACGCCGGCATTCGCAGCGGCCGCGCCGCCGAAAAGGACACACAGGCCGGACTGTCGCAGTTCACGGGCTCTTTGCTGGACGCCGGCACGCGCACCTACACCAAACAGCAGCTTGCAGAGCTGCTGGAAGGTATTGGCGGCAGCGCCAGCACAGGCGCCGACGGCGTCAGCGTGCGTGTACTGTCTGACCACTCAGCAACAGGCTTGGACGTGCTGGCCGAGACGATGCTGATGCCGATCTTTCCGCAGGAAGAAATTGAGCTGCTCAAGCGCCAGACACTGGCGGCCATCGAAGCCGAGAAGGACGAGACGGCGTCGTTCGCGCGCGCGGCGGCCTCGGCTGCGATCTACAGCCCGGGTAACCCGCTTGGCCGCCCGGCACGCGGCACAGCCGACAGTGTGTCGACTTTTACTCGCGAACTGGTCGCGCAGTGGCACCAACAGTGGTTCCGGCCTGATAACTGCATCATCAGCGTGGTGGGGGACTTCAATGCGACCGAGATGCTGAAGCAGATTGAAGCCCGTTTCGGCGGCTGGGCAAAGCCGGGCACGCAACTTTCACACCCGGAGTGGTCGTTCAAGCGGCCTGAGAAACTGCAAGGCGAGCAGGCATTTCACTTCAGCAACTTCGACTTTGCCAAAGTGGACACCGGCCGCAAGCGGATCGCGATTGACCACCCGGGCAAGGACCAGGTCGTCGTGCGCTTGCAGACGCTGGGCGTCACGCGCGATAACCCCGACTACTACGCGCTGCTGGTGATGGACCATGTGCTTGGAACTTCGGCAGGGTTCACGGATCGCTTCAGCAAGATCCTGCGCGACCAGATGGGGCTTGCCTACAGCACATACGCAAACATGTCCAGCGGCAGCGGCATCTATCCCGGCAGCTTCCTCGGCTACATCGGCACGCGGCCCGAAAACGTGGAGGTTGCGCTAAAGGTGATGTATCAGTTGATCGGGCAGATCCGCGATGAGCCTGTAAGCGAAGACGAACTGCGCACAGCCAAGGACTACCTGAAGGGCAGCTTCGTGTTTGAACTCGAAACCACAGGTCAGCTCGCGTCGCTGCTGACGACAATCGAGCGCTACCAGCTTGGTTCGGACCATCTGGTGAAGTACGTGCGCGCGGTTGAGGCCGTAAGCGTTGCAGACATTCAGCGCGTGGCACGCAAGTACCTTGTGCCCGAGCAGATGGTTGAAGTGCTGTGCGGCCCGATTACCCGGATCACCCCCGCACCGCAGGATCCGCCGGAAGGCAAGTGATGACGCGATGGTTGCTGGTTGTGCTGTTGTGCGCGACGCCGTTGTGCGCCGAGTACGAGTCCAACTTCGGGCGCGTGATCCTTTCCCAATGCGACCTGATTGTGCAGGGCGTGGCCGCCGCCAAGCGCACCCGGGTCGTGGGCGGCACGAAGGCGGAGCTGACCGTTCAAAGCGTGCTGTACGGCGAGACAAAGTTGCGCGAGATTTCGGCGTTCTACACGGATGCCAACCTGCTGAAGAAGGATGAAGCGGTCCGCGCGATGTTTGCGCTCAAGAAAATGGCCGACAGCGGCTACAGCATCGTAGGCAAGCCGGTGTTGACACCCGAGTCAGAGCCGGAGTCGGTCGCGAAAGTGGATGTCTGCAAGGCCTTCGTCGCACTGGAAAGACAGGAGCAGGGCAGCGAACGCACCGGCGCGTTCTGGGACCTGTTGATCGCGCACATCCGGCAGGGCGGCTACCCGGCCCAGAATGCAGCCGTGGAACTGATGTACATCGCCCGCGACCGCGGCAGCATTATCACCGAAGAACGTTTCCAGCAGGTGCAGGACGCGCGCGCCGATGCCCGCAAGGCGCTGTTGCGCCAGACCCAGGACGACCTTGCGCTGGCAAGCCAGGGTATGGTGGAGGCCCGCGTCAAGACGCTCAAAGTCACGCGCATTCGCCGCGGCGAGAAGCAGCAGGACCGCCGCGACGCCGCCGATGAGCTTGCCAAGCTGGTCGAGACCTACCCGCGCGCCTTCACTGAATCCGACGCCAAGCTGCTGGACGCCACCGCCGCTGAGAGCGATGACGCACGGCTGAAAGACAAGCTAGCTGAAATCAGCAAGCGCATCATGCACGAGGTGCGCATGCGCGAAGCCCGCAACAAGCCGGACGCCCCGCGGGATTGAAGCGCATTTTTCACGTTTTCATCAAAGGCCCCGCGAACCGCCTGCCGATCAGCTTGCAGAGCGGCGCGATTTGCGCCGTCACCAAAATCGCTTCCCAACTCTCCAGGAGCAGCCATGAAGAAGATTCTGTTGTCCCTCGTCGCAGCTCCCGCCTTGGCGCTTCTTGGCGGGTGTGTATCGCTTGACTCTTACGAACAGACGCAGGCCATGTACGAGGCTGAGGCTGAGGCCAACGCCGCCCTGGCTGCGGAAAACTCACGGCTTGAAAGCGCGCTCAGCAAAGAGCGCAGCGACAAGCAGGCACTTCAAAAGTCGCTTGAGGACATGAAAACCGCCGCCGCCAACACCCCGAAGGTCAAGGAAGACGACCTGGTCGAGATGATGAAGAAGATCTGGGGCGGCAACATGGGCGAGTGGGAAACCGTTCGTTCCGGCGGTGCGGTGGGCGTGCGGCTGGATGACAGCGGCGTGCTGTTCCAGAGCGGCTCGTGGACGCTGACCGACAACACCAAGAAGACCCTGACCAAGCTCGCCGACATCATGAAGGGCAAGATGGCCAACCCCAACATGTTTGTTCGCATCGACGGGCACACCGACGGCGACCCGATCAAGAACCTGGCCAAGCAGGGCATCAAAGACAATACGCACCTCAGCGCATTGCGCGCCATGGCTGTGCGCGAGTTCCTCGCCACGCAGGGCATTCCCAAGGAGCGCATCTTCGTGGCGGGCTTCGGCGAACACTGGCCGATCGCAGGCGGCAACACCAGCCGCGACAAGCAGCGCAACCGCCGCGTCGAAGTGTACATGGGTGACGCGGACGCCTTGAGCATCGGCGCGCTGCCAAGCAAGCCGCAAGTCAGCAAGAAGTAGCTGCCCGGCCTCGCAAGACCCCAAAGCCCGCGACTTCCGTCGCGGGCTTTCTTGCGTTAGCCTTCGGCGCAGGAGGTTGCCGTGCAAGTGATGACCCCGGAACTGTTGTGGAGGCTGCCCCGTGTGGGCTCGCCCGTGCCCGACGCTCGCGGCGCACGCTTTGTGGTTCCCGTGACCGCGTACGACGTTGAGAAGAACGAGGGCGTCACGCGGTTGTGGCTCGGCGAAGGGGGCAAGCTGCGGCCGATTACCGGCGAGGTTTCGTCAAACAGCCCCGCGTTCAGCCCGGACGGGCGCAGCATCCTGTTTACGCGCAAGGCGCCTAAAGACGACAAGCTGGCAGGCAGCGAGAAGAACCAGCTGTGGCTGATGCCACTGGAGGGGGGCGAGCCTGAACGATTGACTGACTTGCCGCTGGGGGTGAGCGATCCACGCTGGTTCCCGGATGGCACCCGCGTGGCGTTTCTGGCGCCGTTGTACGAAGGGCACTTTACGCCGGAGACGTCGGCCGTTGAGGCCAAGCGTCGCAAGGAATCAAAGGTCAAGGCCTACTCGACCGAAGACCGCTTCTACCGATATTGGGACCATTGGATCTGCAACGATCCTTTCCAGCACATCTTCGTGCTTGATTTGAAGAGTCGTGGACTGAAGGACGTTACGCCCAACCTGAAGCGCCTGTTTCCGCTGATGGATGGGGCTGGCAGTTGGGACATCTCACCATCGGGTGACGAGATCGCGTTCAGCGCCAACCGCACGGAGCCGCCTTACCACGAAGTGTTCATGGGTGTGTATCGCCTCAAGCTCGATGGCAGCGAGCCGCGGCTGATCAGCGAGTGGGCGGGCGCCAACGCCTTCCGGCCACGCTTCTCGCCCGACGGCAAATGGCTGCTGTACGGCGAGCAGGAGGAAGAAGCTTTTTACGCCGACCGCGTGCGGCTGGTCGCCCACGATCGCGCCACTGACAAACACGTCGTTTTGACGGAGCGCTGGGACTATTCAGCCGCGGAGTGGGAGTTCGCGGACCGCAACACTGTGTACTTCTCTGCCGAAGATCGCGGCGCGAACGCGCTGTACGCGCTGGACTTCGCCCGGGCTGTTGCAGCGCCCGGCGAAGTCGAGCCCCGCCAGCTGGTTCGTGGCGGTACGTTCGTCGGAGTGAAGCCGGTGGGCGGATTGATCTGGACCACAGCACAGGACATCAGCACCCCGCCGGAAGTGGCCACAGTTGACGCGCAGGGCAAGCTTGAGCTGCGCAGTGAGTTCTGCAAGTCGCTGCTGGCGGAGGTGACCCTGTCTGATACAGAAGAGGTGCATTTTGAGGGCGCCGACGGCGACAAAGTACAGATGTGGCTGCTGTACCCGCCCGGTGTCAAAGAGCGCAAGCGGCTGTCGATGGTACACCTGATTCACGGTGGCCCGCACGGCGCGTTTGGCGACAGCTGGCACTGGCGCTGGTGCGCGCAGGCCTTTGCGGCGCAGGGCTGGCTGACGGTGCTGGTGAACTTCCACGGTAGCACCGGCTGGGGCAACGATTTCGCGCGCTGCATCATGGGCGAGTGGGGCAAGAAGCCCTACGAAGATATCGAAAAGGCCACCGACTGGCTGATTGAAAAGGGCCTAGCCGATCCCGACCGCATGGCGTGCGCGGGCGGAAGCTACGGCGGCTACCTGGTCTCATGGATCGCGGGCCAGACTGACCGCTACAAGGCGCTGGTTAACCACGCCGGCGTCAGCGACCTGCAAAGCCAGTTTGCCCGGGACGTCACGCCGGGCCGCGAAAAGGCGCTGGGCGGCGAGCCCTGGGGCAACCGCGAGGGCATGAACCGCTACAACCCGATCGTGCACAGCGGCAAGTACAAGACGCCGATGCTGGTGATCCATGGCGAGCAGGACTACCGCGTGCCCTACACACAGGGGCTCGAAACCTACAACGCTTACCGCGCCCAGAAACGCGAGGCCCGCCTGGTCGTCTATCCGGACGAAAACCACTGGATCCTGAAACCGCAAAACAACATCCACTGGTACGGTGAAGTGTTCAGCTGGCTTAAGCGCTGGCTCGGCTAGCAGTGCTGCCCAACGCCCGTACCGCTACTCGGCGGCTGGGCGAGGATCTTTTCGTAGTACGTTTCCCAGACCGGCAGCAACGCTTCCTGCCGGTACTTGCTTACCGCGCGCTCGCGGGCCGCCTGCCCCATGCGTTTGCGCGTGGCGTCGTCCTGCAGCAGGGCGCGTATGCTGCCCGCGAAGCCGGCCACATCGGCCGGTGCGTGCAGGCGCCCGCTTACGCCTTCTTCCACGACTTCGGGCAAGCCGCCCGTGTTGCTGCACACGACCGGCACGCCGCACGCCATCGCCTCCAGTGCACTCAGCCCGAAGCTTTCGTACTCGCTGGGCAGGAAGAACAGGTCGGCCTGCGGCAGCAGCTCCCAGATCGCGTCGTATGTACCGAGAAAGCTGACGCGCTCTTCTATTCCTAGCTCGCGGGCCAGTTCGCGGGTGGCGCCAACTTCCGGCCCGTCGCCGACCATCACCAGCCGGGCGCGCATACCCTGTGTGGCCTGCGCAAAGGCGCGCACCACGTCGCGGGGGCGCTTCACCTCGCGGAAGTTGCTGACGTGCATGACGATTTTTTCGTCGGGCGCCGCCAGCTGGGCGCGCTTGTCCGCGCAGCAATCCGGGTTGAAGCGTTGCGTGTCCACAAAGTTGGGGATGACTTCGATGTGCTGTGCACCACAGTCGATGGTATCCAGCACCCGGTCCTTCAGCTCGGCGCTTACGCTGGTTACGCCGTCACTCTGGCGAATGCCGAAGCGCGTAATGCGCTGGAAGATTCGCTGCTGGCCGATAATCGTAATGTCAGTGCCGTGCAACGTCGTGATCAACTTGACGTTGCGGCCATCGCCATTGAGCATTTCGCGGGCAAGGTGCCCGCTTACAGCGTGGGGGATCGCGTAGTGCGCGTGCAGGATGTCCAGGCCGTACTGGTGCGCGACTTCCATGATCGTGCCTGCCAGCGCAAGGTCGTAAGGCGGGTAACGAAACAGCGGGTAGGCTGTGACTTCGACTTCGTGGTACTTGAGGTTCTTGCGAAAGCTCTCAAAGCGGAACGGGATGGCGTAACTGATGATGTGCACGCTGTGGCCGTTTTCAGCCAACGCCGTACCCAATTCGGTCGCGACAACGCCCGAACCGCCGTGTGTGGGATAACAGACAATGCCGATCTTCATGTGGACAAGCGAACACGTTTGGTGCCCAGCCTATTCCGGGCAGGGCAAGTCAACAGGGCCAGTTTGTGGAAAAGGAGAGGGCCGAGACGCGCGGAAAGGGCCGGAAAGGAGAGCGTAAAGCTACCCTTTCACATCACGTCTCGGCCGCATGGCACCATCACAGAGCGGGCGATCACCCCGCGACGGTGTTACTCGTTTCGATTGGGGGCGGCGTAAGGGCGCCGCTGCACGGTCTCTCAACCTGTCGCAAAAGTTAGTATAGCCTATATTGCGACCAATTGAAAGCCCCAAATCCGCGCCACATCAACCTTTCAGGGCGAAGGCCCCAAAACTACTTCCTGTTCTTTGAGTTAAACGAGTGACCACCACTTCCGGCATCCGTAATTCAGTGAAATCGAACGATCGACCCAGAGCTGCCTAGTTCTGGCCATTTGGCGGCAGTGGTCAACTGGCGTTGTGTTGGCTGTGGCAGACAGCAAGGTCAGCGCAACCAGGTTTAAACGCACAATGCTGTGACAGGACCATGATACTTTAGCAGCTACTAACTTATGCGCGATCCGCCAGCAGGTCGTAACCAAGGCTGCGGGAGACGCGAACCTGCAAAATCTCGCCAGGCGCCACTCGCTGCTTCAGACGCACCGTGCAGTCGATTTCGGGGGCGTCGGCCCGGCTGCGGGCTTCGGTGGGGTACTTGGGGTCCTGTGACTCGCCCTCGGTCAGGACGTCGATGGTCTTGCCGACCAAGGCCGCGTTGCGCTTGAACAGATCTTCGCGGGCAACTTCCATGAACGCAGCATGGCGCGCGGCGATCACGTCTTGAGGCAGCTTGCCATCCAGCACGAAGCTGGCGGCCTTGTCTTCGTCACTGAACGGAAACGCGCCGGCGCGGTCGATGTGCCCCTGCCGGATGAAGTCCAGCAGTTCGTCAAACTGCTCGTCGGTCTCGCCGGGAAAGCCCACTATGAAGGTGCTGCGTAGCGTCAGGCCCGGCACGCGCGTGCGCAGCTTTTCGATCAGGCGCAGCGACGTGTCGCGCGTGCTGCCGCGGCGCATGCGGGCCAGCACGGGTGACGAGATGTGCTGCAACGGCATATCAATGTAGCCGAGAAGTTTCGGCTCATCGGCCAGCAGTTCGATCAGCTCGTCAGTCACCTGGGTGGGGTAGGCGTACATCAGGCGAATCCAGTCAATACCCTTGACCTTGGCAAGCTCTGCCAGCAACTCGTGCAGCGATTTGCGACCTTCGCTGTCCAGGCCGTAGTAAGTGCTGTCCTGCGCCACGATGATCAGCTCGCGTGCGCCATCCTGCGCCAGCTCGGCGGCTTCCTCAATGATCTGCGCCCGCGGCTTGCTGCGAAAGCGACCGCGAATTGACGGGATCGTGCAGAAAGCGCACTTGTGGTCGCAGCCCTCACTGATGCGCAGGTAGGCGTAATGGCGCGGCGTCATGCGCAGTCGCGCGCGGTCGTCATACACCGTGCCGCGGGCGTCCGGGTCGCTGATGGCAACGCGCCGCGCAAGCTCGCCGCTGCTGCTGAGTTCTTTCAGCACGTCGGCAAGCCGCATGCGATCGTTTACGCTGACCAGCGCGTCGGCGCCGGGGGCCTGCTGGTCGAGCATCGGGCGATAGTTCCCGACCATACAGCCGGCAACCACCACGCGCTTGACGTCGCCGCGCTGCTTCAACTCAACCATGCGGTTGATGTGCTCAAGCGACTCCATGCGGCTGGCATCAAGAAAGCCGCAGGTGTTGATCACCACCACGTCGGCATGTTCATAGTCCGGCGTGACGACAAAGCCCTGCGCGGCAATCTGCCCGAGCATGGACTCACTGTCGATCAGGTTCTTGGGGCAGCCCAGCGAGATAAACGCCACCGTGCCCAACGCGGTCTTCATGCGGGAATGGTAGCAGGCGCCGGCGCGCGTTGTAGGGTAAGGGCGCCATGACCAAGCAAACGATTTGGGTCGGCATTGAGATGTCCCGCTACGGCAAGGCGGGCGGCGGCCTTGAATTCGGCGGCGTGAACCTGCTGGGGCACCAGCTGCGCATTGCGCTTCAGCTTACGGGTACGGACCACATCTGCGTGCTGACACCGCAGGGCGACGAAGAATCGCTCGCAATCGCGGCGCGCCACGAAGTGCGCGAAGTCGCGCCCTACGACTTCATTGCCATGCTCAGCGAACGAGCCCGCGCCGGTGAAGAAGGCGCCGTCGTGCTGCTGCGCCAGATTGCCCCTGTGCGCGATTCGGGGATCGTGAAGCAAGCGCTGCATCTGTTGCACGAGCATCCCGTGGTTGTCAGCGCCTGTCCCAAAGATGAGCCCTGCCTCGCGTTCGAGGTGCGCCGCATCAGCCAGTTCAGTGCAGCCGCCATCGCCAACCCGCTGGCCGGCGAGTACCTGATGGAAATCGACCCATCCTGCTATGCCGAGTACACGCGGCCCGAACACGCCCAGGCAGTTACCGACGCCCTCGCGCGCTGGAACGCCTGAACCCTAATCGAACTTCGGCGCCAGCTTCTCGATCATGAATGCCGCCAGCATTTCACTTAGACGGTCATCGCGGACTTCGTACCAGTCAAACGTCTTGACCTGCTCGCGCTGCTCGGGGGTGACGCCGGCGCGAATTGCTTCCGGCAACTTGCCGTAAGCTGCCCAGCCGCACTTCAGCACCTCATGCTGCGCATTACGCAACAGATACACGCCGCCGACTTGGGGCACCCGGTCAATCATGTCGTCGCGAAACTCCCAGTCCCAACTGCGGCCGGCCCTGCCGTCGGGGTCCGCGTAGTTGTCCTGCACAGCCTGTACCAGCTGGCTGGCCGGGATTCGCATCTGCTCGCCGCTGGCCATGTTGCGCAGACTTACCACGCCTTCTTTCTCTTCTTCCGGCCCCGCGATCACCACCAGCGGAAAGCCGCGTTTGGCCGCGTACTTCAACTGCTTGCCCAGCTTGGCCCTGGTATCGAGGTACAACTCAGTCGGCACCCCCGCCCTGCGCAGCATTGAGGCCGCCCGCAGGCTGTAACCCTGCGTTTCGGGCGCGAAAATAGTCACCAGCACCGCGGCTGTGCTCTGGCCCTTGGGCAGCAGCTTGAGTTCTTCAAGGGCGCTGATCAGCCGGTCAATGCCGACACTGATGCCTACCGCGGGGATTTCTTCTCCGGCAAACAGGCCGATCAGGCCGTCATAGCGGCCGCCGGACATCACGCTGCCGAAGCCGGGCAAGTCACGCAGAAAGGTTTCAAACACTGTGCCGGTGTAGTAGTCGAGGCCGCGGACAATGGTCGGGTCAATGCGCAGGGCTTCGTCGGGTACACCCAGCGCCAGCGCGCTCTCGTACACCTCGCGCAACTCGGCACAGCCGCGCTCGCCAAGTTCGCTGCCCTTGAGAAAGGCGGCAAGCTGTTCAATGCGCTGCGGGTTCGAGTATTCACCCTCGGCCAGCTTCAGAAAGTCAAACACGAGACTCAGGCCCGCATCCGTGAAGCCGCCGTTGCCGACCTGTTGCAACAGCTCTTCGCGGACGCCCTTCTCGCCGACCTTGTCGAACTTGTCCACCGCGCGCATTACCGCGTCCATGACGCCCTGGTCGCTGACGCCGATGCGCGCCTGCAAGCCGCGGAAAAGCTTGCGATTATTGAAGCGGATCACGTAGTTCGGCACATTCAGCGCGCGCATCACGGCATGATCGACGGCAAGACACTCCGCGTCGGCCAGCAGGCTGTCGGTGCCGACGATATCAACGTCGCACTGCCAGAATTCGCGAAAGCGCCCGCGGGCAGGGCTTTCGGCGCGCCATACGGGGCCCATCTGGTAGCGCTTGAAAGGCCGAGGTAGCTCGCCCTTGTATTGCGCGACGACACGCGCCAGCGATATCGTCAGTTCATAGCGCAGGGCGACATCGCGGCCGCCCTGGTCTTCAAATCGATAGAACAGCTTTTCGGCTTCGGGCCCGGCTTTGCCAAGCAGGATCTCGGCGTACTCGATTGAGGGCGTGTCCAGCGGGTCAAACCCGAAGCGCTCAAACACGTCTGCAATGCGGCGCAACAGCCGCGTGCGCGGAATCATCACTTCGGGCAGGTAGTCCCGAAAGCCTTTCAGGATTCTCGGCTCAATCCGCGCCATGGCTTTCTCAGCAAGGGTTCAGAGCCCCTTGCAACGAAGGAAAGTTTCTAGCCCGCTGCGGGCTGCTTGCCAAATGCAAAGCGGGCGCCCCAAGGCGCCCGCCTGAGCGCCGCCGCCTACTTCTTGGCCAGCAGTTTCGCCGCCTCTTGCGGGCTGGCCGCAAACTTGAAGACCTGACTCAGCCCGAGCATGTCAAACACTTCCTGCACGGGCTCAGTGGGGTTCATAAGCACGATGTCGCCGCCGCGCTCATGGCTTTCGCTGAGCGTGCCGATGAACACGCCCGCGCCCGCGCTGCTGACGTACTCGACGTCGGCCAGGTTGACCGCAATGCGCACCTTGCCTTCATCGAACAGGTTACTGATCGCCTGTTCCATGTACTCAAATGTGTGCGCGTCAAGCCACCCGGCGACGTGAACCACGGTCACGTCCGGCGTAAGCTCTTCAAGGTTGATCTCAAACTCTCTCATGCACTTCCCGCCCCGCCTGCCCTGGATCCATGTGACGCAAAGGATCCGCCAGTTACTCCGTCTTGATCAGTTTCACCAGTGTCAACTCGTTGATATCGCCCTCGCGCGATGTGTAGCGAACTTCATCCATCACCTTGCGCATGATGAACAGGCCCAGGCCGCGCTTGTTGCCCTGCGCCACGTGCTGCTGCATGTCAATGTTGGCCTTGGCTTCACTGCCCTTGGCCGAGTCGTAGCTGACGCCGTTGTCCCGGATGCGCACGGTGAATCGCTTGTCGTCGGCGTCGATCAGCACCTCGACGGTCCCGTCGTTGCGGCCCTCATACCCGTGCTGGATTGTGTTTGCAACGGCCTCGTCCACCGCCAGCACGACCTTGTTGACGTCGCGCGGCGGCAGCGCGCTGCGCTTGATCGCTGCGTGCAGGAACTCCCGGACGACGGCAAGGTTGCGGGTGTGCGCCGCGACCTCAAGCCGATCAGTTACGTGTGAATCCGACATCCACTGCCCCTATGCTGCGTCCCGGTTGCTTATCCTACTTTCAAGGTGACGATCGTGATGTCGTCGTGCTGGTCGTCGGTCTGGGCGTGACCCTGGATCGCGTTGACCAGCGTGGTCAGGTACTCGGCGCTGGTTTTGCCTGCGCACTGGATCGTGATTGCCTGCATGCGCTGCTCGCCGAACTCCTCGTTCGTCGGGCTCATGGCCTCCGTTACGCCGTCGGTGTAGATCACGGCGCGGTCGCCGCGCTGCAACTGGATCACTTCTTCCTTCATGTTGCGTTCAAACAGGCGGCCGTCTTTGTCAAAGCCCAGCGCAATGCCGCCCGGGTTGACTTCAATGCACTGCTTGGTGGCTGCGCGGTACAGCAGCAGCGGGTTGTGGCCCGCGCTGGCGACTGTAAGCCGCGCAGTGGGAATATCCAGCAGCATATAGAACGCGGTAACGAACATGCCGCGCTTGATGTCCTTGGCCAGCGTGCGGTTGACCTTGCAGAAAATGTCGCGCGGGCTCAGGTTGTCCTGCGCCTCATAGCTGACCAGCGCCTTGGCCATCATCATGACCATGCTGCCGGGGATGCCTTTGCCCGACACGTCGGCACAGATCATGCCCAAGTGTGTCTTGTCCACGAGGAAGAAGTCGTAGTAGTCGCCGCCCACTTCCTTGCTGGGTGAGTAGTACGCGCTTACGTCGTAGCCCGCGATGCGCGGCACATGCTTGGGCAGCAGGTTTTCCTGAATCTCTTTGGCGATGTCCAGGTCGTGCTTGCGCCCCTGGTTCTCAAGCCACACCTTCTGCGCTTCCTTCAACCCGGCGGCCATGTCGCCCAGCAGCCGCGAGACAATGCCGATCTCGTCGCTGCTGCGGGCCATCGGGCGGTGGTCAAAGTTGCCGCCGCTGATGATCTCAATGTCGGTCATCAGCGTTTGCAGCGGCTTGGTGATGCTGCCGCCGATCAGGAATGCCAACGCAATGCTAAGCCCGATGCCGACGAACGAGATGCCGAGGATCGACCAGATCAACGCCTGCTTGCGCGACTGGATCTGTTCGCGGTCGAGGTAGATGGAGATCGACTCGCCCGGGCTCAGGCTCTTCGAGAAACTGTATGCCGCGACGCCGCCGATAAACGCCCCGCGGTCGATGCTGACGTCACCCTTGGTGACCACGTCGCTGGAAGCCAGCCGTTCAAGTTCGCGATTTTCGCGCGGACGCGGGCTTACCACGTTCAACTCCTCAGTCCGGAACCGAGGCAGGGTATCGTCCGGAATCTGAAAGAAGATGAAGCGAACCTGGCTGTCATCGGCCGTGGTCAGCTCTTCAAGGTCCTTGACGAAGTCTTCCTGGAAGAAGCGGAAGATCGTCTTGCGCAGGCCCTGCGGGCCTTCAATCAGGCGGTTTTCCGTGTCCTGGTCAATGCGTGCCTTCAGGCGCTCAAACTTGTCCGAGCCCGCATCCAGCCCGTTGTCTCGAAACAGCTTGCTGAAGTACGACTTGTAGCGCTCCATCGCCGCTTTGTTGATGCGCCGCGGCGCGTTGGGGGCACTGGCCCTTTGGTTCGGTTTCAGGTCGCGCAACTCGGCCCAGCCTTCGCCGAGAATTTCGAACTTGATGGCCTCTTCGCGCGCAGCATCCGAAAGGTTCAGGTCGCGGGGGTTGTCCAGTATGTTGCCGGCCACAAGCACCCACACCCGGTCTTCCTTGAACTGCTCCCAGTTCGCGAACTCGCGGCACGCCGGGATTCGCGCGTGAAAGCTGCCGCGCTTGGCACGCTCGTCCCACTCCATTTGCTGCCAGTACTTGTCGAACTTCTCGCGGTTGGCCGGCTGGCCGAAGTACGCAATCAAGCCCTTTTCATTCAAGCCGGCGCGGTACGGGCGGTGGATCGCCTCCGCCTGCTGCAACATGCCCACGCCCGCCTGCTGGATCGTGCTTTCAAGCGCGGTGGTAGCGATAAGCATGACGATCAGGAAAATCAGCAGCGACACGCCGACCGCGAGGCTGCTCATGGCAAGCACGATCTTGGTCTTGATCGGCATGCCCTGTGTCTTTGGCTTGCTGCGCCGCTGCGGCGGGCCAGCCGGCGCAGGCGCGGCGCGACCGGGGCCGGCAGCCGCGGGCGGTGCAGCGACTTGCGGGCCGCCGACCGTCGGCAACTGGCCCGACGACTTGATCGCCGGCGTGGTGCCGGTTGACTTGCGGGCCTGGCCCGGTGGCGGCGGCGTCATCATGCGCCGGTTGGTCCCGGGTGGTGTGTTGCCGCCTTGTTGGGGTTTGCCTGCCATGCGTGCTTTCAGGTCAATCCGGGCATCGCTGCTCGCACTGCCCACACTGTCCATGCCGCGAACACCGCGGCAGCAAGGTCGTCTGTCAGTATCCCTAAGCTGCCCGGCATCTGTTCGAAAACCCGAACAGGCCACGGCTTAGCAATGTCGTAAAGACGAAATGTTAGTAACCCTGCAAGAATGTCCAAGGGAGTACCCGCCCCTATCAGCGCCAGAACCAAAAACACCCCTGCGGCTTCATCCAGGACAAACCACCCCGGGTCGTTGCCCATTTTGCGGTCACGCAACACGGCCCGCCCTGTCAACCAGCTCAGAAGCGCAAACCCCGCAGCGATGGGCAGCCAGATGCCAGTGTGTGGAAGGTCAAACAACAGCAGGATCAGCGCCAAGCCGGATGCAACGATGCTGCCGAACGTACCCCGCGCAAACGGCGCAAACCCCACCAGCAACAGGCTGCCCAGCAGGACGGGCGGCGAAAGCAGGCGGTTGGCAGGCGGATCGGTCGGGCGCAGCATTGGCAGGATCATGCAACAGCCGGGCCGACCGGGAAAGTCGCAATTGTCCATACACCGGGAAGTTGCGTCCTGCTTGCCGTAACATCCCGACCCATCGAACAAGCCTGAACACACCACCTATCCCCTGCCCGCCGCCTGCTGTAACCTGCGCCCCCTATGTCGGTTGCTGCGGACTTGATTGCGGGTTTCGGCAAGTGGGTCAATGGCCATGTCTCGACCCTGGGCGCGGCCATGCGCTTTGGCGGCGCAGCCATCGGCTTTGGCGTGAAGGGCATCTTCAACAAGCGCATCTACCCGCGTCACGAACTCATCGTGCAGATGGATTACACCGGCGCGCGCAGCACCGTGATCATGGTGCTGCTTGGCTTTCTCGTCGGGGGTTCGCTGGTCCTGCAGACAACGCCGTCGCTTTCCAAGTACGGCCCCGCCGAGCTGGTGGCAGGCGTGGTGGGCGTGTCCGTGCTGCGCACTTTGGGACCGCTGCTGGCCGCGATCATCTTTGCCGGCCGCGTGGGCGCGGGCTACACAGCCGAACTTGGCACAATGGCAGTCAGCGAAGAAATTCAGGCGCTGGACACGATGGGCATTCATCCCGTTGGCTATCTCGTCGCGCCGCGCTTCATGGCGGCAGTGCTGATGCTGCCCGCCTGCACTGTGCTGTTTGACCTGTCAGCGCTGGTGGGCGGGTATCTGGTCGGGGTGTACAACTTCGGGATTCCGCATGATGCGTGGATGGACGTGACGCATCGCTTCGTGACCATGTCGAACTTCACGTTCGGCATCTGCAAAAGCGTTGTGTTCGCGATGATCATCACGCTGGTCTGCTGCTTCAAGGGCTTCACGGTGCGGGGCAGCGGCATGGAAGTCGGCCGTGCCACGATGCAGGCAATTGTGATCTGCCTGATCCTGCTGATCTTCTCGGACTTCGTGTTGTCGATGGTTTACAACTTCCTGGTCAAGATGGGGATCGTGGATTGAGCGGCGGCGCGCAGACAAACTTGCCCAACCCCGGGCGCGACAGCGGCCTCAGCGGCGAGGGCCCCGCCATCGTCGTGCGCAACCTGTCCAAGCGCTACGGCGACCTGGTAGTGCTGGAGAACCTGTCTTTTGAGCTTGAGCGCGGCAAAGTGTACGTGATCATGGGCCCCAGCGGCTGCGGCAAGAGCACGCTGCTGCGCCACCTGATCGGCGCCGAGACACCCGACAACGGCGAGGTGCTGATCGATGGCGTTGACATGCACAGTAACGACCGCAAGGTGCGCGACGAAGCGCGCCGCAAGTTCGGCGTGCTGTTTCAGAGCGCGGCGCTGCTGAACGGCCTTACTGTTGCCGAAAACGTAGCCCTGCCGATCCAGCGCCACACCGACCTGCCCAAGAGCACGATCGACCTGATGGTCAAGTTGAAGCTTGAGCTCGTCGGCATGGGCAGCGCAGCCGACAAGTACCCCTACGAAATCAGCGGCGGTATGAAGAAGCGCGCCGGGCTGGCGCGCGCCATCGCGCTCGACCCTGCGATTGTGTTTTACGACGAGCCCAGCGCGGGCCTTGACCCGGTGATGATCGGCGTGATTGACAAACTGATCATGGACCTGACCAACAAGCTGGGCATCACGGCGGTTGTGATTACCCACGAGATGCCCAGCATCTTCCGGATTGCCGACGAGGTGATGATGCTGTTCGGCGGCCGGTTTGCATTCCGGGGCACCCCGCAGCAGTTGCGTAACAGCACGGACCCGCTGGTGCGGCAATTCATTAACGGCGACCCGGAAGGGCCGATCAATGCGCCGCGACAGCTTGCCGAGCTTTCTGACAAGCTGCTGGGCGGCTCACGGCGCGGCCAGACCGCGCAGGGGGCCGGGGCATGAGCGACCGCAAGCTCAACCTGATTTCCGGTGCGCTGGCAATCGCGGCGATTGTTGCCCTGCTGGGCTGGTTTGTCGTGCGGCCCGCGCTGAAGCCGGCGCCGGAACCGGGGCGCAAGTTCGTGGCATACTTTGATGACGCCGCCGGCCTTGAGGCAGGCGACGCCGTGCGCATCGAAGGCCGGCGCGCGGGCGAAGTCACGGGTGTCTCATTGGCTCAGCACGAAGGCAAGCTGAAGGTGCGCGTTGAGTTCGAGATTCGCCCGGGCTCAAGCTCGCAATGGCTGAAGGCCGCGGGCATCCCGGCTGACACCCGCATTTCCGTTTCCCAGCCGCGCATGTTCGGGCGCCCGCAACTCGTGATTGCAATGGGCAAGAGCACGCAACTGGTGCCGGAGGGCGGCGAATGGACCAAGACTCGCGGCGCCTCCAGCGACGACGAACTGACTGTCGCCAAAGAGGGCCTGGACAGTTTCAACCGCACGCTTGACCAGGTGCACGCGTTCTTTGACGGCGACACCATGGCGCAGGTGCGCGAAGCCGTTGAACGGCTGCTGAACAACCTGCAACAGACCGACGACGGCATGCGCAAGGGCTTTGCACAGGCGCCTGACGCGGCGGGCAGCCTGGATGAGCTGATCGCGCGGCTTGACGGTTTGCGCAAGGACCTGGCACAGGCCGACGCCAATCTGCGCGAGACGATTGAGCGCGGCGGCAGCACCGGCAAGGAAACGGCTGATGCGCTGGACCAGCTCGATGCCCGGCTGGCAGATGTGCTTGATCAAGTGTCTCGCGTCGAGCGCGAAACAGAACAGGCCAACCGGCAGTACAAGTCCGCGCAGCTTCACAAGCAGGGCCTTGAGCTGCGAAAGTTTTCGGCCCAGCTGCGCCGCTCGATGGAGCGCGCCGAGGGCGACCCCAGCCAGGCCGGCGACATGCCCAACTGGCGGCTTTCACGCAAGTTCTTCAACGGCGGGCATCCCTTGCCCGGCGGCGACCCTGAGGATGAGAGATAGGAGCCGGATATGGCACGCAAGTCCAGCCGTTCAGACCTGATCACCGGTGCCTTTGCGCTGCTTGTGATCGCCAGCACCGTCGTGATTGTGGCCATGCTGCAAGGTGTGTCGCCGCGCGTGCAGGGTGCGCGCTATACCGTGCTGTTTGAGGACGTGGGCGGCCTTGGCAGCTCTGCGCCCATCGTTGTGGCGGGCCAGCGCGTGGGCAAGGTGGATTCGATAACCACACTGCAAACCACGGCCGCCGCCGGGGCACGCAAAGTGGAGGTCGAGGTCACGTTCATCATCAGCGAAGAGTACGCCGACGTCGTCACCATTCCCGTGGACTCAATTGCGCAGGTGCAGATGGGCAGCCTGTTCGGCTTCGGCGGCAACCAGATTGTGCTGAAGCTTGGTGAATCCAAGGAAGTCGTGTCGCCGGGCCAGCGCCTGCCCCGCAAGGGCCAGCCGCCCGTGAACCTGAATGATGTCGTCGATGACGCGGCCAACACGGTCAAGAAGCTGCAAAGCGGTGTGGACAAGCTGGCGGCAGTGCTGAACGACGACAAGTTTATCGACAACATCGAGCAGGCAATTGCGTACCTGCGCAGCTCGCTGGAGACGCTGGACGCCGGGCTGAAAGAACTGGAGCCCGCGTTTGCCAAAGTCGGGCCGACGCTGACCAGCGCCGACGAACTGATCAAGTCATTGAAAAAGCTGCTTGAGGACAACAACGCGGCGATTGAGCAGACGTTGAAACACTTCGAAAGCGCCAGCGGCAAGCTGGACAAGCTGCTTGATGAAGGCGGCAACGGCGTTCCTACACTGGTGACCAACCTGAACACAATCGCGAACAACCTGGATGCACTGGTCGCCAACCTGAACAATGTCATCATCGACAACCAGTTGAACATCCAGATCAGCCTTGAAAATGTGCGCGAAACTACCGAAAGCTTGCGCGTCTTCGCGCGCCGCATCGAGCGCGACCCGAGCCTGCTGATCTGGGGCGGCAAGGACGAAAGCGGCGACCCCAAGACCGCGCCGCAGCGCGTAACCCCGGGAGTTGACGAGATGTCGATTCGCAATTCAGGCCGTCGCCCGCGCAAGGAAAGTGACTAGATGAAGGTCCGGTGTACGATGTTCATAGTGCGGAATTGGTCGCTGGCATGCGTCGCCGCACTCTCATTGGTTTTGACTCTGCCGTGGCTGGGCGGTTGTGCGCGTGGGGGACTCACGGCCTTTGAAAAGGGCGTCGAGTTCATGGACTACGGCGACTACCCGCGCGCCATTGAGCAGTTCAAGACCATTGAACGCCGTGACGGCGGCAGCCTTGCCCTGTGCTACAACCTGGGCGTTTGCTACCAGGACATGAAGGACTACGACCAGGCCGTGTTCTGGTATGAACGGGCGCTTACCTATGACCCCCGTGACGGCGACACGCTGGTCAACCTTGGCCTGGTCTATCTTGAGCAGGGCCGCGACCTCGCCGCCTTGGCCCGCCTGAAGCAAGCCGCCGACGTGGAAAAGGATCGCGCCTACCCGCTGGTCGCGATGGCCATCTACCACCAGCGCCAGGGCGACAAGGCCAAGGCGATGGAGCTGTACGAACAGGCCAGTAAGCGCGAGGAAAAGTCCGGCTACCTGTGGTTCCACTGGGCTACGCTGTACGAGACCATGGAAATGAACCAGGGCCAGGCCGCCGCCTGCTACGAAAAGAGCATCCAGTACGACAGCACCAACCCCGCGGCCTTTGAGGGCGCGGCACGCTGCTACTTTCGGCTGAACAACTGGGCCAAGGCCATCCAGCATTACGACTTTGCGATTCACCTGCAGCCGGATCGTCCCAACCTGTACATCGCGGCGGCGGACACGCTGGTCAAGATGGGCCGGTTTGAGCGCGCCGTGAAGTACCTGTGGCACGCGCGCGGGCTGAAGGGCGCTGACAGCAAAGACATTTCACGCCGCCTGCTGGACTTATACCCCAAGCTCACTGAAGAAGAGCGCAAGCGCTACAACCAGCCGACCAAAGAAAGCACAGCCGGCGGCAACGACGGCAGCGGGCAGTCTGGCGGGTAACCGCGCGTAGCCTACTTGGCGGCCTCAGGGCCGAACCAGACCAGTTCAATGGTGACTTTCCATTGCGTGAAGTCGGTGCCCTTGGATATCTCGATGCGATTGAAGGTGCGCTGCTTGCGCTCAAGATTGATGGACAACACTACGGCGTACTTGCCGGTTTCGGCCAGGGTATCCTCAATGAAGGCCTGCCACTCGGTCATCGTCACATTGTCGAGCACGGCGCGGCACTTGTACTCGAGGTAGCGTTCCTTGCCGGCCTTCTTGGGTTCTGCCCGCGCCGGGGTCACGTTGAAGCGGTTGTCCGTCTCCAGGATGCGGTGCTTCTCGGCAATCCCGCGCAGCTTCTCGTGGGTGCGGGCCATGGCTGAGCGGTCGGGCGCGTTGATCAGCCCCTGGCTGCGCTTGTAGTAGTAGTCGCCGATGTTAAGCGAGTAAACGTTTATGTCCGCATAGCGCGCAGCCGATGCGATGTAGTCGGTGGCCAGCACGTCGCGCTTTTCATTCGTGAACTTGTAGCCGATCAGCGCCACCATCGCGAGCGCGAAGCACGCGACTATGTAGATCGTCATGGCTTTGCTGCCTTCCTGCTCAGCCATTACTTGGCGCCTCCGGGCGTGGGAGTGGTCGCTGGTTTGGGCTGCGGCTTCTTCAGCAACAGCGTGATCTTGGCCGGGCGCACCTGTCGGCCTTCGGGGCCTTCCACCGGGCGTCCGGGAGTATCGGGGCGCGGCTCACCGTCAAACCACTTGGTCTGCGTAAGCGTCAATGCGCGCAGGCTGGCCAGAATGCGGTCGTACTCCGCCACATCCTTGAGTTCCGGTGCAAGCAGTTTGTCGCGTACCATCTTGTCGCGCTCTTTCTGCGTCTCTGTCAGCGACGAAACGAAGTCGATGGTCACGCTGGTCGGCTGTACGTTCAGTTGAATCAGCGCAAAGTCATAACTGGGGCCCGCGGCGCCCAACGCCTTGAACACTTCCACCATGATCTGGTCGGCAGGCAACGGGCGCAGGTAGTTGTCGGACGTTTCGCCCATCAGGAACTTCTGGTGGTTCTGCAGCGCCTTGTGGGTGTTGATGATCTCCTGCGTCGGGTCTTCTTCAATGACCGTGTACTTTGGCAGCTTGGCAAAGTCCTCGGCGCTCATTTTGTCTTCGGCCTTGAGCTTTGCGGTGTGGGCAAACGCCTTCTTGAACAGGAACTCGGGCCCCTGGTCGCGGTCGCGCAATTCGCTGATGCCGCGCTCGTACTGGCGCGCATGGGTCCAGCTCATCAGGAACAGGATGCCCGAAAACAGCAACGCCAGCGTGGCCGTGAACGCCAGCGGCGTTTTGGCGTAGTCAAACAGCGTGCCCGGCGCCAGGTCACCGTAACGGAAGTTGATGTGGGTGTAATCGCGCCCCAGGCCCTTGATTGCGACACCCGCCAGGTAGCTCATTTCGCCGGCGTCGGGCAGATCCACTTCGGGTTTGCCGTCTTTGCCGGCGTTGACCGTCTGCATCAGGTCAATCGACTTGCACTCGCTGATACCCAACTCATTGCCAAGCAGAGTTGCAATCTGCTCACCGGCGCCGCCGAGGCCCGAGACGATGAGCCGTTGAGGCTCCTCTTCCGGGTTGCTCATCAGGATCGTGCGGCGGGCCTCGATCGCCACCCGGCTAAGAAACTTCAACAACTCGTCGCGGCTCATGTGCCTGATGCGGTCCGCGACCTCCTGCTCGCCGATGTTGACGCTTTCCGATGACGGCAGCTTGACCGACTCGGTGCTGCCCTGGAACTCGCGGGCGCGCGCCTCAGCATCTGCCTGTGCCTGGCGTGCGGCTTCTTTTGCGGCTTCTGCGCCGGCGGTGCCGCCGCTGGCGCCGGCCAGGTACGGGCTCAAAAACACGCGCGCCGCAAACAGCTTGCCTTTGTGTACTTCGCCGACCGTCGCAATCGTCCCGGCAAAGTCCAGCCACAGCGCCGGCGACTTTTCTGCGGAAAACTCGGTGTGAAGCATGCCCAGGTTCAGCGTGCCGGAAAGGTGGCTGTCGGAGCCCTCAACGCCCCAGCCTGCTTCTTCAAGGGCTGCGATGCGCGAGCGCACGTAATCTTTTTCCGCGGCGTGAACCAGCAGGTGGGCGCCGTCAGGTTCTTCGCGCAGGATGTTGTAGCCGAGCGTGAGGTCTTCAATCGGCATGTTGGGGATCAACCCTTCGACCTGGAAGGGCAGCACACGCTCAATCTGGCGCTTGTCGGCAAACGCGAGGTGAATGTCGCGGTAGCGCATGCCTTCAGGCCCGACCAGCAGAAACAGCTTCTGGTGGGGGATCTTGTTGTCTTTCAGGAAGGCTGCCACCTGCGCGTTCAGGTGGCCCTGTCTGTCAGCCACCGGCGTGCCATCTTCGTTGCGCGCTTCTGCAAGTGTGCCGACCCAGACGCGCTTCACGCGCGGCTTGCGCGCACTGCCGCTGACTTCGATGGCAGAGATGCGCGGGTACTCAATGTAGACAGCGATCGCCACTCGTGACTCCCTTGCCGGATGATACGCCCGGCAAAGGGTTTGCGTTGGAAAAAACGTCCAGGGGTCTGCAGAGGTGCCTGCCCCGCGAAAACAGGGCCGGACCCCCTAAACCTGGCAACACACCTTCGTTATGCTGGGGGCACGCCTATGTCTGATCGCACAATCCTTGATCAACTGAACTATGCCTCGCTCCCGGCTGTGCTGGTCAGCGGTGTGCTGTCGCGCGAGGAGCCCTTCGGCGACGACCCGCTCGACGAGCTGGAAGCGCTGGCTGAGACAGCCGGGCTTGAGGTCGTGGGCAAAGCCTACCAGAAGCTCGAGAACATCAATCCGCGCACCTACATCGGCAAGGGCAAGGTGGCGGAAGTCGCGGCCATGGTAAAGGAAAGCGGCGCGCGCATTGTGGTGTTTGACAACGAGCTGCGCCCCAACCAGCAGGACGCCCTTGAAGAAGAAGTTGGCGTCAGCGTGCTTGACCGTACCGAGCTGATTCTGGCCATCTTCGGCCAGCACACCCGCACCCGGCAAGCCAAAGTGCAGGTGCAGCTTGCGCAAGCCGAGTACGAGCTGCCGCGCCTGAAAAACCTGTGGACACACCTTGAGCGCCAGCGCGGCGCCCTGGGCAAGGTCGGCGGCGCCGGCGAGCGCCAGATTGAGGTGGACCGCCGCCTGCTGCGCGACCGCATCAGCGCCCTGAAGGCCGAACTTGAGCAGATCAACCGCCGCCGCCACATTGAAGTGCAGCGCCGCAGTGACCTGTTTCAGGTTGCCATTGTCGGCTACACCAACGCCGGGAAAAGCACGCTGATGAATGCACTGACACAAGAGGGCGTGCTGGCTGAAGACAAGTTGTTCGCCACGCTGGACACGCGCACCTGCGTCTGGAAGTTGCCCGATCACAAGGTGCTGCTCAGCGACACCGTCGGTTTTATCCGCAACCTGCCCCACCGCCTTGTGGCAAGCTTTCACGCGACGCTTGAAGAAGTGCTGCAAGCGGATTTGCTGCTGCACGTCGTTGACGCAAGCCACACCAGCGCCGTCGAGATGATTGAAGCCGTGAACGGCGTGCTCAAAGAAATCGGCGCGGGCGACAAGCGCACGCTGATGGTGCTCAACAAGATCGACCTTGTGCGCCAGGCCCCACAGCTGACCCACCTGCAAAACCTGCACCCCGAGCACGTGAGGGTGTCGGCAAAGTCAGGCGTAGGCTTGACTGACCTTGAACGCAAAGTGCAGGAAGTTGTCGAAGAGCGCGAAACCCGCGTGGACTGGACCTTCAGCGCCGGCAACGGCAAGCTGCTGGCATACCTGAAGCAGCACGGCAAAATCCTGAATATCGAATACGCCGAAAGCGAAGTACACGTGGAGGCCCTGATCGAGCCCCGCTACTACGGCCAAGCCGTAGCCCTCCGCGACGCATGAAAAAGGGGTCAGACCC
Source organism: Planctomycetota bacterium (assembly GCA_019636195.1). GTDB lineage: Bacteria > Planctomycetota > UBA8742 > UBA2392 > UBA2392 > JADJRK01. The sequence continues at coordinate 92,542 of JAHBYA010000001.1, read as the reverse complement.
CGATTTCAGGCCAGCTCGAACATGCCGCGGCCGGTTTTCTTCAGCTTGCCTTGGGCCGCCAGCTCTTCCCATATCTCCGGCGGAAACTGGTCGGGCGGGGTGATCGCCGTGATGGTTGCCTTGTCGCGGCTGGGGTGGCCGGCGGGGCCGCTGCTGCCGGTGTCGGCTTGATAGATCTTCAGGCGCTTCTTAAAGGCCTTGAACGCGCGCTTTAACTCTTCCTTGTCGGCCATGGTCTCTCGGGAGGATCGTACTTGAAAGGGGATGGCAATGCGCGAAGAGTATGAGTGCTTGGTGCGCTACATTGTTGAATGGAAAGGAAAGGAAGTGTTGATTCCCAGAAAGGACAATAGTTTTGGCAGAAGGGGCGCCATTGGAGCTACCGCGGTAGCGATTAGCCTTGCGGCAGTAACTAGGTCGAATGGGATCAAGTGCATCTTTTGCGCGGTCCTATATTTTTCCAGAAAGTCACAGTATGAGCCGTGCTCAAGCTGTGCCCTCTTTGGTTCCGCCAGGTAGGATAGCGCGTCCGCGTCAAATCGCAGGGAAGCAGTTCGCTTCGTTGCGAAGAGCTGGGGCGAAAAAACAAGTAGCGGCAACATGAAAGTCAATGGTGCCAGAATGACGAAACCGAGCGCGGGACCCCATACGGCAAATTCGCCAAAGGACGCGCCGTCCATATAAAGCTTATACGCGATCGTTGTCATAACCATGAATCCAACCACGAAGATCAATACTCCGAACTTAGCTTGCACACGTCCAATGAATGCCAAGCCACCCGATTGATCTGGATGTGACGCGTCCAGTGCCAACTTCTGTTGGGAAACTCGTTTCAGAAACCAAGACCACAGCAATAGGCGAAAGGCCATGCGGAGTACCACAAAGTTCAACGTCGGCACAGCTACGCAAACCGCCCACAGTCCAGGATATGAGACCCTCTTGTGGCCGTCACGGATAGGTTGATACCAAGTAGAAACGCCAGAACTCCATTCCCCTAAGTACCAAGAAACTGAAAGCAACACTGCCAGAATCATTAAACCTACAGTTGGCCACACGGAGGCGCGAAACTTTGCTAGAGCAGCGAAGTCCGCATCTAAAGCTGTGTGCTGACGGGGCGTCAAAAGCCCCGAAACGCGCAAGTGATTACCTGCATTTCGAATGTGGCGATCCAATGGCAACGCAGCGAATAGGACGAGCGGCAAACACAGCCAGAACTGCCCGAATGCCGCCAAATCGAGAAACAGGTTTTCTCGAACGTTGTCGCTGCGATGGAGGCCCTCGTAGACGGCAAGAATCGCTGTGACTCCCCATGAAGCGCATAGTACAAGAAATGCGGCAGGTACAGGCCCGAAGTGAAACTTGGCTCCCAAACTTCGGAACGGGTCACCTTCAATCAACGAGAGCAGGGGTGCCGTCGTGTTTGTTTCCATAGGTGGCGCTTGATGTCTAAGCAGTTGGTTAGATTAACTTCCTAAATGGATCGATCAATCTTCAAACTTACTCCGGGAATCGCGGGCGACGGTACTTTTTCAGCACCTCGCACACCAGCGCCGTTACCGCCGTCAAGCCGACAATCATCCCCACCAGCTTGAACCAGATGGCAATGCTCGTGCCCGGCCCCGGCTTGGCCCAGTCGGCGTACAGCCACAATGCCGCGCTGCAAATCATGCCCATGGGGTAGTCCATCGGCACGCCGAAAATCCACTGCTTGTGCCACCAGATGTTCCTGCTTTTGAAGCGCCGCAAACCGAAGTGCGGGTTGGTCACGAACCACAGAAAGTCCCACCAAACGGCTACCAGCAGATACTGGCTGAGCACGCGCAACTCGCCGACAAACGTCCACTTTGACAGCAGCAGCGGGTAGTGCAGAAACCCCAGAATCACCAGGTTCACGTACACGTGATAGCCCGTGATCGGCTTGCCGTTGGTCAGCTTGCGTATCCAGGGGCGGTCAATGCGCCATGTGGGCAGCTTCACGGCCCATCCGTGCGGGCCTTCAATGTGGACTTCAAGCAGCGCCAGCGCCAGGCAGATCGCAAACAGGTTTACACCGACAATCATTTCGTCCATGGTTGCCCCCGGAACTTTTCGACGGCTGCGTTAGAAAAGCTTCGGCACATTGCAATCGCAGGCTGCAATCCTTGCTGTATCTTAATCCCTACCCTAACTGGTCCGACCTTGTTTTCCGCAGGATGACAGGGTCGGACCCCCTCAACGGAGGCAACCATGTACTACGGTTGGATTCACGGCTACTACGCGCGCGAAAGCGCCAACCGGGCCGGCGCCAGCGCCCTTGACGCCAAGGACGCCGCCCGCCGGGCCGAGAACGCGATGGTGCGCCTTGAAGACGCGATTGACCGGCAGGCGCTGATTATCCGTACACTGCTGAGCATCTGCGAGCAAAAGGGCGTGTTCAACGAAGCCGAGTTCAAGCAGCTCATGAACGACGTTGACCTGTCCGACGGCCGCCTGGACGGCAAGTTCAAGCCGCAAGCCACGCCCCGCGCCTGCCCCTCATGCGGCAAGACCAACGGCAAGCGCGCCGTCACCTGCATGTACTGCGGCGTGCCGCTGGAAGACCGCGAAGTGCTTTAGTCTCGTCCGCTGCAACTGACTGGTAACAAAGTTGCCACAGGCTATTGCACTTGGAAACGGCTTGTTCTTCACTGTACGCCGACGTGGAGGACGCATTGCCGCATGCCGTTTCTGGTCGTTGACGAAAAGGGAACCACCAGCCGATACCCGATTGCAACCCGTGCAATCACCATCGGCCGTGCGCCCGACAACGCCGTAATGCTCGCCGACGAGAAGGCCAGCCGCCACCACTGCGTTCTTGAGCAACAGCCCGACAAGAGCTGGGTGCTGCGCGACCTGAAGTCGCGCAACGGCACATACTTGCACGGCGAGCCGATCCTTGAAGAAGCCATCCAGTTCGGTGAGACGTTTCAGATCGGCACGGCGCGCATCTCACTGTTCAGTGAAGAGTCGTCGGCGTTTGAAACCAAGAACGCGATTGAGGCGATCCCCGAAAGCGCCCTGCCCAGCGCCGAGCCCGTGGCCGTCGGCATCACGGAAGCCTTGCAGGCGTTTGCCAAAGCCGCCGAAGAAGACACTGCCAAGGCGCTGTACTACGCCGCCGCGCGTTTTGTCGGCCAGCTTGTGCATGGCGTGCGCGTGGCTGTGTGCGTAGCCGATGAACGCGGCGAGGCGCGGCCGCGGGGCTTTTTCAACTTCATTTCCGGCACGCCTGAAAACGAACTGCCGGGCAACTTCACGAGCACCGCCAACAAGCTGCTTTCGCCCCGCGCCAAGACGCAGGTCAAGGCCCGCAGCGCGGCGTTCCCGACCTGTGTGTATGTGCCGTTCAAGACCGGCGAACGCGTGGCCGGCGTGCTGTACGTTGAGCGCGAAAGCAAGGAAAGCGATTTTACGGAAACACAGGTGTCACTGGTCGAAAACGCCGCCAACGCCGTGGCCGTCCTGGCCGGCGCCGCGCTGTCACGCACCAACGAAGAGGCTCTGGCCGCGAAGGTCGAGAACTTCGAACATGAACTTGAAGGCGTGCGCCGCGAGCTTGAAGCCAAGCTTGACCTGCAAACCGCCGAACTGACCGCCCTGCGCCTTGAAGCCGAAGGGCGCGAACCTGAGCGCAAGTGGCAGCACGATTACAGCAACATCATCGGCAAAAGCGCGAGCATGCAGGAAGTGTTCCGCATGCTCGACAAAGTGACCGACCTGCCCGTACCCGTGCTGATTCTGGGCGAGCCGGGCACAGGCAAGGAACTGATTGCACGGGCCCTGCACTTCAATTCGTCGCGCGCCAAAAGCGGTCGCTTTGTCGCAGAAAACTGCGCGGCCCTGCCCGACACGCTGTTTGAAAGCGAGCTCTTCGGCTACGTCAAGGGCGCGTTCACCGGCGCCGACCGCGACAAAGTGGGCCTGTTCGGGCACGCCGACGGCGGCACGATATTCCTGGACGAAATTGGTGAAATCAGCCCAGCCATGCAGGCCAAGCTGCTGCGCGTCATTGAAGAAGGCGAGATTCGCCCCATCGGCGGAAAGCAAAGCCGCAAGGTTGATTTCCGGCTGGTATGCGCGACAAACCGCGACCTGGCTGACCAGGTGCGCAAAGGCGCCTTCCGGCAGGACTTGTTCTTTCGCATCAATGTGGTGACCATCCGGCTGCCCGCGCTGCGCGAGCGCAAAGAAGACATCCCGGTCATGGTGGATCACTTCTTCAAGGTCGCGGCGCGCGAAGCCGGCTACCCAAGCCTGAAGATGGACCGCGGCGTGCTGCGCGCGATGATGAACTACGACTGGCCGGGCAACGTGCGCGAGCTTGAAAACGAGGTCAAAAAGATTGTGGCATTGAGCGACGGCAAGAAGGTGGACGCCGCGCAACTAAGCCCGCACCTGCGCCAGGTCGCCGAGGAGGAAGCATTGTCGGAAAACGGCGGCAGCCTGAAAGACATGGTCGAGAATGTCGAAAAACGGAAGATCGTTGAAGCGATCGAACGTACCAAAGGGAATAAGTCCAGAGCCGCGGAGTTATTGGGATTGTCGCGCCTGGGCCTGCGCAAGAAGATGGAACGCTACGGGATTGAAAGCGATTGAGCGGGAGTGTCCGCTCCGGGGAGGTTCCAATGCGCCTGTTGCTGATACTCCTGCTGGCTTGCCCGCCGATGTTCGCGCAGATTTTCCCGCGCATTGAAAAAGACGACGTGCAACGCCGCATCCAGTCCGGCAAACCCGAGCCCGAGAAGGAAGAGCCGGGCGCCGAGCCCGCAGCCCCGCCCGAACAGGCCGTTGACGGCGAGAAGGCCTACAAGCGCTACCTGGAACTGCTGGAACGCTACCGCAAGGACGAAAAGTCGATCCGGGAAGCCAGCGACCGGCACCTGAGCAAGGTCCACCCCAGCGTGCGTGAGTACCTTGAGGGCGTTGTGCTGCTGCGCCTTGGCTACTACCGCGATGCCGAGAAGAAACTCAAGGCCGTGGGCAGCACCGTGCGCAACGAAGACAAGGCGCCTGAACAGTGCCGCAACGTGATCCGCGATATCAAGTCCGGGCGCGCCTACTTTTTTCGCATGGTCGCGGTCGTCATGGACCACTGGAAGGACTTCGAAACCGAAGAGCAGATGCTTGCCGCCTGGGACAAGGCGTACAAAGCAGCGGAAAAGCTTGTCAACGAGGCTCGCAAAGAAGTTGACCGCAAGCGCATCGACAATGAACAACTGCCGCAGCAGATGAACGGATGGCTGCTGAACGGCCGGCTGTACTGGAAGAACCTGTACGCGGCCCAGCAAAACGTAAAGAGCCTGCCCGGCAACGCCAACACGTGGAAGGCGCTGGTGACGGCCACCGGAGGCCGCGAGGGCAGCCGCGACGAGTACACGCCGATGTATCTGGTGCAGCGCGCCGCACTTGAAGTCGCGCGTGAGTTCTTTCAGCACGATGACCTTGTCACCGGCGGCACAGTGGACGCCGGCCTTGGCTGGAATCACGTCGCCACCGCGCAACTGGACGAATGGAAGGCCTATTTCGAGCCCAAGCCGTACCTCAAACCGGGCGGGCGCATTGCGCTGGGGGCGGCGCGCCTGCTGGCAGAGGGCTTGGTCAAGCAGCTTGAAGAATTGAAGACCGAGTGATGCCGCTTGAGATCGAAACCCGCGACGGCGTCTGTCTTTTGCGCCTGCGCGTGAGCCCCGGCGCCCGCAAAGCCGCCATCAAGGGTGAACATGGCGGCGCCCTGAAGCTCAGCGTCACCGAGCCGCCGGAAAAGGGCAAGGCCAACGAAGGCGTAGTTGCCCTGCTGGCCGATGCGCTTGGCATACCTCAACGCAACATTGAGATCATTGCCGGCCACACCAGCCAGGACAAACGCGTGCGGATCGCGGGCATTACCGAGCCCGAGTTGCGATCACGGCTTGCGCCGTGAAGCACACACATCCTAAAACCGGTGGGCTTCACGTTGACGGGGGTTGCCATGTCTATTCTCAAGCAGCATCTCGATGAATCTGTGCGCGCCATTGCCACGCGCACCAAGATCAAGGCAAAGGTCGGCATTGTGCTCGGCACCGGCCTGGGCGCGCTGGGCAAAGAGGTGGAGGCCGAGCTGCGCATGCCGTTTTCGCGCATCCCGCACATGGCCAACTCAAGCGTGCAAAGCCACAGCGGCGAGTTTGTCGCGGGCACACTGAACGGCACACCGGTTTACGTGCTTGAAGGCAGGCTGCACTTCTATGAAGGCCACCGCCTGAGCGACATCGTGTACCCGGTGCGCCTGCTGCATGCGCTGGGCTGTGAAGTGCTGGTGCTGAGCAACGCCGCGGGCGGCTTGAACCCCGCGTGGTCGCTGGGCGACCTGATGGTGATTGACGACCATATCAACCTTCCGGGCCTGGCAGGCGTAAACCCGCTGGTCGGCCCGAACGACGACGCGCTGGGCCCGCGCTTTCCGGATATGAGCCGGCCCTACGATCCCGCCTTGATCAAGGCTGCGCACAAGGCCGCCGAGGAAACAGGGCTGAAGCTGCGCGAAGGGGTCTACGTCATGGTGACCGGGCCGAACCTTGAGACGCGCGCCGAGTACCGCATGCTGCGCAACCTGGGCGCCGACGTCGTTGGCATGAGCACGGTGCCCGAGGTCGTTGCCGCGCGCCACCTTGGCATGCGCGTGGTGGCATTCAGCATCGTCACGGACTTGTGCATCCCCGAAACGCTCGAGGAAGCGGACATCGAAACCATCATCAAGACCGCCAATGCCGCCGAGCCCAAACTGACCGGGCTGGTGAAAGCGATGGTGGGGGGCCTGTAGGCAGGAGCGGCCATGTTCACGGGTTTCAGCCATGTGATGATCTGGGTCATCGATTTTGACCGCGCGCTGAAGTGGTACCAGGAGAAGCTGGGCTGCACCGTGAACTTTGCCCATGCGCCGCACTATGCATCACTGACGCAACCGCAGGCCGGCATCCGGATTGACCTGCACCCGAGCGGCGCGGAAGGCAAAGATGTGGGCTTTGGCCCCATGCCGTACTTCAAGGTTGCCAGCGTGGAAGACGCGCTGAAGCAGCTGAGTGGTCGGGGCGTCAAGGTCGGGAAAGTCCAGACCGAGGGCGAACATGTCTTCGCGACCTTCTGGGACTGCGAAGGCAATGCGCTGGGTGTGCAGCAGTAATCAGGGCAGAGGCTCGGGTGCGCCCCCAAGCGCGTAGTCGTCGGGCGTTTCAGCAAGGCCGCCGCGCACGGGATTGGCAAGGATGTGCTGCTTTGCCTGCGCCAGTGTTGACGCGTCAACAAGGTAGCTGACGCACCCTTCCCGCCATTTCAACTTGTGCAGGCCGCGCATCGCCAGCGCCTTGTTGATCAGGCGTTTGATGCGGCCGGCGAACTTTTCAACGTTGGCAAGCGGCTTGGCGCGCGAAAACAAGAGGTGGATGTGGTCCGGCATCACGACCCACGCGTACACCTTTGCGTGGCGTCGGGCAATGTGCTCAATGACTTCGCGTGCCGCCTGGCCGTGCGTGGCGGTATGCAGCCGCCGCTGCTCGGAAGCACGGTTGAGCATCAACGTAATGTTGTAAAAGTGCATCAGCAGCACCGTGGCGAACGGGCAAGGCGGCGCATCACGGTCTCGGACGCCAGTTTGCCAACGCCACCCGCGACAATCACCGGCAGGCCCGGCAACATGCGCCGCACCTCCTGCGCGTACTGCCCCAGGTTTCGCTCAGCCACCACGACATGCTTGATGCCGGCGGTGGCGCGCAGCAACTCTGCTTCCGGCAGCGGCCACAGCAAGCGCGTGCGCAGCAGGTCCACGCGCTGGCCCTGCTCGCGCGCGCGGGCGACTGCCTCACCGGCGGCTCGTGAAGCCGCACCGTAGCTGACGACCAGCCACTCAGGCCTGCCCGATCCACGCGGATGCCGGTCCAAACGGGTCGCGTCAAAGCCCAGCGGGGGGCTGGACAGCAGCGCATCCAGTTCGCGCACCTCGGCATCGTCTTCGGGCTGGTCGATCTGGTCTTGGGGCGCAGGATGCTCAAAGCGCAGGGCGGGAAAATCGGATGGCGGGGGCCCAGCCAGCTCTTCCTCGGCGACATCGTCCTCCAGCAGCAGAAACGCCGGCACGCGCAGCAGTGTCGCCGCCTTGGCAGCCGTGGTCGCAAGCTCTGCGCACTCTGCGGCGCTGGCTGGGCAAAGCACCAGCGGCGTAACGCCGCCCTTGAACATCCAGCGCAAGGCCATCACGTCCAGCGACTCGACATCCGGCGCCTCGACGATCACCACGCACGGTTCGCGCTCGCGCAGCTTGCGGTAAAGTTCCGGCCCGTGGCGTGAAATGTCGGCAAGCGCCGCGGTTGTCACATGCACACCGCTGGCGGCAAGCGCAGCCAGCGCGGCGTCACGACCAGTTACTGCCTCGTTCATGATTCCTCAGCCAGTTGCCTGTACTTGCGGGCCTTGGCCATGTTGCCGGCCTTTGCTTCAAGCTCGGCCAGCGCGATGTAGGCCGACTTGAAGCCCGGCCGCATCTCAAGCACACGCTCAAAGACACTGCGCGCTTCATCGAGCTGGTTGTCGTCCATCAGGAACTGGCCCTCAAGCATCAGCGGCTCAACCCACTCCGGGCGTTTTCGCATCGCTTCAGCAAGGTCGGCCCGGGCCTGCTCTTTCTCGCCGTTTTCCCAGAACAACCCCGCCCGCAGGATCAGCGCAAGCGCGAAACTGGGGTCCAGCCGCAGCGCTTCATTGATGTCTTTCAGGCCTTCGCCTGCCCGCTTGAGTTTGCGCAGCACCACCGCGCGGTTGTACATAACCTCGGCGTTGTTCGGCGCAAGCTCAAGCGCGCGATCATAGCGCTTGAGGGCAAGCTGGTAGTCATTGCGCAGGTAGGTTAAGCCAGCGAGGTTGTTGTAAAGCGTGCCGAAGATTTCACGGTCGGCCAGCGGTGTCAGGTACACGCGGTTCTTCACGCTGGTTGAGCTGAAGCGGTACTGCGCATAGTAGTGCAGGTCGTCGAAAGCCGCCCCGAATGCCGTGGTTTCCAGGATCACTTCGTAGGGCTGACCGTTTGCTTCGCGGTCACGGAAGATCACCGCAAAGTGGCCCGGGATGCGAATGCCCAAAACCTCAAGTCCTGCCGCCTGCCCGAACACCAGATAGGCCAGCGAAAGTGAAACGCAGTAGCCGTAACGGTTCTGGAGCATGCGGTCAAAAAACAGGTTCTCGGGATTTGCGCCACCCTGGTCAGTGGGGTCAAAGCGCAGGCCAAGACGCGAGTGCACAAAGTCGGTCAGCGCCAGCAGCCGCGTGCGCGGACTGCGGGCCCGGTTCACGTCGCGGCGCAACTCGGCGGCATAGGCGTCAAAGCGTGTCAGCTTGGCCGGTATGTCGGTGTCGTGGGGGCGACCCGAGAACTCGGGGTAGTACTTTTCACTGAACAGCAAAAGCGCCCGAGCAAGGTCGAAGTCTTCGGCCTTGAGCATGTCATCCAGCGACTGCGCATTGGCCGCTGCGTGCAGCGGCGGCGTGTCCGAAGCGGCCGGCAGTCCGCCCTCGCGAGCCTGGCCCGCACAGCCAGCCAGCAACGTCAATGCCAAGACTGTCGGAACAAGGGCACCCAGCTTGCGGATTGGGGCACGTCCGGAAGCCGGAACCTCGATAGCCGTAATCCCCGATGGGCTCATGTACACGTAACGAGTCCGCGACGCTATTCCTTCTGGAATTCTACGCTGATCTCCGAGGTCTCACCAGCGATGATCGTGAAAGCGCGCGAAAGCGGCTTGTAGCCGGGCATCGTCATGCTGATGGTGTAGCTTTCGGGCGGCAGGTCCTTGATTGTGAAGCTGTTGTTCTCGCCCTGCGTTGTGCTGCCATCGGAGTTGAAGAAGTCCAGGAACGTGAAGCGCTTCTTGAACAGTTCGCCCTTGCTGTTGCGGATTTCATACTCAAGCCCGAGCGCGGTCGCGATGTCGATGTCGTTGTTCAGCATCGTGATCTTGAGGTGGCCCGCCGACGCAAACGCAAACGTCAGCGAAACCGTCTCGCCGGCTTTGAACTGCACGTTGGAGTGCGTGACCGGGGTGTAGCCGGGCATCGAAAGCGTGATCGTGAAACGGCCTTCCGGCAGGTTCTTGATCTCGAACGCCTTGCTCTGGGTCAGGTTCACACCGTTGTCAAATCCGCCCAGCGCAATCGGCGAGCCGCGCTCGTCCTCGATCGTCAGCGCGGCAATTAATCCGAAGGGTGTGTTGTTCTGGGCGCCGTCTATGCCCGTCAGTGTGCCCTTGAGCGTTGCCCCCTGTGCCGGAAGCGTGAGCACCACGCCTGAGACTGTTGCGCGCACGTTCAAGTACGGCCGCGTGACCATGCCGTTGTTTTCGCTGCGCACACTCAGCCTGTAAAAGCCGGGCGACATGCCGGTCAGTTCAAAGGCGCCGGTTTTTTCGTCGATGCCGGTCTCGCGGGCAACCATCATTTCAAGTTCGCTGACTTCTTCATCGGGATTGCCCTTGTCCGTGCCGTCGGCGCTTACCGGGCTGGCAATCACCCGCACGCGGCCCTGCGGCACCTTGCCGCCTTCCACCTCCACGCGGCCGATGATCTTGACGGTTTCGAAGTTCACGTCGAACTCGAAGTCGCCCTCGCGGTTGACGGACACACGCTTGCGCACAAGGCTGGGCGCGGGGCCCTGTCCCTGCTGCGCAATCTGGTAAACACCCAGCGCCACACTGTTGAACTCGTAGTAGCCGTCCTTGTCGGTGCGTGCGGTGCTGGCAGCAAACCCGCCGCGACCTCCGCCGATCAGCACGATGGTCTTGTCGGCATAGGGCTTGCCGTCCTCGGTGACGCGCCCGTGCAGACGGGCAGTGCCGGGCTTCTGTTCGTGAATGTCAAACTCAACGCGCTGGTCCGCGGCGACTTTCACCTGATTGCTGGGGTTGGGCAGAATCAGAGCCGCGAAGTTGCCGGTGTTGCGAATCACCGTGTAGGTGCCCGGCACCAGCCCCGTAAGCTCGTAGTTGCCGCCGCTATCGGTGTAGGCGGTGCGCACGTTGGCGCTGTCCTGCCCCTGCAGGCTGGCGCAGGTTACCGGCACGCCAGGCACCGCCCGGCCGCCGGCGTCATACACGCGGCCATAGATCGTGCCGCCGCTGGAAAGGCTCACGTCGTGTGTTGTGCCCGCACCGTTTTTCACTTCCAGCTCAGGCGACACGTACTTCTGGTAGCTGCGCGTGTTGGCCAGCAGCACGTACTTGCCCGCGGGCAGGCCATCCAGGCGGTACCGTCCCTCGGCGTCGCTGCGCACCCCGGCTGGGAACATCGTGCTTTCGCCGCGGTCGGGCAACGTCTCGCCAAAGAACGACTTCATCACAAATGACAACTGGCCCGGGCCGCTGACATCGTAGGCCGCCAGCGGCACGCCCTCGACCGGCTCGCCACGGCTGTTGGAAACCACGCCCTCGATCCAGCCGGCGGGCTCAAGGACAATCGTGATCTCGGTGCTCTGGCCCGCAGTGGTCACGGCCTGCGCGGTCTTGTTGGCGTAGCCCTTGGCGCGTGCGCTGATGCCGACGTTGCCGACCGGGATGTTTGCCAGCGTGAAGCGCCCCTGCGCGTCGGTCGTCGTCTGCACTGTGCGTTTGGGCAACTCAAGACCCGCCACCCATTCTCCGCCGCGCAGAAAGTCGTTGTCGTTGTAGTAAACGCTGGCGCCCGCGATCGGCTGCTGCTTTGTGTCCACGACACGGCCGGTCACGCTTGCGCCGTCGTCCAGCAGCAGGTCAATGCCGGTACGGGTTTCGCCGCTGCGAACGCGCAGGTCGCGCGTGGCAATCGCGTAGCCGCCGGCAATCGCACGCACAGCCGCGCCGCCCATGCCGTCGCCTTCGCCGCCCGGAGCACCGATGCCCGGCGGCACCTGGTCAAAGCGATACTTGCCTTCACTGTCGGTGGTGGTGCTGTCCAACATGCCGCCGAGCACCGTCCCCAGCTCGACGCGTGCGCCGGCAACCGGGCTGCGGTCGCTGCGCTTCAGCACGCGGCCTTCGATTGCGCCTGCCTGCACCAGCACAAACGGCAGCAGTTCAAGATTGCCGAACTCGGCAAGCTCAATCTCCTGCCGCGAGCGCGTCAGGGGGTTCAACTCATTGCTCATCCAGCCCTTCTTGCGCGCGTACACCAGATACGCCCCGGGCGCGATGTGCAGGACCTCATACTTGCCCTGCGCATCGCTCTTGACCGGCTTGACCCGGCCAAGGATGCGCCCAAGGCGCTGCAGGCGTGCGTCGGTGCGGGCGTCGAGTTCAATGTCAACGTCAGCCAGCGGCGTGTTGTCGGCGCCGTTCAGGACAACACCGTGTGCGCGTGCCTCGGCGAACACCTGGATCAGCAGGCCCTCAATGTTCGTGTTTTCCTTGACCGTAAACGTGCCGGTCGCGGTCAGCGCCATGCCCTCCTGCACGCACGCCACAAAGTAGCCTTTGCCGATCACCAGTTCGACTTCGAACTTGAACTCGCCGGAGTCGTCCGTGATCGTGGTCGCGCCGCTGGCGTCCTCACTGTCTTCGCGCAGCAGCGTCAGGGTGATGCCCGGCGCGGCTTCTTCAGAGAAGTCGATGGCCTGGCCCGACACTGTGATGCTGGTGGGAACTTCAGGAACGACCTCAATCTCAGGTGTGCCCTTTTGTGCGCCTTCCGGCGTCGTCTGGCCGCTGCCGCGGCTTTCCGGGCCGTCTTCGCGGGAGTCGCGCTGGCTGGACTTGCGCTTGCCTTGCGTCGCGGCGACTTCGTCCGTTTCGTTGGTGACGCGCGGCGCTTTGGTGCTGTCGCGCGTAACTAGCCACCCGATGCCGAGCCCCGCAAGCAACAGGACTAACAAGCCAGCCAGCAACGCCGCACGATTTTTGTCCATGGGTCAACCCGCGTCAATTCTGTCGCAATGTCCGGCAGTAGTCGGGTTTGCGCCAGAATTCTCACGGGCAAATCGCCCTACCGCACCAGCTTGGCATTGGCCCAGTTGGCGCGGTCCTGGCTGTCGCCGTCGTCGGTGGCTGTGACTTCAAGGACAATTCGGCGAACATTCAACACTTCAAGATCGATGGTGCGCACTTCGGCGCTGCGGCGCAGCACGCCGGATTCGAAGACCAGTTTGCCGTCCGCATACACCTTGAACTCAACACTGGCCAGATCGCCCGCGCTGTCGTCCACGCCGATGTCGGCGACAAATCGCGTGTAGCCGCGGTTCAGGTCGAAGCTCAAGCGGCTGATCGCGTGCACGCCCAGGCCTTTGGCGTACACCTTGCCGCGCAGGCTGATTGGCCCGCCCAGGTTGGCCTGGTCGCGTCGCGCCTTGAACAGGTACTCTTCGTACTTGAAGTCGGGCGGCAGCAGCCACGGGCGCTCGTCGGGCGGCTCGGCGAATTCCATGTCGCTCAGGTAGATGTAGCGGCCGTTCTTCATGGTCACGCTGATCAGGTTGCTTTCCTCCAGCGTGACATCGCGCTTGAGCGTGCGATGTTCAAACGTGACCTTGCCGCCGGCCCAGCTCTTGATTGCGCCGCGCAGCATGCTGCCGTCTCGAAGCGTAAAGATGCCCTCCAACTTCGTGAAGGGTGCGGGCACGGTGCGTTTGCACACCACGCCGCGAATCCGCTCCCATGCGTACTTCACGCCCTCGACGTTGTCGCCGTCGATGATCCGGTTGTACAGGTACACGCCGTCCTTCACGATCCGCTGCATTGCGGCGCTCGGATCAAGTTGCTCCACCAGGTAGGCGTGGTCGAACTTGGCGTCGGGCGCAAGCTCGGGGAGCAGGTTCGGCGCGACGTTGGCCACAACCTCAATGCGCTTGACCGCCTCGATGTTGATTTGCAGCTCGCCGAAGCGCTTGCCGCGCAGCACAAACACCTCTTCGTCGTCTTCGGGGCCGTTGTCGGCTGTGCCGTGCAACAGATCGCCGTTGACCAGATAGACCCGAAGCGGCGCGTCTTCAGGCTTGCGCTCGTCGCCTTTGTGCCCGAATGTCACTTCCTCGACTTCGTCCAGCGGCACGCGGGCCGGCACGTCACTGCCGGCAACCTTGACCTCCAGGCGTCCCTGCTGATCCAGTTTCTGAATCGTGCCGACGGCCGGCTTCTGGAAGATGCTGGTGACAGTGGCCTGCGCGAGCAGCGCCGGGGCCAGCGCGATGAGGCAAACAAGCAATCGGGTCATGGCATCTCCTGCGGACTGATACGCATAACATGAAGCTCAATGATCAATTATCAACGGGCAATGTCTATCGATGCGGCCAAAGTCCGGAGGCACTCCACGTCAGGGGTTCCACCTGCCAATCGGGCAGGAGGTGTTGGGCGAAAACCGCAGCGCTGTCAGTTTGGCGGAAAGCGAGAAGATTCACGTTTGCTGTCAGTCGTAAATCTATAACTGATAGTTGGTTACATCAATGACTCCGCTCAAGTGCGTTGGCACCGTGTTTGCATCTGCGAGCGCCGTTGAACGATTCCATGTCCCATTGAGGAACGATACATGCCCGCAAAGCAGATCGTATTCGACGCCGCAGCCCGCGAAAAACTCGCCCAAGGTGTTGAAAAACTCGCCAAGGCCGTCGTCTCCACGCTTGGCCCCAAAGGCCGCACAGCCGTCCTGGACAAGGGCTGGGGTGCGCCCAACATCACCAAGGACGGCGTGACGGTCGCCGAGGAAATCGAACTGACCGACCCGTACGAGAACTGCGCCGCGCAGATGGTCAAGCAGGTCGCCAGCAAGACCAGCGACGTCGCCGGCGACGGGACGACCACCGCAACACTGCTTGCGCACGCGATCTTCAGCGAAGGCCTGAAGCACACCATGAGCGGCGCCAACGTCGCCGCCATCCAGCGCGGCATCAACAAGGGCGTCGAAGCCGCTGTGGCGTACATCGAAAAGATGAAGCGTCCGGTCGAAGACAAGAAGGAAGTCGCCTTTGTCGCCAGCATCGCGGCAAACAACGACCCGCGTGTAGGCAAGATTATCGCCGACGCCCAGGAGAAGGTGGGCAAAGACGGCGTCATCACGGTGGATGAGAGCAAGACCGCCGAAACGCACGTCGATTGGGTTGAAGGCATGCAGTTCGACCGCGGCTACCTTTCCCAGCACTTCGTCAACAAGACTGAGTCTGTCACCGTCGAGTTCGATAAACCGTTGATTCTTGTGCACGAAGACAAACTATCCAGCGCACAGCCGCTGGTGCCGTTGCTTGAGCAGGTAAGCAAGTCGAACCGCCCGCTGCTGATCATCGCCGAGAACGTTGAGGGCGAGGCGCTGAGCACGCTGGTGGTGAACAAGCTGCGCGGCGTGTTGAACGTGGCTGCGGTCAAGGCCCCCGGCTACGGCGACCGGCGCAAGGCAATGCTTGAAGACATCGCGATCCTGACCGGCGGCAAACCGATCATGAAGGACGTCGGCACAAAGCTGGAAGACGTGACCATCAAGGACCTCGGCACCGCCAAGCGCGTGGTGATCAACAGCGAAGACACAACCATTGTTGAGGGCGCGGGCAAGACTGCCGACATCAAGGCGCGCTGCGAGGAGATCCGCCGCGAGATCGGCAGCACCACCAGCGACTACGACCGCGAGAAGCTGCAGGAACGGCTGGCGAAGCTGGCCGGCGGTATCGCGGTGGTCAAGGTCGGCGCGGCCACTGAACCCGAGATGAAGGAGCTGAAGGCCCGCGTGGAAGACGCGCTGCACAGCGTGCGCGCAGCGACCGAGAAAGACGGCGGCATCCTGCCCGGCGGCGGCGTGGCCCTGCTGCGCGCCAGCATCGCGCTGGAAAAGGCCAAGGGCGCCGACAGCGACGAGCAGATAGGCATTGATATCGTGCGCAAGGCGCTCTCGCGGCCGATCAAGCAGATCGCCGAAAACGCCGGCCGCCACGGCAGCGTGGTCGCCCGCAATGTACTGGCCGAAAAGAGCGCGACATACGGCTACAACGCGCTGACCGACAAGTACGGCGACATGTACGAGATGGGCATCGTGGACCCGCTGAAGGTCACGCGCAGCGCGCTGGTCAACGCGGCCAGCGTCGCGGGCCTGATGCTGACCACAGACGCGATCATCACGAAGGTCGAGGAAGACGAGCCCGCCGACATGGGCGGCGGCCACGACGAAGACATGGACTACTAGCATACCGGCGAACAGGAGCCCGAAGCACAAGCGAGGGCAGTTTCGGAGAAAGAGACATGGCAACCAAACTGCGTCCCCTGGACGACTACATTGTGATCAAACCGGCCAGCGCCGAAGAGCGCACCGCAGGCGGCATCGTGCTGCCGGACACTGCACAGGAAAAGCCGCTGAAGGGCGAAGTGATCGCCACCGGACCCGGCCGCATGCTGAAGAACGGCAAGCGCGTTGAGCCCGGCGTGAAGCGCGGCGACACTGTGATGTTCGGCCGCTACAGCGGCAGCGACGTCAAGATTGACGGCGTAGAGCACAAGATCATGCGCGAAGCGGAAATCCTGGCGATCATTGAGTAGGTGCGGTTTGGAAAACGGAGCAACAGAGAAACAGAGGCTGGACTTACTGACGGGGGCGATTATCGGCGCCGCCATCGAAGTGCATCGGGCATTGGGGCCCGGTCTGTTGGAGTCAGCCTGCACGCCGTGCTTTGTGCATGAACTTGAACTTCGAGGACTGCAAGTGCGGTCCGAGGTGGCAGTGCCGGTGCGCTACAAGGGCGTTGCGCTGGACTGCGGATACAGGGTTGACCTGATCATTAGCGAAAGCGTTGTCATTGAGTTGAAGGCTGTTGAAAAACTGCTTCCTGTGCATCAGGCGCAAGTCATCACCTACCTGAAGCTGACAGGATTGCCCGTAGGGTTGCTGATCCACTGGAACGTGCCGCTGCTGAAAGAAGGACTCAAGAGACTGACCAATCCCTCCGTTACTCTGTAACTCTGTTTTCAATACGGATGTTGCAACGGAGGCGGGACCGGAGAAACCGATATGAGCAAACAGATTCTGTTCGACGTTGAAGCCAGCCGCAAACTTGCTGACGGCGCGCGCAAGCTGGCCCGCGCGGTCAGCGCCACCATGGGCCCCGCCGGCCGCAACGTGATTCTGCAAAAGTCTTTCGGCGCGCCGCTGGTAGTCAACGACGGCGTGACCGTCGCCAAGGACGTCGAGCTTGAGGACCCCTTTGAAAACATGGGCGCCAAGCTGGTCATGGAAGTTGCCAGCAAGACCAACGACGAAGCCGGCGATGGCACCACCACCGCCACGGTAATCGCCAACGCCATCATCGACGAAGGCCTGCGCGTCGCGGCCCACGGCCACAATCCGCAGGACATCAAGCGTGGCATCGACAAGGCCGTTGAAGTTGCGGTGGGGTGGCTGAAGGACAACACCAAGAAGATCCGCAACACCGACGAACTGAAGGCCGTTGCCACAATCAGCGCCAACCAGGACGCTGAAATCGGCGCGCTGATGGCCCAGGCCATCGACAAAGTCGGCGAAGAGGGCGTGGTCACGATCGAAGAAGGCAAAGGCCTTGAGACCGAGCTGGACTACGTTGACGGCATGCGCTTCGACAAGGGCTACATGTCGCCCTACTTCATCACCAACCCCAACGAGCTGATCGTTGAGTACGAGAACGCCAAGATCCTGATTTATGAAAAGAAGATCAGCAGCGTGCGTGAGCTGTTGCCGATCCTCGAAAAAGTCGCGGGCATGGGCGCGCCGCTGCTGATCATCGCCGAAGACATTGAAAATGAAGTGCTGGCGATGCTGGTGCTGAACCGCCTGCACGGCCGGCTCCAGGTTGCAGCAGTCAAGGCGCCGGGCTTCGGCGACCGCCGCAAGGCAATGCTTGAAGACATCGCGATCCTCACCGGCGGCCAGTGCATCACCGAAGACCTGGGCCAGAAGCTGGAAAACCTCGACATCGGCGTGCTGGGCAGCGCCAAGCGCATCGAGATTGACAAGGACAACACGACCATCATCGAAGGCGGCGGCAAGAAGAAGGCGGTCGATGAGCGCATCACCCAGTTGCGCACGCAGATTGAGCAGAGCACCAGCAACTACGACAAGGAAAAGCTGCAGGAACGGCTGGCCAAGCTGACCGGCGGCGTCGCGCAAATCAAGGTCGGCGGCCACACCGAAGCCGAGATGAAAGAGCGCAAGTTCCGCGTTGAAGACGCGCTCAATGCCACCAAGGCCGCCAAGCAGGAAGGCGTGGTGCCGGGCGGCGGGCTTGCGTACCTGCGCGCCAGCCAGGCTATCCGCGCAGCCAGCTTCAAGGGCGATGAAAAGGTCGGCGCCGAGATTCTGGCCGATGCACTGGAAGCCCCGGCGCGCACAATCGCGAGCAATGCCGGCTTTGACGGCATCGACGTTGTCGAGACCCTGAAAGAAAGGAAGAAGGACTCGGACGGGTTCAACGCCCTGACCGGTGAGTACGGCGACATGTTCAAGTTCGGTGTGCTCGACCCGACCAAGGTCGCCCGTTGCGCAATCCAGAACGCGGCCAGCATCGCGGGCCTGATGCTGACAACCAACACGCTGGTGACCGACCTGAAGAAGAAAGAGAAGAAGGTCGCCGGCGCCACGGCCTAGCCGGGTAAGTCTAATGACCAAGGGCCCGGGGGAGTACCTCCGGGCCCTTTTTCCAAGCGGTACTAAATGGGCAAACGCGACTACTATGAAGTTTTGGGCGTGGAAAAGAACGCCAGCAAGGCCGACCTCAAAAAGGCCTACCACAAGCTGGCGCTCAAGTACCACCCCGACCGCAACCCCGGCGATGCCGAGGCGGAGGCCAACTTCAAAGAGGCCGCGGATGCCTACGCCGTGTTGTCCGACGACGACAAGCGCCGCCAGTACGACACCTTCGGGCACGCCGGCAACGGCTTTCCGGGCGGCGCGGGCTTCAGCAGTGTTGATGACATCTTCAGCGCGTTCAGCGAAATCTTCGGCGGCAGCACCGTGTTCAGCGACCTGTTCGGCGGTGCGTCACGCACTCGCAGCCGCGCGCGCCGCGGCGCCTCGTTGCGCTGCTCGCTGGACCTTGACTTCACCGACCCTGTTGAGTCCACACAGAAGACCATCAACATTCGCCGCGCCGAAAGCTGTGAAACCTGCGACGGCACCGGCGCAAAACCCGGCACACGTCCCAGCGCCTGTCCCCAGTGCGAGGGCGCGGGCGTGGTAATGACCAGCGCGGGCTTTTTCAGCATGCGCAGCACCTGTCCGCGGTGCAGCGGCCGCGGCGAAGTCATCGCCGACCCGTGCGGCACATGCAGCGGCAGCGGCCGCGTGATGAAAGAGCGCGAGATTACGATCAAGATTCCTGCCGGCATCGAAGACGGCATGACCATGCGCGTGGGCGGCGAGGGCGAAGGCGGCGAAGCGGGGGGCCCGCCGGGCGACCTGTTGTGCGATATCCGCGTCCGGCCGCACCCGCTGTTCAAGCGCGCCGGTGCAGACGTTTATCTGGAGCTGCCGGTTGGTTTTGCCCAGGCGGCTCTGGGCGCAAAGATTGAAGTACCGACCCTGCGCGGGCGCAGCGAACTCAAAATCGAGCGCGGCAGCCAGGGCGGCAGTGTGCTGCGCATGAAGGGTGAGGGCTTTCCGAGGCTCGATGGCGGACAGGGCGACCAGCTGGTGGAAATCATCATTGAAGTGCCCAAAAAGCTGACCAAGGAGCAGGAGAAGCTGCTGCGCGAATACGCCGAAACCGAAGAACAGAACATCACTCCGGAAAGAAAAACGTTCCTCGACAAGGTTAAGAAGATGCTGAGCAAGTAGCCGCCCGCAAACACGGCAACAGGAGCCCGGAGCGCAAGCGACGGGAATCAACGGTAGAAAGACATGCCCGACGAACACAAACAGGTCATCCCCGAAAGTCAGCCCGAGGAAACCCACGAGGCGGACAAGGCGCTGCACGACGCGCACGATGCAGCCACGGCCCAGGCCGCGAGGCACGGCGAACAGATTGCCGCGCAGGATGTTCCGCTGAAGCAGAAAGCCAAGCAGTTGCGCAAACTCACGGACGAAGAGCTGGTGGCGCTGGCTGAACAGGCAGCCAAGTCCGACCACTGGCTGGACGTCGCGCGCCGCGCACAGGCCGAGATGGACAACACCATCAAGCGCCTGCGCCGCGAACAGCAGGACAGCGCGAAGTTTGCCGCCGGCAGCCTTGCGCGCGACCTGCTGCCGGTGATCGACAACCTGGCCCGCGCGCTTGAAGCCGCCGGCAAATCGCAGGACTTCAAGTCCCTGCATGACGGTGTTCAACTCATTGCCCGGATGTTCACGGAGGCACTGGCGCGCCATGACGTCACACCGATTGAAGCACAGGGCCAGCCGTTTGATCCCGCGTACCATGAAGCGCTGATGATGGACAATCGGGACGACCTGCCCGACAACACCGTTACGACCGAACTTGAGCGCGGCTGGAAAATGCACGACCGTGTGCTGCGCGCCACAAAGGTGCGGGTCAACAAGCGGGGATAAACATGCCGACCTACGACTACCAGTGCCCCGATTGCGGCCACAAGTTTGAGGCGTTCCAGAGCATCAGCGCCAAGCCGATCAAGGTCTGCCCCGAGTGCGGCAAGCGCAAGGTGAAGCGGCTGATTGGTACCGGCGGGGGGCTGATCTTCAAGGGCAGCGGGTTCTACCTGACCGACTACGCCCGCAAGGGCGGCGAGGGCAAAAGCGAAAGCAAGCCGGCAGAAAGCAAGCCCTCCGAGAGCAAGAGTGGCAGCAAGCCTTCCGGCGAATAGCCCGAAAAATCAAGCAAGCCGGCGAAAGCCGGCTTGCTCCTCAAGGGGCTGGGCTGCGGGGGGGCTGCAGCCCGAGGCCGAATCTACTTTTCTGTTTCCGACGCGCCCTTGCTGTCGTCCTTCTTTTCTTCCTTCTTCTCTTCTTTCTTTTCACCACCCTTGTCGGCGCCTTCCGTGCTGCCGGGCGCGGGCTTCGGCTTGGGCGGCTGCGGGCGCTCGACGCGCTTGACCTTGCCCGCCTCGGCGGGGCAGTCCGGGTCCGGGTTGCTGGTCGGCTGCGCGGGGCGCTGCACCGGGTTGGCCGGCTGTGGCGGGTGCAGCAACTGCTCAAACATCGCCTTCCAGGTCTTGTACTCTTCGGTGGCGCCGGCGGCGCGGCCTGCGCAACGCGCAATGAAGCTCAGTTCAAGGTCAAGGTTGGCCTTGTCCCAGAACGCGTTTTCGACTTCGTTGACGATCTGCACCAGCAATTTGCCGTGGAACTTCGTGTTCTCGATCGCGGACAGCACGAACTCAAGGACAAAGCTTTCATCGACCGAGTGGCACATCAGGCGCGCCACGCCCTTGGGCAGGTTGTTGTCGATGTAGCTGCGCTCATCACGCTTCATTTCGCGGGTGTCCAGCGCTGCGTTGATACGGGCCAGCAGCATGCTCGCGCGGGCCTCACCGCTCCAGTCCGGCACGGTCAGGCGCGCGGGGCCGTCTTTCACCACCAGCATGCCGCAACCCTTGTTGAAATCGACTTCCGCTTCGCCGACGCGATCCAGCAGCAGGGACTCGTGCTGTGCATGGCTGACATACGCAAACCCAGCCACGTGCCGCAGCGAGAAACCGCGAAGCTTGCGCGTGACCAGCGTGTAGCCACCGCGCAGGTTCACCGTATAGCCTTCACAAGCCAGCGAAACCTCGCCGTGGCCGGTGTCGCGCTCAAGCCCGACCTCGCCCTTAACCAGCGACGCCGTGCCCGTGTCGTCAAACCTGAGTTCTGTGGCCTTGCCCATCACCAGGTTGCCGCTCTCGGTCATCAGCATTGCGCTGCCGTTGACACTGGTCTTGAGCTGCATGTCGCTCAGCACTGCGGCGCCGTCAGTCAGGCGCGTCCACTTGCCGTCTCGCGACAGCGTGTCCACACGGCCAGCCAACATCACCAGCCGCCCGAGTTCGCGGGCAGGCTTGGCTTCCGTTCCCGGCTTCTCACGCGCCGCCGGCTGTGAGGGTTCTTCCACCTGCGAGCCTTTGGGCATCTCGGGTTCGCCACGGCTTGGCGCGTCAGGCTCAGACCCCTGCTCGGGCTTCTGTTCGACTTCGTCGCGCCTGGGTGCGTGCCTGCCCTCAGGCTGCTGTTCACGGACCGGCGCTTCGTTGCCGGCGTCGCCAGACTCTGGTAAATTGTCGGGCTTAGTATCGCGGGAAGCTCCGTTCCCCGAATCCGGGGCCGGAGCTTCCCTCTCCTCGTGACCAAGGTTGGAAGGGTCGGTGCGGTTTTCCCCTTCCCTGCCGGGCCCGCCCCGGCTGTCCTTGACCACAGAGTCTGTCGATGGTGTGCCCGCGGGGCTGTCCACCAAGGTGCGCGAGAACGCGCCCGTGATGACGCCAACGGACAAGATGAACGCAGCCGCCGCGCTGACCGCGGCAATGCCCGCGTAGATACGCAGCTTGCGGCGATGCAGGCGCGCCATCGGCGCCCGCTTGGCAGCCGGGCGCTGGCCCGGCAGGCGCACAGGCTCAAGGTGCGCGTCGGCTGGCACATTCAGGCCCTGCAGGCGCTTCATCACGCGCGGCGCAAAATCACGAGGCAGCGAAATCTGGCGAAACAGCTGCTCCGTGGCGGCGTGGACCGACTGCAAGTCATCGTACTCGGACTTGAGCAGCGGGTCGGCTTTGATTGCGCGCGCCAGCACTTCGCGGTCTTTTTCCGCGATGACGCCGTCTATGGCGCGCTGCATCAGGATTTGAAGTTCTTCGTGTGTCATGCCGCTTTCCACGCTCCGTCTTTAGGTGGCAGTCTTGCAGGTTTGGTTACAGGCGAATTTTGGGGTTCGCCATGCCGCAAAGTGCTAAATGTCTCCTTCCGGGAGAAACTCCTTCATGACTGATGCTAAAGCCTTACGGGCACGGTGCATACACACTTCGACCGCCCCGACGGACAGACCAAGGTCCTCCGCGATCTCATTGTACTCACGACCTTCCAGGTAGCGCTTGATCAGCACCGCCCGGTAGCGCTCGGACAGCTGCATCAAGGCCTTGTACAGGTACTCGTGGCGTTCCTGCTGTTCGATGGATTGCAGCGGGTCCAGGCCCGTCAGCTCAACGTCCATACCTTCGGGCATGCCAGCCAGCTTGCGGCGTTTGTAGTGGTCGCGCACCAGGTTGCCGGCGATACCCATGATCCACGACTTCAGCCGCGCGTGGTCCTTCAGGCGCTCAAGGTTCTCGTACGAAATCAGGAAGGTCTCTTGGGCCAGGTCCTGCGCGACGCCCGTGTCGCTGATCTTGCGCAGCATGAAGCCATAGACAAGTCGCTCATAGCGCTTGATGACGTGTTCAAAAAAGTCCGTCTCGCCGCGCAAAATGCGGCGCACCAGGTCCTCGTCACTGAACGGGACAGGCTCCAAGTCGGGCTCCCCCGGCCCCCAAGCCAAGGTTCTGGAATAAGTTAAGCATAGAAACGGCGGCCCGGTGCCGTCAGTTCAATCCGCAACCGCTTTTGCGTGAATGTGAAGCGCAAGACCGGCATTGCGTGACCGATGCCCCAAAAGCCTGAATAGCAACAAGGCCGCGGATTGTTCCGCGGCCTTGTCCTTGGTTGCCCCCGCTAATCCTAGCGGCCCATGATTTCGATGACCAGGCGCTCGTTGGCGATCGTCGGGATTTCCTTGCGCTTGGGCACCTGGATCAGCTCGCCCTCGATTTTCTCGAAGTCCACCCGCACATAGCTGACCGGGTCCGGCTTGGCCGAAATCGCCTCCTGCACCTGCAGGTGGCTCTTGCTCTTCTGGCGCACAGCCACCTTGTCGCCGACATCAACGACATAGCTGGCGCGGTCAACCTTGCGGCCGTTGACCTCAATGTGGCCGTGGGACACAAGCTGCCGCGCGGCGCGCGTGGTGGGGGCGAAGCCCATGCGGTACACGATGTTGTCGAGGCGCCGCTCAAGCAACTGCATCATGTTTTCCCCGGTGTTGCCGGGCATGGCATTCGCCTGCTCGTAGATCCGGCGAATGCTGCGCTCGCGGACCTGGTAATAGAACTTCAACTTCTGCTTCTCGTTCAAACCACGGCTGTAGGTGGATGCCTTGCCGCGGCGGCCATCGCGGCCGTGCTGGCCTGCCTTGTACGGTTTGTTGGCCAGCGGTGTCTTCTTGCTGCCGTACAGGTTTTCGGCGAAGCGACGCGATACGCGGTGCTTCGGCCCTGTGTAGCGACCCATGTGTTCAATCCTCAGGTCTCGGCTTGGGCCATCCGCGGGCGACACTGCCCGTGATGTTGCGAGGACGCCGTGCCACGCAAGCGGTCCAAAGGGACCGGCAAAGGGCGCAAAGTGTAGCGAGACAAAGGCAGGAAACAAGTGCAGGCATGTGGCTGAAAACGGAGTCACGGAGTGACAGAGAAACGAACTTCGTTAGGCGCAATGGCCGCCACGAAAGCACCAAAGCACAAAACGTAACACTCAAGCGCGGCTGTAACTTTGTGCTTTTGTGGCTTCGTGGTTGTCTCTGTTTCCCTGCACCCCTGCGTGAAATCACCGTTGCCAGCTGCCTGAGGGAATTGCTCAAGCGCGGCGGCGCTTTCACCCGACAGTGTTGGTAGGCGGATGAGTCCGCCACGGAACTCGGACCGCGATCCCCCGGAGAGACGTTGCGAAAGCACGCGGGGCTGCTCGGTCGCGGTCTCCGAACGCAGGGAGGTCAGTCCCCGCCAGAACACTGACATTACACCCACAGGGCCAGCGCGTGAGCGTTAGCCCCGGCGCCCGGAGCAGGCGCCATTCACCAAACCCACCCCATCATCCAATCCAATACGCCCGGCGCCGCTGACCAAAGCGCCGGGTCCTGCATTTGACCGTGGCAGCCAAGCAAGCATGGACTCGCATCGCGGCGTGTCAGCCCTATACTCGCGGCGACCCTGTCCCGGAGTTTCCATGCACTTCGACACCATCGCGATTCATGCCGGCTACAACCCGTTTGACCATTTTGGCGCGGTCAACCCGCCGGTGTTTCTGTCGTCCACGTTTGCGCAGGCGGGCCCCGGCAAGCACCAGGGCTTTGACTACGCGCGCAGCGGCAACCCGACGCGCAAGGCGCTTGAGGCGCAGTTCGCAGCCCTTGAAGGCGCCGAGCACGGCATTGCTTTCAGCAGCGGGCTGGGCGCGACCGACGCGATCATCAAGCTGCTGAACGCGGGCGACCACGTGGTGTGCGCCGACGACGTGTACGGCGGGACGTTTCGGATTTTCGACAAGACTTACAAGCGCCTTGGCCTTGAGTTCACGTTTGTGGACACGACCAGCGTTGACAACGTGCGTGCGGCCTTCAAGGCCAACACGAAAATGCTGTTCATTGAGTCGCCCAGCAACCCGATGCTGAAGGTCAGCGACATTGAAGCGCTGGCAAAGCTGGCCCGCAGCAAGGGCGCGCTGTGCGTGGTGGACAACACGTTTGCAACACCCTACTTGCAGCAGCCGCTTTCGCTGGGCGCCGACATCGTGATGCACAGCGCGACCAAGTACCTTGGCGGCCACAGCGACGTGGTGCTGGGCGTATGCGCCACCAAAGACGAGGCCCTGCACAAGCGCATTGCCTTCAATCAAAACGCCAGCGGCGCCGTGCCCGGCGGGCTGGATTGCTACCTGGTGCATCGCGGCATCAAGACCCTGGGCGTGCGCGTAGAGCGTTCGTGCGACAACGCCGAGCAGATCGTCAGCTACCTGCTTGAGCACAAGCGCGTCAGCAAGGTCTATTACCCGGCGTTGACTGATCACGTGAACCACGATGTGGCTTCGCGGCAAATGAAGCGCTACGGCGCCATGATCAGCTTTGAAATTGACGGCAGCGTCGCCGATGGCGAGAAAGTCGTCAGTGGCCGCCAGGTATGGACGCTGGGCGAATCCTTGGGCGGCGTTGAAAGCCTGCTGGAGCACCCAGCCAGCATGACCCACGCCAGCATCCCCCGCGAGCTGCGCCTGAAAGCTGGGCTGACGGACGGGTTGATCCGCCTGAGCGTGGGGATTGAGCACGTCGATGACCTGATCGCGGACCTGGAAGAGGGGCTGGCAAGTTATTGAACGGCGGTACGCGATTCGTATGGCGAAGGTGATCATAGGTTCCAGAGGCTCCAAACTTGCGCTCACCCAATCGCGCCAGGTGGCGGATGCCTTGCGTGGCTTTCATCCATCGCTGACGGTCGAGATCGTTGAAATCAAGACTTCCGGCGACCGCAACCTCGGGGCTTCGCTCAGCGAGCTTGGCGGCAAGGGCGCGTTTACCAAAGAGCTTGAAGACGCGCTTCTTGACCGGCGCTGCGACATCGCCGTGCACTCGCTGAAAGACCTGCCGACAACTTTGCCCGATGGCTTGCGCGTACTCTGCACGCCGGGCCGTGAGGACACGCGCGATGTTCTGGTCTGTCGCAAAGATGCCGCGCTGGATTCGCTGCCCCAGGGCGCAATCGTCGGCACGTCCAGCCTGCGCCGGCGCGCGCTGCTGGCAAACATGCGCCCGGATTTGCATGCCATCGAGTTCCGCGGCAACGTCGATACCCGGCTGCAAAAGCTGCGTGACGGCAAAGCCGACGCCTGCATCCTTGCCGCCGCGGGCCTGAAGCGTCTGGCCTTGCTCGATGAAGTCGAGATGCGCGTGGCCGAGTTCAGGGCCCATTGGCTTGACTGGTTGCCGGCCCCCGGCCAGGGCGCGCTGGGCATTGAGGGCCGCGATGGCGACGTTGCCACGGCGCGACTGCTGGCGCCGTTGCATGATGCGGCAACGTTTGCGGCGACGGTCGCCGAGCGCGCGTTCCTCAACGAGTTGGGCGCGGGCTGCCAGGCCCCGGTAGGGGCACTGGCAACGTGCCCCGAAGGTTCCAGGCTGCACCTCACGGGATGCGTGCTAAGCAAAGACGGCGCACGCAAAGTAGAGGGCATTGAGCACGGTCTGATCAACGAACCCGAAACCACGGGCCGCGCGTTGGCCCAGGAGTTGATACGGCTGGGTGCCAACGTGTCAGGCTGACGTGTCCGGCAACGCGCCCCTGATCAATGTCAGCATCAATCAGACTTCGCGTTACCGATGTGGGGCCTTTGCCAGTTTTTTTGCGTGTAAGCGAAGAAGTTGGGCGGCGTACTATTGGTGTACGGCTGGGCTGGTACTACACTACCGGCACCCCCGCCAGCCTGAACACCCCTGAACCGGGACAAGATCCCGCTGGAGGAGACAATGGACAAACGCACTATGCTGCCCACAGTGGGCATCGCCCTGCTGGCCTGCATCGCGCTGATGCTGGCGGTGGTGGGCGGGTTGTACGCCTACAACACGTTCGCGGCGAGCGCCCAGGCGGCGCATGCCCAGAGCACGCCCAGCTCAGGGACCGACAAGGGCCCGGATTGGACCGTTACCCCGATCACGACCGGCGGCAATAGCCAGCACATCGTGATTGTGTATGAGCAGGACAACCCGTGGGAAACGGGCAAGAAGTCCAAGATCATGACGGTCTATGATCTGCGCGCTACGGGCACAGCCAAGGTTGAGATGTACCTGGTTGCCACGCGCATCCTTGAGTACGACGGCAAGTTCCCGTACATCAACGACGAGCAAACGAACAAGAAGGGCTACGAGCCTGCGGAACTGAAGAAGTCGCTGGAAAAGAAGAAGTAAGCCTTGTCATATTCATATCATGGGGCGTTTTCGGTACTTGCGCCGGAAACGCCCTGTGCGTTACCATGCCGCTTTGTGAGCAAACATGCGCACCGCGCTGGCGGGGCGCGTGTGCGTGACCCCCAACAGGCCGGAACATTCCGGAGTGAGCAATGCCGAATTACAAGTCATTCGACGACGTCCTCAACGAGCTGAACTTGGACGAAGACGAGTTAAAGCGCCTTGTCTCGGAGGGCCAGATTCGCGCCTTCCGCGACGACGACCGCATGAAGTTCCGCTCGGAAGACGTGCAGTCGCTGGCGCGCGCCCGCACCACCAGCGGCCCCGGCGACATCGACCTCGGCGAAACGCAGCTTGGCGGTGAAGGCCTTGAGATCATCGAGGAAGAAACCGACGAGACGCTGCTCGACCTCGGCAACCTTTCGAGCGACGCCGACTTTGAAGACACCGGCGCCACCAGCGTTCCCACCGTGGAACTGTCCGACATCGGCGAAGACCAGGACGCCACGCTTACCGAAGAGCTGGTGTTCGACGAGACAGACGAGCTTGGCAGCCTCGACTTCGGCGACGAAGACGCCGACGCAACGCAGAAAATCCAGGGCGGGCTTGACCTGTCCGACGACGACGAACTGGGCCTGCAGACCGAGCCCGTCGATGCAGAGGGCCTCGACGAACTGGATGAACTTGACGACGTGGGCGTCGCCGGCGGTCCAGCCGAGGCGGATGTTGGCGACTACCAGTATGCACCGGCGCCGATGGGCATGCCCGGCCCCGTGCAGATTCAAGAGCAGGTGAAGTACGTCGAGATCGTGCCCAACGAAGGCATTGTCTGGAAAGTGCTGACTGGCGTTACTTTCATCCTGATCGTGTTCCTTGGCATCACCGCGCCCGCCATGGGCATGGTCAAGAGCTACGACGTACTGGGCGGCTTCTGGGGGGGCACAGCCTACTCGCTGTACATGAAGGGGCCCAACCAGTCGCAGGAAATTGTCCAGAGCAGCTACCAGCCCAAGGATCCCAACGCCGTACCGGGCCCTGAGGCGTTTTCTGCGGGCGACAAGCCCTCGCAGGTGGTGTGGCCGGGCATGAAGATTATCCGCAATGTTGAGGGGTACTCGATTGACAGCGGCACCGCCAAGGGCGGGTCAACCGATACCGGGGAGTAAGCACCGCACATCTGTCAACACACCCCGCCCCGCGCGGGGTGTGTTGCTGAAAGGCGCAAGTGGCCCGCAAGCCGACCGTGCTGCTGATCGACGACAACGCCGCAGTCGCGGAGATCATCCAGGCGTTGCTCGTGCGCAACGGCTATGACGTTGCCGCGCTGCAAAGCGGCGACAAGGTCTATGAGCTGCTTGCCCAGCGCGAGATCGACGTGATTGTCAGCGACGTGCGCATGCCCGGCCTTAACGGGCTTGACCTCGCGCGCAAGGTGCGCGAAGACCCGGCCACCGCCGACATTCCGATCATCCTGCTGACCGCGCTGAGCAGCATGGAAGACGAGTTCGAGGGCTATCTTGCCGGCGCCGACGCCTACATGACCAAGCCCTTTCGCGCCCGTGAACTGCTGGCTGCGATCGACACCGTGTTGAACCGCCGCACGGTAAGCACCAGCAGCGGACGGCTTGCGGTCGTGCAGGATGTCGCGCGAGTGCTGGCCGTCGTGTCGGACGAGCGGCACCGCATGGTCAGCGCGGGCATGCGCCAGGCGGGCTTTGAACTTGAGTACGAGAACGACCTCGGGCGTGCGCTGTCACGCATTGACCGTGAGCGCTATCACCTGCTGGTCTGCGACACGGCGCGAGACCCCGGCGCCGTGGGACAGGTGCGGGAGTTCTTGAGCCACTTCGCCCTTGCCATCCCCGTGATTTTTCTGCATCCGCGCGGCGCCGCCCCTGTGCTGCCGGCCAATGACCCGCAGTTCCGCGCACTGAAAGTGCCAGCCACACCCGCCGAGCTGGCGGAGCTTGTAAAGAAGGCCATTGTTGACTTCGGCGGGCCGCCGTAGGCCTGTTTCCGGTTCCGAGTTCCCCGCGCCGGAGTGCCGAATCAGGGATGTGTTCATCATGCGCCGCACTGAACCATGACCGAGCCCTTTGTTTACATCACCCGCGCCGTGCCCGAAGCCGCCCTGACCGTGCTGCGCAACGGGTTGCCCGGCGCGCGCATCGTAGTCAACAGCCATGACCGCAACCTGTCCCACACCGAACTGCTCACGGCTGCGCAAGGGTGTGACGCGCTGATCTGCACGCTGGCGGACCCGATCGACGACTCGCTGCTGCGCGCGCTGGCCCTGAAGCTGCGGGTGGTCGCGCAGTACGCCGTGGGCGTGAACAACATTGCGCTGGACACTGCCCGCGAACTCGGCATCGCAGTCTGTAACACCCCGGATGTGCTCACCGACGCGACCGCCGAAGTCGCTGTCGGCCTGATGCTGGCGTGCGCCCGTCGCTTCGTCGAGGGCGATGTGTTGACGCGTCAAGGTCGTTTTAGCGGCTGGGCGCCGTTGTTTCACCTGGGCCACGGCGTGTACGGTAAAACCGTGGGGGTGGTAGGCGCCGGCCGCATCGGCCTGCGCGTGGCCCGCACCATGCGCGACGGCTTTGGCTGTGAGGTCGTCTATCACGCCCGCAACCGCCGCCCGGACTGGGAGCAGGCACTCGGGGCGCGCTTTGCCGCCGTTGACGAGCTGGTCGCCCAATCCGACTTCATAACGCTGCACTGCCCGCTGACGCCCCAAACCCGCCACCTGATCGACGCGCGCAGAATCGGCCTGATGAAGCCCACAGCCGTGCTGGTCAACACCGCGCGCGGGCCTGTCGTGGACGAGGCTGCGCTCGCGGATGCATTGCGTGAAGGACGCATCGCCTCTGCCGGTTTGGACGTGTATGAGCATGAACCGGCTATA
Source organism: Planctomycetota bacterium (assembly GCA_019636195.1). Lineage (GTDB taxonomy): Bacteria > Planctomycetota > UBA8742 > UBA2392 > UBA2392 > JADJRK01. The sequence continues at coordinate 62,006 of JAHBYA010000001.1, read as the reverse complement.
CACCCGCAGCTGGTCGGCTTGGCCAACGTTGTGCTGCTGCCGCACATCGGCAGCGCAACTCACGAGACGCGCGACGAAATGGGGCGTATGTGCGCCCGCGCCGTAGTTGCCGTCTTAAGCGGCGCCAAACCGATGCACCAGGTTGTCTGAGTCGCGGCCGAGTATCGGCGACAAGCTACCTTCGCGTCGGCATGATGCGCAACGCTAGCGGCTGGTCGAAGAGTTCGTCCAACGGGCAGTACGGGCTGGCGAACTTGGCCTTGTGCGCGTCTGTAAACTCCCACTTCCACACCGCGGTGCCGTCGCCCTCGGTCATGAACGACCGCACTTTGTACACGGCGCCGTCGGGGGCGAATTCCGCTGGCGGCGTTCCCTGTGCTTCCGCCAGCCGTATCGCCACAGCCAGGTTCGCGTTGCTGCGCTGCAATGCCAGCCTGGCGCGACCCGACGCCGGCCGAGCCGCAAGGTGCGTGCCGTAGTTGTCCCGCAGCTCTGGCAGCCCTTTGCCCTCCCGGGCGCAGCGGGCGAGTTCGCGCAGCACGCGCAACCACTGGGCGTACTCGCGCATTACATCTGCGGGGTCGGTGAAGTCACGCAGCCCGGACTCACCTGCCAGCCACGAAAACCAGCGGTTGCCGCCAGCTTCACTGTACAGCTCCTGCAGCAGGTCCGGGTGGTTCAGCATCTGCACCGAGTACACGGCTTCAGCTTCTGCGACTGCAAGTGTGTTGTCGGGCGGCATCGGCAAAGGAAAGCGTGCAGCAATCTGCTGCGGGGGCGCATGATACAGACAGAGCTGCACCACCGTTTGCAAAGCCGTGGTCTCAAGCGCACTCAGCACAATCGCATCCACCAGCGAAATCGGCTGTTGCAATCGCGCGGCGAGTTCCAGCATCAACTCGGCACACTTCCATGCGTCCGCCTCACGGCCGAGCAACGACAATGCCAGGGCGCGCGACTGCAGGCGCCGGAATGCCCCCAACGGCTCCAGCACATTGGCGTTCGGGTAACCCTTTGAAAGGTCCGGAGTACCCGTGAGCGCGTCGAAGTCCAGCAGCTCGCGCCCCTCTGAGTACGCCAGCGCAGTTTGTTTGACGCATTGCTCAAGCTCGCTGTTTGCCGGCGCCGCGCCCTGACCTGCGAAGTGCGTTTCCAGTGCGTCCAGCAGGGGCTCCGGGTCCGTTCCGGGATCGACGTGCCTTTCCGCCCATGCCCGAAACTCGGCGCTGCCGTCGCGCCCCTTGATCCGGCTGGCGTACCAGGCCTTCCAGTCTGTCACGTGGGCGTAGTTGTGGCGCAGGTCAGAACCGGCCTGCTTGACCTCGTTCTCGGCTGTGCGCAGGTCGTTCTGGCGCCATGCTTCTACCGAGAAGACGCCAAGGATCGCCAGGAACAGCACCACCGCCAGCGCCACCAGCACCACGTTGCGCGCACGCAGCGGCCTGTCGCGCGTCGCGCGGTTCAACACTTCAATCGTCTTTTCGTCAGGCGCGTGCATGCAGATAGTCTAACGCCTCGTTTGAAACTCGGTTGACTTTGACCCTGGCAACTTCGTACTTGCGCGGTGCTCGTTGTCTGCTTGCGAACCCGCAAAAAGGCGGGCGGGCGCTCGGGGGATGCCCTTGCGCCCGGGTTTGGCCCGCCCTGCGCAGCCGCCGGGGTTTCCGCCTTCACGGTGGGGGACCGTGGCAGGGGGCGGGGTCCGGCGCCGGCTCCGCGGCGGGGTCGGGTGTTTTGCTCCCGACGCTTTGATTAACGCACATGCGCGCCATGCCGCCATTACAAGGCGACGGGCGGTTTGTAGGCCCCCGCGTCGCCACGGCCTTCTGTTGCTGGCGCTGGCGGCCATTTATGATGCCCCGGGGCATTCCCTGAAACTTTGATTCCCGGCGCCCGCTGCGGCGCGCGTTCTGTTGTGGAGCTGCCATGGTAAAGCTGGCCAAGCGCATCACCGAAGCCAAGTGGTTTCAACGCTTCATCATAGTCGTCATTGTCGCCGCGGGCGTGGTTGTCGGCATGGAGACCTACCACGGCTTCCATGAGCGGCATTACACGCTGCTGCACGCCGCCGACCTGATTATCCTGTGGATCTTCACGATCGAAATCGCGCTCAAGCTGATCGCCAAGTGGCCCAGGCCGCATCACTTCTTCAAGGACTCATGGAACAACTTTGACTTCGTGATTGTCGCCCTGTGCTGGGTACCGCTGGGCGAAGGCACAGCCATGTTTATCCCTGTGCTGCGACTGGTGCGCATTTTGCGCGTCTTCAGGCTTGTGACGGCGCTGCCGCGGCTGCAACTGATCGTGGGCGCACTGTTGAAGGCAATCCCGTCGATGGGCTATGTGGTCATGCTGCTGGCGCTGCACTTCTACATCTTTGCGGCGGCCGCCGTGTTCTTCTTCGGCACCAACGACCCGTGGCACTTCGGCACGCTGCAACAGGCGCTGCTTTCGCTGTTCCGGGGCGTGACACTCGAGGACTGGACGGACCTGATGTACATCCAGATGTACGGCAGCGACCACTACGGCTACAACCCGGAAATGGATGCCTGGGCAACGGCCCACGGCTTCACGCGCGTTTCAAACCCCCAGCCGGTGCTTGGGGCGCTGTTCTTTGTGGGCTTCATTGTGTCGGGCGCGATGGTGATCTTGAACCTCTTCATCGGCGTGATCATGTCGGGCATGAACGAGATGCAGGCCGAAGCGGAAAACGAACAGCGCGCCAAACGGCGCCTGGAGGCGAAGATGACACTTGAGGACGAAGTCCACGAGATCGATGCCAAGATCGACGAGATTCGCAAGTCGCTCAAAGTCCTCACGACCCGCATGACAAGGGTGATCCCGCGCCAGGGGCCGGACATCTAGCGTCGCACCTACCAGGCCGAACGGTGCATGCCGCCTATGATACCCGGGCTCTGCCTGGCCTTTTGCTGGTAGTAGTCCTCCAGCCGCTGCTTGCCGGCCGTGGGCACCACGTTGTCGAAAACGCTGATCACCAGGTAGAACTTCAGCATCTGCCCGGCCCGCGGACTCGCCAGCCACAGCAGATTCGCGCACAGCAGGTGAAACCAGCCCGGCAGCCACAACGCAATACCGCGCGGGCGCCCGGCTGTGCGCAGCATGACCTGCGCCATTTCGCGGCGTGTGAAAACTTCCGGGCCGCCAAGGTCAAGCTCGGTGCTTGGCTGGTCGATGGAGTCCAGCGCGGCGGCGGCAATGTCTTCTTCATGGATCGGGTTGCTTTTCACGTCCGGCTTGCCGGGCACCGGAAACACGCCCAGCTTCGCGAAACCCCACAATCGCCGGAACGTCGAGAAAATGCCCGTCGGGCGCAAAATCGTGTACGGCAGGCCTGACGCGACCACGCGATCAACGACAGTTTCATGGGCGTCGGCAAACGCGTGGCGCCGCAACTCACGGCCAAACGCAAGGCTTACATACATGAAGCGCGCTGCGCCCGCCTTGGTGGCCACGTTCAGCAGGGCTGTGTTCAGCGGCACATCGACCATGCGATAGGTTTTCCAGCCCATGAACGGGCTGGGCGAACATGACGCGCCCAAGGCGCTGAACACGATATCGCCAGCTTGGATAGCGCCCATCAAGCTGCCGGGCGTGAAATCAGTAACGCGCACTTCATCGGCACCGCAGGTCTCAAGGCGCGCGCGATTGCGGCCCAAGGCGACGGTGCGATAGCCGCGCCCGCGCGCCAGTTTGATCAGCGCGCGACCCACACTTCCGGTAGCGCCAGCAATGATGATCGTGCGGGTCATGCGGGCTGTTTAGCAGGCAAAAGCAGAACGGCACAGGGCGTGTCGCCGGGGTCGTAGCATCGCCGTCCCGGCGATGCAGTGCTCACGGGCCCCCGGCCCGTGCATGGGCCGGAGGCCCATGCAAACGCCTTGCGCGAGACGCGCATGCTACTGCGGGCTTAGGGCAAGGCCCAGCCGGTGCAGGGCCTGGTTGATTTCGCTGATGCTTTCGTCGCCCAAACCCGTAAAGCGGATGGCCTTCTCGGCGGTCAGGGTCAGGTCGCGCACGGTAACGATGCCCAGCGCCTCAAGTTTTTTGGTGATGCGCAGGGGCAAATCCAGCACAGCCAGCTTCTCGTTCAGCACGTCGCCCAGCATCACGTCGCTGTCGGGCATTTCCTGCTGCTTGATGCGCTCGGCCATCATCGCGCGCGCTATGCGAAACGACTCGGCGGCCAAGGCCTCAACATCGTCCCACTCATGACGCGAAAGCAGCCCGGTCAAAGCCGCCGCCGCAAACCGATCGAGCTGGGTACTGGACATTTGGGCTCCCCTGTCTCGACACGATTATAGGCAGCAGCACGCGGGCTAAAAGGTATCGCGCTGGGTTATGGTGGCGACTTCCTGCAGCGTGGTCATGCCTAGCATGGCCTTGCGCACGCCGTCCTTGCGCAAGGTCAGCATGCCGCCTTCCTGCACCGCCCAGCGCTTGATTTCGCCGGCGGGCAGCTTTTCGACAATCTGCTGCTTGATGCGCTCACTGATCGGCAGAATCTCGTGAATGGCTGTCCGGCCCGTGTAGCCGGTCTTGAAGCAGGCCTCGCAGCCGCGGCCCTGCCACAAATGGCCGTTCTCGATGTCGTCGAGCGTAAGGTCAAAACCCTTAAGCTGGCGGTCGTCAGGCACGTACTCTTGCTTGCACTCTTTGCAGATGCGGCGAACAAGTCGCTGCGCCACCACGCAGATCACCGAGCTGGAAACCAGGAAGGGCTCCACGCCAAGGTCCACCAGTCGTGTCACGGTGCTGGGCGCATCGTTGGTGTGCAGGGTACTGAACACAAGGTGGCCTGTCAGCGCGGACTGGATCGCGATCTGGCCGGTTTCAAGGTCGCGGATTTCGCCCACCAGGATCACGTCCGGGTCCTGACGCACAAAGCTGCGCAGCGCGCGAGCGAACGTCAGGCCCTTCTTTTCGTTCACTTCGACCTGGCTGGCACCCGGCATCTGGTACTCAATCGGGTCTTCGATGGTGAGGATGTTGATGTCCGGCCGGTTGATGTTGCCGATGGCAGCGTACAGCGTGGTGGTCTTGCCGCTGCCGGTGGGGCCGGTCAGCAGGATGATGCCGTTGGAGTATTCAAGATAGGTGTTGAACATCTCCTCGTGGTCTTTGAGAAAGCCGATGTCCGAAAGCCTGAACTCTTTGGTCGTCTTCTCAAGGATACGTATGACCGCGCGCTCGCCGAAGTTGGTGGGCACGGTGCTGATACGCAAGTCGATTTCCGCGTCGCCCATCTTGATGGATGCCCTGCCGTCCTGGGGCAGGCGGCGCTCGGCGATGTCCATGCGGCCCATGACCTTGATGCGTGCGATGATCGCATCCTGCAGCTTCTTGCTGGGCGTCATCACGTCGTACAGCACGCCGTCCACGCGGTAGCGCACCTGCAGCTTGTGTTCGCTGGGCTGGACGTGAATGTCGCTTGCGCGCATGCGCAACGCCTGGCTGAAAATCGTGTTCACCAGCTTGATGATCGGCGCCGCGGTGGCGATGTTGAGAATGTCGGTCTTGGCGTCGAACTCGAGCTCGGACTCGAGCATGCCCTCGGCTTCAAGTTCACGCTCGACTTCGTCGCTGACTTCGGTTTTCTGCGCGTACGTGCGGTTGATCAGTTCGTTGATTTCAACGCGCGGCGCCAGCACCGGCTCGATCGGCTGGCGCAGCAGGCCCGCCAGCTCGTCCATCGGGTACAGGTCCAGTGGGCGACAGGTGGCCACGCGCAGGATGCCGGCAATCTCGTCAAGTCCCACCAGGTTGTAGTTGCGCGCAAAGCCCACTGGCACGCGGTCGGCAAAACGCGGGTTGGGCTTGTAGCGGGCAAGGTCTTCTTCAAAGGGCAAGCCGAGCTGGCTGGCATAAAACTGCAACATCTCGCTTTCCGCCAGCATGCCGCTTTCGACAAGCGCCGAATCAAGCCGCTCGCCGGACTCTTTGGCCTTCTGCAGCAGGTGATCGACCTTGTCTTTGCGGATCCCGCGTTCTTCGATCAGGTACTTGGCAAGCAGGCTGGACATGTTCACCCCAAACAGCGGCAACCGGAACAGTTCCGGACAAGGTTAATACGAGCCGCAGGCCTGCCGGTTGGCAGCTTTACTGGCTTGCCTTCGCGGGCTCAGGCTCGGTCCTGGCCTGTTGCTCGTCGTGGCGGCGGCGGGCTTCCTCGGCCTGGGCGGCGGTTTCCGCGGCGGTGGGGTACCGCTTGAGTTTGTCCTCGGCAATCGCGATCTGGTCAAACGTCACGCCGTCAACGCGGTAACGCATCAGCAGGTACGTCAGCAGGTCACAGTTCAGGCTTACTACCATCAGCCATGCCACCAGCAGGCCCACTGTGCCCCAGCCGATGCCGGCAAGCATGACCGGCAGCAACGCCGGCGCCGGGGGGCCGCCGCCCGCTTGCTCAAGCGCGGCGGTCACTACCTCGCCCTGCCCCGTGATCCACAGCGCCAGCGCCACCAGCCCCCAGCTTATGGCCAGCACGGCGCCGCCCAGCAGCGCCGAAATTGCCACGGTAAGCAGCTTGGTCAGCAGGTAGCCGAGGTAGCGGCCGGGCTGCTGCATCACATAGCTCATGGGCCGGCTAAGCGCCTCAAAGTAGTCGCGGCCTTCCACGACCGCGGTGGGGCCCATCATCGGCGCACTGGATAGTGCGACAATGCCGATGGCCGCCGCACCCGCACCCACGACAAGCACAATCGGCACCAGCACCAGGCCCAGCGCGGTGCCAACCCCGGCGGGGATCGCGGCCAGCAACGCCCACCCCAGCGCGATCAGCAGCCCCAGCGCGAGCCCAGCCATGCCCATCAGTGGCGCGAAGGCAGCTTGCCGGTTCAAGTGCGGTATGCTGAGGGGGCGTTCGCGCTCGTCGCGCGCGATGTCGAGCGCGGCGCTGCGCAGTACCGGTGCGCACAGCCAGCCAAAGCCGATCCACCACGCAGTGGCAATGCTGAGCAAGGCCAGGGCATTGGCGGGTGTAAGCGCCAGTGAGGTAAGGCTTTCATGAACGCGGTAAAGTCCCTCGGGCGAAAACGGCCTGCGGTGGGCGCGCCATGACATGATACCGATCACCAGCAGGGGCACCGCCAATGTCCAGCACAGCGCGTACCCCGCGTACATGACGCGGCGCAGGTCAAACGCGAGCGCAAACGCGAGGCGAAAATCGCGGTAATCATGGCGCAACAGGCGCATGGCCGAAGTCTAGTGGGGCCTGTGGCGGATGCAAGCGCTGTTGACCCCAAGTCCCGATGCGCTAAAGTTTTGCGGGTTTCCCGGGCCGGGCATGACCACCAGCGGCAGACACAAGAAGCGCGGGCCGGTCAGCAGGGCATTTTTAAAGGGCCTTTCGATCCTGCTGCCGGCGGTCATCACCATCGCGATTTTCGCGTGGGTGTGGGACATTCTGCGTGTGTACGTCGTTGAACTGACCATCCAGGGCATTGACGTCATCCAGCCCTTTGAGCCGCGCAAGCTGACCGACGTTGAACTGGCCTATCTCGACGACTCGTTTTTTACCCGCAACGCTGAGGGGCAGCTGCTGCCGCGCACCGAGGCCAACCTGCGGCGCGAGGTGCGCATCAGCGACCTGCCCGTCAGGTACCAGGGCTTGTCGCCGCCCAACCGCGAGCGCAGTATTCTGCAGTTCATTCTCGACAGCAACGCGCTGGCCGCCAACAACGGCGAAGTTCGCACGCTTTGGACGCGCGACTACGACGTGTCGGGGCGCATCATCAGCTACAACTGGTTCGACTACCTGCTGGCCAGCGTGCTGGGCCTGGTGATTGTCGTGCTGCTGGGTTTTCTGGCGCGCAACTTTCTGGGCCGGCGCTTTGTGCAACTGCTGGAGTGGTTTGTCACGCGCGTGCCCGTGATCAAGTCGATCTACCCGCACGCCAAGCAGCTGGTGGATTTCTTTTTCACCGACAACAAGCCGCTTGAGTTCGATACCGTCGCGATCCTTGAGTACCCGCGCCGCGGCTTATGGTCGATCGTGTTCGTCACCGGCTCAGGCATCAAGTCGGTGCAGGAGTACACGCGCAAGCGCATGGTGACAGTGTATGTGCCCAGCAGCCCCGCGCCGATGACCGGCTACACCATGGTGGTGGCCGCCGAGGAAGTGATCCAGCTGAACATCACTGTCGAAGAGGCAATGAAGTTCGTGATTTCCGGCGGCGTGCTGGCCCCGCTGGAAGAGCAGGTAAAGCCGGCCTCAGGCGCGCAGTACGCGCTGGCGGGCGGCATCAACGAGCAGATTCGCCACCGCCACACAACCATCCTGCGCCGCGAAGCCGAAAAGAAGGCAAGGGACACCGACATCAAGAAGAAAGCCGACGACGAAGACACCAAGGAAGTCGAGAAACCGGCTGCTAACTCTTGACCACCCTGATTTCATGGGCCACGGCGCCGCGCGGCGTCTGCTCAAGCATGAACTCGATCTGCTGCCCGGCCTTCAACTCAATCACGCCATCGCTGCGGATTGCGCCGTAATGCAGGAACACCTCAGGCGAGCCGGTGCGCGTGGCGTAACCGTAGCCCTTGCGCGGGTCGTACCACTTCACGGTACCGCTGGTTTTGACGCGTGTGATCGCCATGGTTCAGTCCGCGGAATCCTGCATTCACCCGCGTCCCAGTGCAAGCGGCAATGTCCGCGGCGTTATGCCAACGCCGCAGCCAGTTCCTGGCGGCGGGCCAGCGCGGCGTACAGGCCATCTCTTGCGCGCAACTCGGCATCTGTGCCGCGCTCAATCACCTTGCCGTCGTCCAGCACGATGATTTCGTCGGCGTGCTGCACCGTGCTGATGCGTTGGGCGATGATCACCGTGCTTACGTCGCGCGTTTCGGCCTTCAGGTTGCGCAGGATGCGCTCTTCCGTGTCCGTGTCCACAGCGCTGAGGCAGTCGTCAAACACCAGCACCGCGGGCTTTGCCGCCAGCGCGCGCGCGATGGCGGCGCGCTGCTTCTGGCCGCCTGACAGGTTCACGCCACGCTCGCCAAGCATGGTGTCGTAGCCATGCGGAAGCGACAGGACTTCACTTTCGAACTCGGCGGCTTTGACCGCCGCCCGGATCGCAGCCTCGCGCCCCGGGTCGTCCGCGGGCAGTGCAAGGCCGATGTTGCTGGCGATGGTGTCGCTGAACAGGAAACTGTCCTGCGGGACATAGCCGAAAAAGCTGCGCAGCGCATGCGTGTTGTATTCACCGATCGGCTTGCCATCGACCAGGACACGGCCATTGCTCGCATCCACCATGCGCAGCAGAAGGTTGGCAATCGTGCTCTTGCCGCTGCCGACCGGGCCGACAATTCCGAGCGTACGCCCCGGCGCGACCCTGAAACTGACGCCATCCAGAGCCGGCGGGCCGTGGTCGCTGTAGCGCACGCTGACGTTTTGAAGCTCCAACTCGCCGCGCAGGCTTGCGGGAACATCGCCCTGCGGCACGCGCGACGCGTCCACCGGCACGTTCATCATCGCGTCGATTCGCTTCAAGCTTGCGGCGGCGCGCACGAACAGCATGGTCACCCAGCCCAGCGCGATCATCGGCCAGTACAGCGCGAGGTTGTAAAGCAGAAATGCCGCCATGTCGCCCACGGTGCTGCGCCCAGCGCCGATCTCGGTCGCGCCGAAGTACAGGATGATCAGCACGCCAAGGCCCGAGAACCCGAGGATGCTGCCGTGGTACAGCGCCTGGTTGCGCGCCTGCCCAAGCTTGTTGGCCAGGTAGGTGTCACCCAGCCGTTGCATCTCGGCGATCTCAAACTCCTCGCGCGAAAACGCCTTGACCACCCGCGCGCCGGCAAAATTCTCCTGCGCGCGCGCCGAAAGCTGCTCAAGGTCTTCCTGGCTGCGCAGGCTGTAGCGCTTAACGCGCGGGTTAAACCACAGCGTCGCCGCGCCCAGCCCCAGCATCGGGATCAGTGAAAGCAACGTCAGTTTCCAGTTAAGCGAAAGCATGATCGCCAACGCCGCCGGAAACATGAAAATCGTGCCGCCCATATACATGATGGCTGGGCCGATCATTTGCCGCACGGCTTCAATGTCGCTTGTCATCAGTGACATCACGCCGCCGCTGCGCGTGTGGTCGAACCATTTGCCGGGCATGTCCTGCAGCCGCGCGTACATGCGCTTGCGTAGCGAGTACTCGGTGCGGCGCGAAATGCGGATCAGGTAGTAGCGCTTGTAAAACGTGGCAATCCCGATCAGCACCGCGATCAGCGCCACCATGCCAAGGCAGGTGACGACAAAGCGTTCGCTGCGCTCAAGCTGCATCGGCAGCAACGACAGCGCCAGGCGGCTTGCCAGCCCCTCGTTTACGGCAAACCCTTCGGGCGAGGCCGCGTCCACGGCAAGCTTGATGTACAGCGGCGCCACCGTTTGAAGCAGCGCACCGATGATCAGCGCCGTCATGCCGATGCCGAACCAGCCAAGATTGGCCTTGTACTCGGCAAGCAGAAATCGCAATGAGCGCATGGGGTTGAACACTCCGGACCGGCCCCACTATTCCGCAGTTTGCGGGACGGGCAAGGGCGCGGCGCGTGTTATACTGCCCGCGCTCACGCCGCGTTCGGGGCAACCATGCGCCAGGGACTGACCAGGCTGCTGCACAGGGTCGCTGACGGCGACACCGTCGCCTACAACGAGTTTTATGAAGCTGCCCGCCCTCTGATCCAGGCGGTACTGCGCCGCACCCTGTACAAGGAAGACTTTGACGCCGCCGAGCAGGAGATCGCGGTGGCAGTCTGGCAGGAAGCGCGCAAGTTTGACCGTTCGCGCGCCAGCGCGGAAACGTGGGTGGCCATGATCACCCGCAGCCGCGCGCTGGATTTCGCGCGCAGCAGCGCCAGCAAACGCAGAACCGAGAAGGCCTTTGCCGATACCCAGACCGAAATGCACGAGGAAACGCCCAGCGCCAACTTCGCCAAGGAAGAGCTGCGGCAGATGATGCACCAGCACATCGACAAACTGCCCGAAGCCCAGCGCACGCTGGTGGAACTCAGCTTCTTTGTAGGGCTCAGCCAGCGCGAAATCGCCAAGGCGCTCGATATGCCGCTGGGCACCGTGAAGACGCGCATCCGCAGCGCGTTCCAGACGCTGGCTGAGCTGCTGCCACCGCCCGCCTAGCACCGCACACGAAGACGGCCCCGGCGCAAGTCGCCGGGGCCGTCGCCTTTGCGTCACTCGTTAGTACAGCGACCTGAGCTCGCTGCCCGGGTACATCGTTTCAAGAATGCGCTCGCCCTTCCAGCCGGCCGCCGCCATGCCCCGCGCGCTCCATTGGCACATGCCGCAGCCGTGGCCGTAGCCGCGGCCCTCAAACACCCATTCCTCGGCAAGCTTTTCGGCGGAGAAGTTGGTGCTGAAAAGGCCAAGGGCGCGGCGCACACTGATTGCGGAAACCAGGCGGTGCTTCCCGTTGCGGTCAAACAGCTTCAGCGTGACGGCATGGCCGCTGGGTGCGGTATCGGCGGCCTCAATGCGGATGATGTCCGCAGGCGCGATGCCTGCTTCAATCAACCGTGCCTTCACTTCGCCCGCCGCCAGCGACATGCGCCAGCGGTGCTTGGGGCTGTCTTTGCCGAACTCGCCCAGGTCCACGCCGGCCAGCGGCGGAATCACGCTGTCGATGCCTAGCCCTTCGGGCGGACTGATCGTGTGGCCGCCGCTGGTGCTGTGAAAGAACGCCCGGAAGCCTTTGCCCTGATAGGTCATGATTTTGCCGCTGGTAGCCTCGCGCGCCGCCAGCACGTTGGGTGTCTCGCGCCACTGGCGCGGCTGGTCGGCAGGCCCCACGCCGCCGTACACCTGGTAGGCGGTGGTGTCGTCCAGGTCCCAGGCGCGGCCGTTGCCGCGGGCAGCTTCCATCTCAAAGACCGCGTAGGTACGTGTGGCCACAGCCTGTGCCTTCAGCGCCTCAAGCGGCCAACCGGCAATCATTTCCCACCCGATTACGCCCGCGACGTACTGTTCCAGGTCAACCACGTTGATCACTTCCCAACCCGCCGGCCCGGCCGTGACCCGCAGGCGGCCGCGATAGATTCGATTCTCCAGCGTGAAGTGCTGCGGCAGCCCGACCGGGGCAATCTCGACCGATGTCGCCGGCTGGTCGTTGACCAGCAGTTGCCGCCCGTTGCGGGCCAGTGACAGCTCGCCGGCCGTTTCGTTGCGTTTGCCGTCGATCGTCAGCATTGCCTTGGCGACTTTCACGCTGACAGAATCCGCGTTACTGGGCTTGGACAGCTTGACCCTGACGAGCGGGGCTGCACCATACACCGGAATCGGGGCCAGCAACTCCGGCCCGGAATTCCCGGTTTGCAGGTTTGAGCACGAGACCAGAAGGAACAACGAGCAGACAATGAATACACCGGCGTGCCGAGCCATCTTGTCCTCCATTGGCCCACTCCGGGCCGATACCCGCATGGCTGATCGGTACTCCGGCGCACGATTCTGCAGGAATTATGGGACTTGACTTTGACATCCCGTGGCTTGTGGTGGCCGCCGCCGCGCTGGCGCTGGCTGCAATCGGACTGGCAGCGCGCGTGCGCAAGCCCGCCCCGGTGCTGTTTGCACTGTGCGGCGCGTTGCTGCTGCTGGCTGGCGCGCGACCGGCGGTTACCGCCGGCACGCCGCAGGTGACGCACGCGCTGATTGAAGACGTGTCGGCGTCGATGGGCGCGCGCCGGCAAGTGCCCGAACCGGGCCTGCCCGCAGGCCACAGCCTGCGCCGCTTTGAGCTGTCTGACGCGCTGCGCCAGCCGGGCTCGCCGGGCGGGCGCGGCACCGACTACTCCCGGCTTGCCGACCTTGGGGCCGATGCTGCGTTAAATGGCGAGTTCATGCTTGCCACCGACGGCCGCGGACGGCTTGCGGACCTGCTGACAGCGGCGGATCCGCGCCGATTGATGCTGTTGCGCCTGCCGCCGCACGCAGCACCCGATGCATCGATTGTCGATTTCATCGCACCGAGCGCGGTGTCCGAAGGCGGCAGCGCCATGCTGCGCGCCAGCATCGTCGCCGATCGCGACTGCGACGTGCCGTGGCGCATGCTGGTCGGCGAGCGCGTGGTCGCAAGCGGCACCCGCAGCGTGCGGGCGGGGCTGGCCGCAGGCATCAGCCACAACCTGCCGGTACAAGTTGCAGGGCTGGTACGCGTGCGCCTTGTGCTTGACCTGCCGCAGGACCGCGAGCCCGGCAACGACGAAGCCAGCGTGGCGTTCTACGCAGGCAGTCGTCGCGTGATGTTGTATTGCGCCCCCCGCGATTTTCCGCAGCAGGCGGACGGCCTGCTGGCAACGCTGCGCAACGACGCGCGCAACGAGGTGCGAGTGGCGCACGCCCTGCCATCAACGCCTCGCGACCTCGACGGCGTGGGGACACTGTTCATCAACAATCTGCCGCTTGCGGACGCGGGCGTTTCGCGCGAACAGTTGCGTGCGATCCGTGACTGGGTGCTGGCCGGCGGCAACCTGATGATGCTGGGCGCGGAAGGGGCGTTCGGGCCCGGCGGCTACCGCGGCACAGCCATCGAAGACATCCTGCCGGTGCGTCTGCGCCCCGACGACGCGCCGCCGCGCCGCCTGCTGTTGCTGCTGGATGTATCCGAAAGCATGGGCCAGACTCTGCCCGGCGGCGTCACCCGCCTGCAACGCCTGCGCGAAGCCGCGAGCCGAGTGCTGCAATCCGCCGCGCCCACCGACGCCGCGGCCATTGTCGGTTTCAACCAGCGCCTGCAGAACGAAGCGGTGTTCCGCGCCCCAAGCGACCCGATGCACGAGACCGTTCTGGCCGGCTTGCGGGCGCAACTGGGCACGAACATTCGCGGGTGTGTCGCTGACGCATTGCCCGCACTGGGCCAGGGACAGGACCGCCGCCTTATGGTCATCACCGACGGCGAGGACACCGCCAGCAACGAAGCCGCGTGGCGCGAGCTTGCAGAACAGCTCAAGTCAGCCGGCGTGCGTCTGGATGTCATCCTTACCGACCAGGGCGCACAGCCGTGGCAGGAGTGGCTTGCCGGCGCCGACGTTCACTACTGGGCGGCGGGCGCGGACGGATTCAGCAATCTGCTTGAAACACTTGATCGCGCGATCGCCGGCGGCGACAGCAGTTGGGTTTCGACTGAACGCTGGGAGGTAGGCGGCGTGCCGGAGCCGCTGCTGCTGCTTGCCAGGACGGCGCCGCGCAACGACCGCTCCGTGACGCCCACCCTGACTGCACAAACGCCCCGCACGCGCGTGCCCGAGTACCCGCTGCTGGCGCACCGGCAACTGGTAGGGCGCACCGCGTGCCTGTGCACCCGCAGTTGGGGCGATGGCCTGCTGGCGAACTTCTGGGCCACTGAGTTCTTTCAGCAGCGGATCGCCCTGACGCTTGATTTCGTCACCGCCAACGCCAACCGCCAGAACCTCGTGCTGAACATCCTGCCCGACAGCGCCGAGCTGGTCTGGACCGGCGCGTCCCAACCGCCCGATCGCGACCTGCGGCTGGGCGATGGCGCGCTTGCCCGCCTGCAATCAGCCGGGCGCTGGCTGCTGGCCCCACCAACCGGCGACGAACTGCTGGCGTTTGACGGCGAGGTGTTGCTGCAACGCATTGCGCTGCCAAGGCTGGTGCCGCACGAGCTGCGCTACACCGGCGACGACGAAGCCTTCTTTGCAATGGCTGAGCAAGCCGGGGTCCGGGTGGTCAGCAGCCTTGATGCCTGGCAGCCCAAACGCTTCGGCGAAATCGAGCGCCAGCCCGTGGACCTGACGTGGCTGCCCGCGCTGGCGGCGCTGGCGTGCCTGCTTGCCGGCTTTGCGTTGCGGCGCAGGTAACGCGCGTCACGCGTTGCGGTTGAACCAGTCGGTCCACGCCCGCTTGTTGGTGCCGAAGTCCTTGCCGTCGGCCAATGACTTGAGCGCGCTGCGCGCCGCCTGCTGCATGCTCTCATCGGGATCTGAAAGCAGCCGCGTCAGCGACGGATGCACCGAGCGGTCGCCCAAGCGGCCCAGGGCGTCCACAATCGTGAACCTCAGCGCCTCGTTGCCCGGCTGGCCCAGCATGGCTGCGACGGTGGGCGCGGCGTCCTTTGCCTTCAGCTTGGCAAGCTCGTTGAGCGCCGTGCTTCGCACGCTGCTGGCCTCGTCGTTCAGGGCCTTGAGCAATTCGCCGACGGCGCCCTGGCCCTTCTCGTGCACCAGTGCGCGCAACGCACGGCTGCGCTCGGCGGGGCCGGCGGGCGTCGTCTGCGGTTGCGGACGGGGCTTGATGGCTTCATCGCCGTTGGCGGGGTCAGACTCGACGACCGGTACATCACTGTCGGGCCGGTGCGTGGGGTTGTAGCGGTAGTACACCTCAAGACACAGCACGCTGCACGCCGTGCTGTACAGGTCGCCCATGATCGGGCCGATCCAGGTGTCCACACCGGGCCACGAGCCGCGCCGCTGGCCGCTGCGCTTCTGGTTCGGCAGCAGCGTCTCCTTCATGGCGCGGTTGAACTGCGTCCAGGCAAGGCCGTCGCCGCCATTGCGCAGGAACACGCCCAGCGTGCCGTAGTACAAACCATAGAAGGTGTGGAAGTTCGGGGTCACTGAGTCGTACGTCGGCTCAAAGAACTTGTCCCAGGCCGGCGGGTCCTTCAACAGCAGCTCTTCGGCGGCCGCGTTGCGCTTGTCGAACCTTTCGTCGCCCAGGATCACCCGCGAAGTCAGGCCCACGCCGACCATGCCGATGCCGCGCCGCGTACCCGAAAGGCGCCCGTAAGCGGCGTCAGCGTAATACGTTTCTCCGTTGCCGAGGCTCAGCTTGTCATAAAGCTCAATCATCTGTGACCAGGTGCGGTCGTTCACCTTGATGCCGACCGACTTCGCGCTTTTGAACGCAAGCACTGCCCAGCCGGTGATGCTGGCGTCGTTGCGCTCGTTGGCCATGGCCGCGCCGGAGCCTGACGACGTGATGTAGCCGTTGTAGTCCCAGCCGCCCTTGCTGCCTTGGCTGCGCTCAAGGAAGCGCAGGGCGCGCTCGGCGCTTTTGCCGATTTCCTTGTCGCGCGTCATACCGTAGGCTTCACACAGCGCCAGCGTGGCCACGCAATGGGTGTACATGTCGCCCGTGGCTGCATAGCTGATGTAGCCGCTGCTGTCCTGGCGCTTCATCAGCCAGTTGATCGCGCGGCGCACGTTGGTGGCGTACTTGCCCTCGTCCGGCGAGTGGCCCGCCGCCAAAAACGGCAGCGTACACAGCGCGGTGATTGAGCCGCGGTAGCCGTTGTTTCGTGCCGCCCAGGTGGGCGGGGTTTCAAAGCCCTTGTTGGGATCCCAGCTGCCGTCGCTGCCTTGCTGGCGCGCAAGGTACTCCAGGCCGAGGTTCACGGCTTCTTCGGTGTCGTCGCCGCCGCCGTAGCGGCGCACAGCGGCGGCACGGCTGCTGCCCTGACGGTTCTTGAACAGCCCGGCGCCGGTGGGAGGTCTGCGCACAGGCTCGGGCTGGCCGCCGCCAAGGCCCTGCGCGTTCTGGGGCAGGCGCGACGGAAACGCGCTGGGCGGCGCGGGCCGCGGCGGCGCAACTTGCGGCTCAGGCGCGTAGATGCGCTCGTCGGGCGGCGCAACGTACTCGGGCGTGCCGACGTCATCGAGCACCGACTCATCGATCCGGTCGGGCATGATCAGTTCGTCGTCGGTCTTTTCCAGGAAAGGTGCAGGCGTTTCTTCGGGTTGCGGGGCGGGCGTGTCGGCGATCGCCACGCGGTCCTGAATCTCGGCCTTGTTGATGTTGATGATCAGCTTTTCGATGTCTTCACGCAGGAACATCGCAAACAGCACCGCAACGACGTGTATGCCGGCGGCAATGGCAAGACTGTTCCAGGTCCAGCGACCCACAATGCGCAGGGTCGCGATCATGCGCTCGCCGCGCGGCAGGCGTGCCTGCTTGCCGCGTACTGCCAGCGGCTGGGCAAAGCGCGGCAGCTTGGCTTCACGCGTGCGCTGGGCGCCCTTGATGTCGCGGGCGAAGCCCTTGGCCACGGCGAAACTCGCGGGCGACAAACACAGGTGGCAGGGCCGGCCTTCATAGGCCAGCTTGCCGCTGCAACGGGTGCAGCGCGGGACGGTGATGCTGGGCAACGGTGCGCTCATTCGCCTCTCAACGCAGGGGCGCTACAGGGCATCCATATCATCCCCCGGGCGGGCCCGTCAGTAAAGCACAAGTTCAATGCTGACAAGGCCATTTGTCGCCGACCAGCCAAGGGCAACAAGCATGAGCAGATTCGCGAAAGTCACCAGCGCGGCCTTTGCGACAAAGCTGCCCTTGCGCGTCTTATGCCGAAAAACGCGCATGCCCAGCAGCATGCCCGGCGCGGCAAGGGGCAGGCCCAGCAGCAGCAGTGTGCGCTCGGGCGTACGACGGGCGCCCCTGGCGGCTTTGCGTTTGTCCAGCCCCTGCGCGGCAAATGCAACGGCGTTTGCCACCAGCACAAGCCCGCAAAGCATGCCAAGTGGAATCGTCATTCAGTCGCGCAGTGACCTCAGGCGGTTGCAGGCTTCTGCCAGCACATCAAGGTCTTTGGCATAGCAAAAGCGCAGCAGCTTGCTGCCGCGGCCGCTGCCGGGCTCGTAGAACGCGCTGCCGGGAATGGCGGCGATCTTTGTGCGCCGCAGCAGCTCGGTGGCTGCCTGCTGGTCGTCTTTCCAGCCGTGGGCCGAAAAGTCCGCCATCACGTAGTAGCTGCCTTGGGGGCGGTGGGGCTTGAAGCCGCCCGCTTCAAGGGCATCGCAGATCATGGCCCGGCCCTGTTCGTAGTGTCGGCGCATTTGCTCGTAGTATTCGGCCGGTGCTTCCAGGCCTTTGAGCACGCCGCGCTGCAACGGGTGGGGGGCGCAGATGTACAGCAGGTCGCTGGCGACGGCGGCCTTGTCCATGATGTCGGCAGGCGCGGCCAGATAGCCGATGCGCCAACCCGTGATGCTGAACGTCTTGCTGTAGCCGCCCATCAACAGTGTGCGATTGCGCAGCGCCGGCAGCATCGCCGCGCTGGTGTGTTTTAGACCGTCATAAGTGATGTACTCGTAGATTTCATCGCTGTAGAGAAGCAAGTCACGCGACTCGCACAGGCCCGCAAGCCACTGCCAGTCGTCACGGCTGACGACGATGCCGCCGGGGTTGGCGGGCGTGCAGATGACAATGCCGCGCGTGCGCGGCGACAACGCGGCTTCAAAGCTTGACCTGTCAAGTGCCATGCGGTCAAGGTCCATGCGCGCATAGCGTGGCGTTATGCCCGCCATCAACAGCGTGTTCAGGTGATAGCCGTAGAAGGGCTCTACCAGGATCACCTCGTCGCCGGGGTCCAGCGTGGCCAGCACGGCGCAGGCAAATGCGCCGCTGCTGCCGACGGTTACGCACAACTCTGTTTCAGGGTTGTAGTCAAGCCCGTTGAAGTCGTGCAACTTGCCGGCAATCGCGCGCCGCAGCTCAATCAGGCCGCGGGCATGTGTGTAGGTCGCCTTGCCGGCGTTGATCGCGTCGATGGCACCCTGCTTCACCAGCGGGTGTGTGGGCAGGTCGCAGATGCCCTGGCCCAGGTTGATGCCGCCGACCTTGTCACATTCAATGGTCAGGCGCCGGATGTCCGACTGCACCAGTGCGCCCATGCGTGAAGATAGTCGTTTAGCCACGGAACAGACCGCCAAAGAAAGAGTAGGGGATGTACGCAAACACGAACCCGACCTGCAGGAAGATCATCAGGTAGTACATGTGCCGCCAAGCCGGGTGGTTCTCGGTGTGCGTGAGCGCGTCCGGGTCATCCAGCACCCGCGCCGAAATGTGTGCGCCCCACAGCAGGCTGATCAAGCCCAGCATTGCAAGGTCAAACATGCGCGCGGTCAGCACACCTGCCAGCCCGCCAAGCGGGATCAGCAGAAACGGCAACGTCAGAAACGGCACGGCGTAGCGGGCGGCCCTTTCCGGCCCGTACAGCACGGGCAGGGTGCGCACGCCGTAGGCGGCGTCGCCGCGCACATCGGCAAAGTCTTTGGTGGTCGTCGCCCCGAACAGGAACAGGCCCATGATCAAGCCGATGAACCACGCTTCCCACGACAGCACGCTTTTGGCCAGGCTCCAGCCGGCGACCTTGAGCAGCACCCCGCGCGGGATAGCGACCGTCACGTTGGCCCACCAGCCGCGCGCCTTGGTGCGCACAGGCGGCACGCTGTAGGCGGCGCTGAACACCCCGGCGGCCGCAAACAACGCCAGCGTGCCCCAGTGGCCCGTGAGCACCGAGATCGCGGAGGCAATGATCAGGGCCGACGCCCCGGTAAACGCGGCAAACACGCCGGCGCCCAGGATCGAAACATCGCCGGTGCAAAGTGGCCGGTCAGGCTTGTTGATACGGTCAATGTCGATGTCAAAGATCTGGTTCAGCGCGTTGCTGGCTGCGTTGAGCAAGCCGGCGGCAACCGTGCCCAGCAACAGCGTGACCAGAAAGTCGCGCCCGCTGACCAGGCTGGGCCCAGCCACAAACCACGCGACAATGCCACCCGAAGCCATACCGAGCATCGGCGGGATCAGCGTGAACGGCCGGGCAAGCCGGATGTAGCCGCGCAGGGCACGCTGGCCCCGATAACGCGCGACAATCTCGTCTGAAGGAAAGTACGTCGCCGACATGGCGCCAGCATACGCAAGGCAGCACGCCGTAGCGACAGGCCAGCGCAATCACCAGTGCAATGGAGCTGCGCGGTAAGGGCAAACAAGCAGCCCCGGCATTGCTGCCGGGGCTGTACGTGTAACTTCTGCTTTCGGGCCTACTCCTCCAGAATTCTTCCGATGCTGATCTTCTTCAGCTTCTCCTGGATCAGGTCGTATTCGGGCTCGCCTTTCTTGTACAGCTTGCGCAGCTCGCGGTAGGCGGCTTCGGCTTTCTTCCATTCCTCGAACTTTTCGGCGCGGCGGGCTTCCAGCCACAGCTTCTCGCTGGCCTGCTTGTTGGCCCAGTCGCGGAACTTGGGATCCTTCTTGAGCTCGTCCATCGCCGCGTTGATGCGCGTCTTGGCAAAGTCGCCGTACTTCTTCTGGATCGCTTTCAGCGACTTTTCGGCCTTGGCCATGTCGCCGCCCCTGGCTTCTTCCACGGCGGCGTTGATCTCGGCGTCAATGATCTGCCGGCACTCTTCGATGCGTTCAAGGCTGCGCTCGTAGGCCTCTACGCGCACTTCTGTGGCCGTTGCGGCCAGGTACCACTTGAGCGCGTTGAGATAATCCTTCTTTTCAAACGCGGCTTCACCCTTGTTGAAGTCGGCCTGAATCTCGGCGATCTGGTTGCTGTCGGGGCCCTTGTTGCCGCTGACCGGGTTCTGGCCGTACTGCGGCACGCCGTTGTCGGCCGCAAAGTCGATAAAGCGGCACGGGTAGTCGATCATGCCCTTCCAGATGCAGAAGTGCAGGTGCATCGACTCGTTGCTGCCCTGGCAGATCTTCTGGCCCGCCAGCACCTTGTCGCCCACGGCCACCAGCGCGGTGTTGCTGCCGTTGTGGGCGTACACGCTGACTTCGCCGTCGGCGTGCTCAATGTAGATCACGTTGGCGTTCTCGTTGCCCGGCGGCTGGTCATCGACCACGTTTGTGACTTTGCCGTCGCGGGCGGCGCAGATGTACTGGCCGCGCACGATGTGAAAGTCCCACGCGTAGTAGTTCTGCGCCTGCATGTGCGTCGCGCGCGGCGGGCCGATCTTGTTACCGTTCCAGCTTTGGTAAACCTGGTGGCCGACGCCCGCAGGCCAGGGCAGGTAGTACTTGGCGGGCCAAGTCAGGTTCATGCCCTGCTTCTGCTGCCACGCCGCGATGCCGGGCCGGTCAGGGTTGCTGCCGACCTTGACGAGGTTTTCAGTTTCCTCGTACGCCTTCTTCAATTCTTCTTCGGTTGGCGCTTTGGGGTCCGGCTTGCGTTGGGCTGCCAGGCCGCCCTGCAAAGCAAACAAACCCGCGCCCACGCCGACCGCCGCCATCCATGCGCGGCGAGCCGGCTCAAAGTCACCCGGAACAGTCTGGTTGTTCATCGTTTGTTACACCCTTGCCCAGGGCTGCGCAATCTAGTCCCGATGCGCTCGCTTATTATACGGACAAAACTGCCAAATGTTCACCTTTCCGGGCCATGAAAAGGGTCAGGCTCCAGTTTGCCCCCCTGATCTCGTTCCGCCAGCACCAGCACCATCGCCCCAGCCACGCCAGCCGGCACAGCCAACAGGTTCAACACCGGCACAAGCAGCACCAGGCTGGCTGTGCCGCCAAGGCCGATGCAGGGCCAGAAGTTGCGCCGAAGCCATGCCTTCTTTGCTGACCACTTCAGGTTGTGCAGTGACAGTGAAGTGTCAACCAGGTCCCAACCCATCAGGAAGGCACTGACAGGCGCCGACACCACAACGCCGGCAAACGTCAACATCGCGAAAATCGCCAGCGGCAGCTCGACAAACAACGACAGCAGCAGCGACCTCAGTGACGGCACAATCGAACCCGCTAGCCGGATCGCCACGATCGGAGGCGCTTGCGGCAAGGGCTGGCCGGTAACGCGCTGATGCACGCGCTCAGCGATCGGGTCCAGAAAGATCGGGCCCAGCATGCGCATCACCGGCACAAACAGGAAGTAGCTGAACACCAAAGCCAGCACGAACGCCAGAACCCCGCCAAGCCAAGACAGCCACGGCGCCCAGTCGAGGCTTGTCAGCCAGTCAACCAGCAGCCAGCGCGCCAGAAAGAACGCGCCCACCGCAAGCGAAAGCAGAATGAACAGGGCAACCAGACCCGGCGCAACGGCGTACCGGAACATTCCGCCGCCCGGCAGCATCAGCCTGTAACCCGCCACAAAGGCGCGCACGCCGACAGTCAGGCCCTTCATGCCCGATGGAAGCGGGGTTGTCACGGGCGACTCGGCCATGGGCGGCAGTTTCAATCAGGCAGCGTCCAGCGGCAAGGGAGACGTGGCACCCATCATTGCCAATCGAGCCTTGCCGATTGCGCCTACTGGCCCGGCTGGTTCATGCGCACGGTGTGGGCGTGCACGTGGTCCCACTCAGGTGGTGGCGGGTGCTTGCGATAAAGCTGGCAGCGGCGGATGTACAGGCGCGACGGCCCGTCATCGCCGGAGATTTTGTCGGCGTCGGCAAAGCGTTTTTCGGCGCGGTCCCAGTCGCGCTGGCGAAACGACACCACGCCGCGGTTGAACACCTCGGCCAGCATCTTCAGGTGCTCGGGCGCGTCGGCCTGGTTGCCCATCAGCTCGTAGATAGTCGTCGTGCGCTCGGTGCCGTGCACCTTGACCACGTCAAGCTCGCGCGTAAGCAGTTGCTCGCGCACGGCGCTGTTGGTGTCGCGCGAGATGATAATCGGCGCGCGATACAGCCGGCTGGCCTGCTGTAGCTGCACCGTCAGGCTTACAGCTTCGCCGATGGCGGTGTACATCGCGCGCTCGTCGGTGCCGACGTTGCCGACAATGGCCGGGCCGGTGACCACGCCGATGCTCTGGCTGATGCGCCCGAAACCCTGCACGTGCCACTCGGCGGCGAGCTTGAAGGTCTCGCGCAGGCAGGCCAGCGCGGCGTTGCAGGCGTGCAGGGCGTGCTGGGGGTCATCCAGCGGCGCGCCGAAAATGGCAAAAATCGCGTCGCCAAAAAACTTGTCCACGAAGCCGCGGTTACCGCGGATAATGTTGGTCATGCGCGAAAAATAGTCGCACAGCAGGTCAATCACGGCTTGGGGCGAGGCGTAGCTGGTGACCTCGGTGAAGCCCCAGATATCGAGATACACCAGCGATACATTGCGGCGCGTAGCCCCGAGCTTGAGCACGTCGGGGTTCTTCTGCGCGACTTCAACCAGCGCTTTGCCCGCGTAACGCTCCAGCGTTGCGCGTGGGATTTTGCGACCAAACGGCATGGGGCGCAAAAGGTAGCAACAAAACCCGCCAACGGTAGGCGCAAGACCGTTCCGTCATGAAGGCGTGAGCGCACGTTCGGGTCCTGATACTCACACGCATGGTGGTTGGACGGAACAACGTTAGCAAACTGGTCTCATATGTGCACTGTGTGCACATATTCTATTGCCGCTTGCGGCCTTCGTCCAGTACGCTGGCGCGGTAGCGCAAGTGATTCATTCGAGGGGCCGAACATGAAAACATACCTGCACGTCGCGTTGACGGCTGCACTCTTGTACTTTGGCGCATCCCTTCATGCGGAAGAATCTGAACCCAATGATTCGCCGGAACAGGCCAACTCGTTGGATTCGCCGCAGGGAACTTTGGCGGGGACACTCTCAACGGCAGACGTGGATTGCTACACGCTGGCGGTTAACGGGCCGACCGTGCTCGCCGTGCGGGTTCTGAGCGCATCGCCCATCGGGTTCAGCGTGGGTTTGGGCGCAGACATCGAAGACTTGAGGGTACCCAGGCACCGTGTTTACAGCGAAACTACAGCCTACCTCGAGTTCCTTGTCTTTGTGCCGGAAGAAGCGGCGGTTCTGGCTGTTCGTATTGACCGGGGCGTCACGGACCAATTGTCGGAGTATCCCGGGTTTGAGAGCGCTATTGAGTACACGCTTGTTTACCGAATTGGCGCCGGAAGCGGCAGCGCACCCGGCTTGTCCGTCGAAAACTCGCCGTTTGAAGTAAAAGAATGTCAGCCCCTGACGTTTGAAGCAGTTGGAACGCCCAACTCCAGCGGCGTAATCCGCTATCGCATGGTGGCCACAGTGTGGGAGCCGGTCGGGGCGGTTCTGGACCCGGTGTCTGGTGAGTTCAGTTGGCTGCCCGGTTACACAGACGCGGGAGAACGACAGATCGTTGTTGTTGCAACAGAGTATCCGTCCAACTTGCCGGCAGGCGAAGTGGGCTGGTCGGCGTTTCTTGTCATTGGCATAAGTGTCGCGAACGTCAACCGCCCACCTGAGATCTCCGAAAGGCCGAGCATCAATGTCGAGTATGGCGCCTTCGTGGTGACCGAGTTCTGCATTTTGGACCCTGACGGTGATGACGTAAACGTAAGTGTGTCGCTGAACGGGAGCCCGCTGCCTTCGTCGGCTACATGGAAACACGGAAGGTTCACCTGGCGACCTGCCAGCGACGATTTGGGTGACAACACGTTGCTCATAACAGCCGCGGAGCTGGAAAACCCGGAGTCGGCAAGTCAGTTCTCTTTACTGATCGTCGTAATCGAACCGGACAGTGGGAATATTGATCCGGTAGTGTGGAGACCGCGAGTTGTATGGAATGGAGACAGCGCCAATCCGTCATGGATGTTCGCGGCTATTTTTGAGGATGCCGACGTTGACGGAGCCGCGCAATGGTGGCAGGTCCAGATCGCGGTGGACAATGGGTTTGGCACATCCGACATTGTTTGGGATTCGGGCCAACTCAGCGGAGGCGGCACACCTGTTACGTTCGGCGACACGATGCATTGCTTCTACAGTTCAGTCCTGGCATGGAATACCGTACATCATTGGCGCATCCGGGCCTGCGACAACGATAATGGCGTCGGCGCATGGGTGGTCGGCCCTGGTTTCAAAACCCCACCGGAGCCGCCGGCTCCAGTTGTGACGCTTTCTGAAGTGGTGGATACCGTTGTGCAGTCGGACCCTGAGGAACTTCCTTACGCCAACTCAGAAGTTGAGGTGACAGCGGAGCGGGCGTTCACCGTCGCATTCCATCTGAGCGAAGGCGAAAGAGTACACTTGCGGATGTCCAGGGATGGCGACGAAGCCCTGTTCATTGAGCTATGGCAGATAGTCACGGAGACAACCGGAATAGTCCGCATCGCCCACGCTTGGAGCGTCGAAGATTCTGGAGACCTCGAACGCTGTCTGCAATACACAGCAAGGGCCGACGCATTGCATGTACTTTGCATCCATTACTACGACACGGAGTCAACGAATTCAACGAACCTGGACATCTACATCAACGTCGCGCCACGTCCCCCGATCTCGCCAAACGAGAACCGCGTCGGGGATCTGGGCGACCAAGCACCGTACGGGTTGGATCACACTGCACCAAAGCCGGACCCGGAATGGGGCAGCGGACCACTTTGGCGGGAACCTGTCGCCGCACCACAAGGTAGCAATCCACCTGCCTCGGATTGCCGTTGGCGAGTAAACATTCAGTTCCTAGACGAAGTGAACGAGAAATCGGAAGTTTTCAAAAAGTTAAAAAACGGAACTCAGGAAGTGCCGGACGTTTACATCAACCACGAGCGCGTGTCTTTTCAGGACATCCAAAAGTACCATCGGCGCGCGCTTGGCGGATACGCATCGTCCTTTGCGTCCGTTACTGCTAACACTGTAGAGAGCACGAGCAGGAAAAACTTAAAGTACTCGGACGGCACGGAGACATCTGACAAGGTTGAGGTCAAGTCCAAGCGAGTTGACGGATGGTGGGTGCTATCGGCCACGTGGATCGGCTCGTGTGGTGTACCCAAAGTTCATGTCCACGCCTTCTCCGCGCTTACCGTCGGAATCACGATCCGAGCGAAAGGAGGGGGACGCAAATTCAAAGACATAGAGCAGTTTGATGTAAGCGGCGCTGTAAAACGGCACATCTTTTGCCCGCAAGTCGCCGTCGATGTGGACACGAAGCTGGCTTTTGCCCTGAAGAAGGAGAGGGAAGATGGTCCGTTCCAGATACCATCGGTTCCAACGGATGCAGCGGACGCGGCCATAAGGGGGGCAAATTTCATTTTGCAAGAAGCTCTGGATGAACGCGATGACTTGCTTTACGGGCTCACGAGTCCCGAGGACGAAGGAGCATGGGATGAAGATGCCGGAGAAGCGACTACTTCGAATGCTATTGCCAAGGTAAAAGCGCACGCCGGAGCCCACGCAATGGTAGGTCGATCCACCTTCTTTGCTGACTGGGGCTCGAGCTGGAATAACAACAATACTGCCAACGCTCGGCCTCGAACCAGCGAGATGGTGATTGCGATTTCCTTGATCTGTGAGTCGAGCGCGACGGAAGCGTGCGTTGGGGACATTGTTCGTATAATCTATGAGATTGGGCCCACGCCTGAGGGTGAAGCGCATCTAGGGTCTCAGGATGCACGTATCGAAAAGAACCCTTCGAATGCGAACAAGTCTGGAGCAATCACGGCCACGCCCAAACCGCTCCAGCGCAAGAACCCACAGGGAGATGGTCCAAAGATCAATGAGACGGAAGTTGAAATCAAAGGCGAGGAGACTCAATGACCGGCAAGTCCAGGTCACGCAGTTCAGGTCCTCGCACGAAGTGGCTACATTTGTGTGTGGTGGCGTTGGCTCTGAGCATGATCGCCATCGTTGCTCGGCAAGTCTGGTTGATAAACTCGCCGGGCGAGACAGCCAATGTAGCATTGGTCGCCGACAGTTACCGCAATCTTGTCGTGCGCGAGCATGCAGCCGGAACTTGGACGGGACCTCGCCCTTGGACGGGAAGCTGGGATGAGATAGACACGGATGCCGCCCGTATCATCGTGTCGGCCGATGGTTATGTGCCGGAAATGTTTGACGTGGCAAAGCATCGAAATGAGCGACTCCCCGATCTGAAACAGTTAGCGTTCTTGTCCGTCGCCGTGCAGGGCCCGGGAAACAGCGTTGTTGCCGGGGAAGAAGTTACTGCCAGGCGGTTGGGTCTGGGAGAGTACGCGCAAGAACTTGCCGAATTGGAACCAGCGTTCAAGGACGTGACTGTAAATGAAACGGCTGACAATGGTGTGACGGAGATTCAATTGATCCCGAACATCAACTATGAAATCACTTTGCCCGATCAGTCTGTCGAGGAGCTAGGCATCCTGATCAGGACGCGTGAGGTCACATTGAAGCCTGGCGAACGGCGCAGTATTGCGTTCACACCCTTGAGCGCCGGAGATGCTTTGGTGGGTTGGGTACAGACCCCAGACGGTGAGCCTTGCTCCAATGCACGAGTGGCCCTGCGGTCTTGGCAGGAAACTTCCGGAGTGTCACTCACGCAAGACCTGATGGTCGCACGTACCGGCCCAAACGGGGTATTCGCGCTGGAAGGCAAGGTTCCGCAGGCGATGGTACGCGTTGCCGACGACACAGCCGAACCGGGGCGTCATTCCCTCTGGATCGAATGGAAACCGCCTGCGGGAACGGTGGTTCGTGGCAGATTCGCCGTGGAGCCATGGGCCGGCATCCATGACATCGGGCCATTTATCCTGCCCGACAATGTGACAATCAAGATTCGCGCGATCCAGAACGGCAAGCCACTGTCGGGAGCAACCGTAAAACTGTGGGTGTATGAGGAACTGGAGTTGGAGGCTCTAACCGACAACGACGGTTTCGCCGCGTTCCCGGGCTTGCCAACGGGTTTACCAGCGGATTGTCTCGTAGAGTCCCCGGGCAAGGACCGGAAGCGCGCGGACCTGGCACACTTGATGGCAGCCGGCGGTACTGTGGAAGTTGACTTGCCCTACTCGGTGGCGATTCCGGCGGGCACCGTGACGTTCGAGTTCGATCGCAAGGCCCACGGCTTTGCGGACAACGAAGTCCTGACAATTATGTACCAGATTTACGAGCCGGGCGTGCCAAGCCGGAAGTGGGCGGGGGGCGGCGAGAAGCTGACCGGCGCGGGGAAAAGCACTGCTGTCGTCGGCCCTCCGGGTGAGTACTTGTTCTGGATCAGGGCAAGGTCGATGCGGGATAGGCCCCGAAAGGCGATATCGGTGCCGCAACGAGTTCGCCTAAGTGCTGGTGACACACACGAAATCAAGTGCGAATTTTTTGAGTGGGCCGAGATTTACATCGACACCGACATTTCTCCGGACGCCGCCGCCGTGTTCGCGGGCGTCAGAACGCCGGATCGCCTGACGATCATGGGCGACGCCGAGTTGACCGGCTCAATCACTACCAAGCGTGGACCTGTCAAGTACATCATACCCCCGCACTGCGATCTTGTACTTGAGGTGTACGCGGAGCCAAAGGGCGTGCCGCGCAGTCCATACACTCGAAAGTGGCACCAGATCGAACTTGAGCCCTTCAAACCCGGAGAGGTCCGAGCAATCAAGATAGACCAGTTCTGGTCCGACTGACCGACACACAGGCAAAACGCGGCGTTTGACGTACCGCCGCCCGCTGGGCCATAATTGCCACATGGACGGTGACCCGAACTTTCGCCTGAAAGCATTTGCCGTTCTGGCGTGTGTGCTGGGTGTGTTTCTGGTCGTGTTTGTGGCCCAGCGCGCCTGGTACTGGCTGAAGTCCAAACGCCGCGAAGACGTTGAAACCAGCAACCTTGCGCCGATCATCGACTTCGGCTTGCTCGGCCTTGGCTGTGTGGTCATCTGGCTTGCAATCGAAGCGCTCGTGCTGGCTGTGCTGACCGGCGACCTGCCGGTGCAGCCGGACACGCGCCGCAAAATCGCGGAGATCGAGGTCGGCAAGCTTGACGAACAAACCGACCAGTTGAATCTGCTGTTTTACCCCGTGGATCGCGCGGGCCGCCGCATGGCTGAGCAGCGCCGCCCGGTGCTGACTTCCGGCGATCACTTTGAGCTTGAAGTTGAAACCCTGCAATGGCGCACCGGCTGGAACTGGCTTGGCCGGGGCGGGTTTTACCGCTTTATCGGCCTTGCGGGGCACGACCCGCGCGGGGCAACCCAGCCGCAACGCACCGAGTTTGAACTGCGACCTGTGCCGCGCACCGTGGGCGCCATGGTCTTCATGGGGGCGCCCCAGCCGACGCTGGTGCGCCAGCCATGCCGCCAGGGCGACATTTACGACATCGTGTTTGACCCGGCTAAGGGCCGGCTTGAGGTGGAGCTTCACCCGCGGCAGTAGCCGGCGGCAGGGGCTGGGTGACCTGCTGCAGCACCTGTTGCAGCGCGGCCTCGGTGACCTGCGCGGGCAGGGGCTTGTGGCGCTCCGTGGCCTGCTTGATCGCTTGGTCAACCAGCCGCATCACCCTGCGATGCGACATGATGTTGTAGAGCAGCAGGCCCAGAGTCAGCGCGAGCGTAGTGCCCGCGAACGTCCACCAGCGGGTGGAGAGCCTGTCGGCAAGCTCGCCGTGAGCCTGCGCGCGCGTGCCTTCAAGGATGGCAGCGCCGCCGCGGGCCTTGCCGATTTCGATGGAAATGCTTGCGGCCTTGATCGGCGAGAACTGGTCCATCGTGAAGCTTGACGTGTCGTCGCCGCCCGCAAAGTTCTGCGCGATGATCGGCACCACCAGCCACACAGCCAGCACCAAGCCCGCCAGCACCCCCGACAGGATTTTCGACAGGCCGCTTAATGAAATCCGCCACGTCACCTGCGAGGCCAGCAACACGCCGATCGCCAGCGTCGCCAGCAGCAGCAGAAAGCCGCGGTACTCGTGGCCGTAGTACGTGACCAGGTCAGCGCGGATCTTCTCGGGCGTTTGGCCGATGCGCGGCGCGGGCGCGGCTGTGCCCATTGGCGCCCGTGAAGGCTCAATGATCTCGCGATAATCGATGGCGAGCTGCGCCATATCGTCAAGGCGCGCTTCCAGGCGACCGACGGCAACCCAGCCCACGATGGCCAGCAGCACCATCGCCAGTCCCAGCACCAGCGCCGAATGCAGCACACCGCGCGAGCCGCCGGGAAAGAACATGAAGCCGCCGCCCTTGATCAATCCCTGCGGCAGCTTTTCGACTTCGCGGCGCACGCGGCGGCTTGGGACCGGCGCCTCGGCGGGCGCGCTGAGCGCGGGCACCAGCATCAGCAGGCCAAGGTAAATCGCGGCTGTGATCAGCGTGCCGTAGGCCATGTTGTGCGACGGCAGGCGCGCCATCAGGAAGTATGCCCCGGCCTGGATCGGCACGACGATGGAAACCGCAGTCCAGAACAGGCGCAGGCTGGTGCTCTTGTTGTGTGACGTGGGCTTGAGCCGGTTGGTCGTTGAGAGAAACAGAAAGGTGCAGTAAATCGCGCACGTCACGGTAAGCGTCGCGACGTAGTAGATGCCTTCGCTCAGTGTCGGGTCGGTCAGGAAGCCCACCAGCGGAAACGCCGCCGCCGCAAACGCGCGCGCAACCATCAGCACAATGAACACGGTCAGCAGGATCAACCCGAAGAAGAATGCAAACAGGTAGGTCACCAGCACAGCCGGGATGCTCTTGGTGACAAGGCTGGACGCGTACACACCCAGAAAGCTGATCAGCAGGCTCAGCAGCACCAGCAGCCACAGGATCACGAAAAAGACTTCCGGCTTGATGCCGCCGAACAGGTTGGCCATGGCAAACAGCGGCACGGTCGCGATCAGGAAAATGCTGGCCTGGATGCCCGCGGCAAAGAACTTGCCCAGCGCAATCTCCCAGGGCGTAAGCGGCGTCAGCAGCAGCAGGTCGAAACTTTTTCGCTCGTGCTCGGAGGCTATGGCTGTGCTCGAAAACGCGGGGAACACCAGCATCACCACCACCACCAGCACAACCGACAGGGTGATGAACAACCCGCCGCCGATGCTGGTCGGGTTCTGGTACAGTCCCTGGCTGTCCGAGGCCACAAACAGCCAGATCGAGAAGATCGCACCCTGCACCAGCAGGTAGGCGGTCAGGATAATCACCAGCTTCCAGCTTCGGCACGCGACGCGCAGCTCGCGCACCGCCAGCGGGTTCATGAAGATGCGTTTGAACAGGTTGGGCGTAACGGTATCCGGCACTATTCCACCCGCTTGACCACGTGGAAACCAAGGCGTGATTCAATCACACCGACCTCGCCGACGGCAAGACCCGCCGCCGCCCGCACAAACGGCTTGGGAAAGCGCCCGGCCTTTTCATCGACCTCGTACTCGCCTTCAGGAGCCGCCGCGTCGTCATTGAACTCGGTCTGCAAGGCCGTGAACACTTTGCCGGTGCGGGCCTGCTCAAGTACGCGGTTGGCAAGCTCCTGCGCCTCGGCGCGGGTGCGCGCACTGCGCGGCGCCACGCCGCCCGGGTTATCGGTGTATGCAACCAGCACTTGCCGCACCCTGGCCTTGAACGGCGCGGGCACCGCAAAGTCCGCGAAATCGGGCAGCAGCGCGGCTGTATCCTGTTCACGCACCCAGTGCAGGCGCGGCTCAGCGCTGCCGCGCAAGGTCAGCACCGGCACATAGCCGCCGTCGGGTTTGCCAAGGCGCAATTCAATGGTTTCGGCGCCTTCCTCTTTGCCCAGCGCCAGCGTGATCGCGCTGGCGGCGTCTTCGGATACGCCCAGTGCCGCGTGGTTGATCACGCCTTCGTGGCGCACGCCCGCCAAAGATCGCAGCGCGCGCAGCACCTGGTCAATCACCGTCGAATCCGCGGCGACGGGCGCCTCACCGGCAATTTTCCAGCCGTCGGACTTCTCAAGCTTGATGGCCGCTTCGCCGTTGCGCAGCGTGATGACGGCCGGCTGGTCATTGAACTTCAAGCCGCCCGTGTTTTCGCTTTCCTGCAGCTCGCGTGCAGGCACAAACAGGTCCTTGATGCGCGCGGAATCCAGCCAGAACACCTGGTCGTCCACGCCGTCTTCTTTGCGCAGCACCGGCACTTCGCCGTCCTGCACCTCGCCGAAGTAAAGCGTGGCGCGCTTGAGCGCAGGCAGCGTCGGCACCGGCGCCTCGGGCGTGTCAGGTTCTTCGTCGCCGTCGCCTTCCTTGCGCGGCTTGAACTGTGCCTCAATCCAGTGCGTGCTGAGCCCGGGCCCCAGCTTGAGCTGGCTGCGGCGGGTGTCGTCCATGGTCTCGCGATAGCCCTGCAGCGCCATCAGCGTGGTCAGCAGGTTGGAAACCTCAATGGCGCTGGCCTTGCCGGTGAACGGCTCGGTCAGTTTCCAGCGCTCAGCCTCGTCGCGCTCAAGGCGCACGACGGCGCCCTCCTTGAAGATCGTAAGCTGCGCGGGTTGTACGCCGTCGGGCACAAGCGTGTGGCGCTGGCGCTCAAGGTACTCGCCCATCGGGCGGAACATGCGGGTCAGCGCCCAGTCGCTGCACCAGTACACCAGCTCGCCCTGGTCGGCGGACTTCAACAGCACTGCGACCGAGTTGTCCTTCTTGACGCCGAAGTACAGGCGCACCGTGACCTGCCTGCTTTCGTCGGTGTATTCAAGCGTGATCTCGCGCTCGGGCTGTGCAACGCCCAAAGCCGGGCCGTCCGGGTGCAGGCGGCCCGCGATGTCCGAGGCATTGAGGTTCATCAGCGCATCCACAATGCCGCGCACGTTGGCGCCGTTGGCTTTTGCCTTGCGCGGCGAGGTCATTTCCCACAGGTCGGCGGCGTCGTCGCTGCCGGGCGTGCGGGAAAAACGCATTTCGTGTGCCCCGTCGCGCACTGCAATGCTGCGCGCCACCGCCGAGTACGGCAGCGGCCGGAAGCCTGACAGGTCCAGCCAGCGCCTTGCATCGGGCTCGCCCTCGCCGTTCAGGTTCAGGCGCGAATACAGCGAATCAAAGTCGCCGGTCATGTCGGTGACTTCGTAAACTCCCTCCGGCGCGCCCTGCCCGGTAAGCCGCACGAATGCGCGGTTGCCGCTTTCGGCCCGCCCGATCAGCAGGTGCAGCAACTCTTTGCCCGACTTGTCTGAAAGGCGCAGGTGCGCGGCGCTTTCGTCGTCGAGGCGGTACAGCACGAACGTTTCGGGCCGGGTAGAGGCGGGGCGGCTGAGGCGGCGTGAGTCGCGCAACTTGGTCAGCAGCGAATCGACTTCGCGTTCATCGACCGGCGCGTTGAAGCGTGTGGGGATGCGCCACCCGCCCTGGTTGGTCAGTTCAAGCTTGCCCTGGCCCGAGAAAATCTCGATGCGGGCGACTTCGGATTTTTCGAGCCCGGGCTTTTCCAGCGTGCCGCCGGTAAGCGGGACTTCGCGTACCGGCGCCTCGACTTTGCCGGTCAGGCGCGTGATTGCCACCAGCCCGGCCAGCACCGCGATTACCGCCGTCACGATAATCAACTGCTTGTTGCGCTGCGCCGCGATGACTTCGTCGGGCGTCAGGCGGCTGGCCTCGGTCTTTGCGGGCTCGGTCATTCCGCACCCCCGCTGAAGGCCGCGTCGTACTCTTCGCGCTCACGAACCCTCAGGTAGGCGCGCACGCCGGCAAACGCCGCCAGCAGCAGCGGCATGCCCGCGATACACGCGAAGTACCACAGCACCTTCACATCGTTGTCCACCGGGCCCGCAATGCGCGGGCTGACGCCTGTGCGCGCGCGCAGATTGACCAGGTCTTCGCCGTAAATGAAGTTCTCGGCCAGGTTTCGGTACAGCGTGATGCCGCGCGCGATCACCACCGGCTGAATCTCCTGGCGGTTGTAGCCCTCGAAGTACTCGGTGTTCAGCATGCCCGCACTGGAAAACACGATCAGGTTGCCCTCACGCCCCGATATCGCGGGCGCGGTTTCCTCGGACGGGTCGCCGCCCGCCCAGCCGGGCACCTTGCGCTTTTCGTCGGCCCACAGGCTGGGGAACTTGCCTTTGAAGTGCGCAGCCACCAGCGGGTCGTGCCCGAATTTCTGGGCGCGCGCCTTGTCGCCGGGTTGCGCCTGCGGGTTCTGTTCAACGCTGGTCTTGCTGTCCAGGTCAAGGTCCACCGATACGGTCGGGAACGAGGGGTTGGCCGGGATCAGCCGGTAAACGTCGTTACGCATGCGGATGATCTCGGTGACCGTCACGCCGTTCTTGCCAAGTCTTGACTCGTCAAGAACCGTCTCGACGGGCAGCGGCATGGGCAAGCCGCCCAGCCCGCGCGTGAGCACGTTTTCACCGTTCAGGTCGCCGGGTGCGATGGTGGGCGCGAGCTTCAGTTTGGTCGGCACCGGCATCGCGGTGGGGTTGCCGGCGCGGTCGCGCATCACATGGTAGGGCGAAAGCCGCGCGTTCTTGCGCAGCAGCAGGTCCTGCCCGAACTTGAAGCCGATATGCGCCGCCCACTCTTCAAAGTGCGGCTGCATGTCAAGCTTCTGCAAGCTGACGTCGCCGCGCGTGGGCACGCTGCCGAAATCAAGCTCGGCGCTCCAGGCCTGCACCATCATGATCACGTTGCCGCCCTCGGCGAGGTAGCGGTCAATCTCGTACATTTCGCGCTCAGAAAGCAGGTTGGGCTCCATCACGATCAGGCACGCCAGGTCGCGCGGGATGCGCTTTTCGCCCTGGATGTCCACCCACACCGTCTCGTACCCCAGGTTCTGGCTTACAAAGCGGAATAGCGGGTTGTGGCCGTTGATCGGCGGCTGGCCCGGGCGCGCATGCTGCATGTACTTGGGCAGGGTAGGCGGCAGCACGAAGCCAAGACGCGTGCGCGGGCGCAGACTCTCCCAGATCCAGTCCTCGATGCTCTTCTTGACGTCGGCTTCGTTTTCCTGCTCGAAGTAGCCGACAAACACGAACGGCTGCTCATCCGCGCTTACGCGCATCAGCAGCGTCGCGTACAGCGCGGCCACCGGCTCCTGGACAATGCCCTCTGCGGTGCGCACCAGCCGGTACTGGGTGTGGCCGACTTCAAGGTTGCGTCGCGTGCGATTTGATCCGTACGGGTCCGGCAGGTCCAGCGGCGCGTCGGGCCCGACCAGGATCTGCTGGTAGCGGGCCTGCTGCGGCGCAAGCTCGGCGATTTTGAGCATCGAGTTGTGTACCCAGGCGCCCATGGCCTTGTTGCGGTCCGGCAGATCGACGCTGAGCACAAACCGGAACTCAAGGGGCTCGCTGCGCGCGCGCAACAGGCGCTGCATGGGCGGGCGCGTCACGCGGTGCTTCATGCGCAGCAGGGCGTAAGCGATGTCAAACTCAAGGGTATCGACGCGGTGCTCGTAGTTCTCGTCGTTGCGATCGACCAGGTTGACGATGCCGTTGATTACCTCGGGTTCGCTGCCGCCGTACTGGACCTTGATGCTGGAAAAGAAACCCTGGATGCCGCGGGCCTGGGCGCTTTCGTCGTCGCCGGCGGTCATTACGTCAAAGGTCTGGGTGATGCCTTCCTTTTCAAGGTCTTTGGCCTTGGTCGTGACCTCGGACTTGGCGATGCGCTCAACGGTAAACTGCAGCTTGCCGCCGCTGCTGGTTGCCAGCTCGCCGAGTTTGTCGCGCACGTCGCGCTCAAGGTTGATGCGTTTGGGCGGTGGTTCTTCGTCCACGTAGTAGGTAACCGCAATCGACTCAGGCAGCTTCTCGAACAGCGCCTTGGTGCCCGGGCTCAGTGAAAAGCGTTGGTCCGCCGTCAGGTCAAGGCGCAGGCGGTGCTCCATCGAAAGCCAGTTGACCACGCCAATCGCAATCGCGGTCATGATCGCCATGAGCAGGAAGTGCCATGTGTAGTTGCGCTTGCGGTTGATCATGAGTACCTGCGCGACTCCAGCGACCACACGTTCAAAAGCACGAACAGCACCACAAGGCCCGCGAAAAACACCAGGCCGTTAGTATTCAGTACGCCGCGCTGGATTTCACCAAAGTGGTCAAGCACGGAAATCTGGCCCAGCGTGGTCACCACCGCCTCGCCCGCCGGCGTTGTAGCCGCGGAAACTTTGGCGTCATCCGGCTTGGCCTGGCCGCTGCGCCATGCGTACGCGATCACGTTGCCGACCAGCGCCAGCGCTGTCACCGAGATGCCGACCATCTTGTCGCGGCCCACAGCGGCGGCCAGCAGACCCAGGCCCACCACGGGGATGCTCACCAGCAGCATCATCGCCGACTCGGGGTTGGTGCGCGCCAGATCGCCCAGCAGGCCGCGCATCTCGCCAAGCCCGACAATCCCCAGGCAGATCAGCATGCCCAGAAAAAACGCCAGCGCCTGGTTTTCGGTCAAGCCGCTTACGAACAGGCCGATCGCCACAAACGCCGCGCCAAGCAGAAAACACGCAATGTAGCCGCCGATCACGGGCGCCCAGTCAGGCTCGCCGAACTGGCTCAACATCAGCGGGTACACGACCGTCGCAGCCAGCATCGCCGCCAGAAACGTCACGCCCGCGAAGTACTTGCCCAGCGCGATGCGCCAGGTGGGGATCGGCAGAGTCATCAGCAACTCGAATGTCGCCTGCCTGCGGTCGTCTGACCACAGGCGCATGCTCACGGCGGGCACGACCACTGCCGCGACCCACGGAAAGATGCCGAAGAAAGTGCGCATCGAAAGGTCGCCGCGCGCGAACCAGTCGCCGCCGCCGCCCAGCGGGTCCAGCAGCACGCTCAGCAGCATCATCACCACCACAAACGCACCGATGATGCCGACGCCCATCAGCGAATCGAAGTAGCCCCGCAACTCACGCGCATACACCGGGCCCATCAGTCTTCCTCCCGGTCCGGCGGCTTGGGCACGAACAACGTCTTGTCAGGGTCCGGTGCCTCGCCCATGGCAATGGCGGTTTCGCTGGCGGCTGTGCCGGCGCTGCCCGGCATGTCGATTTCGCTGCTGCTGCCGATCACGCGTGTGTCGGCGCGGGTTGCGTGGGGGTCATCCCCGGTGCTCTTGTCCTGAACTTCGGGGGCCTTGGGCGATTCCGGTTTGGATTCTTTGTCGGCGCCTTCCGCCTTGGCCTTGGCGGCAGTCTTGCCGGGCGACTTTTCCAGCAGGTCCAGAAAGATCTGTTCCAGGCTCTGGCGTTCAGGCGCAAGCTCCGCAAGCCCCAGCCCTTTTTCCTGCACCAGGCGCGCGATCGCTTCACAGGCTGCGCGCCCCCCGGGCTGGCCGCCGTCCACCGTAAGCACAAAGCGCGCATAGCCTGCCGGCCCCTGCTGCTTGTCCACGCGACGCACATGCGCAACGCCGGCCAGCGCCGAAGTCATGCTGTCGTCGCCGCCGCGGACCAGCAGGCGCACCGTCTGCCGGTCGGCGGACTGAACGCCCAGCTCTTCGACTGTGCCGTCGGCGACTTTGCGGCCGCCGTTGACAATCACCAGGCGGCTGGCCACAGCTGTGGCTTCCTGCAGGATGTGCGTGCTGAAAATGATGCACTTGTTCGTGCGCAGCCGGTCAATCAGCTTGCGAATCTCTATAATCTGGCGCGGGTCCAGGCCGCTGGTGGGCTCGTCCAGGATCAGCACATCCGGGTCATGGATCAGCGCCTGGGCGATGCCGGTGCGCTGCTTGTAGCCCTTGGAAAGCTCATTGACCCGCGACTTGAACTTGGGGCGCAGGCCGCAGTCATTGACCACGGCGTCGAGTCGCGACCTCAGCGTGTCACCCGCCAAGCCGCGCGCGCGCCCGGCGAACTTGAGGTATTCTTCAACTGTCATGTCACCGTAAAGCGGCGGCGTCTCGGGCAGGTAGCCGATGTGCTTGCGGACTTCAAGCGGGCTGACGTGCACGTCTTTGCCGGCCACGGTCGCGGTGCCTTCACTGGCCGAGATGTAGGTGGTGAGGATCTTCATGGTGGTGGACTTGCCCGCGCCGTTGGGCCCGAGAAAACCCAGCACCTCGCCCTTGGCGACGTTGAAGCTGACGTCGCCCAAGGCCATGAAGTGGCCGTAGTACTTGGTGATGCCTTTGACCTCAATCATGGTGGGGCGAATCTTATTGCTGTGGGGGTTTACTGCAACATGCCTTCCGGCGCTGATTTACGAAAGTTCGGAACTCGCGAGGGGCAACCGCCATTTCAAACGAGTACTCCTTAACATACGAACGGCGCCGCGCACGCGGCACACGGAACTGATACAGGGGAACGAACATGCGCATTACACTCTTTCTTGCCGCCTGCCTGCTGATCTCGGCGCCGCTGGCCGCCGACATGGGCCCCAAGCCGCGCACCACCGCGCCCGGCCTGCAGTTTCACGCCGGGGACGTGAACGGCGTGGACGTTGAAATGACCAGCGAAGAAGTGCACCTCGTGCTGCAAAAAAACGAGCACGGTGACCGGCTTGATGTCACCGCCACCTTCAACATGACCAACCTGGGCGAAGACGCGAGCTTTGAAGTCGGCTTCCCGATCGGCACGCACAAGAACATGACCGGCTTCAAGGTCGCCACCAACGGCGCCGAGCACGAAATCAAGCTCATCGACCGCAATCCCGCCAAGGACAAGGGCGACGAAGAAAGCCGCATGATGCACGCCCACGACTACTGGTACGTCTGGGATGCCAGCTACAAGGCCGGCGCCAAGGTGACTCATGTAGTGACCTACTCGGTGGATGTCTGGCACTTCAGCGAGTACCGCAACACCGGCTACATCCTGCACAGCGGCGCCGGCTGGAAGAACGCGATCGGCAAGGCGGTAGTGACCCTGAAGTTCGCGGGCAGCCTGACCGCTGACCACGTGCGCGACGTCGGCCCCAAGCGCAACCTTGAGTTCAAGGACGGCGTCTTCACATGGACCTTCGAGAACCTTGAGCCGACCGCGGAAGACAATATTCAAATCAGCTACAACAACCGCTACTCGTTCGCCGAGCGCGTGAAGACGCTGCGCGCCGAACGCGAGAAGTACTTCAGCTCACGCTCTGAGCTGGCGCACCTGCTGGCCCGCGGCCACGAGCGCTTCGGGCGCGCCGAACCAAACGCCGCTGAAGTGGACGAGTACGTCGCCGCCCTGGCCGACCTGCTGAGCGAGCTGAAAGAGGCCGACGGCAAGTTGACGCTGCCCGGCAAGACCACCGAAAAGATCGGAATGCCCGACGACATGGACGAGGACGTGCGCAAGATGATTGAGGCCATGGCCGCCGACCAGCCGCGCAGCTACTGCTACGACCACGGCGTGGGCGCGTTTCTGGGCTTCATGGGCGCGACCGCGGATGTGCTGAAGCAGAACCCCGACCACAAGGCCGCCCGCGAAACACTGGCCAGGTGGCGCAAGGTCGTGCAGGCCTTTCTGGACGGCAACCTGTACGCCGACGACCAGCCGATACGGGTGAAACACAGGGGCGAGCACAACGCGCTGATGAAGCGGCTGACGCCACAGATCGAGCTTGCGGACAAGTTGCTGGCAAAGGACGGCGGTTGAAACCGCGCCGCGTTGAGACAACGGCCGGGCCTTGACACTGGCGGACGCGAGGGTATTCCTATGCGCCCGCGCGGGAGACCGCACGGCAACGCCTCCGTAGCTCAATTGGTAGAGCAGCTGACTCTTAATCAGCGGGTTGTAGGTTCGAGTCCTACCGGGGGTACCAGAAACTCCAGAGCGGTCGCGCGAACAATCAGGTTTGCGCGACCGCTTCGCTTACGCCCGCCGTCGCTCGCGCTGCGGCGCGAACGACAGCAGCCGCTGTGTTTTCCGCTGAAGTTCCCGTAAATGCCGAATGTACAGGCATCGGTACAGCCATCATGCCGGATTTCCGGCGTATCGTTTGGCGCTTTGGGCCCGTATAGTGGTTGCGGGTCCATCGGAGGTCGCCATGCGTAACACCTTGGCCGTCTTTCTTATCGGGTTTGTGTTCGGGTCATCGTTGGGCATTGGCGGGCTCTGGACACAGGTCGTACAGCCGACCAAGGACGAACTGCAAAAGATCGAAAGCGAAAACAAGATCATGCAGCAGGCGATTGATTCCGCCACCAAGGCGCTGAAAGACGCCGCCGCCGACCTGCGCAACGAAGGCAACATCGCACCCGCCGGCGTCACCGGCCCGACCGGCACTCAGCCGCAACCCGCGCCCGACCCGTTGCAACCTGTACGCATCACGCGCGCAACCCGGCTGGCCGAAGACCTTGACACCAAAGCGACCGAGCTTGACAAGTTGCGCACCGACCTGCGTACCACGCGCTGATTACAGGTAGTCTTCACTTCGCCAGTCGGGCACGGGCACGCCCTCGGTGCCCCTGGCCAACAGCTCGCGCGACCGCACCGGCAAGTCGGGCAGCGCCTGCAGCAGCGCCCTTCGCGTCGCCGGCGTAAGTTCATCGATGTGGTATCCGCCAATGAACTCGTCCGCGCCCGCCGATTCCATGTGGCGGCTGGTCGCGATGGCGATGGCTGGGCCGCTGCCGGGCCCGAAGCCTGCCCGCTGCGCACGCTGCTCCATCTCGCGCAGAATGCCCGACGCGTCGATGCCCTCGGCGCGGGCCATGCGGTAGCGTACGTTCTGGACATACGCGATGTCGTAGGCTTCTGACTGGCCCTTCACGACGCCCTCAATCTCGTGCAGCAGTTCACGCGCGCGCGTGCGGTCGCCGAACAGCAGCAGGTGCAATGCGTAGCTGGCGCGGGCGCTTACGGCCACCAGCGCAGCCCCTGCGCGGTCAAGGCGGTCAATCGCGTCTTCAAGTGCCTTGCGCTCGGCGCCAAGCCGACCCGCGCGGCCAAGCGCAATCGCGTAGTTCGCCAGCAACAAGCCTTCCGCTTCAAGGTGGCCGACCTCGCGCAACAGCAGCAGACATTGACGGTAGTCCTGGATGGCGGCGTCCAACTGACGGCGATGAAGCTTGCGATTGGCAAGGTTGCCCAGGACCAATGCCTGCCCCTTGCGATCCATGACTTCTCGCATCAAGGCCAGCGATTTCTCGAAGCACTCGATGCCGGTTTCGACCTGGCCCAGCGCAACATAGGAGTTGCCCAGATTGTTCAGAGCGTTGCCCTCGCGCTTTCGATCGCGGGCTTCGCGGGCAAGCTCAACAGCCTTCAGGCCGAGTTCCACGGCCTTGCCGGTCTCACCGCGATCGGAGGCGATCGCAGCCAGCGAAGACATGGCCAGGGCCGCATGCGCCACGTCTTTGAACCGCAGGAACGCCTGAAGCGCCGCCTCAAACTCTTGCGATGCCAGTTCCATGTTGCCCGAGGACCAATACACGTTGCCCAGGCCAACCTGCAGTTTGGATGCGGCCGGATCTTCCTTCAAAGCCCGCAACAGCACCAAGCCTTCGCGGCAATGGCGCTCTGCGGCCGGCAGGTCGCCCTGGGCGTGGGCGGCTGACCCCAGTTGGCCAAGACAGATCCCGCGCTGGCGCGGATCAGTACAGTGCGCGGACTCCTGCACCGCGGCTTCGGCCTTTTGCCGGGCCGCGCGGTAATCGGCAGCGGCGATCAGCGCATGGGATGCGTCGCGGTAGGTATCGCAGCGCCGCGCGGCATCGGCGGCTTCATTGGCGAGTTCGTCCTCAGCCAGGCGTGCCACGGCGGCGTAGTCGTACTGCGACCACGCATACGCCCGCGCGGCCATGGCGCACTCCAGATGCGTCTCTAACAGCTCCCGCCGCCGGGGCCCCTCGTGGCCGAGCGCGGCCATGCGGGCATGCTGCGCGCGCTCAGCGGCAAGCGAGGGCGTGGCCGGCGTGGCCGAGAGCGCAAGCTCGTGCAGCAGCGCGCGTTCTGCGGGCAGGTGCAGGTTGTAGGCAACGTCGCGCAACATCGCGTGCCGGAACAGGTATGCGGTCTCTGCATCCATGCAGCCGACGATAAGAAACTATTGGCCATGCAAGAACAAGCACAGCAACGCGACCGCCCGTTCGTCCGTTTTGCCTGAAGCCTTGTTCGGTGCGCGGCATTCGTTAATCTTCGTTGGCTCACCAGCTTCCGGAGTTGCAGCGTGTCCCTGGTACTCATTTCCGACGACGACGCCTCAATACGCGCCCAGTTGAAGGCCGTGCTTGAAAAGGCCGGCCACAGCGTGCTTGAGGCCGGCACCGCCCGCGCCACCCTGCACGAAGCGCAGGACCACGACCCCGACCTGATATTGCTCGACATCAAGCTGCCCGACATGTCGGTGATGGAGTTGCTGGAAGAACTGCGCAGCGAGGCCTCGCTGGCCCGCGTGCCGATCATGATCACAGCCGCCGAGGCCGACCAGGACCTGCTGACACGCACCTTCAAGTGGGACATCGTTGACTTCGTGCACAAGCCCTTCAACACGGACATCCTGGTCGCCAAGATCGGCGCCCACACGCGCCTGAACCTGGCCTACAAGTTCAGCCGCAAGCTCAGCAAGGAAATGTACATGTCGCGCATCGAGCGCCTGGAGACGCAAGTCCAGGCGACCGAAGAAGACATGAGCGAAGCCGAGCGCCACTTTACCTGGATGCAGCCCAAGACACCCAAGGTTGACGGCTACAACATCGAAGTGAAGTACCGCCCGTACGGAAAACTGGGCGGCGACTTTTACGACTTTGTGTGGCTTGACCGCGACCGGCTGGCTGTGGTGGTCGGCGACGTAAGCGGCCACGGCATCCAGGCGGCGATTTTGCAGACCATGGCGCGCAAACTGATCAGCCTTGCGCTGCGCCAGGAAATGGATGCGCTGCACAAGGTGGTCGAGTTCGCCAACCGCGAATTGACCAACGACCTGCCGCCCGGCAGCTTTGTCGCGGCAACGATCGGCGTACTGAACACCGAAACCCACGCCTGGAAGCACGTGCGCTGCGGCATCCCGTACCCGATTTTGATCAAGGCCGACCGCGAGTGCGAAGCGCTTATGACCCCGGGCGGGCCGCTGGGCCTGAGCAAGAAGGCCGACTGGGCGATCGGCGTGGGCGATTACGCGATCACACTGGAAGCGGGGCAGAGCATGCTGCTGATGTCGGACGGCATCATCGAGTGCTACCAGGACGACGAAAAGAAAAAGCAGTTCGACGTTGAGGGAGTGATCCACGCCATCAAAGAGACTCCCAAAGACGCCAGCATGATCGCTACAATCTGCGAGATGGCAAACCTTGATCATCGCGCCGACGACGACGCCACGCTGATCAGCATCACGCGGAAGTAGCAATGGCCGAAATTCTTCTGATTGAAGGCGAGACGGAACTTCGCGACCGCATCAGCGAAGCGTTGCGCGCTTCCGGCCACGAGGTCACCGCTGCCGAAAACAGTGAGCAGGCCCGCAAGGCCAGCCACCGCCGCGTGCCCGCGCTTGTGATCAGCGACCAGAAACTGGGCGATGAAGGCGTCGAGTACCTGATGGACCTTGCCAAGGACCGGCGCCTGGCGCGCGTGCCCGTCATCCTGCTGGTGGACGGCGGCAGCACCGACTCGGCGCTCAGCACCTACCAGTGCGACATCTTCGCGATCCTGAAAAAGCCGATCGACGTGGACGCCCTGAAGTTGCAGGTTGAGACCGTGCTGCGCCAGACCTCACGCCAGAAGCAGTCGCGCAAGCGCGAGCGCCACGAGCTTCGCAGCCACATCATGCGCCTTGAGCGCGAAGTACGCGCCACCACCGCCGACCTGACCGACGCAGCCCAGAACTTCACGACCATGCTGGCCACGCCGCCTAGGCCGCAGGGCATACGCATTGACGTGCACTTCGCGCCCAGCGGGGGATTCATCGGCGGCGACTTTTACGACTTTTTCTGGCTGGACGAGCGGCGGCTGTGCGTGGTGGTGGGGGACGTGACCGGCCACGGCATCCAGGCGGCGGTAATCCAGTCGATGGCGCGCAAAGTGATCAGCATCGGCATGCGGATCAAGAACGGGGACTTGCGTGAAGGCCTGCGCTTTGCCAACGACGAACTGGCGGACGACATCCCGCAGGGCAAGTTTGTCGCCACGCTGGTAGGCGTGCTGGATGTGGTCAGCGGCAACTGGCAGCACGCGCGCTGCGGCATACCGCACCCGGTGTTCGTCAAGGCCGACGGCACCCGCGAAGACGTGCTGACGGCCGGTGTCGCGCTGGGCCTCAAGCGCAGCGCCAACTGGGCCGACGCGATCCAGGTGCACAACGCGAACCTCGAGCCCGAGGGGCGCGTCGTGATGTTCACGGACGGCATCATCGAGTGCGTGATGGATGACGGCGAAGAGTTCGACTACAAGGGCGTGCACAAGGTGCTTGAGCGCGCCAAGCTGAACGACAACGTCCCTGAGCTGATCCACCAGGCTGCGCACGCAGGCCACCGCGCAGTTGACGACGTGCTGATCATCAGCATCACCCGCGAAGGCGTTGAGCTGGAGGACAGCAACGCCATCACGCTGTTCGGCAGCCTCGACGACGAAGAAGAAATTCACTTCCGGAGTTAGCACGCCGGTACCACGTGCTGGCCGCCCAAGCCGCTAATACACCATCTTTTCGCGCAACTCGGGTGCTGCCTCGTCCAGCCGCTTGCCCAGCTTGGCCCAGTGGCAGGTGGGCACCGCGGGAAACAGGTGATGCTCAATGTGATGGAACATCTGGTAGCTGATCAGGTTTTTTAACCAGCCGCGCTGGGTGCGCGCCACGTGGTGCTTGTCGTCGCAGCCGTGGTGTACAGTCCAGACGGCAAAGAATCCCGTGCCGCACTGGGCGACCCACATCGTGACCAGATACAAGCCCAGCCACCACTGGCCGTACCCGAAGGTCATCACGGCGACAAATGCGGTCCACAGCACGTTCAGTGCAAGTTCAAGGTAGATCCAGCGGCGCTGGCGCGGCTTGGCGGTCTTGAGCGCAAACCAGTGCAGCTTCAGCGGGAAGTAGGGCCCGACGAGTATCGCCTGCCACCACTTCAGGCGGCCTGTGAAACCCTCAACGTCTTCGGGCGTCATGTTGGTGCGGTGGTGGTGCAGGTGGCAAAGTTGCACGACGTGCATGCTGCCGGTCATGGCGACGCTCAGAAAGACCATCAAAAATTCACAGCCCAGCCGCGAGATGCCCACCGAGTAGTGGTAGGCACAATGCACCTGCCGCAAGCCGGTCAAAAACAGGTAAAACGCGCAGAACAGCGCACCGCCGATCCACAGCAGGTTGCCGCTGGATTGCGCCATGTAGAAGCAGGCCAGCGTGGCGGCAATCCACGGAAAGCTGAGTGTCGTTTCTTTGAAGGC
This sequence comes from Planctomycetota bacterium, assembly GCA_019636195.1. GTDB lineage: Bacteria > Planctomycetota > UBA8742 > UBA2392 > UBA2392 > JADJRK01. The sequence goes on along the minus strand of JAHBYA010000001.1, from coordinate 17,450 downwards.
CTGCCAGCGGTTGACTTTCACAAGGTCGCGCCATTGCACAGCCTTCACGCGCGGGTCTTTCGAGATGTGATAGCCTTCGTCGCCGGGCAGGGCGGACAGGGGTATCACGATTTCCATACCCGAGACTTCGTCTTCGGTCGGAAGCTCACCGCTGGAATGCACGGTGACATCTTCGGGCCGCCACGCGGGCGCAGATGCAGCCTCCGTCGCGGGCTTTTCGGCCGCAGGCCGGGCTGGAGCAACAGTTTCGACTTCCACGGCCTCGGACGCCTCTGGCGTGGCAGATGCTGTAGGTGACACGATGCGTAATCCTTTCCTGCCCTTCCGCGGCGGCAGGATAGCGCAAGTTTTCGGGCCAGTAAACATGTACGTCCAGCCCGGCACGCGATTGCCGGGCACTCACCCGGCCAATCAACAAACGAGCCCCGGACTGGCGTCCGGGGCTGTACGCCGTCCTTACGCCTAGAACTCTTCTTCTTTGGCTTCGCTCTCCTGCTTGGGCAGCGTTGGCTCCGGCCGGTCTTTCACCAGGTCGAACAGAACCTTGATGCCGGCCTCTTTGATGCTGTCCACGCCCTGCGCGTAGCGAACGTTGTCTTTCACCGGGTGCGTAGGCTCCACGGGGTTGCCCTCAAGCTCGACTTGCCCGTAGCTGAGCGTGCGCACGTTCTGCGCCGGGTAAATCAGGTAGCTGCCGTCCGGCAGTTGGGCAAACGTGCTGCCCAGCACCGCGCCCGGCGTGCTTTCGCCAACCAGCGGGCCGATCTTCAGCCACTTCCAGTTGTGCGCATACACTTCCTTGGCGCTGCGGCTGCCGGCGTCCTGCAACGCCACCACCGGCCGCTCCCACTTGGGCATACCGTAGTCGCGCTGGGTTGCGCGCCCGCCGGGCATCCGGGTCATGGGGGGCGGCTCACCGAACGGCGCAAAGCAGGTGTTCATTACGTCGGGGCTGCCGCCGCGGCCGCGCAGGTCGATGATGATGCCGTCGCACAGCTGCCACTCTTTCGTGATCGCGCGGCGCAGGGCGGCGCTCATGCCGTGGTGCAAGAAGTGCCAGAACCGGATGTAGCCCAGCTTGCGGCCCTCGTGCTCAATGATCGTGACGCTGTTGCGGCTGGCGGCGATCATGTTGATGTCGGCAGGCTTGATGCTGATCGTAAGCCGCTCCGCGCTGTCGGCTGTGCGCTGGACTTCAACGACCAGCGGCGCGCCCTCCGGCGGGTTCTTGATGAAGTAGTGGGGATGCTGGTTGGGCAGGCCCGGGTCGCCGCCGGCATCGACCAGCAACTCGTGGTCCGCAAGCGGCTTGCCCATAAGTGAGTGCAGGCGGTCGCCGCGCTTGAGCCCCGCCTTTTCGGCTGGGCCGCCGGTCAGGATGTCGGTCACGAAGTATTCGCCGGGGCTGAGCTCAGTGATGTCAAAGCCGACCTGCGTGCGCAGGGTGTTGTCCATTTCCGGCGCAAAGTGGTTGTCATACGCGTGCTGCGCCACGATGCCGAGGTGGCTTACCTTGAATTCTGCGAGCAGTTCGCGCAGCACGTTGTGCAGCTCGTTGCCGGGTTTGGCGTCGGCGGCGCGCTTGAGGTAGCGCTCGCGCATTTCCTTCAGGTCTTTGCCGCGGTACTGCCGGTCAAAAAAGCCGCGCCGGATGATATCGAGCATCCCGTCAAGCACCTTGACGTTGGCCTTCTGCTGCTCGCTGAAGCTGCCTTCGTCAACCTTGGCGGGCGTTGAGTCGTCGGTCAGGCGCGGCTGCGCGATGATCACGGTGTTTGCCAGCGAAATCACAATCAGCAGCGAAAGCAGCAGTCGGTAAAGCATGCGCGTCTCCCGGGGCCTTCCCCTGTCAACAAACGGCTTGAAGCGTTAGAGTCCCGCCCAAATACGTCCAAGAGCCTTATTGGAGTAGTCCTATCATGAACTTTTCCCTCACGGAGCAGGACAGATTTTTCGCACAGGCCGCCGTCGGCAACCTTGAAGACAAGCCGTCGTGGAAGCCCTTTATGAAGAAGGGCGTCACCCCAAAGTGGTCCCGCGACCGCGTGGTTGACGTACGCCACATCAAGCTTGAAATCAAGCCCGACTTCAAGCAACGCAGCATCAGCGGCACCTGCACGCTTACCGTTTCGCCGATCAACGACGGCGCGACGTTTCTGGACCTTGATGCCTGCGAAATGGAAATCAGCTCCGTCAAGGTCAACGGCGACAAGGCCGACTTTCGCCACGACGGCGAGACCCTGACCGTCCACTTCGGCCGCGAACTCAAAGCCGACCAGCCCATCGACATCGCCGTCAGCTACACCGCAAAGCCGCGCCGGGGCGCGTATTTTGTCGGCCCCGACGAGCATTACCCCGACAAGCACCTTGAGTTCTGGACGCAAGGCCAGGACGAAGACAGCCGCTACTGGTTTCCGTGCTTTGACTACCCCAACGAAAAAGCCACCAGCGAAATTCTCGTCGAGGTGCCCAAGGGCATGGCCAGCCTCAGCAACGGCAAACTGGTCAGCACCGAACCCCGCGGCGACCACGAGCTGCACCACTGGAAGCACGACGTACCCCACGTGGCCTATCTGGTCACCCTGGTTGTCGGCAACTACGTGAAGGTAAGCAAAGAGTGGGACGGCATACCCGTTGACTATTACGTGCCCCCGGGCCGCGAAGCCGACGGCGAGCGCGCATTCGGTCGCACACCCGAGATGGTGAAGTTCTACAGCGAAAAAACCGGCGTGCGCTACCCCTATGCCAAGTACGCGCAGATCACAGCCGAAGACTTCATTTTCGGCGGCATGGAAAACACCACCGCCACAACGCAGACCGCGCTGACCCTGCACGACGAGCGTGCGCACCTTGACTTCAGTTCCGAGCCACTTGTCAGCCACGAGCTTGCGCACCAGTGGTTCGGCGACTATTTGACCTGCCGCGACTGGAGCCACGCCTGGCTGAACGAAAGCTTCGCCACATACTTTGAGGCCATGTGGTGGGAGCACAGCCGCGGCGACGACGAGTTCAAGTACTATCTTGATGGCGACTGGAAGGTGTACCTGGCCGAAGACAAGGGCAGCTATCGCCGGGCAATCCAGACCAACGTGTACAACGAACCGCTGGACCTGTTTGACCGGCACCTGTACCAGAAGGGCGCGGTGATCCTGCATCACCTGCGCAAGCTGCTTGGCGACCGCCTGTGGTGGAAGGCAATCAACCGCTACCTTACCAGCAACGCGGCGGACACCGTCATTACGCAGGACCTTGCCACCGCGCTGGAAGAAGTCACAGGCCGCAACTGGGACTGGTGGTTTGCGCAATGGATCTATGGCGGCGGGCACCCGCAGTTCAAGCTCAAGGCCAAGTGGGACGACAAGACCGGCACGCTGGACTTTTCAATTTTGCAGACCCAGAAGCAGGATGAACTGACGGCCATCTTCCGTACGCCGGCCAGGGTGCGCTTTGTCGGCAAGGGGCTGGACGAAACCCGCGAGTTCGAAATCGACAAGCCCGCGCACCGCTATCACCTTGCGCTGGCCAAGCGCCCGGAGTGGATCGCCTTTGACCCCGGCAACAGCATTCCCAAGACCGTCGAGCTTGACTTCAGTGAAGACATGCTGATCGCACAGTTGCAGCACGACGACGACATCATGGGCCGCGTTCATGCTGCCCGCGCGCTGGCCGGTAAAGCCACGCTCAAGTCAGAGCAGGCGCTGGAGAAGGCGCTGCACGACGACAAGTTCTGGGGTGTGCAAGCCGAGTGCGCGGCGGCGCTGGGCAAGCTGCACACATCCGGCGCGCTGGACGCGCTGTGCCGCGCAAGCAAGCTGAAACACCCCAAGGCACGCCGCGCCGTGGCAGGGGCACTGGGCGAGTGGCGCGGCAGCGACAAAGCCGCCGACAAGCTGGCGCAGATGCTGAACAAGGACGAGAGCTACTACGTTGCGGCAGAGGCCGCACTGGCATTGGGCAAGGGCCGAACAACCGGCGCTTATGATCACCTGCTGCCCGCGCTGGCCCGCGACAGCCACGTCGATGTCATTCGCAGCCACGTGTTTTCAGCGTTCTGCGAGCTGCGCGACATGCGCGCACTGACCGTACTGCACGAGTGGGCCGCGCCCGGCAAGCCGCAACAGGCGCGCTACGCAGCCGTCAGTGCGCTTGGCCGCCTGGCAAAAGAGAGCACCGAAGAGAAGGACAAACGCGCCGCCCGCGAAGCCCTTGAACCAATGCTGGAAGGCGAGTTCCGGCTTGTGATGTCCGCAATCTCGGGCTTGGGCGCGCTGAAAGATGCCGCAGCGATTCCGGCGCTGGCAAAGCTGGCCCGCGCCACCCACGACAGCCGCCTGAAGAAACGCGCCTTGGACACGATCGAGGCAATCCGCGCCGCACAGGGCACGCCCAAGGAACTGAAGGAACTTCGCGACGATTACGACAAGCTGAAAGACGAGTACGAAAAGCTGGAGGAGCGGCTGGACAAACTTGAGCAGCTTCGCGCCAACGGCAAGCACACCGGCAACGGCAAAACCAGGTCGCAGAAGAAGCCCGGCGCCAACGGCAAGCCCAAGGCCAAGCCGCAGAAGGCCAGAGCCCGCAGGTAGCCCCGGCGATGGCGTATGTACGGGCCTGCGGCCGAAACCTCGGCCGGGGGCCGATGCGGACGACATGGCCGTGGGCGGCCATGCTACGCCGGCGGAAATGCGATGAAGTACACCAGTGCTGCAATGCCCGCGACAGCGCAATAGGCGCTGAACCAGCGCAGCTTGCGCTTTGCAACCACCAGCTTCACCAGCGTCAAGCCGACAATGCTGAACACCAGGCTGGCCGCAAAGCCGACGATGGCGGGCGCGGCGTCAATCTCGGCGATATCTTTGGCCTCAATCAGGCCCGCGCCGCCGATGGCGATCATGCCCATCAAGAAGCTCAGGCGTACCGCGTCGGCCCGCACCCAGTACAGGATCAGCGCCGTGCAGATGGTGCTGCCGCTGCGCGATACGCCCGGCAGCAGCGCGATCATTTGCGCCACGCCCACCAGCGACACCAGCCAGAAATCCATGCCGCGCGCGCCTTCAAGGGTTACGCGCAGTTCGCGGGGGCGCTCTGCGATCCACAGCACGGCGGCTGTGAACATCAGGCCGAAGCAGGCTACCCAGGGCGATTGCAGCACGTTGTGTTCGACCCAGGTTTCCTGCGAGGCAGGCAGCAGCTTCTTGATCGTCAAGCCGACGATGGCGGCCGGCAGGCTGGCAATGAACAGCATGCCCCACAGGCGCCAGTTGATCTTCGGGTACACCAGCTTCAGTACGTCGGCGCGAAAGACCCACAGGATGGCCATCAGGCTTCCCAAGTGCAGCAGCACGCTTTGGGCGGTGCTGCCTTCGCCGCCAAGTTCGCGGCCCAGGATTTCACCCAGGATCACAAGGTGGCCGCTGCTGCTGACCGGCAGAAACTCGGTCAGGCCCTGAATCGCGCCCAGAATGATGGCTTTGACAACGTCCATGCCCGATTATCGGCAAAAGCACGGCTGAAAGTGAAGGCGCGAAACCGCCGCCCGTTCGGGTTCTTGACGACTGCGGGCAAACGGGTTAATCATTCCGCCCCGCAACGGTAACGCTGCGGCTTGAAAACGGGGATGTAGCTCAATCGGTTAGAGCGCCGGCCTGTCACGCCGGAGGTTGCGGGTTCGAGTCCCGTCATCCTCGCCATCCATATTTGCAGCGGTCGCGTCCGGGCACTGGCCCGCGCGACCGCTTCGTTTACGCCCGCCGTCGCCCGCCTGCGGGCGGGCTTTGGGCGGGCTACTGCGCGGTCGAAACAGTCCACCGGACTGTTTCGAGGTTCGAGTCCCGTCATCCTCGCCATCCATATTTGCAGCGGTGGCGTCCGGGCACTGGCCCGCGCGACCGCTTCGTTTACGCCCGCCGTCGCCCGCCTGCGGGCGGGCTGGACGTTTGCCTTCTCATCCACGGCACGGGCGGGGCGCCTGTGCCACTCTTGGTTCTCTGTGTACTCTGTGGTGAATCATGGGCCCGGCACTGGCGTGCCGGGCTGGACGTTTGTGCTCCGCGAATTCGCGGGCGGTTTGCTTTCCAATCGTGCTGTGATGTTGTAAGCGACTGTGTTCACTTTGCGGGTATCTTCTCTTTGAACCGTTCGGAGATCGCGATGCGCGACAACAAGATCATCTTTTCCCTGATTGGCGGCGGCGTTGTGCTGCTGCTGGTGTTCGTCTTCATGATGTCGTGCTACGAAGTTGTTGACCCCGGCCACCGCGGCGTCCACGTTTCGTTCGGCACACTTACCGAAGAGTCCATCGACGAAGGTTTCCACTTCAAGGCGCCGTGGGCGACGATCCACGAAATCAACGTGCAGGAACAGATCGTCGTCAACGCAGCCAGCGCCGCGAGCAGCGACCTGCAAACCGTGACCACCGAAGTCGCCGTCAACTACAAGCCCGAAGCCGAGATGGTCTGGTGGCTCTACCAGAACCTGGGCCGCAGCGGCGAAGTCTGGCGCACGACAAAACTCAACCCGATCATCAGCGAGTCGGTCAAGTCCGTGACCGCCAAGTACACCGCCGAAAACCTGATCAAGCACCGCGAAGAAGTGAAATCCGAGATCGAGCGCATCATCACCAGCCGCGCCAAGGGCAGCAACCTGATCGTCACCGCCGTCAACATCACCGACTTCAAGTTCAGCGCCAGCTTCGACCACGCAATCGAGGCCAAAGTACAGGCCGAGCAAGACGCCCTGCGCGCCCGCAATGAGCTCGAGAAAGAAAAAGTCGAAGCCGAAAAGAAAGTCGTGCAGTCCGAAGCCGAAGCGAAAATGAAAGAGCTTCAGGCCGTCGCCGACCGCCGCGCCACCGAAGAACGCGCCGCCGGCCAAGCCAAGCAGATTGAACTGCTCAGCATCGCCAACGCCGAAGCAACCAAGCGCGAAGCCGCCGCCGAAGCTGAAGCCAACAAGACGCTGTTGGCGACTCTCGACCGCAAGATCCTGGAGAACAAGCGGCTGGAAAAGTGGGACGGGAAGCTGCCGCGCGTCACCGGCGACAGCAACGCGCTGCTGCTGATTGACCCGGAAAAGGAATAGCCGCTGACGGGGTGGCATGGGTGTCCGCACCCATGCCGTCACGGGCGAAGAACACCGTGCCGCGGGTGCCTTACTCGCGGTCGCGGCCGGCCTTCAGCAATGCGCCCAGCATCAGCATTATCAGCGTGCGTGCAACACCTGTCATGGCAACCTCCTGCCGTGACAGGTACCACGCGCGCGTGAAGATTCGCCCGGGCGTGTGCTAAACCTTTGTGAATCGCGCCTCAGCGCTTGGGCCGCGGCACATACGGAAATGTGGACGCCGACTTGTCCAGGTCAATGAACCAGCGGTCGCCCTTCTTCACGAAGTGCATCGTGCCGTTGATCGAGTCCGTGCCCACCCGGCCGCGCAGGGGCACATCCACGCCGCTGACCGTGTGCACGTCCACGCTGTACTCGGTCGCCCCTGTCGGCACTGAGATGAAGCCTTTCGGCGCCAATGTGTCCACCACCACAAAGTTCGACATCGGCTGTGCACGAATCTCGAACAGCCACGCCTCGCGGCGTTCATCGGTGAGGTCGCAAAGCTTCAGAAAGTCGTCATAGTCGTGGTCGTTGATCTCGTCGCGGGCTTTGTCCATCAACTCGCGAATCTGGTCTTCATCTGAACCCGCGCTCGTGAACAACCCGGCCCACGAAGCCACCAGCAGCACAATCACCAGCAGCACGATGCCCGCGACGATGTTGCGAATCAGCAGTTGCTGCCTGCGGTCCATGGGTTGAGTTTACACCGTCCGCGCGTGCGCGTGGCCGAAAAGCAAGCCCGGCCCTTTGCGGGCCGGGCCGGGTAATCTTCGTGACTATTTGCCGATTGCGACGTACTGGCCGCGCGTGATACCGGCGATGTCCCGCATGGTGTGCGTGTCCTGTGGGTCGCCCACGCCGATCGCGTGAATGGTGATACGCGAGACGCGCGTGCGGTCTTTCAGCTCTTCTTTCATGTCCTTCATGATGTCGTGGTACATCCGGGACTTTTCCTCCTGGCTGAACTTCTGCCAGTTCTTGTCGTCGCCGGCATACTTGCCGTACGTGGCAAAGCCGTCGGTGTACAGGTAGATCGTGTCGGGCAGGGCCTCATCGCGGTGGGGGCCGGTGACAACCTTGTCCTTCTTGGGCTTGGGACCGCGCTTGCTGGTATCAACGCCGGCGATGCGCTCGCTCAGGTCAAAGGCGGCGTCGATGGCGCCCCACACGTTGGTCAGCTTGCCGCCCTTGATCGCGCGCAGCCAGTCGGCGACCTCGTTGACGTTTTTGGGGTCCGTCGAGACCAGCTCTTCTTTCCAGAAGGTGATCTTCTCGGCGAAGCTGACAACCGTGAACGTGGTACGCTTGGGGTCCATGACCTCTAGGCTGCGGATGATCTCTTCGCGGGCGAGGTCCAGCTTGCAGTTGATGATGCTCCAGTCCAGCGGGCGGCGGGGATCCTTTTCTTCGCCGTCGCCGGTGACGGACTTCTTCAGTTTCTCTTTCTCTTCGTCGGTGATCTTCTTGAGCATCGACACCGAGGTGTCCAGCACAAACACGTAGCGGTCGCTGAAGCTCTCGGTCTTGAACACCTTGACGCGTGTGCCCTTGTCGCCGCCCTTCTTCTCGGGCAGCCCCTGGTCCTGGCGCTTCTTGCTCTTGAACCAGTCGGCCCACTCGTCAGGGTCGGTGCCCAGCCGCTCACCCGTGATCTTGCGCAGGGCATTGCGCAGGTTTTCGCGCAGTTTGCCGTTCTCGGCGGCCAGCGCGTTGATCAGCGCCAGCACAATCTGGTCTTCGTTGGTCGAGCTTGCCACGCGCGTAAGCCCTTCAATCGCAGCGTCGCGCACGCGCCAGCTGCGGTCTTTCAGCGCAGCCATCAATACCCCCGCGATTTCGGGGTTGTCGCCCTTGGCAGCCAGCGCGCCCATCACCACGATGCGCATGTCGGTGTCGGCCTTGTTTTCGGCGTCACGGGCGTACTCAAGCAGGAACTTCATACACGCTTCGTTGGCCGAGTTGCGGCCGATGGCGTCAATCATGGCCATGCGCGCGCGCAGCGGGTACTTGGGGTTGGCGATGTCGGGCTCTTTGCCATCGGTAAACTTGATGACTTCGCCCGCGTACGGCATGGTGCGAACAGCGTCAAGGATGGCGTTGGCAATCTTGTAGGCCTGGGTCGGGCGGCCGCGCGATTCTTTGGGGGCGTTGCGGTCGCCATCCACCGAATCCCATGCCTTGTCGCATTCGTCGAACCAGCCAAGCAACTCAATGGCGGACGTGTAGTCGAGGATGCCTTCGCATTTCTTGATCTGCGCTACCGTTTCATCCACCAGCTTCTTGTCGGCGATCACGGCCTTTACGGGCCCATAATTTTCCTTGATCGCCTGGCGGTCGATCTTTTCGCGGTCCTGGGCGTGGTTGGCTGTGAAAGCCAGGCCAAGCAACGCCAGCGCCAGCAGCGGCATGAAGTAGCGCATCGTCCTCCTCCTCACCACATTCTAACGAAAATCGAAGGCCTCAGCCCACCTTAAAGGGGCAGAACCAGCCCTCCGGCACCCTAAAGTGTGTGGTCCCAAACGGGTTTTCGTTTCGCCAGAAATGCCTGCGGCCCCTCGGTTGCGTCGTGCATTTGCAACAACTTGTCAATGTACGCGGCTTCAATGGCGCCGATGGCGGACTCAAACCGTTCCGCGGCACCGCAGCGCATCAGCCTCGTTGCTTCCTCCAGCGGGCCGCGCGGCAAGTCGGCGTAGCGCGCGCCGGCGGCTTTGACTGCTTCTTCAAGGTCCGCCACCACTTCAATGCCCGCGCGCTGCGCCATTTCGGGCGCGCTGAAAACGCGCCCGCTCAAGACCATCTCGCTGGCCAGTCCAGCCGGCAGCTTCTGCGGCGCCAGCACCGTCGCAGCCGGCGGGTAGCAACCCAGAACGATCTCAGGCGTGCCGAGCTTCGTGTCGGCGGCGGCGATGATGTGGTCACACGCCAGCGCAAGCTCAAAGGCGCCGCCAAGCGCGTGACCGCGCAGGCATGCCACCACGGGCACCGGGTGACGCAGAACTTCGGCAATCAGGCCGTGCGCGGCCTTAAGCATGCGCTGCACGTTTTCGCGGCCGACATGCTCAGCCACGTCGGCCCCGACCGAGAAGTCAGCCAGGGCACTGATCAGGAACACCACGTTGTGGTCGCGGCCTGCGCGCAGGGTTGCAAGCGCATCGGCAAGCCGGACTTGCAGTTGCGACGTAAGGATGTTGCGCGGCGGTGAGTTCAGCACAACCAGCGCAACGCGATTGTTGACGACAAGTTCAAAGCCGCCTGCGTTGGGGAAGTGCTCAGTCATGGCGGCATCCTGACCCGTCCGCCGTGCCCGTTCAAGCCGCTTTCAACGATCCCGTGGCATGCTTGTCCCGCGCAGGGCGCGTGCATCGGCGTCCGTCCGATGCGCAACCGGGGACGGGAATCTACGGTTGCAGGTAACTCGCCCCGCTGATTCCGCCCTCGTCATCGAAGTCCACCCGCCATGCACCGGCGTGGTCGCAGGCGTGGCAGTCTATGCCTGCGCGCTCTAAAGCACCGGGAATGTTGTTGCTGTGGGCGACCCAGATCGCTGTGCCTTCCATCTGTGGCAAGTCAAAGCGCCGGGCGATGTGAAGGCTTTCGTCGATGACGGGCTTCAGACCCAGTAACTGGCCAATCAGTTCGGCGGTTTCCACACACCGCCGGTGGGGGGCTGACCGCAGCTCGGTGGCCCCAGACTTGGCCAGCAACTGGCCCATGCGCTGGGCCTGTTTGCGGCCGGCCTCGCTCAGCGGCCTTGTGCTGTCGGCCCCATTCCAAATGTAAGGAGATTGGGGTTCGGCGTGACGTATGAGGTACAGGGTCGGCATTGCGATATCCTGTGAGGGGGTCAGACCCTGTTTTCGCCGATAGGCAGCGACGCAGTATGGCCTGACAGCCAAGCGAAAACAGGGTCTGACCCCTTTGGGCCGGGGCGCACCTGCTGCTAGATTACGCGCCCCGATAGTACCGGAGCACACGATGGCACGCCTGCGTCCACTGATTGCATTGTTGCTTGCGCCGCTGCTGCTTTCCATCAACCCGCAGGCGCAATCCGCCCCTGACGCGCCGGTGGCGAAGTTCGACGACCTTGCGGCGCTGCAAAAGCGCATTCAGGACGTCGTCAAGAAAGTGCGCCCTGCCGTCGTGGCGCTGCGCATGTCCGGCAGCAGCGGCAGCGGCTGCTTCATCAGCGAAGACGGCTGGGTCGCCACCGCGGGCCACGTAAGCGGTACCAACGTCGGCAGCAAGTGCACCGTAATCGCGTACGGCGGCAAGAGCTACCCCGCCGAAGTCTTCGGATGGCACGAAAAGATGGATTACGGCCTGGTGAAAGCCGACGTCGGGACGGACAAAGTCCCGTTCTGTGAACTGGGCGAAAGCGGCAAGGTAAAGGCCGGCCAGTGGCTGATCCCGATGGGCCACCCGCTGGGGCCAGAGCCGGGCCGCGACGGCGTGGTGCGCGCGGGCCGCTGCCTAGCGCCCGTGAATGCCCGCAGCATGATCGTGATTGACGCGCCCGTCATCAGTGGCGACAGCGGCGGCCCGGTGTTTGACCTGGGCGGCAAGATTGTCGCCATCAACCAGAGCATTCAGACCAACAACGTCAGTATCAACAACGTCACCCCCGTTGACCTGTTCAAGGAACTGCTGCCCAAGTTCAAGAACAAAGAGGGCTTCGGCAACGCGCGCGGCCCGCAGTGGGGCAGCGGCATGGCCGAGCCCCCGGAAGGTGGCCTGACCGGCAACGAGCCGCAACGCTACCAGCAGGCTGTGCAGGCGCTGCAAGGCAAGCAATACAAACGCAGCGCGGAACTGTTCGATGAACTGCTCAAGCCCGCCAAACGCCCGCCCGAAGTGCTGTACAACGCCGCGTGCGCGTATTCGCTGCACGGCACGGAACTCAAGGGCGGCGAAGCCGAGGCGATGTTCGCCAAGGCCGTGGCCACACTGCGCCGCAGCGTTGAAGCCGGCTGGGCCGACATCGACCACGCCGAGAAAGACCCGGACCTTGACCCGCTGCGCCAGCGCAAGGATTACCAGGAATGGCTGAACTGGGCGCGCCGCGCCAACGCCAAGCCCTTGATCGGCCTGCGGGTGCGTTCACGGGGCGGCATTCGTGTCGATGACGTGGCGCCCAATTCGCCCGCCGAGGGCGCGGGCTTTCTGCCCGACGACATCATTGAGCGCCTCGGCAACCAGAAGATCGAAAGCGCCAACGATTGGGTAACACTGGTGATCGAAAAGGGCCTGACCGGCGACGAAGAGTTGCGCATCAGCCGCAAGGGCAAGCGCGTGACCGCCAAGCTGACGGTGCCCGCGTTCGGGGCGCGCGTGTTCGGGCAGGGCGGCGCGAAAATCGTTGACCTGACCGAAGGCGGGCTTGCGTTCAACGCCGGCTTGAAGATGGGCGACATCATTGAGCAGGTGGGGGAGGTCAAGATCAGCACCACGCTCGAGTTCGCCAACGAAATGCTGAACACGCCGGCCGGCGCCGAGACTGAACTGCTGGTGCGGCGCGGCTACGGCAAGGAAAAGATCAAGTTCAGCTACGGCACCGGAGATTTGGGCGGCGGCGGCGGCAAGAGCGGCCTGCTGTCACGGCCGGACTGGAAGCAGGGCGACAACCTGCTGAAGCTGTGGGACGCCAAACTGGCGCCCATGGCCGGCGCCGTGTTCCCGATCCGGCAATCCGGCAAGCAGGTGGCGTTTGCTACCGCAGTCAGCGCCGACGGGCACCTTGTAACCAAGGCCAGCCAGATCGACTGGGACAGCAAGTTTGAACTGCTGGACGGCACCACGCCCTTTGAAGCCAAGCTGGTGGGCCGCAACGACCGCTACGACGTCGCGCTGCTCAAGGCCGGCCGCACGTTCAGCAAGTTCATCGAGTTCAAGGAAAGCAAAACCGCCGATGAGTTCCCCGCCATCGGCACGCTGCTGGCAACGCTGGATGCGCGCGGCAAGGCGCTGGCGCACGGCTTTGTCGCGCTGCCGCCCTACGACACCGACAAGATAGGCGGCGCGCCCGACCCCAACAGCCCGTTTCTCGGCATCAACGCCCGCGACGCCGCCGGCGGCGGCGCAGAAGTCACGCAAGTGACGGCAGGCGGCCCCGCCGAAAAGGGCGGCGTAAAGGTTGGCGACGTGATTACGGCCATGAGCGGCCAGGCTGTGCCTGACTGGAACAGCCTGATCGCCATGATTCGCGGGCGCAAGAGCGATGAGACTATCACACTGGACGTGAGGCGCGGCGAACAGACGCTCAAGCTCAGCGTAACGCTGGTGCCGCGCGGTGCGGGCACCGGGCAGGCCCCGCCCGCCAAGGGCACCGGCAAACCGGAACTCGGCATTCAGGGTTGCCGCCCCAAGGACAAGGGCGTTGAGATTGGCGCGGTCAAGGCGGGCTCGCCGGCGGAGCTGGCGGGCATTACCAGCGGTGAAATGCTGCTGAAGGTGGACGGCAAAGAAGTGCGCCAACAGCGCGACGTGGATGCCGCCGTCAGCGCCCGCAAGATCGGCGACAGCATTGCGGTCGTGCTGCAACGCGACGGCAAGGAAGTCAGCATCGATATTGAACTGGCTGAAGAAGACGCCCCGCCGCCGCCGCCCGGCGGAGGCAGGCCGAACGTGAAGGGCCCGATCAACGACCGCTGCACGCACATGGGCCCGGTGATCCAGCACGACGGTGTGGTGCTGCCGAACCAGCAGGGCAGCCCGGTGTTCGACCACTCGGGCCGCGTGGTGGGCTTGAACATCGCGCGTTCAGACCGTACCCGGACTTTTGCGCTGTCCACAGCAAGGGTTGCCGCTATTATTGCCGAGCTGCTGAAGGCGCGTTAATGCGCCTCGGTAGATTTGGAACTTTTGTCTATTCTGTGCAATGTCGGGGCGGGTATGATTCCGACCTCGGGTGGTAAACGGACGAACGGCAATGTCGGCTGGCAACGCCAACGTTGATGAAGCATTTCTGACATACCTCGAGAACGGCAGCTACGTCTCTGCCCTTGAGGCTGAAACATTGCGCACAGAGTTCCGGCGCAAGAAGTCCCTCGAGAAACAGTTGACGATGCTGGCCTTCGTCATTCGCAAGGGCCACTTCACCCGTGAGCAGGGCCAGCAGCTCTTTGACATCTTCAGCAAGAACGGCAGCAGCACTGAGGGCAGCAAGTCCGCACAGCCGCCTGACGCGGGCATGACGCTTGTGGAAAACCCCCACTGGCGCACCAACCCGATGGCCCGGCAGGTTGATGACGAGAGCGATGACATTGCCCTTGAGGCGATCGACGCCGAAGCCGACTGGACCGATGAACCTACTGCCAAGGCCCCGCCGCGCCCGGAGCAAAAACCCACGCGCCAGGTGCAGGAACCGCCGAAGCAGGAGCGTCCCACGCACCGGCCGCTGAATGACTCGGGCACCAAGCGCCACACCGACAAGCACACCAGTAATGTCGAGGACAGCCGCTCAAACACAGGGCGCAAGACTACCGACCGCAAGGCCACCGGCAACACCAGCCGCAGCGGCACCGGCAGCAAGGGCGCGGGCTGGTCGTTGCACGACGACAGCGACGCGGTCGGCGACGTGGGCAAGGAGGTCCCGGCAGGCACAATCATCGCGGGCAGCGCGATGACGATTGCGCAGGTGCGCGAGCAGATGGAACTTGGCGAAGGCGTGAAGCTGATCAGCGACAAAATGCAGTCGTCGCTGGCACAGTTTCAGCCCGACGCTACCAGCGACAAGAAGCGCTACGTCGTGATCCGCGAGATTGCGCGCGGCGGCATGGGCAAGGTACTGGAAGTTGAAGACACCGAACTGCGCCGCAGCGTGGCGCTGAAGGTGTTGCGCAAAGAGTTGCTGGGCCGCCGCGACATTGTCGAACGCTTCCTTGAAGAAGCCCAGATCACCGGCCAGCTGGAACACCCGAACATTGTGCCGGTGCACGAAATGGGCGTGGACGGCGCGGGCAACCTGTACTTCACCATGAAGTTCGTTGAGGGGTTGAGCCTTGCCGAAATCCTGCTCAAGCTGCGCGAAGGCAACCGCGACCTGCGCCGCGAGTACCCGCTGCTGAAGCTGCTGGACATCTTTATCAAGATCTGCGAAGGCATGAGCTTCGCCCACAACCGCGGCGTTATCCACCGCGACCTCAAGCCCGCCAACATCATGGTCGGCAAGTTCGGCGAAGTGCAGGTCATGGACTGGGGCGTGGCCAAGGTCGTCGGCCGCGAGTTTGTCAGCGACAACGACAGCGGCATCGTGATGACCGACCGCCTCGACAGCGGCTCGGTGCACACCATGATGGGCAGCGTCATCGGCACGCCCAGCTACATGTCGCCTGAGCAGGCCCGCGGCGACCTGGATGCGATCGGCCCCAAGACCGACATCTTCAGCATGGGCGTGATCCTGTACGAAATGCTCGCCCTGCGCTCGCCGTGGACCGGCAAGACCAGCGATGAAGTCCTCGAGCAGGTGCGCGAGCTTACGCCGATCAAGCCCAGCCAGCGCAACCCTGAAGTCGAAGTCCCCGCCGAGCTTGAGCGCCTGGCGCTGCTGTGCCTTGAAAAAGACCTGGAAGCGCGCCCCAAGTCAGTCAAGGAACTGGCCGAGAACATCCGCAACTTTACCGAAGGCCGGGCGATGGGCTCGGTCGATTACTCGCCAATCCGCCTGTTCATGAAGTGGGTCGGCCGCAACAAGAAGGAAGTTGCGGGCGTAATGCTGACGATCGTGCTGGTGATCGGCGGCATTGTCGGCACACTGTGGTATATCCGCAAAGTCGATGAGCAGCGCGTGCTGGGCCTGAACGACGACGCCGAGGTGATTCTTGAAGAGTGGCGGCCGCTGGCGAACGACCGCAAGTTCAACGAGGCCGACGAAAAACTCGACGAAGCCAAGCAGCTCTTCCAGCGCGTGCTGGCCGTGATCGACGGCGATGAACGCGCCACGGCCGGCCTTGAGGCAGTATCCGCTGCACACGAGGACGTCCGCCGTATGCGTATTGCCGCGCTGGCGGAAGAATCCCGTGCTGAACTGATCGCCATGTTGCTGAAAGAGGGCGAGGATCTGGCGGCTGAGGCCAAGGCCACGCCGCTCTATGCCGAGCGGTTGATGGGCGAAGCAGCCTCGCGCGCCCAGGCTGTTCTGGCCGTAGAAAAGGACAACGTCCGCGCCCGTCGCCTGAAAGCCGACGCCTGCCGCGAGCTCGCGCAATACGCGCTGGACCGCAGCCGCCTCGGTCTGTGCAGCTACTGGCTGGGGCAGTGGGCCCAGACCGGTTTGTACGAACGCGAACGCAAGGCAATGGAATTCGAAGTCCAGCGCCGCGGCGGCTAGGCAAACAGCGCGCCCACACTTGACAGGTCAACATTGCCGCCGCTGAGTATCACGCCGATGCGCTTGCCGCGGCGTTTCAGTTTGCTGCTGTGGATTGCCGCATACGCCAGCGCGCCCGTGGGCTCAACCACCAGCTTCATGCGCTCCCAGATGAATCGCATGGCGGCCACGATGCTGGTGTCCGGCACCGTGACCATTTCATCGACATACTCAAGCAACAGCGGAAACGTCAGCTCGCCCAGGCTGGGCGTGCGCGCGCCGTCAGCGATGGTGGGCGGGTTCAGCACGGTCTGCAATTCGCCCTTGCGAAAACTGCGCGTGGCGTCGTCGGCGGTCAGCGGCTCAACGCCGATCACCTCGCACGACGGGTTCAAGGCCTTGGTCGCGACCGCACAGCCGCTCAGCAATCCGCCGCCGCCGCAGGGCGCCAGCAGCACGTCCAGCGCGGGTACCTGCTCATGCAACTCCAGCGCCGTGGTGCCCTGGCCGGCGATGATGTCGGCGTGGTCGTAGGGCGGGATGACGGTCATGCCGCGCTCTGTCGCAAGCTTGCGGCCCAGCTCTTCACGTGCGGCCTTGCGCTTGTCGTACAGCACAATCTCGGCGCCGTAGCCGCGCGTGGCCCGCTGCTTGACCTCCGGCGAGTCGTCCGGCATCACGATCAGCGTGCGGATGCCCAGCAGCTTGCCCGCCAGCGCAATCGCCTGCGCATGATTGCCCGAGCTGTACGTCAGCACGCCGCCTTTGCGCTGCTCCGGCGACAACTGCGAAAGCGCGTTGTACGCGCCGCGAAACTTGAACGCGCCGACACGCTGAAAGTTCTCGCACTTGAAAAAGACTTCCGCGCCGACGTGCTCGTTCACGCTGCGCGAAGTGTGCACCGGGGTCACGTGGGCCACGCCCTTGATGCGCTGCGCGGCTGCACGAATGTCGTCAAGCGTGGTCACTCGCGCAACATACATTCAACCGGGCCGCAGTTCAGCAGCGCCCTCATGGCACGAAAGTCGACAAGGCGTCT